>NZ_CP034439.1:0-35000 GCF_003952205.1 Pseudoalteromonas sp. Xi13
GTGTATCTGTCGGTTTGGCAAAGTTGTTTATATGTATTGCAAGATGAGTTGCCTTCGCAACAATTCAGTATGTGGGTAAGACCACTACAAGCAGAAAGTACCGAAGATACCTTAACGATTTACGCACCTAATCGCTTTGTTCTTGATTGGGTAAGAGAAAAGTATTTAAACCGTATTAATGAGTTACTGGTAGAAATTTGTGGTGATGAAGCGCCCGAATTACGTTTTGATGTAGGTAGTAAACCACTACTAAATACTCAAGCGGCGGCGCCAAGTGTCGAAGCCCCTGCATCACCTAGTTCACAGGCACCCGCTAAACAGCAACCTGTAGAACAAAAAGCAGCAGTAGAGCCTGCGCCTAAATCAGGCTATAAATCTAATATAAAAGATAACTATACCTTTGACAGCTTTGTTGAGGGTAAATCTAACCAGCTAGCAAAAGCGGCTGCAACACAAGTTGCAGATAACCCTGGCTCTGCCTTTAACCCGGTATTTATTTACGGTGGCACAGGCTTAGGTAAAACTCACTTATTACATGCAGTAGGTAATGGCATTATGGCTAACAAGCCCGATGCTAAAATTGTTTACATGCATTCTGAGCGTTTTGTGCAAGACATGGTAAAAGCACTACAAAATAACGCCATTGAAGAATTTAAACGTTATTACCGTAGTGTTGATGCGCTAATGATTGATGATATTCAATTTTTCGCTAATAAAGAGCGCTCACAAGAAGAATTTTTTCATACCTTTAATGCATTATTAGAAGGTAATCAGCAAATTATTTTAACCTCTGACCGCTACCCAAAAGAAATTGAGGGCGTAGAAGACAGGCTTAAATCACGATTTGGTTGGGGTTTAACGATTGCTATAGAGCCGCCAGAGCTTGAAACGCGCGTTGCCATTTTGATGAAAAAAGCGCAGCAGAGTAAAATTAATTTACCGCACGAAGTCGCTTTTTTTATCGCTAAAAAATTACGCTCAAACGTACGTGAATTAGAAGGTGCGCTTAACCGTGTAATAGCTAATGCTAATTTTACCGGGCGTCCAATTTCTATCGACTTTGTAAAAGAAGCACTGCGCGATTTATTGGCACTACAAGATAAACTTGTCACTATAGACAACATACAGCGCACTGTGGCTGAGTATTACAGAATACGTGTGTCGGATCTGTTATCTAAGCGCCGTAGCCGCTCTATCGCGAGGCCGCGTCAGGTAGCTATGGCATTATCAAAAGAATTAACTAATCACAGCTTACCTGAGATTGGTGACGCATTTGGTGGACGTGACCACACCACGGTATTACATGCGTGTAGAAAGGTTAAATCACTTCGTGATGAAAGCCACGAAATAAAAGAAGATTATCAAAATTTAATAAGAACGTTGTCATCTTAGGGCTGACTTTATTATGCAAATAACCATTTCAAGAGAACAATTTTTAAAGCCATTAGTGCAAGTATCGGGTGCGATTGAACGTAAACATACGTTACCTATATTATCTAATGTATTGTTAGTGGTAGAAAACGGGCAACTTTCAATGACAGGCACAGACCTTGAAATTGAACTAGTTGCAGGTGTTTTTGTTGGTGATGATATTGCCGATACAAAGTTAACGCTACCTGCTAAAAAATTACTCGATATTTGTAAAAGCCTGCCTGATGGTTCTGAGCTTACATTGAGCTTACAAGAGCACCAACTGCTTTTAACCAGTGGTAAAAGCCGCTTTTCACTTACTACGCTTGCCGCGGAAGACTTTCCTAATTTAGAGCAGTGGGATGGCGAGGTTGAGTTTCAGCTAACGCGTTTAGAGTTACGTAAATTACTTGAAAGCACGCATTTTTCAATGGCTAACCAAGACGTTCGCTATTACTTAAATGGCATGTCGTTTGAAGTAGATAATAGCGACATTAAAACAGTGGCCACCGATGGCCACCGTTTGGCAATAGCGCAAAAAGAATTAGGCCAATCGTTAAATACGCAGCGCCAATTAATAATACCGCGCAAAGGTGTGCAAGAAATTATGCGCCTTATGGTTGCCGATGAAGAATTAGTTACTATTCAATTTGGCGCTAACCATATTCGTATTATCGATGTGGAATTTACTTTTACAAGTAAGTTAGTAGATGGCCGCTTCCCTGATTACCGCCGCGTATTACCGCGTGGTGGAGATAAAGTAATTACCGCTAACCGTGAATGGTTACGTAATGCGTTTCAACGAGTGTCTATTTTATCTAACGAAAAATTTAGAGGTGTGCGTTTAAACCTCGCTAATGGCTTACTTAAAATTACGGCTAATAACCCTGAGCAAGAAGAGGCTGAGGAAATAGTAGAAGTAATGTATGAGGGTGATGAGCTAGAAATTGGTTTTAATGTATCGTATGTATTAGATGTACTAAATACATTAAAAACAGAAGATGTACTATTTACATTAGCAGATTCAAATAGCAGTGCACTTATTGAAGGTGCGGGCGATGAAGAAGCAATGTACGTGGTTATGCCTATGCGATTATAAGATACCCATTATAAATGAGTTTAAGTCACTTGAGCCTCAAGTATTTTCGTAATATTGAGGCACTGACGCTAGAACCAGTCAACGGCGTTAATATAATTTATGGTGAAAACGGCAGCGGAAAAACCAGCCTTTTAGAGGCTATTTATTACCTTTCTCACGGCAAATCTTTTCGAACACCTAAACATAAAAGTATTATTCAACATCAGCAAGATCAGTTTGTAATACATGGCCGCAAAGCGCTACACGACTTGTCTATTCCTATTGGAATTAGTAAAACCCAAAGTGGTGAAACTAATTTAAAAATACAAGGCAAAGCCAGTAGAAAAATCTCTGAACTTGCACAGTTAATGCCTGTGCAAATTATTACACCCGAAAGCTATTCATTGTTTTTTGGTGGCCCGAAAGAGCGACGTAAGTTTTTAGATTTGGGTTTGTTCCACGTGGAACATGAGTTTTTTTATTTATGGCAATCGTTTAATAAAGTGCTTAAACAACGCAATGCATTATTAAAAAGTAAGCCAAAGAATTATTTTGACCAAATTAGGTTTTGGGACAAAGAATTTGTTAGACTGGCAGAACAAATAAATAAATTAAGAATGGCGTATATAAGTAGGTTTAAGCAGCAGTTTTTTGATAAAATGTGTGCAGAATTAACGCTTATACGCGATTTAGAAATCAACTTTAATGCAGGCTGGAAAGACAGTGAGTCTTTGAGTGATGCATTAGAGCAAAACTTTGAGCGAGACGCTCGCCAAGGTTTTACAAGTAAAGGCCCTCATAAGGCCGATTTTAGTTTTAGTGTCGCTGGCAACAGTGTAGAGAATACGTTTTCACGCGGTCAATTGAAGCTATTGCTTTATGCGTTAAAAGTAACGCAAAATAGTTTAATTGAGTCAGAGACAGATAAGCAATCTATATTGCTAATAGATGATCTACCTTCAGAGTTAGGCGAGGATACAAAAGAGAAAGTGGGACAATTATTGGCTCATTGCAGTTCTCAAATTTTTATTTCTTCAATTTTGTCTGAAAGTATTTCTGCTGTGGTGGAACCCATGCAACGAGAACTACAAATGTTCCACGTGAAACATGGCAACCTAATAACAAGATAAGTGGGATTAACCATGTCTGAGAATTATGATTCGTCGAGTATTAAAGTACTTAAAGGATTAGACGCAGTAAGAAAGCGTCCTGGAATGTATATAGGGGACACCGATGATGGCACAGGCTTACACCACATGGTGTTTGAGGTCGTTGATAACTCTATCGATGAAGCCTTAGCAGGTCATTGTGATGATATTTATGTAACGATTCACTTAGACGGTTCAGTCTCTGTAAGAGATAACGGTCGTGGTATCCCAACTTCTATCCATGAAGAAGAAGGTGTGTCTGCTGCCGAGGTTATCATGACGGTACTTCATGCCGGTGGTAAGTTTGATGATAACTCTTATAAAGTATCTGGTGGCTTACATGGTGTTGGTGTATCGGTAGTAAATGCATTATCAGAAAAACTAACTCTTACTATTCGTCGTGAAGGCAAATTGCACGAGCAAACTTACAGCATGGGCGTACCTAACGCTCCATTAGCTGTTATTGGCGATGCTGACACTACGGGTACTGAACTGCGTTTTTGGCCAAGTGGCGAAACATTTACAAACCTTGATTTTCATTACGATATTTTAGCCAAGCGTTTACGTGAGCTATCGTTTTTGAACTCTGGTGTAAGCATCATCTTATCTGATGAACGCGAAGAAAATAAAACCGACCACTTTAAATATGATGGCGGTATTCAAGCGTTTGTTGAATACTTAAACCGCAATAAAACACCTGTACATAAAGGTGTATTCCATTTTACTCACGAGCGTGAAGAAGATGGTATTAGCGTTGAAGTTTCAATGCAGTGGAACGATGGCTTCCAAGAAAACATTTACTGTTTTACTAATAACATTCCACAACGTGATGGTGGTACTCACTTAGCCGGCTTTAGATCTGCGCTAACACGTACACTTAATAACTACATGGAAAAAGAAGGCTTTAACAAAAAAGCTAAAACAACCAGTAATGCAACGGGCGATGATGCGCGTGAAGGCTTAACAGCGGTTGTAAGTGTTAAAGTACCTGATCCTAAGTTCTCATCACAAACTAAAGACAAGCTAGTATCAAGCGAAGTTAAATCTGCGGTTGAGCAAGCAATGGCTGAAAAGTTTTCTGATTTCTTATTAGAAAACCCAATGGATGCCAAAATTGTTGTTGGTAAAATTATTGATGCAGCACGAGCACGTGAAGCGGCCCGTAAAGCCCGCGAAATGACTCGTCGTAAAGGCGCTATGGATTTAGCTGGTTTACCTGGTAAATTAGCTGACTGCCAAGAAAAAGACCCATCATTATCTGAACTATACATAGTGGAGGGTGACTCAGCTGGCGGTTCAGCCAAGCAGGGTCGTAATCGTAAAAACCAAGCAATTTTGCCACTTAAAGGTAAAATCTTGAACGTAGAGAAAGCACGCTTTGATAAGATGCTTTCTTCACAAGAAGTAGCAACGCTAATAACAGCCCTAGGTTGTGGTATTGGCCGTGATGAATATGACCCAGAAAAACTACGTTACCACAGCATCATTATCATGACCGATGCGGACGTGGATGGTTCTCACATTCGTACATTGCTACTAACATTCTTCTATCGCCAAATGCCAGAAATTGTTGAGCGTGGTTATATTTACATTGCACAACCGCCACTTTATAAAGTGAAAAAAGGTAAGCAAGAGCGTTATATTAAAGACGATCCTGCACTTGTAGAGTACCTAACATCACTTGCACTAAATAATGCAGCGCTTTACACAAGCGAAGATGCAAGTGCAATTGAAGGTGAAGCGCTTGAGCAAATAGTACAAGATTACCAAAACACAGTTAAAGTCATTGAGCGCTTAAAACGTAAATACCCTAACACGGTAATGGAACGTTTGATTTACCAAAGCGAGTTAAAAATAGAAGACTTATCTAACGAAGCTAAGGTAATTGAGTGGACTAAAGAGCTTGTTGATGACTTAGTTGAACGTGATGAAGATGCGACAATTTTCCACGCTGGAACAGAGCATGATGCAGAGCGCAACTTGTACTTCCCGGTTGTGAATATTCGGCAGCACGGTGTGGATAAAGCACACGTATTACACTACGACTTTATTGCATCACGTGACTACCAACGCATTGCTGTTACTGGCACGAAGATCGCAAACATCTTAAAAGAAGGCGCATATGTTCAACGTGGTGAGAAAACAAAACCTGTTGATAACTTTGTGGATGCTTTGGAATGGTTGATCGCAGAATCTAAGCGCGGGATCTACATTCAGCGCTATAAAGGATTAGGCGAAATGAACCCTAGCCAACTGTGGGAAACCACAATGGATCCTAGCGCTCGTCGTATGTTACAAGTAACAATTGAAGATGCTGTAGCGGCAGATCAATTGTTTGCAACATTAATGGGCGATCAAGTTGAGCCTCGTCGTGAGTTTATAGAAACCAACGCACTTCGCGTAGTTAACTTAGACGTGTAAAAAATTATACTTACATCTTAAAAGGAGCCTAATGGCTCCTTTTTTATTTTAACAACCGCACAAACTGCTTAAAACCTGCGTGTGCACAAGGTATACTGAGGGTAATTTTCACGCTACTTTCAGATAGTAAAAAGCCAAATATGCAAAAATATGACGTTAAAACCTTTCAAGGTTTGATCCTGGCTTTACAGGATTATTGGGCGCAGCAAGGCTGTGTCATTATTCAACCACTTGATATGGAAGTGGGCGCAGGGACATTTCACCCGCAAACATTCTTAAAATCTATTGGCCCTGAGCCAATGTCGAGCGCATACGTACAACCGTGTCGCCGTCCTACCGATGGCCGCTACGGCGAAAACCCTAATCGCTTACAACATTACTACCAATTTCAGGTAGTTTTAAAGCCATCACCAGATAACATTCAAGAGCTTTACCTAGGCTCACTAGAAGCGATGGGAATTGATACCCTAACGCACGAAGTACGCTTTGTAGAAGATAACTGGGAATCGCCAACACTAGGCGCATGGGGCTTAGGTTGGGAGATTTGGCTAAACGGTATGGAAGTAACGCAGTTTACTTACTTTCAGCAAGTAGGGGGCTTAGAGTGCTCTCCTGTAACCGGTGAAATTACCTACGGCCTAGAGCGTTTAGCAATGTACATTCAAGGCGTAGACAGTATTTACGATCTAGTATGGGCAGACGGTCCATTAGGGCGTGTAACTTACGGTGATGTATTCCATCAAAATGAAGTAGAACAATCTACTTACAACTTTGAACACGCAAACGTAGATGACTTATTTGCACAGTTTGATAAGTGTGAAGCTGAGAGCCAAAAGCTAATTGAAGCAAATTTACCACTACCTGCTTACGAGCAAGTAATGAAAGCATCGCACGCGTTTAACTTACTCGATGCGCGCCATGCAATCTCAGTAACCGAGCGTCAGCGTTATATTTTACGCGTTCGAGCGTTATCAAAAGCGTGTGCACAAAGTTATTACGATGCACGTGAAGCGCTTGGTTTCCCGCTGTGTAAGGATAAGTAAGCATGTCAGCACAAAATTTATTAGTAGAAATTGGCACCGAAGAGCTGCCACCAAAAGCACTGCGCAAATTAGCAGAAGCCTTTGCCGCAAACTTAACTGCAGAGCTTGAAACACTAGAGCTTGGGCATGAAGGCGTAAGCTGGTATGCATCACCTCGTCGTTTAGGTTTACAAGTAAAAGCGCTTGAAGCAAAGCAGCAAGATAAAGAAGTAGAAAAGCGTGGCCCTGCAACTAAAGCAGCGTTCGATAGTGAAGGTAACCCAACTAAAGCTGCAATGGGTTGGGCACGTGGTTGTGGTATTGACGTAAGTGAAGCACAAACTCTTGAAACCGACAAAGGTGCTTGGCTTTTACATATTGCTAAAGTAGCAGGACAAGAAACCAAAACGCTGATGAGCGATGCCATTGCAAAGTCGTTAGCAAAGCTGCCAATCCCTAAGCCAATGCGTTGGGGCGCGAATAAAACACAATTTATTCGCCCAGTTCATACCGTAACTATTTTATTTGGTGATGAACTTATTGAAGGCGAAATTTTAGGTAAGCAAGTAACTAATCAGTTACAAGGCCATCGTTTTCATCATCCAGAAAAAATCACCATTAACCATGCAGATGACGTGTTCGACGTATTAAAATCAGCCTACGTTATTGCTGATTACGAACAACGTAAAGCGCAAATCCGTGCACAAATAGAAGAAGCGGCAAGCGCAGTGAATGCGGTTGTTGCAATGGATGAAGACTTATTAGAAGAAGTTACTTCACTAGTAGAGTGGCCAGTAACGTTAACGGCAACATTTGAAGAAGCATTTTTAGATGTACCTGCCGAAGCGCTAATTTACACCATGAAGGATGATCAAAAATACTTCCCGCTATTAGATCAAAACGGCAAACTTTTAAATAAGTTTTTGTTTGTATCTAACATCGAAAGTAAAGATCCAAGTGTAGTTATATCTGGTAACGAAAAAGTAGTGCGCCCACGTTTAGCTGATGCGCAGTTCTTCTTTGAAACAGATAAAAAGAAAACCCTAGAAAGCCGCCTAGAATCACTCGATACTGTTTTATTCCAAAAGCAGTTGGGTACGCTTAAAGATAAATCTGTACGTATTAGCGAACTTGCCGGCTACATTGCAGAGCAACTAGGCGCCGACAAAGACCTTGCAAAACGTGCTGGCCTATTAAGTAAAACAGACTTAATGACCGAAATGGTAATGGAATTTACCGACGTGCAAGGTGTAATGGGTATGCACTATGCACGCTTTGATGGCGAAGCAGAAGATGTAGCTATTGCACAAAACGAGCAATACATGCCGCGTTTTGCGGGTGACAATTTACCTACAAATCTAATCAGCTGTGCAGTAGCAATTGCAGATAAGTTTGATACGCTGGTGGGTATTTTTGGTATAGGCCAAGCACCAAAAGGTGACAAAGACCCATTTGCACTTCGTCGTGCTGCCATTGGTGCACTGCGTATCATGGTAGAAAAAGAGCTACCGCTTGATATTTTAGACCTAGTAGCAAAAGCACAAACACTGTTTGGCGAAAAGCTTACTAACCTAAATGTATCAACCGACGTATTTGACTTTATGCTAGGGCGCTTCCGCGCATGGTATCAAGACGAAGGCATTGAAGTAGATGTTATTCAAGCAGTACTGGCACGTCGTCCTACTAAACCTACTGACTTTGACCGTCGTGTTAAAGCAGTAAGCCACTTCCGTACTTTAGACGCCGCAGAAGCGCTTGCAGCAGCGAATAAGCGTGTAGGTAACATACTAGCTAAAAATAACATTACCACCGAAGGTGATGTTGATGAGAGCCTATTAAGCGACGACGCTGAAAAAGCATTAGCATCACAAGTAGCAAAATTTGCGACTGAGCTTGCACCACTTTACGCTGATGGAAACTACCAAGAGGCATTAAGCCAATTGGCAGGTATTCGCCAAAGTGTTGATAACTTTTTTGACAACGTCATGGTTATGGCCGACGATGAAGCTGTAAAGCAAAATCGCCTCGCACTATTAAGCCAGTTAAGCCGCTTATTTTTAGATATTGCAGATATATCTGTACTACAAAAATAACACCGCTTAAGCCAATAAAAAGCCAGCGTATTGCTGGCTTTTTAGTTTTAACAGAACGAAGGAAACCCATTAATGATGCCAATGAAACGAATTTTAACGCTTGCCATAGCCGGCTTACTCACAGCGTGTACTAGCCAAGTGTCTATTAACGACGTACTGCCACAGCAAGAGCTGGATAAAACAATTTACCTAAGAGGCGATTTTACGCTTTGGGATGCAGAGCCTCAGTACCAGTTTATGCCTGTGGGCGGCGCGCTTTACCAAGCAGAAGTTAAATTTAGCACCCCAGGTAAAGTGTACGAATTTAAAATAGCCGATGCAGATTTTAGTGAAGGCTACAACTGCGGCTACAGCGATGCCCAACCTGCAGGGCAAAAACTAACGCTCGGCCAACCCGTACTTGCAGACTGTAATACTATTTATAACTACTTTAGCTACACGCCAGCGATAAAAGGCACCTACATAGTAAGTATTGATTACAGTGATTACGATAAGCCACAAGTGACGATTACTAAGAAATAGCTGTCAGCTTTTAGCTGCCCGAGTGGGCTTATAGATTTGCGACAAGGACGTTGTAGGTTGGGTAGAGTGAAACGAAACCCAACATATGCGGCGAATAGAACTGTGCTGGTGGTTATCAAATACGTTGGGTTTCGTAAAACTCAACCCAACCTACATCAATAATAATTTTTATTGATTGCTATAAATATCCAATCAAATTAATGAGCTTAGTTAGTATTAATTACAGTCGTAAATCAAAAGCGCGATAATGGATAAGTAGATTTTAAGTAGGTTGGGTAAAGTGAAACGAAACCCAACACATGCGGCGAATAGAACTGTGCTGGTGGTTATCAAATACGTTGGGTTTCGAAAATTCAACCCAACCTACGCCAGGAATACGCTTTTGTGGTTGCTAGAGTATGCAACAATATCGTGGATAAGCTTGGCTTAAACTTGTCTTGATTATAATTAACAAAACTAATCTATACTCTTATTTATCTGTTTATTTTATGGATAAAAATATGCGTTATAAACGTATGTTAGAGGCGGGCGCATGTTATTTTTTTACGGTAAATTTAGAAGATAGATCTCAGCCTTTGCTTGTGGAAAATATAGAGTTATTACGCCGTGTATATTCAAAGGTGGCAAAAAAGCATCCAATAAAGACGATTGCAATTGTTATCATGCCCGATCATCTTCATGCTATTTGGCAATTACCTAAAGGTGATAGTAATTACGCAATGCGTTGGCGACTTATAAAATCAGGCTTTTCTCGAGAGCTGCCAGCAACAGAGTTTTGTAATAAAAGTCGAATAGCGAAAGGAGAGCGCGGGATTTGGCAGCGTCGCTATTGGGAACATAAAATTAGAGATGAAGAAGACTTAAATAATCATATTAATTATATTCACTACAACCCGGTGAAACATAACCATGTTATTAAAGTGAGTGATTGGCCATTTTCAAGCTTTCATCAATACGTTAAAAATTCAAAACTAAGCCAAGATTGGGAGTGCAATAATGATTCAACCACTTTGTATGATGAATAAAATTTCGGTGTTATAAAACAAGTTGGGTTTCGTAAAACTCAACCCAACCTACATCTGGTTTAAGTTCTTAACGATGCGTTAAATATTCAAAAATAACCCAACTTACTAAACCAACTTTCAAACCTATAAACCTTTCTTCACCACATACCTATACGGTGCTTCATCGGCGTCTGTGGCCACCAGCGTGTGATCCATAAATGTACAAAAACTTGGAATATCGCGAGTGGTTGATGGGTCATCAGCGGTAATTAATAACGTTTCACCGTCGTTCATCTTACGAATTGCAGCGCGTAACATCATTACAGGTTCTGGGCAGCGTAGGCCCATGGCGTCTAATTGGTGATCGGGATTATCAAAGCTCATAAAAAGTTACCTGTAAAAATAGTCGCGGCTTGGTTTGGTCGGGTAGTTTAGCGCAATTAATCTGTTTGGTTAACTGTTTTGCATATAACGGGTAAGCGTAATACAGTAAAAAATAATCTGGTTTAAATTTAATACACCCGATCACATTATTCATATCAGCAATAAGCTGGTGGCATAAAAAAAGGCGAACTAACTTGCGCTAGTTCGCCTTTTTAATCACCAAGATGGTTTACATGTTGAAGTTAATACTTAGTCTTGAACACGTTCAAATACAGTCGCGATGCCTTGGCCTAAACCAATACACATAGTGGCTAGACCATATTTTGCATTTTTATCTTCCATTAAGTGAATAAGCGAGGTGCTAATACGCGAACCTGAACAACCTAGTGGGTGACCAAGTGCGATTGCGCCGCCGTTTAAATTCACTTTTTCATCAACCACGTCTGCTAAACCTAAGTCTTTAAGTACAGGCAGTGATTGTGCTGCAAATGCTTCGTTAAGCTCTGCTACGTCAATGTCATCAATAGTAATACCAGCTTGTGCAAGTGCTTTTTTACTTGCTGGTACTGGGCCGTAACCCATGATTGATGGATCGCAACCGGCAACAGCCATTGCTTTAACGCGTGCACGAATTGGTAAGCCAAGCTCTTTCGCTTTTTCTTCGCTCATTACTAACATGGCTGATGCGCCATCAGAAAGAGCAGAAGACGTACCCGCAGTAACCGAGCCAGAAGCCGGGTTAAATACTGGGCGAAGCTGAGATAAACCTTCAACCGTTGTTTCAGGGCGAATTACTTCATCATCTTCAACTAAAATTAAAGAGCCATCAGCTGCGTGACCTTCCATTGCTAAAATTTCGCGGCGGAAACGGCCTTCAACTGTTGCAGCATGTGCACGTTGATGTGAGCGGTATGCAAATTCGTCTTGCTGCTGGCGGCTAATTCCGTGAATAGTAGCAAGGTATTCAGCTGTTAAGCCCATAGAACCAGATGCTTGTGCAATTGATGTAGCTAAGCCTGGGTGAAAATCGTTACCGTGAGTCATTGGAACGTGACCCATGTGCTCAACACCACCAATAAGGTAAGTGTCGCCAGCGCCTGTCATAATAGCGCGTGCTGCGTCATGCAATGCTTGCATTGACGAGCCACATAAACGGTTAACGGTTGTAGCAGGTACTGAGTGTGGAATACCTGCAAGTAACGATGCGTTACGTGCAACGTTAAAGCCTTGCTCTAATGTTTGCTGTACACAGCCCCAATAAATATCGTCAATTGATGCAGGGTCAACTGCTGGGTTGCGCTCTAATAACCCTTTCATAAGGTGAGCACTTAAATCTTCTGCACGCTTGTTTTTAAATACGCCGCCTTTTGAGCGACCCATTGGTGTGCGGATACAATCTACAATTACTGGATTATTCATGATATTAACCTTCCACCTTATAGAAAACACGACCTTCTTCGGCCCATTTGCGAGTTTGCTCTGATACTTGGTAAATCGCACCTAGGTGAGCATATTTGTCTGCTGCTGCAACAAAGTTAGCTAAACCTGTTTGATCTAAGTAACGGAACGCGCCGCCTCTAAATGGAGGGAAACCAACGCCGTATACAAGGGCCATATCAGCTTCTTGAGGAGAAGCAACAATGCCTTCTTGTAAACAAAGAAGCACTTCGTTGATCATTGGGATCATACAACGGTCGATAATTTCTTGTTTATCAAATTCTTTAGGTGCATCAGTAATTGGCGCTAGTAGCTCAACTGCTGTTGCATCGCTTGATTTTTTAAGACGACCACGACGGTCTGTTTCGTACTTGTAAAAACCTGCTTTGTTCTTTTGACCAAAACGTTTTTCGTTAGCAAAAACAGTCACCGGATCTTTTTCTGCGCGTGCCATACGCTCAGGGAAACCGTCTGCCATTACGCCAGTACAATGGTAAGCCGTATCAATACCTACAACATCAAGTAGGTAAGCTGGGCCCATTGGCCAGCCAAATACGTTTTCCATTACTTTATCTACTTTTGCAAAGTTAGCGCCTTCAACAACTAATTTGCTAAAGCCTGCAAAGTAAGGGAATAAAACTCGGTTTACAAAAAAGCCAGGGCAATCGTTAACAACGATAGGTGACTTGCCAAGTTTAAGGGCGTAATCAACTACCGCGTTAATTGTTTTATCAGAAGTTTTTGCACCACGGATAATTTCTACTAATGGCATTTTTGGCACTGGATTGAAAAAGTGCATACCACAGAAATTTTCTGGTTTATCTAACGCTTCTGCAAGTAAGTCTATGCAAATAGTCGATGTGTTTGATGTAAGTACCGTGCCTTCTGGCATGTTCTTTTCAAGGTCAGCTAATACCGCTTGCTTAACTTTAGGGTTTTCTACAACCGCTTCAACAATAATGTTGGCGCTTTGTAGGTCTGCATCGTTAAGCGTTGGCTTAATTTTGCTAAGCGTTGCCAGCATTTTTTCCATTGGCATGTGGCCGCGTTTAACTTTTGCACCCAGTAGTTTAGACGCTTCGCCCATACCTAAATCTAGCGCATCCTGTTGGATGTCTTTCATTATGATTGGTGTGCCTTTATAAGCTGACTGGTATGCAATACCGCCGCCCATAATACCTGCGCCTAATACGGCAGCTTGTTTAATTTCAACATCGCTGTGCTTAGCAAGTTTACGTGCTTTGCCTTTAATAAACTGGTCATTTAAGAAAATACCGGTTTGTGCAGCTGCTTCGTTAGTGCGCGCAAGTTTTGCAAAGTTAGCATTTTCGATTGCCATTGCTTCATCGCGAGTACAGTTGGCCGCTGCTTTAATAGTGCGAACTGCCATAACCGGAGCAGGATAGTGGCCTTTGGTTTTACCCATTACCATACCTTCTGCCATCGCAAAGCTCATGCCTTGCTCAACACGGTTTAATTTAAGTGGCTGAAGTTTAACATCGCGTTTTGCTTGCCAATCTAGTTTGCCGGCAATTGCTAATTCAAGTGTTGCTAGGCTTGACTCTAAAAGTTTGTCAGCACTAACTACCGCATCAAATGCACCTACTTTTAGGGCAT
The DNA here is from genome assembly GCF_003952205.1 of Pseudoalteromonas sp. Xi13. Lineage (NCBI taxonomy): Bacteria > Pseudomonadati > Pseudomonadota > Gammaproteobacteria > Alteromonadales > Pseudoalteromonadaceae > Pseudoalteromonas > Pseudoalteromonas sp. Xi13. Next base: position 14,137 of record NZ_CP034439.1, read on the forward strand.
CAGTGGCACGGTTTTCTTTGCCTGAGGTAATCCAAAGCATGGCGTTATCTGCGCCAATAATGCGTGGTAAGCGCACTGTGCCACCAAAACCAGGCATTATACCTAGTTTAACTTCTGGTAAGCCCATTTTAGCGGTTTCGCTTGCAACGCGATAATCGGTAGCAAGTGCCCACTCACAGCCGCCGCCAAGTGCCAAGCCATTTATAGCGCTAAGAGTTGGGAATGGTAAGTCTTCGATTGCGTCAAAAACGTCGGTTGCGTTTTTGATCCACGTTACTAATTCTTCTTCTGGTTTAGTAAATGTTGGTAAAAATTCGAAGATATCTGCACCAATAATAAAGTGATCTTTATCACTGGTGAAAATCATGCCTTTGATATCAGAATTAGACGCTAATTCTTTTAATGCTGCTGCACAATCTGAAAGAGTTTGCTGAGATAGTGTGTTTACAGAACCTGCAACACAAAACTTAAACTCGGCGATGTTTTCCTTTAGGAAGCTAACTTCAAAGGAATCGCTTTTATATAACATTATTATTCTCCCTAGTTGACGAACTAAGACTGGTACGATGAGTTTGCATTTCGACCAGTGTGCTTGCTTTAAAATTAAAATGCAACGAAAAATTTAACTCGGTTACAAACGGTTGGTTAAAATATAGCTGGTTTGGTGCTAAGGTGTACTGGAATGTGCTAAAGGTACTCATTAATTATTATGAGTGCGTAAATTAAATGTTGTTCATACTTTATTAAAGGCACTCTCATTATTGTTTTAGTGTCTCAAACTGGAAATTATTAACCCTGACAGGTCGTTAAACCTAAAGGATATTATGAAAAAATTTTTATTAAGCGCTGTGGCAGCTGCCTTTATTCTTCCTTTTAGTTCTGCCCAAGCGAGTATCGATAATGACGCGTTTTTAGATGCTGAAAAAAAAGTGCGCTATGGAAGCTACCAAGACTTTAAAGAAGCAATAAACGGGTTAGACCACCCGCTAAAGCCGTATGTCGAAAAAACATATTGGCAACACCATCCCAATTTTAAATACCAAAGCGAAATTGAAGATTACCTAACCATTTATGAACATACCCCGCTTGAGTGGCCGGTACGCAAAGCGTGGTTAGAGTATCTTGAAAAAAACAATAAAAAAGCAGCTTATATAAAAAACTACCGAGAAACGTCTAACGCGGCGCTAACATGCACGTTTTTAGATTTTCAGCTTGATTTAGGGGCGCCAGAAAAAGCCATTTTTAATCAGGTTACCGATTTATGGACGGTGGGTAAGTCGCAACCGAATGAATGCGACCCCCTATTTTCGCTTTGGCGCAAAAAAGGTTATTTAAATAATGAGCTTGTATGGAAGCGCATAACGCTTGCAGCGCAGGGCGGTACGCAAAGTTTACTCCCTTATTTAAAAACGTTGTTACCTAAAAACGAGCGTTACTTAGCCGATTTATACTTAAAAGTACGCCGCGACCCTAGTGCGGCCGCAGGCTTGTATCGTTATAAAACTAAGTCGGCAAAAGAAGCGCAAATAGCCATTTATGGTGTTAAGCGTTTAATTTGGCGCGATAAAGCGCTGGCTTTAAGAGCCTGGCAAAAGCTAGAAAAAATGTTTACCTACAGCGATGAAGAAAAAGCAGATTTATATTACACGTTTGCTTTATCGCTTGCTTCAAGTGGGCATAAGCAGGCTAGTTTTTGGCTTAATAAGGTGCCAAAGGCGCGACAAGACCGAAAGTTAATTCAGTGGCAACTTGGTAATATGCTTAAAACCCAAGACTGGGAAGGCATAGCGGCTTTTTTTACAGGTAAAGACGATTTAAGTTTAGGCCAGCAATATTGGCTTGCTTATAGCTATGCTAAGCGAGGCGAGCAACAAAAAGCAGACGAAATTTGGACTAAAGTGGCCGCTAACCGCGATTACTATGGTTTTTTAGCGGCGGCACGATTAGGGCTGCCGGTTGATTTAAATAATCAGCCTTTGCAGGTTGATCAAAAACTAGTAGAGAAGGTGAAGAATGCGCCGGGCTTTAAACGTGCAAAAGCACTTTACGAACTCGAGCGTTTTACCTCTGCACGCAGAGAATGGAATTACTTAACGAACACCTCTACTGATGAAGAAAAACTAGCTGCCTCAAAGGTTGCAGCGCAAAACAATTGGCACGATAACGTTATTTTCACGTTAGCTAAAATTAAAGCATGGGATTATGTTGAACTGCGTTTTCCGTTTGCATTTCAAGATATATTTGAGCGCTACAGTAAACGCAGCAAAATAGACCCCGCGTGGAGTATTGCAATTGCACGGCGCGAAAGCTCGTTTGCACCAGATGCGCGTTCGCATGCAAATGCGCGTGGTTTAATGCAATTGCTTCCTAGTACGGCAGAATACGTTAACAAAGCAAGGGTATCGAGTACGCGTTTGTACCAACCTAAAACCAATATACGCTTAGGTACTAGTTACTTGCAGTACTTAAAAAAGAAAAACAAAGGTAATGAAATACTTGCTACGGCATCTTATAACGCAGGGTATCATCGTATTAAACGCTGGTTACCTGACGAAGCCATACCAGCAGAGCTATGGGTTGAGCTGATCCCGTATAGAGAAACGCGAGATTACGTAAAAAATGTGTTTGCTTATCGCCAGGTTTATCACACCCGGATGGGCCGAGAAGGAAACGTGCTCGCGCCGTTACTCAACATGAAAATGGGCGGGTAAATAATGTAATACCAATTGCCTAAAATATTTAGCCATTCTAGCGTGCTAAATAAAGGGCTAATACCGTAACACGATGGGTATAAGTATTAGGGGGATATTTACATGTTAAATATCCCCCTTTTTTGAGCGCTTTACGTTTAAGTGGTAGACTCAAAGCAAGTTAAATTTAACAGATGGATTAACAATGGATAAATTAGCCGTTTTATATGCAGAGCATATTGCCACATTACAACAACGTACGCGTACAATTTGTGACCGTGAAGGGCTCGAGGGTTTAGTTATTCACTCAGGCCAAGCTAAGCGCCAGTTTTTAGACGACATGTATTACCCATTTAAAGTTAATCCACACTTTAAAGCATGGCTTCCGGTTATTGATAATCCACATTGTTGGATTGTGGTAAATGGTAGCGATAAACCTAAGCTTATTTTTTACCGCCCAGTTGATTTTTGGCACAAAGTACCAGATGAACCGCGTGATTTTTGGGCTGAGTACTTTGATATAGAATTATTGCTACAGCCTGATCAAGTTGAAAAACTATTACCTTACGATAAAGCTAAATACGCTTACATGGGCGAATACCTAGAGGTAGCGCAAGCGCTTGGCTTTAGTATTATGAACCCTGAGCCGGTACTTAACTATTTTCATTATAACCGCGCTTATAAAACGCAGTACGAGCTTGAATGTTTACGCCAAGCCAACCGCATTGCGGTAGATGGACATAAAGCAGCACGCGATACGTTTTATAATGGTGGTAGCGAATTTGATATTCAGCAAGCGTACCTTATGGCTACACGCCAAAGCGAAAACGAAATGCCGTATGGCAACATAGTAGCGCTTAACGAAAACTGCGCTATTTTGCATTACACACATTTTGAGCCAAAAGCACCGCTTACTCATAATTCATTTTTAATCGATGCTGGCGCAAACTTTAATGGGTATGCCGCAGATATAACCCGTACGTACGATTTTAAAAAGCAGGGCGAGTTTGCTGAACTAGTACAAACTATGACGGCAATACAAATTGAGCTAGGCAACGCATTAAAGCCAGGCATGTTATATGGCGATTTACACGTTGATTGTCATAACCGTATTGCGCAAATTCTTAGCGACTTCAATATTGTAAACTTACCTGCAACAGAAATTGTGGAACGTAAAATTACCTCCACATTTTTCCCTCATGGCTTGGGCCATCACCTTGGCTTACAAGTGCACGATATGGGCGGCTTTATGCGTGATGATAAAGGCACCCACCAGCCATCGCCAGAAGGGCACCCATTCTTGCGTTGTACTCGTAAAATAGAGAAAAACCAAGTGTTTACTATTGAGCCAGGGCTTTACTTTATAGACTCATTATTAGGTGATTTAGCGCAAACCGACAGTAAGCAGTTTATTAACTGGGAAAAAATTGAGTCGTTAAAACCATACGGCGGTATTCGTATTGAAGACAATATTATTGTTCACGAAGACAGCCTAGAAAATATGACTCGTGATTTAGCGCTCGACTAAGCTAATAAAGACGAGCTCGCCAATACGCGCTAAAATACGCGAATGCAAAGGGGCCTTTTGGCCCCATTTTTAATTGAGCTTTAATTATGTCTGAATATAAATACCCCGCCGATGATGTGTTTCATCAAGAAGAAATTAAAAAAAGCACCTTTATAGTTCATATTGCGCATACGCCAGACCTACAGGCTGCTAAAGCATTTATTAAAAGCATTGAAGAAAAGTACCCAGATGCTCGTCATAATTGTTGGGCGCACGTAGCGGGTAACCCAGGCGGAAGCCATGTTTATGGTTTTTCTGATGATGGCGAGCCAAATGGTACCGCAGGAAAGCCCATGCTTAATGTGCTGGTGGGTTCTGGACTTGGCGAAATTACTGCGGTTGTCACCCGTTATTTTGGCGGTATAAAGCTGGGCACCGGTGGGTTAGTGCGTGCCTATGGTGGGTCGCTTAATAATGCACTTTCGCAGCTAAAAACGGTGACTAAAGTACCGAGTATCGAGATTGTAGGCCAAAGTGAATACAGCATGCAGGGCGCAATAGAGCAATTGTTAAAAACCAATTATCAAGTACTTAATATAGAAAAACAATTTACTGCTAATATTGAATGGGTTATTACTATTGATAGCCGCCAAGCAAAACAGGCCATTAAAGATATTTTTGATTTAAGCCATGGCGCAGTTGAGTTAACTATCAAAGAGTAAGACAATAACTTACACACTTATATTTACTAATAATAAAAGCGATAAGCTACATGCAATTTCGTACCATCATAAAAATCCTTGGCCAACTTGTTGCGCTGTTTAGTATTACCATGGTGCCGCCTGCGGTGGTGTCTTTATTTTATAAAGATGGTGGTGGTGTTCCTTTTGTATTAGCGTTTATATTTAGTGTGGTTATTGGTTTAACAGCTTATTACCCAAACAGGCATGAAAACGGCGACTTAAAAGCACGCGAAGGCTTTTTAATTGTTGTACTGTTTTGGCTGGTACTAGGGGCGTTTGCATCGTTACCACTGATTTTTTTACAAGAACCTAATTTGTCTATGGCCGATGCGGTGTTTGAGGCCTTCTCTGGCCTTACAACCACTGGGGCCACGGTACTTACCGGAATTGAATACCTGCCTAAGTCTGTTTTGTTTTATCGCCAGCAATTACAGTGGTTTGGCGGTATGGGTATCATTGTACTTGCTGTTGCTATACTGCCCATGCTTGGGGTCGGTGGCATGCAGTTATACCGAGCTGAGATCCCAGGCCCAGTAAAAGATTCAAAAATGACCCCCCGTATTGCCGATACCGCAAAGCACCTTTGGTACATTTATGTGTCGTTAACGGTAACCTGTATGTTGGCGTATTGGGCGGCAGGTATGGAGTGGTTTGATGCTATATGTCATGCTTTTTCTACAGTGGCGATTGGCGGTTTTTCTACTTACGATGCCTCAATAGGGCACTTTGATAGCCCTGTCATTAACTTTATATGTGTTTTCTTTTTAATTATTGCTGCGGTTAACTTTTCACTGCATTACGCGGCGGTAGCGAGTCGTAATATTCAGGTATACATTCGCGACCCTGAATTTAAAGTTTTTTTACTGATACAGTTAGCGCTGGTGGTTATTTGTTTTACGGTGCTCTCATCTAACGAAATATTTGCCGATGGTGATGAAACCCTCGATCAGGCCTTATTTCAGGCGGTTTCTATGAGTACAACAGCCGGTTTTGCCACCGATAACTTTTCTACTTGGCCGCTGTTTTTACCTATATTGCTTATTTTTTCGAGCTTTATAGGTGGCTGTGCAGGTTCAACCGGTGGCGGTATGAAAGTTGTACGCGTGTTTTTACTTTACCTACAAGGCATACGTGAGCTTAACCGCTTAGTGCACCCACGTGCTATATACTCTATTAAGCTTGGTCGTAAAGCCCTGCCCGATAAAGTAGTTGAAGCGGTTTGGGGGTTTTTCTCAGCGTACGCATTGGTGTTTATTATTATAATGCTGGCACTAATGGGAACCGGCATGGACAACATTACCGCGTTCTCTGCTACGGCGGCGTGTTTAAATAATTTAGGCCCAGGCTTAGGTGATGTTGCCTCGCATTATGGGGCGGTGAGCGATGGTGCCAAATGGCTATTAACCATTGCCATGGTATTTGGTCGCTTAGAAATTTTCACCTTACTCGTGCTATTTACGCCGACCTTTTGGCGTGGGTAATAATATATAAATGATGCTTAGGAACAGGCATGCCACATTCTAATTTAGATAAATTACACCAGTTAACAACAGGGCGATTGGTCGACTTGGAAATTGTTACGCCCACCAGTAGTAAACGCGTAAAAACAGAGTTTATTGGCTTGCTAGAAAATAAATTTATTATTTTAAATTACCCAAGTTCAAAGCGTTTACCTGCTGCAAGTGATTACCTACGTGACGGTGTAATGGTGGTGGTAAGAGCGGTTATAGAAGGCAGTGGCGGACAAGTAATAGCATTTAGGCAGCAGCTTATGTCGGTTGCCTCACACCCTGCTAGGCTCATTTTTATTAATTACCCTACGCAAGTGCAGTTATTTGCACTGCGCGCGCAAACACGCATACCTACCTTATTACCTGCCAAATTAACTCTCAGTGACGATAGAGTACTTGAAGGGGTGATTAAAGACATCTCGCTTACCGGGGTGATGTTTGATGTACGCGGCGATCAAAACGATGAAAATATTAAAGATATGCAATGCACGGTGACGGTTGATACCAACAATAAAGCATTTACTGGCGAAATATGCAGTGTAAAAGAACACGCCGCAGGAGTTAATTGTGGTATTAAACTTCTAGCCAGTGAAGATGAAATGAAGGCATTTATGAAAGAGCACTTTATCGATCCCGCGATGCTTGAGCTGCCATTAGAATAAGCACTTTCGCTTAATAGCAACAAATGGCCATTTTTTACTTGAGTGGCAGTCATATTTTTTAAAACTTCAAAAAATAATTTTTATTTTCTATAAAAATCAGTTGTATAGATTAGTTTTACGAGTGAGTTATTTTAATGCGTTAGCTCCCCTCATGGCTAAAATTTAGTCTCTTTTTTCGATAAAACTTCATTCTTACAATTTACGCCGAAAATTGTAGCTTTTTTCTCTTATGTAACTAGCTGTTTTTATTGTATTTAAAAACTTAGCTTTACCCTTTGTTGCTAGTTTGCAACATAAAACCCCCGCAAATTTATCAAAAATAGCCAAGCACTATTTTAACTGATTGAAATTAATGAGCTTTTAAAACTTGGCATTCAAGTTGTAATAGTCTGGCTGTACTGAACAATAACGTGATTTAAAGTAAAACACTTAATCGCACACATATACTTGAAGGAATTATATTATGAAAAGCATTAATAAAACTTTAGCACTTATCGCCCTTGCTTCATCATCAGCGGCATTTGCAGCAACCGATTTTGATACGTTAGATGTAGATGGCAGCGGCACGATTAGCAAATCAGAGGCATCAATTGATGCAAAACTGATGAGCATGTTCTCAGAATTAGATACTGACCAAGATGGTGAGCTATCAAAAGAAGAATTTTCAGAAGCTTAAAGTGTGGTAACAATCCTGAGTTGCCAATGACAACCTAAGTAGGCAAGGGAGCTTACGAAAAAGGATTACAAGGATTGCGTACACCACGTAGTGAACTTAACTAATTTGTTTATATTGAAGGATTAAATTATGAAGCATTTAAATAAAGCACTCGCATTTATGGCTATTGCCTCTTCTTCTGCTGCATTTGCAGGGACTGATTTTGACACGCTAGATGTAGATGGCAATGGCGCCATCAGCCAAGCTGAAGCATCGGTTGATGCGGATTTAATGGCTGAGTTTGTTGAGCTTGATACCGACGGAAATGGTGAGCTTTCAAAGCAAGAGTTCTCTAAATACTAGGGTGTGATGATCTTTGCCAATTGAGCGCAGGGCAGCGCATGTTCACTTAGCAAAGAGTCATTTGCTCTAATCCAATGTGCATTAAAACTTAATAATGCACATTGGCAAAAGCACTTTTTAGTTAATTTTTAAACCCATGGATCTTAGAAAAGGATTTCCTCTTAATTAGGACACAACTATGAAAACATTAAATACAGCACTTGCCGTTATCGTATTAGCTTCTTCATCAGCGGCGTATGCTGCAGTCGACTTTGCCTCGTTTGATGCCGATGGTGATGGTGCAATTTCAAAGCAAGAAGCGCAGGTAAATTCACAGCTAGTGAAGATTTTTGACCAGCTAGATACTGATGGTAATGGTGAAATTTCTGAGCAAGAGTTTTCAAAAGTACAGTAATTAGTAAGCTGCTAAGCAGGGTTGCCTAGCATTAAAAAAACATACTCCACTAAAGCCGCCTTAGTCAGCGGCTTTTTTGTGTTTAACTATAAAAATATAGCGCTAACTTGGAATAGCTTTTCTACTACGTTGATATGCTTTTTATCGATTAAAAACATAATAACGTGATCACCAGACATAATAACGGTGTCGTCGTGGGCAATCAGTACGTCGTCATTACGTACAATAGCGCCAATCGTTGTACCTGCAGGTAGCTTGATATCGGCAATCGCACGGCCAACTACTTTTGATGTGTTTTCATCGCCATGGGCAACGGCTTCAATGGCCTCTGCCGCGCCTTTACGTAACGAGTACACATTAACAATATCGCCACGGCGTACGTGTGTAAGTAGCGCCGAAATAGTTGCTTGTTGTGGTGATATAGCAATATCTATTTCACCCCCTTGCACTAAATCTACATACGCACCACGCTGAATAAGCACCATGGTTTTTTGTGCGCCCATGCGTTTTGCAAGCATGGCCGACATTATATTTGCTTCATCGTCGTTGGTTACGGCAATAAACACATCAACTTGCTCTATGTGCTCTTCAGATAGTAGTTCTTGGTCTGAGGCGTCTCCACAAAACACGACGGTGTTATCTAGCATTTCAGAGAGTTGCTCAGCACGCTCTTTACTGCGCTCTAGTAACTTAACGCTGTGGTTTTTTTCCAGTGAGCGAGCAAGGCCTGCACCAATGTTACCACCACCGGCTATCATAATTTTTTTGTAAGAACGCTCAAGCTTTTGTAGCTCGTTCATAACCGCACGAATATGCTTAGTGGCAGCAATGAAAAATACTTCATCGTCCGCTTCTATTACCGTGGTGCCCAGTGGTTTTATAGCTTTACCTTGGCGATAAATTGCTGCTACACGGGTTTCTACATTCGGAATATGCTCTTTTAAAGCAGAAAGCGCATAACCCACTAATAAGCCACCGTAGTAAGCTTTTACAGCCACAAGAGAGAGCATGCCATCGGCAAATTGCAGCACTTGCAACGCGCCTGGGTAATCTATTAAACGGCGAATATATTTGGTAACAAGTGCTTCGGGGGCAATATAGTGATCAACCGGGAGGTCATCGTTATGAAATAGTTTTTCGCGGTATTTTAAATATTGCTCTGATCGGATACGGGCTATTTTAGTGGGCGTATTAAAAATACTATACGCGACTTGGCACGCCACCATATTGACTTCATCTGAGCTGGTTACCGCAATAATCATGTCGGCGTCTTCAGCACCTGCACGCCTGAGCACATCTGGGTGAGCACTGTGCCCCGTGACCCCTTGTAAGTCGTACTTATCTTGTAGCTCTCGTAAGCGGTTGCCGTCTATATCAACAACGGTTATTTCGTTTTGTTCGCCAACTAAGTTTTCAGCAAGCGTACCACCGACTTGTCCGGCACCGAGTATGATTATTTTCATTATTTACCCGAATTACTGTTTAATTAAAAAAATAGCCATTTACTGTTTAATAAATGGCTATTGAGTGTACGGCTATTAGGCTTTTTTAACTAGCTTAGCGTAATAAAATCCGTCGCTTTCACCTGGTAGTAATTGTAAACCAGGGTTGGTAACTGTGTCGTTGTCGTGCAGTGGTATATGCTCAACGTCACTATTATTAGCTAAAAATTTAGCGACTTGCTGTTGGTTCTCTTGCGGCAGTACCGAACAGGTTGCGTATATCATTGTGCCGCCTGGTTTAAGTAGCGGCCAAATGCTATTGAGTATATCGCTTTGTAGTGTGGCTAAATCTTCAATGTCTGATGCGCGGCGAAGCCATTTAATATCTGGATGGCGGCGTATAACACCGGTTGCCGAACAAGGGACATCTAATAAAATGCGGTCAAACTGTTGCTCATCCCACCAGGTGTGTGGCTGCGAAGCGTCTGCACATTGTAGATCTGCACCTAAACCGATACGGGTTAAATTTTGTTTAACACGTTCTAGGCGAGTAGCGTCACTATCAAGTGCTAATACTTCTGCATCGGCAAGCTCTAATATATGACATGTTTTACCGCCAGGTGCTGCACAGGCATCTAAAATGTATTCATCAGCTTGAGGTGCTAAAAAGCGTGCGGCTAATTGCGCTGCGGCGTCTTGTACTGAGCAGGCGCCCACATCAAATTCTGGCAACGAAAATACATCACGCGGCTTAGCTAGTTTAATACCATCAACAAACTCAGGGTTTAACGTGTGCTCTATATCGTTAGCCGTTAACATTTCGCTGTATTGTTGCGCGCTGTATTGGGCTTGATTGACACGTAACCACATAGGGGCTTGTTGTTGGTTTTCTTCAAGAAGCGCTTCCCAGTTGTCTGGGTAGGCAGCTTGCACTTGTTTAATAAACCAATTTGGATGGTTATATAAACACACTGGTATTTGCTTGGCTTTTTCTTCAAGCTCGCTTTGTTGGCGCTGAAAACTACGCAAAATAGCGTTGATTAAGCCTTTTAAGCCTAATGCACGCATTTGGCCAAGGGCATTAACGGTTTCAGAGATGGCGGCATGCGGTGGCACGCGCATATGCTGCAGCTGATAGATACCGACATACAACAAAAACTGAAAAATACGACGCTTACCTTTAAGTGGCTGTTCTACTAAATGTTGGCAGTAGTTTTCAAGGCTAGGTAGGTAGCGCAACACGCCGTAACAAATTTGCTGTAATAGCGCTTTGTCTTTAGGGGGCAGCCCTTGGCTGGCAAATGGTAGCTCTTGATTTAGCGAAGCGCCTTTATCAACCACGTTATATAAAGTTTCAGCGGCAAGCGCACGTACGTTTTGAACATTACTCATTGTTTTCGCCTAATACGGTGCCAGGAGTTACCCAGTCACTGCGACCGTTTAAAAAGTCGCTAATTGCCATTGGTTTTTTACCTTGGGGTTGCAGCTGTGTAATACTTAATGCCTGCTTGCCACACGCCACTACAATGCCGTTTTTATCGCTTGATAAAACAACGCCCGCACGGCCTGTTTGCTCAACGACTGAGGCTTGGTAAATTTTTACGCTGTGCTCACCCATTTGAGTAAAACACACTGGCCATGGATTAAATGCACGAATATTACGCTCAATTTGTACGGCATCCATCGTCCAATCAATACTCGCTTCCTCTTTTGAAAGCTTTTTAGCGTAATTTGCCAACTCGTCGTTTTGCGGCTCTGCTATAAGCTCGCCATTGGCTAACTTATTAATGGTTTGAACAAGTGCTCCGGGACCAAGCTCAGCCAGTTTAGTGTATAAACTGGCACTGGTTTCATCCGCAGCAATAGGGCAGCGGCTAATGTGCAGCATGTCGCCGGTATCAAGCCCTTCATCCATTTGCATTATGGTTACGCCGGTATCTTCATCGCCAGCCCAAATTGCGCGCTGTATAGGCGCAGCACCGCGCCAGCGCGGTAAAATAGAGCCATGCACATTTAAACACCCTAAGCGTGGCGTCTCTAAAATGGCTTTTGGTAAAATTAACCCATAAGCCACCACAATCATGATATCGGCATTTAAGCTTTTAAGCTCAGTGAGTGCGTCTTCATTTTTTAATGATTGTGGCTGAAAAACAGGTAGTTCATGTTCAAGCGCAAGCGCTTTTACTTCACTGGCTTTTAATTTTTTACCACGCCCAGCAGGGCGATCTGGTTGGCTGTAAACACCAACAATTTGGTGTTCGCTTTGAATTAACGCTTGTAGGTGACGAGCGGCAAAGTCCGGCGTACCGGCAAATATAATGCGTAGTGGTTTTGTCACTGAGTTTTCCTAAGGTGCTTATTACTTCGCGGCAAATTTAGCTTCTTTTTCAAGCTTTTTGCGAATACGTTGACGCTTTAATGGCGATAGGTAATCGATAAATAGTTTACCTTGTAAGTGATCTAGTTCGTGTTGAATACAAATAGCTAATAGCTCATCTGCATCTAGTACAAATTCTTCACCATTTTCGTTAAGAGCAGCAACGGTTACGGTTTCAGCACGGTCTACTTTTGCGTAAGAGTTAGGCACTGATAAACAGCCTTCTTCGCTAATTGTTGCACCATCTTTTTTAATAATTTGTGGGTTAATTAAAACCAGTGGTTCGTCGCGTTCTTCTGATACGTCGATCACCACAATACGTTGATGAATATCAACCTGTGTAGCAGCTAGCCCAATGCCGTTTTCATCGTACATTGTCTCTAGCATGTCTTTTACAATTTGGCGAACGTTGTCATCAACCTGTGCAACTTCTTTTGCTACCGTACGTAAACGCTCATCTGGAAATCTTAAAACTTCTAACCTAGCCATAGTTACCTTTTTACACTTGTGCTTAATTTAGGGTATTGTATGCTCTTATTTTAGCCATTCGCGTTCCCCTTTAACAGGTTTTGGTCAATAATAATGAAAAAACAATACAAGGAAGCCCAATGAAATCTCAATTGGCTGCAATTATGTTTGCACTAAGTACTGCTTTTCCTGCAGTCGCTGATGTTTTACAAATAAAAAAAGATGCTCCAAAACAATATGTTGTAAAAAAAGGCGATACCCTTTGGGATATTTCCGGCATTTATTTAGAAGAACCATGGCTGTGGCCAGAGTTGTGGCAAATGAACCCGCAAATAGATAACCCGCATCTAATTTACCCGGGCGATGCACTCGCGTTAGTGTACGACGCCGACGGTAACCCGCGTTTGGTGATTAATAAAGCGTACAGAAAATTATCGCCGCAAGGGCGTATTACACCAAAAGGTAATAACGCCATCACCACTTTGCCACTTGAAATAATTAAACCTTATTTAAGTTATGAGCAAGCGATTAACAGCGATGACATAGATGATAAGCCGTATATTTTAGGGGCAAACGAAAATACTAAAACGCAAACTCTCGGGCATATTTTATACGTTAAGGGCGATTTAAAAGTACATAAAGCGTATGCTATTTATCACAAAGGCGAACCTTACATAGATACACAAACCGGTGAAGAGCTAGCTACTCGCGCTACTTATGTCGGTATGGCTCGTGCATTTAGAACGGGCGATGAAAGCAATGGCGTACCATCGTCTTTAAGGGTTGAGTCAGTTAAACAAGAAATACAACAAGGCGATTTTTTACTCCCTGCTATGCAAGGCCAAATGTTACCAGCGTACTTTAATATGCATCGTCCTAAGCAAAGTGTATCCGGCAGTGTTATTGACTCGCCGCGCCAAGTAAGAGAATTCAGCACAATGGATGTAGTGGTGCTAAACTTAGGTGCTGAGCAACAAATTGAAGTTGGTCATATCCTCGATTTAGAACGCCAATCACCCACCGTTATTGATGGCCCTCGGGGACCGCGTTATCCAGAGGATTCGAGCAAATTTGAAAAGCTTTTATCTGATGCAGGTGAATTATTTGGCAGCGAGCCAGATGAAGACACCACAACATGGACAATGCCACATGAAAAAGTGGGTGAGTTAATTGTATTTAAAGTGTATGACAAAGTGAGTTATGCATTAATAACAAAAAATCAGCACCCAATTCGCGTTGGAGATAGTGTAGTAATTCATTAAGTTGTAGCGAGTCGGTGCTCTAGGAGAGAGCATGGATCAGTCATCTGGCAAGCTAGCCCACTGGCTTGCCTTTTATATGTGTAAAGGCTTAGGTATTAAAACACTGTTAGCCTTATCACATACTCACCCCCTCGAATCATTATTTGATTTAAACCAAAGTGAATTACAACAGCTTGGCCTTACCCAAAACCAAGCCTGCAACTTACTCAATACCAATTGGCAGCAAGTAAACCATTACGAACAACAAATACAGCAGCTTAATATTACTGTGGTGTGTATTTTTGATGCGCTATACCCAAACGAGCTAAAACACATAGCCAGTGCCCCTTTACTGTTATTTTGTAAAGGCGATATATCGCTGTTATCTAGCCCGCAAGTGGCTATTGTTGGCAGTAGAAACGCGACCCCTACTGGGCTTGAAATAGCTTCGGAGCTTGCTTATCAGCTTACTTTAGCCGGTATTACTGTTACCTCGGGCATGGCGCGGGGAATTGATGGTGCCGCGCACAAAGGCGCATTGGCCAATAATGGCAAAACAATTGGTGTATTAGGGACTGGGGTTGATATTTACTACCCCAAACGCCATAAATTATTAACAGACCAAGTATTAGAGCATGGCTTATTAATAAGCGAGTTTTTACCGGGTACCGCCGCTAATGCGCATAACTTTCCACGCAGAAACCGTATTATATCAGGGCTGTCTTTAGGCGTGGTTATTGTAGAGGCTGAAATTAAAAGCGGTTCATTGATCACGGTACGTTACGCTATTGAACAAAATAAAGAAGTGTTTGCAGTACCTGGCTCTATTAAAAACCCTTTATCGCAAGCGAGTCATTTTTTAATAAAGCAGGGCGCTAAGTTAGTCGAAAATGTAACAGATATTTTGGATGAGGTGAGCTTTTCTTATCAAAGCGGTCTATATAATAAAGAGGAGCCTGTAAACAAACAGTCACAGTGTGAGGTGTTAAATAGTATAGGGTATGAGGTAACCAGTGTTGATGAAATTGTACGTCGCGCCAAGTGGCCAATTGATAAAGTGCTGGCAAGGTTGCTCGATTTAGAGTTAGACGACGAAATAGAGCGAGTGTTAGACGGGTATATAAAGCTAAGCACAGGAAGGTAATATGTTTGATATTCTCATGTATCTTTTTGAAAACTACATTCACAGTGAAGCCGATATTTATATTGAAGAAAACGAGCTTACCGATGAATTACTTCGCGCGGGCTTTAATAAGACCGAAATTTTTAAAGCGTTAAACTGGCTTGAACAATTGGCCGATTTACAACGCAGCGACGAGTCGCCCTACTTAATTACAAAGCCTCACCAAGCAATGCGCATTTTTACCGATAGCGAATGCAAAATGTTAAACGTTGAATGCCGTGGCTTTTTGATGTTTTTAGAGCAAATAAGGGTCGTTAACAGTGTAACCCGTGAAATGGTTATGGACCGCCTAGCCGCATTAGATAAACCTTATATTTCGCTCGATGACTTAAAGTGGGTGGTGCTTATGGTGTTATTTAACGTACCTGGCTCAGAAGAGGCTTACGAGCAAATGGAAGACCTTATATTTGACGAACCCACCGAACTTCTACATTAAAATTGTATGCCAAACCACTTAAACATATATGCACAGCTTGTATCTTTAAGTGGTTTGGGTATATTAGGCGAAAATTCAGCAACCCATTAGGAACCTCATGAGTAAAATCGACCATTCGCTTTTCTCGGCGGATAAACACGCCTTAGAAAAAGAATACGAAGTCTGCCCACAATGTGGTTCTGAATTAGTGATCCGTAACTCTAAAACAGGTCCGTTTTTGGGTTGTGCTAGTTACCCTAAATGCGACTTTATTCGTCCATTAGCGCATCACGACAGCAACGAAATAAAGGTTCTTGAAGATTCAGCCTGCCCACAGTGCACAAAACCGCTGGTGGTTAAAAACGGCCGTTATGGTATGTTTATTGGGTGTACAGGGTACCCTGAGTGTCATTATATCGCCCACGATGACGAACCTAATAATAACGATGATGAATTACCTGGGTGTCCTAAATGCAAAAAAGGGCAGCTAGTTGCACGCAGCAATAAATTTGGTAAAACGTTTTACTCATGCGATTGTTACCCAAGCTGTAAATATACTCTAAATAACAAACCCATAGCCAAGCCATGCCCTAAGTGCGATTGGCCGCTTGTTATTGAGAAAAAAATGGCCAATGGTACTGTGCTACAGTGCCCACAAAAAAGTTGCCTGCATAAACTTACCACTACTGATTAATATAAATTTCTGGAGCATATTTTGTCAGACCTTTCTACATTGCCTACGGCTATATCTTGCTTAGAGCAAGGTGAAGTTATTTTATATCCTACTGAAGCTGTCTATGGTTTAGGGTGTGATCCAGATAATCAGCAAGCTGTTGAGAAGTTGCTAAAAATAAAACAGCGTCCCGTTGAAAAGGGCCTTATTTTAATCGCCGATAACTACGGCCAGTTATTAAAGTATGTTGACGATGTAAAGCTGCCAATGGACAAACGCGCTGATATTTTTTCTAGTTGGCCCGGCGCTATTACTTGGGTAATGCCTGCAGCTAAAAATACGCCTAAATGGTTAACAGGGCAGTTTGATACGATTGCCGTACGGGTTACTGATCATCCAAGTGTTAAGCGCTTGTGCCAGCAATTAGGCAAGCCTCTTGTCTCTACTAGTGCTAATTTAACCGGACAGCCAACGGTAACAAGTATTGAACAAGCCAAGCAGCAATTTGCAGATAAGGTAGGCTGTTACATTGATGAGCCCTTAGGGGGCAACACGCAGCCAAGCACAATTAAAGATGCCATGACCGGCAAAGTATTTAGAGGTTAATATGCAAAGCGAATTATTAGAACAAGTAAAAGCGTATTTTATGGCTTTGCAAGACACTATTTGCCAAGGTTTAGAGCAGGCCGATGGCAGTGCAAAATTTGTAGAAGATAGCTGGCAACGTGCCGAAGGCGGTGGTGGGCGTACGCGTGTTACCACTAACGGCAATGTAATAGAGCAAGGCGGCGTTAACTACTCGCATGTGTTTGGTGCATCTATGCCGGGCTCTGCGACCGCTCATAGGCCTGAGCTTGCAGGGCGAAGCTTTCATGCATGTGGTGTTTCATTAGTTATTCATCCAAAAAACCCACATGTTCCTACAAGTCATGCCAATGTACGCTTTTTTATAGCCGAAAAAGAAGGCGAAGAGCCTATTTGGTGGTTTGGCGGAGGGTTTGACTTAACGCCTTTTTACCCCGTTTTTGAAGATGTACAGCATTGGCACCAAGTCGCACACGACATTTGTGCACCATTTGGTGAACAAGTGTATCCAAAATACAAAACGTGGTGTGATGAATATTTTTACCTAAAACATCGCGACGAAACACGCGGTGTAGGCGGCTTATTTTTTGATGACTTAAACGAGCTAGGGTTTGAGCAGAGCTTTGCATTTATGCAATCGGTTGGTAATGGTTTTTTAGATGCTTACTTACCTATTATTGAGCGTCGTAAAAATGATGAATACACGCAACAGCAGCGTGACTTTCAATTGTATCGCCGCGGTCGTTACGTAGAATTTAACCTTGTGTGGGATAGAGGCACTTTATTTGGTTTACAAAGCGGTGGGCGCACAGAGTCTATATTAATGTCGATGCCACCACTGGCGCGTTGGGAGTACAATTATAAGCCCGCGCCCGACAGCGCAGAGGCTAATTTGTATCAATACTATTTACGTCCACAAGAGTGGCTAAGCACTAAACCCACTGATTTGATAGCCAGAGAGTGGCAGTTATAAATATTAAATTAAGGTAGGGGCTGTTCAATCCGCAAAGGTCAATAAACCCTAATAAAAGGCGCTAAACAGCGCCTTTTTGCTAAGCAGTTACAATTAGTGTTCATTAATCATATGGGTGGCAAGTTGTCCAAAAGACTGCTTTAACCCTTCGCGCAGTAGGGGGTTGTCTACTTCTATATCGAGGGTTTTATTCATGCAATACATCCACTGATCGCGCAGGTCTTTATTTATAGTAAAAGGCATATGGCGTTTGCGCAGCATAGGTTGGCCATGTTTTTCAGTAAATAGGTTAGGGCCGCCTAACCAACCCGATAAAAACTCAAAAAACACTTGGCGAATTCTATCTAATGGCAGAGGATGCATATCATATAATGGTTTGGCGTATTCATCGCTGGCCATTATGTCGTAGAATCTATTAGCAATAGCACGGGTACCTGCTTCTCCACCAATTATTTCATATGGTGTTTTCTCAGGAGTGGGCGCTGGTTGCTCAGGAGCTGGTTTAGATTTTGAAAAAAGTCGTTTAATCATATTACTTATCATCGTTAATAGGCAGTGTATAGCTGCAAAGAGGTTGCTTTAAAATGGACAAATATGCGGTTTTTGGAAATCCAATCAAACATTCAAAATCCCCCGCGATACATAAACAATTTGCTGTATCTTTGGGTGAGCAAATCGACTACCGCGCAATATTAGCACCTATCGATCACTTTGAAAAAACAGTAACCACCTTTTTTGAGCAAGGCGGAATAGGTGCCAACGTTACTATGCCATTTAAAGAGCAAGCGTATGCCATGGCTGATGAACTCACCCCACTTGCTAAAATTGTTGGTGCAGTTAACACACTTAAAAAACGCGATGATGGCACTTTATTAGGCGATAACACCGATGGCGTGGGCTTTGTTAATGATTTACTTGCCAATGAAGTGACAATTACCAATAAGCGTATTTTAATTATTGGTGCTGGTGGCGCAGCAAGAGGGGTAATACTACCGCTACTTGAGCATAACCCAGCTGAAATAACGATTGTTAATCGCACGGCAAAAAAAGCGCAAGACTTAGCGCAACTATTTGCTGAATATGGCAAGGTAACAGGCTATGGGTTTGATACATTACCAGTAAGCAATTACTCACTTATCGTAAATTCTACCTCTAGCAGTATGAACAACGAGTTACCAGCACTTGACGAAAAACACCTAAGTCAGTGCGCAGTGGCATACGATATGTTTTACTCCCAGCAAAATACCGTATTTATGAACTGGGTTGCAGAGCATAATAACCACGCTAAGCTGTTAGATGGCAGCGGTATGTTGGTAGGCCAAGCCGCACAGGCATATTATGTATGGCGTAATAAAATGCCCGCTATACTTCCTGTTGTTAAAGCACTAAAACAAGGCATGCTTAAATGAATCAAGCCATACAGTTTATAGATAGACTCGAGTTTAGAGAACCTTCCCACCAACTAGTCTTTTTTGCACAAGTAACAGGGATGCTGGTGGAGTGTATTATAGATTTACGAAAGCTAGGGCTTCAAGATGAAAGCCATGCAACGCAGCATTTTGATAAATACCGATTTGATTACGAAGAATGTGCCGAGCAACTTATAGAAAATGAAAGTTATAACTCGGCAGGGCAGATAGAAGTGAATCTAGTTGATCTCTGCTAAATACTCGTCTTTTAATTGCACATAGTTATCTGCCGATACTTTTAAAAAGGCAAGCTCTTGCTCTGTTAATGGGCGGGCTTGCTTTACTGGACTACCAACATATAAATAACCAGACTCCAATCGTTTATTTGGCGGTACTAATGAACCCCCACCAATAATAACGTCGTCCTCTACTATTACATTATCCATTACAATAGCGCCCATACCGACAAGTATACGATTTCCAAGCGTACATCCATGCAGCATCACCTTGTGTCCTACTGTCACATCATCACCAATAACAAGTGGGTAACCATCTGGGTTGCTTTTAGTCGCGCGTGATAAATGAAGAACACTACCATCTTGTATATTTGTACGTTCACCAATACGTATATAGTTAACATCTCCTCGCGCTGCCACTAATGGCCATACGCTACTGTGGTCACCAATAGTAATATCTCCTACCAAAACAGACGATTCATCAACATAAACAGACGAATTAAAAGAGGGAGTCACACCTTTATAAGAACGGATAGCCATATATATACCTTTTAAATACCAGTTATAGTCGCTTGAGTGTAACAGCAACACTTAAATATAGGCCAGAAAAGGCCTGTTTTGATTATAAAACTACCAGTTATAGAGGGTTTAGTTCACATATTGACCGAACAGTGCTTTTTTTTGGTTTTTCTTTAAAAAAGTGCTTGCGTAAAAATCTGTTCTCCCTATAATGCGACCCCACTGAGACGGGGAACGCCAACGCATAGCGAGGCAGGAGCTGCTCACAGAGTTAAGTAAAACTTCGGTTTTAAATCTTCTAAAAAGAAAGTTTAAAATTAAGTGTTGACTCGAAAAATAAAGGATGTATTATACGCATCCCTAGCGACAACGTCGCAACGTTCTTTAACAATATAAAGCAATCATCTGTGTGGGCACTCGTACAGATTGAGTTCTAACAGCCAAGCTACTTAGGTAGTGAGGCAAACAAATTTAGAGTCTCAATTGAAACTGAGTGACCAACAGCAATAACTTTCTTAGGTTTTACTTAAGAAAAGAATTGCAGCACAGTCAATTCAATATCGAAAGATATTAAATAAATTCAGAATTCATTGAGCTGTCGAAAGACACAAAACTTTTTAATTGAAGAGTTTGATCATGGCTCAGATTGAACGCTGGCGGCAGGCCTAACACATGCAAGTCGAGCGGTAACAGAGAGTAGCTTGCTACTTTGCTGACGAGCGGCGGACGGGTGAGTAATGCTTGGGAACATGCCTTGAGGTGGGGGACAACAGTTGGAAACGACTGCTAATACCGCATAATGTCTACGGACCAAAGAG
>NZ_CP034439.1:37500-1347500 GCF_003952205.1 Pseudoalteromonas sp. Xi13
CTTATATTTTGTAGCGAGGTTAACCGATTAGGGTAGCCGTAGGGAAACCGAGTCTTAACTGGGCGAATAGTTGCAAGGTATAGACCCGAAACCCGGTGATCTAGCCATGGGCAGGTTGAAGGTTGAGTAACATCAACTGGAGGACCGAACCCACTAACGTTGAAAAGTTAGGGGATGACCTGTGGCTAGGAGTGAAAGGCTAATCAAACCGGGAGATAGCTGGTTCTCCCCGAAATCTATTTAGGTAGAGCCTCGGACGAATACTTACGGGGGTAGAGCACTGTTAAGGCTAGGGGGTCATCCCGACTTACCAACCCTTTGCAAACTCCGAATACCGTAAAGTAATATCCGGGAGACACACGGCGGGTGCTAACGTCCGTCGTGAAGAGGGAAACAACCCAGACCGCCAGCTAAGGTCCCAAAGTCATAGTTAAGTGGGAAACGATGTGGAAAGGCCCAGACAGCCAGGAGGTTGGCTTAGAAGCAGCCATCCTTTAAAGAAAGCGTAATAGCTCACTGGTCGAGTCGGTCTGCGCGGAAGATGTAACGGGGCTAAACTATGCACCGAAGCTGCGGATTCATCTTAGGATGAGTGGTAGGGGAGCGTTCTGTAAGCGGTTGAAGGTGTACCGGGAGGTATGCTGGACGTATCAGAAGTGCGAATGCTGACATGAGTAACGATAATGCGGGTGAAAAACCCGCACGCCGGAAGACCAAGGGTTCCTATCCCATGTTAATCAGGGTAGGGTAAGTCGACCCCTAAGGCGAGGCCGAAAGGCGTAGTCGATGGGAAACGGATTAATATTTCCGTACTTGGTATAATTGCGATGGGGGGACGGAGAAGGCTAAGCAAGCATGGCGATGGTTGTCCATGTGAAAGTGAGTAGGCTAGCGACTTAGGTAAATCCGGGTTGCTGTTAGGCTGAGACACGAGACGAGCACCCAAGGGTGTGAAGTTGCTGATGCCATACTTCCAGGAAAAGCCTCTAAGCTTCAGATTATACCGAATCGTACCCCAAACCGACACAGGTGGTCAGGTAGAGAATACTAAGGCGCTTGAGAGAACTCGGGTGAAGGAACTAGGCAAAATCGTACCGTAACTTCGGGAGAAGGTACGCTCCTATCTGTGATGAGACTTGCTCTCTAAGCGGACGGGAGCCGCAGTGACCAGGTGGCTGGGACTGTTTATTAAAAACACAGCACTGTGCAAAATCGCAAGATGACGTATACGGTGTGACACCTGCCCGGTGCCGGAAGGTTAATTGATGGGGTTAGTTTTCGGACGAAGCTCTTGATCGAAGCCCCGGTAAACGGCGGCCGTAACTATAACGGTCCTAAGGTAGCGAAATTCCTTGTCGGGTAAGTTCCGACCTGCACGAATGGTGTAACCATGGCCACGCTGTCTCCACCCGAGACTCAGTGAAATTGAAATCGCAGTGAAGATGCTGTGTACCCGCGGCTAGACGGAAAGACCCCGTGAACCTTTACTACAGCTTGGCACTGAACATTGAACCTACATGTGTAGGATAGGTGGGAGACTTTGAAGCAGCGACGCTAGTTGTTGTGGAGTCGTCCTTGAAATACCACCCTTGTAGTTTTGATGTTCTAACGTTGGCCCCTGAATCGGGGTTACGGACAGTGCCTGGTGGGTAGTTTGACTGGGGCGGTCTCCTCCCAAAGAGTAACGGAGGAGCACGAAGGTTGGCTAAGTACGGTCGGACATCGTACGGTTAGTGTAATGGTAGAAGCCAGCTTAACTGCGAGACAGACACGTCGAGCAGGTACGAAAGTAGGTCATAGTGATCCGGTGGTTCTGAATGGAAGGGCCATCGCTCAACGGATAAAAGGTACTCCGGGGATAACAGGCTGATACCGCCCAAGAGTTCATATCGACGGCGGTGTTTGGCACCTCGATGTCGGCTCATCACATCCTGGGGCTGAAGTCGGTCCCAAGGGTATGGCTGTTCGCCATTTAAAGTGGTACGCGAGCTGGGTTTAGAACGTCGTGAGACAGTTCGGTCCCTATCTGCCGTGGGCGTTTGAGAATTGAGAGGGGTTGCTCCTAGTACGAGAGGACCGGAGTGAACGAACCGCTGGTGTTCGGGTTGTCATGCCAATGGCATTGCCCGGTAGCTACGTTCGGAACTGATAAGCGCTGAAAGCATCTAAGCGCGAAGCAGGCCTCGAGATGATTTCTCACTAGACTTTTAAAGTCTCTGAAGGGCCGTTGAAGACTACAACGTTGATAGGCAAGATGTGGAAGTGGTGTGAGCCATTAAGCTAACTTGTACTAATTACCCGTGAGGCTTAACCATACAACGCCAAACGCGTTTTGTGACAGAAACAAGCGACAGAAGTTAATAGCTAAAGTAGATAGATACTTAGACTTAAAAAATATTATCAGATATTTTCCAAATTTATGAGGTGACTCTTAGCGCGTAGCGTTAACATTGAGGCACCTTGCGCAAAGGAAAAAGAAGCACTACGTGCTTGTCATTAATCCTTTGCACCTAATTTGCTTGGTAACCATAGCGTTTTGGACCCACCTGACCCCATGCCGAACTCAGTAGTGAAACGAAACAGCGCCGATGATAGTGTAGCATTTGCTATGTGAAAGTAGGACATTGCCAGGCTTCAAATAAGAGAAACCCGTTACAGCGATGTAACGGGTTTTTTGCTGTCTGGGATTTAATAAATAGCCAGACCCATGGCTAACTCATCAGAGAAGTAAAACAGCTCGAAGGCGAGCCGGGGCAACGATAGTGTAGCATTTGCTATGTGACTCTCTACCGCTGTGGGCACCACTACATCGCAAGGCTCCAAATACAAGAAAGCCCGACTCGAAAGAGCCGGGCTTTTTTACGTCTGCAGAAAAGTAAAATACCTGCCTTTACGTAATACCGACATGTTTTTCCACCCTCAAAATAGATCACTTAATTAAGTGAATTGGTATTACAGTACAAGTAAGTCCCTTAACTTAACTAATCTATTAAGGTGTATAAAAATAATAGCTTATAGTTCAGACTATTTTGATCCACACTCTTTAACTTTGACTATAGTTATACCTCATAATAATTATTCTGCAGAATTATAAAATGTCGTTACTTTTTAATATTCAGCGCTTTTTTATATAGGTTGCTGAGTGTCTATGCGAAATAAAATATTTCAGATATTCGTTTTAATCGTGAGCCTACACCATTTACCGGCTAAATCAGGTGAGTTTGATTTTTCAGGCTACGCACGTGTTATTGGTGGTTATTTAGATGAAAAAGATGTCGAATATAGAGGCTACGACGACAGTCTTAACTTTTCACCATCAAGTTTAATAGGTCTTCAAGCTGAGTATCAGTTTAATACAAACTGGTCAGTGACAGCACAAGGGTTATTTAGATCTGATAGCACAACGGTATCTGGTGAGAGTGGACTTGAATGGCTGTATTTAACTTATACGCCCACAACAAACCTACAGATAAAAATCGGTAAGCTGCGAACCCCATTTTTTACAATGAGCGACTTCTCTGATGTAGGGTTTGCATACCCATGGATCAATCCGCCACAACAAGTATACGACACGTACTTATTTAAAACATTTAATGGTATTGATGCTATTTACAAATTTGGCTCAGATGACTTTGATATCAGTATTGAAGGGTACTATGGCGAAGAGTCGGGAAGTATTGGCATAGGCCCTTTTAAAACAGGTTTTGAGGTGGATAATTTAGTGGGTGTGATAGGGAAGTTGAATATTGAAAATATAGAATTTAGGGCTTCAAGGTATAACGGTAACATAGCGTTAGATCTTAAATCGATTAACCAACTACAAGATATTTTAGAGAATTTTAATTTTAGCCAAAGTGCAGCATCGCTGACAACGCAGGGCAGTGCACATGCAGATCAGTTTGGTGTTATTTATGATAATTTAGATTATTTTTTTAGAGGTGAGTGGGTAAAGATTAAAACACAGTTAGATATAATTCCGATTATACAAAGCTATTACTTAACCGTAGGCTATAACGATGCACCTTTTACTTATCATTTAACCTTTGCAGACAGCGATGTAGAAATTAATGCCAATCAGAATGAAATCCCTATTGGTGCTAATGTAGAGCTTGATCAGCTGGCACAGGCTTATAACAGCGTGTTTGCAGAGTCGGCGCCCGACTCACTAAAAACATGGACACTCGGTATACGATGGGATGTGCTACCTAATCTGGCATTAAAGGCGGAAGTATCTGCTTTAGAGGGCGATGAGGTTAGTAATTCTTTTTTTGTTATCCCTGAGGATGTTAGCTTTAATAGAAAAACGAATCTTTACCTTATTGGCTTAGATTGGGTATTTTGATGATGTACTCTAAGTTAACTTACGTGATTAGACATATAATACTGCTGTGTATTTTTACTTGGTCATTATTGTTTATTAGCGTACAAGCCTACGCGGATAATAGCCACACAAGTAAAGTGATCATTGTTGTTAATACAGCCAATAAAAACTTAGCTTTGAGTAAGCAGCAAATTCGCCATATTTATATGGGCGGCGCGATGAGTCGTCAATTTAAAGCAGTAAATTTACCCGCCGGAAACCCGTTACGAATCGACTTTAATACGAAATTGGTTGGCTTAACCGAATCGAGAATTCAGGCTTATTGGGCTCAGATGAGATTTACAGGGCGTAGCAAGCCACCCGTAGAATTTAGCTCGACTAAAGAAATTATTGCGTATTTATTGAAAGAAGAAAATGCAGTTGCTTATTTACCTGCTGATACAAAAATCCCGGACGAGCTAACTGTTGTAACGCTAACGCCTTAATTTATGGTTTACTAGTAGCGCTGACTTATTTTAAATTTAGCGCTTTAAATGCTTCTTTTGCTTGGGCTTTAGCTGCTGGAATGTGTGCTATGGCTACAGGCTTTGCAAAATAATACCCTTGCATTTCATCACTGCCATTTTTAATTAGGTAGTTAGCCTGGCAGGCTGTTTCTATACCCTCACTACATACTTTTAAACCTAGGCGTTTACTTAAATCGAGTATGGCCTTTAATACCGCCGCATCCTTTTCTGAGCTGTCAAATTGATTAACGAACATACGGTCAATTTTGATGGTATCGATATCTATTTTTGTCAGGTAGCTTAGCGATGAATAACCCGTTCCAAAATCATCAAGGGCTATAGACCCGCCCATTTGTTTTATTTGGTTAAAGAATTCATTGGAGTTTTCAAAATTATCGAGATAGCTTGATTCGGTTATTTCAAACTGGACATTTGCAATGTCGACGTTGTATTTAATCAATTTATTTTTTACAACATCAATAAAGTGATTATCTTTAAGATCATGGCTCGATAGGTTTAAAGAAACGAGTACATGGTTACCTATAGTTTGTTTTAGTGTGGGTAAATCTTGAAATACCCTGGAGACAACCCACTGCGTGATTGCTTTTATTTTACCTGCTTGCTCTGCAATGGGTATAAATTCACTTGGTGAAATAAAGCCAAGCTCTTCACTTTGCCATCTAATAAGGGCTTCAAGGCCATTAGCCTCACCATTGGCAGCTATTTTTAACTGATACACAACTTCAAACTCATTTTGCGCAATTGCATGACTAATTAAATTAGCCACTTGAGCCATTCGCTTGCTGTTTTCTAACATTTTTCTATGGAAAACAGTGTACGACCCTTTACCTTTTTCTTTTGAGGCATACATTGCGATGTCTGCATTACTAATTAACGTATTAATGTCAAACTCGGCCTCTTTAGCGTGGGCAATACCAATACTTACCCCAGTAGGTATATCCCACTGGTTAATAGTAAAAGGCGTTTGCATTGAGCTGATAATTTGCTCCGCGATATCAATAACGTCGGTGTAATTATTTATATTACGCAGCATTATTAAAAACTCATCACCCCCTAAGCGTGCAATAACATCGTTTTCGCGTAAGTGCTTTTTAATATTACTGGCTACCGCCTTTAAAAGTAGGTCGCCCGTTTCATGGCCAAGTGTATCGTTAACACCTTTAAAGCTATCTACGTCAAAAAACATAATTGCTATATCTTGATGATTATTTTTACAGCGTGTTAATTCTTCTTTTAGTAAGCCCATAATAAACATTCGATTAGGTAAGCCAGTTAATATATCGAAGTTAGCTAAGTGCTCCATTGATTGCTTTTGCTTTAATAGTTGTGCGGTGTTTTTTTGATTAGTGAGCACTTGGGAATTAATAGTGTTAAGTAAGTTATTAATATCTTTGCCAAGTTGCGATACTTCATCGTTGCCTGAGCCCTGGTATTGGAGTTGATAGTTAGTTGTTTTTTCTACTTTTTGTGTGAATTTAGAAAGTTTTAATAGCGGGCTTAATAAATGTTGGTATATCCAAAAAGAGATGATGATGGTGATCACGATACTAAAAATAACGATAGGGGCTGCACTATTAAATAAGCTCGCTTTGCTTTCATTGAGGGGCTTATTAAAATCCTGAACAATTAATAGGTAGCCTATAGGGAACTGCTCCTCACCAATTGTTTTTAAGGCAACTAAGCCTTGATTAGTAACACTGACGGTACGGGGCAAACTTTGTGGTTTGACTCCCTGTAACTGCGGAGAAAAGTCCTCGTACTTTAAGTAATTAGGGTGCACGTAGGACTGTATTAGCTGCCAATTACTATCAAATACATTTACAAACTTTATGTGCTCGTACCTATCTAACCCCAAAAGCTCAGTAGTGATAGAAAATAAATCTATCTCTTGCGACATAACACGTAACAAATTATCTGAAATATTTGATGACATAGCATCGAGGTTTTCTTCAACTGATTGGCGGTATAAATCCTCGTGCTCATTAATAGCTAAATAAAAAACAAAACTAGCGCTTAGTACAATTAAACAAGTCGTAATAATAATAAATTTGTTACGAATACTATGAAACATTTAGCCAAATCCCTTCTTACTGTCATGCTCTTTCACTAAAAGAGTTATTACTTATTGTTGTTATTTATTAATAGAAGGCTTACGCGTAGCGCTGATGTTACTTACTAAATTCGTAAGTAAAAGAATGTGTTTAAATTCATAGAGTAACTATAGCTGGTTATTTTATTTTAGGCAGACTTACTTTGTTGCAATTTCATTCTTGGCTTAATAAGTGACCTGTGTAAGACTAATGCGGTTATTTATTAAATCAGGTGACATGAATGTCGAATATAAAAGCTTGGAAACTTATGAGCCTGTTTTGTTTGTTTGCAGTGCTTATGGGTTGTCAATCTAAAGAAGAGCAACTACAACAAACAATTCAAGAGTCTATTAAAAAGGCAGATGTTGAGCTTGCACAGCTTGGTACCGCGCTTGATAATGGGACTATACGTAATGCTGTATTGCTTAAAGAATATGGCAAACTCCTTAAACAGCAACAGCCAGAACTTAGTCAGGTTGTTGATGTAATTACCCTTGATGCTACAAGGCAGGGTGCCCTTTACAGTGGTTTAACACAACGACTTAAAGATATTAAAGGCACTTATTTAATCCCTCCTTACGAAGATACGCTACACAGTATTGATTTACTACGTGAGGCGGCTAAGCCTACGCTGTTTTCTGATGCGTTAACTGACCCGATTAATATGCTAGCCGATATGTCTAAGGGCAGCCTTGCGCGCGTTGGTGCTATTAGTAAAGAGGCAGAGGGCGCAGGCGAAGGTAATCAATTGGTGGGCAACCCTAATTACGGTAACTGGCAAACTAATAGTAATGGTATTAGCTTTTGGCAGTGGTACGGCATGTACCGTATTTTAGGCGATGTATTTGACCGTGTTGAATACGGACGTTGGAGCAGCCGCCGTAAATATAGCTATTACAACGATTACGGCCGCTATCGTTACTCAAGCCCTAAACAAATTAAAACGCAAAGTGCTTTAGAAACGCGTACGCGTCAAACGTACCAACGCCAAGGCAAACAGTTTACTAGCCCTTATGCGAGCAAAAAAACGGGTGCCTCGGGTTTAAGCCGCAGTAGTTATACACCGCCTAAAAGCCGCAGTAGTTACTCGCGTTCGAGTAGTTATAGCAATAGCTCTGGATCGGTACGCAATAGCGGTAGCAGAACCTCTCGTGGCGTGAGCCGTGGTAAGTAAAGAATAAGTTGGAGTTAGAAATATGTACGAATTTAATGGAATAACTACGTGGTCGCTACAAGCTTTGGCGATTGATTTTGCAATTATAGTGTTGTTATTTGTAAGCCTAAAATACATTAAGGGCTGGGTTTCAAACCTTCATGCAAATGACGAAATAACAGAACGCGATAACTTTGCTTTTGGTATTAGCTTTGCGGCAGGCTTAGTTGCACTTGCCATTGTATTAACGGGTGTGAGTAGTGGTGCCTTTGCTGCGTCGTTACAACAAGAAGCCCTGCAAATGCTAGGCTATGGTGCTTTAGCCATTGTACTGATTAAATTGGGCCACTTTTTTCAAGATAAGGTCGCGCTTCGCAAAGTCAGCCTGCACGAGGAAATTGTAAAAGGTAATGTAACGGCTTCTATTATCGATTTTGGTCATGTAGTGAGTGTGGCGATTGTGATTCGCTCTGCACTTTTATGGGTAGCAACAGAGGGTTGGCACGGGCTGCCTATCGTTATTGCTGCCTTTATTATTGGCAGTGTTGCACTACTGCTTGTAAGCCAATACCGCGTACAATTATTTAAGCGTACCAATAAAAGCGGTGATTGTTTACAACAAGCCATTATTGATGGCAATTTAGCTGTAGGTATACGCTACGCAGGTTTTTTAGTAGGAAGTGCCTTAGCTATTACTGCGGCATCAGGTATTGCACCGTATGCGGCCGATAACATTAATGCTAGCCTGCTTTATTGGGCTATTAGCGCGATTGTAAGTTTAGTGGCATTCATCATTTTGCATTTAATCACCATCAAAATAATTTTATCAGGTTGTGATATTTCAGATGAAGTTAACCGTCAGAAAAATGTAGGTGTAGGTGCTATTTCTGCTGCAGTGTCGTTTGCTGTGGGTATTACTATGGCAACCTTACTAGGCGCATAATCAGTGTCATCAACTACAGCTAGCCCAAGTAAATCACGTTTACTTGGGCACGATATTTTACTAATAACTGTTATGGCCGTACTCGCTGGGTGCGGCCTTATTTATGAATACTTACTGTCGCATTACGCAGGGCGGGTACTGGGCTCTGTAGAGAGTGCTATCTATGCCATGATTGGCACAATGATAGTTGCCATGGGCTTAGGCGCATTTTTAGCCCGTTGGTTTAAAGATGCCTTTACCGCCTTTGCTTGGCTTGAAAGTATTATTGCCCTGGTTGGCATGGGCTGTATTTTGGCAATAGCCGGTGTAATTGCTGTAAGTTATTCACTTCCTCATTTGTTTTCTAGTATTTTTAATTTACCGCCAGATGTTGTGCTCAATGGCTATGTATTTCAAAAGCTGCAAGAGTGGTCACGCTTTTTACCTTATGTGTTTGGTTTAGTACTGGGTTTATTTATTGGTATGGAAATACCGCTTATTGCACGTATTCGCCAACATGTGTACGGGCGTTTTTTAGAAAACAATGCAGGCACTATTTATGGTGCCGATTATATTGGCGCGGGTATTGGTGCGGCTATTTGGGTAAGCATTATGCTGGCGATGCCTATAATGCAAGCTGCAGCGTGGACAGCTCTTTTTAATATATTGGCAGGGCTCGCCTTTTTATGGCGCTACCATGCTCATGTGCGCTTTGCTAAGGCACTTCTGATCTGCCATATAGTATTACTGGCACTGTTTGGGTTTATTTTAGTAATGGGAAGTAGCTGGATGAACAGCTTAAGTAATGTACTTTATAAAGATAAAGTTATTTACTCACAAGCAACTAAATACCAGCATGTAGTATTAACCGAGCGCTTAAGTAAAAACCAGCCAGCGCCTATTACCGACTTGTATTTAAATGGGCGTTTACAGTTCTCGAGTATTGATGAGCAAATATATCATTCAATGCTGGTGTATCCGGCAATGCTCGCATCAAACCGGCACGATAGCGTATTAATTATTGGTGGTGGCGACGGGCTTGCCCTTAGAGATGTTTTAAAGTGGCCAGTGCACGACGTAACGTTAATTGATTTAGATGCACAGCTGCTTAATTTATTTGGCCATAAAGACGGTGATTTTACAGCGCCTGAGTCTATAAGTAAGCGGTTATTAGCGCTAAATAAACAATCGATGTTAGACCCACGCGCCAATATTATTGTGGGAGATGCGTTTTTAGAGGTTGAAAGGCTCCTTGATCAAGGTAAGCAATTTGACACTATTTTAATTGACTTGCCGGACCCTAATCACCCCGATTTAAACAAAATGTACAGCGACTATTTTTATAACCATGTACGTCAATTGTTAGCTCCCGATGGCGCAATGGCTGTGCAGTCTACCTCGCCTTATCATGCAAAAAAAGCATTTTTAAGTATTGCTAAAACGGTAAAAGCGGCGGGTTTTGATTATGTTGAGCAGTACCAGCAAAATATTCCTTCGTTTGGGCAATGGGGGTGGACAATAGCCACTAAAATGGGTCAACCAGCCAGTGGGCGAATTAAAAATATAAGCGCTATGCCGGTGCCATCAAGGTGGGTAAGTAAAGAATATTTATTAGCCAGCTTTGTATTTCCTAACCAGTATTTTGAACAAGTTAAAAGTATTGAGGTCAATAGGTTAGGTTCTGGTCAGCTATATGATTACTACCGTAATGCGTGGCAGATAGAAAGCGAATTGTATAAAAATTAATAAAACATGGTTGACATAATATGTCGGCCATGCGAATCTTAACTCAGACATAATATGTCAAACAGCAAAAAGGCAGAGACATGGAATTAAATGAACTTTCAATAAAATTAGCTTCTTTTGAAACAGAAGGCGCTAACTTTGAGTCTTTCTTGATTGCCAACCCTGGTGAGCAAGATGTTTTACAAGTCATAGTTGATGGAAACGATGAGCTTCCAATTTTTGTTACGCAAACACAAGAGCAGTTGTTATGTATTAGCTACTTGTTTGGCGAAGATGAAGTAAAAAGTGAATTACGCAACGAGTTAAACGAAACACTACTACGTTTAAACGTGCCAATTCCACTGAGTGCATTTGCTAAAATCGATAACAAATACGCGATTTTTGGTGCACTGTCGGTAAATTCATCATTAGATGATATTACCCACGAACTAGTGACACTAGCTGACAACGCTATTGACGCACTAGAAGCCGTGACCTTGTATTTAAACGATTAGTAACTAGTTAGTGGAGTTAAGATTATGAGTATATTAAAAAAATTATTTACAGCAGTACGTGGCGGCGCGCGTGAAGCGGGCGAAGCAATTGTAGATGCAAACGGCATTCGTATTTTTGAACAAGAAATAGCAGATGCGCAAAATGCACTTAATCGTGCTAAAAAGAGCCTTACAGAAGTAATGGCTAAAGAAATGCAAACTAAGCGTAAAATTAGCGCAGTTGATGCATCAATTGCTGAGCACGAAGCATATGCAGGCCAAGCACTTGAAAAAGGTAACGAAGCCTTAGCATTAGAAATTGCCGAAAAAATTGGTGACTTTGAAGCTGAAAAAGCGGAAAACGAGCAAGTATTAGCAGGTTTTAGCAATCATATTGTAGCGCTTAAACAACAAGTTAAAGACGCTGAGAAGTCGATTAAAGAAAACCAACGTCAGCTTACTATGGTTAAAACCACAGAAAGCGTTCAGCAAGCTACTATGGCTGTTAACAGCACGCTTAATACCAATAGCTCGTCTATGACATCGGCTCGCCAGTCGCTTGAGCGTATTAAGCAACGCCAACAGGATCGTAGCGACCAGCTTGGTGCTGCAAAGCAACTTGAGTCGGACGTAAATGGCGACGATTTAAAAGCAAAAATGGCTGAAGCCGGTATTGGCGATACAAGCCCAAAAAGTGCTGATATTTTAGCGCGCATTAAAGCCAAGCAAAACGGCTAATAGTTAGTACATTATTTATAAAAGGTAATTAAGCTTAGCTTAGTTACCTTTTTTGCTTAAGGGATGCCTCATTATGTTTAATTTTTTCAAATCTAAAAAAGAGCCAGAACGTCAGCTTAACCATGCAAGTGAGCTTAAAAAAGGTGACATGTTTAGCGTTATCGATTCATTTGCATATCCGTCGTGGTTAAAAGGGCAAACGCTGCGTGTTATTGATATTCAAACCTATCAATATCAACACAATAGTGATACTGAGTTTGTGCTAGAGACGAACAGCGGACAGGTGGTATTTTTACAAATTGAGCAAGATGATGGCGAGCAGTGGGCTAATTTTTCAATCAAAATTCAGCGTGACGACGTAGAGCAAATATTTGGGCTAGACGAGTTTGCACGTATTTTTGATGAAGAGTCGTTAACCCATATACAGGTGCAAAATACGCCAGAGCAGTTTATGCAGTTTTTAGCTAAAAGCTATCAGCAAAGTGAATCGCCTTATGTGTGCTATTTCCATAACAAAGATTTTCGTGGCCAGTCACTACCGCGCTATGAGCAAGAAGGTGGCGAACCTTGTGAAATGATTTGCTTAGCATCGCCTGACGAAGGGCATGGCTTAAATATTGAAATATGGGATGGCGGTGAGACCGAAGTGTCACTAACGCTAACACGCCCAATTACCGATATAGTCGACTTGTTTCCAGGAGATGCGAAGTGAGTGATGCTAAAGACAAGTGGTTACGTCAAGAGCAAGCCGTGCGTGCCACACAAATGGCATTTGATTTAAGCAGCGAAGTACAAAAGTCGATAAAAAAGCAGGCCATTGACCAAGAGCTTACGCCCTCAGATATGATCCGTAAAATTTTAGGCTTAGATGTGAAATCTAAAAAAACACGTCAGCGCCTATCGTTTAATTTAAACGATGATGAAATAGCCCAACTAGCAACGCGGTTTAATGTCCAAAGTGATGATAAGCGAGCCGTAAAGCAACAAGTCGCAGAGTTATTAATTGCTCATACTAAAAACACTAAGTAGTTAATTTAGATTTATATGAATATTATTTTAATTGCTTACTTAATTATTTTTGCTTTATTTGGCACAGCTGCAAGTTACTTTGTGCGATTTATTTATGCGTACTGGGTAAAAAAAGAAATGCCGATGAAATACATTGTTAAAGCAGGAATTAGTGTGGTGCTAGTGGTGGTTATTTCAGCGTTAATACCTTTTATAGGTTAACGCTGAAATTGGCGTTTGCGCTATTTTATATCAAATGCCTGGCATTGCTGATTAATACACAGGGTTTGTACCTCAAGTACCGGTGAGCAATCGGTTAAACCTTGCGCTTTGTTTTGCGCTTTTTGTTGTTGTGTAATTTTTTGGGCAACTTCTTCGGCGTGCTCTTGAGAGGTATTAAGCGTTGAATACACAACATACTTACTTGGCCCACCACATGCTCGTGCTCCTACTTCGAGTACCTTACATTGAAAGCTTGCGGTGCAACTATTATCACTAACAATGTTATTAAGATCGTAGTTCAAGTCAGACAAATTCTGATTTTGCTCAGTACTTGATGATGTGTTTGCACAGCCGCTAAGTAATAGCATAGCGCTGGTGGCAACACTCACAATTGATAATTTAATTGCTGATGGTAAACAACTCATAACCTTGTCCTTAAAATACACTTACCGCTGAACCTTCAAGTTTAACACATTTATTTTCAACACACTGCGTGCTTGGAGAAGTTAAATGCTGGCACGTGCTCATCATTTCATTTTGTGTGTTGTAGGCTTTTTCAAGCGTTGTTATTTGCTTTGCAAGCGAACTGACTTGCCCCTCTTTAGCTGATTTTGTTGAGTAAACAACATAATCACTTGGTCCGCCGCAAGCTTTGCTTCCTACAGGCATAACCTTACATTGTGCAGAGGTATCGCACTGTGTATTGGCAATTAACGTATTAAGCTTGCTTTTTGCGGTTTTAATGTCGTTAAGTGATACTGCTTTTAAAGCGGTTTTTATGGGTTGTGATGCATCAGTAGGGGTTTTGTGCTTGTTTTCACTGCTGGTTTGTTGAGGTACTTCTTTATGCGGTACTTCTTTAAGCTCGTTCGCCGAGTTAGTTGGTGCATCTTGCGATGTTGTTTCGAGGCATGCAGTTAAACAAAGTGGTAAAAGTAGGGCTAACAGTGGAGTACGCATAACAAACCTTGATAGTGATGAATTATTCATCACTATCATACACGGTGCATTTTTAACGGCAATAAAAACTATATTATCAAGTAATTAAAGCCGTTTTAGATTTACCTTTATAAACCGCCTTGGGTAAGTTTAGTGGGGTTAAGCAGTGTTTCTAATTCACTGCGTGGAAGGTCGGTTTCTTGCTCTGCGACATCAATTATTGGGCGGGCTTCTTTATACGCTTGCTTAGCTATTTTGGCTGCTTTTTCGTAACCGATCACCGGATTAAGCGCTGTCACTAAAATTGGATTTTTGGCCAGTGCTTTATCAATATTGAGCTGGTTTACTTTAAAACTCGCAATGGCTTTATCTGCCAATGCTTGGGCGCTATTAGCAAGTAACTCAATGCTTTGTAAAATATTGTGCGCAATAACAGGTAGCATTACGTTTAGCTCAAAATTACCGGCTTGGCCTGCCACGGTGATGGTTGCATCGTTACCTATAACTTGAGCGCTTACCATGGCTGCCGCTTCTGGGATCACCGGGTTTACTTTACCCGGCATAATCGACGAGCCAGGTTGCAGTGCTTCAAGCTCTATTTCGCCAAGCCCGGCAAGTGGGCCTGAGTTCATCCAGCGTAAGTCATTGGCTATTTTCATTTGTGCTACAGCGAGTACTTTTAACTGACCTGAGAGCGCTACAATGGCATCTTGCGAGCCAATATTGTAAAAAAAGTTACTGCTTGGCTTAAAACTTATACCCACATTTGCGCTTAAGTTTTTAGCAAACTTTGAGGCAAATTCGCCATCAGCATTAATACCCGTGCCAACAGCAGTCCCGCCTTGGGCAAGCTCACATACTCGCTCTAAGCTATGGCGAATGCCTGAGGCTGCATTATTTACTTGTGATTGCCACGCGCTTAGCGTTTGCTCAAACGTAACGGGCATGGCATCCATTAAATGCGTACGGCCAGTTTTAACTATTTTGCCAACGTCTGCTTTTTTTTGCTCTAAACTCTGCGATAGTTTTTCAAGAGATGGCAGTAATTCATAAACCACGTTAATAGCACTACTTAGTGCAATGGCTGTAGGCACTACATCGTTAGAGCTTTGCCCCATATTTACATCATCGTTGGGGTGAATTGGCTCATTACCAATGCGGGTTGCAAGCGTTGCGATAACTTCATTCGCGTTCATGTTCGAGCTGGTGCCTGAGCCAGTTTGGAAAATATCAACCGGGAAGTGCTCGTAATGCTCGCCATCAATAATTTGTTGGCATGCTTGCTCAATAGCGTTGGCTTTACTTTTACTTAAGTGATTTAGCTCAAAGTTACTTTGTGCTGCAGCTTGCTTAATGTATGCAAGCGCTGTTACAAACTGTTTTGGCATAGTTAAGCCGCTAATAGCAAAGTTGTTAACTGCACGCTGGGTTTGCGCTTGGTATAGCGCATCACTAGGGACCTGTAATTCACCCATGCTGTCGGATTCGGTTCTAAAATTGCTCATAAGTCGCTCCTTAAAAAGGGTTAAATTCGTGACTGAGTACGCGAGCTTCGCGCTCAAGTTTTAAAAATTTTTCAGTATCGTTATGTGCATAGTAAAAGCGTTTTAATGCCAATAAGGGTTTATATAATTGCTCAAGGCACTGCTTACGAATGGCATTGTGTATTAGAGGGTCGCACATTTTATTGATAATTTCATGGTGAGTGCGTAATAAATATAACTCTTGTAGTAAGGGGTTACGCTGTTTTTCAAAGCTTTTAGCAACGTTTAAAGCGGTTTCTATGTAGTGAGCTACCACCATAGGCGCATGTAAGCCCGGGCGTAAGCAGTTACAAGCAAGTTCATGATGATAAGGCTGTAATGCCTGAAAGGGAGACATAAAAAAACCGACCTAAGTTAACGATAATAGTTATCATTACATTTAATCGGTTTCAGTGTAAACAGTTATTATAAAAATTATTTGCAGCGTTTAATTGAGTATCAATTATAGCCAAGAATGAATATTTGGTCTGTTTCATGTTTTTTTAGCGCCTGTTGATTTTGGTTACAGTGAGAAAGTAAGTCGATTACAGTGGCTCTACTATCACAGGTGCTACTTGGTTTTTCGGTGCTTTTTTCTGTCACTGAGACCACAGCGTCTACAGCGGTGTAAGGGGGAGTATGCATAATTTTATCCTCGTATTTAATATTGGTAATACACCCTACTTAGGGTTGATTTAATTAAAGCATAATACATACCATCGCCTTATTTTTATTTTAGTGCCATGAATTAACTCACTTTTATAAATTATCTATAAAACTTTAATTGTTCAGTGCCATTTTTTTGCGTTAATGTTGTGCAATAAGTTTCAATATTGGTGCAGGTCATGATCAAACCTTTCTCACAAGCGTGTGAAAACAATAAGGGTCCTATTTTAGAAGTGCTTAAAACGGCTTTTAATAAGACAAAATCGGTACTCGAAGTAGGCTCGGGTACGGGGCAGCATAGTGTGTTTTTTGCTGAGCAATTACCGCATTTACAGTGGTATACAAGTGATCGCCGTATAAACCATGAGGGCATAAATTTATGGCATAAGGAGGCAAATTTAACTAATTTACACGGCCCTCTTGAGCTTGATTTGAATTATGCATGGCCGGTAAATAACGTAGATGCCATTTACACAGCAAATACGTTTCATATTGTAAGTTGGCAGTTGGTTGAGCAATTTTTTAAAGGGGTTACAACACACTTAGTAAGCCAAGGTGTAGTGTGTATTTATGGCCCTTTCAAATACCAAGGGCAGTTTACAAGTGCAAGTAATGAAGAGTTCGATCGCTTTTTAACACAGCGTGACCCATTTAGCGGTATTCGTGATTTTGAGGCCATAGAGCAATTAGCAAGGCATGCTGGCCTTACACTCATAAGTGATACAGCTATGCCAGCGAACAATCAGTTATTGGTTTTTAAACGGCAGTAAATCAGCGCACTGCGTTTTATAAATTGTCATATGCTGGCGTTCTCGCTTTAGGTAGTCGTTTATTGCTGCTCTAAAGTCGGGTTCAACAATATAGTGGCTAGAGTAGGTAAAAACAGGCTCAAACCCACGAGGTATTTTATGCTCACCTTGTGCGCCTGAGTGAAAGCAATGTAAGTTATGCTTAATCGCAAACTCAATCCCTTGGTAGTAACACAGCTCAAAATGAAGGGAGTCTATTTCTTCGCTGGCGCCCCAATAGCGGCCATACAAGGTGTTTTCACCTTGTAAGCTTAGCGTTGCTGCCACTATTTTGTTGTCTTTTTTGGCAAGCATAACAATTAACTGATCGCCCATTAGTGCCTGTAATAAAGTAAAAAACTCAACATTTAAATACCCTAAATGCCCAGAACGTTTTAAATAAGTACGCTGATAAAACTCACAAAATAGCTGCATTGTTTCAGGGCTTAGGTGCGAGCCTTGCAGCCATTCAATGGAAATATTTTGCTGTGCTATTTTAGCTCGCTCTTTTTTTAGCGTTTTTCGTTTGCGTGCGGTGAGTGTATTTAAAAAATCGTCAAAGGTTTTAAAGCCTTTATTAAACCATTGAAACTGCACGCCTACGCGCTGCATTATATCGTCAGTACACAGGGCTTGAGCTTGAACCTTTGGGCAAAAGTTAACATGCCAGCCAGACCAACCTTGCTCCACACTCGTTAAATTTAATTGCTTTTTTATGTACTCGTATACGCTTTGTGTATTCGTATGTGCAATGGCAATACGCTGGCCTTCAATGGGGCTAAAAGGTACACCGCTTAGCCATTTAGGGTAATAGGCTAATCCGTGTTGCTCGTAGGCTTCTGCCCATGCCCAATCAAAAACATACTCTCCGTAAGAGTGGCTTTTTAAATACCCAGGAGCGAGTGCGACTAGTTTATCAGCTTCATAAACCGCTAAGTGCTGAGGCTGCCAGCCTGTCTCTTTGTTTACACAGTGGCTTTGCTCTAATGCATATAAAAATGCATGGCGGGTAAAAGGTTCATTACCGAATAAGCGAGTCCATTCGTGTACGTCTATCTGGTTAATATCACTAAACCATTGGTGGGTAAAAGTTGCCATTACTGCTTACCTTGGGCTGCTTTATAGTGGGTGGTGGTGTTTTAAACTAAGTTAACACAAGTGCATTTATTTAGCGCATCATTGTATTAGTGCTCTTCAATTTCGGCATATTGGGCTAAGCACGCGGTTAGCTTAACCAGTTCTAGCGGTTTTGCAAGATGCTGATTAAAACCAACGGCTTGAGCATGGGCTTTATCCTCAGGCATAACATCGGCGGTCAGCGCAATAATGGGCAGCTCTACCTCACTTTTAAATTGCCTAATTAGAGCGGTGGCTCTGTAACCATCCATTATTGGCATTTGGCAGTCCATTAAAATTAAGTCAAAGTGTTGCTCTTTTGCTATATCTACTGCCGCTTCACCATTTTCGACAATATGGGCAACAATACCTAATGAGCCTAGCATGGCTTTAATTACCATTTGGTTTACCGGGTTATCTTCTGCTACTAGCACTTTTAAAGCCGCAAATTTAGTACCCGAGTATACAAGCTCGGCTTGCTCTTGTACTGGGCTGGTGCGAAGCTCAACGTCAAATTTAAACGTAGAGCCAACGTTTGGTTCGCTCTGTAATGTGACGTTACCGCCCATTAATTTACTGAGCTCTTTTACGACAGTTAAGCCCAGGCCTGTGCCACCGTATCGCCTTGATGTTGAGTCGTCGGCTTGGGTAAAGGCACTAAATAGCTTGGACTGCTGGGTAGGCTTTATGCCAATACCCGTATCTGTAACGGTTACGGTAATTTTAACTTTGTCAGTACTGATAAACTCTCCGCCAAAGTCTACACTTACTTTGCCTTGCTCTGTAAATTTTATTGCGTTGCTGCAAAGGTTTAGCACTACTTGCTCAAAGCGTAAAGGGTCGCCTACATACCAAGTATCTACCGGAAGATGACTGCTAACCTGCCAGCCAATGCCTTTATTGGCTGCACTGGCCTCAAACATTGTGTTAATACGCTTTATAATTGCATGTAGGTCAAATGCTGTGCTTTCTAGCTTAAGCTTATGTGATTCAATTTTTGAAATATCAAGTATGTCGTTAATCAGGTTTAGTAAGCTTTTAGATGAAGAGTTTATTTTGTCTAAGTAACCAATAAGAGTGTGTGCGTTGTCTTCTTTGCGCGCTAATGATGAAAAGCCAATAACTGCATTTAATGGTGTGCGTATTTCATGGCTCATATTGGCTAAAAATCGGCTTTTAGCCTGATTAGCTAAGTCAGATTGCTTTTTAGCTTGCGCAAGCGAGTGGGTGCGCTCTGCGACTTTTCGGGTAAGGGCAATTTGTTGCTGATTAAAAAGCAGTAAAACAATTAAAATTAAGGCACATACCACCAATTGTAAGGCCATTAAAAACAGTGTTAATTGGTTATTATGGGGGGCAAGGTATTTCTCTTTTAAGGCTAAATGTGCATTCCATGTTTGCCCACCAAAGCTGAGCTTTAGTTTCATAACACGGCTGCCCTGAGCGATATTTAAACTTTTGCCGTAGTTACTATAAAAAGCGGGCTTATTTACATCTTCATAAAACGCAATAGAAAACATCTCTGATTGTTGCTCGTTAATCGCTTGCTCAATAATATTACGCACTAAAAACACACCTGTTGCGTACCCCTTTATAATAGCTTTTTGCTCTTGCTGTTCGTACACGGGGGCAAATAGCAGATAGGCAGGCTCAGGCTCAGCTGTTTGCACTAACTGAATAATTTTAGTGCTGACAGGCTGATAACTAATTGCAGGGTCTACTAGCGATGCTTTTCTGTCTGGGTTTGAGTACACATTAAAACCAACCGCTTTTTGGTTGCCATTAAAAGGGGCAATGTATTTAACGATGACCATAGGATCGTCTGGCTCAAGGGGCTCCCCGACAATTTCAAAGTCTAGGTGGTATATATCGGCAACTTCTTGGGTAAACGAAGCTCGCTCACTTTGCGCTATTTTTTGATTCCACGAAAGCGCTTTAATAAACGAATGCTGCGTCAGTAACTCGCTGGCGTAGGTGTAAAAGTCTTGTTGGTTTAAATCTGGGTTAGATTGTACTTGGCTGGCTAAGCTTTGCACCGCTATTAAACTTTGGTTGATGTAGCGATATAAGCTATTTTCAATAATGTGAGCTTCTCGCTCGGCG
This sequence comes from Pseudoalteromonas sp. Xi13, assembly GCF_003952205.1. Classification (NCBI taxonomy): domain Bacteria; kingdom Pseudomonadati; phylum Pseudomonadota; class Gammaproteobacteria; order Alteromonadales; family Pseudoalteromonadaceae; genus Pseudoalteromonas; species Pseudoalteromonas sp. Xi13. The sequence continues at coordinate 57,836 of NZ_CP034439.1, forward strand.
ACTTTAACGGTATTTTGTCTGTTTTCTTGGTTATAAAGCTGAGTAGTTACTGCAACAGATACAAATAAAATACTACATACCGCTAACGTAGGCAGCGGCGATATAGGCCTATTTTGCCCCTTAAACTGAGTAAGCACCAACAGCAGAGGAGTGGCAATAATTACGCCTAATGAGTCTCCTAGCCACCAAAATAACACATTTTGCCAATGATCTTTAATATCGTACGCAGAGTTAAATTGGCTTAGCGCAAATACCCCAAAATTTGCTGAAATTAAACTAACCGCAATGCCCACAACAAAAATAAAATAAATGATACTTGCGCGTTTTTTAAAATACAGCGGGTGTCCAAGCCAATATTTAAGTAAACCAGCCCCCACCATTGCCTGCAATACAATGCCAATAGCAATATACATGGCTTGGCTGAAGGTATTGCCAACTAACACCATATCGTGAGCTGTGCTGTCAAAAATATTAAAGTTAAAAGCAAAGGCTGCTATAAAAAGCGCTGGAATGAAGCGCCACCACCACATATAGCATCCAACTAAGGCAATGCCTGCAGGCAACCATACCGGGATAATTTGAGTATTAAAGGCGAGTTTAGTGAGTGAAATACCAATTAAAAAGTACGCTAATGAAAAAATTATGTAAAAGATAACTGAATGATATTTTGAGTTAAAATTTTTCACATAGCTCCCTGACTTTTTAAAAGTACTTAATTTTAAATATCAGTATAGCGAACAGTATGTTATTTGCGGTATTTTTTAATATATGTTGTAAAAAGTGTACCTTGCGCAACCTGTAAACTGCTTATTTAGCAGTTAAGGTTGTTTGCTCAGCTGCTGTTTTTGCTGCTGTAAAATAGAGATTTGTTGCTCTACAGCACTAATTAATGCGTTATAGCGGTTTTGAATCGCCGTAGTTTTAGTGGCTATCGCATCGGCTATTGATTCGGCGCCCATTCTATTAGCTTGATCTTGAGTAACATAGCTGGCTTGTTGTTTGGCGTCAGCTAAGTCTTCTTTATAATTTTTGATAGTAAGCTGGTGGCGTTTAATTTCACGCTCAATTTTTTTAATCTCAATGTAGTTATCTACAGAGGCACCAGGCATTGCGGGTGAGTTTGCATTATTACCGTACTTATCGGCAACTAGTGGCTGTTTTAGTTTAATAACTTCTGCATTGTCAGCACAGGGTGTTTGGCTAAATGTAGCGACTCCTTTAATTGTACATTTATAAACCGTAATGTCTTGGGCTGCGTGTGTACTTAAAGCCACAAGGCCTATTAAAGGTGCAATTAAACGAAACATAATTAAACTTACGTTAGTGGAGTTGTTATTAATAATGCCGTAACTACCCAGTGTATTCAATGTGTTTCGATTCACCTCTTTTAATAAGAAATGATGGAGAAGGAGGGGTTAGCTTAATTACATCCATGTAATTAATTGCTTCGCAACGCCTACGGCGGCTTAAAGTGTTCCAGACATTTTATCGAACCCTAGCGAGGACTCTCACCCTCCATGGATACATTGGTTGTTAAATTTTAGGCACAAAAAAACCGCAACTAAGCGGTTTTTAAAAAGAAATGGTGGAGAAGGAGGGATTCGAACCCTCGATAGAGCTACAAACTCTATACTCCCTTAGCAGGGGAGCTCCTTCGGCCACTCGGACACCTCTCCAACGCATAACAGATTGTATTAACGGTAGTTTATTCATACCATTAATTAAATAGTGGTGGAGAGATAGGGATTTGAACCCTAGATAGGCTACAAACCTATGCCGGTTTTCAAGACCGGTGCATTCGACCACTCTGCCATCTCTCCGTGACGCAGAATAATACTTAGGTGATACCGTCGTGTAAATAGCAAATAAACTGTTTGCTTAAAAAGTAGGCGTAATTGCGGTTTTTTTTGTAAATAGAGGGAAATTAGAAGGATTTAAACTAAAAATTAAAGGGTGGCAGCAAACTAAGGGAGCTAAAGAAGGGCTTTCAATAGTGGTTAGTTGTTTACTGCCCCTGCTTAATAAGCATAACAAGGTTGATTATTTGTATTGCGCGGCGCTGTTTAATGCTAACTTTTTGCCCATACGGTTTAATTTAGCAAGCATTTTAGCTTTACGGTTAGTTGGCTTTACTCCAACGTGGGCTGTTGCATTTTGGTTTAGGGTGTTTATTGGGTTCATGTCTTTGCTCCAAGGTGTATGTGTTTAAATCGCGAGCATTTTGACTCTTTTTTGTTTAAAAATACAACAATATAAACTAAGGCTTGGCTATTAGTTATTTTTATCTGAATTTGCATTGTTTTGTTTTTAATTAAAACTACCAAGTGCCCATTTTGCATAATTATTTAATCAGGGGAACTAGGTTTTGATTTGTTTTATAAGTGTTTTTTGTATTTGTTAATGTTTTTAGTAAATTTTTACGCACTTTTATGATTAATTATTCAGATAAATTAATTTTAACTTAATTCTTATTTATGCTGGTGTACTGGCTAATAGGAGATAAATTACTTGCAGTTGTTAATAATAGTTAAACCGAGCGTAAAAAGTGTGGTGTTAGATCACCTCGATTGGCTTAAAAAAACATGCCAGAAGAAAAATATTCTCTATATTACGGTTAAAACGACAGGTAATTTTGAGTACGACTTAGCAAACGTTAAATTGAATGCACAAAAAAGCCAAATAGCAGTGGCTATTGGAGGCGATGGCACGCTTAATTTGGCACTTAATGGTGTGATTGACAGTGCATGTAGTTTGGCAATATTACCTTGTGGTACGGGCAACGATTTTGCGCGTCGCTTTCATTGCACAGCTAAACAGTGGCAAAACGCTATTTTTAATGCCCCCACACACTTAATTGATGTAGGTAAAATTAATACTCGTTACTTTATTAATGTGGCTGGTGTTGGTTTTGATGCTCATGTAATTAAGCAGTTGGGTCATTTACAAAGCATGTCAGCTTGGCGATATAAGTGGACGAGTTTTAAATCGCTCTTTACTTACAAAGAAAGCACACTAAATGGAGCATTTTTAAATAAGCAATGTAGCTATCAAAATTTAATAACTGTATTTGCGAACTCTCAGTATTTTGGCGGCGGCATTAAAATAGCACCTAGGGCTAAAATTGATGATGGACTGCTTGATTGCTACCAAATGCAAGCGGGTAGTCTTGTTGATCATTTATATAGCTTTATTAAATTAATTTTTAAGCGCCACCATACTTTAAAAAAGCTTACTTATAGCCAACTCAAACAGGCGCGTATTAATACTAGAGATTTATTAATTGAGGCCGATGGCGAGCTAGTAGGTGTTACGCCCGCGGTTATTGCTATCCAGGAGCAGGCTATTAATTTTCATATACCAATAAAAAAGCGCCTACAGTAGGGTAGGCGCTTTTGTGTTAGTGCGTTAAAAACGCCTCTAACTGGGGACGGAGCCATTTTTAGCAACGCAGCGGCTTGCTAAAAAGGCGTTAATTCTTTTTGTGGGGGTAAGTACAATTGCATTACCCAGTAGTACTAAACTAAAGCCGGCAAAGGTGTTTGCATGCCACTCAAAGCCTTCAAATAAGCTGCTTAATGCAACGGCCACTAACGGAAACAGCACTATGGCGTAGCTTGCTTTTTCGGGGCCAATGTTTTTTAACAAGGCAAAATAGCAGCCAAACGCAATCACAGTGCCAAAAACCGATAAATACAATAGCGACAGCCAATAGCTGGTAGGGGCACTAAAACTGACCGTTATACCATTTATTAATACATAAACGGCTAAACCTATTGCGCTATATAACATGCCCCATGCGTTACCCTGCAGCACACCTATTTGACGATTAGAATTACGTACACTAATCATATTGCCCAATGAAGCCACAAAGGTACCCCCAAGGGCAAGTAGTAACCCGACCAACGCCCCATTACTCAAGTCGAATTGCTGTAAATGCGGCCAAAACAGACAAATAATACCCACCACGCCGATTAACGCGCCGCAGTAAATACGTTTGGCAATGGGCTTTGCAAAAAATAAACGGGTGTTGACTATGTTCATTATTAGCAACATTGAAAATGCAATAGAGGCCATTGCCGATGAGAGGTAGTTTTGTGCCCAATACAAAAGCAAATAATTTAAGCCAAAGTTAGAAATGGCCAATAAAGCAAAAAAGCCATGATCGACTAACGAAAATCGCATATTAGGCTTTTTGTAGGCCACAAATAGCCACATACATGCAGCTGCTATGGCAAAGCGATAAAACAAAGAAAGCTCCACAGCAATATCGCCTAGCTGAAACGAAATCGCGAGCCACGTAGAGCCCCAAATTAACACTGTTGTGAGATATAGCGCTGCGCTTTTCATGGCAAACCTCTAAAAAAACCGATTGAGTGGTTATTTTAGAGTCTATCTGTATACTTACCATATACAGAAAAGTATAAATGTAACCTATACAGATTTGAGGCGAGATATGCAGCCAGCTGCCAATAAGCAAAAAGCCGAGTTTTTATATCAACAAGTTATTGAGCTAATTAAAGACATGCAAGCACAAAAGGTGTTACTACCTGGGGAAAAGCTTCCTTCGCTTCGTAAAATGGCCAGTAACTTAAATATTAGCATTCCGACAGTTAAGCAAGCGTATCAAGCGTTAGAAGATCAAGGGTTAGTAGAGGCACGTGAAAAATCGGGCTACTTTTTAACGGTGCTTAATACGGTTTACAGTTTGCCAAAGCGTGTAAAACTAAGCCGCGAGCCTGTCACTGTAAATAAACAAGCATTAATAGAGCAGGTATACAGCGCTATTCATCAACCTAATGTAATTGCCTTTGGTATTGCCAATCCCGTTGCTGCCGCGCCTACCGATAAAGCTTTAGTCCGTACCATGCGCCGGGTTATGACAATTGCTGGGGCGAGTGTTATTAATTATGGCCCTATTGATGGTTTTGCTGCGCTTAAAAAGCAATTAGTGCATAGATACTTAGGCTTTGGTATTGGTGTAAATATAGATGAACTGGTGATCACTAATGGCGCGCAAGAGGCGCTGGCTATCGCACTTAAGTGTGTTACTAAGCCCGGCGATGTGGTTGCAATTGAAACCCCCTGTTATCACGGCATTATTGAACTAATAGAGAGCTTAGGATTAAAGGCGCTTGAAATCCCGCTATGCCCCGACAATGGTATTTGGCTTAACGACTTAGCTCAAGCGCTTGAACAACATGATATAAAAGCATGCTTGTTTTCGACCGCCATAAATAACCCGGTTGGCAGCTTTATGAGCGATGAAAGCCGTAAGCAAATGGTGGACTTAATAGAGTCACATAATGTTGTGCTTATAGAAGATGATGTGTACGGTGATCTACACTTTACTGCCAAGCGTGGCACGCCCGCTTTAGCGTATTCAAAAAAGGGGCTTGTGATCAGCTGCGCCTCGTTTTCAAAAACGGCTGCGCCAAGTTATCGAGTTGGTTGGTTAATAGCAGGCAAGTTTGCTGGACAAGCGCGCCGGCATAAGCGTGCATTAAGTTGCTCTGCCTCACTTATAAATCAGTGGACGCTTTCTGAGTTTATAGCCAGTGGTGAGTATGACCGTAATTTAAAAGTACTTAGGCAGCGCTTACGTAATAACAAAGAGCGCATGCGGTGGTGCTTATTAAACGCGATGCCTAAAAATACGCGTATTAGTGACCCTAAAGGTGGGTGTGTTATTTGGCTTGATTTAGGCCAAGGGGTAGACAGTCAAAAGTTATTTTTACTGGCGCTAGAAGCTGGTATTAGCATAACCCCCGGACTTATTTTTTCAGCAAGTAATAAGTATAAAAGCTGTATTAGGCTAAGTTACGGGGTGCAGTGGAGCGAAAAAATAGAGCAGGCTATTAGCACGTTAGGTGCGCTGGCTCACACGCTAAAAGAATAAAAAAGCAGCACCTAATATACAAGTGCTGCTAAAGGGATGTTAAATACGGTGCGGTGTATTAATTTTGTTTAATGGTAAATAACTCGTAGCCTTTTAGCTGGGGTAACTGCGCTACTAATTGCTCTTCTTGCTGTGCTATGTTGGCAAAGCTGTCGCATAAAGAGTTGGCACGCTTTTCAAGCGCACTGGCATGCAGCTCTACTTTTTCTTCTATTTGCGCGCCCATATTTTCCATGCGCTGCTCAAATGCATCCATATCTCCACCCGAACCAAGCAGCTCAGAGCCTAAAGCAACTAAAATACTGCCCATTGATTGCATAACGGCAGACTCAACCACGGTTTCTATTTGCTCCTCAAATTGATGTTCAAAGTTTTCACCAAATTGATTAAAGCTTTGTTGGCCCATTACAAACGTACCTTGTTGATAAAAGGTGTTTTCTACTTCAAGTCTTATATCGTCCATGAGACCAGATAAGTCATCAAGGCCATCAATATTAAATGCGTTGGCTACTTCCTCTAGTGCTACACCGGCTATTTTCACTCCGTCTAGGGCAATATTAGCGACCTCAGGTAGCTGCGTACGTAAGTTGTCAGAATACTGGGTAAGCGCTTGGCGCTGTTCGCTGTTAATGGATACTTGTTCGCCATTTATAGTTAAGTTGCCATTGCTGTTAAAGCGCATGAATTGATTAGATGCGGTAAAAATTTCTAATTCGCTAGGTTTAATGCGTACATCGTTTTTAAACTCTACATTGCACTGCTCATTGCTAAACGAAATACCCGCATTGTTATCGTTATGTGCCATTGCAGCGGGTGTACAAATTAAAGCGCTTACTAATAGTAAATTTTTCATGTTTATTCTCTAATAATTGTTGATGACGGCTAAGTATTAACAAGTTTAGTGCCATTATTTATTTTTATTTTAAAACAGTAAGTTATGAAAATTTGTGTGTTTGTAATGATTTTTAATTTTGATAAATAAACTACTTTTTAGTCAAAAACACTAAAAATAAATAAATGATAAATTTTATTTGTCGAAACGATAAAAAACTCTCACTTTCCACTTTCTTAATTTAGCGCTATTTATTCACAATATTGACATGAAGGCTATTTACGATAGTCACGTGGCTTTATTTTGGTGCTAATTTGTTCGTATTTTAGCGCTAAACATTTTTAATTTACCAAGTGCAGGAATAAACCTGAGTTGGTCTCAAACACTTTATGGAGTGGGTTGTGGGTAAGACATTTAGTTACGATGCGCTAGATGATGATTTTGTTGAAGACGAGTACGAAATGGTCGGGCGTAATCAGCATGACAAAAAAAAGCAAAAGGTGAAAAAGAAGTTGGAAGATTACCTTGAGCAAAAACGTTTGCGTAAAAACCTAGGTGAAGACGACTTAAACGATTACATAGACTAAATTGTGCTAGTTAAAATAATGCGCCTTTTTATTAGGGTTTGAATGTGCGTTTACGCATGTTTAAAGGCTAAACATTGGCAATAAAGAGGCTTTATGCCTCTTTATTACTTATTATGTACTTAATTTAGCGAGTGCTTGTTGAATAGTGGTTTCTAGCTTTTCTGGTTTTGTAAAAGGCGCATAGCGCTTGATAGGTGTGCCATCGGGCGCTATCAAAAACTTGGTGAAGTTCCACTTTATTTTTCGTGTTAAAAAGCCGGGTAAGGCCGATTTTAAATACCTAAATACAGGGTGGGCGTGACGACCGTTTACATCAACCTTAGCGGCCATTAAAAAGCTTACCCCGTAATTAATTAAACAGCCTTGTTGTATTTGCGTTGCGTCGCCTGGCTCTTGCTGACCAAATTGATTACATGGAAAACCAATAATAACCAATCCGCTTTTAGCGTACTCACTATGAAGAGTTTGTAGCGACTCGTACTGCTTAGTAAAACCACACTCACTTGCGGTATTAACAATAAGCACAACCTTGCCTTCAAAGTCGCTAAAATTAATTGTTTTACCGTCTAACGCAGTAGCCGTTAATTGATGAAATTCATGCATGATGGGTGCTTTTTTATTGTTGTTAGCTACATTCTACCCGCTGTAGCGCGTTACTAAAAGTATAAAATTTAGGCTTGTTAATACCGCGCTTAACTATGCGCCAATGGGTTGGCTGTTATTTAGGGCGTGTTGAACTTTGCGGATTGAAATTTGTTCAACCTAGGGGCGATCAAATCGCGGCGCGAGGTTTGTAACCTAGTGGGCTAAGTAAAAACCGAGCAACAAAGAGTTTATCGCCCCTAGGCAGAACCCAAAGGGCAGCGCATGTTTGGCATTTATGCTACGTTATCGCCTATTTATGGGGAATAACCACACTTCACAGGCTCTGCCTTGCCTAAAAACCAAACATACTGCTGCAAATTCAAACGCCAACACGCCCTAGTTTAAAATTAAAAATAACCCCATACTGGCAAGCGTTGTGTAATAAATATTATGTGTTTTGTAGGCAACAATAATGGCAACGATAGCTGCGCTTAAATAAGGGTTATGCCAGTTTAGGTTGAGCCCGTCTTCATTTATAAAAATAATGGGTACCCAAATAGCGGTTAGTACAGCGGGTGCGCTAAAGCTTAAAAACTGCTGCATTTTAGGGCCCACTTTAAAACCAAGGCGTTGATGTAAAAATAAGTAACGAGTAAAAAAGGTAATACACGCCATTAATAATATAGTGAGCATCATAATGGGCTGTCCTTTTTTTGTGTAAGCCTTGCAGTAAAGTAGCCTGCACTCATTGCAAGTAGAGCAGCACAAACCAACCACAACTCAAACTCCGTGCTTTTTAAAACTGTGGCGCTAATACCCGCAACAATCACAGTAACCAGCGAGGCTAAATTTTTTATGCCCGGTACCACAAGCGCAATAAATGTAGCTGCAATAGCAAAGTCGAGCCCTAAATTTGTTAAATCAGGGAGCACACTTCCTGCAACTATGCCTATGAGTGTCCAAAGGTTCCATGCAATATAAAAACTAAAACCCGCGCTTAAAGCGTATATTAGGCGCGCTTTTGTTTTATAGGCTTTGCGTTGATGCGAAAAGGCAAACAGCTCGTCGGTTAGTACAAAACTTATTGGTAAGCGCCACCGTAATGGCTGTGAAATAACTTTATGACGTACGGCTAAACCGTATAAAAAATGCCGAGAGCTAATAATAAATGTAGTAAATAAAATAGTCAGTAAAGGGGTGTTACCGGCCATTAGTTCAATTGCAACTAATTGTGCAGAACCCGCGAATACAAGTAATGACATTGCTTGTGTTTCAAAGGCACTAAAGCCATTTTGAATCGCTAAAGAGCCACATAATATTCCCCAAGGAACGACCGCCAGGCAAAGCGGGAGCATATCAAAAAAACCTTTTAATACTGCGCGTTTAGTTATATTCATTAATACAAGTAAGTAATAAGTTTGTGCGTTTAGTGTGCCATAAATAGCGCTTTATGTAATATCATTAATGCAGCGTTAGTAAAACTTTGGAATAATGGCTTTAGTATCAAAATAATGTGCCAGAGCCTGGCAACAAGTTGAGGATGTATATGCAAAGTATAAAAGTATGGGATGGCTTTATAAGAAGCTTTCATTGGTTATTAGTGATTAATATTGCTGTGCTTTACTTTAGCATTGACGAGGGCATGATTGAGCTTCATTTTGTGGCTGGCTTTTTCGCAATCGCATTAATAGTGACCCGTTTAGTGTGGGGCTTGGTGGGCAGTAAAACGGCAAAATTAAGCGCGTTACTGCACTCGCCAATAGCAGTACTTAAAGAGTTCAAAAACCCCAGTAAAGGAGTGGGTCATTCGGCGCCAGGTAGCTACATGGTTTTGTTGTTTTTTGTACTTATTATAGTGCAGTTAGTGGCCGGGCTAATGAGCAGTGATGGCATTTTGACTGATGGGCCTTTGGTTGAGTATGTGTCGAGCTCAACAGTTGATTTTGCAAATTGGCTGCACCGCCTTAATTTCGATATTTTATTTTATGCCATTTGTCTGCATGTTACTGCCATTGTTGTGTATAAAATAAAAGGAAAACCACTTGTCAAAGCAATGATCACTGGTGAACAGGCTAACAGCGAGCAAGCCACCCAAACTAATATAGATAACACGAAAGCTCCTTGGTTGGCGTGGGCTATTTTTGTTGGGTTGTTAGTGCTACTGGCTGTTACGTGGGGCAAAGAACCACTTAGTTATTTGCTAAGTTAATAGCTAACAAAAAAACAAAACGGCGCATAAAGCGCCGTTTTAGTGTGCATTGTTTTAATTGTAATTAGTCTTTAAATTGCTTGTGGCAATCTTTACAGCCTTTGGCCCATGCGCCAAATGCTTTACCAATTACCGCCTTATCGCCAGATTGAGCTGCTAAAGCTAGCTTATCTGCATTGGCAGCAAAGGCATTGGCTTTTTTAACAAAGGTTGCATTATCAGACCATACATCAGCTAATGCTGCTGTATCACCTTTATCAGTGCCTTCGTAAAACGCTTCCCATGGCATTTTAGAAAGGGCTGCTGCGTTATTAGCGCGCATTTTAAATTGCTCTGCATCAAAAGGAATTTTACCTTTTAGCATCGCGCCCATATCGCTAATTTGCACTGAAATCATAGAAAACGCAGCTTGACGGTATTCAATAGCATCACTTGGCTCTTTAAATGCAGTATTTGCAGATACGCTAAGTGTACATGTTGCTAAAGCAACCCCTGCTAAAAATTGTTTTAATTTCATGTTTTGCCCCTGTAAGAAATTATATCTACTAATTAGACATCTTGAATCGATTACTTATTTTATTCAAGTGAAACTTTAATGACCCATAGCTTGTTTTCTGAATATATCATTACAGTTTGTCAGTTTATTGTTAACGACTGTAAACAGTGCGTTGTTATTAAGTGCCCTGTTGTGTACCTTGAGTCATCATAAAAATAATTAACGAAGGAAGTTTATGAAGCATAATATTTTTAAAATGTCGGCACTTTCTGCCGCAGTAGTTATGACGCTAGCAGGGTGTGGCGGCAGCGACAATGACAATAATAGCCAAGTTGCTGTAGTAACTGATGTTGCACCAAAAGCAAGCGATGTCGCCGTTGCTGGTTTAAAGCAATGGGTACCTGTAACTGCTGAGTTTAATGCAAGTGATAACGATGGCGATACACTTAGTTATACATTTACTGAAAATGGTGAAGCGGTTGAAGCGCAAGATGGCGTATATACTTTTAGCCATGGCTTACTAACTGTTGAAGGCGATACCTTTACTTACGTTCCTGTTTCAGGCGAAGACGCGGTAATTGATTACACCGCTAATGCAAATGGTAAGTCGGCGTCTGCGCAATTAACAATTAGTGATATTGCGTCAGATCCTTTGGCTAATCAGCAATGGCATCTGCGTAACACAGGTCAAAAATCGTACGCTCTAAGCGATGAAATGAAACAAGGCCTAATTGATTTATATGTCAACCAATTAGGTTACAGCGAAGAAGAAGCGCAAACTATTTTTGACGAGGATTTTGCTGAATCAGAAGCAGAAGAATTGGTTGCTGGCGAAGATATGAACGTAGCAGCTGCGTACGCTCAAGGTGTTACAGGTGCTGGCGTAACGGCGGTTGTTGTTGACTCTGGTATGGAAATTCGTCACGAAGACTTAGTTGATAACGTGTTACCAAACCGTTCTTTAAATTTAGATGTTGATGTGTTGGATCGCACCGACCCTACTAGCCTGTCAAATAGCGGCGACCACGGTACCAGTGTTGCAGGCTTAATTGCAGCGAAAGGTTGGAATGGTAAGGGCGGGCGCGGTGTTGCACCAGATGCTGGTCTAATTGGCATGAACTACCTAGGTGGCGATAAAATTGAGCAAACTGATTTACTTGCGCATGGTTTCCCAGGTAGCGGTATTAGCACATCAGAAAATATTTCTGCGTTTAACCGCAGCTACGGTATTACCTTCCCAACGTTTATTGGCTACTCAGAGCTAGATGAAGCTATCGAGTCATACCCTAACCTTAACCTTCGTGATGGTAAAGGTGCCCTAAACATGAAATCGAGCGGTAACTCGTTTGTCGATGGTAGCGGTGAAGGGTCATTATGTGCCGATAACGGCGCAAATGAGCTAGGCCTTACTTGTTATAACGGCGCGTTTGAGCCAAGCCAAGGTCATCCATATTACTTAAGCGTTGCAGCTGTAAATGCTGATGGTACGCATACAAGCTACTCAAGCGGTGGTGCTAACTTAATGGTTTCAGCCCCTGCGGGTGAATATGGGCGCTGGGCGCCTGCCATGGTGACAACTGATCAAATGACCTGTATTAATGGGTACTCAGGCTTTAATGGTAGCTCGATTACGGCATGGGCTGCAGCATATGGCGAAGACTTTGCTGCATCGCAATACCCATTCAACTACCCAGGACATGAAGATAACGCTAGCTGTAACTATACCTCTACGTTTAATGGTACTTCTTCGGCAGCACCTAATGCGTCAGGTGTAGTATCACTGATTTTATCAGCTAATTCAGAGCTAACATGGCGTGATGTTCGTCATATCTTAGCTACTACAAGCACAGTTAACGATGCAGAAGATGAAGTTGTAACGCTTAGCGTTGGTGAAGGTGAATTTGTAGCGCATGACGGCTGGGTTGAAAATGCAGCAGGTTATAACTTTAATAACTTATATGGTTTTGGACGTGTAGATGCTGGTGCTGCAGTTGCGATGGCAAAAGAGTACGACGTAGCATTAGGTGAGCAAGTTATTACAGATTGGAGTGGTGTTGGCTCTGTTGTTGAAGAAGAGGCTCTTACACTAGAAATCCCAGATAACAGTGCCGCGGGTGTTACACAGCAAATCACTGTTGAAGAAGAGCTAAACATTGAAGCAATGCAGTTTAAGTTTGATGTGAGCAATACTGAAATGGGCTTTGGTTTAGCGGATGGTACGCAAACATCTGCTGGTACCGATTTAGCAATTGAAGTGACGTCTCCATCAGGCACACGCAGTGTATTACTAGCGTCTAAGCAAGCTCTATTTTACCCAGCTTATAGCTTTACTAACGGTTGGAACACAGGGTATGTTTTAAGAGATGCGGTACTACTGTCTAATGCTTTCTATGGCGAGACAACAAAAGGTACTTGGACTATTCGTGTTCTTGATGCTGCAGCAGATAGCTTTGCATTCAGCGATGGCGGGGATAACGGACTTGGTGCCGTAGGTATTTCAAATAACCGTGCCGCAAGCGTTTTAGAAGGCGTTTCGTTGAGAGCATTTGGTCACGCAGGTCAAGAGTAAGGAATATAGATATGAAAATGAATAAATTAGTTATTTTAGGTGCTGCTGCGTGTATTTCTCTAAGTGCAACAGCGAGTTCAGTAGCAGATAAAGAGCTGCAACTTCCAAAAAAGCCGGTAAATAGTGTGAAATACAGCAAAACCGACTTTGGCTCTTACGTTGTAGAAAAAAACTTACGTTTAGTACCAACAAGTGTTGCTGCTGATGAGTATGTTGTTTCGACTAAAGGTGAGATGGCGGTTGTTGAATCTTCTGAGGCTTCATCGTTAGTAACAAAAGGTACACTGGTACGTAATGTCCTAACAAACAACTTAACGTCGCTTTCTGGCAATATTACTGTTTTGCTTAAAGATGGCATGAACGCAACAGAGGTAGCTCAGCTGTCTGGCTTAAAGGTAGTGTCTGTTTTCCCAGGTACTAAAATAGCGGTATTAGCTGTTAATGAGGGCCAAGATATTTTAGCTGCTGCAGAGCAGTTAAAGTCATCTGATTATACTAAAGAAGCGCGAATTGAAGTGTTAGAGACTATTTATACTGCGCAATAAAATTAAAATGTTGTGATAAAAGCCCGAGAAAATCTCGGGCTTTTTTATTGCTAATCGTTAATATCAGCAAATATCATCCCTCGGCGCATACTACGTGTGGCCAAAAATACCTCACCAAGTAACGACATAAAACCACATATTAATAAGGCCATTGCAGCCACAAAACAGCTGGCAATTGTCACCCCTAAATTAATAGACTGAATGTGTGATAAAAACAACAGCATAACCACAGCACATACTAGCAAGGCGCTTAGCACGCTCATACTAAAAGCAATGTGAATACATCGAGAGCGCTTTAACAGGGCTCGCAGCTCTGTGGCTAGGGTTTTATTAAAGTCTTCATCGGTGCTTACCTTGAGTTTTCGCTCAAGTTGTCGCGCACGGTCAGTAATGCGGGCTAAACGATTAGATAAAACCCCGAGCGTGGCAGCAATACCCGTAATTAAAAAGACAGGGGCGACGGCAGTCTGAATTACTTTAGCCATGGTTAAAATATTTATAACGTCGTTACTCATTCATTTTCCATAGAGAAGTTAGGTTTTGTTTACAGTGATTTACAAATTACAGAAATGGAAAAACTTATTTAAAATTAGTTTGTTGTGATGTTTTTGCGATGCTATTCCTGCAGTTTTGTAATCCACTTGTAATTGAGTTGTTGCTAGCCTGAGGGCTGTAGTTCTATATTAAAATCACAATTCTAATCACATTGAATTGAGTAAATACAATAATATAAAACTCACTCCAGGGGAAATAATGTCTAATATAACACTGAAAAGAACCGCTATTTCATCAGCTATAGGGTTAGCTATGATGTCATACGGTGCAGCCGCCGCACCTGATTTATCTAAAGGATATGTCCCAGAAACATCAAGTGTAAAAACATACTCTCAAGATAAAACCATTTCTACTAAAGCACGCTATATTATCCAGCTTGAAGACGAGCCGCTAGCAACCTACAAAGGCGGCATTGCAGGGCTTGAAGCAACCTCTGCAGCAGTAACTGGGGATAGTAAAGTTAATCTATCTTCAGCACCTGCGTTAAAGTACAGCAGCTACTTAAAAGCAAAACAAAAAAGTGTAGCGCAAGTAGCCGCATCTGTTAGCGGTGGCTCAGTTTCACATTCATTTAGTACGTTATTCAACGGTATCGTGGTAGAAGGTGAGCAAGGTCAACGTGAAAAGCTCGCTAAACTTGCGGGTGTAAAAAAAGTATTTTTAGATACTGAGTACCACACATTAATGGATGCTTCTATTGATGTGATTAGAGGCGTTGAGGCATGGCAGGCGCTTGGTGGTCAATCTGAAGCTGGTAAAGGCGTTAAAGTTGCTATTATTGACTCGGGTATTCGCCCAGAAAATCCTATGTTTTCAGATGTGGGTTTTGCAGCTGCAGAGTTTAGTGAAGAAGAAGCGGCTTACATCGCAGAAAACCCCGATTACTGTCGTATAGAGGGTGGTGAAGCCGATTTTTGTAATAATAAATTAATTGTGGCGCGTGCATTTGGCCCAACACCAAGTGATGTTCACCCTGATGAATATATTGGTTCTCCACTCGGTTACGACGGTCACGGAACGCATGTTGCGGGTACTGCTGTAGGTAACCCAATTGAAATTACTTACCAAGACAATAACGTGTCAATTTCAGGTGTTGCGCCAGCGGCACAGTTAATGGCTTATAAAGCGCTTTGGCACACAGCCGATGGACGAGGCAGTGGTACTACCGTTGCACTAATGGGGGCATTAGAAGCGGCCATTAAAGATGGCGCAGACGTAATTAATAACTCGTGGGGCGGTGGTGCAGGTGGTAATCCATCAAGCAGTGCATACAGTGATTTATTCACAGCTGCAGAAGAAGCGGGTGTAGTGGTTGTAACCGCAGCAGGTAACGATGGTAACGGCGCACAAACTATTGGTTGTCCTAGCTGTATTGAGTCTGGTTTAACAGTTGCCAATACGCAAACAGGGCGTTTCTTCTCTCAACAAATTGAAGTGGCAGGTGAAACCTATTTAAGCATTGAAGGAAGCAATGGTTTATTAACAGACCCTATTTCACTTCCTATTATTTCGGCGCAAGTGATTGCTCCTGATAATTTTGAAGGGTGTGAAGAGTTTGCTGAAGATATCTCATTTGCAGACTCTGTAGCATTAATCTCTCGTGGTAGCTGTGCGTTTTCAGCCAAAGCTGAAAATGCGGCGAAAGCAGGTGCAACAGCGGTAATTATCCACAACAATGTTGCTGGCGGTGCTATGGGCATGTCTATGGATGACGCCACAATTCCAGCCTCAGCGATTAGCCAAGAAGATGGTTTAAGCTTGGTTGAGCTGTTAACTGCAGCTGAAGAGCCGGTTATTGCTTCACTCGACCCTAGTGTTAAAAGAACAATTCAAGAGAAATTTACTGATGCAGTAAACTCTTCAAGTTCGCGTGGTCCTAATGGTGAGCCTAGCTTCTTAAAACCTGATATTGCAGCGCCAGGTACAGATATTTTATCTGCGTACTCGCCAGATGAAGGTAATGGTATTACCTTTAATGCGATTACAGGCACAAGTATGGCAAGCCCTCATGTTGCTGGTGCAGCAGCATTGATGAAGCAAGCTCACCCAGAGTGGAATGCGGTACAAATCAAAACGGCGCTTATGAGCTCATCTAAAATGGATGGCCTACATAAAGAAGACTTAGTTACCAAAGCTGATGCATTTGATGTAGGTGCCGGTCGATTAGATATGCCTAATGCGCTAGAGGCAGCACTTACATTTGATCATGGCTCTTACGCCGATCCAAGTTGTTTAAGCGTTTGTAGCTTCTCAAATACCGTGCAAAATATGACTGATGTTGCTGGTGAGTGGACTGCAAAAGTAGTAACCGATATGCAAGGCGCTGAAATTACAGTTTCGCCTAGCACCGTTATGCTTGGCGCGCACGGTTCTACCTCTACAGACTCTGAAGGTGCAGAAACAAGCACTGACATGGCTGAGTTTAACTTAGATATTGATTCAACATTTAACGATGTTAAAGGTTGGAACTTTGGCCACGTAGTGTGGACTCATACTGAGACAGGTCAAATCGCTCACTTACCATTTGCTATTTACGATAACGAAGCAACAAATAGCAGTGTATTCAGTGCAACCGTCGATGCCGATTCTTTAAATTCTTCTACTCCAGCAAAAGTAGGTGTGCAATTTAATAATACTCTGTTCACTGACGAGCTATCAGTAAATGTAAAACTTGATGAAAATGCAGAACTTCTTAAAGGTGCTGCCCCTGTTGTGGAAGTGACTAATGGTGCAGGTGAAGTAACATTAAGTGAAGACAATAAAGAACTAACTTGGACGGGCACATTAGGGCCAAAAGAATTTGCTATTAACAGCAGTGATTTCTTAGGTACCTTCTCATTGGCTGATGAAGGCATTGAGCCACAAGCGTGTCCTGACGGGTGTGATGAGATAACCATTACGGTTGAAGCTGACTTTATTTTTGATGGGAAAGAGTACTCAGCATTTACTATCTCAGATAACGGCTTTATTGCTGTTGGTGCAGATGTAAATACAACTAACTCTTGGAGCCCTCAAGCAATGCCTAATGCACGTACACCTAATGGTGTTATTGCGCCGCTTTGGGCTGACTTTGATTTAGCGGGTGGCACGAGCGGTGGCGGTGATCTTTATGTGGCTAAATTTGATAGCGGCTATGTAGTTGTAGAATGGCATGACGTTGAGCTTTGGGGTAGTTCTTTAGGTGATAAGTACACGTTCCAAGTGATCTTAAAAGAAGGGACTGATGAAGTTCGTATGAACTACATTGATGTGCCTGCTTTACCTGCACCTTACTCAGCGGGTGTAGAGTCTGCTGATGGCAACGTAGGTGCAATGCTGGACACAGTTCCAACGGGTAATGCTATTGGTAGTGGCTACTTAGTCGATCAAATCAAAGGCGGTGTTGTTGATATTCAATATCAAGCCTTTGCAAAAGATCGTAGCCATTACACAGCTGCAGATGCAGTAGAAGTTGATGAAGAGCAAACAGTGACTATTGATGTATTAGCCAATGACATGGCTGAGTCGCGTTTTGTATTTGACGCAGTAGCCTCTTCAGAAACAGAAAATGCAGAATTTTCTGCCCATAAAGGTGTAAGGATTAAAGGCAGCTTAGTGGCATCAACTGTTGAGGTGGTTTCTGCACCTGCAAATGGCTCTACAACCGTGAATGAAGATGGCACGATTGATTATACGCCAAATGCACAGTTCTCTGGTGAAGATAGCTTTACATACACAGTGCGTGAAGCATCAGGCACTAGCGCCGAAGAAACTATGGTATCAATCGTTGTTAACGATACCATTGCAGACCCTCAGCCAGTGACGCCAACACCAGAGCCTGAAAGCAATGGTTCATCGGGCTCACTAGCTTGGTTAACGTTACTTGCTGCGCCGTTTGCATTTATGCGTCGTCGTAAACAAAAGTAATTTTATAACTAGCACTTTATTTTAAAGGGAGCCTCGGCTCCCTTTTTACATAGCTTCACAAACTAAATTACACCACGCTTTATTATTAGGTATATTTAATAGCACCAATAATAAAAACCATAGAGATTTCATAATGATTCGTTCTTCATTCACGCTAGCCGCGTTATCACTCGCTGTGCTAGCCGGGTGTGATAATGCGCCAAAAAGTACACCTTCAGATACAGCAACTACTATGCAAACACAACAAACAGAAAAACCAGTGAGCGCCGTGGCGCCAATTGCTAAAAAAGTACCTCATGAAATGACGATTCATGGCGATACACGTATTGATGATTACTACTGGTTACGTGATGACGAGCGTAAAGCGCCAGACGTTATAAGTTACTTAAATGCTGAAAACGCTTATACTGAGGCAATGCTTGCGCATACTCAAACATTGCAAGATAAGTTATTTGAAGAGTTAAAAGGGCGTATTAAAAAAGACGATGACTCGGTGCCTGTTAAAAAAGGCGACTATTTTTATTCATCACAAACGCGTGGCGAAAACGAATACCCTACCTATGTTCGCAGTAGCGATTTTAAAGGCACTGATCAGCAAGTTATTTTAGATGTAAATGCATTGGCCAAAGATCACGACTACTTTGCTGTAAGTGGCTTATCTGTAAGTACTAACGGAAATTTAATGGCGTACGGGGAAGATACCGTTAGCCGTAGAATTTACACCATAAAGGTAAAAGATTTAACCACAGGTCAATTACTCGAAGACACGCTTGAGGGAACAAATGGCGGCGTTATTTGGGCAAACGATAATAAAACCTTTTACTACATTAAAAAAGATGCACAAACCTTACTTGGCTATCAAGTTTTTCGCCATACGTTAGGTACACCGCAAAGCGATGATGAACTTATTTACGAAGAAGCTGATACAAGTTATTACACGGGTATTAGTAAGAGCAAAGATGGCTCAGAAATATATATTTGGCACAGCAGCACCAATGCCTCTGGTATGTCGGTACTCAGCGCAGATGATAATAAAGCAAAACCTAAGCGCTTAATTGAGCGTGAGGACGATCTTGAATACAGTATTTCAAAGCTTGGCAATACGTATTACATCGTCACTAACTTAAATGCGGTTAACTTTCAGCTTATGAAGGTGGATGTAGATAAAGCGCATGATAAAGCAAATTGGCAAACGGTAATTGCGCCGCGCGATGATATTAAGCTAGAAGGCGTTGATTTATTTAAAGACTACCTTGTATATCAAGAGCGAGAGTTGGGTCAGTCGCGCCTTATTGTTCGCCATTTATCGACTGGAGATGAGCACACGCTAAGCTTTAACGACAGTGCCTATACCATTGCAAGCTATGGCAACAACGATATAAACAGCGACAAATTACGTGTTTATTATACCAGTATGACGACACCGGTTTCGTCGTACGATATTGACCTTAAATCAGGTGATAAAACCCTACTTAAACAGCAAGCCGTGTTAGGTGATTTTAACGCAGATAACTATGCCTCGGAGCGTATTTTTGTAGGTGCGCGCGATGGTATAAAAGTGCCGGTAAGCTTAGTGTACCGTAAAGATGCATTTAAAAAGGATGGCACAAACCCATTACTGCAATATGGTTATGGCTCGTACGGCGCCACCATGGACCCTACTTTTTCAAGCTCACGTTTAAGCTTATTAGACCGTGGCTTTGTGTTTGCTATAGCGCATGTGCGTGGTTCGCAAATGTTAGGACGCCCATGGTATGAAGACGGAAAGTTATTAACTAAAAAGAACACTTTTAACGACTTTGTTGATGTAACCAAATCATTAGTGGCACAAGGTTATGGCGCAAAAGACGAAATATTTGCCTACGGTGGTAGTGCTGGTGGTTTATTAATGGGCGCGGTGGTTAACCAAGCACCAGAGCTATATAAAGGGGTGGTCGCAGCAGTGCCTTTTGTTGATGTAGTTACCACCATGCTTGATGCAAGCATACCACTTACTACCAATGAGTATGGTGAGTGGGGTAACCCAAATGAAAAAGAGTACTACGATTACATGCTGTCGTACTCGCCGTATGATCAAGTCTCAAAGCAAGCGTATCCTAATATGTTAGTGACTACCGGTTTACATGACTCACAAGTTCAATACTTTGAACCGGCTAAGTGGGTTGCAAAGCTGCGTGACTATAAAACAGATGATAATAAACTGCTGTTTAAAATAGATATGGAAGCCGGCCATGGTGGGGCGTCTGGTCGCTTTAAACGCCTAGAAGATACTGCGCTAAACTATGCATTTATGCTTGATTTAGCCGGTATTAAAAACTAACAAAATCAAAATTAAGTAATGTTCTAAAGGTATAGCCGTTGGCTATACCTTTATTTTTTGCGGCAAGTTAAAGCTAAACATAGTGCCTTTGCCCAGCTCACTTTGTACATTTATATCACTGTCCATAAGTTTTAGTAACCCCTTACAAATAGCCAGCCCTAAGCCACCTTGTTGGCGCCCTTCGTTATTTGAATTTGAAGCCTGGTAATGCGGATTAAAAATCGCGTTTAGCTCATCATGCTTAATACCCACGCCAGTATCAGAAACCTGCACAAATAATTGCTTTTCATCAATACGCTTAACGTTTACAGCTATACTGCCGCCTTTAGGTGTGTGCCTTATTGCGTTATCAATTAAATTACTTAAAACACGCTCAAGTTTTGCAATATCGGCTACAACAGGAAAATCGCAAATTGCAGGCTCTACCGTTAAGTTAAGGCCTTTTTTCTCGGCGGTTAGAGAAAACTTCGCAATGCAATCGTAAATAAGCTCACCTAAATTAAAGGTTTCTTTGTGAATGCTTATTTCGCCGTTTTCTAAATGGGCTAATTCAAAAATTTGTTCAATAAGCTGTTTAAGCTGCGCGCAGTTATTAAGGGATACATGTAAGTATTCTTGTTGTTCTTGAGCGCTTAATTGTGACCCCGACTGATTAAGCACCTCTAAAAACCCCTGCAAAGAGGCAAGGGGGGTTCTTAAATCGTGAGATAAATGAGTAAGCAACTCCTTGCGCTGTTTATCGCTTTGCTCAAGAGCTTTAAATTGCTCGTCAATACGGGTAACCATCGCTTGAATGTTACGGCCTAAACTGTGCACTTCGTTACTTTTTTGGGTCGAATAGTTGCTGAGTTTGGTATCGGCAAGGCTGTAATTAGCTGCTTCAATATTGCTTACATCACGGGCTAATCGCTGAATAGGGTTGGTAAAAAAGCGCAGTAAAATAAGCATCGCAATCAGTAAAAATGCAAGTGCAGCTCCAAGCCATAATGCGGCAAGCCATAGTTTGTCATTATTTTTAATTGTGTTTAAAGAGGTATCGTAAGCTTCACCGCCAATAATTACATACAAGTACCCTTGCAGCTTATCGTTATTAAAAACAGGCGCTACAGAGAATATTTTTTGCTGCGCTTTATTTCTTGGATCATCGCCATAAATTGGCGCTGCAGCTGGGTTGTTAATCAGCTTTTTTAAGGGGGCTAAATTAATATGAGTGCGTTTAACTTTACCAGGCTCTGCTGAGTAAGTGA
Source organism: Pseudoalteromonas sp. Xi13 (assembly GCF_003952205.1). NCBI lineage: Bacteria > Pseudomonadati > Pseudomonadota > Gammaproteobacteria > Alteromonadales > Pseudoalteromonadaceae > Pseudoalteromonas > Pseudoalteromonas sp. Xi13. The sequence continues at coordinate 79,583 of NZ_CP034439.1, forward strand.
GGATTTTTCCGTTTTCATCTACAAAATAAAACTCAAATGCGGGGCCTAATAACATTAAAGTATGAAATAGGTTTTCTAGGGCTGCGTAGTCGTATACACCCTCTTTTATTAATGGGTTATCTTGTACTAAATGCTCAGCAAGGGCTAAGTGCAGGTTTTGCTCGCCATGATGTTTTGAGGTGAGCTCTAGTTGTTTACTCCAGCTGTATACGAGTGCACAAATAAAGCAAAATATAACCACCAACGACACCGCTAATTTTTGATACAAAGATAGGTTCATAATAAGGCTCTTAAGTAAGTTGGCTTGGATTTAGTTTGTAGCCAACGCCCCAAACGGTTTCGATAATAGGCGCTTGATGATGTAGCTCAAGTTTGGCGCGTAACCTATTTATATGTGAGTTAACGGTATGCTCGTACCCGCTGTGCTGATACCCCCATACTTTGTCGAGCAATTGCTGGCGGCTAAAAACATGGTTTGGGTGGCGAGCAAAATATACCAGTAAATCAAATTCAGTGGCGGTGAGGTTAAGTGCTTGTTCGTCTAAATAAACTTGATGTGAGCTAAATTCAATATTGAGTGAGCCGATATTTAGCCTTTGTTCGCTGCACGGGCTGTCGTTTTCGTTATTTTGAATTGCTAGAAGCTGTGAGCGGTGGCGTAATTGTGTTTTAACGCGGGCTTGTAATTCGCGAGCAAAAAAGGGTTTACAAATATAGTCATCAGCACCCATTTCAAGACCAATTACACGGTCCATATCGCTACTGAGCGCGGTAAGTAAAATAACGGAAATGGTAGGGTAGTGCTCTTTTATTTTACGGCATAAACTCAAGCCATCCATTTGTGGCAGGTTTATATCCAGTAAAATAAGCCCGTAAGGTTGTTTTGCTATTTTTTTAAGTGCGAGCTCAGCGCTTACAACATGGTCAACATGCAAATTTAACGCAGCAAGTTGAGTTGTTATTAATTGCCCTATTTCTCTGTCGTCTTCTACTACCAGTATTTTTTCGTGCCGCATGGTTAACCTCGTAAAAAAGGGACATCCGTGTCGCCTCACATCCCCATTACAAGCTGTTTTACTGTGTACGAGTGATCACGATTTTTGATACTGGGTTATCAAACTTATGTTCAGCACCTAGTGCAGAGGTTGATAAGCCATCTTGATTAGACACAACACCTGGGTGCATTGTGATTATATCTGCAATATCGTCGCGTATTTCGTTAAACCCTTCGCCGCCAGCAGCGGGACCAGGCACAGTGTCAGCTGTTTCTGTATTTGCTTCCGTACCTGCATCGTAAACGGGCGTCGTTCGTGATATTGAACTGCCTACTTCCAATGTTGATACATCTACAGAACTAAGACCGGTAAAAGCGTCATTTGTATTCCCAAGCATGGCAGCAAAAGATAAATTAAGAACATCTTGTGCATTAACTAAAAGGGTTACAGAGGTTGTTTCGCTAGGGCCAATACCACCTTCAGCCGAGACTGAAGCAAGTGCATTTTCATCGCTAAGGTACTCTTCATTAGCGCCGCTTTCTGCAATCATTTCTAAACCGACAGAAGCCGTCTCACCAAATTTCCATGGTGGGGTTTCATCAAATGCAATGACCGAGAGTGGTGATAGTGGTTGTCCAGCCGTTAAGTTACTAAAAGTGATAGTAAACTCATAAACAACAGGTTCGGGCTCTACAACAACCACAGGTTCTTGATCTTCAATAGAGTCGTTATTATCGTTATCGCCACATGCGGCTAGTGAGCTGGCTAACAGTAAAATAAGCGCACTTTTTTTAAAATTAGAAAGAGATGACATAATTAACTCTCCTATTTAACCGTCACAGTTAATTTTGCAACGGGGTTTAACCATCTGTGTACAGTGTTATTCAAATCACTGTTTCCACCTTCTAGGTCATCATCGCCAAGGGCCCCCGGGTGAATGTGCACCATCGTATTTGTATCGCCAGTTGTAATACCTGTACCGTTAGTGCCTGCTTGGCCGCCCGGTGCAGCAGGGATGCCTAATACACCAGGTGCACCCGAGCCTTCTACTACAAGCTCGTTATTTGCTTCTGTACCTGCATCATAACCATTGAGGTAAACAGTATAGGTGCCTGCTTCTGTTGGAACTTTCCAGCTATCTAGACCTACAAAGCCATCATTGGTTGGCAGTAACATAGCCGCTACAGATAGGTATTCGTTGCCATCGGTAGTTGTGAGCTCTGCTGTTGCAGACGCCGCGGGTGCTAAAAGGCCTGCCGCTGGGTTTTCTGCAATATCGCTGCTCGCTGCTGACGCTTGAGTAACAAGTGCTGATATATCGCCGCCTTCAGCCATTGCTTGCAGTGCAGTAGAGGCTTCGGTTGCGACTTCAAAAAGTTTATCTTCGCTATCGTGTGCTGTTATTAGTACCGGTGTAAAGTAAAGGCCTTTAGTGAGGTTAGTAATTTCTACTTCTAGCTCTACTGCCAATGTTGATTGGCTAGCTACTGCTAAAAGGGTTGCAACTGTAAATGCTGAAGCTTTCATTATTATTTCCTGTAAGTGATGATTCAGGCTAAGTATTGAATAACCACCTCAAGAAACTCTCACAAAGTTATCACTTTTTTATCACAGCGGGTTAGGGCGTGTTATTTAACAATATAGCCGCCTCTATATAGACACCTGCTCAATAAAAAGGCAGTATGTATTAACTAATAAGGAGAGCGTAATGGAAGAAAATCAACAGCTTGAGCCGTTATCAAAAGACGAAAAAACATGGGCTATGCTTTGCCATTTAAGCGCTGTAGCCGGTTTTGTTATTCCGTTTGGCTCTATACTTGGGCCATTAGTGGTATGGCTTATTAAAAAAGATGAAATGCCAATTGTCGATTTACACGGTAAAAAATCGCTTAATTTTCAAATTACTATGGCTATAGCTTACTTTGTATGTTTTTTACTAGTCTTTGCCGTAATCGGCCTCGTTTTGCTGCCTTTAGTGGCTATTTTTTCTTTTATCATGGTGGTTTTAGCCAGTATTAAAGCCAATGAAGGGAAAGAGTTTAATTACCCACTGAGTCTAAATTTGATAAAATAAATGACGACCCTTTAATAAACCCAGCTGTATGCTGGGTTTTTACTTTAAGTACTTAATGCTTTATATCACCTTATTTTTTAGTGCGTTTGTGTCCGCTACTTTATTACCAAGTTCTTCAGAAGTGGTACTTGTTACCATGATAAGCCAAGCAAAAGCTAATCTGTGGCTGCTGTGGTTAGCCGCGACTTCAGGTAATGTGCTAGGAAGTTGTGTTAATTATTGGTTGGGAACTCATGTGCTACGTTTTAAACACAAAAATTGGTTTCCGGTATCAGCCAAGGGGCTTGAAAAAGCGCAATCTCAATTTAAAAAATATGGGGTATATAGCTTACTGTTTGCTTGGCTGCCGATTGTTGGCGACCCACTAACGGTAATTGGCGGCATATTTAAAGTGCGTTTTAGTCTGTTTTTATTATTAGTGAGCATTGGCAAAGGCGCGCGGTATTTAGCCGTTATTGCCCTTGCCAGTGGTGCACAAGCGGTTTTGTAAAGTTACTTTGACCAATCAAGCGTGAGCGAAACTGAGTCGGCAAAGCGCAGTGCATGCGGTTTATCTACTCTGGCTTTTGCGTAATGCACGCTTGGATGTGTATGGCATACTGCAAGTATTTCGGCAACCAGCTTTTCAAGCAACAAAAAGTGCCCTTGCTCTACTAGGTTTATCACCTCTTTGGTGATCACTTTATAGTTAAGCGCTTGGTCCACTTCGTCTGTTTTACAGGCGTCATCGGCAGGGTAGTGAATTTCTAAATTAATCACTACATCTTGCTTTTTTTCCCGTTCTTCTGGGTTAAAACCAATAAATGTACGTAAGCGTAAGTTGGTTACGTTAATAATTGCGTTGGCCATAATTAACCCTTAATAAGCTGTAAAAACTCGTTACGCGTTTTAGAGTCACTTCTAAAGTTACCTAGCATTACAGAGGTACGCATGCTTGAGTTTTGCTTTTCTACACCGCGCATCATCATACACATGTGTTTAGCTTCAACAATAACGCCCACGCCTTTTGCGCCGGTTACTTCCTCAACGGCTTTAGCAATTTGATGAGTAAGCTGCTCTTGAATTTGAAAGCGGCGTGCAAACATATCAACAATACGCGCAAATTTAGATAAGCCTAGTACTTTGCCATCGGGAATATAAGCAATATGGCAACGACCAATAAAAGGTAATAGGTGGTGCTCACACATAGAGTAAAGCTCTATATCTTGGACAAGTACCATATCGTCAGCGTCTGAGCTAAATACCGCATTATTGGTAATTTCATCAAGCGTTTGACGATACCCTTTGGTTAAATACTCCATGGCTTTTGCTGCACGTTTTGGTGTATCGAGAAGACCTTCTCGGCCTGCATCTTCACCCACAGCGGTAATAATGTTTTGGTAGCTTTGCTTTAAATCGTCATGCATAAATTTCTCAGTTTAATGTGTGTTCTACTTTAAATGGCGGCCGCCATCCACAGGCAAAGCGCGGCCTGTGATGTAGTGGCTGCGCAGTAATAAATCAATACTATTAATAATTTCTTGGCAACCTGGTTCTATACCCATAAGAGATTTTTTAAGGGTTTTAGCACGGTAAGCCTCGTCATCGTGCTGATTAAAAATAATCAACGATGGCGCAACCGAATTCACCTTTATATTTGGTGCGTACTTAGCGCTAAACGACTTGGTTAAGTTATCAAGTGCAGCCTTACTTGCGGCATAGGCAATGTGCTTTGGGCTACCTGTTTCAACAACGTAATCGGTAAGATGAATAATGTCAGCCGGTGTGTAAGCATCAGCTTGATATGCCATTAATAGCTGTGCACAGGCATTATTAATTAAATACGGTGTTTTGGCATGAATGCGCATCATGTTATCAAACAAACTCGAAAAATCAGGGTTACTGGCTTCGCAGTCCCAGCTAGAGGCATTGTGCACAATGGCACGTAAAGAGTGAGTTTGCTGTTTTAGTGTTTCAATAAAGCTAGCTATACCGGCATCGCTGCTAAAGTCGGCGTGTATGCATACGGCGCCTTGTTGTTCTAAGTCGTCGACTGCATCGTGGCGCGTACGATAGGTAATAATAATAGCTTGGCCTTGCGATAAAAAGTGCTTAGCAAGCGCAAGGCCAATACGTTGACCAGCGCCTGTTATTAAAATAGGAGATGTCATGTAATGCAGTTTTCTCTTTGGCAGGCGTTAAAATTAACTATAAATCAGTTTTTTGTTTTACGTAACATTACGGCGAATAGATCAGCTAGTGCATACGCAGCACTAGCTGCTTAGCCATTATAAATCATCGTAAATAGTCGGAATGGGTTGGCGCTTATGCTGAGTGCGAACATAAATATCAGTTAGTTTTTGCTCAACCTCTGCAGCCACTGGCTTGCCTTCTAAAAAGTCGTCAATTTGATCATAGCTCAGTCCTAATGCTTCTTCATCGGTGAGGCCTGGGCGGTCACTTTCTAAATCAGCTGTTGGGGCTTTTGTTACTAATAGTTCAGGCGCACCTAAGGCAGTTGCAAGTGCGCGAACTTGACGTTTTGATAAGCCAAATAACGGGGCTAAATCGCATGCGCCATCACCAAATTTGGTGTAAAAACCAGTAATGTTTTCAGCGCTGTGATCGGTACCCACAACGAGGCCTTGGCAAAAACCAGCTATTTCGTATTGCGCTACCATGCGTTGGCGTGCTTTAACATTACCTTTTACAAAGTCAATTTTAGCTTGCTCTGGTAGCTCCTCACCACTGCCTACTACCGCCGCCATAGCTTGCTCGTGTAATGCATCGGCAGCAGGTTTTACGTTGACGGTCATGCGTTTACTAGGCTTGATAAAGTCAACGGCCATTTGCGCTTCGTCTTCATCTGCTTGTACACCGTATGGCAAACGAACCGCAATAAATTGGTACTTATTAGTGTTTTGCTCTGCGTTTAGTTCATCTACGGCTAATTGGCACAAGCGCCCGCAGGTCGATGAGTCAACACCGCCGCTAATTCCAAGCACTAGCGATACACTATGGGCTGCCACTAAACGTGCTTTTATAAAGTTAACTCGACGGGTAATTTCGGCGTTTACATCAATAGTTGGCTGAACTTTCATTTCAGCCATAATTTCGGCGCGCATGGCCAGCTCCTCGTTATTTAATAAGTTGTTTTTAAATAGGCTTACATTATCTGGTTTAGTGGTTATTAATTAAAGTCCTAAATGTGCTTTTATACGGCTAAGCTCGGCTTTTAGTTCCTCAATTTCTGCAAGTAACTCGTTAATTTCATCGTTTTTAACTTCTGCGACTTCTGTAGCTGGCACTGGGCTTGGCGCTACTGCTGGGTCAGCAAAAAGGTGCATGTAGCGACTTTCTCGTTTGCCGGGCTCGCGCTCAAGCTTTGTTACGTAGTCATCTTTTGCTAACGCGCTCAGGGCAGTTTCTACTTCGCTAACGTTTGTAAAGTCAGCTAGGCGAGCGCTGCGCGTTCTTAGCTCACCGGGTGTTTGTGCGCCGCGTAACAGCAGTAAACATATAATTGCCCGTTGCTGCGTGCTCAACTGTAAACTACTAAATTCTGTATTACAAAAACGGTGATCGTATTTATTAACTCGTCCCGAAAGCCCTTCGTCTAGCGTTACAAGGCGCTGACTTATAAGTTCATCAAGTGTTTGTTGCACCTCACTTTCGCTCAAGTTTACAACCGGGTCTCGATTTGATTTTTGGTTACACGCATTCGTCAGTGCGTTCAACGACAGTGGATAATGCTCGGGTGTAGTGCTTTGTTTTTCTAAAAGGCAGCCAATAACGCGCTGCTGATTTGCTGATAAATGCATGGCTTTTCTTTATTAGTAAACAGTATTTTTAGCTTACACCTTTATTGTGTACCAAGCCATTGTTGTAATTTAGGCTCTAGTGCTGCGGAATCTAAAGGTTTGGTTAAATAATCGTTCATTCCTGCATCGAGGCACTTCTCTCTATCGCCCTGCATTGCGTTTGCCGTTAAAGCAATGATTGTAATATGTTTATTATGCTTACCCGCTTTTCCTTCGCGTATAGCTTGCGTGGCTTGGTAGCCATCCATCACGGGCATTTGGCAGTCCATTAAAACTAACTGGTATTTTTTGTCTTGGCTGCTGTTTAGCTTATCTAGTGCATCTTGGCCGTTTTGTGCAATATCAAAGGTAAGCCCAACTTGTTTTAACAACGCTGAGGCCACCACCTGATTTACTTTGTTATCTTCTACTAAAAGTACTTGCGCGTGCGCTGATATTTCTTTGGGCTTTTCGGTTAACTCATTTTGCAGTTGTGCTTGGCGCTGTTGTTGCTCAATGTATTTATCGTTAGTGAGTGAATCAAATAGATCTGACGGAGTAAGCGGTTTAAATATCAGGCAGTCTATATTTATGCCAATGTTGTTATGCTCTTGCGAATAACTCATCGGTGCCATAACAACCAGTTTGCTTTGCTTGGTGGTTACTCGGTTTTTTAATGTATTTATTTGCGGGTGCGCAGCTTGCTCAAAAAAATGATAATCGACTAATAATGCATCTGGCTGGGTATCGCAGTTATCAAAATAATTAATGATGCCGCTATAGTCACTTAAAATATTAACGTGTGCGCCCCATACGCGTAATTGTTTGGCGGCAATATTGGCGTTAAGTGTGCAGGCATCAATAATTAAAATATGTTTGTTATTAATTAAGTGGCTGGGTAAATCTTGCGCTTTAGTTAAACGGGGCTGTATTTTTATAGAAAACGAGAAAGTACTGCCTTCATTTAGCATGCTGGTTACGCTTACTTCGCCTTCCATTAGTTCACAAAGCTGCTTAACAATAGCTAGGCCAAGGCCTGTGCCGCCAAACTGGCGGGTGGTTGAGGCATCGGCCTGAGTGAATGAGTCGAATAAAGTTTTTTGTTTTTCTGCCTCTATTCCTATGCCGGTATCAATAATAGAGCAATGTAAAAAACTGCCATCGGTGGTTTCATCTATCTGCGCGGTCACCAGAATTTGCCCATCAATAGTAAACTTAACAGCATTGCCAATCAGGTTATTTAAAATTTGACGCAACCTATTCGGATCGCTAATTATTTCGCTGATAGTAATTTGGGTGGCATCTAAAATGAGATTGGTATTGTTTTGCTCCACTTTAAGCGCAAACGACTCAACAACTTCACCAAGTAATTTAGGTAAGTTAAATTGCACATTTTCTATATCAAGTTTACCTGCTTCAATTTTAGAAAAGTCTAAAATGTCGTTAATTATATTTAACAGCGACTGAGCTGAAGATTGTGCAAGCTCAATATGGTGCTCTTGCTGTTGGTTGAGCTGGGTGCGCTTGATAATATTTAGCATGCCCAGTACGCCGTTCATGGGGGTTCTTATTTCGTGGCTCATACTGGCTAAAAATTCACTTTTAGCCATTACTGCTTGCTCTGCAGCCTCTTTGGCGGTGACTAGCTGTTGCTCTGTTTCAATACGTTGCTGGCTTGAATGCAAGCTGCCCACTAGGGCGGCTACAGCAATTAAAAAGCTTTCTTCGTTACGTGACCACGGGCGCATTGAAGCACATTGCTCAGCGCATACTATGCCAATGGTGCCATTTCCCGCCGGTATGATTGCGCACAGCATGGCATTAATATTAAGCGGCGCAAAGTAATGCGCTTTAAGGGGTTTTAGTAGAGGGTGATTTTGGGCATCACTGGTGCTAAACACAGCGTGTTTTTCTATGGCTTCAAAAAAATCAGGCGCCTCTTTTTTAAGCCATACCGCATTATTATTACCCATTCTGTTCTCAATATTATGGGATGCTATAGGACTCAATGAGGTTTTTGAGCTATTAAAAAACCAAATACTGGCTTGCTCAATGTTTAATGCATGGCAAATAGATTCAGTAATAACTTGTTTAGATTGGCTTAATTGGCCACTTAAAATAAGGTCGTTGGCTGTAAGCGACGCTAAAATTTCGTTATGTAGGGCAATTTTGCTGTTTTCAAGTTCAATGCGCTTACGGGTATCAATATTTTGCAATGAGCCAAATATTCTTACACAGCGCTCGTTTTTGCGCTCAGCTTCACCATGAATAAGCACCCACATTTCGCGCCCTTCAGAGTCAATCACTTCAAGTTCGGCTTCGTAACTTTTGCCTTCTTTAATTGCAGATTCAACCAGCTGAGTGATACGTTCTCTGCTTTCACCGGCTTTAAAGTAATTTAAGTTTGTAGGCCAGGTAGGCTCTTTATTTAGCGGGTACTTAAATATTTTTTTGGTCATATCTGACCAATACACTTGTTTGGTTTCTAAATTAAATGACCACGCCCCAATTTGGGCAAGGTCACTCATGGCCTCCAGCATTTTTTCGTTTTGTTGCTGGCGGTTTAGCATTTTTAAAAAGAATAAGAACGCCCATATTAATAATCCGCAAATAATTATAATGGCGATTCTAAGCGGCCATATAGTTGAAGGTGCGGGGCTCCAACCTTCTTTAGGGGCTACGTATAATTGCCAGCTTCCCCCTTGAAAATTAAGCGTAAAATCAAGCGGCTCTTGTGTGGTTATATTGTTATTGCCATAAAAAAACTCGCCTTTTTTGCCTAAACCATGACGCCCTTGAATAGCAATGTTGTAGTTTTTTTCAAGCTCTTTTATGCCTGAGTTTTTGTATACTTTTTCAATGTCGAGCACCACAGATAATAACCCCCAAAAGCGGTTTTCGGGCGGAATATAAACAGGCACTCTGGCAATAAGGGCAATGTCGCCTTGCACTAGTTTAAGTGGCCCTGCCATAACAATAGTATTGGTATCACGGGCTCTAATGGCATCTAGGCGTTGGTTTTTGTTTTCTAAAAAGTTTAAGCCAATGGCTTTTTCGTTACCTTTTAGTGGGTAAGACATACGAATTATCATGTCGGGCGCACCACCAATATGGCGCAGCTCACTGGAGGTTTTAAACAAAGGCGCGGCAATTTGCTCAAACCGTGCTTGTTGTAACTCAGGTTCAGCTGATACAGCAACCGCTAATCCACGAACTAGCTGAATGTTTGATACCAAGGTGGCCTCTAGTTGTGCACGGTATGTACTTACTTGAGATAAAATTTGTAGGCGGTGGGCGTCTTTTGCGCGATTGTAGTTAATTCTATCTAACACAATGCTCACTAATATTATTAGCGTAAGCGATAACCAAAAGGTCAGCTTATAGTTGCTGGTAGTGTTTTTTTTGTTGTTATTTTTTGGCGGCATTGGCTAAGTCATGCTGTTATTTTAGGCAATTTAACTATAGCTAATTTATTGTATAAATAAAAACGGCGCTGATAAATTAGCGCCGTTTTATTTTTATAATTAGTAGTTTAACTATTAAGCGTCGGTTACTTCACGTGCCCAATGGCTTTGCTTAGCGACATGTAACTTACGGTAACCATCAAGTAGTGCTGCATGCTTTTTAAAGCCTTCAAGCGATAAACCTGGGAAGGTTAAACCATTAAATAATTTACGGCCTTCTGCTATTTCAATAGCCAGCGTGACGTTATCGCTGCCAAACATTAAACCCAGTGCATCTTGGTAGTCGGCGTAGTCGCGCTCGTCATCGTATTTAATTTCAAGAATGGCTTTTAAACAACGGAAGTGGCGCATTGCATCTTCGTTTACTTGGCCTGTGTGTAGTATCCAGTCTACCCAATCAATGGCTTCTTCGTTGACTGCGGCTAAACATAAGTGCGCTTTAAGCTCACCAATACGCAGTGTATGCCATGGTGTGTCGGCATCGGTGGCAAGGCCAATAAATTCAGCAGCACGAATAATATCGCTGTGGCCTGCTTCTTCTAGGCTGTCGTAAATGTCCATCCACTGCTGCGCATCGTACTGATCAAGCGATAGGAATGCCTCACGGAATTTAGCGCCTTCGTTGTTGTTACGCCAAATTAGTTCATCTACTGGGTAAATGTCTGACATACCTGGTACTAAAATACGACATGCATACACGTTTAAGTGTGTGTAATCCATAATGTAAATGTCGTGGCCCATGCTGTGAATTAAGTCAGTACAGAAGTTGTATTCTTGCTCCGTTGTACCGCTAAAGTCCCAATGAACAAAGTCAAAGTCGGCGTCGGCACGGAAAAAGTCATGCGATATTAAACCGCTTGAGTCGATAAAGTGCAGCTCAATGTTTTCAGGCGTTGCAACTTCATCGTTATCAAAAGTAGCTGGTTGGAACACATCAAGTTGATCAAGGCGACGTCCTTGTAGTAGCTCGGTAACTGTACGCTCAAGGGCAACTTCAAATGATGGGTGAGCACCAAATGAGGCAAACACAGAGCCATCAACAGGGTTAATAAGCGTTACGCTCATTACAGGGTATTTACCGCCAAGTGATGCATCGGCAATACGTAAATGAAAACCATGGCTGCGTAGTTCTTCACACGCCTCGTGAATTTTAGGGTATTGCTTTACAACCTCTTCAGGGACGATAGGTAAACAAATACCTTCTGCGATAATACGGTTTTTAATGGCGCGCTCAAATACTTCTGATAGCCCTTGTACACGTGCTTCAAACTTAGTGTTACCTGCGCTCATGCCGTTAGAAACAAAAATATTACCAATTACGTTTACCGGAATGTATACGTCTTGGTTATCGCGTTGGCGTGTGTATGGCAATGTACAAATGCCGCGCTCGTTATTACCTGAGTTAAAGTCAAAAAGGTGTGAGGCATTAAGCTCACGCTCTGGGTCAAAGTAATCCCAAAGGCTTTCGTCCATTATGCCCTCTGGTACTTCATTGCCTTCAACTTTAAACCATTTCTCATTTGGATAATGAGTAAAGTCGCTGTTTGCAAATTCTTCACCTAGGTAAAAGTCGGCAAAAAAGTAATTACAGCTTAATCGTTCAAAGTATTCACCTAACGCAGAGGCGATAGATGCTTTATCGGTTGCGCCTTTACCATTGGTAAACATAACACCGCAGTCGCTGTCTTTTATATGAACTGAATAACAGTTAGCTACAGGGTTAAGCCAAAGTGCTTCTTCAACATTGATGTTTAGCGCTTTTAGCTTGTTTTGCATGGTAGAGATAGACGATTCTAGGTCGCGGTCTTTACCTTTGATAAATGTTTTTTCAGTCATATGAGTCTCAACTAGATCTGCACAAAATGTGGAATGGCTATTATCGTGGATTTTGATGTTTATTTCACCCTTTGCGAGTAAGAACATTATTATTTAATAAAACTATGGTTATTATATGTGCAACAAATGGTGCAAAGGACAAATTAATGTTTAAAGTAATCAAATGGCTAGTATTACTCGTTGTGGTTTTAGGGTTAGCTGGCACAGCGCTTGTGTATGGCGTATTAAGTTTAAGTATGCCCACACTTGATGGTAAAGGCCAAAGTACAGCAATTAAGAAGCCGGTTACTATTTCGCGTGATGCACTAGGGCAGGCGGTTATAAAGGCAGAAAACCGCAATAGCGCCGCATACGGGTTAGGCTATGCGCATGGGCAAGACCGTTTTTTTCAAATGGATTTATTAAGACGTAACGCCGCCGGTGAGCTTAGTGAGTTATTTGGTAAAGCGGCCCTTGGGCTTGATAAAAAAATGCGCTTTCATCAATTGCGAAAACGCAGCCGCGCTATATTAAACACCTTACCCGAAAGTGATAAACAACTATTAAACAGCTACGCCCAAGGTGTAAACGAAGGGCTGGCACAAGTTGGCTTTGCAAGCTTTGAGTATTTACTTACAGGCGGAGCGCAAAAACCATGGCAAAGTGAAGATAGCCTATTAGTTATATTTAGCATGTACCTTGATTTGCAAAGTGCCACCTTTGAGCGAGATGAAGCGCTCATACATATTGAGCAAGCATACGGGCAACACATGGTTGATTTTTTAACACAACCTAGCCAATACCAAGCGGCGCTTGATGGCAGTAAACTTGCCCCGTTTACAGGCACCATTCCTCAACTTCCAGAGCAAGCACAGCACACGGTTAAAAATATTCAGGCAAACCAAGAGCGCGGCAGCAATAACTGGGCAGTAACCGGTGCGCATACCCAAACGGGAGCAGCCATGCTCTCTGATGATATGCATTTATCTATGGCGGTGCCGGTTATTTGGTACAGGGCACAGCTTAATTACAGGCAAAATGGCGAGCAAGCTCAGGTAACTGGCGTATCGCTACCCGGCGCCCCTGCTATTGTGGTGGGTACCAATAATAAAATTGCCTGGGGCTTTACTAACGGCTACATAGACACGGCCGATTGGGTTGCTTTAAGTAACGATAATAAAACATGGCAAGTCAATGAGCCTATCGCACTGCCTAGTGGCGACGTGGACGATTACTCATTAACCATGAGCGAATACGGCCCAGTAAAATATATAAATAAACAGCCTTATGCACTTAGCTGGGCTGCACACCAACTTTATGCTGTAAACATGGATCTGCTAAAACTAGAGCAAGCAACTAGCGTAGATGATGCGCTAGATGTGGCAAGCGATGTGGGTATTCCGGTACAAAATTTAATGGTGGTAGATAGCCAAGGCAGTGCTGCATGGCAACATATTGGCGCTATACCGGCGCGTAAAACACCGAGTGAGCTAAGTGTTAATGCAAACGAATACTCACCCGACTGGCAGCAAAATGAGCATCAGCGCCCTTATATTAAAAACCCGCAAAATGGACGATTATGGACAGGTAATTCCCGCGTTGTGTCGGCCTCTGATAATGCACGCTTTGGTAACGGTGGTTATGCACTAGGCGCACGCTCAAGCCAAATTCGTGATAGATTATTTGAAAAACAAAGCTTTGCTGAAAGCGACTTTTACGCGCTACAGCTTGATAACCAAGCCCGCTTTTTAACGCCATGGCACACATTGCTACTTAATCAGCTTAAAAAAGACAAAGCCAAAAACGCACAGTACATAAGTGCACTTGAAAACTGGCAGCAATGCGCATGTGCAAGCTCGGTAGGTTATACCTTAGTTAAACACTACCGCAGCACATTAATTAATACTGTATTTGCAAGCATGGAGAACAAACTTAATGAGCAAGACGCCACGCTTAGATATGTAAAACGCGATCTAGAACCAGCTATATGGCAGCTTATTAAAGATAGGCCGGGCTCATGGGTAAACCCTGAGTATAAAAATTGGGACGAGCAGTTATTAGGTGCATTTAGCCAAACAGTGACCGCACTTGGGGCTGAGTATGGGGATAACTTACAAAATTGGCAGTGGGGTAAAGTTAATGCGCTTAATATTGAGCACCCGTTTGCTAAACAAATGCCCATACTGGCTAAGCTTTTAAATATGCCTGTAGCGCCAGCTTTTGGCGATAGCTACATGCCCGCCGTACAGGGCAAAAGCTTTGGTGCATCGCAGCGCTTTATTGCCCAACCAGGGCATTTAGAAAACGCCATTATGGCAGTGCCCGGTGGGCAGTCGGGGCATCCGCTATCCGCGTTCTACCGTGCAGGCTTTAGTGACTACATTGAAGGTAAGCACACGCCTTTACTACCACAAACGCTAATACATCAAATAGTGATAGAGCCAGCACGATGAACTAAATTACAGTTAATCACGTTCTATATAATCATTAATAAATCAACAGAGAACTAAAATGAAAAAAATACTACCCGCATTAATAACAGGCTTATTACTTAGCAGTGCAACACAGGCAGATGAAAATCCGGTAACGGCAGAAAAACTAAGCGACAGTGTGTATGTACTGTTTGGCCAAGGCGGTAACATTGCCGCAAGTGTAGGGGAAGATGGCATTTACATTATTGATGACCAATTTGCTAAGCTTTCAGACGACATTAAAAAAACCATTAGCGATTTAAAACCCGGTAGTGCAGAGTTTGTAATTAATACGCATCATCATGGCGACCACACTGGCGGCAACGAAAACTTTGCCAAAGCCGGTGCGCATGTCATTGCGCACGACAACGTACATAAGCGATTAGAAGAAAAACACGGTGCAAACTCAGATTACCTGCCACGCATTAGCTTTGGCCACGATTTAAAACTGCATTTTAATAACGAACACGCCCATGTAGTGCACTACGCCCATGCACATACAGACGGTGATTCGGTGATATTTTTTAATAACGATAACATAGTGCACATGGGCGATATTTACTTTAACTTTGGCAGCTTGCCGTTTGTAGATGTAGATAGCGGCGGCAGTGTTGATGGAATATTAGCAGCCGTAAATGACGTTATTAAGCAAATAGATGAGCGCACCATAGTGATACCCGGGCATGGGCCGGTAAGTGACCGTTCAGGGCTGGAAACGTATGCTAAACTTGTTAAAAAAGCCAAAGATTTAATGCTAAAAGCAATGCAAAATAACGCAAGCTTAGAGCAAGTACTAAAAGCCGATCCGCTGGCTGCGCTTAATCTTAAGTACGCAGGCTGGTTGCCAAAAGAGAAAGTGACTACACTTTTTTATCGCAGTTTAAAGTAGTACGCGTAACGTAAAAAACATGATACAAAGCTGAGTGTACTTTAGCGTACATTCGGCTTTTATTTTATTATGCCCAAAGGAGTTGTGTATGTCGGCAGAAAAAACCCACCTAGAAATTTGTAACTTAACAAAAGAGCAGTATCCGCAAATTAAAACCTTAATGGATCAGGCTTATCCCGATTTAGGTGGCGCGTGGCCAAGCCATACTATTTTTAGATTGATAGATCAGTTCCCTGAAGGGCAAATAGGCATTGTAGATGATGGCGTGCTGGTGGGCTTAGCACTAAGTGTGCAAGTAGACTACGCGCGTTTTTCAAATCCTCACACATACGAAGACATAGCCGATGGGCACGACCGTGTATTTAGTGACTCCGACGGCGATGCGCTATACGGTTTAGATGTAGCAATTAGCGAAACCCACCGAGGCATGCGCTTAGGGCGCCGTCTTTATGATGCCCGTAAGGAGTTGTGCCGCCAATATAACTTACGCGCTATTTTAGCCGGTGGCCGTATTCCGCGTTATTACAATCACAGCAGTGAAATGACGCCAATGGAATACATTGAAAAGGTTGACCAAAAAGAGCTTTACGACCCAATTTTAAGTTTTCAGCTTTCTAACGACTTTCAGGTAAAACGGTTACTTAAAAAGTACCTGCCGGAGGATCAAGAGTCTGTAGGTTACGCCACCTTGCTTGAGTGGAATAACATAATGTACGAGCCAACCGATACCGTGCTCGAATCAACTAAATCGATAGTGCGTATAGGTGCGGTGCAATGGCAAATGCGCTGTGTAGAGTCGGTTGACGAAATGCTAAAGCAGGTAGAATACTTTGTAGATACGGTATCTGACTACAAAAGCGATTTTATATTATTTCCGGAATTTTTTAACGCGCCACTTATGGGTTTAGGCGATCAGAATAATCAAACCGAAGCTATCCGCTATTTAGCCGAATATACCGAAACATTTAAAAACGCGATGTCGCGTATGGCAATAGAATATAACGCCAATATTATTACCGGCTCTATGCCGCTTGCCGAAGACGATAAAATTTATAACGTAAGTTACTTATGCCACCGTAGCGGTAAAATAGACGAGCAGCGCAAAATACACATAACCCCGCATGAACAAAATGATTGGGTGATTCAAGGCGGCGACAAAATTGCCGTGTTTGACACCGATGCTGGGCGTGTAGGTATTCAAATTTGTTACGATGTAGAGTTCCCTGAGCTTTCGCGCATATTAGCCAAGCAGGGGCTTGATATACTCTTTGTGCCGTTTTGGACCGATACTAAAAATAGTTATTTACGGGTTCGCCATTGTGCGCAAGCGCGCGCAATCGAAAACGAATGTTATGTGGTTATTGCAGGTTCAGTGGGTAACTTACCTGAGGTAGAAAGCCTAGACGTACAGTACTCGCAATCGGCAGTGTTGACCCCGTCTGACTTTTCGTTTCCGCACGATGCAACATTAAATGAAGCCACACCTAATACCGAAATGTTACTATTCAGCGACCTTGATATGGATAAGCTAAAAATTCTTCATAGCGAAGGTACGGTGCGCAATTTAAAAGATCGCCGCGAAGATTTATACGACGTAATTTTGAAAAAGAGAGATGTTTAATGGCATGGGTTTATTTAGTCATTGCCGGCTTGCTTGAAATAGGCTGGCCAATTGGTTTAAAAATTTCACAAAATCCCGACACACGCTGGCAGGGTATAGTAATGGCCATTGCATTTTTAACAGCCAGTGGTTTTATGTTGTGGCTTGCACAAAAGCAAATATCAATGGGGACTTCTTACGCCGTATGGACCGGAATAGGTGCTGCGGGTACGTTTTTAGTGGGTATATTACTTTACGGTGATGCAGCCACGTTTGGCCGTATTGCTGGTGTACTCATGATTATTTGCGGTGTGATAACGCTAAAAATTAGCTCTTAAGAAGAGCGCTTAATACCCGCTTTAAACGTTATAAGCAGCCTATAGTAGCGCAGGTTTAAAAGCCTGCGCTTTTTTATGTTCTCAATTGGGCAGCATTACTAAAACAGCGGCAATGGCTATGAGTATTAAGCCCGCGGTATCTTGCTTTTTAAGTGGCTGTTTGAGCCAAAGTACAGCAATTAGCATGGTAAAAAATACCTCTACCTGACCAAGCGTTTTAACATACGCTACGTGCTGTAAACTCATTGCGCTAAACCAGCCAATAGAGCCTACACAGCTAAAAGTACTAATTGCGGCAGTGGTGCCTTTATATTGCCAAAGTTTGCCAAGAGTGTGTGGCTCTTTTAGTAGTAAATAGCCAAGTAATATAAGCGTTTGTAGGCTTATTACAAACAGTAAAACCCATGCAGCTGAGTACGGAAACAATAACCCTGAATTTAAGCTCGCTTCACGCACCCACAGCGATGTAAGGGCAAAGCTGGTACCACAGGCAAGGCCAAGTAACGCTGTTTTAGAATCAAAATGTTTTACGCTGGTTATGCCGCTAAGTAAAAGCACCGCAATAGCGCCTAAAAATACACCCAGCCAACCAAGAAGGCTGAGCGCAGAACCAAAAAACAATACCCCTAAAATAGCCGCTACTAATGCCTCACTTTTAGCAAGCCCTGCACCTATGGCGTAATTATTCATTTTAAACAGTTTTACCATTAAGCCGGTGGCGAGTATTTGCATAACACTTGCGCCAATAACAAACCCCCAAAAGGCATTATTAAACGTAGGCATGGCTGTGTCTTTATATTGATAAAGACCATACAAATACACTGCAGCAATAGGGCCGGCTAAAATAAAGCGCGAGAGGGTTACGCCAGCCACACTTGTATGTGCGCTTAATTTACTTTGTAGGGCATTTCGCCATGCTTGCATAAAGGCGGCTAAAAAAGTGAAAAAGATCCAAGTCATAGGGGTCGTCGGTAAAAAATAAGGTCTATAAGTTAACAATCTTTAGTTATTAATGCGATGCATTAAGGGTGATAGTGAATATTCATCACCTGCGACATTATGCCGCACTGCTTTATAGGTAAACTTAGCTATAGTAAGTATGATGTTATTGTTTAGCCGCCTGCGTATGTCATAAAACGTGTTGGCGGCTTTTTTGTGTATGTGTGTTATATGTATTGGTTAAATAACTAGGTTTTAAAATAAGAGAATAAATTATGACAACATTAGTAGTATGCGCATTACTTGCTGTATTAATGCCTTATTTTGCAAAAATACCAGTGGCCATTGCGATGGCAAAGCTTGGCCAATACGACAATAAACACCCGCGCTCTCAACAAGCAAAATTAACGGGCTTTGGTGCGCGAACGCTCGCTGCTCATCAAAATTGTTTTGAATCACTAGCAGTGTTTGCCGTTGCTATTGCGGTGGTATTGGGAACTAACTCGGTAAATGCAGTAACCGAAACCTTGGCGGTTACTCATATAGTTTCGCGCACTTTGTATTGCATTTTTTATTGGTTGAACTTAGATATTATCCGTTCGCTTGTATGGTTTATTGGCTTAGGCACTGCCATTGCCATGATTGTAGTGAGTATTTAATTTTATTGTTAAAACCACAAAGCAAGCGGCCTAAAAGGGCGCTTGCTTTGTGCTCTTGCATTACTCATTAGCCTTAATGCGATACTTTAATTCGCTCTATTAAATCGGTATTAGCAACCTCGCTGTTTATAGCAAAATCGAGCTGTACAAGTACATCATTAAAGCCTGCCTCAGAGATTTTATACTCCCACTTTGCCAGCGCTTCTTTAGCTGATTTATCAAAAACGTCTGACGGCTTAGATTGAATGACACTAATGTTTTTTGTTCTGCCATTGGCGGCTATATCGTACTTTAATACAACCGAGCCGCTAATGCCTTGCTTAGCGGCTTGGGCTGGGTAGACAGGTTCAATGCGTATTGTTGGTGAAATATGCTCCTCTTTCGTTATTTCAGTTTGGGGCTGTTTTGCAATGGCTAAACCGCTAAGCATGCTTGTTGCTATTAGCAGTAAGCCACCTTTGGCAAGGCGAGAGTGATTGCCACTGTGCTTTATATTGGTAAGTCGTTGTAACATGGTTTTTTTATCTCCGTAGTGTGAATAAGCCATTAGGCCTGCGGGCGTTGCTGCCGCGCAGTTAACTAAGGCTTTGCTGTATAAAATGTGTTGGTGTGTGGTTTTATTGGCAAGTACCTGCTGATCACAAGTTAGCTCCTGCAAGCGTCTAAAGCTTGCGTAAGCCATCCAGGCGAGCGGGTTAAACCACATTAAAATAGTAGTCAGTAACAGCAGGGCATTTATTAGGTTATCTTTGCGTTTTATGTGCACAGCCTCATGCTCTAAAATAAGTGCCAAAGTGGCTTTATCAAACTGGGTTTTGTAATTACTAGGCAGTATGAGCTTACTTTGTACAATACCCACCACCATTGGCGATGCAATATGATTACTGGTATGGGTTTTAATGTGTGAGGTTAGAGTGTGTTCGCTATTAATTAAATAATTGAGCTGCAGGTTTTTTATAAAGCGAATATGCACAACAAACGCTATGCTAAACAGCACTAGGCTAACCACTACATAAAGCACGGCCCAATTTAGGCCTAAGTTATTAATAAGGGGTTGGTTAGGCGTTATTAAATAATGGCTAATGGCGCTATTTTGCAGTGGCTTAATGTTACTTGGTAAGTTTGCAACCAGTAACGATACGGGGATTAGGCATACTAATTTATACACAAAGCCTGGGCCAAGCAGCCTTAAACTAAAACGCTCACATATAATAAACCCGCCAAGCATTATGCTGAGTAATAATTGCTGCTCTAGTAACCAGTTGAACAGGGTTTGAATATCCATAGCCACTCCTTACTTTTGGTTTTTTTCCCAGTCATCAATGACCTTTTTTAACTCGTTTATATCTTGTTGCGAAAGCTGCTCTGATTTAGCAAACCCGCTTACCAGCGGCGCTATGCGGCCACTAAAAAAGCGCTCAATAAAGTTTTTGCTTTCTTTTAATGTGTAGTCGGCGCGCTCCATACAAGGAGTATAAATATATTGGCGGCCGTCTTTTTCAAAGGTCAGTGCGCCTTTTTTAACTAATCGACCCAGTAGGGTTTTAATGGTTTTTTCGTGCCATTGTTTATCATCGCTTAAGCGCTCAATAATTTGGCTGGCGGTTGCTGGGTAATTAATCCAAAGCGCATCAAGCACGTCGAATTCTGCTTTTGATAACTCAATCATTTTATTGCCTACAAATGTAATCTTTAAGTTAAGACTACACCTGTAATCTATTTTTGCAAGGTTATTTTTTAACTTTTTATGATGTAATTAAGCGACTTGGTATTAGGTTTTTGAAATATCTGTTTTATTAATTTGTATATAGTGGTTTTCAGGTAGGTTTAGGTTTGAGAGGGCAAGTTCGCTAAATTGCACTCTAAATAAATCAATTACTTTAAAGCCGCAGTAATGCGCCATTTTACGTATTTGTCTGTTAAGCCCTTGCTTTAAAATAATACTAAACTGGTTGTCAGCTATTTTTGTTACTTCACACGGTAAGGTTACTTGTTTATCGACGGGGATTCCTACGGCCATTTTTTCGCAAAACGCGTTATTAATAGGTTTATCTACCGTGACTAAATAATGTTTCGGCTGGTGGAAGTCAGGGTGAATAAGTTGATTACAAAAATCTCCGTCGTTGGTCAAAATAAGTAAGCCCCGAGAGTCTTTATCTAATCGGCCAATGGGGTAAACCCGAGTGAGGGTAGGCAAATGGTGAATAAGACTGGCGGGGTCACTTTCATTTAATTTGCAGTCAATGCCTACAGGCTTGTGGTACGCAAAATAAACTAAATCGGCAGCCCCTTTTACTGCTTGGCCATTAACTATTACGTCGTCTTGCTCATTAACGTGATCAATATGATTAGCAGGGCGATTATTTACAGTCACCACACCTTCATCAATTAAACGCGATGCCTGTTTTCGTGAGCACACACCAGCGTGAGCGATATATTTAGCGAGTCGAATTTTATTGCTCATAAGCTTAAAAGGCAGTGATGTAATAATTTGATCGCGATTATAGCAAAGGTGCGTATCTATAAAGTTACTTTTTATTAAAAGGCGATTGTTATGGGTATGAAATTTTCTGAGTTAAAAAAGCACGAACCATTACAAAAAGTGGTCGCGCACTCCCTTGAAATGGCGCTATATCAAGTGTCTGTCATTATAAATAACGTAGAGTATTACGTTACTGAAGAAAATGGCGAGTTTGTAAAAGCGCTCAGCCCGCTGCATATTCAAAAACGTTTTGAAAAAATAGCCTACGCCGAAATGGTACTGCGACACACTAGCGCTTACGATGAAATGTGCGGCCAACCCGAAAAAACAAGCAGCAATTTGCTAGAAGTACCTTATGGAAAAAATAACCTTTTTTAATTAAGTTTGTTTGCTAGTATCTGCTTCTTTAAGGGCGGTACATGTATCAATTAAAAGCAGATAATACCGATGCGTTAAACTCAGCGCTTCGCACTAAAATAGTTGAATTTAACGCGCAGCATTTTGATGCGCAAAGAGTGCCATTAGGCTATAAATTTGTTGATGAGCAAGGTGAGCTTGTTGCAGGTATTAGTGGGTGTGTGTTTGGAAATTGGCTGATGATTAGTTGGCTTTGGTGTAGCGATGTAGCGCGAGGTCAAGGGCTTGCAGATAAGTTACTAACGGCACTTGAACAATCAGCTGCTAAACTAGGTGCAACGACCGCTCAACTTGATACACTCGATTTTCAGGCCAAGCCTTTTTATGAAAAGCGCGGATACGTGGTTAAGTATCAGCTTAACAACTATCCGCGCTCTGGTACGCGTTACTTTATGGAAAAAACGCTTTAATTTAGTAGCTTAGTGTTATTTCTCTTTTAGTGGCTCACCATCAAAGCTCAGGCCTAAAAATGGAGTCGCTTCTGGCGCTAACATAAACGTGCGAATGTTCATGTGATCATCGCCTTTAGGGTTTTCTAGTACGTCTTCGCGGTAAAACTTACCAAAGCAATCCAATGTATTTTGCTTGCTTAAATCGTTTAATTTAGCAAACGCAAAAATTTTACACGAGCCATTGTTCTCGCTTGCAGAGCTAAGTAAGCCGTGGTTATTAAATCCACACGCGGTAAAATCGTAATTAGCTTCTATTACCGCCATGGTATCGCTAAATTGTATGCTTTTAGGGTTGTCTGCAAGTTGCTGCAAAAAATCGTTTAGTAACATGTTTGTCCTTTTCTAACAGAAGATTCAAAGAGAAAAATTAATAGTCGTTGCTTGTAAGCTCTGCACTTAAAAGCTTTCCGTCATAAATATAAAAATAACCATCCCAGTGTTGAGAAGTAAATTCTGCTGAGTCAAAGAACTCGTCGTAATCGCCTAACTTAGCAAGGCTTGCAACAGGGTCGTTGTATTTTACGCCTGATAAGTTCCACTGTGTACTTTGGTTAATATAGCCAGCTAATGCAGCGAGCTTAATTTTAGCGGTTGAAAAGGGCTCCACAAGCTTTAATTTAGAAATGTAGCCGTTGCCTTCATATATAAACTCATAACAAGGAGTAATGATTATATTGTCATGATTTTCATTAACTACTTTAAGCGTTTTACTATTTTTGTGTTTTTTTAAGTATTCATCGGCCAATATTGTGCCGTTATAGCATTGAGTGTTGCTCTTTATATGTTCAACTAATTCACCGTGCGATATACCAACAACTCTTTGCTCTGACTTGTTAATAGATACTTTATAAGATGCGGTTTCCACTTCATCAAAACTGTTTTTTAATTTATTAATTGCTGGTTGGGTTAAATCTGTATCTAAGAAAATAGCCTGATCTGTACCGGTGCTTATTTGTAATTTTTCATTTGCCAAAGAAAGCTCATTATTTATCACCATAGGTAGTAGCGTTTCATGGAACTGATAACCTATAAATACATTGTTTTTAAAGTGAAAAGCATGATTTCTTCCATATACAAGTATTGCGTTATTGTTATCGCTTAGCGATAAACTAGCAAGTCCGAGAGACGCTAATACCTGCTCATAGCTACTGCCAAATTGGAGTCCAAAAAAGTTAGTGGGGGTGATGAGGGGGTTGTTAAATTGAGTAAACTTAGGGGAATTGTTTATGTCTAAAGTGACATCAATTGCATTCCCCTCAATGGTATTTGAGAGGCTGTGCTTGTGCATTCCAGAAATAAATAGCTCGCTAGTCATAGCGACTTGTTGATTGCAGTTTTTTGAGGGGGTGAGCTTAATAAGGTAGTGTAATTTTTTTTGGGCTCTGCTTATTGTAGGAGTTTCAGCAGCGTGGCTGCTATTTGTAGTAAAGCGTTCCTCTACATATAGTTGCTCATGCTGTTGATTGTACTGTTCGCTATACTTATTCAGCGCTTTTTGTCTAAGGTTTTGTCTTTTTCTTTGATGGTTATCTAAATCTCTCAGTGTAGCGCTAAGGCTTATTTCTATTTCGGGTGAAATAGCCTCACAACTTTTGTCTTTTACAAAATAATTTGTTGCCTGAGCAGTACATTGCCAAAAACAAAGTAGTGTAAATAGTAGAGTACGCATAAACTTCCTTTTATTATTTTTTGTTTATTTAGCACTCAACTCTAACTCATCTGTTTGTTGATTTATATTAAATTTAAATCTAGATAAAAAGTTCATTCCTAACAAACCTTGGCCGCGGGTGTTTTCAATACTGAGCACTTCAAAACCGTAAATAGTTTGCATCCCTACTTTAAACGACTCAATTTGGTAGCGTTTTACTCTAATTTGCCCATTCGCCGTGTTTACGGTTACATCGCCTAAATACAGTGGTCTGGGTGAAAGTTGGTTAAGCACGTCACTCGAAAGAGAAGTAATACTTGCGCCGGTATCTATCATTAGCTCTGTTTTAATTGAGCTATTTAGCTCGGTGCTAATTAAGTAATGTGCGCCGTAGGGGGTAAGTGCAATAAAGTCATCTTGGGATTGAGCTTTCTCTATCATTGCGTGTAAGGCAGTTACTTCGGCTTGTAGTGGGTGATTTGATGGCATGCGCTCAATAGTTGTTAAGGCGCTAATAAAGTCCTCTAGTTGATAATAAGCATGCGCGAGTGCGTATAAAAAATGGCTATTGTCGTTTTGATAGTCGAGCCAAATTTGAGTTTGTTCAATAATTGTTTGCCAATTTTGCTGCTCACTCAAACTATGCAGTTCGTTAGTCGTTAAATGCACAAGGCGCCTATCTACAGGGCCTTGTTGGTGCTTGTTTAATAATGGGGAGAGCTCAAATAGCGCAATAATTGCGTTTTGCCGTTGCCCGCTTTTTACTAGGTAATCTACGTGTAAAGTGAGTAACTCGGTATTGTAAGGGTCTTTATTTAAAAGTGCATTTAACAATGACTGGCTAAGCAGTAAGTTTGTGTTTAGCCATTGCTTTAGTTGTGCTATCCACGAAGCGTATAAAGTATGTGCTTTTTTTGGAGCGCTTAGATTTAGTTGCTGATATGTATTTAGAGCATCATCAAATTTGTGTTGTGTAAATTGCTGTTGAGCTTGGCTGAGCAGGTTACTTTTTGGCGCTTTGATGCTCTCGCCGCTGTGGATTTTTTGTGTGCCAACCACAGGTTGTTTTTGTGGCCACAATAAGTAAGCGTTTAGGCTAAGCGAGCCTATTAATAGCAAGGTAATTAGCTTGGTATAATGGCTCATTGCAACCTCTTCGTTCTATTTAGGCTATTTGATAAAGTGCGCTAAGGCATGAATATTCGCAATTTCAACATCGGCAAGGCCTTTGTAGTGATAAGCCGCGCCTTGGTCGTTTAACCAAACCGATTGGCAGCCTGCATTATTAGCGCCTTGTACGTCGGTATCTAGGCTATCGCCAATATGTAAAATTTCACTTTTAGCCACGTTTAAGTGTGCGGCGGCTTTATCAAACAGTGTACCGTGGGGCTTGGCTTTACCGTGCATACCAGCTTGCAATACCAGCTCAAATTTATCGCGTAAGTTAAAGCGCTCAATTTCAACATTGCCATTGGTTATTGCAACCAGCGTAAAGTGCTGGGCTAAGTTATCTAGCAGCTTTAGTACGTCGTCGGTTACCACTATTTTACTGCGCGCATCGGCAAAGGCGTTATAGGCAGCATCGGCATGATGCTCTACCTCTTGCTCATTTAAATCTAGCTTTGAAAGGGCTAAGCGTAGCGTATGTTGGCGCCATTTAGTTACATTATCAGCAAGCTCTGGTAACTGTAATACAGCCTCGTTGCGGCATTGTTGCCAGTATTTTGGGCCTTTTTGTAAGTAGCTGGGTAGAGCGTTTAAATAATCTTGCTGGGCTTTAACCGCGGCTTTTATTATAGGGTGGTTGTTATACAGGGTGTCGTCTAAATCAAAGCTCATAACTGAAAAAGGGCGAGGAGCACGATTAAATCGGATCATAATTACATTCCTAATCGGTTTGTTTTTTAGCGCGCGGATGAGTGTTGTCGTACACCTTTGCTAAATGCTGAAAATCTAAATGCGTATATACTTGCGTAGCCGATAAACTACTGTGCCCTAATAATTCTTGCACAGCGCGTAAATCGCCAGATGATTCTAAAATATGAGAGGCAAACGAGTGGCGAAGTTTATGTGGGTGCACTTGTGAGCTAATGCCTTGTTTTATTCCCCACTCTTGCATGCGTAAGCGAACTTGGCGAACCGAAATACGATTTTTTTTACTGCTTAAAAACACCGCCATTTCGTCAGGCTTTGCAAATTGCCCCCGTATGTTGAGCCAGTTTTTTAACGCTGTGAGCGCTTTGCGACCCACGGGAAGGAGGCGCTCTTTGTTACCTTTACCTTTGACTAATATTTCGCCGTTTGCAGCGTTTATATCTCGTAAGTTGGTGCCAACTAACTCGCTAATGCGTAGCCCGGATGAATACATAAGCTCCATCATAGCTTTGTCTCGTATGGCTAATGGGTCGTCATCGTTAATCTCCAGTAGGCTTGCCATTTGATCTACATCGAGATTTTTAGGTAAAGGCTTAGAAAATTTAGGCCCTTTAATGCCTTGTGCTGGGTTATGATAATGCGCGTGCTGAGCAATGTTTTTGGCTTTTAAAAATTTATACAAACTACGAATGCAGCTTAATTTTAAACTAATGGTGCGCCCACTTAATTGCTTTGAACGAAGCGCCATGCTGTAGCGGCGAATATGCTCGCCTTGTACGCCAAACCAGTCATCACATAATTTACTAAAATACAGGGCGGCAAAGTTTAGTTGGCTAACATACTGATTTACAGTGTGCTCTGAGTACTGTCTTTCGTACTTTAAATAGTCACTAAATAAATGAATGGGTGTACGCCAATGCTCACTTAATTGCTCAGTGTTAGGCGTCTCGTCGCTCATGCCAATTCCAACAGCCTAAGTTGCAATGCATGAACAAAATCAAGCACGAATAGGTTATCTTGTGCGGGTTCAAAATGGTTTTCATCATGGCTGCCAAAGGCCAATATAGCGACGGGTTTTTCAGCGCAACCAATAAGATAAATAGCAGAAGACTGCGTGTTTTCGCAAAATAATAGCTCACGCTCTTGCTGATTAACGCGTCCTAGGTAGTGCCCAAATTGGCTAAGGCGGTGCTCAATAAGCCCATCTAAAGTGTTGTTGTATTTAACCAACCTACACTCGCTAATGTGTGGGCTGGTACAAATAATATTGCGCAAATTTGCGGCAAGCGTATTAAAGTCGTAGTTTGTCCACAGTTGGCGATGGCATTGGCTAAACAAGCGATACACTAGCTCATTTTGCGTAGCGTGTTCGCTCATACTGTGTATTTGATTTTTTAACTGAGTATTGTGCTCGCGCAATTGGCGCTGTTGTATGTGCACAAGCGAGGTGGCGCCTTGCGTTTTGTGGTGTAACTCAAGTTGTGCAAGTAGCTCTGGCTGCTCTATTAAAAAATCAGGGTGGCGCGCTAAATACTCAGCGACTTGCTCTTTTGTTAGCTCGCTCATAAGGCAACTTGCCCATCAAATACATGCTCGGCTGGGCCTGTCATGCGGACAGGGTGACCTTCGCCGCTCCAACGTACTTGTAATGTGCCGCCGGGTAAATCAACTTGTACCGTGGTGTTAAGTTTGCTTTGAATGTGGCCAATTACCATTGCTGCGCAGGCACCCGTGCCACACGCTAGGGTTTCACTAACGCCGCGCTCCCACACCCTAAGTTTAATATGATCTTGCGAGACCACCTGCATAAAGCCAATATTGGCTCGATTTGGAAAACGTTCGTGGTTTTCAAGCAGCGGACCAAGCACCTCAACTTGGGCGGTAGCTATATCGTCAACTTCTAACACGCAATGCGGATTACCCATAGACACAGCGCCACTAAATACAGTGTGCTCTTGAGCTCTTATTATATAAGTTAGTTCTCGCTTGCTGGCTTTAAGCGGGATTTTAGCAGGCTCAAAATTAGGATGGCCCATGTTTACCGTCACTTGCCCGTCTTTTTCTATGTATAGCGTGAGGTTGCCCGACTTAGTCGAGACACTAATTTTGTGCTTGTTAGTTAAGCCTTTCATGCGCACAAAGCGGGCAAAACAGCGTGCGCCATTTCCGCATTGTTCTACTTCATTGCCATCGGCATTAAATATACGGTAATGGAAGTCGAGATCAGGGGAGTAAGGGGCTTCAACCATAAGTAATTGGTCAAAGCCAATACCAAAGTGGCGATCAGCCAGTTTTTTGATTTGATCGCGAGACAAAAATACATTTTGTGTAATGTTATCAATTACAACAAAGTCGTTGCCTAAGCCGTGCATTTTGGAAAAATTAACTAACATAGCGCTCTAATTCGGGTTTGCTCTGCGCTAATCATGCCACAGAGCAGCGCCTTAACAAAAACGTTTATGGTAAAATTTTCTCACCTTGATAAAGGCTCTCGATGGTTTCGCGTTGGCGAATAAGGTGGTGTTGCTCACCATCTACCATTATTTCGGCCACGCGTGGGCGAGAGTTGTAGTTTGAACTCATTGTAAAACCATAGGCACCAGCACTTCGCTGCGCCAATAAGTCGCCTTGTTTAAGGGCTAGCTCGCGGTCTTTTCCTAAAAAGTCGCCGGTTTCGCACACTGGGCCCACAATATCAAAGTTATGTGTTGGGGTGTCGTCATCGCGCACCGATACAGGAATGATTTTTTGCCATGCCTGATAAAGCGAAGGGCGAAGCATGTCGTTCATACCCGCATCGACAATGGCAAAAAATTTATCTTGGTTTTGCTTAATAAACTCAACCTGCGTTACTAAAATTCCAGCATTAGCGGCTATAGCGCGTCCTGGCTCAAAAATAAGCTCAAGGTGTTTGTAATTGGCTAAGCGCTCGGTAACTTGCGCAGCATATTCACTTGGGTGAGGAGGCTGTTCATCATTATAAGGAACGCCTAACCCGCCGCCAATATCTAAATGAGTAAGCTCAATACCATTTGCTTTAAGCTCATCTATTAATGCCATTAGCTTATCAAGCGCTTCTAAAAAAGGTTTAACCTCAGTTAATTGCGAGCCTATGTGGCAATCTACACCTGTTACTTTTAGACCTGGTAAAGACGCCGCATGCTGATAAACGCTCACAGCCGTTTGAATATCGATACCAAATTTGTTTTCTTTTAAACCGGTAGAAATATACGGGTGTGTTTTGGCATCTATATCAGGGTTTACACGAATAGAAATAGGGGCTTCTAAATTTAACTCGCACGCTACCTCAGAAATACGCTCAAGCTCTGAGGCCGATTCAACGTTAAAGCATTTAATGCCTAACTTTAGTGCATAAGCAATTTCGTCGGCGGTTTTAGCCACACCTGAAAACACCACTTTACTGGCATCACCGCCGGCTTTTATTACACGCGCCAGCTCACCTTTAGACACTATGTCAAACCCTGAGCCTAAACGCGCTAATATATTTAATACTGCAATATTAGAATTAGCTTTAACTGCGTAGCACACCAAGCTTTTATGATTTTTAGTGGCATTTGCAAAGGCTAAATAATGGCGCTCAAAAGTAGCACGCGAGTACACATAACACGGCGTACCATAGTGCTGAGCAATTGTGGCAATGCTGACATCTTCGGCAAATAATTGATTGTTTTGATAGTTAAAATAATCCATTTATTGCTCCTGCACTTGCTCTGTGTTGGTTTTTTTTACGGGCGTTGGCTGTGCCGTATTAGGGGGTGTGTTTTGCTCAGCCTGTTGCTCTGGTAAATACAAAGGCCCGCTTTGGCCGCAGCCAGCTAATGCACTTAGCAGTAAAGTACTTATATATAGTCGTTTTAATTGTAAGGTATGTGTCGCTTTCATTAGATTAATACGGTTGCTGGCTTTATAATCGCAGAGTAACAGAATATCTAAAAAATGCAGCTATTCGCGGATGATTTTATTCCTGTTACACTAGCTGTATATAAACCGTACCCAATATTAGGCAGCTCGCCTGCAAAGGAAAATTACAATGACTGAACACGAATATCACCAATTAGCCGAAGCTCTTATGTTCACAATTGAAGAGCAAGTTGATGATTGCGAAGCAGATTTAGACTACGAATCGGCAGAGGGTATTTTAGAAATAATTTTCCCTGATAAAAGTAAAATTGTAATTAACAAACAAGCGCCTTTGCATCAAGTGTGGGTTGCGACTAAATTTAATGGCCACCATTTTGAAATGCGTGACGGCCAGTGGATTGATAACCGCTCTGGCGCAGAGTTTTGGGAGTTTATGAACCAAGCGTCTACTCGCCAAGCTGGCCAAGAAATTAAGTGGCAATCAAGCTTATGAGTTTAGAGTTTGCACAATACCCAGCGCAAGGTGAGCATAAAGCCACTGTTATTTGGTTACATGGTTTAGGCGACTCTGGCGATGGCTTTGCTCCGGTTGCACCGCAACTTAACTTACCCAGTGAGCTTGGTATACGATTTATTTTTCCGCATGCGCCTATTCAACCGGTCACCATAAATGGTGGCATGGAAATGCGCTCGTGGTACGACATTAAATCTATAGAATTAGACAAACGCGCCGATGAACAAGGCGTGAGAGATTCAGCCGAAAAAGTGCAAGCCCTTATCAATCAAGAAATTGAAAATGGTATACCTGCCAATAAAATTATTTTGGCGGGCTTTTCGCAAGGGGGCGTGGTGTCTTTACATTTAGCGCCGCGATTTGAGCACAAACTTGCAGGTGTTATGGCGCTGTCTACTTATATGTGCGTGCCTGAAAAGCTAGCGCAAGAAGCAAAGCATACTGATTTAAATGTATTTATGGCTCATGGTAGCCAAGATAATGTAGTGCCGCATAGCGCGGGTAGAAGTGCGTTTGAAGTATTAACAGCACATAACATGGATGTAAGCTGGCAAGAATACCCTATGGCTCATCAGGTTTGCGCAGAAGAACTGCAAGCTATTCGCCAATGGTTAATTGCCCGTTTAAGCTAATTTGGAGCCGCTGAGGTCAATATGAGTCAAAAAATAGTTATTAAAGCAAATGTAAAACGCGAACCACAAAATAGTATACCTAATGTAAGCTACGAGTGGCATTGGCGTCGTATTGCGAGTGTTTCTATGTTAGTAGCAATGACCTCGGCAGCGGTTGTGTATGGCTTAACTAGCTCGGTAAATGCCGAGCAGGGCGAGCAATCTAATGAGCAATCGCCGTATTCACCTTTAAGCGACAACACAGCAGATAATGTTGAGCCCACGGTGAGTATAAATGACGAGCAAACGCGCCCAAATGAGCTTATAAATGATATAGCAGATGTGGCGCCAGCGGTGCTTGAAGATGAAAGCGTTAATAATACTTCGTTAGCGCAAAGCAATAATGAGCAAACGGATATAGAACCAATTGCTAACGTTCAAAGCAATCAAGTTTCTGTTATTAAGCAATCAGATACTGAACTCGCTGAGCCTATCGCTAATCAGCCGCTTACAAGCACGCAGTTAAGCGCATCATCCAATGGACAGCTCCCAGATATTGAAAACGACGACGGTTCGCTAACTAGCAGTGAAGGCTTTTCATCTAATGCGAACATTGCCAGTGTTGCGTTAGGCGCACAAATTGATACAGGTAAAATTAGCCGTGCAGTGCTTACTCGCAAAGTAAGTAAGCGCGAGCCCACGAATGTATTTGCTGCAGATATCCGCTTAAATCAGTTTGAAGAGGCACTTTCGTTTTTTAGTGAGCTTAAAAACCTACAAGGCCAACAAGTAAAGCATGTATGGTCTTATGAGGGTGAAACCATGGCTGAGATTTCACTTAATGTTACCTCGCCGCGCTACAGAACGTACTCAACCAAAAATATTATGAATACACAAACAGGCCACTGGCGTGTAGATGTTGTTGATGAGCAAGGTAATTTAATTGCTCAAAAAGAATTTAGAATTTTAGCTAATTAAGCTTGGCTATTAGCTGTAACTATTTGGATACCCCTATGACAGAAAAAACAAAGTTAGTACGCATTGCAACCCGTAAAAGTGCTTTAGCGCTTTGGCAGGCTGAATTTGTAAAAGCACAGCTTGAGCATTTTCATGCTGATGTGCGCGTAGAATTAGTCCCTATGTCTACTCAAGGGGATATTATTTTAGATACACCGCTTGCTAAAATTGGTGGTAAAGGCTTGTTTGTTAAAGAGCTTGAGCAAGCAATGTTAGATGGCCGCGCGGATATAGCAGTGCATTCAATGAAAGATGTACCCGTAGAATTTCCAGAAGGCTTAGCACTGCACACAATCTGTGAGCGTGAAGACCCGCGCGACGCGTTTGTATCAAATAACTTTGCCAATTTAAGCGAATTACCACAAGGCGCTGTAGTTGGTACTTCTAGCCTTCGCCGTCAGTGCCAAATTAGAGCTTTGCGCCCTGATTTAGTCATTAAAGACTTACGTGGTAATGTTAATACTCGTTTAGCTAAGCTAGATGATGGCCAGTACGATGCGATTATTTTAGCTGCAGCCGGATTGCTACGTTTAAAAATGGACGAGCGTATTGCTGATTATATTGAGCCAGAGGTATCTCTACCTGCTAACGGACAAGGTGCTGTCGGCATTGAATGTCGTATTGACGATGAAGTAACAAAAGCCTTACTGGCCCCGCTTGAGCATACCCAAACACGTATTCGTGTAAATGCAGAGCGTGCTATGAATCGTCATTTAGAAGGTGGCTGCCAAGTACCAATTGGTGCCTACGCATTAGTTGATGGCGAGCAAGTGCATTTACGTGGCCTCGTGGGCGCAGTAGATGGTAGTGAAATTTTACATGACGAAGTAACCGGTCATATAAATGATGCAGAAGCTATCGGTGTGCAGCTAGCTAAAAAGTTATTAGCGCAAGGCGCCGACAAAATATTAGCAGAAGTATATAGAGACGCATAAATGACACATATCCTGATAACTCGGCCCGAAGGAAAAGGCGCAGCCCTTGCTCAGCAACTTGAGCAAGCGGGTTATCAGGCGTCATTATTTCCTGTTTTAAAAATATCCTACCTTATGCCTTCTACTACCGAGCTAAGCCCGCTAATTAATGCCGATAAAATTATTTTTATCTCTCAAGATGCCGTTACTGCCCTTGCGCAATTAAAGCCAACAATAAATACCAAAGCGCAATTTTACGCAGTAGGTCAGCAAACTGCAGATACTATTTATGTGTTATTTGGCGTGCGCGCAGCAGTGCCTAAACTGCATGATTCTGAAGGGTTATTGGCGCTAAACTCGTTAGCTGAGGTTGATGGTAGCAATATTGTATTAGTAAAAGGCCAAGCGGGGCGTCCAGATATTGCCAAAACCTTAAAGGCGCGTGGGGCATTTTTAAATAACTGTGTGGTATACAAGCGCGAGCCAATAAGCGCTGAAAAAGCCAACTGGACAGACCACTGGCAAAGCCTGAAAGTACAAGGTATAGTCATAACCAGTAATGCAGCAGTTGATGCAATATTTAATAACCT
Source organism: Pseudoalteromonas sp. Xi13 (assembly GCF_003952205.1). Taxonomy (NCBI): domain Bacteria; kingdom Pseudomonadati; phylum Pseudomonadota; class Gammaproteobacteria; order Alteromonadales; family Pseudoalteromonadaceae; genus Pseudoalteromonas; species Pseudoalteromonas sp. Xi13. Next base: position 113,008 of record NZ_CP034439.1, read on the forward strand.
GACTGAACAACAGTTACAGTGGTTACAACAGTGCCGATTTTATGTTGCTAGCGAGCGTATAGCCGCTTATTTACAACAGCAACAGGTAAGCTCGGCTAATATACACATTGCCGCAGGGGCAAGCGATACCGCTATGTTTTCCTGCATAAAACAGCAAGGTAGCAAAATGAGCGAACAGTCAAAGCCAGTAACGGCAGATAACACACCAACCACTAAGGCAGCGGCCTCTGCACAAAAAAAAGAGGCAGCTAAAGCACACAGTAAACCACATAACGATAAGCAAAAAATAAGTAAATTAGCGGTATTAGCGCTGATCATTTCGCTTATTGTTGCCTGTGGTGTGGGGTATGAGTTTTACCAAAAACTCAATGCAGGTAAAGCCCAAAATGTAGCTGTTAATGAACTAAAAGAAGAAAACGCGTTATTGTCACAAGAGTTACAGGCGCTCAAGTCTGCGCAATCTAATCTTCAGCAAGCATTGTTCAATAGTGAACAAAAAGTGGCGGCTGCGCTTAATGAAAGTGCAGAGAACAACCAGCAACAATTAAAAGCTGCATTGCAACAAGCTCAGCAGCAAGGCGCTTCACTAAACCCGCAAGAAGTAACCAGCTTACAACGTATGGCTGAGTTTAAACTGTGGGCTGAAAAAGATTACCAAGGTGCCAGCGCTGTACTTAAACGCTTAGATGCCTTATTGAGTGAACACCCAGGTACTGTTGCAGTTCGCCAAGCAATAACACAAGACATTCAAACACTAGATAGCTTAAAACCTATCCCAACAGAAGCCATTTACTTAAAACTTAATAGCGTGTTATCAAGCATAGATAACCTTGCATTTAATGCCGTTAACATACCGCAAGAAACAGCAGAAATTGAAAAAAATGCCTTGAGTGAAGATGTAAGCGATTGGCAGCAAAACCTAAGTAATAGCTGGAACAAGCTAGTTGATAGCTTTATTACTATTCGCCAGCACGAAGGGGTTGCTATAGAGCCACTGCTAACCGATCAGGAGCGCCACTTAATTAATCAACGTATTAAATTAAATGTGACGCAAGCTCAAGATGCATTAATGAGCAAACAAGCGAGCATTTATTTTAGTGCCATAAGTGAGGCAAAGCGTCTTGTTAATGAGTACTTTAAACAAGATGACGAGGCGACAAAAGTGGTTATAAATGCACTAACTAGCCTAGAAAAAGAGCCATTAAACTTTAACCCTGAAGTAAACCTACAAAGTACACAGCAGGTTAAGGAGTGGGCGCAATGATAGGGCTTATAGTATTAATTGTTGCGATTGTTTTAGTTTTAGCGATTACGCCATTTGTACTGGATGAAAAAGGCTATGTGCTGATCTCGTTTAACAACACCACGATTGAAGGCACGATTGTATCGTTTTGTATTATGGCGGTAATTAGTGCAACAATTTTGTTTTTAACTTACAAATTAGTGCGCTATTTATTGTCGATTTATCATAATACTAAACATGGTTTTTTTGCGCGTAGCGAAGAGCGAAAGCAAGCAGCTATAGAGCAAGCCTTATGGAGTGCGATAAACGATGATTACGAGCTTGTTGAGCAAACGTTATCAGGTAATAGTGTACCCAGTAAGTTTGAAGATATACGCTTAGCGCTATTAGCAAAAGCAGCGCTTGCTAATAACCAAACCGACAAAGCACTAGAGCGTTTATTTGAAATTAGCCCAGAGCAGCAACTTAACGTTGCTAAACTTTGGATAGCCAGTGGCGATAGTAGCGCAATAGAATCACAAATGCGTGCTAACAGCGATTCAAAAAAAGCGACACCACTTGAGCTTAAGCTATACGCCGAAATACTTGTACAGCAACAGCACTTTAGTGCACTTGAAGACTTTTTACCGCGTTTACTTCGCAAAAAAGTCCTCAACGATGCGCAGTGGACACAGCTGTTTAATGCCTATTTTAATGCACAAGCTAGCGATAAAATCACTGAAAAATATAAACAACTTCCTAAAAAGCTACAAGCTCATGCTAATACAGCTTACTTAATGCAAATGGCTAAAGTGGGCCAGTTAAGTACGATTGAAAGTGACTTAATTAAAATGGTGAAGCACGACGAGCAACATGCTCAGCTGGCTAATATATTAAGTAACGCCACCTCGGCAGAGGCTGTAAAGCTTCAAAGTAGTATTCAAGAGCGCCTGAAAAAAGATGATGCAAACAACGCATTATTACTCTCGCTTGCGTGTTTAGCTAATGCTCAAGGCGATTATGAGTTAGCCGCAAAGGTTTTTGATAAAGCCTTGAATATCGAAAACAAAAAGCAATTTGCTCAGCAAGCAGCGCTTAGCTATAAAAATACCGCACAAGCCGATAAAGCACTCGTTTTGTATCAATAAAGGCTACACTTATACTTTTGCAGCTTTGATATTCGGGAGCATTGGGTTGAAACACTTTTTCATTGTCACTGTAAGTTTAGCGTGCGCTTACTTTTTTACCGGATATTTTAGTAATTTACTATTAGCGATAGATGGCTACGCAGTGGCTGTGTGGCCGCCTTCGGGAATTGCGCTTGCTGGCTTTTTAATTTGGGGCAGAAAGAGCTTACTAGGTATTGTTTTAGGGGCTTTTTTTACTAACCTTATTCATTTAGAAAGCGCCTCAGCGATATTTCAATTAAGTGTGTTTATGCATGCTGCGGCTGTTACCTTTGCTGCTACTTTACAAGCATGGGTAGGTAGCCAATTGGTCACTAAAGTGATTAAAGCACCACTCGACTTATCTTCTTTAAAGCACTGTATTCAAAGCCTCGTTGTTGCCGGCCCATTGTGCTGTGTTATAGCTGCAGGTGTAGGCACCAGCTTATTAATTTTTAATGGCGTTATTGTGTCTCAAGCCGGTTGGGATACGTTTATAGCGTGGTGGATAGGCGACAGTATTGGGGTGCTTGTTTTTACTCCGCTTATGCTGGCGGCATTTAATTATTCACAGGTAAATTATCGCCTACAAGTTATACTGCCCTCACTGTTAATTTATATGGTTATAAGTATTAGCTTTTATGGCGCGGCCAGTGTAAAAAAAGAAAAAAACATTCAAAAAGAAGAGCTGAAAATATTAGCCACTCAAGATGCTATCAACAATAAAATTAACGAAATAACAGCACACCTCGCCTTACTGGCGACCTTTTTTTCTAGTAGTGACGATGTGAGCTTTACTGAATTTAAGCAGTTTACTTCTAAGCAGCTTAGTTACAGCGAAGAAATTTTAGCATTTGAGTGGGTGCCCTACTTACCAAGTGAAAACCTAGCTCAGTATATAGAGGCTAATAACAACACCGAGCTGGCTAAATATAGCTTAAAAGAAAGAGCAAAAGATGGCAGTTGGCAAGCCGCGCCCCCACGAGATTTTTACTACCCCGTACAATACGCACATCCTTTGTCGGGAAATGAAGATGTAATTGGCTTTGATCTTGCCTCAAATGAGGTAAGGCGATCTGCATTAATAAAAGCAAAAGTGTTAAATGAGTTGGTGATCAGTGAGCCAATAAATTTAGTACAAAACGAAGCTGAGCGCGGCGTGTTGTTTTTTCATCCGGTGTTTGGCAACAATATTACCGAAGACGATTTTAAAGGTTTTGTGGTAGCCGTTGTAAGTTTAGAAAGACTATCAAACGCGGTGTTATTTGATCAAAACAACGGCGTTGCAGTGAGCTTTACAGACACCACAACAGAGAATAATGCACAACCTATTTTTATTGCCGATCACCAGCAACTATTGCCGTTAAAAGACTATAAGTTATTGGTAGGTAAGCGGGTGTGGCAGGTGGAGCTGCATCAGCCAATGCAACGAGAGTCATGGTTAGTTTACTGGCTTGCACAAATAGCCGGCATGTTATTTGTTTGGCTGCTTATTACCTTTTTAATATCGGTAACGGGTACCAATATTCGTATACGTGAGCAGGTAGCAAAACAAACAAAAATTTTACGCTTAGAAAAGCAAAAGGCCGATGAAGCCAATGAAATAAAAAGCCAGTTTTTAGCAAATATGAGCCACGAAGTTCGCACGCCTATTAATGGTATTAAAGGGCTGCATTATTTAGCCCTACAGCAAAACGATTGGCAGCAAGCTCGCAGCTATATTGAGCAAGCGGATGGGGCTCTGGGCGTATTGCTAAGAGTATTAAATGATGTGCTCGATTTTTCTAAAATGGAAGCAGGCAAACTTGATTTAATTCAAGAGCCAATTGATGTAGGCACACTCAGTGAAGAAGTGGCTAATTTACTGCAGTTTGATATAGAAGCAAAGTCGCTAGAATTTATGCTTGATTACGATAAATCAAGTAACTTGGTTATTAACACCGACCCAATACGCTTAAAACAAGTTTTGCTAAACCTAATCAATAATGCCATTAAGTTTACAGCCAAAGGCAGCATCACACTTAAAGTGTGGCAATCTAAAAAAATGACTTACTTTAGCGTTAACGATACCGGTATTGGTATTAGTAAAGAGGCGCAAAAACAGCTCTTTAAACCGTTTGCACAAGCAGATAGCTCTACCTCGCGTCAATATGGCGGCACGGGCTTAGGTTTAAGTATATGCAAAAAGCTTGTAGAGTTGATGGGTGGAGAAATTGATTTAATAAGCCACGAAGGGCACGGTTCTACGTTTACTTTTAGCCTGCCAATTTATTCGCCGCTACCAAAGGCTGAGCAAATAAAGCAACAATATGATGAGATAGATGTTAGTGCGCTTTCTTTTGCAGATTATAAATTATTACTTGTTGAAGATAATCCATTAAATCAACACGTCGCGAGCGCTATTTTAAAAACCAAAGGGTGCGTTGCTGATATTGCTAATGATGGTTTTGAGGCGATTGAAAAGCTGACAGAGCATACCTACGACATTGTGCTTATGGATATACAAATGCCAAAAATGGATGGCCTTGAAGCCACGCGAGTTATTCGTAATGAACTTGGTTTGTTTGACCTACCTATTATTGGCTTATCTGCTAATGCCCACGATGACGATGTTAAAAAAGCAGTTGCCAGCGGTATGGATAATTATATTACTAAACCCATTGAAGCAAATACCTTATTTAAAACACTCTGGCATCACTTAGCTCATCAAAATAAGTGAACAAAAACCTAATTTTGTTCACTTTTTGAGTAAAAAGCAGACATATGACCGCTAATATTTACTTTAACTGCTCTACACTTGAAAAATAACTGTACCTGCGTATCATGCGCGCAATTTTAACCTAACCGAGTCGCTATTATGATAAATAAAAAATTACCTCTGCTAGATATTCATCGCCATTTAGATGGCAATGTACGTGCGCAAACCATACTAGAGCTTGGTCGACAGTTTAATATTACGCTACCTGCTGATAACGTAGAGGCGCTTATCCCTCATGTGCAAGTTATTGATCCTGAGCCTGATTTAATGGCATTTTTGCAAAAGCTCGACTGGGGTGTAACGGTACTGGGCGATTACGACGCCTGTAGACGCATTGCAGTTGAAAACATAGAAGATGCTCAAGCGCAGGGACTTGATTATGTAGAGCTTCGCTTTAGCCCGTATTATATGGCACAAAGCCAAGGCTTACACCCGCAAGGGGTGGTTGAGGCCGTGGTTGATGGTATTAAATCGGCTACTCAAGGCGCCAATATTAAAGCAAACTTAATTGGTATTATGTCGCGTACTTACGGTGTTAAAACCTGCCAGCAGGAGCTTGACGCATTACTTGCCTTTAAAAATGATTTAGTGGCGATTGATTTAGCCGGAGATGAAATTGGTTTTCCGGGAGAGCTTTTTGTCGAACAATTTAAGCAAGTAAGAGACGCTTACTTGGCCGCTACCATTCATGCCGGTGAAGCGCTGGGCGCAGCGAGTATTTGGCAAGCCATTAATGAATTAGGTGCAAGCCGTATTGGCCATGGGGTAAAAGCAATTGAAGACCCTAAACTAATGGACTACCTGCGCGATAACCGCATTGGTATTGAGTCGTGCTTAACCAGTAATATTCAAACCAGTACCGTAAACGATTTAGCTAAACACCCCCTTAAACAGTTTTTAGATCACGGTATTTTAGCGTGTATTAATACCGACGATCCGGCAGTAGAGGGTATTGAAATTGAGCATGAATACCTAGTGGCTGCGCCAAAGGCCGGTTTAACACAAGCCGATATGCATAAGGCACAAGCTAATGCCTTAGAGATTGCATTTTTAAGCGACAGCGATAAAAGCGCATTAACTGCGCTTGCTGCAGCACGTTAAACACACTTAATACAAAAAATGCCGCTTATTAGCGGCATTTTTTATGTTAGCTTACTTTTGTTTGGCAGCTCACGTAATTATCAAACAGTGCTTTTAATACATCGCTTCGGCCAATCAGCCCTATCACGGTGTCACCCTCAACAACGGGGTAGTTTTTTGGCTTTCCTGTTTTCATTTGCTCTGCAAGCTCGATAATGTTGGTATCGGCATTAACGGTTACAACCTCGGTTTGCATAAGCTGCGAAACTTTTACAACGCCATCGCAAAAATAGCTGCTTCGCATTAATGGTTTTAACAGCTCTTGCTCAGATATAAAACCAACCAGCGATTTATTGTCATCAAATACTGGTGCACCTAATAAGTTAAACTTTTGCAGCTCACTAATGGCGGTGGTCATTTCGGTATTTGGGGTAATGTGTGGCAACTTACGTTGCATAAAATCTTTTACTTTTGTATTTAACATTTGGGTCTCTCCCGCTGATGTTCTATACAAAGTATGGTTTATAGATAGGAATTTAGGAAATTGTTTATACTGATTAAAGCAATAGGTTATACCAATTAATAGCTTAAAATTGATAGAAATAATAAAGGCGCCATGGGGCGCCTTTGTATTATAAATAAAAATTTATTTTATAAACGCAAATGCGTCAGCGTACATGTTTTCGCGAACAGCACCGTGAGCAATAAAGTCATCACGGACAATGCCAATCATGTCAAAGCGACCAGCCATATAAATGTCGTAAGGTTCTAACGACACAATATCTTGCATGACTGCTTTGTGTACAAACCCGGTGTGGCCTTGCCAATTAGCAGATGGGTTTTCTACAACAGGAATAAATTTAAAGTGCTCGTTACTCTCTGCCCATGCTTGCATTTCGCTGTGAGCATACAATGCAGACTCTTCTTTAACACCCCAGTAAAATAGTACCGGGCGGTCGCAGTTAATTTCAGCTAAGTGATCAGCCATTGATTTTGCATAAGAAAAACCAGTGCCGCCAGCTAATAAAATAATAGGGCGCTCGCATTGTAGGCGTAGTTGCGATACACCAAGGCCGGCTTCTATATCTACCGGTGTATTATTTTGATGCGCATTACGCAAATGCTCAAGCGATTGCATTGCGTATGAATCGGCTTTAGATGCGCCAATATGAAGCTCTATTTCATCACATTGCGATGGACGACTTGCAATCGAAAATGCGCGCTTGTCTTTTTCGCCAAGTACAAGTTGCATGTATTGGCCAGCTTCAAACGTAACAGGTTGTTGAGGCTTTAAAATTACTTTATGAACAAATTCTGTAAGTGGGCTGATGGCAACAACTTCAGCTTTTAATGTTTGCATTTTTTACCTTTTAGCAGCGTTTACGCAGATATGCAGTTAAGTGGAGCAATATTAACATATCTGCGGGGTTATTTTATAGCCTGTTTATATTCACTAAGCGTGCTTAAAGTATATCGAGGCTTTGCCAAATTTCGTCAACACGATCTTTTGTCGCTTTATCCATGACAATTGGCTCGCCCCATTCGCGGTCGGTTTCACCTGGCCACTTATTTGTTGCATCCATGCCCATTTTTGAGCCAAGCCCAGATACCGGCGATGCAAAATCGAGGTAATCTATTGGCGTGTTTTCAATTAATGTAGTGTCGCGCGCAGGGTCCATACGGGTAGTGATGGCCCAAATAACATCGTTCCAGTCACGGGCATTTACATCATCATCGCAAACAATAACAAACTTAGTGTACATAAACTGACGTAAAAACGACCATACGCCCATCATTACGCGCTTAGCATGGCCTGGGTATTGTTTTTTCATGGTTACCACGGCCATACGGTAAGAGCAGCCTTCGGGTGGCAAGTAAAAGTCGACGATTTCTGGAAACTGCTTTTGCAATATAGGCACAAACACTTCGTTTAAGGCCACACCTAAAATAGCTGGCTCATCAGGTGGACGGCCGGTAAATGTACTATGGTAAATTGGGTTTTTACGGTGTGTTAAATGGGTCACTGTCATCACAGGAAAATCATCAACTTCATTGTAATAACCAGTGTGGTCGCCATATGGCCCCTCGGGAGCCATTTCGCCAGGCATAATGTAGCCTTCAAGTACTATTTCGGCACTGGCAGGGACCTGTAAGTCATTTGAAATTGACTTAACCACTTCTGTTTTACTACCGCGCAGTAAGCCAGCAAAGGCATATTCGCTTAACGTGTCTGGCACAGGTGTCACCGCACCTAAAATAGTGGCAGGATCAGCTCCTAATGCAACCGAAACTGGGTAAGGCTCACCGGGGTTTTCTTTACACCATTCTTGAAAGTCGAGTGCGCCACCGCGATGCGATAACCAACGCATAATTATTTTATTTTTACCTAATAGCTGCTGGCGGTAAATACCCAAATTTTGGCGCTTTTTATAAGGCCCTTTGGTAACGGTTAAACCCCAAGTAATAAGGGGAGCGGCATCTCCAGGCCAACAATGCTGTATTGGTAACTTAGTTAAATCTACCTCGTCACCTTCTAGAACAACCTGTTGGCACGGTGCTTTTTTAACTTCTTTAGCCGGCATATTGAGTACTTGTTTAAATACCGGAATTTGCCCTAGTGCTTCTTTAATCCCTTTTGGTGGCTCGGGCTCTTTTAAAAAAGCGAGTAGCTTGCCAACTTCACGCAGCTCGCTTACATCTTCTTGGCCCATGCCCATAGCAACGCGCTTAGGTGTACCAAATAAGTTTGCAAGCACAGGCATACTGTGACCTTTTGGGTTTTCGAACAATAATGCGGGGCCTTTAGCACGTAATGTACGGTCGGCTATTTCGGTCATTTCAAGATACGGGTCGATTTCTTGAGTAATACGTTTAAGTTCGCCTTTTTTTTCAAGCAAATCGATAAAATCACGTAAATCTTTATATTTCATGGTAGGCCGCTACTAAGCAAAAAGTAAAAGTATTATACCCAACTAAACAACAAATGCATGTGCAGTTGTAAGTCAGTGATAACGTAAAAACAGGCTATTTATTACGATGAGAAAAAAGAAAAAGTTTAAATCGCGAAAGACAAAATTATAAGGCGTCGGCTTGTTGAAGTTGGCAGTGGTATTTATTACCTGAAACAATCAGCATGGCTTCATCGGCTTTAGACCAAAATAGCACTCGCTCATTAATATACTTTACCCCTGATGCGCTCGGCTCTTTATTAAGCGTATATGTTTGCTCATTTAAAGTAAGTGTTGCCCCCGCTCCTTGGTGGGCTAATTCTACTACGCGCTCGTTGCATAAGTAGTGGGTACTTTTAGACTCATTACTACAGGCTGATAAAACCAGCATGCTTGTAAAAATAACCACCAATGCTTTCATTTATATCCCCTAAGTAAGTTTGCCATTAATAAAAATCAGTGCGTTTAATCAGCATAACAAAGCAAAATTAACCGTTGGTGAAAATTACGGATTACGCTATGTTGATAGCATTATTTTTTAGCTAGGAAGCAACATGGCAGGCATTAACCTTTTAACATTACTTGATGATATAACCACTTTACTTGATGACATTGCCACAATGAGTAAAGTCGCCACTAAAAAAACAGCCGGTGTACTTGGTGACGACTTAGCACTTAATGCTCAGCAAGTTACAGGCGTTACAGCCGACCGCGAATTACCTGTAGTTTGGGCTGTGGCAAAGGGCTCATTTTTAAATAAAGCCATTTTGGTCCCTGGTGCATTGCTCATAAGTGTATGGCTGCCTTGGTTAATAACCCCGCTGCTAATAATCGGTGGCTTATTTTTATGTTTTGAAGGCGCTGAGAAAGTATTTGCTGGGTTTTTACCTCACCCCGAAAAAGAGGCTGATGAGTCGCAGCAATTAGACCCAGCTGAGTATGAAAAGCAAAAAGTAAAAGGAGCCATACGCACCGACTTTATTCTCTCAGCCGAAATTATAGTGATCACCTTAGGAACGGTTGCAGGTGCCACACTTGTAAATCAGGCGCTTGTACTGTGTGTTATAGCCGTATTAATGACCATAGGTGTATACGGCCTTGTAGCCGGTATTGTGAAGCTTGATGACGCGGGGTTGTATTTGCTTAATCAATCAAAGGTGTCGGCTAATAAATTTAAAGAGATGCTTGGTAAGGGGTTATTAGCTGCAGCACCAAGGCTTATGCAATTTTTAGCCTTTGCCGGCACGGTGGCCATGTTTTTAGTCGGTGGCGGCATTTTATCCCACGGTATTGAGCTACTACATCATTGGCAATTAGAAGTAATAGCCATAGGCAAGTCGTTATTAAATGGCACCGGCGAAACACTAGCCCCCCTTATATTTGACGGATTACTAGGGGTAGTAGCGGGGCTATGCATTGTTATTCTGCATTTAGTTTGGAGTAAGCTTACTAACCCTAAGCATTAGATTAATAACCCTATTAATTTACGCCTGTTTACATAAAGGGAAGAAGTATGGTGTATGTTTTTGTTAAAAGTATGTAACATAAAGCTCAATCAAAAATAAATAAAAGGAACTTTAATGAATAAGTTTTTGGCTTGTCTGCCTTTATTGCTGGCCAGTATTTTTAGCTCTCATACTACAGCAAGTAACGACTTGGTACCGATAGAAAGCTTTAGTAAAGATATAGAGTTTGCAGGTGTGAAAATTTCACCTGATGGAAAATACTTAGCTGTAATTACTCGCCCTGAAGGAAAAAATGTATTAATGGTGCTAAGCACTGATACATTTAAAGTAAGTCATGCAATTAAGTTTCCTAATGATGCCCAGGTTGGCAATTATTATTGGGTTAACAATGAAAGAATTGTACTGGCTAAAGAGTACATTAAAGGCTGGAAAGATCATCCCGAATTTCATGGTGAGCTTTTTGGTGTAAATGCTGATGGTAGCCGAGGCAAATATTTAGTGGGTTACCAAGGTGAAATGCAAACAGGAACCCGTATAAAAAAAGCGACACCCATACTAGGTACTTCTTATGTACTAGACCCGCTTATTCATGATAGGCGTAAAATGCTGATCCTGACCTACCCATGGAGCGCTTCAAATGAGCCGCATACAATAGTTTATGAAGTTGATATTTACAGCGGAAAGCGAAAAAGAGTCACTCGCTCACCATCAAGAATGGCAGGCTTTTTAACAGATCATGATGGTAATGTGCGTGTTGCTGTTTCAAACGATGATTATATTAATCAAAAAATTTATACCCGTGAGAAGTCAGGTGGTGAATGGCAACAGCTTGATTTAGGAGAGTTAAAATACACTGATATTAGCCTTCATGCGTTTGATAGTACGGGTGCTTCTGTTTATGTTACAGCGTCAGAAAATGGCGAAGCAAAGGGGCTTTATAAACTAAATTTAGAGAGTAAAAAGTTTGAGCTTTTGCATAAAGAACCACAGGTCTCTCCAAAAAAAGTGTGGGTAGATGAAGTTTCTAAAGAATTATTCGCAATTGAAAATGAACTTGGCTATCCTGCCTATTCCTTTATAAATAATTCACATAAAAGTGAGCGCTTAAAGGCATTAATACAATCCCTTCAAGGGCAGCAAGTTCAGCTTGTTAGTAGTACAGAAGATGGTGAGAAGAGTATTATCTTTGCGTCAAGCGATACTAACCCTGGCAGCTACTACTTGTTCGATGCCAAAAAGAATAGCTTACGCTTTTTGTTTGCGACTAAAAGCTGGATCAAGCCAAGTGAAATGGCTATAACCAAACCTGTAAATTATAAAGCGCGTGATGGCTTAACAATATACGGATATTTAACCATCCCTAATAATACTGATGAGAAAAACTTACCTTTAGTTGTTATGCCTCACGGTGGTCCTCATGGACCAAGAGATTGGTGGGGCTATGAGAGCGAAGCTCAGCTATTAGCCAGTAGAGGCATTGCAGTACTAAAAGTTAACTTTAGAGGCTCTGGTGGCTTTGGCCGCAACTTTGAACATGCCGGACATAAAAAATGGGGTGCTGAAATACAATACGACATTATTGACGGTGTAAAATACTTAATAGAGCAAGGCACTGTAAATAAAGATAATATTTGTATAATGGGCGCAAGTTTTGGTGGTTATTCGGCATTACAAAGTGCAATTTTAGAACCTGATATGTTTCAGTGTGCTATTGGTGTAGTTGGGGTGTACGATTTACCGCTAATGTTTGAAGAAGGCGATATCTCTGAACGTGACCGTGGACAGCGCTATCTTAAAAGCGCGCTTGGTACTGATGAGGCACTGTTAAAGCGTTTTTCACCTAGCTACAACATAGACAAGCTTAAAGCGCCAGTTTTAATTGTACACGGTGGGCAGGATGAAAGAGCACCAATTGAGCAAGCTGAGTCTTTAGTTGCAGCGCTAAAAAAAGAAAACCATCCTTATATATACGAGTTACTTGAAGATGAAGGGCATGGCTTTTATAAAGCAGAGCACAGAACGCGCTACTACAAGCAGGTACTTAACTTTTTAGATGAGCATATGACTTTCTAATTATAAGTATGCACGAAGATTGAAAATGGCCAGTTAAACTGGCCATTTTTTATTTGCAGTTTGCTTTATCGCACATTTCCTCTAATTCTATTTTCGCTTTGCTATTACCTTGCGCTATTGCCTGCTCATACCAATGTTTTGCTGTTTGTACATTTTGAGTTACGCCTTGTCCATCTCGGTACATTTGCGCAAGATTGAGCTGCCCCCATTGCGAGCCGGCATTTGCGGCTAGAGTAAAACTCTCAAGCGCATCGCTATACTGTCCGTTTTTAAAATACGTAATGCCCTGTTGGTTATTTTTGTCGAGCTTTAAGCCTTTATATAGCGGTTTTGGTTTTGGCGGAAACATAACAAACCCACCATATAAACTGTTTGCTGAGGGGCGCAGTACGTCGTAAATCACCCCGTCGTTGTAAAGTCTTTTTACTTCGCTACGAGGTAAAGTAATTTTGTCATCTGAGAAGTAACCTCTTTGTACTAATAAGCTGGTACGCATTGCAGTAGTAATGCCTTTGTTGCGCTTATAGCTGTAGTTACTTACTTGAAACGTTATAAACTGCTCGTCAAAACTTAAAACTTGCGCAACTTTTAAGTTGGTGAGTGCCCATGGCTCATGAGTAAATTTATCAGCGTGTACTAAATACGTATCGTAGGCTTTAGGGTTAGTTAAGTAGCTTTGCTTTTGCGCTTGCGCTGCAGCGTGTTGTTGGTAAAAAAATAACCCCACCCATAACGCTAAAAGTACCCCTATAAAGTATTTAGGTAGAGTGAAAATTTCAAATATCGGTAACTGCTTTAATTTTACAGGCGCATTATGGCCGCATTGATAGCATTCGTATTTATAGTTTAGTGCTAAAGGTAGAACAGGAATAACCGTAAAGCGTAAAAAACGGCTTTGGTTTATTAAATGATAGGCGCGGCTATGGCAGTTAGGGCAGCACTGTGTTTGTGCAAAATGAGGAAACGACTGACTCGTATTGAAAAGCAACATGCCCGCACACTCCTTGTTTTATTTAATTTATATAAAGGTAAAACAAGGAGTGCGTTTATTAAAGCGACAAACTGTAAGTAAGTATGTCAGTTATTAGTTAGTCTGCGTTTTCGGTCGAATTGTTGTTTTGGCATCTGCTGCCATTAACGCAAATACAGCATACGCAGCGGTATTTTGGCGCAGTTTAGCAGGCGTTACTTTATCGAGTGTGTCATCAGCTGTGTGATGGTAATCAAAGTAATCAGTGCCATCTTGGGCCAACTCAAATATAGGTGCCGACACCGCTTTTTTTAATGGGATTAAATCCGGCCCGCCGTTAGCCTGGTTTTTACCAATGTACTCAATGTTTAACGCAGTCAGCTCTTTTGCTATGGCACGCACTACTGGCAGAGAAGCCGCATTAACATTTGACTCAAAACCATATACTACATCGGCGCCAAAGTCCGACTCAGCAGCTGCAACTATATTGTGTAAGTCACTTTTGTGTTGTGCAAAGTAAGCTTTTGCACCCCAAAGTCCAAGCTCTTCTGCTGCAAACAGTACAACACGAATACTACGTTTAGGGCGTTTAACATCGCTAATGTGTTTAGCCGCAGCCATTGTTAGCGCAACACCGGCACCATCATCTAATGCGCCAGTGCCTAAATCCCACGAGTCTAGGTGGCCGCCAATTAACACATATTGTTCTGGATTTTCGGTGCCATTAAATTGGCCTATAACGTTATAGCTTGTGCCTTCTCCTAGGCTTTGTGTTTGTACATTTATATTAACCGTTACCTTTTTGTTTAAAGCCACTAAGCGCGCTATTTGATCCGCATCAGGGTTGGCAATAGTTACGTTAGGTATTTTTTTAACCCCTTCTTTATAGTAACTACCGCCAGTGTGAGCAAAGCGATGGTGAGCTGTGCTCACTGAGCGCATCATGTAAGCAACCGCGCCTTTTTTTGCAGCTTCAATTGCGCCTGTGGCACGTGCTTTTACTGCAGGGCCGTAACCGTTGCCGTCTATGTCGCGGTTCATGCGGTAATTAATATAGGCAATTTTACCTTCCAAGCTATTTGCTGGTGCTGCAATTAGCTCATCCAATGTTTCAAACAACACAACCGGTGCACTAATGCCATCATCGGGTGTGCTCACACTATTTCCCAGCGCAGTTAAATGCAGAGGTTGCTCACTTGGGGTGAGTATTTTTCCGCTTTCGCTATAACGGCGCCATTTTGGAAATGTTGCTTCTTCAAGCCATACTTTATCAAAACCAAGTTCGTTAAATTTTGCTTTAGCCCATGCTACTGCTTTTTTATCGTTTTCAGTGCCGGGTAAGCGAGGGCCAACTTCAGTTGTGAGTGACTCGAGTAGCTCGTAGCTTAAATGGCTTTTAAGTGCAGCAGTGCGCACCTCATCAACCTGTTGTAATTGCATTGTGGTGAATTCTGCATTGTTTGCGCTAACGCTGAGGCTGCTAGTCATTAGTAGCGCTGTAATAATTTTTTTCATATAGAGTAAGCCTTTTTATAATTAAGTGTATTAGAGCACTTTTTAAAGGCTTTAAAAAATAGATGAGATGAATGCAGTGGTGTTTTTAATAGGCAGTAAAAAGCCCGCACAATTATTATTGTGCGGGCTTTATAAGTATAAGTTTTATAACTTAAAAGCTAAATTGAGCTGCTAGGCGTACATTTGTGCCTTCGCCCACGGTAACGTTGTTTAAGCCACCGCCGCCTAAGTAGTTTTCGTCTAATAGGTTTTCAATGTTTAAACGAAGGTTTACATCGGTTTTGCTTACTTTAAGTTTGTAAGTTGCACCTAAATCTACTCGTGTGTAAGCATCTTTTACTACTGTGTTTGCACTATCGGCAAAGCGCTCACCTTCATAAAATGCACCGGCATTAAATGCAATGGTGTCGTTTAACTCATAGCGTGTCCAAAGTGATGCAGACCATTTAGGAGCATCAGTAGGGCGTTTACCTTGTAGGTCTTCGTCACGCTCAAAATTTGCATCTAAGTACATAGTTGATGCCATAACAAATAAGCGATCGGTAGCTGCACCTTGCGCGCTTAGCTCAAGCCCTTTATGGCGTTGCTCGCCTACTTGGTTTGTTTCAGAGGTAAATTCGCCCACTGGCACTTCAAGTGCTTCGGTTACTAAGGTGCCTTTTTTGCTAATATCAAATACAGCACCGCTTAACATTAGGCGGTCATCAAATAGTTGCCATTTAACACCAATCTCTTTTTGCTCAGAGGTAACAGCATCAAGCTTCATACCGTTGTTGATGTCAGTTTCGCTTACTAATGTATCGCTACCTTGTGGCTCAAAACCTTCTGAGTAGCTAGCATAAATAGTCGCAGAAGGGTTAGGGTGATAAAGCACACCTACTTTTGGTACGAACGACTCGTTATCTGCGCCTTCTCTATTTTGCTCATCGTAACGGCCACCTAATGATACTTGCCACTGTGGCGAGAAAGTAATTAAGTCTTGAACGTAAATACCGTAGTAGTCGTATTCAGTTTCGCTAATAGTATCATCTGATTTATAGCTTACTGTTGGGCGGCTTGGCTCGTTTTGACCAGCGGCAAAATCAAAATACTCTGCTGATGTACGGCGTTGCCCGTAATAGTAATCTAGCGAGTTTGCACCAATTAAAAACTGATGTTGTAAACTACCGGTTTTAAATTCGCCAACAAAATCAATAAATGCGGTTTTAAACTGCCAATCGTCAAAACGGTCGTAAGGGCGTGACTCATAGCTATCGCCTTCTACGAATGTGCTTGGCTTACGAGGTGCAGACTCAAAACGCTGGCGCTCAAATGTTTGCTCGTTGTAACCAAGCTTAACTTGCCAGTGATCGTTTAAGTACACTTCAAAATCTACGCCTAAGTTTTCTACCGTTATGTCGGTAAACGCCCAAGACATATCGCGAATGGTTTTGTCATCGCCAATCACATTAGCGTTGTCAACTATCCAAGCACCTGTATCAAGGCCTGCTTCGTCATCTGTGCGGTCGTAATGTACACGTACTAATGCGTTGTCGCTTAAATCGTAATCAACAATTACAGCACCTAAAAAACGGTCGCGTTCACGGTTTTCGCCGTTTTGGTATTCGCGCCAGTAATCAACATCTTGTTTTACTAAAATACCGCGTGCACGTAAATCTTCAGCGTCGGTAAGTGCACCAGCCGCGTCTAGCATAAAGCGGGTAGAGCCGTGTTGGTCTACATCTGCGCTGGCGTTAAATAATGTGGTTGCCGTAGGCTTTTTTGTCACCATGTTTATCAAGCCACCAGGGCCTGATTGTCCGTATAAAATACTTGATGGGCCTTTAATAACTTCTACTTGTTGTAGAATTTCAATCGGTTGCTGGTAGTGAGACCAATGTTGGTGTCCGTCACGTAAGTAGCCTGTCGATGAGCTAAGTTCAAAGCCGCGTAAGTTAAATACTTCACGGTTACGTTGTTGAGAGCCGGCAGTTAAACTTGCATCGTTAGTAAGCACTTCGCCAAGAGTGGTTGCTAATTGCTCGCTAATTATTGTATCGCTAATAACCGTTACTGATTGCGCTGTTTCTAACAATGACGCTGATGTTCTCATTGCTCCGTTGGCGTTGTCGACTTTGTAGTCGTTGAAATAGCTGCCTTTAACTTCAATTCGCTCTAAGTCAGTAGGGGCGGCAAAGGCGCTTGTGCTAATGGCACCAACAAGTGCTACGTACAGTGAGTTTAGTTTCATCAATTACATCCAGTGTTAGGGTGTTAAAATTTTTGGAGATCTTAATGAAAACTAGTATCATTTTCAACTCTTTTATTAACAAGATTTAACACATCGTAAAATAATGGTCATCGGGTATTAATGGTTGCCTTATCTGAATTCTGCTATTATACAGCTCATATTTTGGGGCTAAGCCCTGTGTTGTTTTTATTATTTTGGAATTAATTGTGACTTCTACTGCATTTTCATCTTTGGCTTTACCTGCTGGTTTAGTTGATAATTTATCAACACTTGGCTACTCGCAAATGACGCCTGTACAAGCGCAAAGCTTACCGCCGGTTTTGGCAGGTAAAGATATCATTGCGCAAGCAAAAACGGGTTCAGGTAAAACAGCTGCTTTTAGTTTAGGTGTGTTAGCTAAATTAAATGTAAAACGTTTTCGTATTCAATCGCTTGTACTTTGTCCTACGCGCGAGCTGGCTGAGCAAGTGGCGGTAGAAATGCGTAAACTTGCTCGTGGTATTCACAATATTAAAATTTTAACCTTGTGTGGCGGGGTTTCTATTGGCCCACAAATAGGCTCGCTTGAGCATGGCGCGCACATTATTGTGGGTACACCTGGGCGAGTGGACGATCATATTCGTAAAGGCACACTGCGTTTAGACGATGTTGAAACGCTGGTACTTGATGAGGCAGATCAAATGCTTGATATGGGTTTTCAAGATACCCTTGATGCCATTATTGAGCGCATACCGCAAAATCGTCAAACGTTGTTATTTAGTGCAACCTTTCCGCGTGCAATTGAAGCTATTGCAAAGCGCGTATTAAAAAATCCAGAGATGATAAAAGTAGAAGAAGAGCAAGAAAAAAGCACAATAAAGCAATACTTTTACAAAATGGATAACAACAAACAGCGTTACTCAACACTTAAATTATTACTACTTAAATTTACACCACAAAGCTGTGTTGTTTTTTGTAATACCAAGGTAGAAACACAACAAGTTTGTGATGATTTAGCAAGTGAAGGCTTTAGCGCAGTGGCGTTGCACGGTGATTTAGAGCAGCGTGATCGCGAACGTACGTTAATTCATTTTGCTAATAAAAGTGCCTCAATATTAGTTGCTACCGATGTTGCCGCGCGAGGCTTAGATATTGACGACATGGATATGGTAATAAATTACCACTTAGCACACGACCCACAAACCCATGTGCACCGTGTAGGGCGTACAGGCCGAGCGGGTAAAAAAGGCATTGCGTGCTCTATTTACGGTGAAGCTGAGCAGTTTAAAGTGGCGCAAATAGGCGACCATTACGAACGAGACTTTTTGCCAGAGCCAATGCCTGCTTTTAGTTTATTAGAAAAGCCGCCTTACAAGCCTGAAATGGTTACCCTAATGATCGACTCGGGCAAAAAGCAAAAAGTGCGCGCTGGTGATATTTTAGGTGCACTTACTGGCAAAGATGGTGTTGCAGGACGCCAAGTAGGTAAAATAAATGTACTCGATAACGTCGCCTTTGTAGCCGTTGAGCGCAATGCATCAAAACCTGCGCTACGTAAATTAACCGAGGGCAATATTAAAGGGCGTAAAATTCGTGCCCGTCGCCTTACCCGTTAATTACCTGTTTTGAGCAGCTAGCTTTAGCTGCTCATACTCGGCTCTTATTTGTCTAAATTTACATGCACTCCCAGTTTGCTTATCGGGATGATGTTTTAATGCCAATTGCCGCCAGCGCTTTTGTAGCATAGCCAGGCTAAAGTTTGGCGGTAATTGCCAAGCCTTAAGTAATGACTCAATATGCCCAACTGGTTGCTTTATTAGTGGGCTAAATTGCTGCCAAAAACTATCTAATAATGCCTCTATGTCTTTGGCATTGGTGTCGTAGTTTTCCCAGTTTAAATAGTAACTTTTTAAATGGGATTGCGTTGCTACATTGCTACTTGGCTCTACAAGTTCAATATGTAATGACGATATAATTAAGTGCTTGGGTAATAGCTGTGTTTGCAGCTCAAATAAAGCATTCATAATTAAAAAATTCTTTTTAAATAAATTTTGCTCAGGGTTTGCATCTAAAGGTGGTAACACCCCTTGTTGAGCGAGTGTTGCAGCTAAGGTATGAACTTTCCAAACACGCTGAGTTAAAAGTAGCTCAAAAATCTCATCAATCAGGGGGTTAAGCATTGTTTGCACTCGTTTTGTTGTGTATCTTCAATAAAGATTACACTGACTAAAGCTAAAGTTTGAAGGAATAATATTATGCAAGGCAAATTGAAGTGCCTTTTATTTGTTTTATGTTGTGTGTTCATACTGCCAAGCTTTGCTCAAAATAGTGTATCTTTATTTGATGAATTTAAAAAAGAGCAGCAGTGGGATGTAAAACTCACGCTCGGTAATGCACTGCTTGAAGCAAAAAATATTACAGAATCCCAAAAGGTCATTGTGTATTCTGAACTTGCCGATTTAGCCTTCTCCTCAGATGATTTTGAAAATGCCCTGCTGTATTTTAAAAAATTAGAACAGCACACTTCCTTAAACTACCTACCAGATATGCACTTTAGAGCCATTAAAATGCAAGGCGTTGTGTTTTATTTTCAGGGATATTTTCAGCAAGCTATTGTTGAATATAGCCGCGCCATGGTGATTGTTGAAAAAAACAATAAGCAAGTAGAGCTTGCAAACCTGCTTAGTAATATTGGTTTAGCGTACTTCGAAATGAATAATATGGAGCTAACGCTCGAATATTATTTAAAAGCAAAGGAGATTTATGAGAAAAAGGGCAGTGCTCAAGACCAAGCTGATATTTTGCTAAATATAGCAGGGGTGTACATTAGGTTATCACGTTACGAAAGCGCCATTTTATTTTATAAAGAAGTACTTAAAGTTTATCAAAAATTAGCTGATACCAGCGGTATAGCGCAAGTTAACAATAATTTAGGGGTTGCTTACTACGAAAGTTCGCAATTTGATTTAGCGCTGCATTATTACCAAATGGCACTGCGCTATTATATTTATACCAATGATTATAATAAGTTATCTACCCAATATACTAATTTAGCAAACATCAATTTAATTCTTAATAACGTGGATGTTGCCTACGAGCAAGCTAAATTGGGGATGCAAAATGCCCTTAAAATTGCTAATCACAGTTTAGAGCTTAACGCCTTACATGCACTGGCTAAAATACAATTTGTGAGAGGCGAGCTTGCTGATTCGCAAAAAAGCTTAGATAAAGCAACCGATTTGGCCACACAATATAATAGTGTGCGTATAAAGCGAGATGCTTTTGGTACGCGTTCGCTCCTAGAGGCAAGCAAAGGCAACTACGCTGAGGCATTAACTCTGCACGAAAAGTTTGTAGCAGAGCAGCGCGGTATAAATAGCGAAACAATTACCAGCGCCTTAGCTGTATTACAAAATCAGTTTAAAGCTACTCAGTTAAATCAAGAAATTCAAAAGCTTAAGCAAGAACGAAAAGTACAAAAGTTAAAAATGAGCCAACGTTCGCAGCTTACAGTTTTTATTTTTGTTTTATTATTTTTAGTAATTGTAACGGGCACCGCGCTTTATCGTCGGGGCGCCGAAAAGCGTGCCAAGCAGTTATTAAAAGAACAAGTTGCGCAGCGTACAGCAGAGCTACAAGCTATTGCCCAAGAGCTACGAGAAGCAAATGATGTTAAAAGCCAGTTTTTGGCAAATATTAGCCATGAAATTAGAACCCCTCTTACCGCTATTTTAGGTCAAACAGATGATTTAATTAATGGTTTGTACGAGCCTGAAAACCTACAAGACGAATTAAAAATAATTCAACGACATAGCGATCACTTAAAAAGTTTAATTAATGACGTACTCGATTTAAGTAAAATAGAAGCAAACAGATTAGAGCTTAATATTTCGTGCTTTGACATAGTGCAGTTAGTTAGCGATGTACATGCCATGTTTATTACGCAGGCTAAGGCAAAGCATTTACAAATCCGTTTTGATAACCATGTAGGCAATGCGTTTTATACCAAGCTTGATTTAATGCGGGTGAAGCAAATACTCATTAATTTATGTGCTAATGCCGTTAAGTTTACTCTGGCGGGACAGGTTGTTGTGTCTTTAAACAAAACCGAGCAAGGACTTGTTTTTATAGTTAAAGACACCGGTATTGGCATGAATTCATCACAGCTAAAACAAATATTTGAATGCTTTAGCCAAGCCGATAACAGTATTAGCCGCCGCTTTGGTGGCACCGGGTTAGGGCTTAGTTTGTCTCAACAGCTAGCCTCTATGATGGGCGGCTACATTAGCGTACAAAGTGAGTTTAAACGCGGAAGTCAGTTTTCGCTGTTTTTACCCTGTATAGAAGTTGAAAAAGAGCCAGATGAGTACGAACATGTAAGCGCCGCTAAACAGATGAAGCAGTTAACCGGGCGCGTAGTTTTGGCTGAGGATCATCCCGACAATCGCAGACTCATAAGTCGCTATTTACGTTCTATGGGGCTTGAAGTTATTGCGGTAGAAAATGGCGAGCAAGCGGTTGAGAAGTGCCTACAAATATACCCAGACCTCGTGCTACTTGATATACAAATGCCTATTATGGACGGGCGTGCTGCGTTTTCGTTGTTGCAACAGTGCGGCTTTCAAGCGCCTATTTTTGCTTTGACGGCCAATGCAATGAGCCATGAAGTTGATGATTATCTTGCGCTAGGGTTTACAGGGTATTTAGGTAAGCCACTAGATAAAAACGCGTTTTATAACACCCTTGCCCAGCATTTAGGTGAAGCAAAACAAGAGGCAGCCTATACAGCTAAGATAGACATGAGCGACTTAGTAACAAGTTTTAAGCAAAGCTTCACGTTTGAAAGCGAAACCATAAGTCAGCACCATAATAGTAATGACCTAGAGGCACTACAAAAAGACAGCCATCGTATTTTAGGTGCTGCGCAAATGTTTGCGTTAGACGATATTGCCAAGGCTGCTAAAAATCTCGATATGGCTTTACTCAATAAACAAAGCCAAAGTAAAGAACACATTCAAAAGCTTGTAGATGAATTACAGCGTGTACTTAAAAAATATAACGAGAGTTAATTATACCAATCGTGTTAGGTTATTAGACATTTATAGCGACAGATAAATAGAGTGGTCATAAGGCATGAATTTTGACACCTAGTTGTTCTACATAAGAAATTTATAACGCCATTAACGCTTTATTTAGTATGCTAGAAAGGCTAAATATCTAAGCCGATTGGTATTAGTCGTTTACACATAAAAAAAGCGCCCTAGGCGCTTTTTTTATGTAACGAAAACGCGCTTATTGGCGTTTCATCGAATCGAAGAATTCATCGTTCGTTTTGCTCATAGAAAGCTTATCAATTAAGAATTCCATTGCATCAATCTCTGACATTTCATGAACAATCTTACGTAAAATCCACAGCTTTTGTAGCTCATCTGGCTTAGTAAGTAGTTCTTCACGACGCGTACCAGAGCGATTAAAGTCGATGGCAGGGAATACACGCTTTTCAGCAATCTTACGATTTAAGTGTAGTTCCATGTTACCGGTACCTTTAAACTCTTCGTAGATAACTTCATCCATTTTAGAGCCCGTGTCGATAAGTGCTGTAGCTATAATTGTTAAGCTACCGCCTTCTTCAACATTACGTGCAGCACCAAAGAAGCGCTTAGGCTTGTGCAGTGCGTTAGCATCAACACCACCGGTAAGTACTTTACCTGATGAAGGAATAACAGTGTTGTAAGCACGCGCTAAACGGGTGATTGAATCAAGTAAGATAACCACATCTTTTTTGTGCTCAACTAAACGTTTTGCTTTTTCAATAACCATTTCTGCAACTTGTACGTGGCGAGAAGCTGGCTCATCAAACGTTGATGCAATAACTTCACCTTTAACGAGGCGTTGCATCTCGGTTACTTCCTCCGGACGCTCATCAATAAGTAAAACCATTAATGTAACATCTGGGTGATTGTGAGTAATTGATTGTGCAATGTTTTGCAGTAGCATTGTTTTACCCGCTTTAGGCGGTGCTACTAACAAACCACGTTGGCCGCGGCCAATTGGAGATGCTAAATCAAGTACACGAGCGGTAATGTCTTCTTTACTGCCGTTACCGCGTTCCATACGAAAACGTTCGTTTGCATGTAGCGGGGTAAGGTTTTCAAAAAGAATTTTAGTGCGAGAGTTTTCAGGTTTATCGAAGTTAACTTCATTTACTTTTAATAAAGCAAAGTAGCGTTCGCCATCTTTAGGTGGACGAATAAGCCCTGAAATAGAATCGCCAGTACGCATGCTGAAACGGCGAATTTGGCTTGGAGATACATAAATATCATCTGGGCCAGCTAAGTAAGATGCTTCTGATGATCTTAAAAAACCAAAACCATCTTGTAAAATCTCTAGTACACCGCCACCGAAGATGTTCTCTCCGCCTTTGGCGTGTGCTTTAAGAATAGCAAAAATGATATCTTGCTTTCTTAAGCGGGCTACGTTTTCGAGCCCCATGGACTCAGCTAAGTTTACAAGTTCTTTTATAGACTTGTCTTTTAATTCGCGTAAATGCATATTGGTGGGTTCTTTATTACAATTGTCATACTCAAAATCGCTTTGATAGTTGAGTGAGGTTTGTTGAATATAACTAAGGATTAGTTGGCTTTATAAACTAGCAGTTCACTGGCATAGCGTCCAGTCTTTATACAAAATAAACACAAAAAAAGGGCAAAAACGCCCTTTTTTTTAATTATTACTTAGATATTGTTTTCTAAGAACTCAATAAGTTGAGTTTTAGAAAGCGCACCAACTTTCGTTGCAGCTACTTGGCCGTCTTTAAAAAGAAGCAGAGTAGGAATACCACGAATACCAAATTTAGGCGGTGTACCCGCGTTTTGGTCGATGTTTAATTTAGCAACTGTTACACGGCTTTCGTATTCATCAGCTACTTCATTAAGGATAGGGGCGATCATTTTACAAGGTCCGCACCACTCAGCCCAAAAATCTACTAGTACAGGCTTGTCTGATTGTAATACGTCAGCTTCAAAGCTATCGTCAGTAATTTGGATTATTTTCTCGCTCATTGCGCTCTCCGATTTAGTTAGGCGAAATATTTAGTGCGTATTTAAACACTCTTGTTTCTTATTGCAAGTTTAAACGTTATGCTTAAACGCTATGACTAAGACACATTTGACCGATAAAAAGTTTTCAGACTTTGCTATCGCACCGGAAGTGGTTGCCGGTTTAACCGAAAGTGGGTTTGAATATTGCACACCCATTCAAGCAAAATGCCTACCTTTTATTTGTGACGGACGCGATATCGCGGGCCAAGCACAAACGGGTACGGGCAAAACGTTGGCGTTTTTAACTGCCACGTGCCATCGGTTATTACAATCTAGCAAAGCACCTAGTAAACACCCAAGAGCCCTGATCATGGCCCCGACTCGGGAGCTTGCGATTCAGATACACAAAGATGCTAAAATTTTAGCGCCGCACTGTAATCTTAACTTAGGTTTAGTATATGGTGGCGAAGATTACGAAAAACAACGTGCACAATTAGAAAAAGGCGTTGATATTTTAATTGGTACTACAGGTCGCCTAATCGATTTGTACAAGCAAGGCTGTTACACCCTTAATGAAATTGAGGTAGTTGTGCTTGATGAAGCCGATCGTATGTTCGATTTAGGCTTTATAAAAGACATTCGTTACATGTTCCGTCGTATGCCAGATACAGCAGATAGATTAAACCTATTATTTTCTGCCACGCTTTCTTATCGCGTGCAAGAACTTGCCTTTGAACATATGACCAACCCTGAGCACGTTCAAATCGAGCCAGACGTTAAAACAGGTAAGCGAATTAAAGAAGAGCTATTTCATCCTTCTCAAGAAGATAAAATTAAGCTGCTATTAACTTTAATTGAGGAAGAATGGCCAGAGAAAGCCATTGTGTTTGCCAATACAAAGCATAGCTGTGAAACAGTGTATGCCTGGTTAAAAGCCGATGGCCACCGGGTAGGTATGCTTACTGGCGATGTAAACCAGAAAAAACGCCAATCTATATTAGCGCAATTCACCAAAGGCGAATTAGACTTTTTAGTTGCAACCGATGTGGCAGCACGTGGGCTACATATCCCTGAGGTAAGTCATGTATTTAACTTTGACCTGCCAGATGATTGTGAAGATTACGTTCACCGTATAGGCCGTACAGGTCGTGCGGGCGCATCAGGTCATGCAATTAGCTTTGCATGTGAGCAGTACGCTTATAACCTGCATGAAATAGAAGAGTATATAGAGCACAGCATTCCTTTATCACATTATGATAAAACCGCATTGCTAGATGATTTAACAAAGCCTACTATTCAAAGAAAGCGCAACTATTCTACAGGCCCACGTAATCGTAGTAATAATAACGGACGTCGCCCAAATAATAGTTACCAAAAAGGACGGTCGTAACTCGGCCGTTACTGTACGTAGTAGTAACTAGAGGTTTTTGAACGGTGGGGCAATTTAAACCGCAAAAAAATGTGTATGCAGTCATTGATTTAGGCTCAAATAGCTTTCATATGCTAATTGCTAAATCAATTGCTGGCGGCCTACAAACTATAGGCCGCGTTAAACGCAAAGTAAGATTAGCCGCAGGGCTTGATAAAGATAACGTATTAAGCACTGAGGCAATGCAGCGAGGCTGGGAGTGCCTTGCACTTTTTGCTGAGCGCCTACAAGACATTCCAAAACAAAATATCACCATAGTAGCAACGGCCACATTACGTCTTGCGACGAATGCCGATGTTTTCAAAGCACAAGCAGAAAAAATCTTAGGCCATACTATTAATGTAATAAGTGGTGAGCTCGAAGCACGTACTATTTATAAAGGCGTAGCACACACTTCATCATGCACTGGCAAGCAGCTAGTTATTGATATTGGTGGTGCAAGTACCGAAGTCGTTATAGGTAAGGGCTTTGAGGCACTGCACTATAAAAGCTTAAATATGGGGTGTGTTACTTATTTAGAACGCTATTTTAAAGATTGCCAATTAAGTGAAGCAAACTTTAACGCTGCCATCAAAGCTGCCCACGAAGTTATTGATGAAATTGCCCCTGAGTATAAACAAGCAGGTTGGCAAATTGCATCGGGTGCTTCTGGCACGGTGCAAGCCATTCAAGAAATAATGGTTGCGCAACACTTAGATGAACTACTCACCCTAGAAAAGCTAAATAAAATAAAAGAGCAATCAATAACGTTTAGCACTATCGCTGCACTAGACTTACCAGGTCTAAGCGAAGAGCGCAGATTAGTTTTTGTATCTGGTCTAGCTATCTTAATTGCGCTATTTGAATCGCTTGAAATTGAAAAAATGGGATTAGCTGGCGGTGCACTACGCGAAGGTGTGCTTTACAGTATGGTGCCCGAGCTTCATAACAACGACATTCGTAAACGCACTGTTGATGGGTTTATGGACCGTTACCATGTTGATCAAAAGCAAGCTAATCGGGTATCGAGCTTAGTTATTCAACTGGCAGAACAAGTAGGTGAAAGCTGGCCGCTTGTTAGTGAAAATGCGTTGCCGCTTTTAAAAGCCGCAGCACAACTACACGAAATTGGTTTATTAATAGAGTACAAGCAATATCACAAGCACACAGCCTACATTATAGAAAACACCGATATGCCAGGTTTTTCACAATCTGAACATAAAGTGATTGCTGCTGTTGCCAATGCGCATCGCTCCGATATTCAAAAAGGCTGCTTCGACGTTTTAGGTGCACATAGTACACTTACCCAATACTTAGTTAGGTTATTAAGAATTGCCGTAATATTATCGATGCGCCGACAAGACGACGTACTTCCTAAAATAGAGTTATCTGTAGAAAAAGACACCTTAGACTTAAAGTTTGCCAATAACTGGTTAAAAGAACACCCTCTTATGGCTAGTGAGCTACAACAAGAGTCTAAATTGCAAAGTAAACTCGGTTGGAAACTCATCGTAAACTAATATAAAAGGCCCGTAAGGGCCTTTTTAGTGTTTAAAGTAACCACTTTGCTTCAATTTCACGCGAACAGTCATTTATTTCAAGTTTTCTTCAAAAAAGGGTTGATCTGTTTTCGGATCCCCCTATAATGCGACCCCACTGAGACGGCAGAGCAGGCAACGCTTAGCGAGGCAAGCAAACCAATCAGTGAGTCGAGTAAAACTTAGTTTTAAAAACTTTCAAGTTTAAAAAATTAAGTGTTGACAAAAAAGTAGGAAAGCGTAAGATGCGCAGCCCTAGCGAGATAAAGTTTAACGCTTTAATCGCAACGTTCTTTAACAATATAAAGCAATCATCTGTGTGGGCACTCGTACAGATTGAGTTCTAACAGCCAAGCTACTTAGGTAGTGAGGCAAACAAATTTAGAGTCTCAATTGAAACTGAGTGACCAACAGCAATAACTTACTTAGGTTTTACTTAAGGAAAGAATTGCAGCACAGTCAATTCAATATCGAAAGATATTAAATAAATTCAGAATTCATTGAGCTGTCGAAAGACACAAAACTTTTTAATTGAAGAGTTTGATCATGGCTCAGATTGAACGCTGGCGGCAGGCCTAACACATGCAAGTCGAGCGGTAACAGAAAGTAGCTTGCTACTTTGCTGACGAGCGGCGGACGGGTGAGTAATGCTTGGGAACATGCCTTGAGGTGGGGGACAACAGTTGGAAACGACTGCTAATACCGCATAATGTCTACGGACCAAAGGGGGCTTCGGCTCTCGCCTTTAGATTGGCCCAAGTGGGATTAGCTAGTTGGTGAGGTAATGGCTCACCAAGGCGACGATCCCTAGCTGGTTTGAGAGGATGATCAGCCACACTGGGACTGAGACACGGCCCAGACTCCTACGGGAGGCAGCAGTGGGGAATATTGCACAATGGGCGCAAGCCTGATGCAGCCATGCCGCGTGTGTGAAGAAGGCCTTCGGGTTGTAAAGCACTTTCAGTCAGGAGGAAAGGTTAGTAGTTAATACCTGCTAGCTGTGACGTTACTGACAGAAGAAGCACCGGCTAACTCCGTGCCAGCAGCCGCGGTAATACGGAGGGTGCGAGCGTTAATCGGAATTACTGGGCGTAAAGCGTACGCAGGCGGTTTGTTAAGCGAGATGTGAAAGCCCCGGGCTCAACCTGGGAACTGCATTTCGAACTGGCAAACTAGAGTGTGATAGAGGGTGGTAGAATTTCAGGTGTAGCGGTGAAATGCGTAGAGATCTGAAGGAATACCGATGGCGAAGGCAGCCACCTGGGTCAACACTGACGCTCATGTACGAAAGCGTGGGGAGCAAACAGGATTAGATACCCTGGTAGTCCACGCCGTAAACGATGTCTACTAGAAGCTCGGAGCCTCGGCTCTGTTTTTCAAAGCTAACGCATTAAGTAGACCGCCTGGGGAGTACGGCCGCAAGGTTAAAACTCAAATGAATTGACGGGGGCCCGCACAAGCGGTGGAGCATGTGGTTTAATTCGATGCAACGCGAAGAACCTTACCTACACTTGACATACAGAGAACTTACCAGAGATGGTTTGGTGCCTTCGGGAACTCTGATACAGGTGCTGCATGGCTGTCGTCAGCTCGTGTTGTGAGATGTTGGGTTAAGTCCCGCAACGAGCGCAACCCCTATCCTTAGTTGCTAGCAGGTAATGCTGAGAACTCTAAGGAGACTGCCGGTGATAAACCGGAGGAAGGTGGGGACGACGTCAAGTCATCATGGCCCTTACGTGTAGGGCTACACACGTGCTACAATGGCGCATACAGAGTGCTGCGAACTCGCGAGAGTAAGCGAATCACTTAAAGTGCGTCGTAGTCCGGATTGGAGTCTGCAACTCGACTCCATGAAGTCGGAATCGCTAGTAATCGCATATCAGAATGATGCGGTGAATACGTTCCCGGGCCTTGTACACACCGCCCGTCACACCATGGGAGTGGGTTGCTCCAGAAGTAGATAGTCTAACCCTCGGGAGGACGTTTACCACGGAGTGATTCATGACTGGGGTGAAGTCGTAACAAGGTAGCCCTAGGGGAACCTGGGGCTGGATCACCTCCTTATACGATTTAGAACTTATTTGTTCGTAGTGTCCACACAGATGATTGTTAGTTAGTTTTACCCTTTGGGTTTAACTGATTAATATGCTCTTTAAAAATTTGGAAAAGCTGATAATAAAATTCTGATAGATATTCGTATTTATCAAGAGTTTTCAAAAGTAAAAAAGAATGATAGCAGTATCATTCAGTGCCAATTTAATCATTTATGATTAATTGGTATCTACTTTAGTATTCAATATTAACTTCTGGCGAAGTTAAACTGTCACTAACAAAGACCCGTTTGGGTTGTATGGTTAAGTGACTAAGCGTACACGGTGGATGCCTTGGCAGTTGGAGGCGATGAAGGACGTATTAACTTGCGATAAGCCTAGTCAAGCTAGTAAAAAGCGCTTGAGACTAGGATTTCCGAATGGGGAAACCCACCTGCTTGCAGGTATCGTTAACTGAATACATAGGTTAACGAGGCGAACGCGGAGAACTGAAACATCTAAGTACCCGTAGGAAAAGAAATCAACCGAGATTCCGATAGTAGCGGCGAGCGAAATCGGAACAGCCCTTAAGCTTATTATGTGTTAATGGAAGGCTCTGGAAAGTACCACGATACAGGGTGATAGTCCCGTACATGAAAAGACATTTTAAGTGAAATCGAGTAGGTCGGAGCACGTGAAACTTTGACTGAATATAGGTGGACCATCATCTAAGGCTAAATACTCCCAACTGACCGATAGTGAACCAGTACCGTGAGGGAAAGGCGAAAAGAACCCCTGTGAGGGGAGTGAAATAGAACCTGAAACCGTGTACGTACAAGCAGTAGGAGCCTACTTGTTAGGTGACTGCGTACCTTTTGTATAATGGGTCAGCGACTTATATTTTGTAGCGAGGTTAACCGATTAGGGTAGCCGTAGGGAAACCGAGTCTTAACTGGGCGAATAGTTGCAAGGTATAGACCCGAAACCCGGTGATCTAGCCATGGGCAGGTTGAAGGTTGAGTAACATCAACTGGAGGACCGAACCCACTAACGTTGAAAAGTTAGGGGATGACCTGTGGCTAGGAGTGAAAGGCTAATCAAACCGGGAGATAGCTGGTTCTCCCCGAAATCTATTTAGGTAGAGCCTCGGACGAATACTTACGGGGGTAGAGCACTGTTAAGGCTAGGGGGTCATCCCGACTTACCAACCCTTTGCAAACTCCGAATACCGTAAAGTAATATCCGGGAGACACACGGCGGGTGCTAACGTCCGTCGTGAAGAGGGAAACAACCCAGACCGCCAGCTAAGGTCCCAAAGTCATAGTTAAGTGGGAAACGATGTGGAAAGGCCCAGACAGCCAGGAGGTTGGCTTAGAAGCAGCCATCCTTTAAAGAAAGCGTAATAGCTCACTGGTCGAGTCGGTCTGCGCGGAAGATGTAACGGGGCTAAACTATGCACCGAAGCTGCGGATTCATCTTAGGATGAGTGGTAGGGGAGCGTTCTGTAAGCGGTTGAAGGTGTACCGGGAGGTATGCTGGACGTATCAGAAGTGCGAATGCTGACATGAGTAACGATAATGCGGGTGAAAAACCCGCACGCCGGAAGACCAAGGGTTCCTATCCCATGTTAATCAGGGTAGGGTAAGTCGACCCCTAAGGCGAGGCCGAAAGGCGTAGTCGATGGGAAACGGATTAATATTTCCGTACTTGGTATAATTGCGATGGGGGGACGGAGAAGGCTAAGCAAGCATGGCGATGGTTGTCCATGTGAAAGTGAGTAGGCTAGCGACTTAGGTAAATCCGGGTTGCTGTTAGGCTGAGACACGAGACGAGCACCCAAGGGTGTGAAGTTGCTGATGCCATACTTCCAGGAAAAGCCTCTAAGCTTCAGATTATACCGAATCGTACCCCAAACCGACACAGGTGGTCAGGTAGAGAATACTAAGGCGCTTGAGAGAACTCGGGTGAAGGAACTAGGCAAAATCGTACCGTAACTTCGGGAGAAGGTACGCTCCTATCTGTGATGAGACTTGCTCTCTAAGCGGACGGGAGCCGCAGTGACCAGGTGGCTGGGACTGTTTATTAAAAACACAGCACTGTGCAAAATCGCAAGATGACGTATACGGTGTGACACCTGCCCGGTGCCGGAAGGTTAATTGATGGGGTTAGTTTTCGGACGAAGCTCTTGATCGAAGCCCCGGTAAACGGCGGCCGTAACTATAACGGTCCTAAGGTAGCGAAATTCCTTGTCGGGTAAGTTCCGACCTGCACGAATGGTGTAACCATGGCCACGCTGTCTCCACCCGAGACTCAGTGAAATTGAAATCGCAGTGAAGATGCTGTGTACCCGCGGCTAGACGGAAAGACCCCGTGAACCTTTACTACAGCTTGGCACTGAACATTGAACCTACATGTGTAGGATAGGTGGGAGACTTTGAAGCAGCGACGCTAGTTGTTGTGGAGTCGTCCTTGAAATACCACCCTTGTAGTTTTGATGTTCTAACGTTGGCCCCTGAATCGGGGTTACGGACAGTGCCTGGTGGGTAGTTTGACTGGGGCGGTCTCCTCCCAAAGAGTAACGGAGGAGCACGAAGGTTGGCTAAGTACGGTCGGACATCGTACGGTTAGTGTAATGGTAGAAGCCAGCTTAACTGCGAGACAGACACGTCGAGCAGGTACGAAAGTAGGTCATAGTGATCCGGTGGTTCTGAATGGAAGGGCCATCGCTCAACGGATAAAAGGTACTCCGGGGATAACAGGCTGATACCGCCCAAGAGTTCATATCGACGGCGGTGTTTGGCACCTCGATGTCGGCTCATCACATCCTGGGGCTGAAGTCGGTCCCAAGGGTATGGCTGTTCGCCATTTAAAGTGGTACGCGAGCTGGGTTTAGAACGTCGTGAGACAGTTCGGTCCCTATCTGCCGTGGGCGTTTGAGAATTGAGAGGGGTTGCTCCTAGTACGAGAGGACCGGAGTGAACGAACCGCTGGTGTTCGGGTTGTCATGCCAATGGCATTGCCCGGTAGCTACGTTCGGAACTGATAAGCGCTGAAAGCATCTAAGCGCGAAGCAGGCCTCGAGATGATTTCTCACTAGACTTTTAAAGTCTCTGAAGGGCCGTTGAAGACTACAACGTTGATAGGCAAGATGTGGAAGTGGTGTGAGCCATTAAGCTAACTTGTACTAATTACCCGTGAGGCTTAACCATACAACGCCAAACGCGTTTTGTGACAGAAACAAGCGACAGAAGTTAATAGCTAAAGTAGATAGATACTTAGACTTAAAAAATATTATCAGATATTTTCCAAATTTATGAGGTGACTCTTAGCGCGTAGCGTTAACATTGAGGCACCTTGCGCAAAGGAAAAAGAAGCACTACGTGCTTGTCATTAATCCTTTGCACCTAATTTGCTTGGTAACCATAGCGTTTTGGACCCACCTGACCCCATGCCGAACTCAGTAGTGAAACGAAACAGCGCCGATGATAGTGTAGCATTTGCTATGTGAAAGTAGGACATTGCCAGGCTCCAAATACGAGAAAGCCGCTTCAGAAATGAAGCGGTTTTTTTACGTCCGTAGAAAAGTGAAATACATGTCTTTACGTAATAGCACCACCTCCGTAGCGTGGGTTGAGTATCACGAAACCCGCGGATAAGGCTCGCCGCACATCTTTGTATGGTAAATATAGTGTTCTTATCTCACGAGCTGGATTACCAGCAGCAACAGTATCCGCCTCTATATGTTTCGTAACGACCGATCTCGCAACAATAAAGCTGTAACCCCAAAAGGTATGGGCTTGATCTATTATCAAATTTTTTTAGAAAGTCTTTTAAGTATTTTGCTAATTATCAATTGATAGCAAAGTCTATAAACTTGCCCCATCTTGTATTTACATACCTTACCAAAGGGGAGAAGAGCATGTCTCATCAAATTATTAAAGACTTACATAACCGTTACACGGCTAAAAAATACGATACGAGCAAACGTATTTCATCGGCGGATCTTGACGTAATTAAAGAAGCTATTCGCTTGTCTGCTTCTTCAATCAACTCTCAACCTTGGAAGTTTGTATTGGTAGAAAGTGATGAAGCTAAGCAGCGTTTGCACGATACATTTGCTAACAAGCACCAGTTTAATCAATTACACGCTAAAGAAGCATCGCATACGCTGTTATTAGCTTACGATCCTAAGTTTACTAAAGAGAAGTTTGTTAAACGTGTGGACGTTGAAGTGAGCTCTGGTCACTTACCAGCGCAACTGCGTGAAAGCTTTATGGGTGCCTACGCTTTTGCTGAAATGAATACGGATGAAAATGGCTACAATGGCAGCTGGACTAAAGCACAAGTTTACCTAGCACTGGGTAACATTATGCATACACTGGCGCGTTTAAATATTGCATCTACGCCTATGGAAGGTGTTGACCCAGAGTTAATCGGTGAGAAGTTTAGCGAAGAGCTTGATGGTCATATTTGTGAAGTGGCACTTGCAATGGGTTACCCAGTTGAAGAAGAAGATTGGAACTTTGGCAAACCTAAAGCGCGTTTACCAGTTGAAGATATTATAACTACTGTATAACGTGTTGCTATAAGTTAATTAGCCGAGAGCCTTCTCGGCTTTTTTATTTTTAGAATAAACCATACGCTTGTGTTTCTTCGTCTTCCTGTTGTGCTAAATGATCAGGTCTAAATATTGCGCTAGGGTCTATTAAAACACTGTGTTTTTCGGCTAACTTTATTAGCCCTCGCATCATGCCTCTGGTTTGCGGGTCTATATCAAAGCCTATTTCGGTTAATTTATCGAGTGGCTTAATGTCTTCTTTTTTATAATCTATATTGTCCTCTACTTTATCTACTAGTAATCCGATATGCGGGTTGAGCCCATCTTTAGTAGTAAAAACAATAATAGGTTTATAATCGAGTGTTATTTGCTCTTTTGCCGCATCAAACAGTCGTTGTAATTGCATAAAGCTGTTGCGCTTTATACTCGCTAAATATTTACTGGCTTGTTTATAGTCTTGCTCGTTATGAGTACTAACTGCGCGATCTGTAGCTGTTACTAGCGCTTGAAAAGGCTCATCAAGTTTTTCTATGATAGATTTTAGGTCACTGTTGTCAGTTTTAAACTCTTTATAAAATAGGGCGATGTTGTGCAGCTGAGTTTTATCGTTTGTTATTACGTGGCTCTGTTGCGCGATGCTTTTTTCAAATTGGCTAAACCAATCATTAAGCGAGGCTTGCCAGGTTCTTAGCTCATTAAGTGCTTTTTTATTACTTTGCTCTGTAGAGCTGCCATTTAAAATAACACCTAGGTCGAACACCGGCGTGGGTGTTTCCATGTAGTCTTTTACACCAATAAAGCTCTTATTGTTATTTGGCAATGTAGTGAGGTTATTATCAAACCGCTCGGTGAGTAAAATATCGAGAATTTTAAGTGAAATGGTTTTACAGCCCACTTGAAAGTTTATGAATTCCATACCTTTATCTTTAATTGCCTTGTAATGCTTTAAGGATAGAACAAAATAGATAAATAGCTTAAAGGTTGTGTGGTTTTTTAATTAGTGATTTAACAGCGAGTTTAAATTGTTGCTCTAAGGCTTTTTTTCCACTTAAGCAATGTTGCTTGATTAGCTGCTCATTACTGTGGTTTTGTAATACCATTTGTATCAGCAAGTGGCGATCTTCACTTTTAGTTGCCATTAGGCTGGATGGGGAGTGGTTAAATAAATACCATAGTTTTGGCGCGGTATTAAAGCGATTTATTGTACTAATTGCAGTGTTTATAGGTGGGTTGGGCGAGCTAGATTCATCGATAAATTTACTTATTACCTCACTGACTAACTCACTGTCGAGTTGGCTAAAGTGCGTTAATAAACCATAAAACAAATCACTTTTAAATTGCTGAGCTAGGGTATGTAAGCCCTGCGTGGATGTGTCTAATGCTTTAATAACGAGGGCTGAGTGCTCACCCGTGCTTTTATCTCGCTGATAACCTAGCTTTACAGCACTAAAGCCCTGAGATTGCCAAAAATGTAAAAGCCCTGCTGTAGCCCCAAAACTTGCACCTATATAACTACAGGTGGGGGTTAGCTGATGCTGGCAATGCGCTAGCAATGCTTTACCTACGCCTTGTTGGTGCAGGTTAGGTGCAACAGCGATACGAATAACGCGTGCGCTTTGTTTTGTTAAATAGCTTGGCTGTGCGCTTAATTGCGCGAGCGATTGTGCCATTAAATGCCCTTGTGGGCGGCGCTCACCACTGATTACTTGCTTAGCTAGCTCTGCATCCATACCGCCTTCAACTGCTATTAAACACACACCCACAACATGCATGTCGCATCTACTAATAAACAGCCTTTGCGCTGGGGCATCAAGTAATTGGCGTAAATCGTTAACACTGCTTTGGTAATGGGCAAGTGCTAGCAGTGCAACTATTTGCTGCAGTAAAGGCTCATTGTCAACGAGTTGCTGTTGAGTGACTTCAACGTGCTCAATGCTATTTAAAGCGGGTGGGTATTCGTTATATTGTGCATCTAAAGCAAAGAGTGTGCGTACATGTTGCTCAAGAGGGTCGCCCTTGGCAAAGCGTAAAGGCTCTTCTAAGTTTACAATTTTTGCCGCTTTGTAATTTGCTTTAATATGTTGCGTAAAGCGAATGGTATAGCCTCGGCCATTACCCTCGTAACCTACCAAGGTGCTCGCAAAGACTATACGCGGGTAGTGCTTTAACATGGTTAACAGTAGTGGGACAGGTATTGCGGCGGCTTCATCGACCAGTAATAAATCACATTGCGGCAACTGATTAAGCAGTGCATCGGGCGCCATGTATTGTAAATTAGCTAAATGTTTTTGCTGAGCCTTGTATTCCACCTGTAAGGTTTTAGCTAAATGCTTAAAACAGCTATGGGTGGCCCTAAATTGTGTTGCGCATACAATGATTTTTTTATCATGTAATGCTGCGGCTGCAAGACCTAGCGCTGCTGATTTTCCTCGCCCTCTGTCGGCATTAATAATTAAAGGTCTGTTCGCACGCCCTGTGGCCACCTTAATTATTTGCTCAACGCAGTGTTGCTGCGCCTGATACTCAATTTTATTTGTTACATTGCTTTTGAGCTGCGGCTCTTTAAAGACAGTGTGTTCATCAAAGTGTATGGCGGGTAGGGTTTGTAAAAGGCGAGAAAAACGTAAATTAAAATAGCTTTGCTGATTACTACACCCATAAGACTGCACGCTTTGCAGCGCAGGGTCTTGCCATGAGGCTAGGCGTTGTAAATCAGGCAGTAATAAAAATAAAAGCCCGCCGGCTTTTACGGTGCCGGCTAATGCAGCGAGTTTATCGGGGTAAATGCCACTAAAGCCATCATAAACGGCATGAGGAAACTCTTGCCCAAGTAGTTGATGAGTATGCTCAGGCCAACTGGCATTGGCAAGGCTGCTTGAAAGTAACTTTACATCATCCGAACGGGTTAATGCGCTTAATAGCTCATAGCACCAAGTTGGCTGGCCTGTAATCAGCACTAACTGACGATGCTTTGCGCCAGTTAGTTGCTGCGTTAATTGCTCAACACAGTGCTTATACAGCTTGAAGTCGTGCATATGCGGTTACTAACCATTTGCTACCAAGGTCATCAAAGTTTACTTGCACACGCGATTGCGCGCCGCTGCCTTCGTAATTAAGCACAGTGCCAATACCAAATTTAGCGTGCAGTACACGTTGGCCTAAGTTAAAACCACTTTCTTCAAATACAGCATGGCTTACTGATGCGCTAAAACGCCCCGCAGCAGGCGGTCGTGATACCTGTGTTTTAATACGAATCTCTTCTACGCAATCTTCGGGTATTTCGCGTAAAAATCGCGATGGGCTATGGTACTTTTCTTGGCCGTATAAACGACGGCTTTCGGCATGGCTTATGTAAAGTTTGTCCATGGCACGGGTCATGCCCACGTAACAAAGGCGGCGTTCTTCTTCTAAGCGCCCTGATTCTTCATTACTTTGCTGCGATGGGAACATGCCTTCTTCAACGCCCACCATAAACACAAGTGGAAACTCTAAGCCCTTAGCAGAGTGAAGAGTCATCATTTGCACAGCATCTTCGTGTTCATCGGCTTGGCCTTCACCAGATTCAAGTGAGGTGTAGGCTAAAAAGCCTTGTAATGGTGAGCTAAACTCTTCTTCCTCGGGGAGTTCATACTGATCGCAGGCACTGATAAGCTCTTCTAAGTTTTCTACGCGAGCTCGGCCTTTTTCGCCTTTTTCAGCTTGATACATAGCCATAAGGCCAGAGGTTTGAATAGCGTATTTGGCTTGCTCTTGCAGTGTAAGGTCGCTAATTTTATCTTCTATGTGCTCTACCAACTCTACAAATTTTGTAACAGCGCTTGCCGCACGACCCGATAAATGTTGTTGTTCAACAATTGCTTTAGCGGCGTACCAAAGAGGCAGCGACTCAGCACGCGCACAGTCGCGTATATGGCTAAGTGTTTTATCGCCAATACCGCGCGCTGGGGTGTTAATTACACGCTCAAATGCGGCGTCGTCTTGGCGGTTTCCTACCAATCGTAAGTACGATAGCGCATCTTTAATTTCTTGGCGCTCGAAGAATCGCATACCACCGTAAATACGGTATTTTAAGCCTTCTTGAAGCATGGCTTCCTCGAGTACACGAGATTGCGCGTTACTACGGTATAAAATAGCGGCGTCTTGCAACGCATTACCAGCATTTAACCAGCTGCGTAGCTTGCTGCTTACAAAGCGGGCTTCGTCTAGCTCGTTAAAGGCGGCATAAATTGATATAGGTTCGCCTTCGTTGCCATCGGTCCAAAGGCTTTTACCCATGCGCTCTGAATTATTTTTAATTAGCGCATTAGATGCTTTTAGAATGGTCGCGGTTGAGCGGTAGTTTTGCTCAAGGCGAATAGTTTCGGCGTCAAAATCAGTTAGAAAGCGTTTAATGTTTTCTATTTTAGCGCCACGCCAACCGTAAATACTCTGGTCATCGTCGCCTACAATCATAATGCTTTGTGTATCACCAGCAAGTAGCTTTAGCCATGCGTATTGAATGGTATTGGTATCTTGGAACTCGTCTACCAGCATGTGGGCAAAGCGCTGCTGGTAATGGCGAAGTAGCGTAGGATTATTTTTAAGTACTTCGTAGCTACGTAGCAGTATTTCTGCAAAATCAACTAAACCAGCACGGTCACACGCTTCTTGATACGCGGCATATACACGTAGCATCATTTGCTCGTTTATATCGTAGGCTTGAATATCTTTAGGACGCAGGGCTTCATCTTTTTTAGCGCTGATGTACCAGCCAAATTGTTTGGCGGGCCATTTTTTGTCATCAATATTCATTGATTTTAATAAGCGCTTGATCATTCTAAGTTGATCGTCAGAGTCTAAAATTTGAAAGGCTTCTGGTAGGTTTGCTTCTCGATGGTGAGCGCGCAAAATACGGTGTGATAGACCATGGAATGTACCAATCCACATGCCACCGACAGGGGCTTTTAGGGTTTCTTCAACACGGGTGCGCATTTCTTTAGCGGCTTTATTAGTAAAGGTAACCGCAAAAATACTATAAGGCGATGCTTGCTCAACCTGCATTAACCACGCGATACGATGAACTAAAACACGTGTTTTACCCGAACCAGCACCTGCTAATACCAGCATGTTTTGTAGTGGGGCTGCAACGGCATCGCGTTGTTTGTCATTTAAGCCATCGAGTAATTCAGAAACGTCCATCGTTACGCCTTTTCAATCAATAATGAGGGCAGTATAACAGGTGTTTTTGTTAGGCTAAATAAAATACTGTTTTTATGAACAGCTATTCTAAAAATACTTGTAAAACTAATCGCTTAGTCGCTTTTTTGTACTCTTAAGTAACGATAATTAATAATAAAAATAATCAAATTGACCTATATTTAGTAAAAAATACTAAAGCAGTTATTTAGTAGTAATTTAACTATTTGATTTTTAAGCTTTAATAAATTGGCATAAAGTGTGATAGTAAGTAAATAACTAAAACTTAAAATTAATTAACTACAGAGGTGAGTATGGCTGATCAAGGTTCTGGCGGTAATGTTATTGCAGCGTTGTGTAATATATTTTTTCCTGGTTTAGGGCAATTGGTACAAGGGCGAATTTTAGCCGCTATCTTTTTTGCGCTAGCTATTATAATTAGTTACGCACTTATTTATGTATTAGTAGGCTTCGTACTCGTGCCTATTATTTATTTATGGTCGATTATAGATGCTGCACGTTTTAGATCGCGAAGTTAGCTTTTATGTCACCTATTTAATAGCGCCCATTGGCGCTATTTTGCGTTTTAGGGTCGGTGTTTAAGGCTATTTATGGGTATAATTAGCGTATTAGCGTTTTAAAAGTAAAAATTATGGAATATCAATTTATACGTGACCCTATTAGTGGGCTGCGCATTAAAATAAGCAGCGAGCATGCCCTAATTGGCCGCTGGTTAAACGAAGAAATTGGCAAAGAAAAAGTCGCGATGGTACAAGCACTTATTAGCTCGGTAAAAATAAGTTACGAGCCAATAACGTTAAAAGGCCAAGAGATAGACTTAATACTCTCTAAAGACGAAGCCTTATTTGAAGCCCATGCTCTACACCAAGACAGCGAAGATTTAGTCGCCTATCAAGATGATGACTTAATGCTTGAAGAAAATGGCCTAGTGAGTGGTTGTGGCTTTGAAGATTTTATAGATTTAATAGAGTCGTGGGCTGAGTTTAGTGGCTCGCGTTAAACGTTTAAAAGGCCAACCTAGTTGGCCTTTTTTGTAATATCAATGGTGTAAAGTTATTAGACATTTATAGCGCTCTATTTAGCACCCTAGAATGATTAAATATTTAAGTCGATTGGTATAACTACAGATTATTGATTTTCTATTGATTTAACGCCAGCTAATAATAGCTCCTCTGTTAAACGTACTTTGTAATTAGGGTTTGCGTATTGAAAATACACAACGCTACTTTTATCAATTACAAATACAGCCGGTACAGGTAAAGCGACGTTTACCTTGCCTTGGGCATCAACAAAGTTAACACCGCGCTTATTGCGATAGATAGCGGCTGTTTTATCATCTAAAAAATAAGCTAAACCTAAGGCTTTTGTTAGGGTTAAGCTATCATCTGAAAGCAGTAAATAATTTGGTGAACTTATTTTACTTTGGGCTAGTTTTTCTGGACTATCTGGCGATACTGCAATAATTTGCGCGTTTAAATTAGCGAGTTGCTGCTCAATTTTTTGTATATTAGCCAGTTGCTTTGAGCAATAAGGACACCAACCTCCGCGGTAAATAATAAGCACCGTTGTTTTTTCAGCAAAGCGCTTTTGTAACTCTACATTATTACCATGTTGATCTTTGAGCGTTATATTAGGCACGCTTAAGCCCGGTAATAATGGTGATACTTGCTCAGGGGCTGCAGCAATCCCTTCTGTACTTGCTTGCGCATTCGTTACTAAAAAAGCAGTCATTACAATAGTCGCCAAGGTGTGCAGTAACACTTTACTCATCATTATTTCCTGCCCTGTTTTTATGTGCTGTTTATAATAGATCAAAAATGCACTTTTTATTATTTGCCTGTATCATAAGCGTAATTTAAAAGCTCAAGTGGAAACGATATGTCAGCCAACTTAAATAAGCTAGTAGTAATGCTAGAAATGCAAAATGCCATGAACACTAAAGTTCATGATCAATGGTTTAGCCAAGGCTTTGAGTGGTACAGAGCCATTTGGGTTGAGTGTGCAGAAATGCTAGATCATTACGGTTGGAAGTGGTGGAAAAAACAAACCCCAGACACCGAGCAAGTAATTCTAGAATTGGTTGATATATTTCATTTTGGTTTGTCGTTAAGAATTGACGGAACAACCTCTTACGAAGAGTTAGCTAAGCAGCTAGAACAAGAACTTAGCGCACCACAGGCCGCAGATGACTTTAAACAAACTCTTGAAATATTAGCAGCTTCAGCAGTTGCAAATAAAACCTTTAACGCGGCCGCGTTTGCAGGGTGTATGGCGCAAATAGGGATGGATATTGACGATTTATACCGCGGTTACGTAGGTAAAAACACGTTAAACTTTTTCCGCCAAGATCATGGCTACAAAGATGGCAGCTACATCAAAGTATGGAATGGCCAAGAAGATAACGAGCATTTAGTCGAAGTCGTTAAAAGCCTTGATACCGAACATGCCGACTTTGCAAAGTTAGTATATCAAGGCCTAGTGGCGCGTTACCCGCAACAATAATCTAGCTGCTAGATTATGTTTCTGTAGTCGGTTACGTTTAAGTAATCGGCTATTACATTATGTGGTTGCTGGCTATCTGGGTTGGCCACCGCAAGTAAATGTTCAATGCCGTATTCTCGGGCAGCATTTAAAACTGGCACACTATCATCAACAAACAAAGTGCGCTGCTTATTAAACCCTAAGTCTTTTTGTACTTGATGCCATAAACTTTGCTGCTCTTTACTCACTCCGTATTGATGAGTAGACACCACGCCATCTAAATAATTATCTATCGCGGTATGTTCAAATTTAAGCATGACGTTTTCTGGGTGGGCGTTAGTTAAAAGAATTAGCTCTTTACCTGCTTTTTTTAGCTCAGTTAAAAAGTGGGGTACATCTTCGCGTACTTTTATTAAGTGCTGGGTTTGGCGTTTTAATTCCATTATCGGTAAATTGAGTTGCTCTTGCCAATAATCTAAGCAATACCACTGTATTTGACCACTTACCGCTTGATAGCGTTTGTGCATATCGGCTTTTGCTTCATCAAGGGTAATATTGCGAGTGAGCGCAAGTTGCTCTGGTACAACGTTAAGCCAAAAGTGACTATCGAAATGTAAATCGAGTAATGTTCCGTCCATATCGAGTAAAACGGTATCGATTTTTGACCAATTTAGCATGGGCTTTTCCTTGTGAAAAGTTTATGATTAAGCACAACTGCCATGATAGCAAAATAACGCCAATGACACAGAAAAAGCACCCAACTCCGCCTCAAATTATTAGTAACAATGTAGTTGCTAAAAGCCGTTTATTTACTGTTGAATCGTTAGAGCTTAAGTTTTCTAATGACGAAGAGCGCCAGTATGAGCGCATACGTGGCGGTGGCCGCGGGGCTGTAATGATTGTACCAATAACTGCAGATAACGAAATGCTACTGGTACGTGAGTATTGCGCGGGCACAAACGACTACCAATTAGGCTTTCCTAAAGGCTTGATAGACCCAGGCGAAACACCACAGCAAGCAGCAAACAGAGAGCTTAAAGAAGAAGTGGGTTTTGGTGCTGAATTTTTTGAGCCGCTAAAAGTAGTATCAATGGCGCCAAGTTACTTTAACGCGACCATGCATATTTTATTTGCTAAGCAACTATATCCGCAAACGTTAGAAGGTGATGAGCCCGAACCTTTAGTGGTTGTTAAGTGGCCATTAACAGATTGGCAGTCATTATTAGAGCAAGACGATTTTACCGAAGCTCGCAGTGTTGCCGCTTTGCTATTATTAAATAAGTATTTAGCGTCTGGAGCTGCAAATGAATAAATTACTAGAGCCTTGTATTGAACTTGCACAAAGTGCAGGCGATGCCATTATGGCTATTTATAAAAAAGACGATATTGGCCAGCAAGAAAAATCAGACTCTACGCCTGTTACAAAAGCAGACTTAGCGTCTAACGATGTGCTTGTTGCTGGTTTAAAAGCGCTTGCGCCCGACATCCCTATCATGTCGGAAGAAACGCCTATTCCGGCACTTGCCCAAAGAAAGAACTGGCAGCGATATTGGTTATTAGATCCGATGGATGGCACTGGCGAGTTTATTTTAGAAAGTGGTGACTTTGCCGTTAATATTGCACTTATTGAAAATAACCACCCCGTTTTAGGTGTGATTCATTGGCCAGCAAAAGGGATCACTTACTTTGCTACTGCTAATCAGGGTGCATTTAAACGAGAAAATGGTAGCGACACAAAAATGTCGGTAGCAACACCCGATAACCTAACGTTGGCAGTAAGCCGTAGACAAAAAATTGAAGCGGTCAGTCAGTATTTAAATACGCAGTTTGCCACTATTGCAGTAGGCTCGTGCTCGCTAAAAGCATGTATAGTTGCCGAGGGCAAAGCCGACTGCTTTTTACGAATTGGTCCTACAGGCGAGTGGGACACCGGCGCGTCACAAGTTATTGTAGAAGAGGCGGGCGGGTGTATAACCGATGCAGAATTTAATCCGCTTACTTATAACCAGCGTGAGAGCACTGAAAATCCTGACTTTATTGTAATGGGGCACCCAGATTGGGAGTTTCAAAAAATGATAAGCCCACACCAGAGATAGCTATTTATAGGGCTTGTTGATTGCTTTTTGTTCGGTTGAACACAATTAACTAGTTAAAGCCTTGCAATATAAGTTTATTCCTATATTATAGCGCTCTCTTCGAAACAGGCTCGTTATTAACACGAAACTATTTCAAAGAAATTACAGGCGCGGGATGGAGCAGCCTGGTAGCTCGTCGGGCTCATAACCCGAAGGTCGTCGGTTCAAATCCGGCTCCCGCAACCAATTTTTTTAAAAGCTTGGTTACTGTAAACTCTAACTTAAGAGATTAAATTAAGTAGTCGATTGACTTAAAATATACAGGCGCGGGATGGAGCAGCCTGGTAGCTCGTCGGGCTCATAACCCGAAGGTCGTCGGTTCAAATCCGGCTCCCGCAACCAATTTCCTTTAGGGGTTGGAGGTTACTGTAAAATGTTAGTTAAAGAAAAGCTTGTCGGTCTCAGCTCTTCATTAGCCAGCAAAGGTAGTCGTTTTAAATCCGGCTCCCGCAACCAATTTCCTTTAGGGGTTTGAGGTTACTGTAAAATGTTAGTTAAAGAAAAGCTTGTCGGTCTCAGCTCTTCATTAGCCAGCAAAGGTAGTCGTTTTAAATCCGGCTCCCGCAACCAATTTCCTTTAGGGAGTTGGCAGCCACGTTGTAATGTAAGCAACGCTAAATAAGTATACATATTTCAGGCGCGGGATGGAGCAGCCTGGTAGCTCGTCGGGCTCATAACCCGAAGGTCGTCGGTTCAAATCCGGCTCCCGCAACCACTGAAATACATAAAATGAAACGACACGCTTAAAGCGTGTTTTTTTATGCCTAAAATACAGTGAAATGGATAGCTCGTCGGTCTCAGCTCTGCATAAGCCAGCAAAGGTCGTCGGTTCACCTTTCATAAGCTCTGGCTCCCGCAACCACTGAAATAATAAGTTATATTAAATCGACACGCCAAAAGCGTGTTTTTTTATGCCTGAAATTTATATTTATTTCCCTATAAAGCACTCTTAGATTTATACCTCCAAGTAATATCTATAAATATTATAAACTTCTCTAAAAATACGTTATTACTTAAAACTTTGTATAGTTTATGTTAAAACGGCACAAATAATTTTGGGTTGTTACACATGACTGAACTTTGTCACTGGTTTGATTTAATCGGCATTGCTGTGTTTGCTGTTACAGGTACTTTGGTCGCACACGAAAAGAAAAT
This sequence comes from Pseudoalteromonas sp. Xi13, assembly GCF_003952205.1. NCBI lineage: Bacteria > Pseudomonadati > Pseudomonadota > Gammaproteobacteria > Alteromonadales > Pseudoalteromonadaceae > Pseudoalteromonas > Pseudoalteromonas sp. Xi13. The sequence continues at coordinate 157,956 of NZ_CP034439.1, forward strand.
GGATGGTTTTGGTGTTGTAGTATTAGCAGCGGTAACAGCGATTGGGGGCGGTACGGTTCGCGATCTCATATTAGATGTTCCGGTATTTTGGCTACACGATCAAAGTTTTTTTTATGCTATTTTAGCCGCGGTATTTATTACCACGCGGCTTATTAACAAGCAAAAGTCGATTCCGCACTACACATTACAAATTGCCGATGCATTTGGTTTAGCATTTTTTGCGGTAATGGGCACCCAAAAAGCCTTACTAGCCGGCATGCCAAATATGACCGCGATTATTATGGGTGTAATTACAGGTTGCTTTGGGGGCATGCTCCGTGATGTGCTTGCTCGCGAAATTCCTATGCTGCTAAAAGGCGAGTTATATGCTATTACCTGTATTGCTGGCGGTGTAGTTTACACGCTGGGAATTCACTTTGCGTTCGCGACCGAACTTGCCATGGTAATGGCAATGCTAAGCACCTTATTGCTTCGTATTGCGGCTATTAAATGGCAAATCACAGTACACGTTTTTAAATATTCTGACTAAACTAATTAATTAAACCATTAATTAGGATAAGGAATGTCGCTAGCTCGCATTTATTCTCGTGCCCAAGTGGGTATAAACGCCCCCGAGGTTATTGTAGAAGTACACCTAGGTAATGGTTTACCGGCATTTAATATTGTTGGGCTGCCAGAGGCCTCAGTTAAAGAATCAAAAGACAGGGTGCGTAGCGCCCTAGAAAACTCTCAATTTGGTTTTCCTGATCAACGTATTACTGTAAATTTAGCCCCTGCCGATTTACCTAAAGATGGCGGGCGTTTCGACTTAGCCATTGCCGTAGGTATTTTAGTGGCCTCGGGGCAGGTAGTGTGTCCAGATATACATAAATATGAATTTTACGGTGAGCTTGCCCTTAATGGTGAAGTGCGGGGAGTTAATGCCATTTTGCCTTCTGTACTTGCTGCAAAAGAGCAAAACCGTTGCTGCTTTTTACCTTTTACCAATGATAGCCTCGCAAGTTTGGTGAACGGCGTTAAGCGTAAAGCGGTTAACTCATTACAAGAAGTATGGGGGGATTTATTAAATCAGCAGCCACTACCTTTAAATATTGAATACCCAGATTGCGCCCAGTCTCCCGACTTTTTACTCGATTTAAGTGATGTTAAAGGCCAACCCGGTGCTAAGCGAGTGCTAGAAATAGCCGCCGCTGGAGGCCATAACCTACTTTTTTTAGGCCCACCTGGTACGGGTAAATCTATGCTAGCGCAGCGTATGGCGACGATAATGCCAACCATGTCTGACGATGAGGCAATATCAACGGCTGCACTGTATTCTATTATTGGCCAATCCATTGATCTAAATAATTGGCGCCAACGGCCTTTTCGAAACCCACACCACACTTGCTCGGCAGTCGCTTTAGTTGGTGGCTCTTCAAACCCTAAACCGGGTGAAATTTCACTTGCGCATAACGGGGTGTTATTTTTGGACGAGCTTCCGGAATTTGAACGTAAGGTACTTGATTCGCTGCGTGAACCCATGGAAACCGGCTCGGTGGTTATTTCGCGGGCAGCAAGGCAAATGGAGTTTCCGGCGCAGTTTCAGCTTATAGCCGCACTAAACCCAAGCCCTACAGGGTGTCATAATGATAAGCGAGCAACACCTGACCAAGTGATGCGCTATTTATCGCGCGTATCAGGCCCGTTTATAGACCGTATCGATTTACAAATAGAGCTGCCGCGACTAACAAGTGTTGAGCTACAAAGTACCGAGCCTGAAGAAACCAGCGCCCAAGTAAGAGCCCGAGTAGAGGCAGCCTACAGTGCACAGCTAAAGCGCCAAGGTAAGGTTAATGCACGATTAAATAATAAAGAAATGAATATCCATTGCACTTTAGCCCCTGCTGAGTTGCAGTTTTTAGCACGCGCTAGCGAAAAGCTGTCGTTATCGCCACGCTCGTACCATAGGGTCATTAAAGTGGCGCGTACTATTAGTGATTTAAAAGGTGCAGAGCATATTAGTTTAGAAGAGCTAAAAGAGGCGCTAAACTATCGCGCTTTTGAGCGGTTACTAGCGCAGTTAACTAAATAAACTAAACGCTGCTGGAAATAATACCGAACCGCAATAATGTTTAATTATTTTAAGGTGCTAAGCTCGGTGCTTGCTGCGTTTTTCTGCGTTTAAAATTTTAATGCGCTAAATTGAGAGCATGTAACCTTTGCCGCGCACGGTTACAATGCGTTTTTGGTCTTTTTCATCGTATAGTTTTTTACGCAAACGGCCAATTAAAACATCCACAGTGCGGTCATTCGGGCTCCAATCTGGTTGGCCTATTTCTTCTGATATTTTTTCTCGCGAGGTTGCTTTGCCTGCGTTGCTAATTAAACAAATTAGCACTTTGTGCTCGGCTTCGGTTAAGCGCGATTCAATACCTGATGAGGTAATTAATGTGCGGTTATCGGGGTGGAGCTTAAAGTCGGCGTATTCTATAAACTCTTCGCTTTCATCATCGTCTTGATTAATTGCAATACGTTTATAAAGTGCGCGCATGCGCAGCTCAAGTTCTAATAAATCAACAGGCTTACAAATATAGTCATCAGCACCTTGTGCAAGCCCTGCAATACGATCGGCTTGAGAGTCGCGGCTAGATAAAACAATCACGCCAATATCGGTCAAAGTGTTGAGCTCTTTGGCAAGCTGCAACCCATCACGCTTGGGTAATACAATATCAATAATGGCAAGAGAAATAGCACTGCGCAGGTTTACGCGTTGCCTAACTATGTTTAGGGCATCGGCACCTGTGGGGTCTATTTCTATCGAAAATTCGGTGTCTGTAAAGTGATTTTGGATGCGCTTAACGAGTAGCTCGTCGTCTTCAACCAATAAAACGTTAATTGCCATAGGACTTATTTTTGTATATTTATAGCTCTGTATGGTAGCACCAATCGTTAAATGCTGAGAAGGGGGCGGTGTAACTTTTCGGTAACTTTATGTTTCAGATATAAAAGGCGGCTTACCTAAGGTTGCTGTTTATGTGAGTAAGCTCAGCACATTTAGCTAAAAATGTGCTGAGTGCTGTGTTACTTATTTGAATACATTGCGTCCCACCACTGTGGTTCGCCTTTAAGTTGTTTATCAAAATAAGCAAGCATGGTGTTCCACCAATCAAAGCGTTTATCACGAGCAAAAATTTGATGGTCGGCGCCTTTATATTCAATAAGCTCTACGTCTTTATTTAAAAGCTTTAAGGCGGTATACATGGTTAAGCTTTCGCCAACAGGTACATTGGTATCGCTATCGCCGTGTAACAGTAGTAAAGGGGTCGTAACTTTATCGGCATGAAATACAGGGCTGTGATCGCTATAAAGCGAAGCGTTATTCCACGGAAAGCTATTTTTTGATGCTTCGCCTGAGTATAAATACCCCCACCAACCTTCGCCCCAATACGAGGTTAAGTTTGATATACCCGCATGCGCAATAGATGCACTAAACATGTCTGTTTTGGTGGCAAGTAGCATGGTCATGAAGCCTCCGTATGAGGCGCCTAAATTACCCACTTTTTTGCTATCAACAAAATCGTATTTTTTTAAAAAGGCCTGCGTACCTTGCATTATATCGCTAGCGGTATAATCGCCCCAGGCGTTAACGTGCTGAGCAGAAAATCTTTGCCCAAAACCAGTTGCCCCTGTTGGCTGTAATACATAAACAACATAGCCATTTGCTGCCCACAAGTTAAATGGGTAGCGCCCTGTAAAACCACGGGTAACCGGTGAGGTGCCACCGTAGTAATAGACAAGTGCAGGGTGTTTTTTAGTTTTATCTAAGTTGGTAGGTATGTACACACGCCCTGTAATTTCTACGCCGTCTTTATTTGTAAAGTTAAACTCTTCCAGAGTCGGTATTTGTGTATTAGCGTAGGCAAGCGGCTTAGAGTCCCAGATTAGGTCTGTTTTATTTTTACTTATATTTAAGCGTTTAAGCTGCTGAGGGGTGGATGCTGTGGTACCGCTTAGTAGCACTTGCGGGTTCCTCTCGTGCGAGTAGCTAAATTGCTCAACGATATCTAAACCCGTATTCAGTTTTTTAAAGCGCTGTTTGCTCAAGTCATATAGATACAAAGGTTGGGTATCTTGCTCTGTTACTTTTATAAGCGCATCGCCATTATCAAGCACATGTAATTCACCTATAGCGGGGTCAAACTGCTTACTAAGCGCTTTTACATTCTTACCGTTATCGCTAAGTAAGTATAATTGGCCGTCGTAATTATTAGCTAACATCCCTTTTGGAAGGGCACGGCCTGCGCCATTTTTAAAATCTGGGCCAGCAACAACGTACACATCTTTGTTGGCGTACTTTGCATGGTTAAAGGTTTTAAATTTACCAAAAGACGTTATTTTATTCGATTGTAAGTCAAGTTCCACCAGTTCAGTTTCTGGGTGGGTGGTGGCTTGCATAACCATAACTTGGCGGCTCATTAATACTTTGCCACGATTAGTGTTTGCATCTTCAAAGCTGTGCGAAATAGGCCCTTGGCTAAGCGCTTTGGTTAAGCCGCTGTTGGTGTCTAACATATAGAGCTGACTTACGTTGCGTGCGTATGACCATCTATCTTGAAGGCCTTTGTAGTGCTTAGTTAAGCTGTTGTTGTCTTCGGGGGTTTTAGACCAGCTAAAAATAAGGCTGTTATTATTATAAAAATTAAAGTTACTCGCGCCTTCAAGCTCTCTGGCCAATGTTTTAATGCTGAAGTTTTTACGGTTTAGCTGTTTTAGTTCACTCCCTAACATATAAACTAAAAATTGATTATTGGGGCTCCATACCATATTGCTTGGTTGCTGGCCTTCAAAGCGATACAAGGTTTGATTTTGGCTATTCTTAAGCTCAGTTACCACGTTTGCTTGGTTAGCTGTTTTATTTGAATAGCTGCGCGTGCTGGTAACGTATTGTTTAGCATCGGGCGCTAAAGAAAGTCCATTAATGGTGGGGGCATCAAAAAGCTGCTCGGCTGAAAGTCGCTTAGTTGTAGAGGTGTTAATTGTAATGTTGTCAGTGTCGGCCTTGGGTTCAAAATCGAGAGAAACGTTGTTCCAGTTAGCCACTTGTTGCGCCACTACAATCACACTATGAGAGCCATTAGTTAACGATAAAGAGTATGTGTGGTTATCGCCTTTTTGAAGCTTGGCATCAATAAACAACTGAGCGTTTTCTATCCCTTTTATAGTTAATGTGCCTTGGCTATAGCGGGTTGTTTCAATATTGAACTTAAGCGCTTGTAGGCCACCTAAAGTAAGTGCGTTTACTTTATTAAACGGCTGCCAGCTATGCTTTTTACCAAATACAGACACACTTTGCGTATTACGTTGCAACTGCTCTAATAAGTTATTAATAATGACTTGGCCGTGTGGTGTTTGAAATGGCTTAACTTGCATGTTTTCGCCTAAAGGGCCAATAAACTCGATATTTGATTTATCAAGCGGGGCTGCTATTGCTGTCAAGCTCAAGCTGCCAAGAGCAAAAAAGGTAGCTGCTTGTTTTAGTAATTTATTTTTTGTGGTCCAAGGTGAGCTAATTCTCATATTTGTGCCTATTATTGATAGTTATTTGGCCAAATATAGCATGTATTGTTACCATGCCCATATGTTCAACTCATCGGAGAAAAAGTGACTTTACTGATTGTGTACATGGTTGCTGCCATCGTTATTTCTTTTTTATGCTCTGTAATGGAAGCTGTACTGTTAAGTATTTCGCCCAGCTATGTGGCGCTATTACGCAAAAAACAGCCTGAACTTGCAAAGCAGCTCGAAAAACTAAAAAATAATGTAGATCAACCGCTTGCTGCAATACTAACGCTTAACACAGTGGCCCATACTGCAGGTGCTGCAGGTGTGGGTGCACAAGCCGCTGTGGTTTTTTCAGATGCGGCAGTAGGAATTGCCTCTGCCATAATGACACTTTTAGTATTAGTACTTTCAGAGATTATTCCAAAAACCTTAGGGGCCAATTATTGGCGTGCCTTAACCCCTAGCGTGACCTATTCTTTACGCTTTTTAGTGATATCGCTAAAACCATTTGTGTGGCTTGCTCAAAAGCTTACTAATTTAATGGGGGCCAAGCACGATGAGGCTTTTTATATTCGCCAAGAAATAGAAGCCATGGCAGATATAGGCACCGAAACAGGGGCAATCCATGCCGATGAGTCAGAAATAATCCGCAACCTTTTACATTTTAGGCATGCGAAATTAACCGACTTAATGACGCCGCGCACTGTACTGTATAAAGTACATAAAGGGTTAACGGTCGATCAATACATGAGCGAGCACGGCTCGTCTTCATTTTCGCGCGTGTTAGTATTTGATAAAGACGCCGATGACATAATTGGCTTTGTACATAAAAACGACATTATGTTGGCTTATCACCGCTTAGGTACCGATTATAAAATTAGCAAATTAGTTAAGCCTATTCATACGGTACCCGAAGGGCATAATGTGTCCTCGCTACTACAAACCTTACTTAAACAGCGCACTCACATATGTTTAATTGTTGATGAATACGGTGATGTTCAAGGCATTGTAACCCTAGAGGATATGATAGAAGCCCTAATGGGGCTTGAAATTGTTGATGAGCGCGACCAATCGACCAATATGCGCATGGTTGCCAAGCAGCGCTGGCGCCAGCGTTTAGCAAGCAGCGAGCACATAGTTAGTGAAGATGACGACACGCCCCGAGATAATAAATAATTACGACGGGGTTGAAGGTTAGCGTTTAATTGTGCCCCCCGTCGTATTTACCCAGTTTAGTGCCCACTCTATAAAATCGTCTTTGGCTTTAGGGCAGGTAAACAAAAATCCTTGCATGGCTAAATTAGTGCGGTAGTTTTTTAAGTAGAGTGATTCTTCGGCGCGCTCTACGCCTTCGGCCACAAGGGCTAGTTGCTCTTGGCTGGCAATATCAACCAGTGAGCTGACCACCACTTGCGAAAACTGATCTGTTTCAATATTACTAATAAGTGTACGGTCAATTTTTATTTCAGTAAAAGGCAGGCGCTTAATCTGGTTCATGTTGGTAAAGCCAACCCCAAAGTCATCCAATGATATGCCAAAGCCATGCATTCTTAATCTGTTTAAGGTTTCTAGCTGAGAAAGGCTAGACAGCGCATGTTGCTCGGTAATCTCTAAAATTATATCACTCGGTGATAGCTCATTGAGCTGTAGTATAAGCATCAGCTTGTTGGGGCAGCTTAAATCATCTAATTGTGTGGGAGATAGGTTAAAAGCCAGTTTTAGATGCGCAGCAATGTTTGTACGTATAGCTTTTAAATCGCTGGTGGCTTGCTCAAATAAGCTAAAGGTAATTTGATTAATTAATCCCGATTGCTCCGATAACGAAATAAACCGATTGGGCGAGATAATTTCGCCAGTGTGCGTTTTAACGATGCGCGCTAGCACCTCAATACTTTCTATTTCACTGGTTTGAGAATTTATTTTTGGCTGATAGTAAGGGATTATCTCGTTTAAATTGATTGCCTCATGCAATGCCTTTTCTGAAATAGAGGCATGAGAAAGGTCGTTATGTACTGCTAAATGCTTTGCTTTTTGTAAAACGGTTTTTACTTGGCTAAGTTGCACGGGTTTAGCTAAATTTGCGACTAAATGAATATTGCTATGACGCGCTAAATTGGCAGCTAGGTTAATAACCTTATGATCCATCTCCGAAATTATAACTACTGCGCCTGTAAAATTAAGCTCGCCTAGCTTTCTTATAAACTCCATACCATCCATTTCAGGCATGTTTAAGTCTGTAAATACAATATCGTAAAAGTTTATATCGTCGGTTACATGAGTTAGCGCTTGCTGAGCACTCAGGCATTTTGTAACTTTATTCGAGACTCCTAGCTCATTTAAAATGGCCTCCATAACAATTAAAATCGCCTTTGAGTCATCCACAACTAAAATATTGGGTACCGAAATCGACATGCTCTATCCTTGTAACTGCTTAATATATTAGTACTGTAAAAATAGCGCCTGATCAGCCTTTTGTCAGCCTAGTTTTATATTATTTTTTATCTTCGAAGTGCTTTTGCGCTTATGGTTTAAGGCAATTCGTGTTTTTTAAATTCATCGGTATACTAGCGCCATTGTTTTAACTGGTTTTAGTCATGATAAAAATCGATCTCATGCTTGCAGAGCAACCATTAACGCTAATGGTATCTGGGCATAAAATAGTACAAATATTTCATAATCAACAGGCCATAAGCTTTACAACACCCAAAGAGCATTACGCCGAATTTACTTTAGATAATAAGCAAATAGGGATTGATAGCTCACATGTTCATGAGCAGTCTTTATCGTTATTTGTTGATGGTGTGTTTGCTACTGAACTAGCTTTGCCTGCGCCGGTAAATAGCCAGCCCAAAAAAGGCTTTTTAGGGCTAGCGGCATTGGGCTTTAAATTATTTAAAAGTGCAAAAGTAATTAAGGTGGCGCTGGCAGGTGCATCGGTTGCTGGCTATGCCTGGTTATTTAGTATTGAATTTGCACTTATGCTTATTGCCTGTTTAGTGGTACATGAGTACGGGCACGTTAGGGCCATGAAATACTTTGGCATAAAAACCAAAGGTATTTACTTAATCCCCTTTGTAGGTGGGTTAGCTGTTAGTGACGATAAAATAACAACGCGCTGGCAAGATGTAGTTATATCCCTCATGGGGCCAGCGTTTGGTTTATTTACCTCAGTGCTGGGTGTGGTTTTATATTACGCCACCGAAATGGACATATTTGCCGGCGTTGCAGTACTCAGTGCCTTATTGAATTTGTTTAACCTTTTGCCTATTTTACCGCTTGATGGCGGACATGTGTTAAAAAGTATCAGTTTTTCAATGCGATCTTGGGTCGGTTTAAGTGTGTGCTTATTGGGCGTGCTATTTGGATTATGGCTTAGTTATACATTTGGCTTAATGTTGCTGGTGTTCTTTTTGTTTGTGGGCGCACTGGAAATTGTATTTGAATGGCGCGGTCGACATTACTCGCATTTATTGCCGCTTGATAAATACGGCCAAGGTTTTTCAGCCGCTATGTACGCTATTGTAGTTGCAGGCCATGTGGCAGTAATGATGCACTTTGCAGATTCAGAAAACCCAATACTTAGCCTGCCGATGACGATTTTATCGAGCTAATCGCTATACGCGCAGTATACCTAAATACTGCGCGTTATTAAGGGTTAGTAAAAGCTCAGCACTAGCGATATAAATACCCCCGTTACAAATAACTGCACTACACAAAACCCCATAATGTCTTTCGCTTTTAACCCTGCTATTGCCAGTACAGGTAAAGCCCAAAAGGGTTGAATTAAATTGGTCCACGCATCGCCCCACGCAACAGCCATAGCAACGCGTGATATATCGGCGCCCAGCTCTTGCGCTGCGGGTATAACAATAGGTGCTTGTACTGCCCATTGGCCGCCGCCAGAAGGTACAAACATATTAACGAGTCCTGCACTTATAAAGCTAAAAAATGGCAAGCTATCGGCATCAGCAACAGCTATAAAACCACGCGATATTTGCTGCGCTAAACCGCTGTCGACCATCACAGCCATAATACCTGCGTAAAACGGAAATTGAATGACAATACCTGCGCCGCTAGGAATTGCTTGTTGCAAGCTATTAAGCAAGTTATGGGGTGTTTGGTGCAAGGTAATGGCTAAAAACAAAAACACAGCAATAATGCTGTTTAGGTTTAGGCTACCGCCTGAAAATATAAAGTAATACCCTAAATAGCAAAGGCCAAGTAAACCAATCGAAATGCCAAGCAGCTTTGTGTGTTCTAAATGCTGAGCAGGGCGAGTAATTTTTTCATGTGCGGGCGGGGGCTCTTTTATAAGTGCTGGGTCTACATACACGCTGTTTTTATCACTGGGTAGCATGTAGCGGTTAACCAACGGCATAATAATAAATAAGCCAATTAATATGGCTATGTTAAAACCAGCAAATAGGGTTTGCTCGGTACTAATTATGCCAATGCTATTTTGTGAAAAGTGCCCTTCGGTAGCAATCGTAAGCGGAATTGAGCCTGCTAAGCCGCCATGCCACACCACAAAGCCAGAATAAGCACTGGCAACTAATAGGCGGTAATCGACCTGTGTTTGCCTTGCAATTGCTTTGGCAAATAAAGCCCCAATAACTAAGCCAAACCCCCAATTAAGCCAGCTGGCTAATAGCGAAATAAGCGTGACTAAAATAATCGCTTTTGGCGCTGAATTAGCAAGCGCTGCCAGTTTGTTTAATAACGAATTGATTATGGGCGTGCTTGCTAGCATATAACCTGTAATCAGCACTAACAGCATTTGCATGGCAAAGCTAAGCAGGTTCCAAAAACCACTCCCCCATGCGTTAATAACTTCAATATGTGTTGCGGGGGTAAAAATACTGGCAGAGAGTAAAGTAATTAAGCTCAGCAATATGACAAATATAAAAGGGTCAGGTAAGTAGCGCTCTACTAATTTGGTAAACGGTGTGGCAATTTTATTAAGCATAATGTGTCTGTGTGTTTTTTAGTCTTATTATAATTAATCATGCTCTTAGCACATTAGCAAACCCGCATTTAGTCTTATATTTTAGGGTCTGAGTATCTTATAGGTTGAACAAAATTTAATCCTAAAAGGGTAACAGGCCTTACTTAAAGGCTTAAACGTTGCTTAAAAGCATGGCTTACAGTAACGTACTGTTTATAGATAATTTACTAACAAAGATTTTGTATCATGCCGGTAATATTTAAGAGGCTAGCGCTACTTGTTCGTGCTCATATCGATCAGCTGAGCTGGCAAGCCGTGGTGCTTGCAATACTTGCTCATATGTTAGTGACTTGGGGGCTGCTATTTATTGCAAATGAGCAAGCGCTTACCTCGTTTACGACCTTTTTTTACTACTACACAGTAACTACCTCAACAGTGGGTTACGGCGATTTTAGCCCAACCACCGAGCTGGGGCGTTGGGTTGTGGCTTTAATACAAATTCCGTTTGGTTTAGCTTTATTTGGCGTTCTGTTAGGAAAAACAGGGCAAACAGTGACTTACTTAATTAGGCGCGCTATGACTGGTGATAAAAACTTTGCTCACAGTAACAACCACATTATTATTTTTGGTTGGCACGATACCCGAACAAAAAAGATGATTGATTATATCCTTGCCGATACCAAACGTACCGACCGCCGTATTTTGTTGGCGGTGACCGAGCAAATGGATCACCCATTTTTAACTAACGAAAATGTCGACTTTGCCCGCCTAACAAGTTTTACCGATTTAGAGGAGCTTGAGCGTGTAGCTATAAGCCGTGCCGACAAAGTTATTATTGATGGGCAAGATGACGACCAAACATTTACAACGGCACTGCGTATTAGCCGTTTAGTTAAAGATGAGTGCCATATTAGCGCGCACTTTTTAGATGAAACCAAGGTCGATATGTTGCTTGAGCATTGCCAAAATGTGGAGTGTAGTAGCGCTAAGTCGGCTGAGATTTTAGTACGCTCAATGCAAGACCCAGGCTCGAGTCGAGTACAAGAAGAGCTATTATCTACATTGCACGGCGACACGCAGTTTAGCCTAGCTATTCCAAGTGAATGCGAAGAGATGGAGTTTGGCACTTTATTTCATCATTTTAAGCATGACTATAATGCTATTTTGTTAGGGGTGGCGCATAACTTAAGTGCACAAAATATGGATTTAAATCCGCCACTCGATTACAAGGTAAATGCGGGCGATATCCTGCACTACATTGCCCTTGAGCGTGTGCTAACAAGTGAAGTAGATTGGCAAAGCTTGGCCAAATAACCAAGGCTTAGGTTAAATAATGAATGAAGTAGTATTTTTAATAATTATTTTAAGCGCTTATATATTACCCGTGGTGATAGTGGTTAATAGTAAGCGCACCCAAGGCCACGAAAAAAACGGCTGGTTATTAGGCGTAATTATTTTTTCGTGGCTGGGGCTTTTTATGTATTTTACGATTGTGCCTAAAAGTAGACACAAGAAAAAAAAGGTGAAATAAGCTTTTGAGCTATAAACAATATTTTATAATCACAATCTTATTAATCTCAGTCGGTGTAATAGCTAAAGACATTTTAAGCTTGCCTCTTTTGGGATTATTGAATTCTTTGTCAGGTCTGAGCGGTATAATTGGTGGCGGTTGCGCGCTCTACGCTTTGTTTATTTGGAAAAAACAAATCCACTATAATAAAAAGCTTGAAGCTCTGGAAGCACTTGAAAAGGTACATTCTGTCTGTGCAAGTTTAAGTGCCTCTGGCGAGAGTATTTATGGCTTTTTGTTTATCGACTCAGACACGGAACGAAGAAACTTAAATTATAATCAATTTAAAGAGTCTTACAGCCAGAGAGTTGAGAATCTAAGATTATTAAATGTGGAATTTTTAGTTAAATCTAGGATGCTAGAAACAATAACTAAGGATAAAAAAGTACATACACTAAAAAATAATGTTATCTCGAATGTTAATCAATATATAAAATTTATTCTTCCATATGAAACTCCCCGAGATAAAGCTTGTATTGCTCAATTAAGTAAGCTTGCTTACGATTTGGGTAATAGAAATAATAAAGTATCTGCAGCCTTTAGAAATTATATAAAAGATTCCTTAAATGATTAATTCTAATCCATTGACTCCTATCGGAAGTCCTACAACTTCGATTATTCTAGCTGCTTGAGTTTGTGCTCAACCAGCGGGTCATCTGGCACTATTTGTTGGGCAACTTCTAATAACTGAATAGCATCATTTGGGTGTTCATCTTGATGTTTAAGTGCGACATCTATTAACGGCTGAATATCTATTTTGGCCTGATGTTCTTGCACATGTACTTCTTTTTCATCTGCTAAAATTTGATGTGCTGTACTTAATAGTGCCAAGCGGTGAGGCGAACTCGCATTTGCCTTATTTAGGCTTTGATAATATTCTTCTTTTAAGCGCAAGGTTTTGGTTTGCAAACGAAACTGCGCTATATCAATTTGCTGGTGGCGTATAAAATCAACAGCCACTTGTTTGTAAAAGCCAAACTTAGTGAGGTAACTTGCGTGGGTACCGTGGCCCATGCCAAACACTCTTAAATGAGTCAGTTGCGGGTACCGCTTAGCATGTAGGCGGTCTATTTTATTGGTGGGGTCATAAATTATATACCCCTTAGCATGGCCTAAATCGAGGTCGTTATACTCACTTTGCCAATCAAATTGCTGCGCAAGCTCTGTGCTGGAGCGGGTGTCCCACGGAACTGTTTCGGTATTTTTGGTGCTAACAGGATGAAAAAATAAAACCTGATCTAATTTAAGTAATTTTGCAAACGCGCCAACAGCAAAACCACCGCGACTAAGGCCATAGCCTAAGCGGCACTTAAACGGTGTAAGTAAGCTTGATAACTGCTCCAAAAAGAAGATTAAATTACGGCTTCTAAACCAATTGCTTTTGCCTAAATGTTGGAACGAAATAACGTTAACATTTTGTTTTTGCGCTAAGTGATAGCCCCAAGGGGCAAAGTCATCGGTTAGGTCGTGTTCTTGGACGTTGGTCCCCGCGGGGGAAAAAGTAAAAAGCAGGGGCTTATTTAAATCAACAAAGTCGTATTTTACATACACATCGCCGAGTAGGTCGCCGCCACACATAGGCAGCTTAGTTTGTTGTTCATCACGGCAAAGCGTTAACCATTCATCTAACCAATACAGTAGTTTCATTAATCCCCCAATTATAACTCGCGGGGGATCGTATCAAACACGGCCAAATGAGGTCAAACATAGCCAAGCTTTAGCCCGTTAATGGTTAGCTACTAATACAGCTTGATATTTACTTACTGAGCTTAATTGCTCATGGCTATTATTTGCTCCCAGTCGTTTTGTGTGACTGGCATTACCGAAAGGCGGCCTGCTTTTTTAAGGGCTAACTCGGTAATAGCCTCGTTTGCTTTAATGTCTTTTAAGCTTACGCGTTTGTTTAAATGGCTTTTATAGGTTACATCAACTACAAACCAGCGTGGCTTGTCGGGCGTCGCTTTCGCATCGTAATAGTCACTATTTAAATCAAACTGGGTTGGGTCGGGGTAGGCTTCTTTAGTAACAGTGGCTATACCCACAACGCCTACTTGTTTGCAGCTAGAGTGGTAAATAAATACTAAGTCACCCAATTTTATATCGTCACGCATAAAGTTACGTGCCTGATAATTACGCACGCCTTCCCACAGAGTGGTTTGTTGCGGCGCTGTTTTTAAATCATCAATCGAAAAAGCATCGGGCTCAGTTTTAAATAGCCAATAATTCATAGCGTTACTCATTTAGTTAGATTTACATAGCTGCATTGTATAGTATCATTAGCTTATCTGGGGATTGAGAGAACAGCAAATGAGCCAAGTATTAGATGATTTATTATCGTTATTGTCACTTGAAGAAATTGAACAAGGTTTATATCGTGGGCAAAGCCAAGATTTAGGGTTTAGAGCGGTATTTGGTGGTCAAGTAATGGGGCAGGCATTGTCTGCTGCAAAAGAAACGCTACCAAAAGGACGTGTTGTTCATTCATTACACTCTTACTTTTTACGCCCCGGCGACGCCGCAAAACCGATTGTTTACGACGTAGAAACCATCCGCGATGGTAAAAGCTTTAGCACCCGCCGAGTAAGCGCTATTCAATACGGTAAACCTATTTTTTATATGACTGCGTCGTTTCAGGGTGAAGAAGAAGGCTTATCGCATCAAGCAACCATGCCTAATGTACCGCCACCAGAGGAGCTTCGCTCGTCGCTTGAGTTTTATCAAGAAAACGCCCACCACATACCCGAGGTGATCCGTAATAAGTTTATACGCGAAATGCCTATTGAAATGCGCCCGGTTACTTTTCATAACCCGTTTAAGCCAGAGGTTATTGAGCCCGTAAAGCACATTTGGATTAAAGCCAATGGCGATATGCCCGACGATCAACGCATTCATAATTACTTATTAGCGTATGCCTCTGACTTTGAGTTTTTACCTACAGCATTACAGCCTCATGGCGTATCGTTTATGCAGCCAAATATGCAAGTGGCAACGATTGACCATGCTATGTGGTTCCACCGCCCATTTAGAATGGACGATTGGATTTTATATACCATAGACAGCCCAAGTGCTAGTTCTGGGCGAGGCTTGGTAAGAGGCCAGTTTTTTGACCGCCAAGGTAATTTAGTCGCATCAACGATTCAAGAAGGGGTGATGCGCCAGCGTTAATTTGATTAGGTTTACTGGCAATAGACAGGCCGTTAAGCGCAAATTAGCAGTGCTTTCGCTAAAGGTTTTGCCAAGAGATAAGCGTCTCTATGTAGCGTTGCTGTTTAATAACTAAACGTACAAAAAAGCCTCAACATGTTAAATGTTGAGGCTTTTTTAATGGTGTTTAATTAGAGCTTAAATTACAGCAACTCGCTAATTACATTGATCTTGCACTATGTCGCTAACCGATTGCCATATACGCGCAGGTAATAAGGTTTTTAAGTACATGTATATTTCACACAGTTGTGTACTACCGTGAATACCATTTTCACCTTCAGTAATTAGCAGCTCACCGCGTAAATTATCAATAAAGCTTACCAGTACTTTTTTATCAAAAAACTCCGGGGTTTTAATGCCGTGTAAGGTGCCTAAACGGTTTGCCAGTACTTGGCTTTCACGCTCTAGTTCGGCTTTTTCAATTCCGTTACTGGTTTGAATAAAGCCCACAACAATAGCATAACGTTGCAACGTAAAGCTAAGCGACCTTCCTAGCATTTCAAGTTTGGCTAACGAATCATTCGTGTTAGTGACATGAATGGTATCGCCATCAAGCTCAATTAAGTTTTGATCGCTAAAGTTAGCCAAAATACGGCTTATGTAGTTTTCATCTAGCGGCTGTAAATACCATTCTTTTGCAAACAGAGGGTAAAAAGCCGAAACAAGCTTTTGGCATTGCTCTACCGTACTACTGTGTTGCTTAAATAAGTGCAAAGCAATAAGGCTTGGCACAGCAAATAAGTGCAAAATATTATTACGGTAATAGTTAAACAGGGTTTTTTCTTTATCGTTAATTGCAATAATTTCGCCAAATTCATCGCTAATAACATCAAACTTATTAAGCTTAATGGCGTGTGTTAATAGTTGCTCTGGTGTTTCATCGGGGGCAGTGACTTTATCGCTATAGCTTGCATCGCGTTGTAGGCGTAAGTAAAAATCTAGTTGCGCTAATAGCTTAGGCTTACTTAACGCGTGCTTGTCGTTAACTAGCAAAATCATAGCCAGTAAATTCACAGCGTTAAGTGCTGCTGCATTATTAATTTTTACCATTACTTGGTCGGCTAATGCGGCTACTTGAGGGCCTAGCCATTGCGGCTTTTGCACATCGGTAGGGTGTATTGCATCGCGCCAATCAGGTTGGTTGTCGTTTAAGTATTGGTTTATAGAAATAGGGTCGCCAAAGTTTAAGTAACCACGGCCGTAATTTTTAAGGTTTTTAATGGCTTTAAAAATACCAAAAATGGACTCGCCTTTTTTATCTTTACCGGCAAGCTCTTTTAAATAGGTATTGATTTCCATTACATGTTCATAGCCAATGTATACCGGCACAATAGAAACCGGGCGGTCTATGCCACGTAGCATTGCTTGCAATGTCATGGCGAGCATACCGGTTTTTGGCGGTAGTAATCGGCCTGTGCGGCTGCGTCCGCCTTCAGTGTAAAACTTAACTGAGTAACCTTTAATAAATAGCTGGCTTAAATACTCTTTAAATACGGCTGAGTAAAGTTTATTACCGGCAAACGAGCGGCGGATAAAAAACGCCCCTGAGCGGCGAAAAATACCACCGGCAGGGAAAAAGTTAAGATTAATGCCCGCGGCAATATGCGGCGGCACCAAACCTTGATGGTATATAGCATAGGTAAGTAACAAGTAATCCATGTGGCTGCGATGACACGGCATATAGATTATCTCGTGACCTTTATTTGTTAGCTCATGAATCTGCTCGGTGTATTTTATATCTATACCGTTATAAAGCTTAGTCCACAGCCAGGTTAAAATTCTGTCGCCTACACGTATCATTGCCTCAGAGTAATTAGCGGCAATTTCATCTAGTAGTTTTAACGCGTTTTGACGGGCTTCTGTTTGGCTTATTCCTTTTGACTTGGCTTCATCTTGAATCGCTTTTTTTATTGTAGGCGAAGCCAAAAGCGAGTTAAATAGTTGCTCGCGCGAGGGCATTTTAGGGCCCGTAGCGGCCAGTTTTTGACGTTTAAAGTGCACCCGAGCAACACGCAATAGTTTTTGTGGTAGCTCATTTACGTCGGCTTTTTCGTTCACGATAAGTGATAAATCGAGTGGCTGGCTAAAGCGAATAAAGTTATCGCGCCCAGAAAAAAGCACAACGAAAAATTTTCTAAACCAACTTGGTGTAAGAGAGTGGGTAATTAAGGTACGAATGCCTGGCTTTTCTTTTCCTGGGTCGCGCCCCCATAAAATAGTTACCGGCACCACTTGTACATTTTTTTGCCCGCTATTTAATAAATGTTCAACTATTTGCTTACCCTGCGATAAAGCGGCGGTTGGTTTCGCGGTATCGCCAAATAAAGGTGGCGGATTTTTAATACCAATAAAGCGTGCCAGCTCTTGGTTTCCTAACGTTTGATATTCGCATGGGTTAGGCAAACCATGCTTTTTACATACATTAGTAAGCGCGGCTAAATCGAAACGCGAATTTAAACGTACTATATAAAAAGTAGGGTGTTCAGGATTAAGGTCATATTGTTCTATTGGGCTTTGGGGAAGGACCTTACTTTTTACCAAAACACGGCTTACGCAGCTAGTAAGAAAATTCAAACAATAATTTAATAAACGCATCGACTCACCATATTGAGAGTATTAAAAGCAAAATTAGCGCATAGGATACCATAATATCTATAAAATCCTGTAATTTGCGTAATCGGTTAAATTATAAACATAAGACTAATTTGGCGCTGAGCAGTTCAATTATAGCTATAAATAACCAGTGGCGGTTATTTGGGCAGCCTTACACCCGTAATTAATTTGCAATTAGTTGTTGCATTTATCACCAATATCACTATAATACGCAGGCTTTCAAGATTCCTCTGGAACTTGAAGGGATAAATTAAGCTTGGATTTCAAGCTAATAAACAGGAGTTCCGATTTGGAACTCATCGTAGATATAAATCAACAACCGGCATCTTAATTATTAAGATTGTTTCGGTCGTTTTTTTATGCTCTTTAAATGCTCTTTATATTGAGGTTTAAGAATGTCAAATCAACGCATTCGTATTCGCCTAAAAGCTTTTGACCACCGTTTGATTGACCAATCAACGGCGGAAATCGTGGAAACTGCGAAACGCACAGGCGCACAAGTACGTGGTCCAATCCCACTACCTACACGCTTTGAACGTTTTACTGTACTAACTTCACCGCACGTAAACAAAGATGCGCGTGATCAGTACGAGATCCGCACCCATAAACGTCTGATCGACATCGTAGAACCAACTGACAAGACTGTTGACGCATTAATGCGTTTAGATCTTGCTGCTGGTGTTGATGTTCAAATCAGCCTGGGTTAATCGAAAGATTAGAGAGGTTATAGGAAAATGGCATTAGGTCTAGTCGGTCGTAAAGTGGGTATGACACGTATCTTCACTGAAGATGGTGTATCTATCCCTGTGACAGTTATCGAAGCGACTCCTAACCGCATTGCTCAGATCAAATCTGACGCAACAGACGGTTATAACGCGCTTCAAGTAACCGCAGGCACTAAAAAAGCAAGCCGTGTAAACAAAGCAGCAGCGGGTCATTTCGCTAAAGCTGGTGTTGAAGCGGGTCGCGGTCTGTGGGAATTCCGCCTAAATGGTGGTGAAGGCGATTTTGAAGTAGGCGCTGAGCTTACTGTTGAATTATTCAACGAAATCAACAAAGTTGACGTAACCGGTACTTCTAAAGGTAAAGGTTTCCAAGGTGGTGTTAAGCGCTGGAATTTCAGCATGCAAGACGCTACTCACGGTAACTCTCTATCTCACCGTGCTCCTGGTTCAATCGGTCAAAACCAATCACCTGGTAAGGTGTTTAAAGGTAAGAAAATGGCCGGTCATATGGGTGCTGAGCGTGTAACGACTCAAAACTTAGAACTAGTTCGCGTTGACGCTGAGCGTAACTTGCTTTTAGTTAAAGGTGCAGTACCTGGCGCTATCGGCGGTGACGTTATCGTTAAACCAGCTGTTAAAGCATAAGTCCTGGAGATTTAGTGATGGAATTAGCAATTAAAGACGCTTCTGGCGCTCTTGAAGTTTCTGAAGCTACTTTTGGACGTGAGTTTAACGAAGCATTAGTACACCAAGTAGTTGTTGCATACGCAGCAGGTGCTCGTCAAGGTACTCGTGCTCAGAAGACACGTTCTGAAGTAAGCGGTGGTGGTAAAAAACCATGGGCTCAAAAAGGTACTGGCCGTGCACGTGCTGGTACAATCCGTAGTCCAATTTGGCGTTCAGGTGGCGTTAGCTTCGCAGCTAAACCACAAGACCACAGCCAAAAAGTAAACCGTAAAATGTACCGCGGTGCGATCAAAAGCATCTTATCTGAATTAGTTCGTCAAGAGCGTTTAATCGTTGTTGAAAGCTTTGGTCTTGAAGCACCAAAAACTAAAGAACTAGTTTCTAAGCTTAAAGAACTTGAGCTTAAAGATGTTCTTATCGTGACTGAAGAAGTAGATGAAAATCTTTTCTTATCGGCACGTAACCTGTACAAGGTTGACACGCGTGATGTAGCTGGTATCGATCCTGTAAGCTTAATTGCTTTCGACAAGGTACTTATTACAGCTGCTGCTGTTAAGCAACTTGAGGAGGCGCTAGCATGATCCGTGAAGAACGTCTTTTAAAAGTGATCCTTGCTCCACATATCTCTGAAAAAAGCACAATTGCTGCTGAAGAAAACAATACTATTGTTTTTAAAGTAACAAATGATGCAACTAAAGCTGAAATTAAAGCAGCAGTTGAGAAGCTTTTTGAAGTAGAAGTAACGGGTGTTCGCACACTTAACGTTAAGGGTAAAACAAAACGTACTGGCATGCGTTTCGGTCGTCGTAGCGACTGGAAGAAAGCTTACGTTACTCTTAAAGAAGGTAGCGAGCTAGACTTTGTCGGCGGCGCCGAGTAATAAGGGGAGTTAGAATTATGGCACTTCAAAAGTGTAAACCAACTTCTGCGGGTCGTCGTCACCTAGTTAAAGTGGTTAACCCAGATTTACATAAGGGTAAACCTTACGCACCACTATTAGAGAAAAACTCTAAATCAGGTGGTCGTAATAACAATGGTCGTATTACGGTTCGTCATATCGGTGGTGGTCATAAGCATCATTACCGTTTAATCGATTTTAAACGTACTAAAGATGGCATTCCAGCCACTGTTGAGCGTTTGGAATATGATCCAAACCGTAGCGCAAACATCGCTCTTGTATTATATGCAGACGGTGAGCGTCGTTACATTATCGCACCTAAAGGCTTAAAAGCTGGCGATGCAATCCAGTCTGGTGTTGATGCACCAATCAAGCCTGGTAATGCATTACCTATGCGTAACATGCCTGTAGGTTCGACTGTTCACAACGTAGAATTAAAACCAGGTAAAGGTGCTCAAATCGCACGTTCTGCTGGTGCATACGTTCAAATCCTTGCGCGTGATGGTCAATACGTAACATTACGTCTTCGTTCTGGCGAAGTACGTAAAGTACAATCTGATTGTCGTGCAACGCTAGGTGAAGTAGGCAATGCTGAGCATATGCTTCGTTCACTTGGTAAAGCAGGTGCAAATCGCTGGCGTGGTATTCGTCCGACAGTTCGTGGTGTTGCCATGAACCCGGTAGATCACCCACACGGTGGTGGTGAAGGTCGTACATCTGGTGGTCGTCATCCTGTGTCTCCATGGGGTAAGCCTACTAAAGGTGCTAAGACGCGTAAGAACAAGCGTACGGATAAATTTATAGTACGTCGTCGTACTAAGTAATATTGAGGAATAGCCATGCCACGCTCTCTCAAGAAGGGTCCTTTTATAGACCTACACTTGCTGAAGAAGGTAGAGAAAGCTTTGGAAAGCGGTGAAAAGAAGCCAATTAAAACTTGGAGCCGTCGTTCAATGATCATACCTAACATGATCGGATTGACCATTGCTGTCCATAATGGTCGCCAGCATGTACCAGTTTTCGTTTCTGACGAAATGATCGGTCACAAACTAGGTGAATTTGCACCAACTCGCACTTACCGTGGCCATGCTGCGGATAAGAAAGCGAAGAAACGCTAAGAGGGGAATGATAAATGCAAGCATTAGCTAAACATAAATTCGCCTCTGGTTCGGCGCAAAAAGCTCGTCTAGTTGCAGATCAGATCCGCGGACTACCTGTCGATCGCGCTCTAGAAATCCTGGCGTACAGCCCGAAAAAAGCGGCTGTATTAGTTAAAAAAGTACTTGAGTCTGCTATTGCTAACGCAGAGCATAACGAAGGTGCTGACATTGATGAGCTTCGTGTAACTACGATTTTTGTGGACGATGGTCCTACAATGAAACGTATTATGCCACGTGCTAAAGGACGCGCAGACCGCATCCTTAAGCGTACAAGCCACATCACTGTTGTGGTTTCAGATAGCTAGGAGTATAAGTAATGGGACAAAAAGTTCATCCTACTGGTATTCGCCTAGGTATATCTAAACCTTGGGTTTCTACCTGGTACGCGAGTTCTAAAGATTTCTCTGATCAGCTTTTTGGCGATCACAAAGTACGTACTTTCCTTACAAAGGAATTAAAAGCGGCTTCTGTGTCTAAAATCGTTATTGAGCGTCCAGCAAAATCGATCCGCGTAACAATTCACACGGCTCGTCCGGGTGTTGTTATCGGTAAAAAAGGCGAAGACGTTGAAAAGCTACGTCAAGCGGTAACTAAGATCGCAGGTGTACCTGCTCAGATTAATATTTCTGAAGTACGTAAACCAGAGTTAGATGCACAACTAGTAGCAGACGGCATTGCCTCTCAGCTAGAGCGTCGTGTTATGTTCCGTCGCGCTATGAAGCGTTCGGTACAAAATGCAATGCGCATCGGTTCTAAAGGGATCAAAGTTGAAGTTAGCGGTCGTCTTGGCGGCGCAGAAATCGCACGTTCAGAATGGTATCGTGAAGGTCGTGTACCTCTACATACTCTTCGTGCTGATATCGACTACGCAACTTCTGAAGCCTTAACCACTTATGGTATCATTGGTGTTAAAGTTTGGATCTTCAAAGGCGAAGTTATTGGTGGTTTACCACTAGTACAAGAGCAAGAGAAGCCAGCTAAACGCGCACCAAAGAAAGCCAAGAAAAGTGCTAAGTAGAGGTAGCGAGTAATGTTACAGCCAAAACGTACAAAATTCCGTAAAATGCACAAAGGCCGCAACCGCGGTTTAGCGCAAAACGGTAACAAAGTAAGCTTCGGTACTTTCGGTTTGAAAGCTACTGGTCGTGGCCGCATGACTGCTCGTCAAATCGAAGCAGCTCGTCGTGCTATGACGCGTCACGTGAAACGTCAAGGTAAAATCTGGATCCGTGTCTTCCCTGACAAGCCGATCACAGAAAAGCCTCTTGAAGTTCGTATGGGTAAAGGTAAAGGTTCTGTTGAATATTGGGTTGCTGAAATTCAGCCTGGTAAAGTACTTTACGAAATGGAAGGTGTTTCTGAAGAGCTTGCTCGTGAAGCGTTTGACCTTGCAGCTCGTAAACTGCCATTCAAAACAACTTTCGTAACTCGGACGGTAATGTGATGAAAGCAAGCGAACTAAAAGACAAAAGCGTAGAAGAGCTAAATGCTGAACTTCTAGGACTTCTTCGTGAGCAGTTTAACCTGCGCATGCAAGCAAGCACTGGTCAGTTAGCTCAGACACACACGCTAAGAACAGTACGTCGCGATATCGCGCGTGTAAAAACAATTATTAACCAGAAGGCAGGTCAATAATGAGCGATAAAATTCGTACTCTTCAAGGCCGTGTAGTAAGCGACAAGATGGAAAAATCTTTCACTGTTGCTATCGCACGTTACGTGAAGCACCCAATCTATGGGAAATTCATCAAACGTACTACTAAGCTACACGTACATGACGAAAACAACACAGCAAAAGCGGGTGACGTAGTTACTATCCGTGAATGCGCACCAATTTCTAAGAATAAATCTTGGACTTTAGTAGACGTTGTTTCTAGTCCAAAACAAGCTTAATTTTTAAATTAAGTAAGTTTTGTAAAAAAAGCCCTGGCATTAGCCGGGGCTTTTTGTTTGCGTTTAAAAAAAGCTGTAAGTTTGAAGCTTTCAGTCGTTAGCTGCTCGCAGTGAAGTGAAGCGCCGCAGCTTGGTTTGAGACTAGAACACTTGAGAAAAAAGCACACCACGAATACGTAATAGCCCTAATACTAATCGAAAATAATACCAATCGTGTTAAGTGATGAGGCATTTATAGCGACAGATAAAAATTTCTGATGTACGACTGTATAGATGTTTGAGGTAGAGTAATACCGAAGTAATTTACAAGAACAACTAAATAACAGCTCTATAATTTACCAAACCTATGCCTTTGCGAGAGTAAAGCTGCAACAATAGATATTAATATGCACACGGCAGAGCCTACCACTAGGAAGCGGTTCTCGATTCGACTGACTTGCCTTTCTCCTACAATTTGATAGGTCACATCCCCCTCAATAAAGCGTTCGCCTTGGTATTGCTGAGTGACGTTAAAGGCTAAAAAGTCACCTAGCTTTGCTTGATAGGTAAAGTAGGTTTGTGGATAAAAAATTTCATATGTTGCACACAACCACGCTATCAGCCCACATATAAATAAAGTCAGGCTCATAATTAAAGTGATGTTTGAGGGCTTATCTATCGCTGAACTTATAGGTAGGCATTTATCAATACAGCCTTCGCCATAGCAAAGTTTAAGCTTTTCAATTACCTCAGTTGAGGGGATAAACTGTCCATTTTCAAGCTTTGAAAGGTACGACTGTTGAATTCCAATTTCACGCGCTGCATAAGCCTGAGTCCACTTTTTATTTGCTCTAAGGCGTTTTAACTCCATTCCTAACGCTTGCATACCCTCTGCTCTTATTTGATTAGTTAAGCGTTTTATTATCGCTAAAATTAGTATTTATAAATAGTCTAAAAGCGTATATTCATGCTTATTAATATAAAGAATATTATGAATATTAATGGCTTATATTAAATTTAATAAAATATAAGGTATGCTCAATTCGATTTTAATAAGGAGATATAATATGTCGAATAAATTTACTAGCGCTATTTTAGTGCTTATCAGTTTACTGTTTTTTATAAACCCCAGTTACGCAGAGCCTGTTTTTGCAATTAAGGCCAGTATTTATAAATTACAGAATGAGATTACCGTAGATAGTAAAATAGAGCAGGCTTTAAAAAATCTAAGCCCTACGCATCAACCTCAGCTACTCACGCTATTAAATAAAAGCGCAATGATAGAAATTGGTGATGATACGCAAATGACGGCGCTTGAAGTAAAGCCTAACGCAGAGGGGTCGCACTTTAACGCCAGCTTGAAGTTAAAAGAGCAAGTTGATGGCAAGTGGGAATCTATTTCTTCCTTTATGCCGCAAATCCCAAATGGCCAAACAGTGTATTTAAGCCGCACCTTTACAGATAAAGTATGGCTGATAAAAATTACAGGCAAACGCTACGAATCAATAGATCGTGCAGAGCAGGCCTTAAACCCAAAGTAATGCCTGTTAATTTACCGCACAGTGAGTGGCTGCAAAAAAAGTTTAATATAAGTTTTCTGGTAAAGAGTGGCGAGCACGTTAGTATGCGCTAATAAAGGTACAAGGAGCGTAGTATGGCTAAGCAAACAGTGTTAATTATAGGTAATGGCCCCGTCGAAAAGGATATAAGTAAAGCCCTAAACAGCTTTGATAGAGTGGTGCGCTTTAATATGTGTGCAAACATGCCTGCATACTTAGGCCGTAAATGTACTGATTTATGGCTAGTAGGAAGAGGTAAGCAAGGCGCAATGCTTTGCGCAGCGTTTCCAGATATAGATATAACGCAGCTGAAAAATGTCATGATCACTGACCCAAAACCTAACTTATTTACTCAACCTTTTTATAAGCTAATTAACCGCAGGGGCTGTATTGACCATGGCGGTGAAATAATACGTAAATATAGCCCGCATGCAAACGTGAGTCGAATCGCCCAGCACGATAAAACAGTATTATTAAAACACTTATATACGTTTGGCAAACCTGCTTTTAAAGCTAAAACACCCAGTTCGGGAATGTTAGCCATTGAGCACTTTTTAAAGCAGCAAGCACAGGTGTATATTATCGGTTTTGGTTTTAAGGGCTGGAAGCGTCATCCGTGGGATTTAGAAAAGCAGTATGTAGCGTCACTTATTGCCAAACAAAAAGTACAGTTATTAAAAAGCCCCAGTTAATGCTGGGGCTAAAAAGTTATAACCAAGCTATTACCAAATCATCTCAACAAATTCAGGGTGATCGATATACGGGTTACGATTACCTTGAAACTCATAAGCTGCTTGGTTACGGTCAAGTTCCATTTGGCTAACAGGGTCGGCGTTATGCCAGTTAAGTAGCATAGCTACCACCCAGTTTTCGAATACTTGATTGCTTGTGCCATTAAGGACTGCATTACTGGCAGTTGTGTTATTTTGCCACGAGCCTATTACATTCTCGTAGCGGGTTGCCATGTAAAAATAAGCGCGGGCAAAGTCACCTTTAAACTCATCAATTGGCTCAAACACCGTACCTGAGTAATTAATAGAGCTTGCTGCTGAACCGACTTTACTACCGTTTGTTGATGTAAATGATGCGCTAGCCACTTCACCAAATGGGTAGTTACTACGTTTTGAGTTTACATAACCGTCGGTTGCATAAATGTGGTGCACGTCTGAATTCATTGGCTCATTTGTGCCGCCAAACCAGCTTTTAGGGAACGAATGCTCGCGGTTATAGCAATCTGCTTCACTGTTATAAGTACCGCACTGATCGCTCACCGCGGTGTAAGTATAGCTGTCGCTACCATTTGGCTTTTCGCTATACATATCTAAAATACTGTTATCGTTTTCAAAGTATTTATCGCGTGCTGAAGAATCGTAAAAGTTCCAAATAGCCGAGTAACCTTGCGAGCTGTGATTTTTGATAATGTTATAAAGCTCAGTTTTTAATGCATAGCCAGATAAACCCTGAGTTGTTACGTAATAACCTGTTGGTGTTGGGTTTGTGCCGCCGCCAGTATCACCCCCAGAGCTATCGCCTAATTCAAAAGTTGTACTATCTGTGTTATTAAAACTTGCGCCACTGGCAAGTGTGGTGCTGCCCTGAGTGAGCGCATAATTACCATTACCTACGTTACAGCACATACCGTCGCCATAGCTGTCACTTATAACTAGGGTGTATGCGCCATCAGTTAAACAGAGTTGCTCATTATATTGTGTGTTAGAGGCATAACCACTACCACTGGCTACGCTGCTACCTTGGCTGTTGTTAACCACCCAGCTGGTTTCGCTGCCGTAGTTATCGGTATTAAGTGTTAAAGTAAGGCTATGGCCGTTACAGCTGCCTGAAGCGCCGCCGTCTGTATTAGGCAAAAAATTATCTACATAAACGGTTTCATTGCCATCAAAGCCGCTCATATCGTAAAAACGTAAACCAACATTAATGGTTTTATTACTGCTAGGCGTATAACTGTGGCTAATTGTTTGCCACTGGTTAGTTTGCGCTTGGTTAGAGTACCCTTGGTAGCCATCTACATACAGGCGGGCCCTTATGCCTCCTTCAGTGTGATATACATCCACTGAGAAATCATATGTTTTGCCAGCCTCCACACTGACTTGTTGTAATAAGTCGGTATTGCTTTGCGAGCCGGTGGTCACATTAATAGCCGCCGCGCTGCTTGCGTTATTTACGATATTGGTTGAGCGCGATACATTAATACCGCTATCAATTGTGGTCCACGCGTCAGGCGTATTGCCTGTCCACTGCTCAAATCCGCCATTTGCGACATTGGCCATTGCTGGAGTGGCGGCAATCAGTAATGCCGTGCTAAGTAACTTATTTTGGTATGTCCCGTGTGACATGATTGTTCCTATTTTTTATAGTTGAGTAAATAACATACACTATCTGCACAAGGTTACAAATTTGTTAAATACAAAATTAATAAAATAGCAATAATCAGCCTTTAAGCTGTTTTTGAAGGTCTTTATATAAATTAATAACTAAATGGAATAACAAAGCAGATTCTATTCTTTTTTTCTCACCGCATAGCCCGCTATCCTGCACACTAATAAAACCTCAGCAGAGTTACTCTGGGTGAGGTAAAACTCATTTTGAACAGCGCATTATGTGGGCTGTATGTAATTTTCAGGGTTATGGGGAACAAATTCATGTTGTTAGGTCAACTTAACGCAGCGGCAAGCCCGCTATCGCAAGAGCAAGTACAAAAGCTGCAAGGCTTAGTAGCAGAACTTAATCCAATTCAGCAAGCGTGGGTAAGTGGTTACTTAGCTGCAAATGCTAATTCTGCAGCTCTTGGTGGGCAGGCGCCTACAGCGGCTGCAAGCGATGCTGCGCCACTTACTATTTTGTATGGTTCGCAAACAGGTAATGCAAAAGGTGTGGCGACTAAGCTTAAAGAGCAAGCAGAGTCGCGCGGTTTAGCTGTAAAACTTGTGAGCATGTCTGACTACAAACCTACAGCCCTGAAAAAAGAAAAGTTTTTAACCGTTGTTGTATCTACTTACGGAGAGGGTGAACCACCTGAAGATGCTGAAACACTGTATGAATTTTTAACTACCAAAAAAGCTCCTAAGTTAGATGGCGTTAAAGTCGCGGTACTGGGTTTAGGTGACTCTAGCTATGAGTTTTTCTGCCAAACAGCAAAAGACTTTGAAGAGCGTTTAAACAAACTTGGCGCAGAAACTATTTTCCAACGTGCCGACCTAGATGTTGATTACGATGATGAAGCAGCCACTTGGATCACCGGTGCACTTGATGCATTCGAACCTGATTTAAAAGCGCAGCAAGATGCTGCGGGCGGCCAAGTTGTATCAATGCCATTTGGCGCGCCAACAGCGGCAGCAAGTCAATACACTAAGCAAAACCCATTTGCGGCAGAGCTTGTTACCGTACAAAAAATTACAGGGCGCGATTCGACTAAAGATGTACGCCATGTTGAGATTTCGCTTGAAGGCTCAGACATCACCTACTTACCTGGTGATTCATTAGGCGTGTACTTTTTAAATGATGAAGCCCGCGTAGATGAGCTACTAATACACACGCAAATCGATTCAAGCACACTTGTAAAAGTGGGCGAAGAGTCATTGCCTATTCGCGATGCATTAATCGAAAAATTAGAGCTTACTCAGTCGTACCCAGGCTTTGTAGAAAAATACGCAGTTGCAACGGGCACGCCAGAGCTACTAAAGCTTGTAGAAGATAAAGCCGCTATGCGTGAGTACATCGAGCCTCGTCAAATTTTTGATGTAGTGGCACAAAATCCTGCAAAAATAGATGCACAAACCTTAGTAGATTGCCTACGTAAACTACAAGCGCGCTTATACTCAATCGCTTCAAGCCAAAGCGAGGTTGAAGAGGAAGTGCACTTAACGGTAGGTTTAGTTGAGTTTGACGCCTTTGGCAGCGAACATTTAGGTGGCTGCTCTGGTTATTTAGCACGCCGTGCTGAAGAAGGGTGTAAAGTTAAAGTATTTAGTGAGCACAACGACAACTTCCGTTTACCTAGCGATGATAATACCCCCATTATTATGGTTGGCCCAGGTACCGGTATTGCGCCATTCCGTGCATTTTTACAAGAGCGTGACTCGCGAGAAGCACAAGGCAAAAATTGGCTGTTTTTCGGTAACCCACACTTTACTCAAGACTTCTTGTATCAAGTAGAAATTCAGGGTTATTTAAAATCAGGCCTATTAAGCAAAGTTGACGTTGCATTTAGCCGTGACCAAGCCGAAAAAGTATACGTACAAGACAAACTACGCAAAAACTCAAAAGAAATTTTTGAGTGGCTAGAAGCAGGTGCGCATTTTTATGTGTGTGGTGATGCAAACCGCATGGCAAAAGATGTACACAACGCCTTAGTTGATATCATCAGCGAAAACACCGGTAAAAGCTACGAAGACGCAGAGCAATATTTAAAAGACTTACGTAGCGCTAACCGCTATCAGAAAGACGTGTATTAATCACGTTTCTTATTTTATTAACAGCTAGCAGCCGTCACTGTAACAAATTTAGGATTTAAAATGAGCGAACAAGATAAAAACGTAAAACTTTCTGATAACGAACGTTTGAAAAGAGAAAGTAACTTTTTACGTGGCACCATAGAGCAAGATTTAAAAGATGAAATTACCGGTGGTTTTACAGCCGATAACTTCCAACTTATACGTTTTCACGGTATGTACCAGCAAGATGACCGCGATATACGCCCTGAGCGTGCAAAGCAAAAGCTAGAGCCGCTGCACAATGTAATGCTACGTGCACGTATGCCTGGCGGTATTATCAAGCCCGAGCAATGGCTAGCAATTGATAAATTTGCCGATGAAAAAACAAGCTACGGCAGTATTCGTTTAACAACACGTCAAACGTTTCAATTTCATGGTGTATTAAAGCCAAATATTAAAGGCATGCACCAAATGCTTAATAGCGTTGGCATTGACTCTATTGCCACCGCAGGCGATGTAAACCGTAACGTACTATGTACGACTAACCCTGTTGAGTCAGAGTTACATCAAGAAGCGTATGAGTGGGCTGCAAAAATTTCTGAGCATTTACTTCCAAAAACGAAAGCATACGCTGAAATTTGGTTAAATGGCGAAAAAGCAGAAACCACAGAAGAGCCAATTTTAGGTTCTAACTACTTACCGCGTAAGTTTAAAACCACGGTTACTATTCCGCCTAACAACGAAGTTGATGTGCATGCGAATGACTTAAACTTTGTTGCTATTGCTGAAGATGGCAAGCTTGTTGGCTTTAACGTACTTGTAGGTGGTGGCCTAGCTATGACCCACGGTGATACGGCTACGTATCCGCGCAAAGCTGACGACTTTGGTTTTATTGCTCTAGAAGACACCTTAAAAATTGCTGAGCACGTTGTATCAGTGCAGCGCGATTGGGGTAACCGTTCTAACCGTAAAAATGCAAAAACTAAATACACACTAGACCGTGTTGGGTCTGACGTATTTAAAGCGGAAGTAGAAAAACGTGCCGGTGTAAGCTTTGCACCAAGCCGCCCTTATGAGTTTACTCACCGTGGCGATCGTATCGGTTGGGTAGAAGGCATTGATGGCAAGCACCACCTTACGCTATTTATACAAAGCGGCCGTATTTTAGACTACCCAGGTAAGCCATTAAAAACAGGCTGTCGTAAAATTGCAGAAGTGCACCAAGGCGATATGCGCATGACGGCTAACCAAAACTTAATTATTGCTGGTGTGCCTGCCGATCAAAAAGCAGTCATTGAAGAAATTGCCCGTAACCACGGCCTAATTGATGACAAAGACACTGAGCAACGTAAAAACTCAATGGCGTGTGTAGCATTGCCAACGTGTCCGCTTGCTATGGCCGAAGCTGAGCGTTACTTACCAAGCTTAATTGAAAAAACCGAAGCACTACTTGCTAAGCATGGCATACCTGATGACAGCATTATTATGCGTGTTGTAGGTTGTCCTAACGGTTGTGGCCGCGCAATGCTTGCAGAAGCTGGTTTAGTAGGTAAAGGCCCTGGTAAATACAACGTTTACCTAGGCGGTAATTTAGAAGGTACACGCATTCCTAAACTGTACCTAGAAAACGTAGGTGAAGATGTTTACCTAGACGCGTTTGATAAGCTAATTGGCCAGTGGGCAAGTGAGCGAAACGACGGTGAATGTTTTGGTGACTTTGTAATTCGCAAAGGCATTGTTGCTGAAGTAAAAGTATCAGTAACCGATTTTCACGCTTAATTAAATACCCACGCGGAGCGTGGGTGAGGTTTAAAATTGACCATGAGTGAATTTAAAAACATATTACAGCTTGATAAGCAAAGCCAAGCGGCATTGCTTGCAGATGCAAACGGCATACTTGCACCAATGAGTGCGGAGCAGCGTGTTGCATGGGCACTAGAGAACTTACCCGATACAGCTTTTTTATCATCAAGCTTTGGTATTCAAGCGGCGGTCATGCTGCATTTAGTAACATCTCAGCGCCCTGATATTCCTGTGGTATTAACCGATACGGGTTATTTATTTCCAGAAACGTATCAGTTTATTGAGCAAATGACAGCGCGCCTATCACTTAATTTACAGGTGTATAAAGCTGAGCTAAGCCCTGCATGGCAAGAAGCTAAATACGGTAAATTATGGGAACAAGGCGAGGACGGTATTAAGCAATATAATCAGCTTAATAAAGTAGAGCCCATGACCCGCGCATTAAAAGAAATAGGTGCCGGTACCTGGTTTAGTGGCCTGCGCCGTGACCAATCATCGACCCGTGCAGATAAACAGTTTGTTGAGATAAGCCGAGGTACGGTAAAAGTGTACCCGATTATTGAGTGGTCAAACCGCGATGTATATCAATACCTTACCAAGCATGACTTACCTTACCACCCATTATGGGAGCAAGGTTATGTGTCGATGGGTGATGTGCATACTACGCGTAAACTTGAGCCAGGTATGAGCGAAGAAGAAACGCGCTTTTTTGGTTTAAACCGCGAATGCGGGCTGCATATTGACGGCGATGGTATTTAAAAAAAGCGAATGCTAAACAACTATTTAAACGCAACTTAGGTTGCGTTTTTTATTGCAAAAAAATTGCCTGATTAAGTATTTTTTATTAGACTTGCCTTTCAAGGATTCATTTTTAAGCAGGAACGCTATGAAATACTTCACCTACTTGGCAATATCAGTCATGATCATTGCTGTTATCTCTTTGTTTTACCTAAAAAAGCCAGATGGCCAAACATGGCTTTCTAGTTCATCTATTAGTGCTGAATCTCACAAAATTAAAGAAAAAATGGTCGCGTTATCTACCAATACGCTTAATCAGGCAGTGCAAGGCGCAAAACAAGCGGGCGATAAAATTGGGCAGAGTGTAAACAATGATGCGGCGACAATTAAACCCGGTAGCAAAATTTATAAGTGGCAAGATAAAAACGGCCAATGGCATTTTTCAGATACGCCTAATGCAGATGGCAAAAGTATTGAGGTAAAACTTGATGCCCGCGATGTCACTGTTGTAGCCGCAGAAGACACCTCAATTTTGAGTAGCAGTGCAAGTACCTCAAAAAAGAGTATTCAACCACCTACACCTACCGTTTACAACGCTGAATCTATTCAAAAACTGTTTGAAGATGCCGAAAAGGCAAAGCAAAAATTAGAGCAGCGCAGTAAAGAGATGCAAAGTATAGGTGGGTACTAAATTTTATTGTGCGCTTAGCATTAAAACTTACTCAATATGAGGGGTTTTAATCGTGCGGGGTTTGTAATTTGTGAGCTGAGTTACAGCGCCTTAGTTACGCTAAGGGCTTACAGCCCGTTAAAAGCAATACCAAGTTGCAATACTCGTTAATTATTTAGCGCATAAAAAAGCCTAGCGACTGCTAGGCTTTTTAGTTTTAAGTATATGATTAGTCAAGCATGTTACGTAAAACGTATTGTAGAATACCGCCGTGCTTGTAGTAATCCCACTCTTTAGGGGTATCTATACGTACATCGGCGCTAAAGCTGACTTTTTTGCCCTCAGCATTAGTGGCAATAATGCTCACTTCATTCGTTTTGTCGTACAAACCTTCAATATCAAACTGCTCTTGGCCAGTTAAATTTAATGATTCGTGGCTCTCACCTTCTTTAAACTGTAAAGGCAGCACACCCATACCAATAAGGTTAGAGCGGTGAATACGCTCATAACTTTGTGCAACCACCGCTTTTACACCTAATAAAAGTGAGCCTTTTGCTGCCCAATCGCGTGATGAACCGGTACCGTATTCTTTACCAGCTAACACAATTAATGGTGTGTTACTCTTTTCATATTCCATTGCGGCATCGTAAATGCTGGCAAGCTTGTCATCAGGTTGGGTCCGAGTAACGCCACCTTCTGTACCTGGTGCGAGTAAGTTTTTAAGCCTAACGTTAGCAAATGTGCCTCGCATCATCACTTCGTGGTTACCACGGCGTGAACCATACGAGTTAAACTGCGCTTTTTCTACGCCTTTTTCCTGTAAGTAAATACCGGCTGGCGCTTCAGCTTTAATGGCTCCCGCAGGAGAAATATGGTCAGTGGTTACTGAGTCGCCAAGTTTAGCTAAACAACGCGCCCCTTCAATTGTTGGCACGCCTGGTGGTTCAACGCTCATGCCCTCAAAGAATGGTGCTTTTTTAATGTAAGTTGACCCATCATCCCAATCGTAGAGCTTACCATCAGGAATTTGGATTTTTTGCCAACGGCTGTCGCCTTCGTATACGTTGGCATAGCTTTTTTCGAACATTTCTCTGGTTACCGTTTTTTGTACTAGTTCGCTGACTTCGCTCACGCTTGGCCAAATATTTTTCAGGTAAATATCGTTACCGTTTTCATCTTGCGCTAATGGCTCGTTGTATACATCTATGTCTGTACGCCCTGCAATGGCATACGCTACCACAAGTGGAGGCGAGGCTAAAAAGTTCATTTTAACGTCTTGGTGTATACGCCCTTCAAAATTACGGTTACCCGATAAAATAGAGCTTACAACTAGCTTGTGCTTTTGAATAGCTTCGCTAATTTCATCTGCAAGCGGGCCTGAATTACCTATACACGTGGTACAACCATAACCGACCAAGTTAAAGCCTAAGCTTTCTAGGTCATCCATTAGGCCTGCTTTTTCAAGGTAGTCGGTTACCACTTGCGAACCGGGTGCAAGCGATGTTTTAACCCACGGTTTTACATTAATACCCAGCTGTTTGGCTTTTTGAGCCACTAAGCCTGCGGCTAAAATAACACTGGGGTTAGAGGTATTTGTACAGCTTGTAATAGCGGCAATAACACAGGCGCCATCGTTTAGTTCAAATTCTTGGCCTTTAAACTTCACTTTGGCTGCACCCATAAACTGCGCTTCGTCTACCGGTTCATCAGGGTTGGTTGTTGGGCCTTCACTTTCAATGCGCGCTTCTTCAATATCGCTTTTATCACGACGAGCCATACGCTCATCTTGGAAACCTTTTAGGTGCTGGCCTATCACATCACCGGCTTTATCAAGTGTAATTCTGTCTTGTGGGCGTTTAGGGCCAGCAAGGCTAGGTACTACATCGTCTAATTTAAGCTCAAGGGTGTCTGTGTAATGCGCTTCGTCGCCTTCATGGCGCCATAAGCCCTGGTGTTTAGCGTAGTCTTCAATCAGTTTGAGGTGATCTTCATCGCGGTTCGTTAAACGCAGGTAGTTAATTGTTTCATCATCAATGGGGAAAATACCACATGTTGCACCGTACTCTGGCGCCATGTTGGCAATGGTTGCTCTATCGGCTAGCGGTAAATCAGCTAGGCCGTCACCATAAAACTCAACAAATTTACCCACTACGCCGTGATTACGTAGCATTTCGGTAACGGTGAGCACTAAATCGGTAGCTGTGGTGCCCTCGGGTAAGCGGCCATTTAATTTAAAGCCCACTACTTGAGGAATAAGCAAGCTAATTGGTTGCCCAAGCATGGCTGCTTCGGCTTCAATACCACCTACGCCCCAGCCTAACACACCTAAACCATTAATCATGGTAGTGTGCGAATCAGTCCCTACAAGGGTGTCTGGGTAGGCTATTGATTTTCCGTTTTCACTGTCGTTAAAAACAACACGCGCTAAAAACTCTAAGTTTACTTGGTGCACAATACCTGTAGCTGGTGGCACTACTTTTAAATTATCAAAAGCAGTTTGCCCCCAGCGTAAAAATTCGTAGCGTTCTTTATTTCGTTCGTATTCTAGCTTGGCGTTTAAATCAAACGCACCGTCGTCACCGTAGCCATCTACTTGCACTGAGTGGTCAATTACAAGTTCAGCAGGAGAAAGCGGGTTTATTTTTGCAGGGTCGCCACCTAGCTTTTCCATTGCATCACGCATGGCAGCTAAATCAACAATGGCGGGAACACCTGTAAAGTCTTGCATTACAACACGTGCCGGCGTAAAGGCCACCTCAGCTGAGGGCTTTGCTTTAGGGTCCCAATCAAGAAGGGCTTGAATGTCTTGTTCTTTAATATTTACGCCATCTTCATTGCGTAATAGGTTTTCTAGTAATACTTTGAGAGAAAAGGGCAATCGCTTTGCTTTATCGCCTAATCCTTTAAGTGAGTGAATATGGTATTGCTCGCCATTAATCGTTAATTGTTGTTGGGTGTCGAAACTATTCATTTTTTGCCCCTTTGATAGTTAGGATTATGTCCTTGATAAAATAACGTGTTTATTTGCCAATAGTTTGCAAAGTGCATACCAGAGATAATAAATATGACAAATCAGGCTAAAAAGCAGGTAGCGCAATGCATGTTTTTTAGACAGTAATAAGTATAGAAGTGCTACCTAAAATTGTTTTTTCAAGTAGCAAAATAATGAGTTTACAAAAGGGGGGGAGGTTAGTTCAACCAACCTTGTTGTTTGCTTTTTATGCTTAAATATAAAAGCAAAAACGCAATAACAATCACTAAAATAGGCATAAACACCGCGCTTACCCCCAGCATTTTAATGCTATTTATCACAATGAAATTATAAAATTGCTGAATAAATATCGCTACCAACGATAGCGCAAAGGTAGGCGTTGCAAATGCATTTTTGACCAATAGTAGTATGCAGCCAAGGGTGCCACCAAATACCGCTACAGCAAATGCAATGGTAGACCATAAAGGCACGTTTGAATATGCAGCTTGTTGATCTAACGGAAGTTTACTTATCATCTCGGGGGTCATCATAAGGTGCATTATAAATGCAAACACACCTAATAAATTCCAGATAAGTGCTGCCCACAGGGCGGGTTTAAACCAATTGGGTGTAGCTGAGGTTGTCATATTATTACCTTGTTTTTATTGTATTTTACGAGGTAATTAAAGAGCAAAAAGGCTAACTGTTCAAGCCAGCCTATACATATAATAAAAACGACACAAAGCGCTAAGGGCTAGCCAAATGAGATAGGGCGACGCCCTGTATTTTCATCAACCTTTGGCTTTTTAGTGCGCTTTCTTTTATTTTTTGCCGGCTTTTGAGCTGTTTCATTAGGTGTTTTTTCTGGCTGTGGCTGGGTTGTTACCACTGGGCGCTCTACAGGAGTCGCATCTTCACTTAAAGTGAGTTGAAAAAGCTCGCCATCAAATTCAAGTACATCGCCACTGTATAATTTTTTCCGTTTTATTGTACATATTTCATGGTTAACCCCAACATAGCCTTGCGCTATTAGGTTTTTAGCTTGGCCGCCACCTTCTACTAAATCGAGTACTTTTAGTAATTTACAAAGCTCTATAGGTTCTTCTTCAAGTTCAATTTCAATGTATTCTTCTGACATGGTTATCCCTGTTGGTGGCGCATAAGCAGCAAGTATAAAGGCTTGCACTGTTTTTTGCACCTAGCAAGCTCGCCCGAGTGGGATAAAAAAGAGTGATAAATATAAAACTTTTTTCAACTTTAAAAAAACTGCAGCATTTGATGCGTATGCTCTAGCAAAAAATTTGGTGTGCTATTTGCTATTGCTTTGGCAAATAAAAAATCGTACCTAAAACATGGTAATTATTTCACCGTTTTAATTGTTTAGGTCTGCATATAATTGGAGCAGTAAATGGGCATAAGATTAGCAATGAAAAAAGAGCTAATGGGCTTAGATAATTCAGATATGCTGACAGCAGATGATGTAAGAGCTCACTTAGCTAACTCGGTAAAAACACAAAAAGAGCAAGATGAACGCGGCTTTTCGGTTATTTCTAAGTTTAACGATACGCACAGTCGGCTAATTAGTGGCGATACACTTAAAAAATCAAAACTGGAATTTGAACGTCATCGCTTATTTAATGAAGTTTTATATACACGCCAAAGTGTAGATGCCTGGTTAGACAGCCAAACAAATTATACCAACGTACAATAATACTTAATTAAGCACATGAGTATTAAGTTGCTATAGATAGTTACCTCCAATAGACTACAGTTGTAATCATTGGGGGTCGCTATGAAAAATCGCATTTTAATCTGTATGTGGGCACTATTATTAACTGCGTGCCAACAACCTACCGTTTATGTTTTTAGTGAAAACTTGCAAGATGAGCAGCGCAAGCAGCTCGATGCTGCGCTAAAAGCACAAAATCTCCCTTATGAATATGTTGAGCTAGAAATCCCATCTACCTTTGGTGAGGCCACGTTGCTTTTATCAAGCGATAAAATTTACCCAAAAGAAACTGAGCAGTTAGCTATTATTATGCAAGAGCTAGGTTATCAGCCCGAAATTAACTACACGACACGATCAAATCATTTTTATGGCGATGGCAATATAGGCTTTTATCTAAAAAATGCAGTGGCGGGGTCAACTTTTGTTATGCCTAAAAAGTTACGAACAACTCAATGCAGCGAAGACAAGTACAATGATTTACTCGTCACATTTACAGATAAATATGCTGACTTTACCTTACCCAGTGGCGCTGTTGTAAGGTTAGGTTGGGAGTTTTTATATGGTTACGTTGTTATTTATTACAAAAATTATTCGCAAACATACAGCCACTCACAACCACTTATAAATACGCCCTTTGGCGCCAAGCCATCCGATACGTATACATTTACGGCGCATGTTAACCACCCCAGCTGGCTTAATTGCTCATTACAAATTGTTTATATGGACTGAGGGGTAGAGTTAACCGTGGGTTTCTATGTGCTCACTAAGCTTTGCAATGCGCAGGCTCATACCTTCTATGATTCTATCTTTAATTTTTTCGCGTATTACATTAGGCAAGCGAGTAAGTGCCTCTGGGGTAATGGCAAGTACTATGGTGTCGGTTTTAGCGCGAGCGCTCGTACTGCGCTCGCGGTTATTAATAAATGCGCCTTCACCGATAAACTCACCGGGCTCTATAGTGCCAAGCTCCAGCAAGTGGTTATGTTTAAAAACAAGTAACGCACCGCTTAATACAATGTATAAGCGTTTGTCGTTATCGTATTGTTTAAATAAAAACTGATGCTGGTTAACTAAATACAATAACCCAAACGACTCTAATAACACTTGGCGTTCAGCAAGGGTGAAGTCTTTAAAAAAGTGCAATCTATTCACTATTTCCATTTGTTTAAACAATGGAATGTGTTCTATTAATTTCATCCTAGGGCCAACGAGTAACGGTTAGAAACTAGTTAATATTGCGCTCTTTTAATTTGCGGGTCAACGTGTTGCGCCCCCAACCAATTTTTATGGCTGCATCTTGTTTATGGCCAGAGCAATTAGCCAGTGCTGTTTTTATAAGGCGAGTTTCAAGCTGAGCTTGAATATCGGGCCAAATGTTTTCTTTACCTTGCTTAAGCTCTTGATTGAGCCATTGCTGAAACGCATCGAGCCAATCACCTTCTTGTTGAACAGGCGCTGCATCAATGATCTCTGGTGGTAGGTCTTGCTCACTTACTAATTCACCAGGGGCCATAACGGTCAACCAGCGACAGGTGTTTTCGAGTTGGCGAACATTACCAGGCCAGCTAAATAGCCTAAGCTGCTCTGTGGCTTTTGGGCTTAGTACTTTACTTTCTACTTGTAGGTCTTTTGCGCTTTTGTGTAAAAAGTGCTGCGCTAGGCGTTCAATGTCTTCAGTTCTTTCTCTAAGAGCCGGTAAACGAAGGCGCACAACGTTTAAACGATGAAATAAATCGTCCCTAAATTTACCCTGTTTTACTAAATCTTCTAAATTTTGATGCGTTGCAGCAATAATGCGTACATCTACTTTAATACTCTGGTGCCCGCCCACACGGTAAAACTCACCATCGGCGAGTACACGTAATAAACGTGTTTGCACATCCAGTGGCATATCGCCAATTTCATCTAAAAACAGTGTGCCGCCATTGGCTTGTTCAAAGCGGCCTTTACGAACGCTATCGGCACCAGTAAATGCGCCTTTTTCGTGGCCAAATAACTCAGACTCCACAAGCTCTTTTGGAATAGCGGCCATGTTTAATGCAATAAACTGGTTTTCTTTACGTGGGCTGTGGTTGTGTAAAGCGCTGGCAACAAGCTCTTTACCTGTGCCTGACTCACCATTAATTAGTACGCTCATACTTGAAGCCGACAGTTTACCTATCGCTCTAAACACTTCCTGCATCGCAGGGGCTTCGCCAATAATGTGCGCGCTTTTAGGTGGAACTTGTTTACGCTTAGTTTTTTTAGTTGAGTTTGCTCTACAGGCACTTTCGATTAATGCCACGGCTTCGTTTAAATCAAATGGCTTGGCTAAGTACTCAAACGCGCCTTTTTGAAATGCGTTAACCGCTGAGTCTAAATCTGAGTGGGCGGTCATTATAATAACCGGCAGCCCTGGGTTTTGCTCTGCTATGAGTTCAAGCAATGCCATGCCGTCCATGCCTGGCATCCGTACGTCAGATACCAACACGGTTGGCTGGCTAAATTTTAGCGCGCTTAACACGTCTTGCGCATTTGCAAAGCTTTCTGCTTCAAACCCTGCGCGTGTCAGCGCTTTTTCTAATACAAAGCGAATTGATGCGTCATCATCTACAAGCCAAACTGTTTTCATGCCAACTCCAAAACATTAATCTGCAAAAGGCAGATAGATATTAAATTCAGTATGGCCAGGCCAGCTATCGCAGTCTATATAACCGTCGTGCTGATCTATGAGCGTTTGTGCGATTGAAAGCCCTAGCCCTGAGCCACCTTCTTTGTTGGTGATCATCGGGTAAAACAATGTTTCGCGAACGCTAGGGTCTATGCCTGGTCCATTATCAGAAACCTGGATCAACAAGGCTTTTTTAGGGGCTTTTCCGGGGCGGCGATACTGATGATTAATGCGGGTTTTTATTTTTATTTCACCGCCATCAACTAATGCCTGTTGAGCATTGCGTACAATATTAAGTACAACTTGCTGAACCTTGCCTTGGTCAATAAACACATCAGGGATACTTGGGTCGTAATCTTTAACTAGACTAATATTTTTACAATTATCTAATGTGCTTAATTTAACAACCGACTCAAGTGTTTGGTGAATATTGCCATACGACTTTTGCGGAAGCTGATTTGGCCCAAGTAGCCTATCAACTAATTCGCGTAATCGGTCGGCTTGCTCAATTATAAGCTCAGCGCACTCGTCCCTTTCTTGTTGATCTACCTCATACTGCAATAACTGCGCCGCTCCGCGTATTCCCCCTAAAGGATTTTTAATTTCGTGAGCAAGCCCTCTAATTAAATTTCGTGCAGCTTGATATTGATGCATTTGGTTAGAGGCTTTGTCGTGTTTTATTTCTTCATCGGTTTTACGGCACTCAAGTAAAATATAGCGTTCGTTTTTAAACTTAACTTGGCGCGATGTAATGGCTATTTTTGCATGGCGAGAATCTATAAAGACCACGTCAGCTCTGTGCTGGCTGCAATCTACACCATCAACAAGTGAGTACTGGGCTATGCGCTCTAAATCCACAGAATGGTAATTAAATAAGCTGTTAAAGGTTTGCCCAATAATGCGCTTTTTACCCAAGCCGAGTAGTTCGCTGGTGCTGGTGTTGGCATAAACAAGGGTAAAACTTTTATCAAGTAACATGACCGATGTAGTTTGATTTTGCCAAATGGCATTGAGAAGTTCAGGGCTAAAATTTTGTTCGTTTGACATCTTTGCACCACTTTAGTGCGTTAATATTTGCAAGCAAGTTTTAATCAGTAAATACTGCTGCGCTAATTTTGCTTCATGAGACATTGTACTTAGTTTACAGCCTTTCTTTGCATCACAAAGGTACTGGGCTGACTGATAGCAATGGCTTGATTTTGTTTATTATAAAGTTTGAGATACAAAGTATGAGCTCCGTTTTCTACATCCCGTATGGCAAACGTTGATAAATCGCTTGCGGGCCCATAAGCGTTACCGTTTAAAAATAGCTGTATGGTAAAGCCAGCTTCAAAACGCGGTGTTATGCGGCTTGTTACGTACACCGAGCCGGTGTTTTCGCGTACGGTTTGGTTATGTGTAGGCGACGATATCATAATTTGAAAACGGTTAGGGTGCGTTTGCTGTGGTGAACCAGGGGTGTGTTTATCGGTCTCAGACAGGGTAAGATCTTGGCTGCTTAGTTTTATTTCGTGCGCGCCACTACGTGGTGTATCTGAGAACACTAAAACACCATTTTTATCTTTCCAAGCATAAATTTTCTTATTGCCTGCATAACTATAAATGCTTAATCCTAAAGCAAAAAATAGTAATAATATCCTGTAATTCACATTGCTACCCTGCATATTTTGTAATTACATAACTTTAGTGGAGATAACCCTAATTTACCATAAAAAAAAGCCCGCTAAGCGGGCTTGAGAACACACATTTATTATCTTATCGATAATTTTGTCTACGGCGTATTAAACGCTGTAGTACATTTCAAACTCAACTGGGTGAGTTGTCATGTTAAGTTTTTCAACTTCTTGAGATTTAAGTGCAATGTAAGCATCGATTAAATCATCAGTGAATACGCCACCTTGCGTTAAAAATTCACGGTCAGCACTAAGTGCTTCTAGCGCTTCATCTAGTGAAGATGCAACTTGTGGAATTTCTGCTGCTTCTTCTGCTGGTAGGTCGTATAAATCCTTGTCCATAGCATCGCCAGGGTGGATCTTGTTTTTGATACCGTCAAGGCCAGCCATAAGCATTGCAGAGAAAGCAAGGTATGGGTTAGCAGTTGGATCTGGGAAGCGTACTTCGATACGACGACCTTTTTCAGATGGTACTACTGGAATACGGATTGATGCAGAACGGTTACGTGCAGAGTATGCAAGCATTACCGGTGCTTCAAAACCTGGTACTAAACGTTTGTACGAGTTAGTTGAGGCATTTGCAAACGCATTGATTGCTTTAGCGTGCTTAATAATACCGCCAATGTAGTAAAGTGCATCTTCAGAAAGACCACCATACTTATCACCAGCAAAAAGGTTAACACCGTCTTTTGCTAAAGATTGGTGACAGTGCATACCAGAACCGTTATCGCCTACAACAGGCTTAGGCATAAATGTGGCCGTTTTTCCGTAAAGGTGAGCCATGTTATGAATAACATATTTCATCTCTTGGATTTCATCCGCTTTTAATACCATTGTATTAAAGCGAGTTGCGATTTCGTTTTGACCCGCTGTTGCAACTTCGTGGTGATGCGCTTCTACTACTTGGCCTAGTTCTTCAAGTACTAAACAAGTAGCTGAACGCCAATCTTGTGAAGAGTCAACTGGTGAACATGGGAAGTAACCACCTTTAACACCTGGGCGATGACCTGTGTTACCACCTTCGTAGTCTTTATCTGAGTTCCATGCTGCTTCAACAGCATCAATTTTGTACATAGAACCTGACATATCTGACTTGTATTTAACATCATCAAATAGGAAGAATTCTGGCTCAGGGCCAAATAAAACTGTATCAGCGATACCGGTAGATTTCATGTACTCTTCAGCGCGTTTAGCAACTGAACGAGGGTCACGCTCGTAACCTTGTAGTGTAGATGGCTCTACAACATCACAACGTACGATTAGCGTAGCTTCTTCTGTGAATGGGTCTAATTTTACTGAATCAGCTACAGGCATAAGTACCATGTCTGATTCGTTAATGCCTTTCCAACCTGCAATTGAAGAGCCGTCGAACATTTTGCCGTCTTCAAAAAAATCTTCATCTACTTGGTGATGAGGAATAGAAACATGTTGTTCTTTACCTCTAGTATCAGTAAAGCGTAAATCAATGAACTTAACGTCATTTTCTTTAATAAAATCTAAAACCGATTGTGACATGTGTCCTCCAACTGTTGGGTTTTATTATTGCTGCATTAAATGCTTTGGTTTTTTAGTAAGCCGATTTTATGCCATTATTTTAACTTGCTGTTTATTAAGTTAAAAATTATGGTTGCACAAAAGTGGTCACGCGCTTTGCACTTTTGTGGTGCGTAAAATATCCACATTGGTGCAAAAATTTCACGCTCGATTCTGCACGTATTTTAATCACCTAAATCAGCTTAACTTAAATAGTAAATAGTGCCAAAGCAATCAACAAATTAGCTAAAAAACGACAATTTATGTAATTTGTCGAAATTTATTTCATATAATTGTCATATAAAAAACAGATACTTAGTAAAAGTATTAAGAAAGTTTTTAAAATTGTATTGGATAAACTTTCATCCATGTCATTAATGAGGGATAATATGCGCCCTTTTAAATCCTATGCTGGGACATCTGGTGAAAACGCAGATGAGTGCGTAGATCTTGCAGGATCAATGAGAATAAACTTCTCTGAGTAAAAATATGAGCATCGAACAGTTAAGAAATATAGCGATTATCGCGCACGTTGACCACGGTAAAACGACATTGGTTGACAAACTACTTGAGCAATCAGGTACATTAGAAACACGCGGCGGTAACGAAGAGCGTGTGATGGACTCAAACGACATTGAGAAAGAACGTGGTATTACCATTTTGGCTAAAAACACAGCCATTTCTTGGAAAGACTACCATATCAATATCGTAGATACCCCGGGACACGCCGATTTTGGTGGTGAAGTTGAACGCGTACTTTCGATGGCTGACTCAGTATTATTACTTGTTGATGCTCAAGAAGGTCCAATGCCGCAAACGCGTTTCGTAACGCAAAAAGCATTCGCGCAAGGCTTAAAGCCAATTGTTGTTATCAACAAAATCGACAAGCCAGGTGCACGTCCTGATTGGGTTATGGATCAAATCTTTGATTTATTCGACAACCTTGGTGCAACTGACGAACAGCTAGACTTTAAAGTAATCTACGCTTCAGCAATCAACGGTTGGGCTACACTAGATTTAGACGAGCCGTCTGACAACATGGAACCTATGTTCCAAATGATCGTTGACGAAGTATCACCACCGGATGCAGATCCTGAAGGTGACTTCCAAATGCAGATTTCTCAGCTTGATTACAACTCTTATAAAGGTGTAATCGGTATTGGCCGTATCAAACGTGGTTCTGTTGTGCCTAACCAGCAAGTAACGATTGTTAGTGCTGATGGCTCTACGCGTAACGGCAAAATTGGTTCAGTACAAAGCTACCTAGGTCTTGAGCGTATCGAAACAGATAAAGCTTACGCTGGTAACATTGTAACGGTAACAGGTCTTGGCGAGCTTAAGATTTCAGATACTGTTTGTTGCCCTAACAACGTTGAAGCATTACCACCACTAAGTGT
Source organism: Pseudoalteromonas sp. Xi13 (assembly GCF_003952205.1). Taxonomy (NCBI): domain Bacteria; kingdom Pseudomonadati; phylum Pseudomonadota; class Gammaproteobacteria; order Alteromonadales; family Pseudoalteromonadaceae; genus Pseudoalteromonas; species Pseudoalteromonas sp. Xi13. The sequence continues at coordinate 202,344 of NZ_CP034439.1, forward strand.
TGATGAGCCAACAGTAACAATGACGTTCTCTGTAAATAACTCTCCTTTCTGTGGTAAAGAAGGTAAGTTTGTAACATCACGTAATATTCGTGAGCGTTTAGACAAAGAATTAGTACATAACGTTGCACTTCGTGTTGCAGATACTGACAACCCAGATAGCTTCCGCGTATCGGGCCGTGGTGAATTACACCTTGGTATCTTAATCGAAAACATGCGTCGTGAAGGTTATGAGCTAGCTGTATCTCGTCCAGAAGTAATCTTACGCACTGTTGATGGCGTATTAGAAGAACCGTACGAAACACTAACAATTGACTGTGAAGAAGAGCATCAAGGTTCTATCATGGAGCAAATTGGTCTTCGTAAAGGTGAACTTACTGATATGGCACCAGATGGTAAGGGCCGTATGCGTTTAGACTTTATGATCCCAAGCCGTGGCTTAATCGGTTTCCAAACTGAGTTCATGACGTTAACTTCAGGTTCTGGTTTACTTTACCATACATTCGATCACTACGGTCCGCACAAAGGTGGCGAGCTAGGTGTTCGTAAGAACGGCGTAATGATTGCAAATGCTACAGGTAAAGCACTTACTAACGCATTATTTAACTTACAAGAGCGTGGTAAATTATTCATCGGTCACGGTGTTGAAGTTTACGAAGGTATGGTTATCGGTATTCATAGCCGCGATAACGACCTTACAGTTAACGCCCTTAAAGGTAAGCAACTTACTAACGTTCGTGCATCTGGTACAGATGAAGCACAAACATTGACGCCACCATTGAACTACACACTTGAGCAAGCGCTTGAGTTCATCGATGATGACGAGTTAGTAGAAGTAACACCTGAGAACATTCGTATTCGTAAGCGTCACTTAACTGAAAGTGAGCGTAAGCGTGCGGGTCGTGCTCCAAAATCATAATCTATTAATTTAGAGTAATGGTTTAAAAGCCGCTGTATTGCAAAATACAGCGGCTTTTTTGTGGGTTAAAACAAGAGTTTTCAGCTATAAGTTATCAGCGGTGTATAGAACGGCGCAGCTAAATAGGCTGGTTTAAGCTGAAAGTCAGTAGGCTATATAAACCTGCAACAATGCATAGTGGTAGTGCGTATTGGTAGAGTGTTTTTTCGTTGGGTTTCGCTGCGCTCAACCCAACCTACTTCTCAACTATTTATTAGTAGTTACTTTTTGGCAGTAGCGTGATTTTTTCCAAATATCTCAGTGTTTATAGTTCGTTCTATAGTGAAACTGCCACAGTGTATTTATCTCTAAAAGCGCAGCGCCTCTTATCCTCTTTGTGAATAATTCACTTAAAAAATATTTGCACAAAGAGAAGTAAAAGAGTCAAAGCTTAATCAATCGATAACGCAAAGCATCTGTCATTGTTGGTAGGGTATTTTTTCGTTGGGTTTCGCTACGCTCAACCCAACCTACTTCTCAACTATTTATTAGTGGTTACTTTTTGGCAGCAGGGTAATTTTGCCAAAGACATCTGCGTCTATAAAACCGCGGTTTCTGTCGCCATTGACTGGCTGTACTTCGTGAGAGCCCATAAAGTGCTCGCGTACTTCGCTGCCATCGTTATCGCAATACGCGAGCATAAAACCAATGACTTGTTTTTCATTAAGCGTAATGGGCGTGTTTACAGCGCCTTCTTGGTAATCGTTAGGGTAGAGCTTTATAGCGACTTCCCAGGTGATGTTATAAGGGGCTTGGGTATTACGCTTCCAGTTACTCGTTAAGTGGTCGGTGTATAGATGGGCTTTTTTATCGGGGCCGTAATCGGCGGCTTGGTTATCAAGGCCAATATGATATGCCAACGCGGTATGGTTAAATTGGTGAATACCACCTGAGGCGTCGCTATCGATAAAAATTTCCAGAGCATCGTCATCCCAATATTTTACGGTCGGGTCTGGATGCGCATCAATAAGTACATCGCCAGTTATATCCGCTTGTAAATACAGGTAGTTTTTATCCCACAGCAGGCGGTAGCGGCCTTTAAAGTCGGCATCTGATGAGGGCAAGGTGCCATCCATTAAATGCGGCATATCATGCCACGTTGCTTTATCCCATGCGCTTTCAGATACGCCATCGATAGTAATAGGGGTCGATGTGTGCGCTACATCAATGGCCATTACTGGGGCGCTTAATAAACAGCTTAAAGCTAATGCGTGTTTTTTCATTAATTTCTCAATGTTAATATGTATTTAGATATAACAATCATCCTAAAACAGTTCAGCAATGAGTTACAGTGAAATACTTTCGCCTTCGTTTAAAATATATAAAGGTGTGGTTGAAGCCATTTTATTGTGCATATGTAGCAACCTTAGCAGTGCTGAATGGCTTGTCCGGTCGCCCATTTTCCAGCTTGAGTTACCATAGCCCCACGGTATCATTACTTTACAGTTAAGGTCACTAGCTGCATTTACAGCATCCTCTGGTGTGGTGTGTACATAACGATACCAAGTAGGGCTGTCTTCACTGTAATACGAGGCTATGGGCAGTAGGCATATGTCTATATCGCCATACTTTTGTTGAATGTCTTTAAAGTGTTTTGAGTAGCCGGTATCGCCTGCAAAAAAAACGGTACTGCCGTTTTGCTCAAGTAACCAGCCATTCCATAGATCTTTATCGTTATCTTCGTAAATAAAGGGTACCAATACACGGCTACTAAAGTGGTGCGCTGGTAGGGCATGAATCGTTAAATCATCAAGCTGTGTTTTTGCATACCAGGCCATTTCGCTAATGTTATAGCCACCAGTAGGGAAGTTGTCGGCCATACCTAATGGCGTTAAGTAGCGAGGTTTATTACCAAGCTCTTCTATATCGGCTTTATTAAAGTGATCGTAATGAATATGCGAGTACATCACTGCACTTAAGTTTTTAAGCTCGTTTTGTGTAAGCCAATCGCCGGGTTGCCTGTAAAACCCTGAGGCTAACCTAAAGGCTAAATCAACAGGTGAGTCGAACTGCTCTTTTACAGGATCAAATAGCACATGTTGTCCGTTAGGTGTGCGGATCATAAACCCAGCGTGCCCTAACCAGCGCACGGTAAAGCCCGTATTTAAATTAATTGGCTTTTGCTCAGCAATAAATTGGCAATCTTCAGCGTCTTGTTTGCATTGTAATTTAGGGCTTGGCGGGTAGCAGTCGGTTTCGCAGGTGGTGGGGTAGGTTTTTTTGCCAGGGTAGAGGTTATAAAAGCGTCCTTTTCGCTCCCCTGTTTGATGCTGCGGGGTAAGCGTGTTTTCCCCTGCAATCACCTCAATGCGATTAGCAGTTTCGCAAGCGCTAAGCAATCCACAAATAAATACAAGGCTGGTGGTTTTTAGTTTCATTGTTGTTATCTATTAATATTTTTATAAAAGTATAACAACATCAAAAGATTAACAAATAGTTCAAAGGTAACAAAACGTAACAACAAAAAAGCCTGCAATATGCAGGCTTTGTTAGGCAGATTTTAATTGATTAGCCAGCGCTATTCATTTGCTCTATAAACTTGTTTGAATCGGCAATTGATTTATTCATGTCGTTCATCAGCACTTGAATATCACGCTTTAAATTAGTGAATTCGCCCTTAATAGCGGCAACCGCTTGTGCGTTTAAGTTATGCTTTAAGTACAGTACGTTATCTTGTAAAGACGATAGTACTGGTTCCATTTTGCTTTCTGCACTGCGCATAGAGCGTAGTAACTGGTTAAATTGGCGTTGTGTAGCCGCTAGCTTTTTACTGCTTTCGCGTTTAAGCGACGCGCTTTTGTATTGCTCAAGCTCATCGCTCCATTCATCAAATAAAGCTTCTGCTACATCTTCAACTTTATTAATATTGCTCGACACTTCATTAGCGGCTGCTAAGCTCGACTCATAATCATCGTTAAGTTGATTGTAGGCATCTTGTAACTCGCCGCCATCAAAATTAATTAAAGTTGTTAGGCGCTCAAGTGCTGATTGAAATTCTTCTTGCGATTCTTCTTGTGAATCTTTGGTCTCTTCTACGCGGTCAATAAGAATGTCGCGCTTATGTACACCTACTTTTTCCATTGCAGAATAATAGGCCGACTGACAGCCCGATAAAGTAAGCGTAATGGCCAGTACCGAGGCGCTAAGTAATGTTTGTTTTTTCATTTGGATCCCTATTTACCAGTAAGTGCTGTAAATTATGGTGCTGATTGCTATCATAATCAAAATTCGATTAGCACAAGTCAATTGTATGAATGATAAGCTCTCCCTTTATAAACAGCAAGCTATCTCCTTTTTGAAGCAGCAGCCAAGCTGGTGGATGCAATACGTTAACCGCTGTATAGACGATCAAATTACGGTAAATGCAGGCTACCTTGCCTATGTTACTTTGCTTTCTTTAGTGCCTTTGATAGCGGTAGGCGTGGCAATATTTTCGGCCTTCCCGGGGTTTGAGTCGACCCGCATAGCCATAGAAAGCTTTTTGTTTACTAACTTTGTACCTACCTCATCTGATGTGATTAAAGAGCATATAAGCTCCTTTGCTGGCAATGCGAACCAAATGACCGCGGTGGGTATTGGCTTTTTAGCGGCGATTGCATTGCTGCTTATACGTAATGTTGATGCCACGCTTAATCGCATTTGGCGTATTAAGAAAAAACGCCCCATGATGATCTCTTTTGCGGTTTATTGGATGGTATTGAGCTTAGGCCCCGTACTGCTGGGCGCAAGTATTGGTGTTACATCGTATATTGTTTCGTTAGTGTCGTTTGCCGATCAGGGCATTCCTGGGTTTAGTGGCTTTTTGTTAAAGCTGGTGCCTTATGGCTTTTCGATGATTGGCTTTTTAATGTTATACACTTTAGTGCCTAACACGCCTGTATCTATTAGGGCTGCGCTACCGGGGGCTCTTTTTGCGGCAGTATTATTTGAGCTGACTAAAAAAGGCTTTGCGCTTTATATTAGCCACTTTCCATCGTACGAAGTAATTTATGGCGCTGTTGCGACCATTCCTATTTTATTTGTGTGGGTGTATTTGTCGTGGGTGGTGGTGTTATTAGGGGCCGAATTTACCGCCTGTATAAGCCCTAATCATGTACCACAAACACCAGAAATAGACATTGATGAAGAACTAAAAACAGAGGAACGCAGTTAAATGCAAGGCTTAATACAACGTGTAAAAAGTGCCAAAGTAGAAGTTGATAACCAAGTTATAGGTGAAATTGGCCAAGGTATATTATTGTTACTCGGTGTTGAAAAACCAGATGATGAGCAAGCCGCCGACAAGCTGTTGCATAAGGTAAGTAATTACCGAATATTTACTGATGAAAACGACAAAATGAACTTAAGTCTAAAAGATATAGGCGGTGAGTTACTCGTGGTGTCGCAATTTACATTAGCGGCTGATACTAAAAAAGGCATGCGCCCAAGCTTTTCATCAGCAGCCACACCTAGCCAAGCTAACGCGCTTTACGAGTACTTTGTAACTCAAGCTAAAGCGCAGGGTATTAGCGTGGCAACGGGAGAGTTTGGCGCCGATATGCAAGTGAGCTTGTGTAACGATGGGCCTGTTACGTTTAACTTATCGGTTTAATTACCAGCTTTAGTAACAATAATAATATGATTCACAAAGCCCGCAATTTTATGCGGGCTTACTTTTACGCCAAACACATTAAATAGTAACTGCTGTAACTGAATTAACTGCGACTCATGTTGCGACAAAAAGTTTATAAATAGCGTGCCACCTGCGTTTAGCGCATCGTATATTTTTTGATAAAAAGCGCGTTCAAACAAAAATCGAGGTGCATCTATCTGGCTAAATAAATCAAGAATAATCCAGTCATGGTTATGTGCCTTGCTAAGTACATTTTGCGCGTCATCACACTGCACGTCACTTTGGTTTTTAAGAGCGAAAAAATCTGTATAGCAGGCAATTATATCTGCATTTTTTTCAACTGATGTTACGTGTGCCTGCGGGTAAGTGTATTGTAAGTAATTACGTATAGCGCCACCGCCAAGGCCAAGTTCTAACACATGATTTGGCGGTGCTAAGGTTTGCCACTGCTTAGCTAAATAGGTTAAATGTGGAAATAGTAAACGCTGTGGATTGTTAAGCTCTATCACCGATTGCAATGTATCGTTAATTAGCAGCCAGCGAAGCTGCCCGGATTGGCGAACCTGTATGTGATCGCCTGCATATTTATGCCAGTAAACTAGTTGCCCAATATCTTGGCTGTGGCTAATAAAGTGGCTACTCACTACACCCGTTGAAGGGTTTATAAAATCGCTCATAACATTAAGGGCCTGTTGACCTTTCAGGATTAAAGTTTGTTCAATCTAGGGGCGATTTAATCGCGGCGCGAGATTTGTAACCTGGTGGGCTAGGTAACTGCTCCTGCGTTACTCTACTGGCTTACACCCATGTAGGCAACAAAGAGTAAATTTCCCCTAGGCAGAACCCTTCGCTCAGTGCATGTTCAATCTCTAAAGGCCCAGCATAAACTAGCTGATGCGATGGGTAAAACAGTTATTTTTTCGCTTGCTTACCAAAGTCGTATTGGCAGTGTTTAAAAGATGGAGTATGGTATTTGCCATAATAATTCCAACCAACTTAATCTTTAATTTTCTAATGTAAAAACCAATGTGCAGGTTAAAGAGTTATTAAGTTGGATTACATGCCGTAGCCTTTATTTTTTATTTACGGCAAAACAACAGGAGTATATATGTTTCAAGTAACTACACCGCAGAGCAGCGAAGACTGGCAAGCGTACTATCAATTACGTTGGGAAGTACTACGTGCGCCTTGGAATGAGCCTCGTGGCTCTGAACAAGATGATATGGAACAAGACTCAGAGCATCGCTTTATAAAAAATAACAACGGTGATGTGCTTGGTGTGGCCCGTTTACACTTTAACAACCATGAGCAAGCGCAAGTACGTTACATGGCCGTAGCCGAAGGTAACCGTAACCAGCATATTGGTAGCCGTTTATTACACGAGCTTGAAAAAATAGCATGGACGCAAAATGCAGGCGAATTAGTGTTATTTGCTCGCGAGCGTGCGCTTGAGTTTTATAAGCGCCATGGCTACGAGCTAAAAGAAAAAGCCCACTTAGCGTATGGCGATGTACAACATTTCAAAATGATTAAGCAAAAGCCTAGTGAGCCGGGTTGGTTTCGCCACCCTGATTGGACGCAAGTACTGCAAAATATTTGGCGTGAATCAATCCCAATTAGTGATGCAATGGGTATAAAAGTAGAAAGCTACACAGATTGGCAGTTTACAACGCGTGCAGATTTAGACGCTAACTTAAACTTACACAACACTATGTTTGCAGGCTCTATATACAGCTTAGCAACCTTAACCGGTTGGGGCGCAACGTACTTAGCGCTTAAAGAGGCAGGGCTTGAGGGCAATATTGTATTAGCCGATGCCACTATAAAATACTTAAAACCACTTAATACCGACCCACGCGGTTGTGTTGATGTGCAAACCTGTAAAGGTAAACTCAGTGAGCTAGAAACAACAGGCAAAGCAAGTTATGTAGTACCTGTTACTATATTTGATGGCAGCGATGTTGTTGCAGAGTTTGAAGGGGTGTTTGCCGTTAAAAAATAACGAGTAACGCTTTAATAAAAAAGCCAAGCACTTTATAAAAGGGCTTGGCTTTTTTTATGGTGTATTAATAAATTAGAGTAAATCGGTAAGTAATATACCTACACCAATACGCTCTACATCAGCGTTATAATCAATTAGGCTCTCACCGTAACCGTTAAAGTATTGCGCGTAGCCACGTAAACGACCCCAAAGCGGGAATGACCAATCTAGTTGAAGTGCACCACGGTTATCTGAATTTAAATTGTTACGAGTCATAAAGCTAAACTCGTGATCGTGATAACGATACGCCCCGCCAAATTCAAAGTAACCCATGTATTTGTAAATATCTGGATTGTCGTCGCCATCGGCTTCTAATATATTGTCTTTTTCATCCTCAGCAATGCGATACCAAGGTTTAAAGCTAAATACAAAACCGCTCTTTTCCCATATAAAATCGGCGTAAATTCGGTTCCATGAACGAGAGTTTGGCTGGCTGCGGCCATTAGATTGGTGCGAAATACCCAGCGCTATGGCCATTTCGTCGCCCCAAAGTACGTTTTCTTGGTCTAGGTAGTTTACCCAAAATATTTCTGGTTCGTAGTTGGTTTCACGAAACGGAGAAGAAATCTCTGAATTATAAATTTGCCAATACGACTGCAAAGTAAAGCCAAAAAAGATGGCTTGGTCGTCATCTGCAAAATCATCGTACAGTGGCACTTTAATAGAAAGCTGGTATTTAGCCTCTAGGTTATCAAGGGGTTCGCCATTTTCTTCATCTGTTAGCTCGTCAAAGCCATCAAACGGGCGATCGTTAGGGTGCGAGACATACGATAAAGGTAAAATGTAGTTACGTTTATGCGGCGTAATTACGTTACGATTTTTTTTGCTTACCTCTTCGCGAGCCTTGCGTTTATCAAGTGCGGTAAGTTGTTTGTTTTCTTCAAGGGCGGAGCATTTTGTGCGCAGCTCGTCTAGGGTTTGCTTACCATCGCCACCAATTACTTCATTTAAAATACATTGCTTAACTAGCTCTATGTCGTTGTCTTGTTCATTTTTTTTAACCTCTTGTTGGGCAAAAGAGGGTGTGCTTAGTAAAGCCGTAACTGCAATCCAATAACGCCAGCTCATTGTTTATTCCTTTGAGAGTAAGGTAGATTTATAAATTATAACGTGTTTTTACATTTGTAACGGTGAACTTTCACTGAATTTACACTTATTTGATTACCTTACGTTTACACCGTTATCACAGATCAAAAAAAGCGGCATATAGCCGCTTATATTGTAAGTTAGTTAACTTACTCTCACGCAATGAGAAGGGGGAGTTATAGCGCGGTCCGTTATAACTCAAATACGTTAGTAAAAAACTTATATAGTTCAGTGCCTTGGTTTACGCTTGCTGAGGCAAAATGCAAAATAGCAATTGCATCGCAATCAAGGCTTAATGTTTGTAGGGGCTGCTCAGTTAAATAGCGCTCCATGCGTAATATATGGGCTATTGGCTCACCTGCCTTTATGTGTGCGCCTAACGGAGCAACATATTCAACCATGCCGCCAATCGGCGCATAATAAGCAAAGTAGTCATCTAAATGGCACGCATAACGGGTCATCTGCTTAGGTTGATGCGCTGCATCTACTAATACATTTTTATGGTTCAAATAGCTTAAAATGCTGTTTGCATCATCAAAGGCGGCTGCTAAATCTATTTTTTCTTGGCTGCCTAGCTCTACTGTAAAGGCCTCAACCTGTACATTGAAGTCCCTGCCTTGCGCACTAAGTGCATCACTTAGATGCCACCATGGGCAAAAGCTAGCTTCATCCATTGCGCCATCAAAGTCGCTTGGAATTAGCAGTACGTGTTCAATATTAAAATAACGTGCGCTGTCGCTGGCATACGTTGGACAGTACAGATGCTTACTTGAAATAGGCCCCGTATGTAAGTCGAGCACGAGATCGGCTTGATGCGCAAGCTTTTGCAGGTTAAGCGCAATGCGTTTACCGGTATTGAGCAAGTAAGCTGGGCCGTTAAGTTTGGCATCTATTTCATCAAGCAGGGCTTTTTTAAAATTACTTTTTAAAGCTGCATCGTCGTACTGGCTATGCTCGTGTGCAAACTGGGTGACTAAATCACTATTGTAGTGATACATACGGTTCCAGTTAGTGCCAGTAATAGGGTCGAATCGGCCAAGGGTAAATTCCCCTGATTTTTGATTACAACCAATAGGGTTAGCATAAGGTACTAAGGTAATGTCGCCTTTTAAATTGAGCTGTTTTAACTGCTCTAGCAGCTGAAAAATAACCGCGTTACCTTGTACCTCGGCGCCATGCATATTGGCTTGAATATACACGCTTGGCCCGCTGCCATCGCCTTTTAAGCGATACACCGGAATAGTTAGGGGTAAGCCGTTTGCTACTTCCCCTACTATAATGTTTTCTTGGCTAATGGGTGTTGTTATGCTCATGTTTATTACCTTAAGTAGTGACTGGCATCTTCTGCTTGGCGCACACACGTGAGCTCGCCATTTTGTAACACGTATTCTGCAGCTAGTTCATGGCATAAAAAATAGGGCATGCTTTCGGTAAAACCATAGGCGCCACATTGGCTAAACACCAGCCAGTCTTGCTCGTTTAAATCGCTTGGTAGGGTATGCTCGCCTAAGCAATCAAGGGCAGTACATAATGGGCCATATAAGCTCATTGCTTGTTCTGGCGCTGTTGATTCGCGCAGTAACGCCGCAGGAAAATCTTGGCTTGTAACAGCAGGGCGCAATAAGTGGTTAATACCACCGGTTAAAATAACTTGCTGTTGCCCGTAGTTTTGTTTGCACTCAACGACGGGGTTCGCGTAATGACCGCATTCGCCTACAGCGTAACGGCCAAGCTCCATCCAAAGCTCGTCTACACCCGCATCTTTTTTAATTTTTGCCAGCGCGGTGATTAATCCATCCCACTCAAGTGTTGCATCGTTTGGTGTGTAAGGAATACCTAAACCGCCGCCTAAGTCTAAAATTTTAAGGTTTATATTTAAGTTATTAGCCAAGGTGGTAAGCGGTGCAATCATTTGCGACCACAGCTCGCTTAGCTTTTGCGTGCTAAGCATGTTGCCCCACTGAAAAATATGCAGACCATCAAAATTAAGTGCTGGGTAATCGCCAGAATTGAGCGCTTGCCATTCATCGCAACCAAGCCCAAACGGAGTAAGGCTGTCACCCCCTAATGGGTTTTTTTCACCTTCTGGCCAGCGTAACTGCACACGCAGTAATACTTGCAGCTGCGTATTTTGCAGCTGCGCTTGCTGGTTTAACCAACGTACTTGATTGAGGCTTTCGGCAACAAAAATACGCACGCCGCGCTCAATAAAGTGTTTAATTTGTTTAGGGCTCTTTGCAGGCCCTGTGTTGAGCACGCGCTGTGAACTAATACCTTGTGCAAGGACTTGTTCAAGCTCACCTTTACTTGCTACGTCAAAGTTAAATCCGGCGCTGTCTAGGCATTGAATAACCTTAGAAAGCGGATTGGCTTTTACCGCATACCAAAGCTTTACATCGGATTGCGCAACTAAACGGGTAAGGTGTGCGTTTAGTTTGTCTAAGTCGTAAACAAAAAAAGGTGTATCAAGTTGCTGAGTAAGTGTATTTACGGCGGCCTTGATAGGCGTGCTCAAAAAGCTCATTATCGTAAAACCTCTTCTAGCAATAACGATGCATCGCTTTGCTCGTCGCGGTATTTAACAATGAGTGCACACGACATGCTTAAGCCTTGCTCACGAGCCCATTCGTTAGACGCAGGGCGAGAGCCTGGTATTACAATAGCGTACTCTGGAATTGGCTCGCCTTTATCTAGCTGGCGCTCGTTAACACAGTCGTAAACCGGAATAGTGGCAGATAAACGCACACCTGGCGCAAGTACCGCGCCTTTTTTAACCACTACGCCTTCAACAATAACACAACCTGCGCCAATAAACGCATCGTCTTCAACCACGACTGGGCTTGCCCCAATTGGCTCAAGTACACCACCAAGTTGAACAGCTGCGCTTAAATGTACATTTTTACCAACTTGTGCACACGAACCCACTAATGCGTGGCTATCAACCATAGTACCTTCGTCGATGTATGCGCCAATATTTACGTACGCTGGTGGCATAATAATAGTGCCTTTAGCTACGTAGGCTCCGCGGCGAACACTGGTGCCACCTGGTACCATACGCACGCCATCGTCAGTGCTAAATTCTTGCGGTGCAAGGTTGTGCTTATCAACAAACCCGCCTGCAAACTCGGTGTTAGTGCCATTTTTAAAGGCTTCTAAAATGCCTTGTTTTACTTCTACGTTAGCTTCCCATTGGCCGCTTTCGTTTTGTGATGCTGCGCGTACTGCGCCCGATTCTAAATTATTTAGTAGTTCTAACCAGCTCATTATAAAAACCTGTGTTTAATGCCAAGATAAAATGGTGTCGTTTGCAGTGGTAATGCAATCGGTTTGCGTTAACTCAAGATGCGTTAAAGGTGGACGCAACAGTGGGCTATTTAAACGCCCTTGCTGGTGCATTAGCACTTTTACGGGAATAGGGTTTGCTACAGCAAATAGGCTATTAATAGCCCGAGTCCACTGAGCAAATAAATTGGGGTGTTGACCGCTTAGGCTGCGCTTTACAAATTCATGTGTTTGCAAAGGCCATGCATTGGCCGCAACCGAAACTAAGCCTTTTGCACCTGCTTGGGCAAAGTAGGGCATAAGTGCATCGTCGCCACTGTATAGCGCTAAATTAGGCGCGGCTTGTCGGTATGCTTCAAATTGGGTGATGTTGCCACTGGCTTCTTTTAAAGCCCACAGTTTTGGGTGCGCTTTTAAGTTTTCAATGGTCTCGATAGGAATGCTTACACCGCTGCGCCCAGGTACGTTGTACAACATACACGGATGCGCGCTTTCGTTTAATAAGCTTTCGTACCAATGTGTTTGACCTACAGCCCCTGGTTTTGCATAAAGAGGCGAGCCTAATAAGTAGCTGTGAATAGGTAATTGGTTACAGTAGCTAACCCATTCTTTTTGTTGGGCCAAATTACTACCACCAACAGCAACCATAAGCGGTACACTGGGTTTTAATTGGCACACGTGCTCAACAATGCCTTGCTGCTCTTTAAGCGTAAGGGCTAAGCCTTCACCTGTGCTACCGAGCAGTAAAATACCGTTGTGTGCCGCTTCTTGTTCGCTAACAAGTGTTGTGAGCGTGTCGTAGTCAACATTACCTTGTTGATCAAACGGCGTAACAAGCGCTGTCCACAGTGCGTAGTCGTCTAAATTGAAGTTGTGAATCATCTCTTACGAACCTATAAGGTGTTCGAGATATTAAGGAGGCTGTATGATGTGAGCCGCATTAACGTCGTTCGAACAGTATTCGAAGAGCGAATGGGCTTAAAATAATAGGGCGCACGGCCTTATTATTTAAGACCAGAAGCTCTCCACCAAACTAATAAGCTGTTTTAAAACAGCTATTGGTGACAGTCGCTAGGATTCAACCTAGTCGCCCGAAGTAATTGCTTCGCAAAAGCGTTTACCTCTCGGCGGTATTCCCCTCACATATGCTCACTGGAGTTTGCGCTCCTAACATACGCTACCTGAATAACGCACCTCTTCTAGCCCTTTGTATTTTATTTAACCGCTAAAGGTTTAACAAAATACAATTTAAATAGGGTAATTGCGGCGATTAAAACATTTTAGCCGTCTAGGTGTCAAGTTGCAGGATACAGATTAGTTCATCGAAAATGTGGGTGGTTACGTATTGGCTGCTTTTCTCGTAAACTAACCCTATGAGCAGTGATGAGGTATTTAATAAGTATGGAAAAATTTAGCGATATTTATAAGCGAGCAGTAGAGCGAAAAGGTTCTGAAAAAATGCTTAAGTTATTACTCGCAAAACCCTTATCTAAAAAAGCATTAAGCGCATTAAGTGACGACGATTGGCTTGAAGAGTTTACCCGTAAAGTATTTCAAAGCGGGTTTTACTGGTCGGTAATAAACAGTAAATGGCCAGGTTTTAGAGAGGTTTTTTGGCAGTTTAGTGTTGATAAATTACTTATGATGCCGCCCGATATGCTCGAGCAAAAAGCAACTGATGAGCGCATTATTCGTAATTATAAAAAGGTAAAAACAATTCCTGAAAATGCCTACATGATCCACGAAATAGCTCAGGAACATGGCAGTTTTAGCAAGTTTGTAGCTAACTGGCCAAGCGATGACATTATTGGTTTATGGGCATATTTAAAAAAACACGGCGCCCGTTTGGGCGGCAATACAGGCCCGTATGCCTTAAGAGCGCTTGGTAAAGATACTTTTTTACTTTCGCGAGATGTAGAAAGTTACCTAAGAGCGCACAAAATTATCGATGGCGGCCTGCAGACTAAAAAATCACTCACTGCCGCAGAGGCGTTTTTTAACGAAATGCAAAAGCAAAGTGGTTTGAGCCTGCAAGAACTTAGCTTAATTGTGGCTTACAGCGTGGGCGACAATCGCGTAGGCATAAGCCAACAAACAGAGGATTAACCATGAAACTAGTGCCAAGATACACAGACATAGCAGATAACTTCGCAATAGAGGATAGTCCTTCAAGCGTTGCAGCTGCGCAATTACTTTTGTGGAACGAAGCGTTAGCACAGCAGTTTAATATAGATGTTGAGCCTGCGCTGCGCGCCAGTACTTTTGCTGGTAACGAGCCACAACCGGTAAATGCTGTAGCGCTTGGCTATTCTGGGCATCAGTTTGGGCACTTTTCGCCGCGCTTGGGTGATGGGCGAGCGCACTTACTGGGTGCTATCAGCGATGATAAAAATCAGCTGTGGGATATTCAGTTAAAAGGCTCAGGCGCCACGCCTTTTTCAAGAGGAGGCGATGGGCGATGTGCACTAGGCCCCGCTATTCGCGAGTATATTATGAGCGAAGCTATGCATGGCTTAGGGATTAAAACCACGCGGTGTTTGGCTGTTGTCGGCACAGGCGAAGCTGTTTATCGTAATCCGCCGCAACCTGGCGCAATTGTTACCCGCTTAGCAAGTAGCCATATTCGCGTTGGCTCGTTTCAGTATTTAGCAACTCAAGGTGATGTAGAGGGATTAAAAAAATTAGCAGATGTAGCCATTGAACGCCATTACCCAAGTATTCAATCAGCAGGGGCTCAGCGCTATTTAGACTTTTTAGCAGCCGTTATAAATAGTCAGCTAGCGCTGGTTATTAGCTGGATGCGAGTGGGCTTTATTCATGGCGTTATGAATACTGATAATACCTTGATAAGTGGCGAAACTATCGACTACGGCCCGTGTGCAATGATGAATACCTTTGATTTTGATACCGTATTTAGCTCAATTGATAAGCAAGGTCGTTATGCCTATGGTAATCAGCCAAATATTGTAAGTTGGAACTGCGCGCGTTTAGCTGAGAGCCTAATCCCGCTAATAGATGAAGATGATGAACAAGCTGTAAGTTTAATGACGCCGCTAATTAATCAGTTTTCTACGTTATTTAACGAGCAATATAATCAAATGTGGGCACAAAAATTAGGCTTAGCAGGTTATAACGAAGACGATGTAGAGCTTGTAAGTAAGTTATTATTGTTATTCCAAGAGCATAAGCTCGATTACACCAATACCTTTGATGCCTTAACCGAGTCACTAAAGGGTGGCAAAGTGCCAGATGAATTAACGCAATGGGCCATGTTATGGCAAAAAAGATGTGATGAAAACAGCTATAACCTAATGAGAGCGGCTAACCCAAGGGTTATACCGCGTAATCACATCGTCGAAGAAATACTTGCGCAATATAATCAACACGGCGAGAGCGAGCTGTTAAGCGACTTCTTAGCGGTGATGAGTAACCCATATGATAAAACAGCTAATTTAGCCCGCTTTCAAGAGACAGGTAAAGATGACAAGGGCTATCAAACTTTTTGCGGTACTTAAGTATTGTAATTAATTGTAAGTTTTTGATTATAAATAGTCATTTTTAAATAATGCAGTGTACAATGATTGAGCAGTTACACACTCGGTGTTATTGTGCGCATTCATAAAAAGTAACTATTTATAAATTACCATAATTTATTAATTGCAGATTAGGTAAAAATTTTTACTTAACCTACAATTGGTGGTTGGAATGCCTGTAGATCGTTGAAAAAATTTATAAACTTTATTTTTCGTTAAGTATCGATTAACAAAAGCTCGGGTAGTGTGTACAAAACTGGTTGAGCTAGTATTGATTAGCTACAATTTTCTAAGTTGTTAAAATGGGAAGAAAACAATGAAATTAAAATCACTTACAATTGCAATTGCGTTAGCTGCAACTAGCGCGTCTACATTCGCTGCCGATAAAGAAGAAGGTTTCTACATTGGTGCATTTGGTGACTACTATGATGCGTCATGGGAAAACATGCGCGCTCAAGCTGGCCTTGACGTAAACGAGTCAACTGGTTGGGGTGTAGAAGCAGGTTACCGTTTCAGCGATTACTGGAGCGCACGCCTTGAGTATGCAGATATGGACTTTAACGCGTTCGATAAAGCTGCGGGCAATCGTAATAATATCGACGGCGAGCGTTACGGTATTGATGCGCTTTACCACCTTGACGGCGGCCCTTTCTACGGTCTATTCGGTATTAAAGAAATGGACGTAGTAGATGACAACACATTCTTAAACGCAGGTGTTGGTTACCAACACTTTATTACTGATGGCTTTTTCGTAAACGCTGAAACTGCGGTATACCAAGGTCTTGATAAAGGTTACACAGATGTAGGTGCTAAAATTGGTATTAACTACTTATTTGGCCAAAACTCTATGCCTGCACAGCCTGTAGAGCCAGCGCCTACAGCAGTAGTAGAAGTACCTGTAGAACCTAAAGACAGCGACAACGACAACATCCTAGATAAAGATGATAAATGTCCTAACACGCCAATGACAGACGCTGTGGATGGCGATGGCTGTACTTTATACGAAGACCGTGAAGTAACAACAAGCTTATTAGTTACTTTCCCACATGATTCTGCACAAGTTGGTCAACGTTACTTTGACGACATTGCATCAGTATCTGAGTTCTTAAAAGAGCACGAAGATACAACTGTACTACTTGAAGGCCACGCGTCAGCGGTAGGTAACGCAAACTACAACAAGATGCTTTCTAAAAAGCGTGCTGATGATGTAGCACAAGAGCTAATTAAAGATGGCATTGCTGAAGATCGCATTACAACTGTTGGCCTAGGTGAAGAACGTCTTAAAAACACAGCTAACACGAAAGAAGCTCACGCTGAAAACCGTCGTGTAGAAGCACATGTAAAATCTATTGAACGTGTAAAAGTTAAGCGTTAATAGTTACTTACTTTATTTTAAAAACCCAGCTTAGTGCTGGGTTTTTTTATGCCTTTAAAACAGCATATGCAGTATTAGCCTGATTAAACAAGAATGATTATTACTTAATAAACATTCACGAAAATAGAATTTATGCTTACCACTATTCATAATATTTATAGTCGGTATAATCAGTTGCTTAGCTGGATGGATTTTCATCTATACATAAAAGCTTTATAATCCCGCGTTAGAATACTATAAGTATTGGGTTACTTTTTTTGCGCATGAGGCGCTACCGAATACTTTCACGTCACCAAGAGGGCAATATTGTGCTACAAGAATATCGTAAACACGTAGAAGAACGTGCCGCGTTAGGTATCGTACCAGCGCCATTAGATGCTCAGCAAACGGCTGATCTTATTGAACTAATTAAAAACCCACCAGCGGGTGAAGAAGAGTTCATCTTAGATTTACTAATCAACCGCGTACCACCGGGCGTTGATGATGCAGCATACATCAAAGCAGGCTTTTTAGCGGCAGTTGCTAAAGGCGAAGCACAATCTCCATTAGTATCTAAAGAAAAAGCAGCAGAATTATTAGGTACAATGTTAGGTGGTTACAACATCGCCCCAATGATTGAGCTACTTGATGACGAAACACTTGCGCCTATCGCTGTAAAAGGCCTATCAAACACATTATTAATGTTTGATGCATTTTACGACGTAGAAGAAAAAGCAAAAGCAGGCAACGAGCACGCTAAAAAGATTATTCAATCTTGGGCAGACGCTGAATGGTTTACTAACAAGCCAGCTGTTGCTGAAAAAATCTCTGTTACTGTATTTAAAGTAACCGGCGAGACAAACACTGATGATTTATCACCTGCACCAGATGCATGGTCACGTCCAGATATCCCGCTTCATGCTTTAGCAATGCTAAAAAATGAGCGCGACGGTATCACTCCTGACAAAGCGGGTGAAGTAGGTCCAATCACTAAACTTGAAGAATTAAAAACACAAGGTTTACCACTTGCATACGTAGGTGACGTTGTAGGTACTGGTTCTTCTCGTAAATCTGCAACTAACTCTGTGCTTTGGTTTATGGGTGATGATATCCCATACGTACCTAATAAGCGCGTTGGTGGTGTATGTTTAGGTAACAAAATTGCGCCTATCTTCTTCAACACAATGGAAGATTCAGGTGCGTTACCAATCGAGTTAAATGTTGATGAGTTCAACATGGGTGATCAAATTGATATTTACCCATACGAAGGTGTAGTTAAGCGCCACGGTACTGATGACGTTATCTCTACTTTTGAGCTTAAATCAGACGTAATTTTAGATGAAGTACGTGCCGGCGGCCGTATTCCTCTAATCATTGGTCGTGGTTTAACAGACAAAGCACGTACCTCTTTAGGTTTAGGTGCTACTGACGTATTTAAAGTACCAGCAGTAACAGAAGTGTCTGATAAAGGCTTTACACTAGCGCAAAAAATGGTTGGTAAAGCATGTAACGTAGCAGGTATTCGCCCAGGCCAATACTGTGAGCCAAAAATGACGACTGTAGGTTCGCAAGATACTACAGGTCCTATGACACGTGATGAGCTTAAAGACTTAGCATGTTTAGGTTTCTCTGCAGATTTAACAATGCAGTCATTCTGTCATACCTCTGCTTACCCTAAACCAATTGACGTAAACACTCACCATACGCTTCCTGATTTCATCATGAACCGTGGCGGTGTTTCACTTCGCCCAGGTGATGGTGTAATTCACTCTTGGTTAAACCGTATGTTATTACCAGATACTGTAGGTACTGGTGGTGATTCACATACACGTTTCCCATTAGGTATTTCGTTCCCTGCGGGTTCAGGTGCAGTAGCGTTCGCAGCAGCAACAGGTGTTATGCCACTTGATATGCCTGAGTCTATTTTGGTTCGCTTTAAAGGTGAAATGCAACCAGGTATCACTTTACGTGACCTAGTACACGCAATCCCTTACTACGGTATTAAGCAAGGCTTATTAACAGTAGAGAAAAAAGGTAAAATCAACGAATTCTCTGGTCGCGTACTAGAAATTGAAGGTGTTGAGCACTTAACTGTTGAGCAAGCGTTTGAATTATCAGATGCATCAGCAGAGCGTTCAGCAGCAGGTTGTACTGTTAAGCTTTCTAAAGAGTCTATCAGCGAATACCTTGAGTCTAACATTGTTATGCTTAAGTGGATGATCTCTGAAGGTTATGGCGATGTACGTACAATCGAGCGTCGTATTACAGCAATGCAAGAATGGTTAGCAAACCCAGAACTTATGGAAGCTGATGCTGATGCAGAGTACAAGCACGTTGTAGAAATCGACCTAGCAGAAATTAAAGAGCCAATCCTTTGTGCTCCAAATGACCCAGATGACGCGCGTTTACTTTCTGATGTTACTGGCGAGAAAATCGACGAAGTATTCATCGGTTCTTGTATGACTAACATTGGTCACTTCCGTGCTGCGGGTAAATTACTAGATGGCTTTACTGGTCGTATCCCAACTCAACTTTGGGTAGCTCCACCAACGAAGATGGATAAAGACCAACTAACTGACGAAGGGTACTACGGTATCTTTGGTCGTGTTGGTGCACGTATCGAAACGCCAGGGTGTTCACTGTGTATGGGTAACCAAGCACGTGTTGCTGATAAAGCAACGGTTGTTTCTACTTCAACACGTAACTTCCCTAACCGTTTAGGTACAGGCGCAAATGTATTCTTAGCATCAGCTGAGCTTGCTGCAGTAGCGGCAATTTTAGGTAAATTACCTACACCAGCTGAGTACCAAGAATACGCAGAGAAAATCAATGCAACGGCTGCAGATACATACCGTTACTTGAACTTCCACCGCATGCCTCAGTACACTAAAAAAGCAGACAACGTAATTATTCAGCAAGCTGTATAATTTAAAGCTGTTTTAAAAAAACCCGCTTAGGCGGGTTTTTTATTGGCTAAAATAAAATTGAATATTTCATGCTGTAATAAGTTTTATTTGAATTAAATATAACCATTACCCACTTTTTATATAAATAATAAAGCAAATATTCCTTTCTACATGCATTAAAATCTCTTTTAATATTCTCATTATTTTAAGCGAGATTTTATGACTGCATTAAACAACCAGAATTTACTGCAACTTCGTTTTATTAACCAAGCAAATATTGATTTGGTTAAGCCTTCTTTTGATAACCTACCTGCTAATCCGTATGCAGATGGTGAATTTCGTAAGCGTCGTTACTCGGTAATTAAATTTCAAAATGGTGAGCTAAAACTACAAGCTGCCAAAGCGTTTGTTCAAGACGATTCTATTAATACCTTTCAGGGTAATGTTGAGCGTACTTATGAAAACTTAGAGCAAAGCTTACTTGAGTCAGAAGGGATGAAAAGCATTGTAAGTGAGTTTTGTGAGCTTACCGGTATTGATGAAGGCCGTGATATTGAAATTCACCAATTTAGAATGCTTGCCATTGATAGCGATACGCCCGCAGCACCTGAAGGTGTGCATCAAGATGGGTTTGACCATGTTTGTGTATGTGGTGTTTCTCACGAAAACTTAGAAGGCGGCGAGCTGCTAGTATACGAAAACAAGCAAGCAGAACCGTGTTTTAAAATGGAAATTAAAGACGGAATGTTTGCACTAATAAACGACCGTCAAGTTTGGCACAATGCCACGCCAATGAACAAAGTAGATACAAACAAGCCAGGTTACCTGGATTGTTTTGTACTTACCTCTTAAGGAATGCTCATGAACATAGCGCAACTACGTGAGCAGTTTCCTGCATTAATACAAACCGTTGATGGTAAATCGCCAATATTTTTAGATGGCCCCGGTGGCTCTCAAGTGCCGCAGTCTGTACTAAATGCAATGACTGCTTATTTAGGGCACTACAACTCAAACTTAGGCGGTGCGTTTTTTTCAAGTGATAAAACCGTTGAGTTAATGGCAAATGCGCGCCAAGCAGCAGCCGATTTGCTTAATGCGCCAAGTGCACAAAATATAGTGTTTGGCCCTAATATGACCAGCCTTACCTTTAGCTTTAGCCGTGCTATTTCACGCGATTGGCAAGCCGGCGATGAGATTATTGTGACTAACGCTGATCATTTCTCAAATGTATCGTCGTGGCAGCAAGCAGCGCAAGATAAAGGCGTTAAAGTTCAAACCGCTTTAATTAACGAGGCTGATTGCAGCTTAGATATGGCGCAGTTTGAAAGCTTATTAAACAGCAATACTAAACTGGTTGCGGTGACTTACGCTTCAAATACTACGGGTTCTATTAACGATATAAAACGTATTATAGAGCTTGCCCATGCTGTAGGCGCATTAGTGTACGTTGATGCCGTGCATTATGCACCGCACGAGCTTGTTGATGTTCAGGCCCTTGATAGCGACTTTTTGGCCTGTTCTGCATATAAGTTTTTTGGTCCTCACTTAGGCATGGTGTACGGTAAAACAAAGCATCTTGAAGGTTTTACGCCTTACAAAGTAGAACCCGCTAAAGATGTAGCACCAGGTCGATGGGAAACAGGCACGCAAAGCTTCGAAGCCTTAGCAGGTTTTATTGCCGCTGTTGATTACATTGCTGCAATTAGCGGGCTTGATGAAGGCCACACGCGCCGCGAAAAGTTAGCTGCGGCTTTTGCTAAAACAAAGCAGCACGAAATGGCGCTTAGTGAGTACTTTTTAACGCGTTTAGTTAATTACCCGCGCATTAAGCTATTTGGTATTGATGACCTTGAGCGCTTAAACGAGCGTACGCCTACATTTGCTTTAACCTTTGAAGGGCTAGAGCCGCGTGAGGTGTCTGAGTTTTTAGGCAAACAGCATATTTGTGTATGGGATGGTAATTTTTATGCACAAGGCTTATGTGAGCAGTTAGGCGTACTTGATAAAGGCGGTGTAGTACGCATTGGTTGTATGCATTACAACACCACCGAAGAGCTAGATAAGTTATTTGATTTGTTTGATCAAATTCTTTGAAACTGACAGATTTAATACAAATCTGCGCTTTTGAATAACTCTTATTAAAGCTCAAATGCATTAAAGTAGTCAGCGGTTAGTTAGTTTTTGCCCGCTGACTGTTTTAGCTTTTAGGTGTGCCGTATATGTGCTCTGCGCGATTAAATAGCACCCATGAAGTTAATATATATTTATCGTTCGATACCGGCTTATTACCTCGATGGGTATGCGTAAAGTAGCCTGGGGCAATGACCATAGTGCCTTTTTTAGGCGCAATTTTACGTTTTTGATAATAAAACTCTGTTTCGCCACCTTCCTCTACATCGTTTAAATAAAACATAAATAATAATACACGGTGCAGCGCTTCATTGTGTTGTAGCTGTGGATACACTTCACTATGCCAGTAAGGGTAGCCGCCTTTATTTACCTCGTACTTTTGCGCCTGAATGTTCCCAAGTCTAAATATTTGTTGCACCAACACAGAGAGCTGTGGTTTGCCTACTTCGTCAAAGTTATCCTGTGTTAAATCCACCACATCGCCCGTTTTTGGGTGATAAACTTTTAAGCCAAATGCGCCAATTAGCATAAAAAAGTGTGCTTCTACATAGTTAAAAACATGCTGTGCAGTGGTTTGCTGAATATGCTTTAATTGTTGGGCGTATTCTGGGTAACTGTTTAATTGCAGGTCGTGGCTGTCTTTCTTTTTTAAGTCCACACCACCAGAGGTTACACCTTGTTTTACATGCGGGCTGTTAGAGAATGTGGTAATAAAGTTATCGCAAAAATCATCGCTTAACGCGTTATCAATAACGTGGATAAAGTCCGTCATGATTTACCTTTTTATTTAGTTATTATTTGGATTTTTATGTTTATTGAAAAAGTGATGCCGCGCTTTAGCGAAACAGATGCACTCGGACACATCAACAATACCGTACTACCTGTGTGGTTTGAAGCCGCACGCGTCCCTATTTTTAAATTTTTTACCCCCGATCTAAACCCACACGACTGGAAACTGATCATCGCTAAAATAGAAGCATCGTTTGTAGGGGAATTATTTTATGCTCACGAAGTGACGATTAAAACAGCCGTTGAGCATGTAGGAAATAGCTCTTTTACCATTAAGCAAGAGGCGTGGCAGCAAGGTAAATGCTGTGTTGTGGGTAAAACTGTATTAGTGCGTTATAACTTTAAAAACAAAGCTAAACAAAATTTAAGCGAAGCAGAAGTCGCAGCACTCAGCGATCACCTAGTTTAACTAGGTGCATTTACTCCACGCAACGAGGAGCGGTGATGTAAACCACAAGCGACAGCTGTGAATTTTTATAGCGTTATTTTAACGCATTTTGATTGAGTTACGCTTCTCACTTATATACTATTTATATTATATATTGTTGCACCGCTATGACAGGTACTGTTGAGCTGGTAGTTTATGGAGAATGAATGTGGCATCTACAACTGGCAATAAATCGTTAGAGGTAATAACGCTTAGCGATGGTAAAAGCTTAACTGCAGAAATATTGCCATTTGGCGCTATTATCAAAAGCATAAAGTTTAATAACCAAGAGATGACACTGTGCGTTAACGAACCTGCTTATTATTTAGAAAACCCATTTTATTTAGGGGCAACAGTCGGGCGCTACGCAAATCGTATTGAAAACGGACGTTTTGTATTGTCAGGCACAGAATACCAACTTAAAGCAAATAATGGCCCAAATAGCTTACACGGCGGCGAAAAAGGCTTTAATAAAGTACTGTGGCAAGTCACTAAGCAAAGCAATAATGAAGTGGAGCTCTATTACTGCTCGGCAGATGGAGAAGAAGGCTTTCCTGGGCAGTTACAAGTTTGGCAAACAATTACTGCACGCAATGGCGAGCTAATCCTCAGTTACAAAGCCATTACCGATAAAGAAACCCTCGTTAACTTTACCAACCACTGCTATTTTAATCTTGAAGGCAGTGAAAGCATTAATAATCACCTGCTGCAAATAAATACCGCAACGTATTTACCTATCGATAGTAACAGTATACCGCTTGCCCATCATGAAGATGGCTCGGGCAGCTGCTTTGATTTTACTCACCCTAAGCCCATTGGCGATGCACTGTGCGCACAGCATGCGCAACTTGATGCCGGTAGTGGCTTTGATCATTGCTATATTTTTAGTGATGACAATCGTTTAAAAACAATGGCTACATTAACCTCGCCACACACGGGCGTTAATTTAACCCTTAAAAGTACCCAGCCTGGTATGCAGCTTTATACGGCAAATTTTGTAGGTTCTCCTTTTAATGCACGCCAAGCGGTGTGTTTAGAAGCTCAAAACTGGCCCAATGCAGCAAATAGAAGCGATTATCCAAAAGCTAATTTATTGCCAAATGAAGAATATAATCAGCAAATAATTTTTGCGTTTTCGCAATAACATACTAATTCCACTGTTAAATTAAAGAAAACAAAAAGAAAAATACACGTAACAAAAAGATAGCCATAATTAAGGAAAAGGTTGCACTTTTGCTCAATTTAAAGTATTTATATTATAAATAGTATTTGAAGCTATACACACCACACAACGACAAAATGACTACACACAATCAGGAGTTTTTAAAAAATGATAATTAACAATAAGTTATCGTTCAACAAGAAAACCGCACTCAGTATTGCTATTACAGGCATATTGGCAAGCGGCCACGTTGCAGCTCAAGGCGCTGAAGGCGACACACCGACAGTAGTAGATAAAGATGTTGAGGTTATCGCAGTAACGGGTATTCGCAGCAGCTTACGTTCATCAATGTTAGATAAAAAAGCATCTAATGTTGTAACCGATGGGATTAAAGCAGAAGATCTTGGTAAATTTCCTGATTTAAACGTAGCAGAGTCTCTGCAACGTATTACAGGTGTAGCCATTGACCGTAGTGGCGGTGAAGGGCAAGCAGTAACAATTCGTGGTTTTGGCCCACAATTTAACACGGTACTTGTAAATGGTCGTCAAATTGCGACTGACAGTGCAGGGCGTGAATTTAATTTTGATGTATTAGCGGCAGACCAAATCACCGGTGCTGATATTTATAAAAGTAACAGTGCAACGCTTCAAGAAGGCGGCATTGGTGGTACGGTTAACGTAACCACAGCTCGTCCATTCGATTTTGGTGGCTTACATGTGATTGGTTCAGTGAAAGGCATGTACGAAAGCCTTTCTGAAGAAGTATCGCCATCGGCTTCATTTTTAGTAAGTAATACGTTTAACGACGACAAGCTCGGTGTGCTTTTTGCCATCACTAACCAACAACGTAAGCTGCAAAATAACCAAATTTTAACGGCGGGTTGGCGCGGTGGACAAACTATTTCAAATCCACAAGACGGCGTACTGTACGACAATGCATACATCCCACGTAACTGGGATCAAGTTGTAGATGAGCAAGACCGTGAACGTACTAATGCAAGCTTAGTATTACAATATGCACCGTCTGACGATATTACTATTACTGTAGATGGTTTAATTTCAAAATTTGAAGTGGACTCATCAGTACGCGATTTAGCTTCTTGGTTTGAACCAGACCGCGTAGGTAGCGCAACAATCGATCCTGAAACGGGCACCTTACTTACCTTTACGCAAGAAGTAGGTTTAGGTAACGCCAGTGGCAACCCTGCAACCGACTTTGTATCACACACACGTAACTCGCGTGATGTAACTAACAAAGCATTTGGTATTAACGTTGACTGGCAAGTAAACGAGTCATTAAAAGCAAAATTTGACGTATCTCGCTCAACAGCTGAAAACGACCGTGCTGGTAATGACCGCTTTAACGTAGTGGGTATTATTAACAGCTACAGCTTTGACGGCACCGGTAGCGTTCCTACCGTACAGCATGATGGTTTTGAAAATGGCTCGCTGCCAGATGCAAGCCTTGCGCGTCTTCACTACAACGAAATTGGTAACCAGTTTACAGATGAAGATGAAATTACCGAAATCAAAGCCGATTTTGAATACGTACCAGATAAAGGCCCAGTTGATCGCATTAACTTTGGTGCTTATCGTCAAGAACGTGAAAAATCAAGCTTCCAAATTTTTGGTAGCCAATGTCAATTTTGTGGTTACGGCACTGAAGCACCACTTGATGAAATTGATTTTGAAGCTTACTCAGCAAGTAACTACTTCCCAGGTTTAATCGATACATTTTATAGCTACGACGGCGATAAAATGCTTGATTACCTTGCTGACCAAGGTTTCCCTGTAGAGCCAACACTACAAAATAACCGTTACACAATTAACGAAGATATCACTAGCCTTTACATGGACTTTACCATTGGTTTTGACCTAGCTGATATGCCAGTAACGGTTAACATGGGTGCACGTTACTCAGAAACTGATATTGAAGTAGCTGCTGTACAAAGCTTTATCAGCGATGTTATTCCTACCTCTGATGCCACTTTATTCCAAAACGTATTTGGCCCGGCAACAGACATTCAAGAAGGGACGAGCTACTCAAACTTACTTCCTTCTTTTAACGTTAAGCTTGAACTGCAAGACAACATGATTTTACGCTTTGCAGCGTACGACAGTATTACTCGTCCTACTATGTCACAGTTATCACCTGCGACCACGTTTAACGAGCCTCGTCGTCAAAACTTAACAGCAAGTGGTGGTAACCCTGCACTTAAGCCGTTCCAATCTGAAAACTGGGATATCTCTTACGAGTGGTACTACAACGACGCTAACTTATTTAGCTTTGCCGTATTTAGTAAAGAAGTGGATGACTTTATTGTTACCCTAACCGGCGACGAAACATACGACATGACTGACCGTACAGGCCCTGATTTTGCGTGTACAACCTGTACTGACCAAACCGATGCCGAACTTAACGGTAGCTCAGAAGTTTACACTGTAAGCCGCCCGCAAAATGGCGAGTCTGCAACGGTAACGGGTTACGAAATCGGTGTAACTCATATGTTTGAAAACGGCTTTGGTTTTATTGCTAATGCCACGGTAGTAGATAGCGATATTAGTGTTGATGGCGATACAAGCCAAACATTTGCGCTTGAAGGGTTAGGTGATTCACAAAACTTAGTGCTGTTTTACGAGCAAGATAACTGGCAGGCACGTGTTGCATTTAACAACCGTGAGGGCTTTTTACGCTTAGTTGATAACGGCTTTAACGGCGAACCAGTGAACGTAGAAACGTACGGTCAATGGGATATTAGTGCAAGCTACGATATCAACGAAAACTTCACTATTTTTGCCGAAGGCATCAACATTACTGAAGAAGAGCTAGTGCAAACGGGCCGTTTTGCTAATCAAATCTACTCTGTAGAAGATAATGGCTCACGTTACGCGTTTGGTATTCGCGGTACGTTTTAATTGATAGCAGAGGCAGCGATTGCCTCTTAGTTTTCATTGCAGTGCATTATAAGTGCTGTTACTAATAAAGTTAGTAGCTAATTTGCACAAAATGATACTAATTTAAACAAATGCCCGAAAGGGCATTTGTTGTCTAACCGGTTATCAATAAAGTACTCAAAGAGTAGTCCGTTATGAATAAAGCAATAAAAACAATCGCCGTAATTGGTGGCGGCACAGCAGGATGGCTGAGCGCTGCAATTATCGCTTCGTATCACCAAGGTAATAAGGGTGATGGCTTAAAAGTGATGTTGGTAGAATCATCTGATATTCCAACAATTGGTGTAGGTGAAGGTACCTGGCCCACTATGAAAAACACGCTTCAGCAAATTGGTTTGCGAGAAGTGGATGTATTTAAAGCCTGTAATGCCACCTTTAAACAAGGCGGTAAATTTGTAAACTGGACGCATGGCAACAACGATTTTTACTACCATCCCTTTACGGTACCGCTAGGTTACGGCCGTATAGATTTAGCCCCCTATTTAGATAATGTTGAAAACTTTGCTCAGCAAACTAATTTTCAGCACGATATTTGCGAAGCAAACCTAGCACCGAGAGGCATTGCGCAAGGCGAGTATCAAGCAAATTGTAATTACGCATACCATTTAGATGCCGGTGCCTTTGCCGAGCTATTAAAGCAACATTGTAAGAGCAAACTAGGCATTGAGCACATTATTGGCACCGTTGATCAGGTAAAGCTTGATGAAAGCGGGGCTATAGACACGCTTACCTTAACTGATCAAACCCGCACCATAAACGCTGAT
Source organism: Pseudoalteromonas sp. Xi13 (assembly GCF_003952205.1). NCBI lineage: Bacteria > Pseudomonadati > Pseudomonadota > Gammaproteobacteria > Alteromonadales > Pseudoalteromonadaceae > Pseudoalteromonas > Pseudoalteromonas sp. Xi13. The sequence continues at coordinate 230,340 of NZ_CP034439.1, forward strand.
TTATACATAGACTGTACGGGTTTTTCATCGCTGTTATTAGGCCAAGCCCTTAACGTGCCATTTAAAAAAATGGACCACGTATTATTTAACGACAGCGCCCTAGCTATGCAAGTCCCCTACGAAGAAGGTGATGAGTCACTGGCCAGTCATACCATTGCCACCGCACAAAATGCTGGGTGGATTTGGGATATAGGCCTAACGCATCGCCGTGGTGTAGGGCATGTATATTCAAGCAAGTTTTTATCAGATGAAGAAGCCGAGCAAAACTTACGTAACTATTTAGGTGATGCCGCTAAAGGCTTAACTGCCCGAAAAATAAGTTTTGAGTCAGGCTATCGCGAAAAATTTTGGCACAAAAACTGTGTTGCAGTGGGAATGTCGGCAGGTTTTGTAGAGCCCCTTGAAGCAACCGCCATTATGTTGGTTGAAATTTCGTCTCGCTTTGTTGCAGAGCACATGCCAGCCGATACCCAAGTAATGCACATTGTTGCAAAGCGCTTTAATGAGCAAATGGATTATCGCTGGCAGCGTATTATCGATTTTTTAAAACTACATTACATGTTAACTAAGCGCCCAGAGCCTTACTGGCAAGCGCACATACAACCGCAAAGCATTCCGCAAAGTTTACAAGAAGACTTACTGCTTTGGGGGACGCGTGGCCCACTTATTCAAGATTTTCATGGCGCATTAGAGCTATTTCCTGCCGCCAGTTACCAGTATGTTTTATACGGTATGGGCTTTAAGCCCGACTTTACTAAGCAAGCGTATTTGTACTCAAACGATGCGCAAGCAAATCAAATAATTGAACGTAACAGCCAGCTTACACAGCAGATGTTGCAAACGTTGCCGCCTCACCGTGCTTATATTGAGCAGTGGCTTGCGGCTAACCCAGTTTAAGGATGTGTAACTATGGCAATTAGTGAACTATCAAATACTCAACACCAAGCAATAAAAATTAACCCTAATGCGGGTGTTGAATACGCAAAAACACAGCATTTAGTTAATCTACGTGCAAACGAAGTAGCAAAAGCAGCCTGCGATTTACCTATTTTTTTAGCGCGTAACGCACACAACGGCAGCTACACCATTTCCGGCTTAACCAGCTTTAGTGCTCAGCAAAGTTTATTTGTGAGTAACAATCAATGGCAAGCGCTGTACACGCCTGTGTGCATGCAAACCCAGCCGCTTTATTTACTCACTCGTGAGGCAAATAGCAGTGATTACTTTATTGCTATTGATGAGCAAAGCTCAGCCGTTAATACCCAGCAAGGCGAGCCGTTATTTGATGCCAAAGGCAACCCAAGCCTGTATTTAAGTGCGCAGCAAAAGCTACTAGAAAGCGATTTAAAAAATGATTACCAAACGTACCAATTTACCCAAGAAATTGCCCGCTTAGGGCTTATTAAAAACATAGATATTGTTTTGCAGTTTGAACAAGGCGAGGCGCAAACTATTCAAGGTTTGAGCACTGTTGATGAAGATAAACTGCAAACTTTAGACAGCGATACCATTGCCAATTTACACAAACAAGGTTACCTGAGCGTGCTTAACAGCATGCTTATTTCGTTGTTTCAGTTAAATGCGTTAGTAAAGCGTCACAACCAGCATCCTGAACTTATGCCATTAAAGCAAATTAAGTTAGAACTAAGTCGAGATGCACACGCACTGTAAGGTGCAATTTATTAATTAGCCTTTACAGGTTAATACGTTCACATAGACAGACATTGCGTTTAACGCGCTGGAGACACACACATGTCAGACAACATTTTGCAGTTGGTGGTTTTTTTCTTTGTAACCGCTTTAATTGGTGGACTTACATATTGGAAGTGCCGAGGCCAAAACCGTAATAGTGGTGATAATCAAACAAAAGAGTATTTTTTAGCGGGCGGTGGCCTTACTTGGATGTTTGTAGCAGGCTCAATTACGCTCACAAATTTAAGTACCGACCAGCTGGTGGGCATGAATGGCAATCAAATGGCCTTGCTTGTGTGGTGGGAATTGGCAGCTATTTTAGGGCTTATTATTTTAGCCAAAGTATTTATTCCTGTTTATTACAAGTACAACTGTACAACCACCACGGAGCTGTTAGAAAAACGCTACAACAACAAGCATATTCGCGCTGTTATTGGTGGCTTATTCTTTTTAGGTAATGCGCTAATTTACATGCCTGCGGTTATTTATTCTGGTGCGCTATTTATGCAAACCATGTTTAAGGTTGATATTCCGCTAATGTACATAGCGACCGCATTCGCTTTAGTAGGGGCTATTTATGCATTTTTTGGTGGCTTACGTGCGGTTGCCGTATCCGATACCTACAATGGTTTATTAGTGTTAGGTATGGCAATACTGGTCGTATTTTTAGCGCTTAACGCGATTGATTACGACTTTAGCGGTATTCCACAAGAGCGCTTAACATTAATTGGTGATGCTGACTCGCCAATCCCTTGGCCTACGCTTTTAACCGGTATGATCTTTATTCAAATGTATTACTGGGGTACTAACCAAACCATTACCCAGCGTGCAATGGCTGCGCCAAACGTTAAAGAAGCGCAAAAAGGGATATTTGCAGCAGCGGGTATTCGCTTTTTAATTGTACCGGCGATTGTGGTGCTACCGGGTATTATTTCGTACAAACTGTATGGCGACATTGGCGATGCAGCTTATGGCCGAATTGTAGGTGATGTAATGCCTGCATGGTTAACGGGTGTGTTTGCCGCAGCAATGGCGGCAGCAGTGCTTTCTACTTATAACAGCTTATTAAACTCGGCTACGGCACTTTACGTGTGTGATATTCACGAAGCTTACTTTAATAAAGAGCCAAGTGTAGTAAAGCTAAGTGGCTACGTTACGTTGTTACTTACTAGTTTAACGCTTGTGCTTGTGCCAATTTATCAGCAAGCTGACAGCATTATTAACTTACTACAACAGTTAAACGGCTTGTTAAGTATGCCTATATTCTCAATTTTTGTAGTGGGCTTATTGTTTAAAAATGTGGATGCACGTGCAGGTATTGCCGCGGTAATTTTAGGCGTGGTTATGTATGGCATGCTGACGTTTGAAAATTCGCCGCTACATACTGAACTACACTATATTCACTTAATGCCAATTACACTTATTGTATGTGTAGCCTTTGCGTTAATCGTTAATAAAGTAGTGTTTGGTTTAAATGCACAGTGGGCAGGCAAAACACCTGCTATTGAAGATACGCCACCAGTGCACGCACCAAAATAACCAGCAGTAAAAAGTTAAGTCACTTTTTATTAGCCAGTTAACACATTACTAAATCGGCCTAAGGTAACTTAGGCCGATTTTTATTTATTCAATTAACCTACACTGTAGATAACACCTATGGCAATAATACTTAATCATTTTGCGGGGCTAAACGTGTGACTATCTGCGGGGTTTTACAGGCGACCCCAGGCTAAAAGCCCACTAAATATAATATTGCTCAAGGTGGTATTAAATTTTTTAACCGCTGTTTAAGTTAATGACTGGTATAGCCAGTAATAATATTGGCTAAATTACACCGTAAACACTATCTAAAAGTAATTTGTATGATATATACTATTATTTTAAAATCACTGACTGCAATTTGATGCAGTAAGCGGCGAGTAAGCACACATATAATGTACTCGCGTATTAAACTCATCTTCATTAAAGAGGACAGGAGAATCATGGCTGATATTAAACCATTCTTTCGATTAGACAGCGCAAACAGCACCGTTATTTTCGACTGCCAGAGCAAAACCCCAGCGTTACTTTATTTTGGTAAGCGCTTATCTGAGCAAACAACTGAAACAATGCTAACTCAGCTTGCGACTCGTCAGGAAGTAAAATGTGCCGTGGTTGAAGAAGCACCTATTTCTCTTTCTCCACTATTAGGTGAAGGCTTTACAGGCGCGCCAGGGCTAGAGCTGTCAAACGACACCATAGCTTGGTCAGTTGGCCCTGCTCTTCAAGGTGTTCGTCAGCCAACCCCTTCTAGCTTAGAGTTTGTAAGTGTTGATGAGCTGCGTGGTATTGAAGTAGTGCACAGCATCACACTTGATAGCAACACCGATGTGCTAAGTGCGCATACCGTATTAACCAATTTAAGTGATGCACCGCTAAGCGTTAGTTTTTGCGCCGCACCTACGTTCCAACTACCCGATAGCATGAACAAACTAGTGAGCTTTGAAGGACGTTGGTCTAACGAATTTCAACGCCAATCGGTTGATTTAGTATTAGGCAGCTTTGTTCGCGAAAACCGCAAAGGTAAAACATCGCACGACGTATTCCCTGGTTTATTAGTTCATAGCGAAGGGGCAGGCGAGCAACAAGGTGAGTGTTATGGCTTTCATTTAGGTTGGAGCGGTAACAACAAGCTACGCGCTGAGCTATTACCAGAAGGGCGCCGCTATGTGCAAATGGGTGAGTTATTATTACCGGGCGAGCTAACTCTTGCTAAAGGCCAAACGTATCAAAGCCCAAGTATTTATGGCTCGTTTTCGAGCGATGGCTTTAGTGCGCTGTCGCGTAATTTTCATCGTTTTGTTAAAGCTAACTTACTTAGCCAGGCGCAGCGCGAAAAAACACGCCCAGTGCATTACAACACGTGGGAAGGCATTTACTTCGATCACGATGTAGACACGCTAAAGCAGCTAGCCGATAAAGTAGCGCCATTAGGTATTGAGCGTTTTGTACTGGACGACGGTTGGTTTAAAGGTCGCCGTGGTGATTATGCAGGCCTAGGTGATTGGACCGTAGATTACGAAATATACCCAGACGGCCTATCGCCAGTGATTGACCATGTAAACAGCTTAGGCATGGAGTTTGGTATTTGGTTTGAACCTGAAATGGTAAACCCAGATAGTGACTTATACCGCGCTCATCCTGATTGGGTATTAGGCTCAGAAAATAACGAGCAACTTAGCTTTAGAAACCAGCTAGTGCTTGATTTAACGCGCACTGAGGTTGTTGAATACCTATACAAAGCGATTGATGACATTTTAGTTGAATACCCAACAATTAAGTACATTAAATGGGATATGAACCGCGATATAAACCACGCGGGTAACTTCTCAGGCAAGCCTGCGGTGCATCAGCAAACACTGGCACTGTATCGCTTAATCGACCGTATTAAAGCGGCGCATCCTGGCCTTGAAATAGAAAGCTGTTCGTCAGGTGGTGCCCGTGTAGATTATGGTGTGCTTGCACACACAGACCGTGTATGGACGTCAGATTCTAACGATGCACTTGACCGTCTTGAAATTCAACGCGGCTGTTCGTTCTTCTTCCCATCGTCGGTTATGGGTGCACACGTAGGCCCTCGTGATTGTCATATCACAGGTCGTAATGTCAGTATTGAAATGCGTGCTGCGGTATCTATGTTTGGTCACATGGGTATTGAAATGGACCCACGTGAGCTGACAGATCACGAATACAATGCGCTTAAAGCGGCTATTACGCTGCACAAAGAGCACCGTGAATTTATTCATGCTGCCGATTTGTACCGCCTCGATAGCGACGATTTATCAATTAACTTTGGTTTAATCGACGAGCAAAAATCAAAAGCGTTATTTGCGTATAACAGTGTACGCGAAACACCGCGTACTGCGCCTAATAAGCTTCGTTTTGTTGGATTAGATGCAGATACGCAGTACACACTTAATTTAGTATGGCCGGTTAAATTTGAAGAATACCGACCTTCGTCTATTGCCGCTGTTAACGGGCAAACTTTTACGGGTGAAGCGTTGATGGAATTTGGCCTGCAAATGCCAATTTCATTCCCGCAAACATCACTTATTTTTGAGCTTAACAAAGCTTAAAATATAGCAAGCAGTAAAAAGGGAGCTAATTAGCTCCCTTTTTTAATAATGTTTTTTAGGCTATTAGTCGAGTTTAGACTCAATCAACTCAAGCGCTTCTTCTAAAATGGTTTCTACTGCTTTTTTAGCGCGCTCTGGATTGCGCGATTTAATCGTATCTAAAATATCAGCATGCTTTGCAACGTCGGCCCCGGGCACACCTTTAATGTGGTTGGTGTAACGAATACTTACGCGCAGCGCGGTGCTAATAAATTCAGTGAGCTGTACAAAAAAGCGGTTATTACTAGCTACTAAAATACTGGTATGAAAGGCAATATCGGCTTCAAGCGGATCGTCTAAGCCTTGGTCTGCATCGGCCATGCGGGCAAGTGCGTTGTCTATTTCATCAAGTTGTTCGGCGCTGGCATTTTCAGCTGCTAGGGCAGCGGCTTGTGGCTCAAGTGCGACACGTACTTGCGTAAACTCTTTTAATAAAGAAAGCGACGGTTTACTGCTTAAAATCCAGCGCAGTACATCTGTGTCAAACATATTCCAGCTGCTTTCTGGCAGTACGCGGATCCCTTGCTTAGGGCGAGAAGATATTAAGCCCTTAGCAGAGAGCATTTTTACAGCTTCGCGTGTTGCACTGCGGCTCACATCGTATTTTACGCATAGGTCAGCTTCTGAGGGCAGACCTTCGTTAACTGGGTAAACGCCACGCACAATTGCAAAGCCTAAATCATGGGTTAATTGTTGTGTTAAATTTTGACGAGGTTGGCTTTTCATTGAGCGTTATCCGAATGAGTTATTGCTTTATTATATATCATATATCATATTAATGTACGAAAGGATATGTTATAAACTTTGTTAAAGGCAAGTATTTTAACACAGCTGTAACAGTAATCCTCTTTAGCAAATAATTATAAATATTGAGAGGGGCAGTCTGTATTATGGAGAAACGCATTTGAATAATCACGCTCACTACCCCAGTATTTCTGGCAAAGTTGTTTTTATTACCGGGGGCGCTTCAGGCATTGGCCGTGCAATGGTAAAAGCGTTTGCCGCTCAAGCTGCCAAAATTGCCTTTATAGATATTAATAACGAGGCTGCTCAATCTCTTATAGCCTCACTGCCTAATGCTAAATTGTGGTTTAGACAGGTTGATGTAACTGACTCAAATGCTTTACAGCAATCTTTGGTAGATGCATGTGCTGAACTAGGCGCTATTAATGTACTGGTAAACAATGTAGCCAATGACCGCCGCCAAGCCAGTGAAGACGTTACAGTACAAGATTGGGATCAATGCCTACAAATTAACTTAAATCCGGCATTTTTTGCCTCGCAAGTCGCTATGTCTTTTATGAAGGGCGAAGGCGCGGGGAGCATTATTAATTTTAGCTCTATCAATGCCATCATGGGGCAGCCACAAATGGCGGGTTACGTAACGGCAAAGGCCGGTTTAATCGGCATGACTAAAGCACTGGCACGCGATTATGGTGAATTTGGGATTCGGGTGAATGCTATTTTACCGGGTTGGGTTGCCACCGACCGCCAATTAGCCAGTTGGTTTACCGAGCAAGAGCAAGTGAAGTGGATGGAAGCCATGGCTCTTAAAAAGTTAGTAACCCCTGAAGATGTAGCTAATTTGGCACTTTTTTTAGCTGCCGACGAAAGCAGTATGATCACCGGCCAAGGTATTAAAATTGACGGTGGGAGGCTCTAAGTTGCAGCACTTAAACCTTTTTATAGCCGTAGATTGGGGCACGAGTCATTTGCGCGCCTATTTATGCAGCGTAAATACCACAGGGCAATTAACTTTAATTGCTCAGCGCGACGGCCCAGGTGTGATTAGAGATAAACAAAACTTTGAACATACTTTAATTGGTGTCGTTGCACCATGGACCAGCGAATACGGCGTTTTACCTATTTATATGGCAGGGCAAATCACCTCAAGTATTGGCTGGAAAGAAACCCCTTATTTAGCGTGCCCCATAAACCCCGAAAGCCTGCTTAGTGGCGCAATTAATTTTGATTGTGCAGGTAACAAAGTCAGTGCTTTGCCTGGTACAAAATGCACATTACAAAACAATTTATTTGATGTAATGCGCGGCGAAGAGCTGCAAATTTTAGGTTTTTTAAAGCAAAATCCGGCCTATCAGCACGGCAACGTACTCATTTGTTTACCCGGTACCCATACTAAATGGGTGCTGTTAAAAGATGGCCAAATCATCTGTTTTAAAACCGCAATGACCGGCGAATTATACGACTTGCTATGTCATCAAAGTGTACTTATTCCTAACGACTGTGAAGCGGGGGAGTTTGATTGGCATGCATTTGAGCAGGGCTGTGAACTCACGTTAGGCAGTGACAGCGGTAATTTGGCACACGGTATTTTTAGTGTCCGTACGCGCCAACTTTCAAAAGAGTTAACACCAGTGCAAGCCAAGGCATACTTGTCGGGCGTGCTTATTGGTAGTGATGTACGCGCTGCACGCCATGCCAGTGAATGGCAATTGGTGAATAATTCTAAAGTGGTCGTTATTGGCACAGAGCAACTAAATGCCTGCTTTACTCATGCGTTAAATTGCATTGGTGTGCAATGTTTAGAGTTTGACGTGAAAGAGGCTACGTTAAGTGGTTTTAACTACTTATTTAATAGTAATAAAACCAAATAATATAAAAAAGCCCCCAATATTGATTGTGCAATTATTGGGGGCTAGTTCTTAAATTAAGTAAGGATTAAAGCTGCTGTTAAGCTGTTTTAGCCGCTTGGCTTTGCGTAATATAATGATTAAGCGTTGCCACTTGTGCTTCATTAAAGCGCAGCCCTAGTTTACTTCTGCGCCATAAAATATTGTAAGCGTTACCCGCCCATTCTTCATTTAGTAAGTAATCGACTTCTGCTGCAAATAAGCCATGACCAAAATCTTGGCCTAAATCACTGAGCTGGGTTGCACTGCCTAAAATTAGTTTTGCACGAGTCCCGTAGGTACGTACAAAGCGTTTAAGAGTGATTTCTGGTAACCAACTATAAGCCGCTTTAAGCTCATTGGTCAGCGCTTCTACCGAGCTAAAATCGCCACCAGGTAAGGCGCTGTGTTTGGTCCACGCTTCACTCATTTGCGGGTAAAATTCTTCAAGCTTATTCACTGCAGCTTCGGCAAGTTTACGGTAGGTGGTAATTTTGCCACCAAACACACTTAACAGTGGTGTGTGTTTGCCTTCACTTGAAAGCTCTAACTTGTAATCACGCGTTACTTTTTGTGCATTCACTGATTCGTCATCAAGCAGTGGGCGCACACCTGAAAAGGTATGTACTATGTCTTCGCGTTTAATGTGGTTTTTAAAGTAGCTGTTAGTAATATCGATTAAGTAATCGATTTCTTCATCACTAATTTTTACATCTTGCGCTGCGCCTTTGTGTTCAACATCGGTGGTGCCTACTAGCGAGTAGTCATCTTCAAACGGTATAACAAACACAATGCGCTGATCTTTATTTTGTAAAATGTAGGCTTGTTTTTCATCGTGAATACGCGGCACCACAATATGGCTGCCTTTAACAAGGCGAATATTTTGTGGCGATTTTTCTATCAGTGCTTCGTCAAATAATTTTGCAACCCACGGGCCTGCTGCATTAACAATACCTTTGGCTTTAATAGTCTGTTGCGCCTTAGTTTGTTGTTGCTCAAGCGTTACCTGCCATTGGTTATCGATGCGTTTTGCACTTACGCACTTGGTTTGCGTAGCAATGGTCGCGCCTTTGTTTTGGGCAGCTAAGGCGTTTAAAATTACCAAACGTGAATCATCAACCCAGCCATCTGAGTATTCAAACCCTTTTGTAATTGAAGGTTCTAATACGCTGTTTTCACCAAACTTGATGCCACGCGAGCCAGCAAGTGTTTCGCGCTTAGCTAGGTTGTCGTACATAAATAAGCCAATACGGATCATCCATGCTGGGCGTAGGTGCGATTGGTGCGGTAGCCTAAAGGTAAGCGGCCACATAATATGTGGGGCATTTTTAAGCAGCACTTCGCGCTCAGCCAAGGCTTCTTTTACTAATCTAAATTCGTAATGTTCAAGGTAGCGTAAACCGCCGTGGATCAGCTTAGAACTATTTGAAGACGTTGCACTGGCAAGGTCTGATTGTTCACACAATAGAACTTTTAATCCTCTGCCTGCTGCATCAGCTGCTATTCCAGTGCCGTTTACACCGCCACCGACGACGAGTAAGTCGTATTCGTTATCTGCTAATTCCACCGAGCTAACCTTTTTATTTGTAATATAAATAAGACATATAGCATCATAAAGCTGCGGCTCTTATTTGACAATAGATAACCGCGCTTTTTGCTTGTTAATTTTTAATCCTGATCTTTTTAAAACATACAGCGTACAACGCGCCATTTAAGCGCTGTTGCCGGTGTTTTGTAAGCCGCTAATTTTAATTAGCGGCTGGGCGTATTACGCTTGTTTGCTATCGTCACTAGAGAGACAAACTTGCGCTACACAGTGCTGCCACTTTGCGTATAAATCGTTACGTTCGTCAGCGCTCATTGTTGGTTCAAAGCGACGGTCGCAGGTCCACATTTTTGCTAATTGCTCAGTTGACTCATACACACCGGATTGTAAGCCTGCTAAGTATGCTACGCCTAAAGAGGTGGTTTCGGTCACTGTTGGGCGCTCTACCGTTGCGCCTAAAATGTTTGATAAAAAGGTCAGTACCCAGTTATTTTTAACCATACCGCCATCTACCCGTAACACGCTTGGGCGTAAGCCATCACGTTCCATTGCTTTTTGTAAGTCTTTGGTTTGATACCCAACCGATTGCAGCGCAGCAGCAACAATGGTGCTAATGCCCGAGTCGCGGGTTAAACCTAAAATAGCGCCACGTGCATTTGGGTCCCAGTAGGGCGCGCCTAAACCTGTAAACGAAGGCACTAAAAATACCCCATGATCAAGCGGTACATCTTTTACTAACGATTCGCTCTCTCCGGCATGGCTTAATAGTTTTAAGCCTTCAACAATCCACTGCATCGTGGCGCCTGCCATAAAAATGCTGCCTTCAATGGCATATGTTGGTTTGCCATTTAGCCTATAAGCCACCGTGGTTAATAAGCGGTTTTCAGAGGTAAGCGCTTTTTCACCGGTATTCAGCATTAAAAAACAGCCCGTACCGTAAGTACTTTTTGCCATACCTTGCTCAAAACATGCGTGGCCAACAAGGGCTGCTTGCTGGTCGCCGGCAATACCACATACGCGTATTGGTGCACCAAAAATATCGTCGCTGGTTGAGCCAAATTCGTCGGCTGAGTCCATCACTTGGGGCAGCATAGATTCAGGAATTTCGAATAAATCGAGTAGTTCTTGATCCCATTGCTGAGTATGAATATTAAATAACATAGTGCGTGATGCATTGGTGGCGTCGGTGCGGTGCTCTTTACCACCGGTTAACTGCCATAGTAAATAGGTATCAACGGTACCAAACGCCAGTTCACCTGCAAGGGCTTGTTCGCGTGCGCCTTCAACGTTGTCTAAAATCCAGCGTACTTTAGTGGCCGAAAAATACGGGTCTAGCAGTAAGCCGGTTTTATCGCTTATGGTTTGGCAAAGCTCGTCAGTGCTTAGGCTTTCGCAGTAATCGCTGGTGCGGCGGTCTTGCCACACAATGGCGTTATAAATAGGTTTGCCGGTTTTTTTGTTCCACACTAAAGTGGTTTCACGTTGGTTGGTGATACCAATGGCAATAATTTCTTCAGGCTTAACGTTTTTATCTGCTAATACTTCGCGGCTGGTACTTAGCACGGTTTGCCAAATATCGTTAGGGTCGTGTTCTACCCAACCATTTTGCGGAAAATGCTGCGAAAATTCTTGTTGTGCTGAGCCAAAAACGTCTGCATCTTTTGTAAACAAGATGGCCCGAGAGCTTGTGGTTCCTTGATCAATTGAGAGTATGTATTTTGACATGATATTTGTGTTATTTATCTTATCTTATATATGACTAGATTGCCTTTAACTTACATTAATGGCAATGATTTTTTCTTAAAATAGCCGTTTAAAAAATAAGCACGCTGTTTTTATTTGCTAACTCTTTTAAATAACAGGTGTTTTATAGCAGCATTATTTTAAGTGCGTATGCGGCTAAATATAAAAATAGCCGCCAAAGTTTGTGTTACTTGGTGCGCGGTTTAGCTTGTTGCCAATCCATACCAGTAGAAAAACGATTATCAAACCCATGCCATGCTGGCAGTGGCTTACCATTAACCACAGCTTGGTCGCCATTTTGTGGTAAGTCTAGGTATTCACATTGACTGGTAATGCCTTTTACGTGGCAGTCCATCATAGCAAGTACAAAGTGTTTGTTGGTCTCGTTTAGGGTGCGCATTGACCACGATGGCTCGTAGTAATGGCCTATATCTAATTCGCTGCTACGTTTGGCAATAGCAGGAGCAGGGTGCGGCGCAATATTATGGCGCGCATTTTTGTAAGTAAGCAGGTACTTGTCGGTGCTGCCCGTTTGGTTATATAGGTTTTTAATGCCTTCATAACCGGATATATCATCTAAGCTACCCGCGATATAAAGCGAAGGCACTTTAATGTTTTGCATAGCACTGGCATTAAATAAGTTATGTTGCCCGCCCCAAGGCGCAAAGGCCACCATAGCTTTAATACGCGAATCGACTTGTGGGTTTTTATATTGCCCACCTGCACAGCTATTGAGTAATTGCTGCACTTGTTTAATTTGTGCAGGGTCTTTCATACCGGTAAACATTGCAGTGGTTTGCTCGTTAAAGTCATAACAGCCACCAATTGTATTAACCGCGCCAAAACCACCCATAGAGTAACCAATTACGCCTGCTTTTTTGTTATCTACTTGCTTGCTGGCAAAGTTGTTTTGTTCGTTAAAGTAGTTAAGTACAAATTGTTGATCGCGTGAGCGGTTAATAAGGGTACTAAAAAAGCCCGAAAACGGCGCATTTTTAAAATCAACATCTGCATTGGTTGAGTCGGTATGATCTATGGCTGCCACAATGTACCCGTGCGATGCTAAATGTTCACCCAAGTAATACATAATTGTACGATAGCCGGTATAACCGTGTGAGAGCACAATAACAGGGTAGTGCTCTTTGTTATTAATGGCTACATCGCGCATGGCATCGGCTTGTAAGGTAAACGTTTTACCTGTACGGGTTATGTCGCTGTAGCTGGTTAAGGGTGCGTTTGCACTGTCTGCTGCTGGGTACCACACTTCTACTTTTAAAGGGCGATCTTTTTCCCCTTGGGTTGCAGGGTCAAACTGCGCGGGATTTATTAAATCAAGCGTTTGTACGCCAACGCTGTAACTACCTTTAGCAGCAAGCTCAGGAAGTACTTCGCTGGTTAAAGGTGGGTAGAGTTGCTCAGGCGTTTTTTGATCTGCAAAAACAGTACTTGCTGTTAAGCAGCCCGTTGCTAGCAGCAAGGCTTTTGAAAGCGCCTTTAACGTGTGTGTGGTTGTCATTGTGTATCCTTGTTGTGTGTATTTTTTATTATTAATCTAGCTGATGGGCTTCAACGCTATCGCTGTATTTAAGCTGCCACTGCGCCCGAAGCGTATCCATTATGTGCATTACCCGCAGGCTTGTGCTGAGCGGTAATACATTGCTTTGTGTTTGTTGTTGTAAAATACATTCGCTAGCGTGAGCAATTTCAAATTTAAAGTTTTCATCGCCATTAAAGCTAAAATCAAACTGCTGCAATTGTTGTGCGTTTAAATGAAGCTCTAGCGACTGTGCACCAACAAATTCAGCAATGCGAATATACCCGTGCTCCCCTAAAATACAGGCTTCGGTAGGGCCATTTTGTTGTAACGCGCTACTAAGCTGCGCAAATTGCCCTTGGCCGTAATTTATAAGGGTTACACTGCGCTCATCTACGCCGGTCGTGCTTTTGTGTACTAATGATTTAATTTGTTCAGGGGCTTTATTAAATACCACATCGGCAATTGATATAGGGTAAATACCTAAATCAAGCAATGCGCCACCTGCTGTCGCTGGGTTCATTAAACGGTGTGAGTTAGCAAAGTTGCCCGCTAGGCTAAAGTTGGCATTCACACTGTGTACTTTGCCTATTACGCCCTCGCTTAATAACTGCTGCAGTTTTACTATGGCAGGTAAAAAGCGCATCCATACACCTTCCATTAAAAAGCAGTTTTGTTGCTCGGCTAACTGGCTAAGGGTTGTGAGTTGCTGTGCATTAACAGTAATGGGCTTTTCGCTGAGTACATGCTTATCGTGCACTAAGCATTGCGCAATAGTTTTAAAGTGTTGCTCGTGGGTATTAGCAATATATATGGCGTCAATGTGTGGGCATTGCATAAGGGCCTGGTAGCTCTCATAGCCTTTAACTAAATAGTGTGTGGCAAATTCTTTTGCGCGTTGCTCGCTGGTCGATGCAGCGCCAATAAGCTGTGCATTAGCGCAATGCGCAATGCTTTTAGCAAAGGTGTGAGCAATATTGCCACACCCAATAATACCCCAATTAACCTTTGCCATGCTTATTCCTTAATGATGTTTAAAAAGACGTAATTTGTAATCCTGAACCTGCTGAACATACGTAAATGTCGGCATTTAAATTAAAACGCTCAAAGTAGTGCTGCTCAACCGCTGCTTTGATAAGTGGTACTTCTGCATCACGGCATAAACACACAATCGCACCGCCAAAACCGCCGCCGGTCATACGTACTGCACCGCGTTCGCCCATCGCTTCTTTACAAATTTCTACTAGGCCGTCGGTTGCTGGTACGGTTACTTCAAAGTAATGCTTAAGCGATTGGTGCGATGCCGCCATGAGCTCGCGCAGCGTATCAATGTCGTTATTTTGCAGCGCTTTAGTTGCTGCAATTACACGCTCGTTTTCGCTAATTACATGGTGTGCACGTTTGTATTCGTTTTCGCTTAGTGCATCTTTAGTTGCTTCAAGCGTGTCCATGGTGGCTTTACGAAGCGTGGCTACATTCATTTTTGCAGCTGCTTGCTCACAGTCAACACGACGTTGGTTGTACTCGCTATCTACCAATTTACGTGGGTAGTTAGAGTTAACAATAACAATGTTTAAATCATCGGGTACTTTTACTGATTCAGTCGCTAAGTTTTCACAGTCAATTAAAAGGGCATGGCCGTTTTCACCTTTTGCCGAAATAAGCTGATCCATAATGCCCGATTGGCAATGCATAAAGTCGTTTTCGGCTTCTTGGCCAAGTAAGGCTATTTTTTCTTCGCTTAAACCTAGCTGTGCAATATGGTTAAACATACCACCAATGGCCACTTCTAATGCCGCCGATGACGATAAGCCACTGCCTTGCGGTAAGTTACTATCAATAAGTAAATCGGCGCCGCGCAAAGTATGGCCCGCGCGCTTTAAAACAAATGACACGGCACGGATATAGTTACCCCATTGCGATTGCCCTTCGCTGATGTCTTCATCAACACTAAAGCTGTCTTTTTCGCCTGGGTAATTTAACGAATGCACAGTAATGATGTTGTCGTCGCGCTCTTTAAACATAACTTGAGTACGAAACTCTAACGAGCACGGGAATACAAAGCCGTCGTTGTAATCGGTAAATTCGCCAATTAGGTTTACACGCCCAGGTGCTGCAGCAATACCTTGAGCAGGCGCACCGTACAGTGATAAAAATTGTTGTTGAAAATCGTTAAGCGTCATCGGTGTGTCCTGCTGTTTTTTTGTAGTGTGTGGTACTGGCTGCTTGTAAAATAGAGGCAGCTGTTTCTGCGCTTAAATCGCGCTGGCTTTCGCCTAACATTTCGTAGCCAACCATGTGTTTTTTAACGGTGGCAGAGCGAAGTAGCGGCGGGTAAAAATGGGCATGTAAGCGCCAATGTTGCTCATCTGAGCCACGATTAGCCGGTGCATTGTGCCATCCCATAGAATACGGGAAGCTACAATTAAATACGTTGTCGTATTTAGTGGTTAATACTTTAAGCGCTTGTGCTAGGGCGTCTGTTTGCGCATCGTTTAGCTGGCTAAAGTTTTGAATGTTATCTTTAGTTACAAGCAGTGTTTCAAACGGCCATGCAGCCCAAAATGGCACCACCACAAGCCAGTGCTCGTTTTCAAATACGACGCGGGTTTTATCTGTTTGCTCTTTTTGCACGTAATCGGCAAGCATCGCGCTGCCATGCTTTTTAAAATAGGCAAGCTGCTGCGTATCTTCGGCTTCTATTTCGGTTGATAAATGCGAATGCGCCCATACTTGGCCGTGTGGATGAGGTTGCGAGCAACCCATGATCTCGCCTTTATTTTCAAACACCTGAACACACTCATAGTGTTGTGCAAGTTCTGTGTAGTTATCTTTCCAGGTTTTTACTACTTCGTGTAGGGCATCGTGCTCAAGCTCTGGCAGTGTTTTGTTATGCTCTGGCGAAAAACAAATCACACGGCATTCGCCGCTTGCTTCATCAGCAATAAATAAATCGCTGTCTGACTCTAAGCTTTGTGATTGCTCGCTCTCATTAGGGGTAAGTGCGCCAAAGTCATTTCTAAATACATGGGTGTATTTGTAATCTGGGTTGCTGTCGCCATTTGCACGGGTGTTGCCTGGGCAAAGTGGGCAGCTTTCATCGTGTTTTGGTAGTACGCTTTCGTTTACTGCTTCTGTAGCACCTAACCACGGGCGGTTATTACGATGCGGTGATACTAATACCCAGCGCCCCGTTAGCGGGTTTTTACGTCTGTGAGTACTTTCTAATAAAGCCATGTTAACTCTCCAACCCACTTGGGTAATTAGTTTGCCAGCGCCATGTGTCGTTGGTCATGTCGCTCAGTGTTAGTTCTGCGTGCCAGTTAAGGGTAGTTTGCGCTTTTGTGGCATCGGCGTAATTGCAGGCAATATCGCCTGCTCGGCGCGGTGCACTTTTATACGGAATATCTTTATTGGCTGATGCGCTAAACGCTTTGATCATATCAAGCACTGAATAACCTTGGCCTGTGCCTAGGTTGTATGCATGAAAGGCGGTATCGGTTTTATGTTGCATAAAGGCCGCTACATGGCCTTTAGCTAAATCTAAAACGTGAATATAGTCGCGCACGCCGGTGCCATCTTTGGTGTCGTAGTCGTCACCAAAAATATTAACCACTTCGCGTTTACCTACCGCAGTTTGAGCAATAAAGGGCATTAAGTTATTTGGGATACCATTTGGGCTTTCGCCTAATAAGCCGCTTGGGTGTGCACCAACTGGGTTAAAGTAGCGAAGAGCAATGCCCATAAATTGGCTGTTGGCATTACATACGTCTTGCATGGCTTGTTCAACCATAACTTTGGTCCAACCGTAAGGGTTAGTAGCGCGTATAGGGTGTTTTTCATCAATAGGTAGGTAGTCTGGCTCGCCGTACACAGTGGCCGATGAGCTAAATATAATATGGTTAACGCCTACCTCTTGCATGTTTTGTAGCATGCTTAATGTGCCCGACACATTGTTTTGGTAATAACGCAGTGGTTGCTCGGTTGATTCACCTACGGCTTTAAGTGCTGCAAAGTGAAATACAGCCTCAGCTTGGCTGAGTTTAAGGGCAAGTTTAAACTGCTGCTCGTCTTGAATGTCACCTAAAATAAACTCAAAACGGGTGCCGGTAATTTTTTCGAGTTGATCAAGCACACGGGGGCTTGCGTTAGATAAGTTGTCGTAAATAACTGGGGTAATGCCTGCCTCATGAAGGGCAATACATGTGTGGCTACCTATATAACCCATACCGCCTGTAACTAAAACTTTCATGTGTTTTCTCGAAAAGTGTATTTATATGATAAATACTACTATTAAGGTAATTTAAAAACAATAGTTATGATTGCCCGTTATTTCAAATAAACGCTTAAAATTTACCCAAGCAAAGGCACAATGGCTATACCTACTTAATAAGGACGCATAGGTTTATCAATTAATTCTATAAACTGATTCTACTGAGCCACTAATTATTAGTCGCTAAAAGTGGTGGTATTATTAATAAATAGCAGTGAGCTAATGCGTGTGTAATTTGTCGTTATTGCAATGGCCACAGTCTTAATATAAAAAGGAACGTTCAACATGAAAAAAACAATTTTATTAACCGGTGCCACCGACGGTATTGGCCTAGAGACCGCTAAAATGTTGTTAGCGCAAGGGCATACTGTATTATTACACGGGCGCAACCAAGACAAGTTAAATACCGTACAAGCAAGCTTAAACGCTGATTACCCGCAAGCAAGCACAGCCACCTACATTGCCGATTTAAGCGATATGGCGCAAGTAAACACCTTGGCTCAGTCAGTGTTAGCCGACTTACAAAACGCGAATAAAATACTTGATGTAGTTATTAATAACGCCGGTGTTTATAAATTGGCAAATATCACTACTGTAGATGGGCTAGATGCACGGTTTGCAGTTAATACGTTAGCGCCTTATTTACTTACTAAAGCGTTACTGCCTGTAATGAACACGCAATCACGTGTGGTTAACGTGTCATCGGCTGCACAAACCAGCGTTAACTTTGACTCGTTAGTGGGCAACAAGCCACTATCAGATAGCGCAGCCTACGCGCAAAGCAAATTGGCTATTACTATGTGGTCGCGTCATTTAGGTTTAGCACTTAAAGGTAACGGGCCGTTAGTTGTTGCGGTAAACCCTAAGTCGTTACTAGGTAGTAAAATGGTAAAAGATGCCTACGGGCTTGCTGGTGGCGACTTAAAACTAGGCGCTGATATTTTTTGCCGCGCCGCATTAAGTGACGAATTTAAAGATGCCACTGGCCTTTATTTCGATAACGATGCAGAGCGCTTTGCACCGCCACATCCAGATGCGCTCAACCCTGCTAAAAATCAGCAGTTAGTTGATACGTTAGATAGCCTGCTTGCTCAGCTAAATGCTGATAGCTAGTAGCAATTTAACGCGAAAAGATTTTACTCATGCCTTATAAGGCCTAGTTGTTTTTTATAAAGCCGATATGTGCTTTAAATGTTTTACCCTTTGTTGATCGTCAAAGAGTTCACCTAACGGTGAACTCTTTTTTTTGTGTGCAACATTACTCTTGTTGTAAACGCTCGTACAACCAATCTTTTAATTCTGAACGCTCATGTTTTAGTTGATTCATTTGCTCATCGCTAATGGGCGCATCTTTAAGCTCTAAAACACGAATCTCTTTATCTAGCTTGTCGTATTTATCTGCCTTTTTGGCAAATTCTGTGTCGCTTTTATTTAGCTCTGCAATGGTATTTAGGTACTGTGGAAAGTCATTGGTAAGTGAGTGGTCTTCGCCTAACATATTCGCTCCTTAGTAGGATAAATGAGTTACTTAAGTGAATTACTACCTTTTCATATATTACTCTGGGGCTTAGACAATAATAAATCAACCATAGCTAGCTTAAATTGATATAGCGCAGCGATTGGGTAGAATTTTGTTTAATGCCTACTTTTAAACAGTGATGGGTGATTTTTAAACTCTATTATAAATATTATTTTGAAACTGATTGTATGTTTAGCCTTATTATCATTTGTAAAGGGTGTGTCTACAATGAAGCTTCATTACATAATTACTTATCAACAGATAACAGAGGCAATACCCATGAAAGCAATGACAATTAATAATTTTGGTGGCACTGAAGAGTTTGTAGCAGCTGAGGTTGCAAAACCACAAGTAACAGCAGGTAATGTGTTAGTTCGTATTGCCGCAACAAGCGTAAATACAATTGATATGATGATTCGTCAAATGGGTGCTGACTTACCCTTTGCTCCAAAACTACCGGGCATTTTAGGGATGGACTTTGCAGGCACCGTTGAAGCTGTTGGTGAAGGCGTAACAGACTTTGCAGTAGGTGATGAAGTATATGGTTGTGCTGGTGGCTTAGGCGATTTACCAGGTGCACTTGCTGAGTTTATTCTTGCTGATAAGCGCTTAATCGCTCACAAACCTAAAAACCTAAGCATGAAAGAAGCAGCCGCTATTCCACTTGTAGGTATTACAGCACTTGAAGGCTTAACACGTGCAAGTGTAAGTGCAGGCCAAAAAGTATTAGTACACGGCGGCGCAGGTGGTGTAGGCCATTTAGCAGTTCAACTAGCTAAGCATTTTGGCGCTGATGTTTACTCAACTGGCGGTAACGCAGAGCAACTAGCACTAATAGAAAGCTTTGGCGCTACAGGCATAAACTTTAAAGACGAAACCGTAGAGCAGTACGTTGAAAAACACACAAGCAACGTTGGTTTTGACATGGTATTTGACACTGTGGGTGGTGGTAACCTGACTAACTCATTTGCTGCAGCAAAGCTAAATGCACAGGTATCGACAACGCTTTCTTTATTAGAAGTAGACTTAAGCCCAGTACACTTTAAAGGCTTATCGTTAAACGTAATCTTTATGCTTATTCCAATGATCCACGACTTTAACCGTCAAGACCACGGCGACAAACTGACTAAACTGGCACAAATTGTTGAAGCAGGCGGTATGCGCCCAGTACTTGATGAGCAAGACTTTAGTTTAGAAGAAGCAGCTAAAGCGCATGACCGCTTAGCAAGTGGCCAAGCTATGGGTAAAGTTGTTATTTCTGTACAATAAATTATACCAATCCGCATAATTAAGTGATCTATTTTGAGGATGGAAAAGCGTGTTGATAGCAAGGCAAAAAATTCGCTACTTAGTTGATCTAAATGAGAATTTTTTAACGTAGATAGCGACACGTTTAGCCCCTAAAAATGATTAAGTATTATTGCGGATTGGTATCATTACGCTCGGCATCCTCGCCGGCCTCTTTCTTTTTTATGCCCGCCTGATTAACGTTTGCACACCCTTTTTTATAACCAAATATAAACAATAGTGCTTTTATTAATCGTATATAATTACGTTTTAAAATGAGTTGTTAATATTTTAGGGTCAGAGCAAGCGTTTATATGAAAATATTCACTAATAAATTTGCCAGTAAAGCTAAGCAGTTTTATATCGGTATTGTGCTGGTAGGCTGTGTACTGTCTGCGATGGTTTATTATCAGGCAGAAACCATTAAGCGCACCTCATCGACCTTAATGGAACAACAAATTCCGGCGCTGCGCGATATTCGTTTAATCGAAACCTACCTAGTAAAGCAAGAGCGCTTATTATATGAGTATTACGCAACGAGTAAGCGTGAACTTTATTTAATCGGCTTTTTAGAAAACCATGTACGTATACTTGCGCTAATAAAAAACCTAGATCAAAACCACAGCACATTAGCGCTAGAAAGCAGCTTAAGTGATGAGTTTAAAAGTGGTTTAGACTTAGCACTTAAATTACACGAAAACCTATCAAGCAGCCGCACTAGTTGGGATTTAGCCAGAGCACAACTAGAGCAACTCACTGAACTGCAAGCCCAAGTGATGGGGCACTTAACAAATGCAGAAACGGTTATTTCAAATGCGGTTGATAGCGGCTACAAAGACACCGAAAGCAACCTGCACACCACAGTCAATATTGTGTTTCTGTTTACGTTTGCCATAGTGCTGGTAAGCATTTATACAGGGCGTTACGCATCTAAATTTATAAAGCTTAGTGCCCGTAACGAACGTTTAGCGCTATTTCCAACGCGCAACCCTAACCCAATTGTGAGTTTAAGCGCCAACCTTGAGCTTAACTACTGTAACCCTGCCGCTATTGCTATGCATAAAGCGTATGTAAGCGATAAACACAGCACGCCCATTGCATTACTAAGCCCTAATATAAAGCAGCAACTAATAGACACTAAGCAGTCGGCTAGTCATGTTGAGCGTTTTTATACACAGCTAGATAACCATTACCTCACTTACCAAATACATTGGCTGCAAGAAATAGATGCCTTTGATATACACATACGCGATGTAACAGAGCAATTTGAGGCAGAGCGCTCATTAGAGTATTTAGCCTTTCATCACCCGTATTCAAAGTTGCCTAACCAAGCCAGTTTAGAAACATACACCAATGAGCTAATCTCGCTTGAGCAGCCTTTTAGTTTAATGCTGATTGATGTAAGCCACTTTAAGCTATTGCTTGAGCAATATGGTTTATCGGGCGCTAACGAGTGTATAAATGCCTTTGCTATGCACTTATCGCACAGCGCTAATAAATTTTCTCAGCAATTAAAAAGCAAAAACAAACTGACCTTCTACCACATTGCCGATGCAAACTTTGTGGTTATTTATACCGAGCAAGATTGCTCAACAACCCTAGATGACTTACTCAAAGGTGTACAAAGCCGTTTAAGCCAAGCTATTAGCACACCGTACGGTGAAATGCGCATGAGCTTTAACTGCGGTGTAACACGCTACCCAACTAGTAATGACTATAAAACGCTTCTACTGCACGCCAATATTGCCTTAGAAGAGGCGGTAAAACGTAATATTCCCTACGCTTATTTTGATACCGAAAGCGGAGTTAAGCACGCCCAGCAGCTACATATTGCTCGGCGCCTTGATACCGCGATTGAAAAGCAGCAGTTTGAGCTTTATTTTCAGCCTAAAATGCACCTTAAATCGCAAACCATAAACAGCTGCGAATGTTTAATTAGGTGGTTTGATGATGGGAAGTTTGTCTCTCCTGCGCAGTTTATTCCTATTGCCGAGCACAGCGGGTTTATATTGCCATTAGGCGAATGGATACTCGATAGTGCCTTTGCCCAAGCTAAAAAATGGCATCAGCAAAACTTAAATATCCGCTTGGCTATTAATATATCGGCAAGGCAATTTACACAGCAAGACTTTGTGCAAAGCATAAAACAGCGGTTGGCGCACTTTAATGTGCCCGCGCATTTAATTGAGCTAGAAATTACCGAAACCGCCATTATGGACGATGAAGAGTTTGGTATTTCAGTACTGCAGGCGCTGAGTGCACTGGGTATTAGCTTATCAATCGATGACTTTGGTACGGGCTATTCGTCGCTGGGTTACTTACAGCGTTTTCCGGTTAATAAATTAAAAATAGATCAGTCGTTTGTGCGCAATATGGCCACAGACACACGCGATCAGGCTTTAGTATTGAGTATTTGCCAATTAGCTAAAAACTTAGGGCTCGATATTATCGCCGAAGGCGTAGAAGAGCATGCCCAACTTGAAAAACTAAAAGAGTATAACTGCGACCTAATTCAAGGGTACTTGTTAAGCCGGCCAATACCAGCAAACGAATTTGAAGCATTTTTAGCTAAAGGCGTAAGTTTTTAAGGCGTTTTGCTAATGTATGTTGGGTAATTATTAGTGATAGAATGGCCCTATAAAAGCTTCTATCGCTCATTTTACAAGCCACACATGTGAGCAAAGAGCACTACATTATTAAATAAGGTCGTTGTGTAATGCTGTTGATGATCGACAACTACGATTCGTTTACTTATAACCTAGTACAATACTTTCAGCGCTTAAACCAAGAGGTGCTGGTAAAGCGTAATGACGAAATATCTGTTGCGCAAATTAAGCAACTTAACCCCAAGCATATTGTTATTTCTCCGGGGCCTTGTACGCCAAACGAAGCGGGTGTGTCACTCAATGTCGTTGAGCAGCTAAAAGGCATTTACCCTATTTTGGGTATTTGCTTAGGGCATCAAACCATAGCGCAAGCGCTAGGGGGCAAGGTTATACGTGCTAAGCAAGTCATGCATGGTAAAACCTCACCTATTGTTCATAATAATAAGGGGGTATTTACCGGTTTAGAAAACCCGCTTACTGTGTGTCGTTATCACTCGCTGGTGGTCGAAAAACACAGTTTACCGAGTGAATTAGCCATTACCGCATGGAGCCAAACCGAGCAAGGTGAGTTTGACGAAATTATGGGGCTACTTCACACAGAGTTTGCTCTTGAAGGCGTGCAATTTCATCCCGAGGCTATTTTAACAACTCAAGGGCTCGAATTGCTTGCTAACTTTTTATCTCGCTTCTAACCTTACAGTAACCACCGAATGGTAATACTTATACTGAATGGACTTTATGACTGAACTTGCGTCGCAAAAGCGAATAGCCTCAATGCTTGACCAGCGTGCTCACGACTTGCTGCTTGGCCATAGTTTTGCACATCAACAAATTGGCTTTATTCATACGCTGGAAATTGATTATGGCGAACCAATGAAGCAACGCACGTTATTAGAAGTAGAAGTTGCCGCACAGCATAAACGCCAGCAAAGTAGCACCGCGCATCATAAGTACCGAGCACAAGCGAGCAAACAACTTCATAAAGTAATAGAAACAGCCATATTTAAGCAATTAGAAGATATGGATGCTGTTATTCAAAACACCATAGGCATAGAAGATAACGTTGCTACCATGCTAGATATACTGGCGGTTAAGTCGGCAAGTGTTGGGCGTTTAGAGCCATTGGTAAATGATTCTAGTTGGCTTGGCCGCGAATTAGTGTCATTGGTAAACCTGCCTTACTACCGAAAGCAGCGCAGCAAAAGTACCTCAGTTAAAGTAGACAGCCCCGCACTTGCACTGCGCTATATTGGCCTTGATAACTTACAATTGGTAATTCCTACTTTTGCTATGCGCCATTGGATGCCACACAGCACAGAGCCATTTCCATTATTAAAACGCCGCTTGCGCGATGCCGCCATGGCCAATGCAATTGCGGCGCAAAAAATTGCAGAGCTTAACGATGTAAACCCCGTACATGCGTTTACACTGGGCATGCTTATAGATGTTGGGCGTATTGCCTTAGTGCGTTTGTACTTAAAAACCTTTGAACAGGTATGGCAACGCAAAGTGCAAATAGCACGCGAAGCACAGCAAAAAAATTTACACACGGCATTGATGGAGCTAAAGCCAGATCCCTTATTTTTAACCACGTTGTTAAGTAATAAGTCGCTTGAGTTAAGTGCTAAAGTTATTCGAAAAATGGCTTTTAAGTTTTTGCCGTTTAATCATGTTATGGCGCAACTTGTTCACGGCATTGAGCAAAGTAGTGATGTTTTCCCTATGAGTGAAGTCATGCTTAAAGCGCGATGCTATTCGCAGTATTTAAATCTAAAACAGCACCAACTTATTGAACAAGATGAAATGCAGGCATGGTTTTCGTATCATCAATTCACTAAAAATGAGCTAAAAGCCCTCGAAACAAGCAATTTTACCAACCTTGCTATTCAAATTGACTAAAAAGCAGCTTACTCGCTGGTCCTTATATCGGTAATTTGCCGCTGGTGGCGGCAAATTTTCATTAACTATTGAATTTTTTGTTAATTTTTTTGCGACTATTCATTCATTAACATCTCCCCAAGCACACCTCGCTTTAAGCACTTAATGTAAGGCGCGACTCACTGCGCAGGCGCATAAGTATTAAAAAATGGCATTTATTTTCTATGCAGATAGTTATTCACTATCTATGAAATAATATCCCAAGGCCTTTATTTTAAAGGCCTGCATGAAAGTTTTTAACGAGACAGCACCACAAATATCTGAAATAATGAGCGCCTGAAAATTGAACCACAAGGCAGTTTTACGCTCAACCTTTTGCTATTTAGTGCGTAAATATCTTGGTTACATTTATAACCAAACACCTATTTTGATGTTTTGTGTTGCTCACAATTAAGAGGAAAAAAAATGACAGTCAATCGCGAATTATTTGATCACGTAATGGTTCCTAACTACGCGCCTTCAAGCGTTATTCCTGTTCGAGGCGAAGGCTCTCGCGTATGGGATCAACAAGGTAAAGAATTTATCGACTTTGCCGGTGGTATTGCTGTTAACTGTCTTGGCCATTGCCATCCTGCATTAGTAGGTGCATTAAAAGAGCAAGGCGAAAAAATTTGGCACCTATCAAACGTAATGACTAACGAGCCTGCGCTGCGTTTAGCTAAAAAAATGGTCGATGCGACCTTTGCTGAAAAAGTTTACTTTGCAAACTCAGGCGCAGAAGCAAACGAAGCTGCACTTAAATTAGCTCGTCGTTTTGCACTTGATAAATTTGGTGCTGAAAAATCACAAATTATCTCATTTAACAAAGGCTTTCACGGTCGTACGTTCTTTACCGTAACGGTAGGCGGGCAGGCGGCATACTCAGATGGTTTTGGTCCTAAGCCAGGCGACATCGTACATTGTGATTACAATGACCTAGCTGCATTTGAAGCGCTAATTAGCGACAAAACATGTGCCGTAATGATGGAGCCACTGCAAGGTGAGGGCGGTATTATTTCGCCAACTGACGAATTTGCACAAGGCGTTCGTGAGCTATGTACTAAACATAATGCACTGCTTATTTTTGATGAAGTACAAACAGGTGTAGGCCGTACTGGTGAGCTATACGCATACCAAGGTTTAAACGTAGTGCCTGATATTTTAACGTCAGCTAAAGCACTTGGCGGCGGTTTCCCTATTGGCGCTATGCTAACTACTACTGAGATCGCACAGCACTTAAAAGTAGGGACTCATGGTTCTACTTACGGTGGTAACCCACTGGCGTGTGCAGTAGCTGAAGCTGCATTTGATACTGTAAATACCCCTGAAGTACTGGCGGGCGTAAAAGAAAAAGCAGCATTATTTAACGAGCTTCTTAACGCGGTAAACGAAAAATACAACGTGTTTAGCGAAATTCGTGGCCAAGGCTTATTAATTGGTGCAGCCGTTAACGAGCAATACAAAGGCCGTGCTAAAGAGTTTTTAGTAGCAGCTACCGAGCAAGGGCTTATGTCGCTTGTAGCGGGTGCTGATGTAGTACGCTTTACGCCATCGTTAGTAATCACCGAAGCGGATATTCGCGAAGGTATGGCGCGTTTTGAAAAAGCAGTAGCAAGCGTAGTAAACGCTTAAGCGCGTTAAACCACCTTGTTAAGGGCAAGCCTGCTTGCCCTGCATATTCTATTTACCGTTATTGATAAGGGAGCAAGCGGACTCATGATGATCCTTCGCCCAATCCAGCAAAATGATTACGCAGCGTTATTAAAAATTGCCCACGAATCGGGCCATGGTTTTACATCTTTGCCGTTAAACGAAGAGTTACTGCAAAAGAAAATTGACCATTCTGTAAGTTCATTTGCTAAACAAACGTCACAACCTGGTGACGAAGGCTACCTGTTTGTTCTTGAAGATACCGAAACCGGTGAAGTAGTCGGTACTTCAGCTATTGAAGCTGCAGTAGGGCTTGATGATGCGTTTTATCATTACCACTTAAGTAAAGTAATTCACTCATCACGCACGTTAGATGTATACAAAGCGGTTGATATTTTAACCCTATGTAACGACTACACCGGCGCGACAGAACTATGTACCTTATTTTTGAAAGATGGCTATCGTAAAAACTGTAACGGTAAACTTCTTTCAAAAGCGCGCTTTATGTTTATAAAACAACATGAGCAGCGTTTTGCACAAACAGTAATAGCAGAAATGCGCGGCGTGTCTGACGAGAACGGCAGCAGCCCGTTTTGGCAATGGCTAGAAGAGCACTTTTTCTCAATGGACTTTCCTACCGCCGATTACCTAACAGGTATAGGCCAAAAAGTGTTTATTGCTGAACTAATGCCAAAGTACCCAATTTACGTAAACTTGCTTAGCAAAGACGCTCAAGCGGTGATTGGTAAAGTACACGACAACACACGCCCAGCTATTGAGCTATTAAAAAATGAAGGATTTACCTTCAACGGTTACGTCGATATTTTTGATGCGGGCCCAACAGTAGAAGCAAAAGTAGATAACATTGCCACTATTCGTAATGCGAAAGACTTTAAAGTAGAAATAGGCGAAGCATCGGGCGACACCATGGTACTGCTTGCTAACGGCAAGTTAGAAGATTACCGTGCAACGGTTGCAGCGCTTAGCTTTGATGAGCGTGCAAGCAGCCTTATTTTATCGCAACAAATAGCCGATGCCCTACAGCTAAAATCGGGCGACACCGTAAGCGCAACCCCAGTTTAATTAAGGAGAAAGTATAATGACTCATCCTGCACAATTTATTAATGGTCACTGGTCACAAGGCCAAGGCAACGCATTTAATTCAGTAAACCCTGCAAATAACGACGTTATTTGGCAGGCATCTTCAGCGACTGCAGAGCAAGTAGATAGCGCGGTAAATTCGGCGCGCGAAGCATTTTACAGCTGGGCAGATAAAAGCTTTAACGAGCGTCTAGAGATAGTTAAAACCTTTGCTGCAACACTTAAAGAGCACAGCGAAGAACTTGCTGTAGCGATTGCCCAAGAAACCGGTAAACCACTGTGGGAAACGCGTACAGAAGCGGGCGCTATGGTAGGTAAAATTGCCATTTCTGAAAAAGCATTTTTAGAGCGCACTGGCGACGTTGAAAACGCTATGCCAGTAGGGCGTGCGATGATCCGTCATAAACCACATGGTGTAGTTGCCGTATTTGGCCCATATAACTTCCCTGGGCACTTACCTAATGGCCACATTGTGCCAGCGCTTTTAGCTGGTAACACCGTGGTATTTAAGCCATCAGAGCTTACGCCAATGGTGGCAGAGCTTACGCTTAAACTATGGGAAAAAGCCGGTTTACCTGCCGGTGTAATTAACCTTGTTCAAGGTGAAGTAGAAACAGGTAAAGCCCTTGCTGCGCATAAAGGCATAGATGGTTTATTCTTTACAGGTTCTTCGCGCACTGGACATATTTTACATGAGCAGTTTGCGGGTCAACCGGGTAAAATTTTAGCGCTTGAAATGGGTGGCAATAACCCACTGATTATTAAAGATGTGGCAGATACTAAAGCCGCGGTACACGATATTATTCAATCGGCGTTTATTTCAAGCGGCCAACGTTGTACTTGTGCACGTAAAGTATTTTTACCTAAAGGCCAGCAAGGCGATGACATTTTAGCGCGCCTTATCACTGCAACGAAAGCCATTAAAGTAGGCAACTACGATGATGAAGATCAGCCATTTATGGGCTCTATGATCTCATCTGCGGCTGCAGCTGGCATGGTAAAAGCACAAAACGAGCTGGTTGAGCTTGGCGGTGAAGTACTAGTAGAGCTTGAGCACACAGCCAATACTGGTTTTGTAACACCGGGTATTATTGAGTGTTCAGCAATTAGCGACTTCCCAGATGAAGAGCACTTTGGCCCATTATTAAAAGTGTTCCGCTTTGATGACTTTGACCACGCAATTGATAAAGCAAACGATACCAGCTTTGGTTTATCAGCAGGTTTATTAAGCGACAGCGAAGCCGACTACAATCACTTTTTACGTCGTATTCGGGCCGGTATTGTTAACTGGAACCGCCCAATTACAGGTGCATCAAGTGCAGCTCCATTTGGTGGTATTGGCGCATCAGGAAATCACAGAGCAAGCGCATATTATGCAGCCGACTACTGTGCATACCCTGTAGCATCGGTAGAACTTGAAAAAGTAACGATGCCAGCAACACTAAGCCCAGGCTTAAAAATAGATTAATTACTGTTCTATTTGTAGTTATAAAGAATGAGAAAAGCAGCTTAGGCTGCTTTTTTTGTATTGGTATCGCGCAAAGCTAGTAATTAGTGGCGCTTTCTGCTTAAATCTATGCAATTAGTTATTCAAAGGTGAAAATCACAATGGTTTTAGACAGGCAAGGGTACGATGACTTGATCATGTATCTAACTCAAAATTTAGCGTTATTTGAGAAGCCAGGCGAAATCAAACCCGGTGCCCCTACCGTTATGGAACTCATAGAAGACGTAATAGCGCATAACGTTATGCTAATTTGTGAACAACATACCAATCTTAATACCGAACAACGTAGCCAAATAGTGCGCGAGGTAGACGGTATTGTTTACGACTTACAAGAAGTGCTAAGCAGCATAACCTCACAACCCGTTACGGTTGAACAACACGCATTTATAGATGAGTTTGCTGGGCTTATTAAAAACTTATTTGATAACGCGGTAACACAAACCTCTTAACGTTACCCGTTAACACAGCGCAGTATGACCTAATAACTGCGCTCCTATTACTTCTCGCCTTGTTATAATAACACCACTAAATTTAATCTCAGCGCTCACGTATCGTTGCAGATTGTTATACAATCAACAAAATTTTTTTAGAGATAAACACATGCAAGCAAATGTAAAATGGGTTGAAGGCGACACCTTTATTGGCCGTTCTAATTCTAATCACAATGTGGTTTTTGATGCTGGCAGCGACAGCGCTGCACCAAGTCCGATGGAAATGGTACTTATGTCGGTAGGTTGTTGCTCGTCGGTAGATGTTGTAAGTATTTTAAAAAAAGCCAAACAAGATTTTTCTGATGTGCAAGTACAACTAAGCTCAGAGCGCGCCGAAACAGCGCCTCGTGTATTTACTAAAATTAATTTACACTTTGTTGTTACAGGCAATAATGTCTCGGAAAAACACCTAGCGCGTGCGGTTTCGCTCTCTGCTGAAAAGTATTGTTCTGTTGCTTTAATGCTTGATAAAACAGTAGAAATTACCCACAGCCACGAAGTTGTGCAAGAACAGGTAAAATAACGCTTTTTCCGTGAGGAAAATTCGTATAAAATCCGCGAACTTTTCATTCTGCAGGTGCAGATTTCACTAATTTATAGGTTGGTTTATCATGAACAAACCCTTCGATAAACTTAAACTTCATGGCTTTAATAATTTAACCAAAAGTTTAAGCTTTAGTATTTACGACATTTGCTACGCAAAGACCGAGCAACAACGTAAAGAATATATTGAATATATCGACGAGCAGTACAGTGCAGATAGACTAACTGACATACTAGGTGATGTTGTTGATATTATTGGTGCTAACATTTTAAATGTGGCGCGCCAAGATTATGAACCACAAGGCGCAAGTGTGACTATTTTGGTTTCGGAAGAGCCGGTAGAAGAGCAGCAAAATTACGATGCTGACGAAGCGCCAGGTCCATTACCAGATTCTGTTGTTGCGCACCTAGATAAAAGCCACATTTGTGTACATACCTACCCAGAAGCGCACCCTGATGATGGTATTTGTACATTCCGTGCTGATATTGAAGTATCTACCTGTGGAATTATTTCGCCACTTAAAGCGTTAAACTTCTTAATTCATAGCCTTGAGTCAGACGTAGTAACCATTGACTACCGCGTACGTGGTTTTACCCGCGACGTAAACGGTGTTAAACACTACATTGACCATGCAATTAACTCGATTCAAAACTTCATGACAGAAGATACCAAAGAAGCGTACCAAATGATGGACGTGAACGTGTATCAAGAAAACCTGTTCCACACCAAAATGATGTTAAAAGAAACCGACTTAAACACTTACCTGTTCGGCCTATCTACTGATGAGCTGTCGGATGAGGAAGAAGAAGAAATTCGCTCTAAACTTACCCGCGAAATGCAGGAAATATTCTACGGTCGTAACCTACCAGACGCAGAATAAATTAGTTTAAAAGCAATTTAGTTGTATTAAAAATGGCGCTCAGTGAGCGCCATTTTTTATGGGGGTATTTATAGCAATTCGCTTAATTAAGCATGCTGTAAATAAGCGCACATACGGCCAGTGAGCCCACAGCTAGAACAAACAATGTGCTTACGCGGTTGCGGTATTTACTCAGCGCAGGCACTTTGTATACGGCAATCATTGGCATAATAAATAAAATCATCGCAATGATAGGGCCAGAGAGCTGATCCATCATGTCTAAAATGCTTGGGTTTTTAACCGCGCAAAACCAAATAGCAAAAAACATAATGAGTACGCCAATTTTGTCGGCTACTTTAGCACTTAAGCTGGTTTGCTTAGTCACCAAACCGGTAAAGCTTTCGCGTGCACCTAAAAAGTGCCCTAAAAACGATGACGTAATCGCAATAAAGGCAACCAGCGGCCCAAGGGTCGCGATATACGAGTTACTGGTGATATTAGCAAGGTAAGATAAAATCGATACGTTAGCCGCTTTAGCAGCAGCCATTTGCTCGCTAGTAAGCGAAAGCACGCAAGAAAACACAAACAGCAGTACAAATACAATAAGCAGTAAGCTAGTGCGCTTTAAAATAGCCTCAGCCTTATTAGTGGCCTGATTGCCATAATGCCCACGCTGCACGTTCACAAAGCTTGAAATAGCCGCCGCATGGCTAAACGAAAACACAATAATAGGAATAGATAACCACAGTGTTTTAGTAAAGCTGCCCGCCTCAGGTAGGCTCATATCAGGCATTTGCCAGCTAGGGATTAAATAGAGCGATAAGCAAAATAAAATACCTACAAGCGGATACACCAAAATAGCAAAGGCGCGCAGCATTAAGCGCTCGCCGCCCATCATTAGGCTAATCATACCGGCAACCAATACACCCGAAAGTAACACGCGAGAAGGTGACTCAAGGCCCATTTGGTTAACCATAAAGCTGTCAACGGTATTGGTTAAGCCTACGCCGTAAATAAGCAAAATGGGGAATATAGATAAAAAGTATAATAAAGAGATTAACCTGCCCGCCGTTACACCAAAGTGCTCTTCAACAACATCAGTAAAATCTGAATCTTTGCTTTTAGACGACAACACAAAGCGGGCTAAGCCACGGTGTGCTAAAAAGGTCATTGGAAAGGCTAAACACGCCATAATAATAAGCGGCCAAAAACCACCTATACCAATGTTAATAGGTAAAAATAAAATGCCTGCGCCAACAGCGGTACCAAAAAGGCTTAACGTCCACTGCGTATCGTGCAGGTTCCATTTAGAAGTAGGTGTGTGTTCACCTGTTGTTGATGCATTTGAAAGCGTTGCATCTTGTGATGGTGTCATGTGTGTGTTCATCCATTATTTAATAATAATCGCGCGCAAGAATATAGTTTTTAGCTAAAAGTTTCATGTTTTGAGGGGTTTTGTAGACTAATTAATTAGACGCCGTTGCACCAAAAGTGTCATGAATACGAAACAGCGCTGTAAAAATAAACAAATACCCGAACCAGCACAGTTGTAGGTTGGGTAGAGCGAAGCGAAACCCAACACGCCATTGCTCCTCTAAATTCTTACTTTATTTTAGTTATAGTGTTTTAGATTTTAGTGAGTAGATGTGGCAACGGATATCTAAAAGCTTGAGTGTCCTTACTTATTGTAATGACTTCGTTAATAATTACTTCCTAACTAATTAAGGGGTAATAGTATGAGCAATAATTCTATAAAGTGGCACAAGAAACCAAGTGGTATATTAGCTTTAAA
Organism: Pseudoalteromonas sp. Xi13; assembly: GCF_003952205.1. Classification (NCBI taxonomy): domain Bacteria; kingdom Pseudomonadati; phylum Pseudomonadota; class Gammaproteobacteria; order Alteromonadales; family Pseudoalteromonadaceae; genus Pseudoalteromonas; species Pseudoalteromonas sp. Xi13. The sequence goes on from NZ_CP034439.1 coordinate 263,185, forward strand.
TATTTTAGGTAGCATAATTGCTGCGCTTATTTTTACCGTAATATTTTAAGGGGCTGTTATGAAGAGTAAATACCTAGATATTAATGAGCAAACCATTAATGAATTAGAGGAGGCGTGGGAGTATCTTAATAAGCACTTTTATAGTGAGTTAAATTTAGAAAGAGACCGCCCTTTAGAGTCGGAAGATCCACTTGGTAAACTTGCATATTTCATGGAGCTTGGGATTTACCCACCACCTGAATTACTTCTCAAAATATCAGAGATTTATGAAGTGTATATGCTACAAGCTGGTAAAGTTGATCTTGAAGAATCATTTTATGGAAAGCCTATTAAAGGCATTGGAAACTTTTCTGGGCGAGAAGCAAAAAAGCAAGACGTTAAATTTTTAGAGATGACGTTATCTATGGAAGCTATTAGTAATAAAAAGAAAAAACGTTCGCAATATGAAGTAGCCGAAGAATATTTGAGAGCTAAAGGCTCAGACGAAGATCCTGAACACTTATTAAGAAAGTTGCGTAGATACAGAAATAAGCCTGCTAACTAAAGCATACAACAAGCGCTTTATACTAGGCAATGGTCTCCTCGATGTGTAGTACCCGTTAACCATCTTCGCTATTTCGCACTAAAAAACTTGTCTACCAATTGATAAAGCGTACTGAAACACAGCAACGTTATAAACATACCAAGTGATAATATAACCTTTTCTTTTAGGGGTTGTTCAGGCTTTTGGGCTAATATGCTTTTTAAGAAATAAAGAAAGTAAAATAGGTGCACGCACCGATGCCTATAATCAGCATAAAGAGCCGCTTTATTAAATTACCTTCAGTAGGAGGAATTTCCTCACCGGTATACGGTGTATAAATACTTATTTTTAATATAAATGCATAGATATATCTATAACAGAAGAAAAATACTAACACGCAGAACAACAGCTTTTCTACTGACTCAAAACCTATGAAAAAAGTAGCTCCTAACACAAACCATAAAATGCCAAACAATAAAACAATAACCTTCTTTTTATCCATACTGACTGCCTTTATTTTTTCTTTAAGTTCTTTATTTATAAACCTTAAAAGGCGTTTTAGTTAACAGATTAGGAGTGGTCATCTATTGATAATATACAGAGCTAAAGCTATCACTTATCTTGCTGACAACTGATAGCTAAACACTCAAAACTGCTCTTATCCCTCTAAAGCCGAAACAATAAAATACGGATTCAAATACTCATCTTTGGTGTTATAAATAAGCGGGCTGCCATCGAGCTTAGTGACTTTAGCGCCGGCTATTTCAGCAATAGCATGGCCAGCTCCCGTATCCCACTCACAGGTTGGGCCTAAGCGTGGGTAAATATCAGCACTGCCTTCGGCTACTAAACACAGTTTTAGTGAGCTGCCTTTTGAGACCATTTCAACGTCGTCAAAGCGTTTTACAAACTCGGCTAAATCAGGTGATGGGTGCGAGCGACTGCCAACCACGCGGATTAACCCTTTGTTAGGTTTAGTGGTTACTTTAAGCTCAATACGCTCATCGCCTTTGTCTTTAAACGCGCCAATGTCGTTACTGGCTAAGTACGATACGCCAAGTGCGGGCGCATCAACGACAGCAAGCACAGGTTTGCCGTTTTCGATTAGGGCTATATTTACGGTAAATTCGCCGTTCTTTTTAATAAACTCTTTAGTGCCGTCGATTGGGTCTACTAACCAGTAGCTTTTCCATGTTTGACGAATGTTCCAGCTTATATCAGCGCTTTCTTCGCTAAGTATAGGTGTGTCGGGCGTGAGCTGTTTTAGCCCTGTCACAATGACTTTATGAGCTGCTAAGTCGGCGTCGGTTACTGGGCTTTCATCGGCTTTGTATTCAACGTTAAAGTCCTTTTCGTAAATCCCCATTATGGCTTGGCCTGCTTTGCGGGCAAGGATGAGGGTTTCTTCTAGTAGCTCGGTTTGGTTCATTGGGGTTAACCTATAATATGCTTTTGTTTTAGATACGTTATCAGTTGTGTAACCGATTGGTCTAGGGTGTTTTTACTGGTATCTAAAATTATTTCTGGGTTGTTGGGTACTTCGTAGCTTGAGTCGATACCGGTAAAGTGTTTAATCTCACCTGCACGGGCTTTTTTGTATAAGCCTTTAGGGTCACGGCTTTCGCATACATCAAGCGGGGTATCTATAAATACTTCAATAAACTCGCCGTCATCGACTAGGCTGCGCACCATGTCGCGCTCTGCTCTAAATGGCGAGATAAACGCGGTAAGCACTAATAGGCCGGCATCGGTCATTAGTTTTGCGGTTTCGCCAACGCGGCGTATGTTTTCGATGCGGTCTTCGTCGCTAAAGCCAAGGTCTTTACATAAGCCGTGACGTACGTTGTCGCCATCAAGCAGGTAAGTGTGCGCACCTTGCTGATTAAGCGCCGCTTCTAATGCGTTGGCTACGGTGCTTTTGCCAGAACCAGAAAAACCGGTAAACCATAAAATGGCCGGTTTATGCTTTTTTTGCTCACTACGCTGTGCTTTTGTGGTTGCGTAGTTATGCCAAACAATATTTTCATCCATAGTGGTGTGTCTCTTGTACTGTAAGCGCCCGTATTAAAAAGGAAATACGAGCGGGATCAAGGTTAATACCGTGATTGAATAAATAATAGAAAGGGGCAAGCCCATTGTTATGTAATCTTTTAAGCGGTAGTTACCCGCGCTGTAAACCATAAGGTTTGTTTGATACCCAAACGGCGATATAAAACTGGCTGATGCACCAAACGCTACCGCCATAATAAAGGGCAGAGGGTCTACATTAAAACCCACTGCTAGCGAGTAAGCCACCGGGAATGAAAGCGCTGCTGCGGCATTATTAGTAATAAGCTCGGTGAATAATACGGTCATTAAAAATATGGCGATAAACGCGCCATAAGGGCCAAAATCACCTAGTACCATAAATAGGGCATCTGATATTTGCCCGGCAAGCCCGGTTTCTATCATTAATTTAGCAAGCCCTATGGCACTGCCTACAACGGCGAGTAGCTCAATGGGAAAGCGACGTTTTACTTCGCTCAGTTTAACTGTACCGCTAAGCAATAAGCCAATGAGTAACACCAGCAGGCCTTTTACTAAAGGAACTATACCTACAATGCTTAACCCTAACACGGCGGCAAAGCCTGCCAATACAATATTAGATTGTTTAGGTTTTAGGTGTGTTTGTAAGTCAAATCCCGATATATACACAAATTCGCGGTTTAAATTAGGTAAAGAGTAAAAGTTTTTACCTGGGGCGAGTATTAAGGAGTCGCCGGCTTGCAATTGCACTTGCCCAAGGCCGCCTTGTAAGCGATCGTGCCCTCGGCGAATGGCAATAACAGCGGCATGAAACTGCTCTCTAAAACGGGCCTCTTTTACGGTTTTGCCAATAAACTTTGATGATTGGCTCACAACCACTTCAACTAAGTGTTCTATGTCTTTTTCGTGGTTGTCGTGCACCACTTTTAATCCGTCAAAGCGTCTTAATAAGGGGACCGATTTAATATCGCCAACAAACAGCAGTACGTCGTTTTGTCTAATAATTTGCTGAGGTGTTACTGCGTATATACGCTCATCGCCACGAATAATTTCGGCGAGGAATAAATCTTTTAAATCGCGTAGGCCGTTTTCTTCTACGGTGCGGCCAATAAGCTTAGAGCCTGCCTGCACTTTTCCCTCTAAGTAAAAGGGAATAACCTCTTGTGTGTTTTTGCCGTTGTCGGGCAGGTATTTGAGCATCACTAAAATAGTAATGAGGCCCACACTTAATGCGCCAATGCCCACTAAGGTAAAATCAAAAAAGCCCAGTGGCGCCATGCCTGCATCTACGGCAAAACCGTTCACTATTAAATTGGTTGATGTACCAATAAGTGTAATGGTGCCGCCTAATATAGCAGTGTACGACAGCGGTAATAGTAGCTTTGAGGGTGAATGATTTGGGTTGTCTTTTATGGCGGTGATAAGCGATGCCACAACCGCGGTATTGTTAGTAAATGACGATAAAAACGCGGTTGATAAACCAAGCTTTGTTACCGACTTTACTAAACTCCCTTTAGATAACGATTGGGAAAGCTGTTGTATGAGTGTGGTTTTTTCAATAGCGATTGAAACAAGCACTAATAATACTAGGGTAATGAGCGATGGGTTTGCGTAGTTTACTAACATGCTTTCAAGGTCAATCAGGCCTGTTAAATAACCCGTACCAATTGCACTTACAAATAACCATGCTGGATTAATGCGGGTGCCAAAAAGGCACCCAACTAAGGTAAGCATAATGCCTGTTAAAACGAGCTGCTCTACCATGCTTTTATATTCCTAACAGACATTTTTATACTTACAGTTTTGAAATATCAAGCGCTTGCCAATGTGGGAAGTGCTTGCGTACTAAGCTATTAAACTCAATTTCAAAGTCGCTGAAATCGCTGTTTTGTTTTTCGCTTTTTAGTACTTGCTCAATCATACCTGCGGCAACCGTTAAGTTAGATAAACGGTCGATAAGGATAAATGAGCCAGTTTCGTGGTTGTTGTGATACTCATCAGCTAATATTGTTTCGCTTAGTTCAAGCGTGACAATGGCAATTTCGTTTAGCTGAAGTGAATCGGCTGTGCCGTGCTCTAAAGTGTTTACATCAATGGTGTGGTCAATCTTTTTAACCACGGCTGATGTATTTTTACTACCTAGTTTAATGTTGTAGCTTTTACCTAGTACCAGCGGCTCTTCGTGCATCCACACAAGTTTAGCTTGTATAAGGTTAGTAACTGTTGCACTTGAGCTTTGCGGCACAATAACATCGCCGCGGCTAATATCAATTTCGCTATTGAGGGTAACGGTAATTGCTTGGCCGGCCTCTGCGTGATCTAGGTTGCCATTAAAGGTCACAATTTCTTTAATACTTGATGTTTTACCCGATGGTAATACTTTTATTGCATCGCCAACTTGTAATTTACCTGATGCCAATGTGCCCTGAAAACCACGGAAGTTTAAGTTAGGGCGCACTACATATTGCACAGGTAAGCGAGCTTCAAAGCCGGTATCGGTTTCTGCCGCTGGTGAGTCTTCTAAAAGCTCAAGCAATGGCTTGTCGGTGTAATAAGGCGTATGAGCAGAGCGTGTTACTACGTTGTCGCCTTTAAGTGCCGACATAGGCACAAACTTAATGTTTGATACGTTAAGTTGCTCAGCAAATTTAAGGTAGTCGGCTTTAATTTTTTCATAAACGGTTTCGTCAAAATCAACGATATCCATTTTATTAATCGCTACCACAAATTGTTTAATACCTAGTGAGTCACAAATAAAGCTATGACGCTTAGTTTGTACTTGCACACCGTAGCGAGCATCAACCAAAATAATGGCTACATCGCTTGTTGATGCGCCTGTTACCATGTTGCGTGTGTATTGCTCGTGCCCTGGGGTGTCGGCAATAATAAATTTACGCTTAGCCGTTGAAAAATAACGGTACGCTACATCAATAGTAATGCCTTGCTCGCGCTCAGCTTGTAGGCCATCTACTAGTAGCGCTAAGTCTAGCTCTTCGCCTGCGTTACCTACTTTTTCGTTATCTTTATGAAGAGCTGCTAGCTGATCTTCATAAATTTGGTGGCTGTCGTGCAGTAGGCGGCCAATCAGTGTTGATTTACCGTCATCTACGCTGCCACAGGTAAGCATACGCAATAAGCTTTTATCTTGTTGGCGTGCTAGGTAGGCGTCTATGCCAATCTCTTTTACTTCGTTAATGGTGTCGTTAGTATTGGTAGACATTAGAAATACCCCTCACGTTTTTTCTTCTCCATTGAGCCTGCTGAGTCGTGATCTATTACACGGCCTTCACGTTCAGATGACGTAGATAGCAGCATTTCTTCAATAATTTCTGTTAGGTTACTGGCTGTAGATTCAACTGCACCGGTAAGTGGGTAACAGCCTAAAGTACGAAAACGTACCGACTTCATTTGTGGCACTTCACCCTCAGCAAGTGGCATGCGCTCATCGTCGACCATAATTAAGGTGCCGTCGCGCTCTACTACTGGGCGCTCTTTCGCTAAATAAAGCGGAACCATTTCAATGTTTTCTTGATAAATGTATTGCCAAATATCAAGTTCAGTCCAGTTAGACAGAGGGAATACACGAATGCTCTCACCTGGGTTAACTTGGCTGTTGTAAGTATTCCAAAGCTCTGGACGTTGGTTTTTAGGGTCCCAACGGTGGTGTTTATCGCGGAACGAGTAAACACGCTCTTTAGCGCGAGACTTTTCTTCATCGCGGCGTGCGCCACCAAATGCAGCATCAAAGCCGTATTTATCTAGCGCTTGCTTTAAGCCTTGGGTTTTCATTATGTCGGTATGTTTACCCGAGCCATGCTCAAACGGGCTAATACCCATTGCCATGCCTTCTGGGTTTTTGTGTACCAGCAGGTCAAAACCGTATTCTTTTGCAAGGCGATCGCGAAACTCAATCATTTCACGAAACTTCCAGTTGGTGTCTACGTGTAATAACGGAAACGGAATTTTTGCAGGGTAAAATGCTTTACGCGCTAAGTGCAAAAGTACCGATGAATCTTTACCAATAGAGTAAAGCATTACTGGGTTCTCAAACTCAGCGGCGACTTCGCGCATGATTTTGATACTTTCAGCTTCAAGTTGCTGAAGGTGAGTTAAAGCCATTGTTAGTCGTCCTACTAAAATGATTAAAAGTGATTAAGTAAAATATAATTATGTATTTGATACGCCGGTTAGCGGCTGAGCAAAGCTACTGGTTTGCTCGCTTTGGCCAAACCATGCAAGCTGCGAGTGCAGGGCGGCTACTTCGCCAATAATAAGTAATGCTGGCGATACCACACTGTTGCGCTCTATTAAATCTGCAAGCTCACCTAATTGCCCCGTAACAACACGCTGGTTTTTACGCGTGCCGTTTTCGATTATGGCAACTGGCGTATTAGCGCTGCGGCCATGTTTTAAAAGCTGAGCCTGTATATGTGGCGATTTAATCACGCCCATATAAATAGCTAAAGTTTGATGCGCTTTAGCAAGTGATTGCCAATCGAGTTCTTGGCCATCTTTTTTACAATGCCCTGTTACAAACTGGATGGCTTGTGCGTGGTCGCGGTGAGTAAGCGGAATACCCGCATACGCGCTACAACCAGCGGCGGCAGTTATACCCGGTACTATTTGATAATTAACGTTATTGGCAGCTAGTACTTGTACTTCTTCGCCACCACGACCGTAAATAAATGGGTCGCCGCCTTTAATGCGGCATACTTTTTTGCCTTGCTTGGCAAAATCAACCAGCATTTGGTTGGTATCTTCTTGCGCTACACTGTGATCGCCCATACGCTTGCCTACGCAAACTAAATCGGCATCACGGCGTACTAATTCCATAATTTCATCAGACACTAAATAGTCGTATACAACGACATCGGCTTGCTGCATTAACTGCAATGCTTTAAGTGTTAAAAGCTCAGGGTCGCCTGGGCCTGCACCCACTACATACACTTCGCCTTCTGGCTCGGCTTTGGCATCAAGCATTTGCTCTAGTTGTGCTTGTGCTGCATCGGTATTACCCGTTTGCACTTTGCTTACGACTGATGAATCAAACACGCCTTCCCAAAACTGGCGGCGATCAGCAAAGTGCTTAAAGCGCTGTTTTACTTTGTCTCTAAAACTGCCAACTAAAGTAGCCAGTGGGCCAATGTGTTGTGGGATTAACGTTTCGAGCTTTTCACGTAGTCGCCGAGCAAGTACTGGCGCGGTGCCTGCACTTGAAATAGCAATGGTTATTGGGTCACGATCTACAATTGATGGGAATATAAACGTACATTTAGGTTGGTCATCAACCACATTTACAAATACATTGCGTGCGTTAGCTAGCTCAAATACATTGTTGTTTACTTCGTCTAAGTCTGTGGCTGCTATAACCAGCATTTTGCCATCAAGGTGCGACTCATCAAAATAGGCATCAATAAGCGTTACTTCATTGTTTTGTGCATGTTCTTTTAGTTCATCACAAAACCAAGGTGCCACTAAGGTTACATTTGCGCGGGCTTTTAAAAACGCGCGACATTTGCGTAATGCGACCTCTCCACCGCCAACAACCAGCACAGGTTTGTTGTCGAGTTTGGTAAAGATAGGTAAATACTGCACGTGGTTAACACCTCTAAGTAAAATCTAAAATAAAACGCTATTGAGCAGGGGGCAGAATATAGCGCGCACTAGTAAGTAAAAAATAATTAAAACCAAGTTTATATAACCAAAAGTTATAATGGGTGGTTGTTTTAGGTTTAAGCCTTAATCTATAGGGGATTAACGCGTATTACACGCAAAATAATGTGCTTATAGTGTTTGGTTATGAGCTATAGCGAGATTACGTTAATTTGTTACTATGGCGCTAAACCTAATTTATCGCCTACTTAAAGGGATTACGTATGACTGAACAACAAAACGATGCACACTTAGCTGTGTCGCTTATGGATTTAACAAGCCTAAACACCTCAGACACGGCCAGTGATATTCAGCAGCTTGTAAATAGTATTAACCCTAAATTGGGCACGCCTGCTGCAGTATGCGTTTACAGTGATTTTGTAGATGATGCAAAAATAGCATTGGCTGCGCGTGAGCTTAACCATGTAAAAGTAGCAACGGTTACAAATTTTCCTAGTGGTGATGCGCCACTGAGCGATGTGATAAACGAAACACTGATAGCAATTGAGCGCGGCGCGGATGAAATAGATTTAGTGATCCCGTATAAAGCACTTATTGCTGGCGAGCACAGCAAAGTGCTTGAGTATGTAACTCAAAGCAAAAAAGCCTGTGGTACAAAAGCGCAATTAAAAGTAATTATAGAAAGTGGCGAACTTAAAACTGCAGAGCTAATCACTAAAGCTACAAACTTGGCTATTCAAGGCGGGGCTGATTTTGTAAAAACCAGCACAGGTAAAGTGGCTGTAAATGCAACGCTTGACGCAACAAACGTGATGCTCAGCGCTATTAAACAATCGGGTAAGGTTGTTGGTTTTAAAGCCGCAGGCGGAGTTAAAACCGTTACTGATGCAAAGGAGTATTTAGCACTGACACGCTCAATTATGGGCGATGACTACTTACAGTCCGCTACATTTAGGTTTGGCGCATCAAGCTTACTAAGTGATGTATATAAAGTATTAGAAAAATAACCATTAAATTAAGCACTACGCCTTTATATAAGAGAGTAAATGATTGGCAGGCGAAACAATAATGGAATTAATTAATTAGATTTTCCTATGTGGGTATCTTTTAGGCTTGTGTTAATGATTTGCGTAAGTATAATAGGCATCCACTTTGCAGGGGCGTAGTTCCAATTGGTAGAACAGCGGTCTCCAAAACCGACGGTTGGGAGTTCGAATCTCTCCGCCCCTGCCATTTTTACTCATAAGTTGAGTAAGTCTGGGGTTAAAAATCGGTTTAAATAAGTCTGTTTTTAAGTTTAGATTTTAATGGATTAACCCTGCCGTTGTGTAGGGTTGTTGTGTCTGTAGTTAAGGTAATAATATTATGAGCACGAATGTAGAAACACCATCAAGTGCGATGGAGTCGGTAAAGTGGTTAGTAGCAATCGCGCTACTTGCAGGCGCAGTTGTTGGTAATCACATGTTTGCAGATCAGTCTGTATTACTACGTGCAATTGGCGTTGTGGTTGCTATAGCAGCAGGTTTAGGTATTGCCTCGCAAACCGCTAAAGGCCGTGACTTTTTAGCATTTGCTAAAGAAGCACGCATCGAAGTACGTAAAGTTGTTTGGCCAACGCGTCAAGAAACTACCCACACGACATTAATCGTAATGGTTGCAACAGTGATTATGGCGCTTATCCTTTGGGGATTAGATGGCATTTTATTCCGCGCTGTAGGCTTTTTAACTGGATTGGAGATCTGATCCCATGTCGGATGAGAACAAAGAAATTAAATTACGCTGGTACGTTGTACAAGCATTCTCTGGTTACGAAAAGCGTGTAGCGCAAACGTTATCAGAGCACATCAAAATTGAAGGTCTTGAAGAGAGCTTTGGTGAGATATTAGTACCAACAGAAGAAGTTGTTGAGATGCGCGCTGGTCAAAAGCGTAAATCTGAGCGTAAATTCTTCCCAGGTTACGTACTAGTACAAATGGATATGAACGATGCAAGCTGGCACTTAGTGAACAGCACTGAACGTGTAATGGGCTTTATTGGTGGTACTTCTGACCGCCCAGCGCCTATTAGTTCTAAAGAAGCAGAGCGCATTCTTAACCGTCTTCAAGAAAACGCTGAAGCACCTAAACCAGCTACATTATTTGAGCCAGGTGAAGTTGTGCGTGTTACTGATGGTCCATTTGCTGACTTTAGCGGTGTTGTTGAAGAAGTTGACTACGAAAAGAGCCGCGTGAAAGTGTCGGTACTTATTTTTGGTCGTTCTACACCGGTTGAACTTGAATTTGGTCAAGTTGAACAAGATAAGTAATTGATTAAAAAAGCTTCGCCATTATTTACTTAAATTTTGGCACGAAGCTTGAAAAAGGCCGCTGATTAACTTATAATCAGCGGCCTTTTTGTATTAAGGCAAAAATTTATTTTTGCTCGCAAAAAGTACGAAACCAATTTTTAAACTGGGAAGCCGTTAGAGTACGCGTCCTCGCGCGCACAAGGCTAAGACCCACCAAATGAGGTATTTATAATGGCTAAAAAAGTTGAAGCTTTAATCAAGCTACAAGTTGCCGCTGGTATGGCTAATCCTAGTCCTCCAGTAGGTCCTGCACTAGGTCAACACGGTGTAAACATCATGGAATTCTGTAAAGCGTTTAACGCGCGTACAGAGTCTATCGAAAAAGGCGCTCCAGTTCCTGTAGTGATCTCTGTTTACGGTGACCGTTCATTTACGTTCGATATGAAAACGCCACCTGCTGCTTACTTACTTAAGAAAGCTGCTGGTATCAAATCAGGCTCAGGCCGTCCTAACACTGAAAAAGTAGGCACAGTAACTCGTGCTCAACTTGAAGAGATCGTTGAGACAAAACGAGCTGACCTTACAGCGGCTGATATGGACGCTGCGGTTCGCACTATCGCAGGTTCTGCGCGTGCGATGGGCTTGAACGTAGAGGACTAAGAAATGGCTAAATTAACTAAACGTATGCGTACTATCCGCGAAAAAGTGGAAGTAACTAAAGATTACGAAATCAATGAAGCAGTTGCTCTTTTAAAAGAGTTAGCGACAGCTAAATTCGTAGAAAGTGTTGACGTTGCTGTTAACCTTGGTATTGACGCTCGTAAATCTGACCAGAACGTTCGTGGTGCAACTGTACTACCTAACGGTACTGGCCGTGATGTTCGTGTTGCTGTATTCACTCAAGGCGCTAATGCAGAAGCTGCAAAAGAAGCCGGTGCTGAATTAGTAGGCATGGAAGATCTTGCTGAACTAGTTAAGAAAGGCGAGATGGATTTTGACGTTGTTGTTGCATCACCAGACGCTATGCGTGTTGTTGGTCAACTAGGTCAAATCTTAGGTCCACGTGGTCTTATGCCTAACCCTAAAACTGGTACTGTAACGCCTAACGTTGCAGAAGCAGTTAAAAATGCGAAAGCAGGTCAAGTACGTTACCGTAATGACAAAAATGGTATCATCCATACTACTATCGGTAAGGTTGATTTCACTGCTGAGCAACTTCAACAAAACCTTGAAGCTCTAATCGTTGCGCTTAAGAAGGCTAAACCTTCTCAAGCTAAAGGTGTTTACGTTAAGAAAGTAACCATCTCTACAACAATGGGCGCAGGTGTTGCTGTTGACCAAAACACTTTAAGCACTTCTGTAGCTTAATAGGTGTTTACATGGCGTGAAATTTGTACTATAATTTTGCGCCATTTTGTTGAATAATTTATTATTTAACAAGTAAAGAATTCGGGTTGAAGTCCATAATTTCGCTAAGCTCTTGAGTGATGCGATAAATTGGGCTTCCGTCCAAGACCGTAGGCGGCTTCGGCCTTAATATTACCTACGTAGACGGTGTGAATCCCCAGATAGATTTTTCCTAATCTCTTCTGGCTCTCGCCGTAAAAAGCATCTCTATCAAGTTTGTTGATAGGGAAGAGTAAAACAGGGAAGCCGAGTGTCGGTGACCCATTAAACCAGGAGTAACACCCATGGCTTTAAATCTTCAAGGCAAAAAAGCAATTGTTGCTGAAGTCAACGAAGCAGCCAATGGTGCTCTTTCTGCAGTTGTTGCAGATTCTCGTGGTGTAGCAGTAGGCGCAATTACAGCCCTTCGTAAAGAAGCTCGTGAAGCTGGTGTATGGATGAAAGTTGTTCGTAACACTCTAGCAAAACGTGCTGTTGAAGGTACTGAATTTGAATGTCTATCTGATTCGTTAGTTGGTCCAAGCTTAATCGCTTTCTCATCAGAGCACCCAGGTGCTGCTGCGCGTATCTTTTCAGATTTCGCGAAAAAGAATGAGAAATTTGAGCTTAAAACGGCCGCTTTTGAAGGTAACATCGTAGACGCAGCAATGCTTGCTACATTACCTACATACGATGAAGCTGTTGCACGCTTAATGAGCGCTATGAAAGAAGCGTCTGCTGGCAAATTGTGTAAAACAATTGAAGCAGTACGTGTACAGAAAGAAGAGCAAGCTGCTTAATTTTAAGCTGTTTAACCTCTCTTTCGGTGTAAATTTATTTGGACCTAGAGTCCGTTAATTATTAGGAAATTTGTAATGTCTGTAACTAAAGACCAAATCCTTGACGCAATTGCTGAAATGTCAGTAATGGACGTTGTTGCTCTTGTTGAAGCAATGGAAGAAAAATTCGGCGTAACTGCTGCAGCTGCTATGGTAGCAGGTCCTGCTGCTGAAGCTGCTGAAGAGAAAACTGAATTTGACGTAATCCTTACTGGCGCTGGCGCTAACAAGGTTGCGGCAATCAAAGCTGTACGTAGCGCAACAGGCCTAGGCCTTAAAGAAGCGAAAGCTCTTGTTGAAGCTGCTCCTGCACCTATCAAAGAAGGTGTATCTAAAGAAGAAGCTGAAGCACTTCAAAAAGACCTTACTGAAGCTGGTGCTGAAGTTGAGGTTAAGTAATCTAGCTCACGCTAGGTTCGCTGCCTGAGTAATCAGGCAAGGGCTGGTGATTATTTAATCACCGGCCTTTTTGCGCTATAGAGTTATGTATTCCTGTAGCTCAAATAAAATCTGATTTTCTCTTTACTTTCAACGCTTTATAGTTTGCTAGTGTTGCTAAGGCGGAGTTAATTAGAACAACAATTAAATGTTGTAAATCTTGGCATAGATGCCAGTTAAGTCTGTTCTTACAAGAACAGGTCGGGTCAAAGATCAGCAAGCTGAGGAACCCCATGGCTTACTCTTATTCTGAAAAGAAACGTATCCGTAAGGATTTTGGTAAACGTCCACAAGTTTTGGATATACCTTTCTTACTGTCGACACAGTTAGAATCGTTTAAAAAATTCTTAGTCCCAGACGCTGATGGCGATCATGGTTTGGAAGCAGCCTTCCGTTCTGTGTTCCCTATTAAAAGCTACTCGGGAAATTCTGAGCTTCAATACGTAAGTTATCGTATTGGTGAGCCAGTATTCGATGTAAAAGAATGTCAAATTCGCGGTGTGACTTATTCTGCTCCACTTCGCGTGAAACTGCGTCTTGTAGTTATGGACAAAGAAGCTCCAGGCACAGTTAAAGACATTAAAGAGCAAGAAGTTTACATGGGCGAAATTCCGCTCATGACTGATACCGGTACTTTTGTAATCAATGGTACAGAGCGTGTTATCGTTTCTCAGCTACACCGTAGCCCTGGTGTATTCTTTGATAACGACCGCGGTAAAACCCATTCATCGGGTAAAGTATTATATAACGCACGCGTTATACCTTACCGTGGTTCATGGTTAGACTTCGAATTTGATGCAAAAGATAACTTATATGTACGTATAGACCGTCGTCGTAAATTACCGGCGTCTATTATTTTACGTGCACTTGAGTACTCTAGCGAAGAAATCTTAGATATGTTCTTCGATACTACCGCGTTTGAAGTAACTGACGGTAAAGTTCTTATGGAACTTGTGCCTTCACGTTTACGTGGTGAAACTGCCGCTTTTGATATCAAAGGCGAAGACGGTGAAGTACTTGTTGAAAGCGGTCGTCGTATTACGGCTCGCCACATCAAGAGCATCGAGAAAAAAGGCATTAATCAATTAGAAGTACCACATGAGTACATCATTGGCCGTATTGTAGCTAAAAACTATGTTGATGAGTCAACAGGTGAAGTTATTGCAAACGCTAATGACGAGCTATCACTAGAGTTGATGGCTGAATTGGTTAAAGCAGGTCACACTAAAATTGAGACGTTATACATCAATGAAGTGGACAGCGGCGCTTACATGTCAAATACATTAAATATTGACTCGTCTAGCAACCGTTTAGAAGCATTAGTAGAAATTTACCGCATGATGCGCCCAGGCGAGCCACCGACGAAAGACGCGGCTGAAGCCTTATTCGAGAACTTATTCTTCTCTGAAGAACGTTATGACTTATCTACAGTAGGTCGTATGAAGTTCAATAGCCGTGTTGGTTACGATACAGACACAGGCCCTGGCACATTAAGCAAAGAAGACATCGTGTCTGTTATGAAAGTATTAATTGCTATTCGTAACGGTCAAGGCGATGTTGATGATATTGACCACTTAGGCAACCGTCGTATACGTAGTGTTGGCGAAATGGCTGAGAACCAATTCCGTGTTGGTCTAGTACGTGTAGAACGTGCTGTACGTGAGCGTTTAAGCTTAGGTGACCTTGACGCGATAATGCCACAAGATCTTATTAACGCTAAGCCTATTTCGGCAGCGGTTAAAGAGTTCTTCGGCTCATCTCAGTTATCACAGTTTATGGACCAAAATAACCCGCTATCAGAAGTAACGCATAAGCGTCGTATTTCTGCATTAGGTCCGGGCGGTCTAACGCGTGAGCGCGCTGGCTTTGAAGTACGTGACGTTCACGTAACTCACTATGGTCGCGTATGTCCAATCGAGACTCCTGAGGGTCCAAACATCGGTCTAATTAACTCGTTATCTACGTACGCACGTACAAATGATTACGGTTTCTTAGAAACACCTTACCGTAAAGTGGTAGATGGTGTGGTAACTGATGAAGTTGATTATTTATCAGCCATTGAAGAAGGTCAGTTTGTTATCGCACAGGCGAACTCAAACTTAACCGAAACCAATGAGTTTGTTGATGAACTTATTCCGTGTCGTCACAAAGGTGAATCTACCTTTATGGGTCGCATGGACCAGCAATATATGGATGTATCACCACAACAGGTGATCTCTGTAGCGGCAGCACTTATCCCGTTCCTAGAACACGATGATGCTAACCGTGCATTGATGGGTTCAAACATGCAACGTCAAGCAGTACCAACATTGAAAGCGGATAAGCCGTTAGTAGGTACAGGTATTGAGTTAACACTAGCGAAAGATTCTGGTGTAACAATTGTTGCTAAACGTGGTGGTGAAGTAATGTACGCCGATGCTAGCCGCATCGTTGTAAACGTACATGACGATGAGCGTATTCCTGGTGAAGCGGGCATCGACATTTACAACCTTACTAAATACACACGTTCTAACCAAAATACATGTATTAACCAAAAACCAACGTGCATGGTTGGTGAACCGGTTACTCGTGGTGACGTGTTAGCAGATGGTCCTTCGACTGACTTAGGTGACTTAGCCCTTGGTCAAAACCTTCGCGTGGCATTCATGCCATGGAACGGTTATAACTTCGAGGATTCAATCTTACTATCAGAGCGCGTAGTTGAAGAAGATCGTCTAACGACTATCCACATTCAAGAACTACAGTGTGTTGCCCGTGATACTAAATTAGGTCCTGAAGAGATCACTGCAGATATCCCGAATGTGGGTGAGTCTGCGCTAGGCAAGCTTGATGAATCAGGCGTTGTTTATATTGGTGCTGAAGTTAAAGGCGGCGATATCCTAGTAGGTAAAGTGACTCCGAAAGGCGAGACGCAATTAACACCTGAAGAGAAGCTACTGCGTGCTATCTTCGGCGAAAAAGCGTCTGACGTTAAAGACAGCTCTTTACGTGTACCAAACTCTGTAACTGGTACTGTAATTGACGTACAAGTTTTCACCCGTGATGGTGTTGAAAAAGATAAGCGTGCGTTAGAAGTTGAAGACATGCAGCTTCGCGAAGCGAAGAAAGACTTCAACGAAGAGTTCCGTATTCTAGAAGCCGGTGTATTAGACCGTGCTCGCAAGCTACTTGCTGCAGCAGGCTTCGATGAAGACAACTTAGCGTCACTAAATGCTGAAAAGCTACTTACTCAAAGCCTTGCACAAGAAGACAAGCAAGCTGAACTTGAGCAACTAGCTGCACAGTACGATGAGCTTAAAGCTGAATACGATAAGAAGTTTGAAAACAAACGTCGTAAAATTACTCAAGGTGATGACTTAGCACCAGGCGTACTTAAGATTGTTAAAGTATACCTAGCTGTTAAACGTCGTATCCAACCGGGTGATAAAATGGCGGGTCGTCACGGTAACAAAGGTGTTATCTCGACTATCGTACCAGTAGAAGATATGCCATACGATGATAAAGGTCGTACGGTAGATATCGTACTAAATCCACTAGGTGTACCATCACGAATGAACATCGGTCAGATCCTTGAAACACATATGGGTCTAGCTGCACGTGGTATTGGTGAGCGCTTAGAGGAAATGATGAAGGAACAACGTGAGCTACATGAGCTACGTGAATTCATCAAGCAAGCTTACGAAATCGGTGAATCTCGTCAAGAAGTAGATATTGCTAGCTTCTCTGATGATGAAATTCGTCGTTTAGCTGATAACTTAAAAGGTGGTTTACCAATCGCTACTCCTGCATTTGATGGCGCTAAAGAAGACGAAATCAAAGACATGCTAGAGCTTGGTGGATACCCAAGAAGTGGTCAGGTTACACTCTATGATGGCCGTACTGGCGATCAGTTTGAACGTCAAGTAACTGTTGGTTACATGTACATGCTTAAACTTAACCACTTGGTTGACGATAAGATGCACGCACGTTCTACTGGTTCTTACAGCCTTGTTACTCAGCAGCCGCTGGGTGGTAAAGCACAGTTCGGTGGCCAGCGTTTTGGTGAGATGGAAGTATGGGCACTTGAAGCTTACGGTGCTGCTTACACTCTACAAGAAATGCTAACAGTGAAATCGGATGACGTGAACGGTCGTACTAAGATGTATAAAAACATCGTTGATGGTAACCATAAAATGGAACCAGGTATGCCAGAATCGTTCAACGTATTGTTGAAAGAAATCCGCTCACTGGGTATCAACATCGAGTTGGAAGAAAATTAAGCCAATTAGATGCTGCAGTTAATCCTGCAGCATCTGTTACGGCTGAATAGAATGTAGGGGCGAGATTATCCGCCCTCAAGATTAACTCCGACAGGAGAGCTAAGGTGAAAGACTTACTTAAGTTTCTGAAGCAACAAAATAAGACCGAAGAATTCGATGCAATTCGCATTGGTCTTGCTTCACCAGACATGGTTCGTTCATGGTCATACGGTGAAGTAAAGAAACCTGAGACTATTAACTACCGTACTTTCAAGCCTGAGCGCGATGGCTTATTCTGTGCCCGTATTTTCGGCCCAGTGAAAGATTATGAGTGTTTATGTGGTAAATATAAACGCCTTAAACACCGTGGTGTGATCTGTGAGAAGTGTGGCGTTGAAGTTACACTTACAAAAGTGCGTCGTGATCGTATGGGTCATATCGACCTTGCGAGCCCAGTAGCACATATATGGTTTTTAAAATCATTACCGTCTCGTATTGGCTTAATGCTTGATATGACACTTCGTGATATCGAACGTGTTCTTTACTTCGAATCATTCGTAGTAACTGAGCCTGGTATGACAACGCTTGAGCGTGGTCAACTATTAGGTGAAGAAGAATACCTAGATGCACTTGAAGAGCACGGTGATGAGTTTGAAGCTAAGATGGGTGCAGAAGCAGTATTAGACTTGCTTCGTGAACTTGATCTTGGCCAATTAATTGCAGAAATGCGTGAAGAGTTACCAACAATTAACTCTGAAACGAAGCGTAAAAAGATCACTAAGCGTCTTAAGTTAATGGAATCGTTCCACCAATCAGGTAATAACCCTGAGTGGATGATCATGACAGTACTTCCAGTATTGCCACCTGACTTACGTCCATTAGTACCGCTAGATGGTGGTCGTTTTGCGACATCTGATCTAAACGACCTTTACCGTCGTGTTATTAACCGTAATAACCGTCTTAAGCGTCTATTAGATTTAGCTGCACCAGATATTATCGTACGCAACGAAAAACGTATGTTACAAGAAGCGGTAGATGCGCTACTTGATAACGGTCGTCGTGGTCGTGCAATTACAGGTTCTAACAAGCGTCCGCTTAAATCTCTTGCTGATATGATCAAGGGTAAGCAAGGTCGTTTCCGTCAGAACTTACTTGGTAAGCGTGTAGATTACTCTGGCCGTTCTGTAATCACGGTTGGTCCTACACTTAAGCTTCACCAATGTGGTCTTCCTAAGAAGATGGCACTTGAGCTATTCAAACCATTCATCTATGGCAAATTAGAGCGTCGCGGCATGGCTACGACAATCAAAGCTGCTAAGAAAATGGTAGAGCGCGAAGTAGCGGAAGTATGGGATGTACTAGACGAAGTAATTCGTGAACATCCAGTATTACTTAACCGTGCACCTACACTTCACCGTTTAGGTATCCAAGCGTTCGAACCTGTACTAATTGAAGGTAAAGCAATCCATTTACACCCATTAGTATGTGCGGCTTACAACGCCGACTTCGATGGTGACCAAATGGCGGTACACGTACCGTTAACGCTTGAAGCTCAGTTAGAAGCTCGTGCACTAATGATGTCTACTAACAACATTCTATCTCCAGCGAATGGTGAGCCAATCATCGTTCCTTCACAGGATGTTGTATTAGGTCTTTACTACATGACGCGCGATCGCATTAATGCGAAAGGCGAAGGCATTGTATTTAAAGATCCTAAAGAAGCAGAAAAAGCATACCGTAGTGGTAACGCAGAACTTCACGCGCGCGTTAAAGTGCGTATTAGTCAGTCAATCACTAACGAAGCAGGTGTTGTTGAAGACACTGTAACGCTTATCGACACTACTGTTGGTCGTGCAATTCTGTCTCTAATTTTACCTAAAGGTATGCCGTTTGAGTCAATCAACCAAGCATTAGGTAAAAAGCAGATTTCTGGCTTATTAAACGAGTGTTACCGTCGTCTAGGTCTTAAAGACACTGTTGTGTTTGCTGACCAAGTTATGTACACCGGTTTCCACTACGCAATGAAGTCAGGTGTTTCAATTGGTATCGATGACTTAGTTATCCCACCAGTTAAAGCATCAATCATTGAATCAGCTGAAGCTGAAGTAACTGAAATCAACCAACAATTCCAATCAGGTCTTGTAACGGCTGGTGAAAAGTACAATAAAGTTATCGATATCTGGTCACGTGTAAATGAAAACTTATCACGTGAAATGATGGCCAACTTGTCTAAAGACACGGTTATCAATGCCAAAGGTGAAGAAGAAGAGCAACCGTCATTTAACTCAGTGTTTATGATGGCTGACTCAGGTGCTCGTGGTAGTGCCGCTCAGATCCGTCAGCTAGCAGGTATGCGTGGTCTAATGGCACGTCCAGATGGTTCAATCATCGAGACGCCAATCACGGCTAACTTCCGTGAAGGTCTAAACGTACTACAGTACTTCATCTCAACGCACGGTGCGCGTAAAGGTCTTGCCGATACAGCACTTAAAACAGCTAACTCAGGTTACCTAACGCGTCGTCTAGTAGACGTTGCACAAGATTTGGTAATCAATGAAGACGACTGTGGCACAGAAGATGGCTTAACAATGAAACCACTTATTGAAGGTGGTGACGTTGTAGAAGCACTTCGCGAACGTGTACTAGGTCGTGTTGTAGCTGAGCCTGTGGTTATCCCTAATACAGATACTGTATTAGTAGAACGTAATATCATGCTTGATGAAAAACTGTGTGACCTTTTAGAAGAGCACTCAGTAGATGAAGTTCGCGTACGTTCTGTTATCACTTGTGATAACGACTTTGGTGTATGTGCTAAGTGTTATGGTCGTGACCTTGCACGTGGTCATATCATCAACGCGGGTGAATCAGTAGGTGTTATCGCGGCACAATCAATCGGTGAGCCGGGTACACAGCTTACGATGCGTACATTCCACATCGGTGGTGCGGCATCAAGAGCGTCAGCTGAAAATAATGTACAAGTTAAAACTGACGGTACGTTAAAACTACATAACGCTAAGTATGTACTTAATACCGACGGTAAGATTGTAATTACTTCACGTTCAACTGAAATCACTATCATTGATAGCTTCGGTCGTGAAAAAGAGCGTTATAAAGTACCTTACGGTGCGGTACTAACAGTACAAGACAATGCAGAAGTTCAAGGTAACGACATCGTTGCTACTTGGGACCCGCATAGTCACCCAATCGTTCTTGAGCATAAGTCAAAAATCTCGTTCAGCGATATTGATGACTCAAATACTGAAGCACAAACTGATGAACTAACCGGCTTAACCCGTGTAGTTGTTAAAGACCTTGCTAAAGTAAATGCGAAAGAGCCTAAGCTTATCATCGAAAGTGAAGAGCGCGGCTTGCAAGAAACACGTCTACCTTCATTCACTACGATTGAAGTGACTGATGGCGTTACAGCAAACCCAGGTGACGTACTTGCACGTATTCCGCAAGAAGGTTCGAAAACTCGTGATATCACGGGTGGTCTACCACGCGTAGCCGACTTATTTGAAGCACGTAAGCCAAAAGATCCAGCTATCTTAGCTGAAATCACAGGTACTATTAGCTTCGGTAAAGAGACTAAAGGTAAGAAACGTTTAGTTATTACACCAGCTGAAGGCGATCATTACGAAGAGATGATTCCTAAGTGGCGTCAACTTAACGTGTTTGAAGGTGAGCAAGTGTCTAAAGGTGAAGTTATCGCCGATGGTCCTGAATCACCACATGACATCTTACGCCTACGTGGTGTGACTCATGTTGCTAACTACATTGTTAACGAAGTGCAAGAGGTTTACCGTTTGCAGGGCGTTAAGATCAATGATAAGCACATTGAAACAATTATTCGTCAGATGCTACGTAAATGTACCATCCTTGACGGCGGTGATACTGAGTTCTTAGCGGGTGAGCAAATTGAAGTAGCTCGCGTAAATATCGCTAATCGTGACCTTGAAAAACAAGGTAAAATCCCAGCGAAGTTTGAAATACAACTTATGGGTATCACGAAAGCATCACTAGCAACCGAATCTTTCATCTCGGCAGCGTCTTTCCAAGAAACAACACGTGTTCTTACAGATGCCGCAGTGAATGGTAAGAGCGATGAGCTTCGTGGTCTGAAAGAAAACGTAATTGTGGGTCGTCTGATCCCAGCCGGTACTGGCTTTGCGTATCACCAAGACCGTATGGCTCGCCGCAAGCAGGGTGAAGTTGTTGAAGAGCAAACAGTAAGTGCAGAAGAGGCAACTCAAGCACTAACAGATGCTCTGAACGCAGATTTATCTGGAAATCAATAAACTCTTATTAATCAACAGATTAATAAATCGTAAGACAGTTATCTACTGTCTTACGATGAGTTTAGGTTGACAGGTTAAACTTTGCTCATTAAAATTCCGCCACCCATTTACTTGCATGTATGTTACAAGCTTGTAAAAAGGGCGGATTTTTTTATTTTTTTCAGTAGTAATTTTAATTTCAGGAGCTATTTAAATGGCAACTATTAACCAGCTAGTGCGTAAGCCACGTCGTAGCAAGGTTACTAAAAGTAACTCAGCTGCGCTTAAAGCGTGTCCGCAAAAGCGTGGTGTATGTACTCGCGTATATACAACTACACCTAAGAAACCAAACTCAGCGTTACGTAAAGTAGCTCGTGTACGTTTAACTAACGGTTTCGAAGTAACATCATACATCGGTGGTGAAGGTCATAACCTTCAAGAGCACAGTGTAATCCTAATCCGTGGTGGTCGTGTTAAAGATTTACCAGGTGTGCGTTTTCACACTGTACGTGGTGCACTTGACTGTGCAGGCGTTAGCGACCGTCGTCAAGCTCGTTCTAAATACGGTGCAAAACGCCCTAAAGGCTAATTGTTTTCCGTTAGTAAGGCCAAGCACTAAATATTATTAATTATTGTTTTGGGTGATTGTTCCAAAAGGACAAACCTGAATAAACCGGAGATACAAAATGCCTAGAAGACGCGTAATAGGTCAACGTAAAATTCTTCCAGATCCTAAGTTCGGATCGGAACTTCTTGCTAAATTCGTTAACATCGTAATGTTAGACGGCAAGAAATCTACTGCTGAAAAAATTGTTTATGGTGCGCTAGACGTGGCTGCTGAGAAATCAGGCAAGTCGCACCTAGAAATCTTTGAATCTGCACTTGATAACATCCGTCCACAGGTAGAGGTTAAATCTCGCCGTGTTGGTGGTTCAACTTATCAAGTTCCAGTTGAAGTACGTCCAGTACGTCGCAACGCATTAGGTATGCGTTGGTTAGTAGACGCTGCACGTAAGCGTGGCGAAAAATCTATGGGCTTACGTTTAGCTCAAGAAATCGTTGACGCTGCTGACAACAAAGGCACTGCGGTTAAGAAACGTGAAGACGTTCACCGTATGGCTGAAGCGAATAAAGCATTCGCACATTACCGTTGGTAATCTGTCCTTAACCTTTAAGAGGATCATATGGCACGTACAACTCCACTTGAGCGCTACCGTAATATCGGCATAGTAGCTCACGTAGATGCAGGCAAAACCACCACAACAGAACGTGTTCTGTTCTACACAGGTCTTTCTCATAAGATCGGTGAAGTACATGATGGCGCCGCAACTATGGATTGGATGGAGCAGGAACAAGAGCGTGGTATCACAATCACTTCTGCTGCAACAACGTGTTTCTGGAAAGGGATGGACGCGCAATTTGACGACCATCGTATCAATATTATTGATACTCCAGGACACGTAGATTTCACTATCGAAGTAGAGCGTTCTTTACGTGTACTTGATGGTGCGGTAGTTGTTCTTTGTGCTTCATCAGGTGTACAGCCGCAAACTGAGACAGTTTGGCGCCAAGCGAACAAATACGAAGTTCCAAGAATGATCTTCGTAAATAAAATGGATCGCACCGGCGCTGACTTCTTAACGGTTGTAGACCAGGTGAAATCTCGTCTTGGAGCAACGCCTGTTCCAATCCAGTTGCCAATTGGCGCTGAAGACGACTTTAAAGGTGTTATTGACCTTATAAAAATGAAAGCCATTAACTGGAACGAAGCGGACCAGGGTATGACTTTCTCTTATGAGGCAATACCGGCAGAACTTCAAGAGCTCGCTCAAGAATGGCACTCTCATTTAGTTGAAAGTGCAGCTGAAGCCTCTGAAGAACTAATGGATAAGTACTTAGAAGGTGAAGAGTTAAGTGAAGCAGAGATTAAATCTGCCTTACGTCAACGCACATTAGCGAACGAAATTGTTCCCATTACGTGTGGTAGTGCATTTAAAAACAAAGGCGTTCAAGCTGTGCTTGATGGCGTTGTTGAATACATGCCTGCACCAACACAAGTGAAACAAATCCAAGGTATCCTAGAAAATGGAACTGAGGAAGAACGTCCAGCTGATGATAAAGCGCCGTTTGCTGCACTTGCATTTAAAATTGCAACAGACCCGTTTGTTGGCACTTTAACCTTTTTCCGTGTTTACTCTGGTACTGTTAAACAGGGTGACGCGGTTTATAACCCAGTTAAAAGTAAGCGTGAGCGATTTGGTCGTATCGTACAGATGCATTCAAACTCACGTGAAGAGATCAAAGAAGTTTACGCAGGCGATATTGCGGCAGCTATTGGTCTTAAAGACGTAACAACAGGTGAGACACTGTGTGATCCGAACTCTATCATTACGCTAGAGCGTATGGAGTTCCCAGAGCCAGTTATCTCTGTTGCGGTTGAGCCTCGCACAATCGCTGACCAAGATAAGATGGGTGTTGCACTAGGTAAACTAGCCGCAGAAGATCCGTCTTTTCGTGTACAAACTGACGAAGAATCAGGCCAGACTATAATCTCTGGTATGGGTGAACTTCACCTTGATATCATTGTCGACCGTATGAAACGTGAATTCAGTGTTGAATGTAACGTTGGTAAGCCGCAGGTTGCATACCGAGAAGCTATTCGTTCAACTGTTGAAGTTGAAGGGAAGTTTGTACGTCAATCAGGTGGTCGTGGTCAATATGGTCACGTCTGGGTTAAACTTGAACCGATGGATATTTCGGATGATGAAGCACCAATTTATGAGTTCGTTAACGAAACTGTAGGTGGTTCGGTTCCAAAAGAATTTATCCCTGCGGTAGACAAAGGTATCCAAGAGCAAATGTCTCAAGGTGTACTGGCAGGCTACCCATTACTTGGCGTTAAAGCGACTTTATATGATGGTTCATTCCATGATGTAGACTCGAATGAAATGGCATTTAAAATTGCAGGTTCAATGGCAATGAAAGCTGGGGCGCTTAAAGCTGACCCTGTACTTTTAGAGCCAATGATGAAGGTTGAAGTAATCACTCCTGACTCAAACATGGGTGATGTAGTTGGCGACTTAAACCGTCGTCGCGGCATAATCGAAGGCATGGAAGATGCAATAGGTGGACTTAAGCAAGTTAATGCTCAGGTTCCTCTTTCTGAAATGTTTGGTTATGCAACTGCTTTACGATCTGCAACACAGGGCCGTGCTTCTTACTCTATGGAGTTTTTGAAGTACGCTGAAGCCTCTAAAAATGTTGCAGATACAATAATTTCAGCTCGCGCTGTTATATGATTTTAGCTTGTCTGGCTCAATAGTGAGTCAGGCTTTAATTTCTTAATTAGGAATTTTTTAAGATGGCAAAAGAAAAGTTTGAACGCGTAAAACCGCACGTAAACGTTGGTACAATCGGCCACGTTGACCACGGTAAAACTACACTAACTGCAGCAATCACTAACGTACTTGCAAAAGTATACGGCGGTGTTGCTAAAGATTTCGCATCAATCGATAACGCTCCAGAAGAGCGCGAGCGTGGTATCACAATCTCAACTTCTCACGTTGAGTACGATACACCAACTCGTCACTACGCACACGTAGATTGTCCTGGACACGCCGATTATGTTAAAAACATGATCACTGGTGCTGCTCAAATGGACGGCGCTATCTTAGTAGTAGCTGCGACTGACGGCCCTATGCCACAAACGCGTGAGCACATCCTACTTTCTCGTCAGGTTGGCGTACCTTACATCGTTGTATTCATGAACAAATGTGACATGGTTGACGACGAAGAGCTACTTGAGCTAGTAGAAATGGAAGTTCGTGAACTTCTTTCTGAGTACGACTTCCCAGGTGATGACTTACCACTAATTCAAGGTTCTGCTCTTAAAGCACTTGAAGGCGAAAAGCAGTGGGAAGACAAGATCGTTGAGCTTGCAGAAGCACTAGATTCTTACATCCCAGAGCCAGAGCGTGACATCGATAAGCCATTCATCATGCCTATCGAAGACGTTTTCTCAATCCAAGGCCGTGGTACAGTAGTAACTGGTCGTGTTGAAGCTGGTATCATCAACGTGAACGACGAAGTTGAAATCGTTGGTATTAAGGAGACTACTAAGTCTACTTGTACTGGTGTTGAAATGTTCCGTAAGCTTCTTGACGAAGGTCGTGCTGGTGAGAACATTGGTGCACTTTTACGTGGTACTAAGCGTGAAGACGTTGAACGTGGTCAAGTACTAGCTAAGCCTGGTTCAATCAACCCACACACTACATTCACTTCAGAAGTATACGTACTTTCTAAAGATGAAGGTGGTCGTCATACTCCTTTCTTCAAAGGTTACCGTCCACAGTTCTACTTCCGTACAACTGACGTAACAGGTGACGTACAGTTACCAGAAGGCGTAGAAATGGTAATGCCTGGTGATAACGTTAAGATGACAGTAACTCTAATCGCGCCAATCGCGATGGACGAAGGTCTTCGTTTCGCTATCCGTGAAGGTGGCCGTACTGTAGGTGCTGGTGTTGTAGCAACTATCGTAGAGTAATAATTAGCCTAGCTAATTAATACTATAAAAACCCGAGCTTAGCCTCGGGTTTTTTAATGCCTGAAATTTACGTCATGTGAAGGTGGCGCTATTACCTTTAGGCGTAGGTGCAACGTAGCAACGTTCAATGAGTAATAGTTAACGTTTAAGTTAATAAATTTTATAAAAACCCGAGCTTAACCTCGGGTTTTTTAATGCCTGAAGAAAAGTGATTAGTGTTTAGCTATCAGCTTTTAGCTGCTTGGCGTTAATGTAAAGAATGTTGTTTGGGTTGGCTTTACAAAGCCCGAGTAGAAGTGGTCACTGGTGTGTAAGGGGTTTATTGAGTGAATAACTATCGACACTTACAGGGTATTAGCCTAAGCTAAAAATGGCTTAAATTTACGACAGGAAATGGGCGATGAATAATAAAAATAATTATCCGCAAGGTATATTTTGCTGGGCTGAACTGTGTACTCATAATTGGCAAGACGGAAAAGCTTTTTATACCTCGTTGTTTGAATGGGGAGATGACGATCAGCCCATTGGCGATGATGAGTATTACACTATGCTACAAAAGCAAGGTGACGATATTGCTGCCATGTATCAAATGCCTAAAGAGCAAATGGCCTCTATGCCTAGCTACTGGCTTACCTATATTGCCGTAGATGATGTTGATGTATGTGCAATTAAGGCGCAAGAACTCGGTGCGCAAATTATAGCAGGCCCTCACAATGTTATGGATGCAGGGCGTATGTTAACGCTTAAAGACCCAGCCGGAGCCACGGTGGCATTGTGGCAAGGTAAAGAGCATATAGGATGTAAGCGTCCTTGTGAGCTCAACACGCCTTATTGGCATGAAATGGCAACGCGCGATAGTGAAACAAGCCGTGATTTTTACTGTGAACTACTGGGGTGGAAAAGTGAAACAAAACCTATGGAAGGTATGGATTACACCTTGTTTTTAGTTGCAGGTAAGCCCGTAGCAGGCATGCTACAAATGACTGATGAGTGGCCACAAGACGTACCTCCCCATTGGATGATTTACTTCGCCGTGGATAACTGCGATAGCTATGTAAAAAAAGCGGCGACTCTTGGAGGGCAAGTATGTGTACCTGCTACAGATATTCCTGATGTAGGGCGTTTTAGTGTTATTTGCGACCCTCAAGGGGCTGTATTTTCTATTATTGAATCGGCAATGGATGATATTAAAGCTTAGTCATTAACAGGGGGTAGGACTAAATTTTAGACTTTAGTGTGGTTATTTAGGCGCAGTAATTATGTGCTTTTTTGCTATAATGGCGGGTAATTACACCGTCAGTCAGCAAGAGAGCACAATGGAATTTGAACAAGATAGTAAATTAACCTTACCGTTATTTATTTTAAATGAGTCGCTTAGTGAGCGAGATGTAGAAAAGCCCGATTTAGACATTTCATTTGCTCTTGATGATGAGCTACTGACGCAGATATGCCAAAACCCAGCACCCGATAGCAGTATCGCTATTAGTTTAAAAGAGTATGAGCTTGCGCCGCATAGCAGCGAATTTAATGCGTTATTAAACCAAGAGCACGATGCACAAATAACGCTGACCCACGGCCCACTGTTAAGTGTGGTGTTAAATACCCACGACAACCAGACTTTTGTCTCTCCACAAATGGATATGATGCCAACCTTCGACCTGGGTGATGAGGATGAAGAATGAAAAAAATTCTGATCAGCACATTCGTCCTTATTATCCTCAGCGGGTGTGCTTATTTAGGTAATGCTCACTACAACGACTTATTTGGTGATGAACAAACGCAGCAGCGTATAGTACCGCATGATACAGGTGCTGGTGCCGAGTTTTTGCAAGAAGTAAAGCCTGTACTAGATACACGCTGTGTAGTATGCCATGGCTGTTATGATGCGCCTTGTCAGCTAAAGCTTTCTTCCCCTGAAGGGATAGATAGAGGGCTAAGCAAAGAGCTTGTTTATGATGGTACACGGCTATTAGCCACTACACCAAGCCGGTTATTATTTGATGCAACCAGCACTGAGCAATGGCGTAAAAAGGGCTTTACTCCGGTACTTAACGAACGTGACCAAAACCCAGAAGCAAACCTTGCCGGTGGGGTGTTATTTAATTCATTAGTGCTTAAGCAAAGTGCACCGTTACCAGAGAATGAAATTCTTGATGATGAATTTGACTTTTCACTTAGCCGCTCTCAAACGTGCGCCACTATGGGAGAATTCGATCGTTTAGCTGCAGAGCAGCCTCATGGCGGTATGCCTTACGGTTTACCGGGCGTGTCTAGCCAGGAATTTTATCATTTACAAAAGTGGCTTAAAGACGGTGGAAAAATGGCGCATATTAAACCGCCCACCAAAGCCGAGCTAACAAACGTTAAAAACTGGGAAGCGTTTTTAAATCAAGACAGCTTAAAATACCAATTAGCCGCACGTTATATTTACGAGCATTGGTTTTTAGCCCATATTTATTTTGGTTCTGATAAACCACAGAGCTTTTTTAAACTGGTTCGTTCAAGTACGCCGCCAGGCGAAGAAATTAAGCTAATTAATACGCGCCGACCATACGATGACCCTAAAGTAAGCCGTGTGTATTACCGTTTACTACAAGACCGCTCAACTGTTTTATCAAAAACACATTTACCGCTAAAGCTTGATGATGCAAAGCTTGCACGTATTTATGAGCAATTTATAGCTCCCGATTATACGGTTACTAAAATGCCAAGTTATAAGAGCGAGGCGGCATCTAATCCTTTTAAAACGTTTGAAGTAATTCCTATTAATTCTAAGTATCAATTTATGCTTGATGAAGCTGAGCTAATTATTATGGGCTTTATTAAGGGCCCTGTATGCCGCGGCCAAATTGCACTTAATGTGATTAACGATCATTTTTGGGTTGCC
The DNA here is from genome assembly GCF_003952205.1 of Pseudoalteromonas sp. Xi13. NCBI lineage: Bacteria > Pseudomonadati > Pseudomonadota > Gammaproteobacteria > Alteromonadales > Pseudoalteromonadaceae > Pseudoalteromonas > Pseudoalteromonas sp. Xi13. The sequence goes on from NZ_CP034439.1 coordinate 292,244, forward strand.
TTTGCAGACCCTGAAAAAGTCGCGACTCCAGCAGTGGAAGATATGTTACTTCAGCACGAAGAAGCCCTTGAATTACCTGCAGCAGAAGAAAGCAATGCATTGCCTATCTCTAGCTGGGTTAAATACTCAGTGCGTGAGAAAAAATACTTACAAGCCAAAGTTAAGCTGGCTAACGAGATGTTTAAAAACGGAGAGCATTTAACCACCGACCTATTGTGGAAAGGTGAAGGGCATAACAAAAATGCAGCGCTTACAATATTTCGCCATTTTGATAGTGCCACGGTAGTGAAAGGCTTTATTGGTCAAGAGCCTAAAACTATGTGGGTGTTAGATTATGCGCTATTTGAGCGTATTCATTACTTACTTGTTGCAGGCTTTGATGTATACGGAAATATCGGCCACCAATTAGTGACCCGCCTATACATGGACTTTTTACGTTTAGAGGGTGAGCAAAACTTTTTGGCTTTATTACCTGAAACGAAGCGCCATCAAATTAAAAAAAGCTGGTATAGAAAGTCTCCGCCAAGCTTATCTAAGTTTTTTAAAAACAACCGAGAGTTTAGCCAACCTAGCGGTATTGAATATAAAACGGATGATCCACAACACGAGCTGTATGGGCTAATTAAGCAAACTTTAGCGCCAGTACTGAGTGAGCACTACGACTACACAAAAGTACCCACGCCATTAAATGCACTAAACAATATGCCAGCTAAAGCTATAAATTTATTACCGCAGTTATCGTATATTTTGGTTAAGCAAGACGATGCTTCACATAAAGCTTATACGCTTATTCATCACAACGCGCATTACAATATTTCCAGCTTATTAAATGAAGATGGGCAGCGCGCTTATGATGAAGATACCGCCACCCTAGTGCCAGGCTTTATTGGTGATTACCCTGCGGCTATTTGGTACTTAAATGATCAAAATGAAATGGGTGAATTTGCACAGCTATTACCTATGATGCAAATTGAAGCAGATTATGCTGCATTAAAAGTAAAATTTGGTATTCGTCGCTCACATCCAGAGTTTTGGAAATACAGCGACCTAATGCACCAAGTAGCTAAAGAGTATCGCGGTGTTGAATTTGGTATGTTTGATTACAACCGATTAGAAAATCGCTAACTGGTAATTACAAAAGTGTCGCAAGTATTGCCCTTTTTGCCTCACACTTAATACATTTAGCCCAGTCATGTTACTGGGCTTTTTATTTATATAATTACTAAAGCTGATGTTGAGTTTTCTATATATAGGCTACACTTAAAATAAAAAAGCGGCCTTGTATGTTTAAAATTATTGCCAATGTAAGACAGCGTTACCGATGGGCGCTTATTGCTATTGCTCTGTTAATAAGTGGCTCAGCATTGTTGCTGCAGTATGGCTTTTCTGTACAAAAGTACGATGCCAAAATTATTAATATGGCAGGTAAGCAGCGCATGCTCTCGCAAAAAATTGCTTGGCATAGCAATGCACTTCTTTCATCACGAATCGATGTTGCTACCCATACCAATTCCCTCGAACACTCTCTCGCACAATTTAAAACAGCTCATGAGATATTACTTACCAAGCAAGGTAGTAGTTACCGTTATTTAACGCCAGAATTAGTAAAGTTATACTTTGCTGAGCCAGCTAATCTAGATAGCGAAGTGAATGAATTTATTGCCCAAGCTAGTTGGCTGCTGTACCAAAAAGGCGAGGTAGACACACAGGTGCTCAACGTAGCACATGTAGAAAACCTGCTAGCTAAGCTTGACCGCGCGGTTACTTTATTTGAGCAACATGCAGTGAAAAAAGTTAACCGCGTGTCTAATTTAGAATTGCTGTGCTGGTTAGTCGCCATGGTGTTATTGCTCGTTGAGCTAAGATTTGTGTTTATGCCGATGGAAAAAGAGGTGGAACGCACCTTAACAGCACTTCAAAAACAAAAGGACTTTGTAGCGCAAATGAGCCAAAACAAAGAGCACTTTATTGCCAGAGCAAGCCACGAATTTAGAACACCGTTACAGGGATTAATTACGTCGATTGATGAGCTATCCATCAATGCCGAGCAGCAAAATATTAAAACGCAAGCAAGCTACTGCGCCCTTAGACTTCTATCTATGCTTGATGAGCTACAAGACCTACAAGCACTAAGCACAGGAAAGTGGGCGCCAATTCTTAAAAACGAAAACCTTTTAGAATCCATAAACAAAGTGGTGTTGGCGTATGAGTATGCAGCGCAGCAAAAAGGGCTAACATTAATCACTCATTTTGATGAGTCTCTTAATTGTTTTTGTAAGTTAGATCATCAGCGCTTACAGCATGTATTAACCGAGCTAATTAGCAATGCAATAAAGTTTACCGACAAGGGCGAGGTTGAAGTTGCTGCAAACATGCAAAACTCGCAATTACAATTAACCGTTAATGATAGTGGGTGTGGTTTTTCTAGCGAAATAACAGAACTAGAGTTTGACTCATTTAAACAAACTAACCACTTTCAAGGCTTAAGAACGGGATTAACACGGGCGCAGTATGTTGTTAAAGCGCTGCATGGTTCGCTTTCATTTAAAAACAACGCAGCGAGTGGCGCTCATGTTACGCTTAACTTGCCGATTGAGATTACTAACCAGCAAACAGAAAGAGAAGTCGAAAAAAAGCTTTTTTGCCTTGTGGTTGAAGACAACGAATTAAACACCTTGTTACTCACACGTATTTTGGCAACGTTAGGTGTGGACTATGAATGCGTTGTAAATGGCCTAGAAGCCTGCGAAAAGGTAGGTAAGGCTGACTATGATGTGGTGTTTATGGATTTAAATATGCCGGTCATGGATGGCTTTGAAGCGACTAAAAAAATACGCAAAGAGCTAAATAAAACCATGCCCATAATCGTTGTTACAGCAAATACCTCAGCCGAAGACATGGACTTAATTTATGAATATGGCGCGAGTGAGCATATTCATAAACCCATAAGTAAACAGGCAGTCGCTGATGCATTGGTAAATGTATGCATAGCTAATGAAATAAATTAATACGCAATTAAATACGCTTGCTAAAGCAATTTACTATACGTTAAGTTGTTTATTTAGCTTATGGTGAAGGCAGTATTGTGCAAAGTATTGTATTTGAACAATTTAGTGGTTATTTAAAAGGGCAAGGTAAAAGCCGTTACACAATTAATGACTTAAGTTGGCAAGTGAATGCTGGTGAGCACTGGCTATTATTAGGCGCTAATGGCGCAGGTAAATCGGCATTGAGCGCCGCATTAACGGGTGAAGCTAAGCAGCAAAGTGGTACTTTTAAAAGTACCTTTAATAGCACGCAGCTTGTGTCATCTGATGTGCAAAAGCAGTTAATCAAAAACGAAATCGAGCATGAACATCACAGCTTAGTAAAAGATTTTATTTTCCCTCAAAATAGTAGCTACAACCATAAGCTACGTACAAAACTAATAGATGCCTTTAATTACAGCGCCCCTTTAGAGAGGCATTTTAGAGATCTTTCTACCGGCGAAACCCGTAAACTTCTACTTATAAATGCGCTAAGTAGTCATGCTGATTTAGTGGTACTAGATGAGCCATATGATGGCTTAGATAAACATTCGTGTGAGGTGCTAAACACTTTATTAGAAACGCTTAGCTCAACAATTAACTTTGTGTTTGTGTTAAATAGGCTTGATGAAATCCCGCCGTTTATTACTCATTACGCTTATGTAAATCAGGGGCAGTTGCAGCATGTACTTAATAATCCAAACGCAGAGCAACGTGCTGACTTGCTTAAACTACTGCATTTAACCCATACCGCTTTAGAAATACCTCAACCGGATGACTCCCAAGGCCGTGCAGAGTATACCGCCGATACATTGGTTAAGCTTAGTAATACAAAGGTTAGCTACGCTGGGGTTGATGTATTTAAAAATCTCAATTGGCAAATTAATAAACATCAACATTGGCAATTGAGTGGTAAAAATGGCTCAGGTAAAACCTGCTTATTAAATTTAATAACTGGCGATAACCCTCAATGCTACAGCAATGATATTCAGGTATTTGGTTTTAAGCGCGGAAGTGGTGAAAGTATTTGGGATATAAAACAGCATATTGGCTATATATCAAATGCACTGCATATGGATTATCGAGTAAGTATATCGGCATTGAATACGGTTATTTCTGGGTTTTACGACAGCATTGGCTTATATCAAAAGCCAACAGAGTCACAGGTAAATACAGCTAAGCAATGGTTAGCGCTGATTGGGTTAAGCGATAAACAAAATAGCTCATTTACGCAGCTTTCATACGGCGATCAGCGCATGCTATTAATAGTGCGTGCTATGGTAAAACACCCCACGTTACTTATTTTAGATGAACCTTGTTTGGGGCTTGATGAAGCAAATAGACAGCGAGTACTAATATTAATAGAGAAAATTTGTGCCGCAAATACCAGCACCGTTATTTATGTAAATCACCATGCGGCAGACAAAATTAAAGGGATTGAGCATTACTTAAAAATGGAAGATTTTAATTAAAGGCTGGGCTGAATATGCCCAACCTTTAACGCCACGTTATAGGCGAGTAATGGTAAAGCCTGCATCAGTTAACTGTTTAATTAAACCATGCTGCTCTGGTAAGTGCAGCGCGCCTACAGCAATAAATAGTTTTTCGTTAGTTAAGCGAGGCACTAATTGCTCCACCCATTTATTATTACGATTAACTAGCATAACTTGCTCGCTTATTTCACCGTAGTTACTCTCGTCAAAACTCATGTTGTAGTATTCAGTCAGCGTATTCATATCACCATTTTTCCAGGCGTTTACTAACTTAATAAAATAAGTATTAATATCGGCAAGCTGTTCAAACGTTTCTTCAATCATTTCATTACTGAGCAAAGCCATGCCATCAAACATTTGCAGTTGCTGCTCTAGCGTTTCTAACTCTCCAATCGTGATATTTTGCTTTTTAGCGTAAGCAAGTACTTGCTTGTCTATGCCTGTTTGGTCAGAAAACCCTGCATTTTGAAATTCAATTTGCATCATGGTTACCATTACAGCCCAAGGTTTGAGGCCATTAAACATAGCTATATCAATCGATTTTTTAGCAAAGTAGTCTTTAAGCTTATTGTAGTTTTGTTTTGAGAGTTCTGTTTGTAATGTTTTGCCATCTTTAAGCATCATAAAGGGCATTGAACGCTGCTGCATTTGCAAAGGCGTGAGTTTACTAATATCTACTTCAACAACAACTTGCTCGCTTTGATCTATAGCCGTAGTTACTTTTTCTGGTAAGCCTTTCATGCTGGCATCGCCTACGTGAACCGTGCCAAACAAGTAAGAGCTAGTACCGTTTTTTTCTACTTTAAATAATGCCGGCGCTGCGACACTATTAAAACTAGTTGCTATAAAAAGTGCCAGTATAAAGAACTGACTAATTCGAGAGAGGGCTTGCATGGTTTGTCCTTAAATCTAATTGAGTTGCCTAAATACTAGCTTAAATTAAAGCGCTTTAATAAACCTATTTGGTTATATTAAACACTTTTAAATGCGCTTATGAGTTTAGTTGCACTAGGGCACCTTATTTAAATAGGGTGAATGTAATTGAGTGGTGCGTAATAGGGCTTGCGGAGTAAACCTGCCTAATTAGCAAAGTTTTAAGTTATTTACCGTGCTGCGCTGTTATTTGTACTACAATGTATCAAAAATTAATCAAGCCCTATATGGCTATTATGGGGCTAGTGAATTTACTTGATGCAAATTAAGGTATAAATTTTTCATTTAAGCCTTTTGTTGTGAATTTAAAATCCGTTTAAAGTCGCTTTTTGCTCTTTTGTTGAATTAAGTTTGGTGTTGACTTACTCGCCTCAGCGCGGTACAAATACATATACAGAGCGAAGAGTATTACTTCGTAACAAATGAACACATTTTGGTATTAATTACATGCTTACAAATGCACTTAACCTAGTCCTGATTATTATCGTGGTGATTATTCCCGCGAGGGCTTCGTAGTGCTATAAACTTAAGCATTAAAAAGCCCTCCGCACCTAACCGTTCGGAGGGCTTTTTAGTTTTAAGCACAAAGTTTTAAAGATTTTAGCTATAAGTTTTTTAAGTAAGTAGGTAATTGGGTTGTCACTGAGGAATGAGGATTAATTAATGACAGGCGCAGAACTAACAATCGATTTATTAGCCAAGCACGGCGTAAATGAAGTATTTGGCTACCCTGGCGGAGCTATTATGCCCATTTACGATGCGCTCTATGGCGCGCCTGTAAAGCATTACCTTACTCGCCATGAGCAAGGTGCTGGCTTTGCCGCAGTGGGTTATGCTCGCAGCACAGGCAAATTAGGCGTTTGTTTTGCTACCTCAGGCCCAGGCGCTACTAACTTAATAACAGCACTTGCCGATGCAATGATGGACTCAGTGCCATTATTAGCAATTACAGGCCAAGTACCGACAGCCGCTATTGGCTCAGATGCATTTCAAGAAGTCGATGTACTAGGTATGTCACTGTCGTGTACTAAACATAGCTACATGGTAGAGCGCCCAGAAGACTTAGCTGAAATATTACAAGAAGCCATGCATTTAGCTCAAAGTGGTCGCCCAGGCCCAGTGCTTGTAGATATTCCAAAAGATATTCAAATGGCGCAAGTGCCTTTTAAACCTTGGTTAGCTGCTGATGAATATTTACCACAGCTTGATTTAAACCAAGTGGCCATTGCAAACCAGTTATTAACTGAAGCAAAGCAGCCAGTAGCGTATGTAGGTGGTGGCGTTCAAGCCGCCGATGCGCAAAATGAGTTAATGCAGTTTTTAAACAAAACACAAATGCCAGCGGTATCAACATTAAAAGCGCTAGGCAGTGTGTTACCAGATTACGAGCACTACTTAGGAATGCTAGGCATGCACGGCACACAAGCGGCTAACATAGCAGTACAAGAGTGTGATGTACTTGTATGTATAGGCGCGCGCTTTGATGACCGCGTAACGGGTAACTTAGCCAAATTTGCAGCCAAAGCAAAAGTAATTCACTTAGACATTGACGCGGCCGAAGTAGGTAAACGCAAACCTGCTAAAGCGTCCTTAATTGCTGATCTAAAAACCTCATTACCCGCACTTGAGTGTGTTGTAACACCTAAAGCATGGTGCGATACAAATAAGCTCATGAGCGAAAAACACGCGTGGCGTTATGACTACCCAGGCGAAAAAGTATTTGCTCCGTATTTATTGAACCAGTTAAGCCAGCGTATGCCAAAAACAGGCGTAGTGTGCTGCGATGTAGGCCAGCACCAAATGTGGGTGGCGCAACATATGAAATTTAACCACCCAAGTAATCACTTAAGTAGTGGTGGCGCAGGCACTATGGGCTTTGGTTTACCCGCGGCTATTGGCGCGCAAGTAGCACGCCCAGACAATTTTGTAATAACGGTGTCGGGTGATGGCTCAATCATGATGAACATTCAAGAGCTTGCCACTATACGTCGTAACAATTTACCAGTAAAAATACTAATATTAGATAACCAACGCTTAGGTATGGTTCGTCAATGGCAGGAACTGTTTTTTGAAGGGCGTTACTCTGAAACCAATCTTTCAGATAACCCTGACTTTGTTCAGTTAGCGGCGGTATTTGGTATTCCTGGGCAAACTATTACTAAAGCCAACGAAGTAGACGATGCAATCACTGCACTGGTAAACAGCGAAGGGCCGTATATTTTACATGCCTGTATAGATGATAAAGAAAACGTATGGCCGCTTGTACCACCAGGGGCTGCAAATGACGAAATGATTACGGAGAAAGCACAATGAAACACAGCTTAACTATTGCATTGAAAAACCAAAGTATTGCGGTGGAGCGCTTTTTACGTGTTGTGCGTCACCGTGGTTTTGACCTTACGCATTTTCAGCTTAATACCGATGAAGCTCAATATACGATAGCAATGACGGTCGATAGCGATAAGCCTATTCATCTATTAACCAGCCAGCTAAATAAGTTGGTAGACGTGAAAGAAATCAGCTTAGAAAACTTACAGCAACAAGCAGTGTAACTGCTAACGAAACACATTTACGCGTTACTGAATATAACCATCAGTAACTCAACAATTTTTAGAATGAGGAATGCCCGCTTACACAGCGGCAAAACAGAGGTAACTATGGCTAAATTAAGAAGTGCAACAACAACTGAAGGACGTAAACGCGCAGGCGCACGTGCATTATGGCGCGCAACAGGCATGACCGACACCGACTTTGGTAAACCTATTATTGCTGTAGTTAACTCGTTTACGCAATTTGTACCAGGGCATGTACACCTTAATCAGCTTAGTGAGCTAATGGCTGAAACAATCACGCAAGCGGGCGGCGTTCCAAAAGAATTTAATACCATCGCAATTGATGACGGCATCGCAATGGGCCACGGTGGTATGCTTTACTCACTGCCTTCTCGCGACTTAATTGCAGACTCTGTTGAGTATATGGTTAACGGCCACTGCGCCGATGCGATGATCTGTATTTCTAACTGTGACAAAATCACCCCAGGGATGATGCTTGCAGCGCTACGTTTAAATATACCGGTTATTTTTGTATCGGGCGGGCCAATGGAAGCGGGTAAAACCAAACTTGCTAACATCGATATTAAACTAGATTTAGTTGATGCCATGGTAAAAGGCGCTGATGAAACAGTAAGTGATGCTGATTCAGAGCAAGTAGAGCGCTCTGCGTGTCCTACCTGTGGCTCGTGTTCGGGTATGTTTACTGCCAACTCAATGAACTGTTTATTAGAGGCTATTGGCCTTGCACTACCGGGTAACGGCACAACGCTTGCAACGCATAAAGATCGTAAGCAACTGTATGTAGAAGCCGGCGCTCGCATTGTTGACTTGTGTCGCGAGTACTACCAAAAAGACAACCACGACGTGTTACCGCGTGCAATTGCAAACAAAACAGCCTTTATGAACTCTATGGTGGTTGATATTGCCATGGGTGGTTCATCTAATACCGTATTGCATTTATTAGCAGCAGCACAAGAAGCCGGTGTAGATTTTGATATGTCGCACATTGATGAGCTTTCTCGTAAAACCCCATTTTTATGTAAAGTAGCCCCAGCTACACCTGAGTACCATATAGAAGATGTGCATCGCGCTGGTGGCATGATGGCAATTGTACGTGAGCTAGGTAAAGCAGGTTTAGTTGATTTATCGGTAAACCACGTAGCGGGTATGACGATGGGTGAGCTTGTTAAAAAGTGGGATGCGACTGATCCTACAAACGAAGCAGCACAAAAGTTTTACCGCGCAGGCCCTGCCGGTATTCGTACTACAAAAGCAATGAGCCAAGAGTGCCGTTGGGATGAAGGCGATAACGACCGAGAGCATGGTTGTATCCGTAGTGTTGAGCATGCCTTTAGACAAGATGGTGGCTTAGCTGTGCTTTCAGGTAATTTAGCGGTTGATGGCTGTATTGTTAAAAGTGCAGGTGTAGTTGACGAAATGCTGCATTTTGAAGGCACTGCCGTGGTGTACGAATCACAAGATGATTCAGTAGAAGGCATTTTAAACGACGAAGTAAAAGCCGGTGATGTTGTGGTTATTCGCTACGAAGGCCCTAAAGGCGGCCCAGGTATGCAAGAAATGCTTTACCCAACGAGCTACTTAAAATCAAAAGGCCTTGCTGAAAAATGTGCCTTGATCACCGATGGTCGTTTCTCGGGCGGCACTTCTGGTTTATCAATTGGCCACGTATCGCCAGAGGCGGCAAGTGGCGGTGCTATTGCGTATGTTGAAAATGGCGACAAAATTATCATTGATATCGCAACACGTGAAATCACCCTTGCATTAAGTGATGAAGAGCTAGAAGCACGTAAACAAAAGCAATTAGCGCGTGGTAAGCAAGCGTATAAGCCGCTTGATCGTGACCGCTATGTATCGTCGGCATTAAAAGCGTATGCATTACTTGCAACCAGTGCCGATAAAGGCGCAGTACGTGATTTAGCCAAACTGGAGGAGCTTAGCTAATTATGGTTTCTCAAGAGCTCGATTATTTTCGCGCTATTATTCAGGCCAATATGGAACCGCTAGCTAAAGTGACTGAGGTCAGCGAAATGCGCGACCTCAGTGATAAATTAGGCAACCATGTTTGGTTAAAGCGTGAAGATCAACAGCCCGTGTATTCGTTTAAGTTACGCGGTGCTTATAATAAATTAAACAAGTTACCAAAAGGGTCTGTTGTTATTACGGCATCTGCGGGTAACCATGCACAAGGTGTGGCGCTTAGTGCTTCACACCTTGGCCATAAAGCCACTATTGTTATGCCAGTTACCACGCCTGAAATAAAAGTAAGTGCGGTACGTGCGCTGGGCGGTGAAGTGGTTTTACATGGCCATCATTTTGATGCTGCAAAAGCACATGCACTTGAACTAACAGAGCAACGCAATGGCGTATTTGTACCGCCTTTTGATGACCCTGACGTAATAGTGGGGCAAGGCACAGTGGCTCGCGAGCTTATGCAGCAACTCAACGAGCTTGATGCGGTATTTATCCCTGTTGGCGGTGGTGGCTTACTTGCTGGTATGGCGGTTTATATCAAATCATTACGCCCCGATATAAAAGTCATTGGCGTAGAAGCTGACGAAAGTGCATGTTTACAAGCCGCGCTTAAAGCGGGCGAGCCTGTTGAACTTGACCGTGTTGGCAGTTTTGCCGATGGCGTAGCGGTTAAAATTATTGGCAGTGAAACATTTCGCTTAGCGCAAAAATTTTGCGATGAAGTTGTAACTGTCAGTGGCGATGAAATTTGTGCCGCCATGCAAGATATTTTTGTCTCTACTCGCGCGATTTCAGAGCCCTCAGGTGCCCTTGCAACCGCAGGGCTGAAAAAGTGGAGCCAGCAATCGGGCTTAAAAGGGCTGCATTTAGCAGCGGTGCTTTCGGGTGCTAACTTAAATTTTGACCGCTTACGTTATGTGGCTGAGCGTACTGCGCTAGGTGAAAAAAACGAAGCACTACTTGCGGTGACCATTAAAGAAGAAAAAGGCAGCTTTAAGCAGTTTTGCACCTCTTTAGGTGGTCGGGCTATTACTGAGTTTAACTACCGCTATGCAGGCCCCGGTGAAGCGCAAATATTTGTAGGTATTGCCCTGCGCCAGGGTGAGCAAGAACTCAACGAGCTAAAACAAGACCTAATTAACAACGACTACCAATTTTGCGATTTATCAGATAACGAACTCGCTAAATTACACGTACGTTATATGGTAGGGGGTAAAGCACCGGAGCAGTTACACGAAAGGTTATTACGGTTTGAATTTCCGGAATACCCAGGAGCCCTTGCGCGCTTTTTAGATACCTTAGGTAGCAATTGGAATATTACTTTATTTCATTATCGCAATCATGGGGGGTCTATCGGAAATGTACTGGCGGGCTTTGCTATTGAGCCAAGCCAATTCGATATCTTTAACGAGCACTTAAATCGCTTAGGTTACAGTGTACAAGATGAAACACATAACCCGTGTTTTACGCAGTTTTTAACCTCTCAGCCACAAAGCCCAAACGTTGACAATCTAGCCTCAGCTTAGGGTTTTTATAAGCAAGTATGCACGTTTGCATGCTTGCTTTATCGTGTGTTTTAAATATAGTTACAGCTAATGACTACTATTTGGAACACCCAGTTGCTTATTAAAGGATTAATATTTGTAATTTTGCTTTTTTGCAGCCAACTAATGGCTCAAGAATCAGTCACCTTACAACTAAAATGGACCCACCAGTTTCAGTTCGCCGGCTATTATATGGCTCAGCAAAAAGGCTACTACAAAGACGCCGGACTTGATGTAACCATACGCGAAGCCAATCCTAAAATGCCTGACACTTTCACGCCTGTAGCAAGTGGAGAAGCCCAGTTTGGCGTAGCGCATTCGGGTATTTTACAACAAAGAGTAAACGGCCAACCGTTTGTAGCAATGGCGGCTATTTTGCAGTTTTCCCCATACTGTTGGATGGTAAAAGACAGCTCTGATATTTTTCACCCCCGCGATTTTACCGCTAAACGTATTACCGAAGTGAGTAAAAAAGACAGTACCGAGCTGCTAGTTATGCTTAAACGCAGCGGTATTGATATTGCTACTTTAGAGGTATACGAAGGCGATGAGCCTGCGCTAAAAGCGTGGCAAGAAAACAAACTTGATGCAATGCAAGTGTATGTCACCACTCAGCCTTACTTTATGACTCAGCAAGGGGTATCGCACCGCCTTATATGCCCACAGCGCTATGGTATGGATGTGTATGGTGATGTGCTATTTACCAGCGAATCAATGCTTAAAAAGCACCCGCAAACGGTCGAAAAGTTTTACCAAGCGAGCTTAAAAGGTTGGCGCTATGCGATGATGAATATGGATGAAGCCATTGCAATTACTCAGCAAGTGTATGCGCCAAACAAAAGTTTTCATCAGCTAGCTTATGAAGCCGAAGTATTGAAAGACTACATAATGCCGCCTACGACCCATTTAGGGAATATGTCGATGGCCAAGTGGCGCTTAATTGCAGATTATTATGGCATTAAGCAAACGCAATTTGACGAGCACAAAGCTGGCTTTGTTTATAAATACCAAGAGCCAGAGCGATTACAACTGTCGTGGATGCTAATAGCCGCCTTTCTTGTGAGTATTATTTCGATCCCCCTTTATTTGCGTTTAATACTTGGAAAAAAATAACCGCTTAATGCTGCTCTGCGCAACTGGTATAATTAAACGTCTTTTTACTATTTTAAGTTGTTATGAACCTAGCTGAGCAGTTTGCAGCACTCGATGCAGTGCTAATGAATACCCGCGAATATTGGCAATGTACAGCATTTGATTTTGATGAATTACCGTGGCCTGAGCTACAAGCGGCGTTAAATAACTTATCAGATGAAGATGTCGCAAGGCTTGATAACGATCAGCAACAGCTTTATCAATTTTTTAGCCCGTTTATTGCCGGGGTAGAGCAGCTACCTGAGCTGTGCAATTTACCAAAAAGCGAGCAGCAACGCGGTGAATACCCGTTTTGGATAAGTAACGGTATTAAAGGGCGTAAGTTTGAGCAACTGCAAGACTTTGTTTCAGCATTAACGAGTAACACACAGCCTGTACTTGAATGGTGCGCAGGTAAAGGGCATTTAGGCCGAATGCTTGCTTATAACGGCGCGCAAAGCGTGCACAGTGTTGAGCTACAAGGGCATCTTTGCGAGCAAGGAGAGCACAGTGCACGCAAGCAAGGTTTAGCGATGAAATTTAGCCAAGCTAATGTACTTGAAGATGAAACACGCCATTTTTTTAATACCGACACACATGCGGTGGCACTGCATGCATGTGGCGCACTGCACCAAACATTTATGCAACACGCCAGCGCCGCTAGGGTAAAACGTATTAGTTTTTCGCCGTGCTGTTATCACTTATTTACCGATAGTCGTTATCAGGCAATGAGTGAGCTTGCCCTTGCTAGTAAGCTTAATTTAACGCACCGCGATCTAAAACTGGCGCTGCAAGAAACAGTTACAGCCCCTTCACGTGTAGCTAAAATACGAAAAACTGAGGTGGAATGGCGCTTAGGGTTTGACGCACTTCGAAAGTCACTCACTCATGAACAATATTACGTGAGTGTGCCTTCAGTTAACAAAGCCGTGTTTTCTGATACGTTTGCACAGTTTTGCGCTTGGGCGGGGGATAAAAAGTCTATAATTATCCCTCAAGACACTGATTACGATAAGTTTTTATTAATTGGTAAGGCGCGTAAAAAAGTAACAGAGCGAATCGAACTGGTTCGACATGTGTTTAGAAGAGCAATAGAAGTTTGGCTTGTGCTCGATCGTGCTTTATATTTGCAACAGCAAGGTTATCACGTTTCAGTTACTACCTTTTGTGAGAAACAATTAACTCCTCGCAATATTTTAATTCTTGCAAACACCAACTAAAAAGGCGCTCATTATTTGTCTTTTCTGGGGTGTAATTTCTATCCCGTCCTAAATAAGAGATGCAATGAGAAAGCTAAAAAATTTATTCGAAAACAACAAACGTTGGGCTGCACGTACAACCGAAGCCAACCCTGAGTTTTTTAAAATATTATCAATGCAACAAAACCCAGAGTACTTGTGGATTGGCTGCTCAGACTCGCGTGTTCCTGCCAACCAAATTGTTGATTTACTGCCGGGTGAATTATTTGTACACCGTAATGTAGCTAATGTGGTGGTACATACTGACCATAACTGTTTATCGGTAATGCAATATGCGGTAGAGGTGCTTAAAGTAAAACATATTATGGTGGTTGGCCACTATGGCTGTGGCGGTGTACAAGCGGTATTAAATAACGCCAAATTTGGTTTTATTGATAATTGGTTACGCCATGTTGGCGACGTAAAAGAAAAACACTTAGAGCAGCTTAATGCAATGGATGAGCAACAGCGTTTAAGCCGCTTAATTGAGCTAAACGTTATTGAGCAAGTACGTAACGTGTGCAGAACAAATATAGTTCAAGATGCGTGGGATAAAGGCCAAGAGCTCACAATTCATGGTTGGGTATATGGATTAGAGAACGGCCACTTGCACGACTTATCATCGGTTGTAACCTGCGCCGAAGAAGAAGGCGATGTGTATAAAAAAGCCGTTGCACATGTACTCGCTAAAGCCGGTTGCGAGTAATTTAAACAATGACTAAAACGGCGATAATCATAGGGGCAACAGGGGTTGTGGGGAGTGAGCTATTAACGCTTTTACTGCAAAGCCCTGCGTTTGGCCATGTGATTGCTATAACTCGCCGTAAGCTGGACGTTGAACATACTAAGCTCACTAATCAGGTTATTGATTTTGATTGTTTAACCAACTACTGCGCGTTATTTAAAGGGGATGTGTTTTTTTCGTGTTTGGGCGCTACTAAAAAGCAGGCTGGCTCAACCGCGGCGCAGCGTAAAGTTGATTTTGATTATCAGTTTATTGCGGCGCAAATGGCGGCTAACAATGCAGTGAGCCATTATTGCTTGGTTTCATCAAGCGGCGCTAATGCGCACAGCATCAGCCCTTACTTAAAAATGAAAGGCGAGCTTGAGCAGCACATAAAAACGCTGGGCTTTGCAAAAGTAAGTATATTCCAGCCGTCTTTATTAATGGGTGAGCGAAACGATACACGAATAGCTGAGCAAATAGGCGCATTTGTGTTACCTGTTATTACTCAACTTCCTTTTTTAAAACGTTATAAACCCATTACGGGTAAGCAAGTGGCGCTAAAAATGTGCGCTGTAAGTTTAGCGCAGCAACAATCACTGCAATACTATGTATTAGAGGCACTTTTTGATACATAGTGGGCTTTTAGTTAAAACTAAAAGCAAAAAAAGCAGCCTTAGCTGCTTTTTTTGTGGCTGAGTATACAGATGTAGTACGTGCTACTCGGCGTTATTTTTAGCATTTAGTTGTTGCTCTAGTAACACAACTTTTGCTTCAAGCTCAGTGAGTTTTTCACGAGTACGAATAAGTACTTGGCTTTGCACATCAAATTCTTCGCGGCTAACAAAGTCCATTTCAGCCAGCTTATTTTGTAAAACTTGTTTGGTTTTACCTTCCAGTGTATCTGCTAGGTTTTTTACACCTTGCGGCATGTTGTTGGTGATTTGCTTAGCAATTTCTTCAAGTTTTGCTGGATTGATCATAATCGTCCCTTGCTGTTGCCCTAAAATGATAATGACTAATATTACCTTATACCTAAGGTATTTAATACATGATCACCACAATGGAATTAATTAATCTAATGGCTATGCCTGTATCTGTGGTTACGGTAAAATTAGCTGCCTTTTAAAACTCCATGGTCGTTATGAAACTCAATCCAAAACAAGATGAAGCAGTAAAATATATTAGTGGTCCGTGTTTAGTACTCGCGGGTGCAGGCTCAGGTAAAACGCGCGTAATCACTAACAAAATTGCTTATTTGGTGCAAAAGTGCGAGTACAAAGCACGTAATATTGCTGCGGTAACGTTTACGAATAAAGCGGCCAAAGAGATGCGCGAGCGTGTATTACAAACGCTTAATAAGCAAGAAGCGAAAGGGCTGTGGGTATCAACCTTTCATACCCTAGGGCTTGAAATAATTAAAAAAGAGCTCAAAACGCTTGGCTTTAAAGAAGGTTTTTCGCTGTTTGATGACCAAGATACTAACCAGCTGTTAGGTGATTTAACCGAAGACGAACTTAAAAAAGACAAAGACCTTCTTAATCTATTAAAAATGCAAATAGGCAGCTGGAAAAACGAATTAATTTTACCAGAGCAAGCTATACGCGAAGCACGTGATGCGCAAAAGGCGTTATTTGCGCAGCTTTACGCGCGTTATCAAAATCAGCTGCGAGCATATAACGCACTGGATTTTGACGATTTAATAATGATCCCCACCTTATTACTGAGTAGTAATGCCACCTCACGAGAGCGTTGGCAGCAACGATTTAGGTATTTGCTGGTGGATGAATATCAAGATACCAATACCAGCCAGTACCAGCTTGTTAAGTTATTAGTAGGCGAGCGAGCGCGTTTTACTGTGGTAGGGGATGATGACCAATCTATTTATTCATGGCGCGGAGCCCGCCCCCAAAACTTGGTACTGTTAAGTAAAGATTACCCCGGCCTTAGGCTCATAAAGCTTGAGCAAAACTACCGTAGTGCCCAGCGCATTCTAAAAGCTGCAAATATTTTAATTGCCAATAACCCGCACGATATCGAAAAAAAGCTATTTAGTGAGCTTGGTTACGGTGAGCCGATTAAAGTGATTGGCTGTAGAGATGAAGAGCATGAGTGCGAGCGAGTTGTTGCTGAAATAATTTCTCATAAATTTATGAAGCGCACCAGCTATAAAGATTACGCTATTTTGTATCGTGGTAATCACCAGGCACGCGGTTTTGAAAAATCATTAATGAGTAACCGCATTCCCTATAAAATTAGTGGCGGAATGTCGTTTTTTTCGCGTTCAGAAATTAAAGATATTATGGCGTATTTACGCTTGTTGGTTAACCAAGACGACGATAACGCTTTTTTACGCATTGTTAATACGCCGCGCCGTGAAATAGGCACCGTTACACTTGAAAAGCTAGGCACACTTGCAAACGAAAAGCACCAAAGCTTATTTGCCACCTGTTTTGATAACGACCTAGGCTACCGCCTTAAAGGGCGTGGCTTAAATGCGCTTTCGGGGTTTGCACGTTGGGTTGTTGAGCTTTCAGATAATGCAGTGCGTAGCGATACACTCGAAGCGGTAAAAGACTTGGTACGTAATATTAACTACGAAGCGTATTTATATGAGTCATCGCCAAGTGCCAAAGCGGCAGAAATGCGCATGAAAAACGTCTCTGAGCTGTATCGTTGGATCACCGATATGCTCACCGGAGATGCCGATAACGAACCGATGACCTTACCTGAAGTGGTCAGCAAATTAACGCTTCGCGATATGCTAGAGCGTAACGAGGAAGAAGATGAATCTGATGCGGTACAGTTACTTACTTTGCATGCATCTAAAGGCTTAGAATACCCGTACGTATTTATGGTTGGTATGGAAGAGGGTTTATTGCCACACCAGGTAAGTATTGATGAAGAAAACGTAGATGAAGAGCGCCGTTTAGCATATGTAGGGATCACACGGGCCCAGCAAGAGCTGACACTAACGTATGCAAAAATACGTCGTCAGTTTGGCGAAACCTCACAGACAGAGCTAAGTCGCTTTGTGCAAGAGTTACCGCAAGATGACCTAGCGTTTGAAAACAAAAAAGCCCCAAGCTCGCAAGCTGAGCGCATGGAAAAAGGCCAAGCACGGGTCGCTAACTTAAGGGCGATGCTGAAAAAACCTAGTTAATAGACTGTGCGGCGTTGTTATTAGCCGCTACTGGCTCCGATAAGCCTTGCTGCTTTGCAACAAATAAGTTTAGTCCGTATTTATCTAGCAAGGCTCTAAAGTTGAGTATAGAAGGGCCTTTGGCAATAACTTTTATGCCTTTTAGCTGAGTGATTGCCAGTACACCTTGTAATTGCAAGTTAAAGCTTTCTTGTTGCAGTACACGTTTACTAAAGGTTGAGCTAAGTAGTACGTAATCGAAGGTAATGTCGGTCAGTGCATTTAGCTCACAGCGGTCTTTTGCAAAGTTATTTAAGCCAATGCTGTAGCCAAGCTGCGAGAGCTTTTTAAGGTTTTCTAGTTGAGTTGCACAGGCGTAACGTATTTCTTGGTCGTCAAACAATAAACACAGTTGGCTTTGCCCTTGCAGCTTACTTAATACCTCAGTAAATAAATTGAATTCAAGCGCTTCTAACAGTAACCCTGAGCATGGCAATAATACCATGGCTACATTTGCCGCTAAGGCATGGGCATAGGCGTGTTGTAATAGTTCTAATTCAACTTGTAGGTGCTGCTCTTTATCGGTTGCAAACTTTTTCAGCACTTCAAAACTGGTATAGCCTAATACAGGGTGTTCACCAAAGGCTTCAAACAGTGACTCTGATTGCTGTTGTTCATCAAGGTTTATAATATCTGCACTTCTAAAACTCATCGGGAGTGAATCAAGATGGTGCTGTGCTGGAGATTCTGCACTTGTTAGTGTTTGCGTTAATAACGGGTGGAACAGCTCATAGCGGTCGCGGCCCGCATTTTTAGCATAATACATAGCAGCATCGGCATCGCGAATAATTTCATCGGTATGCTGATAACTTGAATTTGAGTACGTTATACCAATACTTGCACCACTTTGAATGCAGGTACCTTTACTGCAAAATGGCTTTTTCATTATATTAATAATGCGATCAGCTACATCTTCTGCTTGTTGTAGCTCTGTTAAGTGGGTAAGCAAAATTACAAATTCATCACCACCAAGGCGAGCGAGTAAATCGTGTTCGCGAATACAATGCGAAAATAAATCAGCCACACTTATTAAAAATTGATCGCCGGCATGGTGACCTAGTTGATCGTTTATATCTTTAAACTTATCTAAATCAATAAATAACACAGCAAAGTGATGTTCAGGAAAACGATGGTAATGCTGCAGTGTTTTTTCTAACTGGGTTAAAAACAAGCTGCGATTAGGGAGGCCCGTTAGTGAGTCGTGATGCGCATCATGATAAAGCTGTTGCTCTACTTTTTTACGCTCATCAATTTGCATTTGTAAATGTAGGTTAGCTTGTTGCAGCGCCTTTGTTTTTTCGTTAACTCGATACTCTAACTCTTGGTGGCTAGATTTAAGTGCTTGAGTGGCTAACTTTGTTTGTAAAACCGTGGCAATTTGGTGTGATACAAATGTAATAAGCTCGCAGTCGTCTTTGCTAAAAATATGATTGTTATTATACGCTTGGCATGCAATTAAGCCGATAACTCCCTGCGATGTTTTAAGCGGTGCACCTAGCCAGCTGGTGGCCATTTGCTCCTCTGGTACTGGCTTATTTCGTTGTACATCACCACTTTCTAATAGCTCTTTGGCTCTACTGGGGTGAATAAGTTGGGTCTGCTCGCTGCTAATAACCAGTTCGCTATAACCTTTTGCAAACGGCCTTGGCTCGGTGTTGTCTTTAAATTCATCCACACAGTACGGGAAGCTAATCCAACCAGTCTCTTTGTTATAAAGTGCAATGTATAAGTTTTCTGCGTATGTAATGGTTTTTATTATTTGATGAATTTTTACATAGGCATCATCTAAGTTTTGCGCTTGCGTTGCCAACTCCGATATTTTAAACAAAATTTGTTGGCGTTGTAGTGCGCGTTTCCGTTGTTCAATTTCTAGGTTTAGCGCATCATTACTTTGTGTGAGCGCGCGGGTACGAATTTTTACTTCAGATTCGAGCAGCTCTCTTTTTTTAACTCGCTCTATGGCTGTGGCTAAGTATAAAGACATTACTTCGAGTAAATGCACTTGCTGGTTGCTGTAATCTTGGTGTTTATCGTAACTTTGCGCAGCAAGTACGCCAATAATGTTTTGCTCTTGATAAATAGGGACACCAACCCAGTACTCAGCAGGTGAGCCTAGTGCTTTAAATAAGCCGTTTTGTGCAGCGCTTTGCATCTCTTGTTTGGTAAAGCAGGTGGTTTTGCCAAGCTTATAAACGTAGCCTGTAGCGCCTTCTTCAAAACTATTATCTTGATTGAGGGCGACTGATATACCATCTTTTTCATCACAAAAATAAGAAAGTTCCAGGGCATGAGTATATTGATTAGCAAGCACCACGTAAAAGCTTTTACTAGGTAGGTATGCTTGTAAAATGTCATGGATAGCGGGGTAAAGTAAGGTTAATTCGGCAACAGAGCTTGCTTGCTCTGATAGCTGGATCAGGGCATTTTGTAAGTGATGAGATTGCTTATACTTTTCTAATAGCGCTTTAAGACGTTTATTTTGGTGCGCTAGTTTACTCGGTGCCGCGGGCTTATCTTCCGATGACATGAATCATATTATTTTATTATTGTATGTTTATTAAACGTATAATTTCACTTTTAGTTGCGATCGTCAAGTAACTAATGCCCTAAAACAGCAACTAAAAAGATTATTTTAGGAATAAAAAAAGGCCTATTATAAAAATAGGCCTTTTTAAATTAATCACCCTAGTTATCAGGGGTTTAATTAAATTATTTAGAAGTCATGAAATCAATAGCTGCGCTAATCTCATCATCAGAACAATCCATACATGTTCCTTTTGGCGGCATCGCATTAAAACCGTTGATAGCGTGATCAAGCAGTACATCTTTACCTTTAGCGATACGCGGTGCCCAGTCATCAGCTGATTTAGGTGCACCTAGTGCGCCAGTACCGTGACAGGCAAAACATGCGCCTTGGTACACTTGCTCACCAGAGCGAGGGCCAGTAGGAGCTGCGGCTGCAGCAGCTTTCTCGCCTTCAAGATAAACAGCGCCAACTGGTGCTAAACGTTTTTTAATCGCATCTTCAGTCATAGAGTTATCATATGGCTGTGCGTATGCGGTGGTTGCTAGCATTAATAATGCTGCAGCTGATAGTTTTTTCATTTTGCCTTGCTCACTTCGATTTGAACGTGATCAATCACGATTATAGATGACGGAAATTAAACCGATTATACCTTTGTGTAACAATTTATAAAACGCCCACTGGTGTTTTTATCGATAAAACTGGCTAATTTTTGCGTTAACGCAATAAAATTGCATGTTTCAGTTAACAAACATTTATAATCGGTGGCTTAGTAAATCACTATTTAAGCTAATGCTAGTACGCTTTTAACAAATTTTTCGATCCCCGCATCGGCATCTAAAATAGACTGCGCCAGCATATAAGCAGGGGTGGTAACGAGTTTATTGTCCTCATCAATCACAATATCATCAACCGCACAGGCTGTGTGAGTAGAGCCTAGCTGGGTTAAAGCGCTTGCGGTCTGTTCATCATTACCTATGGTTAAAGTAGCATTGGGATATATAAACGGAATTAAAGCCGGCGCAATACACATGTAGCCAGCGGCTTTTTGTGCATTAGCAAATTGTTTACAGGCCTCTAATACTAGGTCGTTTATCTGCGCATCAGCGCCTTTAACGGCAAAATCACATAAGTTTTTAGCGGCGCCAAATCCCCCTGGTACTATTAACGCATCAAATTCAGATGCCTTTAATTCGCTTAATGATTTTATATCACCACGGGAAATGCGTGCTGCCTCAGTGAGTACATTACGGTTGCTTGGCATTTCTTCACCGGTAAGGTGATTAATAGTGTGAAGTTGTTCTATATCAGGAGCAAAACATTGATATGCAGCACCGTTTTTAGCTATGTGCAGCAGTGTTAATACTGCTTCGTTTATTTCACTGCCATCGTACACACCACAGCCGGCTAATATTACAGCTATCTTTTTCATGCTTTTGTGCTCCTTAAGTATTTTAAATAAGTCGTTTGGGTGAAGTTTAACACGGGCCAAAACACACACTAAAATAATTTTTTAGTTTAAAAAGTATTCGCAGTGCAAGTTGTATTGCGGTTTATGCCATTTTTGCCAGTGCGCTTGTAAAAAAAATTATAAAGGATCGCTATGATCTTTGATCCATTATGCTAGAATACTCCTCCGGTTATTTAAATGGATACAAATAACTAAAGTGACTAACAGCGGATGTATCAGTTAGAAAACCTTTTTCCACATTGGTTTTAAAATAATAAAAAAAGAACCTCGTATTATCTTTTTTAAACAAAACAAGCAGTTATTTATTTTTCTAAGCATTTTATTATGCATTGGAGGAATAGCTCGTGGCTGTTATCTACAAAGTTATCCACAGGTTGCTCCGCAATAATTATGGCTACTAAGCGTAATTCACTGTCGTTTTATTCACAACCTTATGGCATGCTTGTAATAATATTACTTTTTTGTATTTAGGATCCAAATTCACCATGGCTCAGATCCCCGAAAACCCGCTAATTTTAGTTGATGGCTCTTCATATTTATTTCGTGCTTATCATTCTCCACCGCATTTAACCAACTCTAAAGGTGAAGCAACTGGCGCTATTTATGGCGTGGTAAACATGCTTAAAAGTTTGATCAAACAATATGATCCGAGCCACATGGTGGTGGTGTTTGATGCCAAAGGCAAAACGTTCAGAAACGACATGTATAGCGAGTATAAAGCTAACCGTCCGCCTATGCCTGACGATTTACGAACGCAAATAGCGCCACTGCACAGTATTATTAAAGCGATGGGCTTTCCGCTAATTAGTATTGAAGGGGTTGAAGCCGATGATGTTATTGGTACGTTTTCACGAATAGCGACTGAGCAAAAGCGCCATGTATTGGTTTCTACAGGCGATAAAGACATGGCTCAGCTAGTTAATGAGCATGTTACGCTAATAAATACCATGACCGACAGCATTTCAGATCCTCAAACCGTTGTTGAAAAATTTGGTGTGGGTCCTGAGCTAATCATCGACTATTTAGCGCTAATGGGTGATAAGGTTGACAACATCCCAGGTGTTGAAGGCTGTGGACCTAAAACAGCTGTTAAATGGCTACAAAAATATGGATCGCTTCAAGGTGTAATTGATAATGCCGGCGACATTAAAGGCAAGATTGGTGAGAAGCTTGCAAATGCCCTTGATCATTTACCACTTAGTTATGAGCTTGCCACCATTAAATGTGATGTTGAGGTAGAGTCAGACCTAGATACCTTTAAAGTACAAGAGCCAAATAAAGATGAGCTTATTGCACTGTATGGTGAGTGTGAGTTCCGCCGTTGGTTAGCTGAGCTGCTTGATAACCCAAAAGATGCAGAAAAAGCGCTCCCTACTGAGGCAAATGAACTGCCAAAAGTAGAAGATGCACATTACGAAACTATCTTAACCGAATCACAATTTGATACGCTTATTGAGCAGCTAAATAGCGCTGAGTTATTTGCCTTTGATACTGAAACAACCAGCCTTGATTACATGCAAGCGCAGTTAGTAGGTATGAGCTTTGCTGTAAAAGCAGGCGAAGCTGCTTACTTACCAATTGCACACGACTACCCGGGTGCACCAGAGCAATTAAGCCTTGAATATGTAATGCAAAAGCTTGGGCCAATCCTCGCCGATGCTAACAAAGCTAAAGTAGGGCAAAACCTAAAATACGACAAGAGCGTACTGGCTAATGCAGGCTATGAGCTCAATGGCATTAAGTTTGATACTATGCTTGAGTCGTACGTATTTAATAGCGTGGGCACTCGCCATGACATGGATTCATTAGCGCTTAAATACTTAGGCCATAAAAACATTAGCTTTGAAGATATAGCCGGCAAAGGGAAAAAGCAGCTTACCTTTAATCAAATTGAGCTTGAGCAAGCTGCGCCTTATGCAGCAGAAGATGCCGATATTACACTGCGTTTACACCAAGTACTTTGGCCAAAATTAGAAGCTGATGAGAAGTTAAAGTCAGTATTTGAAACAATAGAAATGCCATTAGTGAATGTTATTTCTGATATTGAGCGTACCGGCGTAGCAATTGATAGCAATATGCTGGCGGCACACAGCCAGCGTTTAGGCGAGCGTTTACTTGAGCTTGAAAAAGAAGCGTTTGAGATAGCTGGCGAACCATTTAACCTAAGCTCGCCAAAGCAGCTGCAAGTACTTTTATTTGAAAAACTTGAGCTGCCAGTCATTAAAAAAACACCTAAGGGCGCGCCTTCAACGGCTGAAGAAGTGCTACAAGAACTTGCCCATGACTACCCATTACCTAAGGTGATTATTGAGCACCGTGGTTTATCTAAGCTTAAATCAACCTACACTGATAAATTACCATTGATGGTTAATGAGAAAACACAGCGCGTGCATACTTCTTATCATCAAGCTGTTACGGCCACAGGGCGTTTGAGTTCTACCGATCCTAACTTACAAAATATCCCTATTCGTTCTGAAGAAGGACGTCGTATACGTGAGGCATTTGTAGCGGCAAAAGGCTATAAAATTGTGGCTGCCGATTACAGTCAAATTGAGCTGCGTATTATGGCGCATTTATCGCAAGACAAAGGGCTACTAAATGCCTTTGCTAATGGGTTAGATGTACACAGTGCAACCGCTGCTGAGGTATTTGGGGTTGAGCTAGAGGATGTAACCACAGATATGCGTCGTAAAGCTAAAGCAGTAAACTTTGGATTAATTTACGGTATGTCAGCCTTTGGTTTAGCGCGTCAGCTTGATGTGCCACGCCACGAAGCGCAGCACTACATAGATAAATACTTTGAGCGTTTCCCTGGGGTACTTGAGTACATGGAAACAACCCGCGAAAAAGCGGCCGAGAACGGGTACGTAGAAACTATTTTTGGGCGTCGATTACACTTACCCGAAATTAATGCACGTAATGGAGCGCGCCGTAAAGGCGCCGAACGCGCAGCAATCAATGCACCGATGCAAGGTACAGCCGCTGATATTATTAAAAAAGCAATGTTGAGCGTGCATAGCTGGGTTAATCAACAAGCTCCCAATACCATTAAGTTACTTATGCAAGTACACGATGAATTGGTGTTTGAGATTAAAACCGATTGTGCGCAAGCATACACAAAGCAGATTTGTGAGCTAATGTCGCAAGCAGCTAGCTTAGATGTCCCTTTAATTGTAGAAGCTGACGAAGGTGAAAACTGGGAACAAGCCCACTAACCTAAAACATGCTTACATTTCAAAAGCGCCGCAAGGCGCTTTTTTATTGCCTCTAAACAACTCACTCAATTAAGAGAATCGATATAAGTATTTATACGCGTAAACAAAGTTTAGTTAAAAGTAGGTTAATTTAAGCAACTATTTGTATTAAATAGTTATATGTTCGTCAATTCGAACTGTTTTGGCGGAATATCATTGTATTTTTATGCGCGCTTTTGCTAAAGTGCGCGCGTCCTCATCCTGTAGGACATCCTGTTGATGATGCATCTGAAAAGGTGCAACAAATTGATAGCTTCTCCCCAGTTTGCTATATCGGCCTGCTTGTTTTAAGCAGGCTGCTTTTTCTTCCTCATTAGATTGCCCTTTAAAGCTAAATAGCACCTCAAAGCGCTTTTTTACTATTCACACTTTATGCTCATTTATACTTATTATTTTTTTGTGCCATACCTTGCGCGCCCTCAAACGGGTATCTGTATAAAGCAGTTATAAAAACGTAGGTAAGTAAAGCTATCTCACGCAATTATTAGCGTGGATGTTGCGCTATGCCCCAAAAAAGCATCAGTTATAGGCTGCTATATCGTTATTAATTTTTTAATAACATTACGGGCTAAGTAATTTAGCGCCGTCTTTAATTTGAGGTGGTTTGCCCCTATTTCAGGTGATAGTATCGAAAGCGTTATTATTCTCATTTTATTTTAGGAGTGCGTTATGTTTAAAACGTTAGCCATTATCGGTTTATCGTTATCAAGTGTTGCTTTGTCTAATGCCGCTCATGCAGATTGGCAGCTAGTCAATGACAAGAGCCAATTAAGTTTTGTTTCTATCAAAAAAGACTCGATTGCTGAGGCACATCATTTTACTAACCTAGAAGGAACACTTTCAGACAGTGGTGCTTTTAGCGTAAATATAGACTTAACCTCTGCAGAAACACTGATCCCTATTCGCAATGAACGTTTAACTCAATTTGTATTTGAAGCGGCTAAGTTTCCTCATGCAGTTTTAACCGCGGATATAAAAAAGCAATTAAGTAATATTAAAAAGCCGGGCCAGCATGTATTAAAAGAGGTTGATGCACAGCTTGATTTTCATGGTAATAAAAAGCCATTAAAAATAAATGTACTTGTTAGCAGTGCCGAAAATGGCGATTTAAGCGTGTCGTCGTTTACGCCTGTGATTGTAAATAGCCAAGACTTTGGTGTGACCGAAGGCGTTAAAAAGCTACAGCAATTAGCTGGTTTACCTGCCGTTGCTACAGCCGTACCAGTTACTTTTGCGCTAACACTTAAAAAACAGTGATCTCGTTAACGGCGCTTAGTAAGCAATTAAGCGAGCCTAGCAAACCGTTTGATAGTTGGCAGCCTACCCAGTGTGGTGAGCTGCCGATTATGATTAACGAGCATGGGCAGTGGTTTTACGATGGCAGCGAAATTACTCGCCCCGCGATGGTAAAACTGTTTGCCAGTGTTTTATGCAAAGAAGGTGAGCAGTTTTATTTAAAAACACCCATCGAAAAAATAGCGATAGAGGTGCAAGATGCGCCTTTCGTTATCGTAAGCTGGCATATTGAAAGCACAGCGCAAGGGCAGGTTATGTGTTGTGTAGATAATTTAGCACGGCAATGGTTAATCAGTGCTGAGCAGCCTCTTTATATAAAAAACTATAAAAATGCAGCGGTGCCATATTTGCAATTACCTTATGGGTGTAGCGCGCGGGTATCACGAAGTGTGTTTTATCAGTGGGCTGAAATAGCCGACGCAGATGAGCGCGGCTATTTTATAAAATCAGCAGGGGGAAAATTTTATCTTTCGTAGGTGCTTATTTTTAAGCGTCTGAGCTGTCTTCATCACTTTGCGGTGCAACAGCCACAATTGGCCCTAAATACCACTCATCTAGCTTTTTAGCGACTTCTGGTAAACCTGTTCCCTTAAGTGATGAAAAAGCGTGTACAGTGATGTCACCGTCTAGTTCACTTAATTCGCGGCGTACTTGCAGTACTTGTGCTTTACGCGCACCTTGCTTGAGCTTATCGGCTTTAGTTAAAAGCGCCAATACCGGGATTTCGCTGCCAATAGCCCAGTTAATTAGATCTTTGTCTAAATCTTTTAATGGGTGGCGAATATCCATTAATATAACAATACCTTTTAAACTTTGACGTTTTTGTAGGTACTCACCTAGTGACTTTTGCCACTTCTTTTTCATTTCAATAGGTACTTTAGCAAAACCATAACCGGGTAAGTCGATTAAGCGCATATCGTCTACTTCACCTAACTCAAAGGTGTTGATTAACTGCGTACGACCTGGCGTTTTACTGGTACGAGCAAGTTTTTGATCTGTCAGTGCATTAAGAGCACTTGACTTACCTGCATTAGAGCGACCTGCAAACGCGACTTCAATTCCCGTATCAGCAGGTAATTTAGTGATGTCTGGCGCGCTTGTTACAAAAGACGCAGTATTATATTTGATACGAGATTTGAGCACAGGCTCTCCTAAAAACGTAAAAGTTAATCTTATTGAGCTAAATTCACTCAGGGCGCGTATTTTATACTATAAAGGATGTATTAAAAAGCGTATTTAAACACCTAAAAACTCTATAAATGGCACTATTAAAGCTGCTTAAAGGTTAATCTAGGTCAAAACCCTATAAATTATAAGCTTAATATGAGTAGAAAACGTGCCAGAGAATTTTTTATCGTGTAGAATACATGAATTACAACATCCATATTGTAGATGATACAGGGTCGGAAACAGAGAATTCACCATGAAAAAAATAGCACTATCTTTAACAATATTGCTTGGTGCGTTGTCAGCAAGCAACGCAACAGCATTTGATGGCGATGTAAACGCAGGTAAAGAAAAATCAGCAACGTGTGCGGCTTGTCACGGCCCAGACGGTAATGCACCGGTTAATATTTACCCTAAACTTGCAGGCCAGCACCCAGATTACATCCTTAAACAACTTAAGGATTTAAAATTAGGTATGACTTCAGGCGGTAAAGAAGGCCGTATGGATCCTGTAATGAGCGCGATGGCTATGCCACTTAGCGAACAAGACATGAAAGACCTATCTGCTTATTTTTCTTCATTGAACATGACTGAAGGCGCCACCCCTAAAGACGTGGTTGAAGTTGGTCAAATGCTTTACAAAGCAGGCGATGCTGAACGTGGTATTCCGGCTTGTGCGGCGTGTCATGGTCCGCGAGGCAATGGTTCGTCTCTTGCTAAGTTTCCTAAAATTTCTTTTCAGCACCCAGAGTACATTAAAGCTCAGCTAGAGAAGTTTCGTGATGGAACCCGTAAAAACGACCATAACGGTATGATGCAAGATATAGCGAAAAAGCTAACTGATAAAGATATTGAAGTACTATCTCAATACTTAGGTGGCTTACACTAAAGTCGTATTTATCTAGTATTAGCTAGTGTAATATGATTAAAAAGCAGCTTACGCTGCTTTTTTTGTGTCCACATTTTAACGATATCACCCTTTAGTTTGTGAGACATTTGCCATGCTGTTTTGTAAGAAATGGCTTATTTTAAAAAAACTTTTACAGTTAAATGCATGTTTATTATAATTTTTTTGTTTTTTATATGTGCTCTATGTAAGAAAAATTATATAAACCAGTTGTAACAAAAATATTAACGGGTAAATTAACCACTGTCGCAAAACAACAATAACAACATGGATTATGCTAAAGGAAAATGGCGCGACACGACTGAATAGCACATTGAAGGTGCTACAAAAGGAAATAACAAGAAAGCGTCAGGATGACCGTAAATAATAAAATCTCAAGGAAGTTTAATAATAAAAACAAAATGGAATGTAACAAGGAAGGTTAAAATAATAACAATACGGACTGATAATAATAAAAATAATAAAGACTAAAAAAAGTCGAAGGGAGAAGTGTCCAGATAATGGCGCTCAGATTAGTAGGCGGTAGAGATGTTTTCTCTACCGCCTTTTTATTTGTCCTGTTACAATACCCACCGTTTAGCAATAAGCTAATGCGCTAATTCAACGAGCAACCCAAGCTTTAATGCGCAAATCGAATTCTTCTGGCTAGGCCAGCACTGCGATGCTCATGTTATGTGCCTCGCTCAAAACCTCTTAAGTGAGATGATCAAGATATGAGTAGAAAGAAAAAATCACGCAAAATTCCTTCAAACGGCCCTGTTCGTTTAAGCCAAGATAAGCTTAAAGAAATGCGTGCGTTAAAAGAGCAACGAGTTAAAAAACCAAAGGGCGCTAAGCCTGGTTCTCGTAATGCACCTGAGCTATTAGATAGCGATACTAAAAAAGCAAACTCAGCGCCAAAAGATAAGCGCGTCGGCAGTAAAAAAGCCGTGCCTTTAGTGGCTAGTGCACCACAGCCGCAAGTAGAAATGAAGCGTAACTTAAAGCCAACAGTTGAGCTTAAAAAGGTGACAGAGCCAGAGCTTACGCCGGAGCAAGAGCTAGAAGCGCTTGAAAACGATGAGCGTTTACTTAAGCTCGTTGAGCGCCATGAGCAAGGTGAAATGCTGACGGGTAAAGATGCGAAGTACTTTAATAGCCGTATTGCTCGCCACCAAGTACTTTGTAAGTTACTAGGTATCGAAGATGAAGACGAAGACGAGTTTGAAGATGATTTTGAAGATAACTTCGAAAGCGACGGTAACTCAGATTTCGATAAGTACCTTTCAGATGATTTAGCCAATGAGTGGCTAGATGATGATGACGACAAATAGTAAGGGCGCTTAATGAGTACCGCAGTGATTGTAGCCTTGTTTGTAGGTGCTGTTATTATTGCTGGCTTAGCATTTTATGCAGGTCAGTTGCTCTATAAGCTTAACGCGCAAAAAAAGTTAATTGCGCAAAAGCAAGCTGAGCAACAGCAAAAGCTTAAGCAGTCGCGCTTAAAGCGTAACGCTAAACTTGCAGATAGCATTCATCTAATTGCTCGTGCAATGGCTGAAGAGCAATGTGAGTACTCTGAAGGCTGTTTACGGATTTGGGTTTTAATGTCTCAGTACGCTTTTGAAGATGAGCGAGATTTAACGCTAGCGTACCCAGGCATTTATAAAATGTATAACGTTGTGAAAGAAATGCCGACCCACGATGCACGCAAAAAATACTCTAAAAAAGAGATTTTTAAGCAAGATACAGCACGTTGGCGAGCTGAAGAAAACTTTAGTGATGAGATTAAAGCCGATTGCGACAAAATCATTGTTGAGTTTAAAGCTGCGCCGGGCAGCGAAAATATCGTGTTTAATTAAACCCAATAGAAAATACAAAAAGCAGACTCAGGTCTGCTTTTTTTTATGCCTGCTTATCGACACGTTTTTACCACCTCAAACGTGATAAGCAAATTGGTATAGCACTAATTAAATCACTCGTGAGAAACGGGTTTTACTTATTTGCTTTTGTAAGTGAGCATCAAAGCACATACATATAATACGAATAAATAGATTTCCGCGAGGCGTGACGCGTATTACCTTATCGTTTATATGCACCATGTCATCCTCTATTAAAGGCTTTAGCGCCAACAGCGCATCCGCAAAATACTCAATAAAATGTATAGAATGCTTTTTCGCAAATGCGTGTGTATCTAATTCAAACTGGCAAATAAGTGATTTAATAGCTTCTGCGCGTATTACATCATCGTGCGTTAAATGCATTCCTTTATGTATAGCACTGCCGGCTTGCGTTTCTATTTCGTGATAATAATGCTTAAGCACTTTTTGGTTTTGTAAAATGGCGGTGCCAATTTGCGAAATAGACGAGACCCCTAAACCTAATAAGTCGCAATTACCGTGGGTGGTATAGCCCTGAAAGTTGCGATGTAACTGCCCTTTATTTTGCGCGACTGCAAGTTCGTTGTCGGCTTTTGCAAAATGATCCATACCAATAAACTGATAGCCTGCAAAGGTCATTTGCGCCAAGGTGTTTTTAAACATGGTTAGCTTGTCGTGGGCACTGGGTAAGTCAGCCTCTTTTATTTTACGTTGCGCTGCAAAGCGCTCTGGTAAATGTGCGTAATTAAATACAGAGACTCTATCTGGGCTTAAGGCAATTAATTGCGCTATTGTTTTTTCAAAGCTTTGGGGTGTTTGTTTAGGTAGGCCATAAATCATATCTGCATTTATAGACTTAAAGCCAAGCTCCCGGGCTTGAGTTATCAGTGCTTTAACGGTATCGACTTGCTGTGTGCGGTTAACCGCTTGTTGTACTTCATCGTTAAAATCTTGAATACCAAAGGATACGCGGTTAAAGCCTAAAACCCGTAAGTGTATAAGCATATCTTTAGCAAGGGAGCGTGGGTCTATTTCAATGCCTCGCTCAGTGTTGCGGGTAAAGTGAAAGTGCTGCTCTAATAAGTTAATTAAGCGCGTCATTTGCTTTACAGTTAAAAAGGTTGGCGTACCACCCCCTAAATGCAATTGTTCCACTGTGTAGTGTTTAAATAAAGGGGCATGCGCTGCTATTTCTTTTGTTAAGTAATCTAAATATACATCGGCTTTAGACTGATGGCGTGTGATCACCTTGTTACATCCGCAGTAATAGCAAAGCTCACTGCAAAATGGGATATGAATATATAAAGAAAGTGAGCGACTAGATGATGATTTTATAGCGCTAACAAGGTCTTGTTGCTGATACCCCTCGCTTAAAGATAAAGCGGTGGGGTAGGAGGTATAGCGTGGCCCTGACACGTTATACTTATTTATAAGAGTTTGATCCCATTTCGGAAACTTTATCATCACGCGCACCTTATGTATTAATGAGGTGTTGAGTATAAAAAGCTTTTAAGGGAGGGGTTTTGATCTACAACAAAAAAGGTGCCTAAGCACCTTTTTAAAAGAGTATTTTTTGTTAATACGTTATGTTGTGGGCATCTTTTAAGTATTGAAACAATTCTTTATAGCCTTTGCCTGGCTTTTCAGCTTTAACTTCTTTAGCGGCGTTGCGTACCAATTGGCGCATTTTTTGGCGCTCAAGGGTTGGGTATTGCTCAATAGTTTCGTTAATTAAATCATCGCCTTGCTCAATTAAGTCAGTACGTAATTGCTCAATTTTTTTAATTAAAACCTCAGCTTGGTTATTTTTATTAAGCATTACGTCAATAATGGCTTTAATTTCTTCAACGTTTTCTACTGTGCGTAGCGTTTTAGCAATGTAATTTAAGTGGCGGCGGTACGCATCGCTTTTATTACTGATTTTATCAGCAACTACCATGGCTGCTTTCAAATCGTCATTGAGTGGTAAGCGTTCGCGTTGCTTTTTCCCCATTTTAGCAATTTCAGAACCTAACTGATGAAACTCTTGCGCGTCGCGCTTTAGTTCACTTTTTGATACGTAAATAATTTCTTCTTCAATTTCAGCAGGCTTGCCTTTTTTCTTCGCCATGGGGTGCTCTTAAGTAAAAATAACTTTTGCCATTATACGCGATTCTTTTAGTGATTAATATTAGCTGATGTGGTGCAGTGAGTGTGTTAGCATTTAAAGATAAGAAATGCGTGCAATATTGCCTTAAGGCTCAGGACTTAATTTATGAAAAGCCAACAACACGATCCAATTTATTCTCAAATCTCTCAAGTAAAAGATGCCGTAGCTGAAGTGCTCGAGCATGCTAAAAAATTGGGTGCCACTGCCGCAGAAGCTGCTATGTCTAGTACATCGGGTTTATCGGTAAGCACACGCATGGGTGAAGTAGAAACCATAGAGTTTAACCAAGATGGTGGTTTAGGTATCAGTGTTTATGTAGGGAATAATAAGGGCTCGGCGTCTACTGCTGATCTAAACCCAAAAACACTGCGCACGGTAGTAGAAAAAGCCATTGATATTGCCAAATTTACCTCAGACGACCCTTTTAATGGTATTGCCGATAAAGAATTACTCGAGTTTGCCCCTAAGGACCTTGATTTATATCACCCGTGGGATGTAAGCCCTGAGCAAGGTATTGAGCTATGTCACGCTGCAGAGCAAGCCGCTTTAAATGCTGATGAGCGTATTGTTAATTCAGATGGTGCAAGTTTTTCATCGCACCAAGGCTTACGTGTGTATGGCAATAGCCATGGTTTAATTGCTGGTTTTCCACGTACGCGCCACAGCATTAGCACGATGGTAATAGGCAAAGAAGGCGAGCACATGCAGCGCGACTCTGCTTATACTGTTGCGCGCGATCAGGGCGGACTTAACGACGCCGCTGCGGTAGGCCTAGAAGCCGCCACCGAAACACTGGCTAAACTAAATAGCCAAAAGCTGGGTACTATGAAAGTCCCTGTTATTTTTAGAGCCGATATTGCCAACTCATTGTTTGGCCATTTAGTGTCGGCAATTGGCGGCGGGGCGCTTTATCGTAAATCGAGCTTTTTACTCGACAGCCTAGGCACCCAGGTATTTAGTAAGAACGTTAATATTTCTGAGCGTCCTCACATATTAAAAGGATTAGCGTCGTCGCCTTTTGATAGCGAAGGGGTAAAAACGATTGACCGTGAAATTATTCAAGGCGGTGAGCTGCAAACGTACTTATTAGCAAGTTATGCAGCGCGTAAACTAAATATGGCTCCAACAGGCCATGCAGGCGGTATTCATAACTGGTTAGTTGAGCAAACGCACAACGATTTATCGGCTTTATTAAAAACCATGGGAACAGGCTTATTAGTTACCGAGCTGATGGGGCAAGGCGTAAACACCGTTACGGGTGACTACTCGCGTGGAGCAGCTGGTTTTTGGGTAGAAAACGGTGAAATTCAGTACCCTGTTAGTGAAATTACCATTGCCGGAAATTTAAAAGACATGTTTAAAGGTATTTCGGCCATAGGGGGCGATATTGAGCGCAGAGGCGGCATTCAAACCGGCTCAGTACTTATAGAGCAAATGCAAATAGCAGGCGCTTAATAGCAATTAGCAATAATACTTAATTAAGCGAATTGGTATAATATAAAAGCACATATTTAAGCCGAGCATTTAAACGCTTGGCTTAAACGTGCTTTATTTAAATTTTTGAGGTGTTGAATGGCTAAAGATAGGTACGCACCAAAACCCCTGACTGACATTATGGCAGGCCTTAATAATCGCTTATCGGCCTATGCAGGTAAAAGCCAAGCGCTTGATAAGCAACAGGTGTTGCTCAAAGAGTTTTTAGGCCCAAAGCTTGCTGAAAAATGCCGTGTGAGTAATTACCGCGATGGCACGTTGATGATTGAAGCTGTATCGGCGGCAATTGCCCTTAAACTTAATTATTTGAAAATGGATATGCAGTCGCATTTTAGAGCGGCGGGCATGGCAGAGCTCGGACAAATTAAAATTGTTGCAAACCCTCAAGCAACAGCGCGCTTAAGCCCAACAACAGATAAACCCGGCCCCGCAGGTAAAGTACCTGGCAATTCAAGAAAAATGAGCCAGCAAACTTCAGATTACCTTAATGCCATTGCCGCATCAGCCCCACCTTCGCTGAAAGAAAAGCTAGAGCGCCTTGCTCGCCATGGTAAAAAATAACTCGCAAAAGCGCGATTATGGTTGTTGGTAGGGCTATTTTGTTACCTCGTCTCATAGAAAATACTTTGTTACATATTCTATTTTATTGTTTCTTTAATGGGGTTTATCATACAAATTCGGCGTGTTGTTTTAACCGCCTAAATATTAATTTCATTAAGTGAAAGCATCGCAGGGCGCTTTTATTTTTTCTCTGGCATGCAATAGTTTAATGAAATAGATATTTTATTCTTTACTAACAAACGGAATAATTATGAAAAAAGTAACTATTACCGCTGCAAGTATCGCACTTGCACTGGGCCTAGTAGGTTGCGGTGAAAAACAACAAGAAACGCAAGTGGCCGAGACCGCTGCTGTTACAGCACCTGCAGAAAAAACGCTTGAGCTAGGTGTAAACCTTGCCAATATGGATGAGTCGGTTCGTGCACAAGATGACTTTTATTACCATGTGAATGGACAGTGGCTTGCTAAAACAGAGATCCCTGGCGATAAGTCGAACTACGGCTCGTTTACACAGTTATACGACGAGTCGCAAAAAGCGATGAAAACAGCGCTTGAAAGTGCCGCTAATAATAGCAGTGCTAAAAAAGGCAGCGATGAGTACAAAATTGGCGCTTTTTACAAAAGCTACATGGATAAAGATA
Organism: Pseudoalteromonas sp. Xi13; assembly: GCF_003952205.1. NCBI lineage: Bacteria > Pseudomonadati > Pseudomonadota > Gammaproteobacteria > Alteromonadales > Pseudoalteromonadaceae > Pseudoalteromonas > Pseudoalteromonas sp. Xi13. The sequence continues at coordinate 327,402 of NZ_CP034439.1, forward strand.
CACGTGATGAGTTAGGTATTACACCTTTACAACCTTCACTTAATACCATTGATAGCCTTGATTCAAAAGCTGATCTTACTCCTTTAATGGCTAAAATTCAGCAGCAAGGCGCTAGCTTACCATTTGGCTGGTTTGTAAATAACGATGCTAAAAATTCAAGTGAATACGCGCTGTACTTATCGCAATCTGGACTTGGCTTACCTGATCGTGACTATTACTTAAAAGATGATGAAAAATTTACTAAAATTCGCGCATCTTATGAGCAATACATAACCGATATTTTAGCTAAATCAGGCGTTGAAAATGCCGCTGATGCCGCGAAAAACGTTATCGCATTTGAAAGCGCTTTAGCTGAGGCACAATGGAGCCGAGTACAAAGCCGTGATGCAACTAAGTCATACAATAAAATGACCGTAGCTGAGGCAAATAAGCTAACAGGCGACTTTGATTTAGCTGCATTTTTCAAAAGTGCTGGGGTAGATACCTCAGACATTATTGTACGTCAGCCAAGCTACTTAGAAGGGTTTGCTGATGTGTACAAAGAAACAGATTTAGCAACGTGGAAAAACTACTTAAAGTTTCATTTTGTAAGTGGTTACGCGCAGTTACTGAGCACTGACTTAGTTGATCTTAAATTTGATTTTTACAGCACCACATTACGCGGCGTAAAAGAGCAAGCGCCACTTTGGAAAAAAGCGGTTGATGCATCTAACAGCGTACTTGGCGAAATTTTAGGTAAAGTATACGTAAAAGATAACTTCCCGCCAGAAGCAAAAGCACGCATGGAAGAGCTGGTAGATAACGTTATTAAAGGTTACGGCGTTGCTATTGAAAACCTTGAGTGGATGAGCCCTGAAACCAAGCTTGCAGCCCAAGAAAAGCTAAACAAATTTACCCCAAAAATTGGCTACCCAGATAAGTGGAAAGACTACTCACAGCTGAGCATTAACCCTGATGAATTAGTGGGTAACTACATACGTTACAGTCAGTGGGCTTATAGCGACATGATTGCTAAATTAGGCAAGCCAGTGGACCGCTCTGAGTGGCATATGACGCCGCAAACAGTGAATGCTTACTACAATCCAGTAAATAACGAAATTGTATTCCCAGCTGCTATTTTACAGCCACCGTTCTTTAATTTAGAAGCCGATGACGCTGTAAACTACGGTGCAATTGGCGCAGTAATTGGACATGAGCTAGGCCACGGTTTTGACGACCAAGGAGCTAAATACGATGGTGACGGTAACTTACGTAATTGGTGGAGTGAGTCTGACCTTAAACAGTTTGAAGAGCGTACCGGCGCGTTAGTAGCGCAATACAACGAATATAAACCGTTTGAAGATGCGGGTGTTAACGGCGAGCTTACGCTTGGCGAAAACATTGGCGACCTAGGTGGTTTAACGGTGGCTTATAAGGCGTATCAATTATCGTTAGGTGAGAACAAAGCGCCTGTTATTGATGGCTACACCGGCGATCAGCGTTTCTTTATGGGTTGGTCACAAATTTGGCGTCGTAAGTACCGCGATGAAGAGCTACGTAACCGCTTAATGACAGACCCACATTCACCAAGTCACTACCGTGTTATCGGTATCTTGTCGAACATGCCTGAATTTTACCAAGCGTTTGACGTAAAAGAAGGCGACAAAATGTATATCAAACCAGAAGACCGCGTAAAAATTTGGTAATTGATAGCCTGTTAGTTAACTTGAATCTGGTTAAGAGATAAATTACCCAGCTTTTAGGTTAGTAAATAAAAGCCAGTAAGTGTTTAGCTTGCTGGCTTTTTTATATTTAAATACTGAGTACTAATACCAATGCGCAATAATACTTAATTTAGGGTTACTGCATGAGTGTTTTATGCATCCAGCTTTGATTGCTTAAAATATTTTTATACAAAGCCAGCTGGTTTTGCGCACGTTCTAAATTATGTTCTGCATGGGTGGTTTTAAAGTACACGTCGTTATTTAAGTAATCAGTTAAAAACCGCACACTGAGCATTAGCGGCATAACTTTAGCGCCAAGTAGCAAACTTGCTTGTTCTTTGTTGCTAATAGACGATTTAAGGGGGGCAAGGTAGCCTTTAACAAGCGCTGTAAATACCTCTTTGCGAATAACCACTTTCTTAAGATTAATGGAATCTTCTGGCTCAGCGCAGCAAAAAGTGCGCACCATGTCTCCAAAGTCATACAATAAAAAGCCTGCCATACACGTATCTAAATCGATAACTGCTTTAGCTTTATATGTATTGCTGCAATACAGCATATTATTTATTTTAGTGTCGTTGTGGCACACCCGGGTGGGCAAATCGGCTGTTACGTCAGCGAGTTCTTTTACTAAATGCTGTTGTGCACTGCAGTAGTCAATGTCGTTTTTACACTGCTGCAGCCGCTCTTTAGTGGCGGCGCTAATAGCTGTATTAAGCTGCTCAAAGCGCATGGCTAAGTTATGGAAGTCAGTAATAACAGGGTAGAGACTTGATGCGTCAAAATCGAGCAAGGCATGTGTAAAGGTGCCAAATGCAAATGCGGCTTGCTGTGCGTGATGGGGCTCTGTAACCACATCTTCACAAGCACTTTGGCTAATAAAATTAAGCACGCGGTAGTACGCGTTGTTAATTGTAATAAGGTATTCACCTTGGCAAGTACTTATATGCTTAACAATGTCGAGCGGGTAAGTATTTGCTTGTTGTTTAGCGCTTAGGTGCTGCTCAATTAACTGGGCGTTATTGACCAGTTGTGCTGGGTTTTTAAATACATGAGTATTGAGCTTTTGAACAACAAATTGCTGCGCAGCATTAGTTAACAGCCACGTGGTGTTTATATGTCCGCTGCCTAAAGAGCTCACCTGAGTAAGCTCAGGGTTTAGCGCTAATAGCTCACTTAATTTATTTTGTATTGCTGTATTCATGTGCTTTAGGCGTATCGCGCTTGTATTTTTTCGATAATCTCGGCGTTAGCAGCAGGGAAATCATAGTTACTAAGCTCATTAATAGCGACCCATTCACTTGGTTGCCCTTCGGCGCCATGTGCTTCACCGCTAAAGTTACTCACAACGTGAATATCAAGTTTTACACATTTATCGCCATAGTCATGTTCAATCACCATAAGTTGGCTAGAGCTGTGAATGGTAATGCCAACTTCTTCACTTAGCTCACGCTTAAGTGCAGCAAATACGCTCTCGCCAGCTTCTACTTTCCCGCCTGGAAATTCCCATAAGCCACCTTGATGTTGCTCATCAGCACGCTTGCAGATAAAGATGGCGTTATTTTTTTTTATTACGCCTACCGCAACATTTACAATTTTTGTTGTCATGTTTTTTCTCCATAAAAAAAGCGACGCTAGCGTCGCTTTTTAATTACATACAATGCGTCGTTACTTTAATTTACCACAACATTGCTTAAACTTTTGTCCTGAGCCACACGGACACGGATCGTTACGGCCAACTTTAGGCGCTGTTCTTGCCATTACAGTTGCGCTTTGAGGTGCTTCACCGCCTACATGTTCAGCTTCTTCGTGTTGGTACTCGCGAGGGGCATTTTCACTTTTACGGTGTTGCTCTTCTACTTTTTCAACATCTTCTTCGGCACGAACTTGTACTTTACTTAAAATGCCCACTACATCAACTTTTAAGTTTTCAAGCATTTCGGTGAATAGCTCAAACGACTCGCGCTTGTATTCTTGCTTAGGATTCTTTTGTGCATAGCCACGTAAGTGAATACCTTGGCGTAAATGATCCATTGCAGCAAGGTGATCTTTCCAGTGCTGATCAAGACTTTGAAGCATAATCGCTTTTTCAAACTGACGCAGTACAGAGTCGCCAACCTGCTCTTCTTTTTGCTTGTAAGCTTGCTCAACAGCTTGCTCAATGCGCTCACGAAGTTTTTCTTCGTATAGTTTATTGTCATCTGCTAACCACTGCGTGATAGGCAGCTCAATCAGGAAGTCCTGTTTTAAGCGCTCTTCAAGGCCTGGTATATCCCACATTTCAGCAAGGCTTTGTGGTGCAATGTATTGATCAATAACACCGGCAAGTACGTCACCACGGATTGCTGTAATGGTTTCTGAAATATCGCCTTCTTCAAGCAGCTCGTTACGTTGAGAGTAAACAACGCGGCGTTGATCGTTTGCTACATCATCGTACTCAAGTAATTGCTTACGTACATCAAAGTTACGTGCTTCTACTTTACGCTGAGCGTTTTCAATTGCACGGTTAACCCAAGGGTGCTCAATGGCTTCGCCGCGTTGCATGCCTAGTTTACGCATCATGTTAGTCATGCGCTCGCCGGCAAATATACGCATTAGCGCATCATCCATCGATAAGTAAAAACGGCTAGAGCCGGCATCACCCTGACGACCAGCACGGCCACGTAATTGGTTATCTATACGGCGCGATTCATGACGCTCAGTACCAATAATGTGTAAACCGCCAGCGTCAATTACTGCATCGTGACGAATTTTCCACGCCGCTTTAATTTCAGCAATTTGCTCATCTGTTGGGTTTTCTAGTTTTTCAACTTCGCTGTTCCAGTTACCACCAAGCACAATATCGGTACCGCGACCGGCCATGTTGGTTGCAATTGTTACAGTACCTGGTAAACCAGCATCCGATACGATGTCAGCTTCTTGCGCGTGGAATTTAGCATTAAGTACGTTGTGCTTAATTTTTTCTTTGCGTAAAAACTGCGATAAATACTCAGAGCTTTCAATCGAAATAGTACCTACAAGCACAGGCTGTCCGCGCTCTTGGCAATCTTTAATATCGGCTAAAATAGCTTCGTATTTTTCTTCTTGTGTTAGGTAAACTAAATCGGCGCGATCATCACGGATCATCGGCTTATTAGTTGGCATAACAACCGTGTCTAGGCCGTAAATAGATTGAAACTCAAATGCCTCAGTATCGGCTGTACCTGTCATACCGGCTAAGGTTTCGTATAAACGGAAGTAGTTTTGGAACGTGATTGAAGCCAGTGTTTGGTTTTCGTTTTGAATTTTTACACCTTCTTTAGCTTCAACAGCTTGGTGTAAACCTTCAGACCAACGACGACCTTCCATTGAGCGTCCTGTGTGCTCATCGATAATAATGACTTCGTTTTCTTTAACAACGTAATCAACATCTTTTTGATAAAGCTTGTGGGCACGAAGTGCGGCATACACATGGCTCAGTAAGGTAATGCTACCGGCTGAGTAAAGCGAGTCGCCTTCTTCAATCAAGCCACGTTCAGTAAGTAGGTCTTCTACTTTAATTTGACCGCGCTCAGTTAAATGAACTTGCTTAGACTTTTCGTCGATTGTGTAATCGCCATCACCTTCAATGCCTTCTTCGTCTTCTTTTTCTTGAAGTTCTAAAAGCGGTACAATTTTATTGATTTCGATGTATAGCTCAGAGCTATCTTCAGCTGGGCCTGAGATAATAAGTGGTGTACGCGCTTCATCAATTAAGATTGAATCCACTTCATCCACTACCGCATAAAACAGTGGGCGTTGTACACGCTCATCAATGCTAAATGCCATGTTGTCACGTAGGTAGTCAAAACCAAACTCGTTATTAGTACCGTAAGTAATATCGGCACTGTAAGCTTGTTTTTTCTGTTGTGGCATCATGCCTGGTACGTTACAGCCCACAGTTAGGCCTAAGAACTCAAATAACTCGCGGTTTGTTTCAGCATCACGTTTAGCAAGGTAGTCGTTCACGGTAATTACGTGCACGCCTTTGCCTGTTAAACCATTTAAGTAGGCTGGAAGTGTGGCTGTTAGGGTTTTACCTTCACCGGTACGCATTTCTGCAATACGACCTTGATGTAAAACCATGCCGCCTAATAGCTGTACGTCAAAGTGACGCATGCCATTTACACGCTTTGACGCTTCGCGTACCACAGCAAATGCTTCTGGTAGAATGTCGTCAAGGCTTTGTCCGTTATCGTAACGTTCTCTAAACTCAGCTGTCTTAGCTCTTAAATCTTCATCAGAAAGCGCTTCTAATTGCGTTTCTAGCGCATTAATTAGCGCGACCGTCTTTCTTAGGTTTTTAATAGTGCGGTCATTGCGACTACCAAAAATCTTGGTAAATAAATTAGATATCATGATAAAACCGTTACAATGTATTCTTTGTTAACCGAGTGTCGGCTAACCCATTTTTTACAATTGGTAATTAATATGTACTTTTACATAACCTGTAGAACATATTAATTAGCAATTTTGTATTAAAGAGCCTCAAAGCACTGTTTAATACGTGTGCTACTATACCAGACTCTGCCAAACAACAAACTATCTCAACTAAAAGATGTGTATTAAAAACAGAAAAATTTGATCTGATGCGTAAAAACCACTTTAACTGATTTAATTACGCTAAAAAATAGCAGCAAGTTGTGAAGATATGGTGTTAAAAAATTTAAAAACAAGAGTGCTAGGGCATGCGGGCCTTGGGTGATTGAAATTCATTCAATCCACAAAGCTCAACACACCCTAGGTGGGTTAATTTATACTTAGTTACCCACCTTATTACGCTGTGCTTTTTAAAGTTTAAACTGATTAACCGTTTTGTTTAAGGCAACAGCAAGGTCGCTTAAATCGCGTGCTTCATCTGCTAAAATGTGTGCGTGATCAGCGGTGCTGTTTACTAAGCCATTAATTGCTGCAAGGCTGGTATTAATGTCCTCTGCGACAACGGTTTGTTGCTCAGTTGAAGTGGCAATTTGGTGGCTTTGGTCTTGTACTTTAGTTACCGACTGAGCAATGTTTTGTAATGAACTTAGCACTTCTTTTGTTTGCGATACTGAGCCTTCAGTTTGCTCTTGTCCTTGTAGCATCATTACCGACGCTTGTTGGGCAATTTGCTGTAAGCGAGAAATCATATTACGAATATCGTCTGTTGATTCTTGCGTACGGCTTGCCAGTGAACGTACTTCATCAGCAACTACCGCAAAACCACGGCCATGCTCACCTGCACGCGCAGCTTCAATGGCGGCATTAAGAGCAAGTAAGTTGGTTTGATCGGCAATGGAGTTAATTACATCCACCAATGCACCAATATTATTACTTTCTTGCTCAAGCCCTGCTACCACTTTAGACGCTTCACCTATGTGTAGCGCAAGTTCGGTCATCACACGTTGTGCTTGAGTTGAGCGGTCAGCACCTTCGGCAGTAATAGCTTGTACTTCTTCGGCGGCGCTGTTGGTATGCTGTGCGTTACGCGATATTTCAAGTACAGTGCTGGCCATTTCGGTCACGGCGGCACTAACGCTGTCTACTTGTTGTTTTTCTTGCTGTATTTCGGTGTTGGTTTGAGCAGACACGTTTTTAAGTTGCGCTGCGGCATTGGTCAACTGCTCAGCTTGTGCGGCTGTTTCTAACATCATGGCGCGCAGCTTATCGATGAATGTATTCATGTGATTGGCAAGCTGGCCGACCTCATCCTGGCTGGTAATATTAATCTTTTGGGTTAAATCGCCTTCGCCCGATGCAATATCACGCATTATGTTAGTTAAGGTGGTAATAGGCTGCGAGATCATGTGGGTTGCCCATAATATCATCGCTAAAATTATCACTAAAATAATCACCACTGCGGTGGTTGTGGTGGTAACCGCCTCATTAACGGGGGCTTCAATCATGCTGGTTGGGATCAGTATACCTACATACCAATCTAGATAAGGTTGCTCTAGTTGTAAGCGATGGTACACCACATAATACTCTTCTCCTTTTAAGGTCACCAATTGGCTGCCTTCGAGCTTATTACGCATTTGTGCATTAAGCTCTGTAAAGCCTGAAGTATTATTAAACTGGCTTTCAAGGCCATCTAGCCCTTCTTTACCTTTAGGGCCTTCGTCGGTGTTAGACAGCTTATGGCCGGTAGCATTTGAAAAGTGTACAACCTTTTGATTGCCATCGAGTAAAAAGCCATAGCCTTGTCCGTTAAAGCGAATACCTTCAACCATATCGTTGATTTTATTAAGCTGTAAATCAACGCCGCCCATACCAATAAGTTTACGCTGTGCGTTGTATACCGGCTGTTGTACAACTGCTGAGGCAACCCCAGTGGTTAAATCGACCGATATAGGGCCTACGTAAAGTTTATTAATTTGCAGGGCTTCTTGCCACCAACCACGTTTATAGGCGTAGTAAGGTTGGCCATTGTAATGGCTGGTACGCTCGTTTTCTTTAAAGTATTCACCGGTGGTTGCTGATGCGAAAAACGCCGACAGTACATTTTCGTCATTTGAGCTAATGCGTACAAAGTCTTGATTAACTTCGTTGTAGCCGGGGGCATTTTTAATCGGCTGGTCGCGAGTATCCCAATTTTCAAAAAAATTAACTAAATGCGGGTTATTAACAAACGTAGAAACCAGCTTGCCATACTTTGCAAAGTAGCTTTGCATTGAAAGTTGTTCGCTTTGTAGGTAGCTTTGAGCTTCGCGCTCAATGTTTACTCTGGAAAGGTTAGCGATGTGATTTACAAAAAATGTTGAAGCAATAATTAGCAAAATGGTGATGGTGCCACCAATCAATAATAATATTTTCTTCCGTAATGATAAATTATTTAGCATAAGTGCACGTATTATTGTTTTTTAGTAGGTTGTATCTAATCATATCTTACTTTAAATCTCTATGAAGTTAGATAAAAAGCACTAATTATGCGTTTAAAATGAAGGGTTATGCAAAAATGGAAACAAAAGCTAATAAATTAGTAGTATTAGGCGCAGGCTGGTTGGGTCATACTTTGTGCCTACAAGCTAAACAGGCGGGTTGGCAGGTACAAGGTACGCATAGAAGTGATGAGCACACAGACGATTTTCAGCGTCAATTTGTATTGATTGATGGGCAACTAATACATCAAATAGATTTACACGATGCTTACTGGGTGTGTGCAATCCCTCCACGAAGCAGACACAGCGAAAGTAACTACCCAGAAACACTAAGCGCTGCACTTTCACTTTCTAAACAATTAAATGCAAAGGGCTTTATTTTGTGCTCATCTACCGGTGTGTACGACCAAGAGCCAGGTATTTACACTGAAAGCAGTGAAATAAGTTGTACCGATGAGCGACAAATAAAACTGTACGATAGCGAAGAAATGGTGCTTGAGCAAGATGGTAAAGTACTGCGTTTAGCAGGGTTATTAGGGCCTAACCGCGAGCCAGGGCGCTTTGTTGCTGGGAAAGAATTAAATTCATCGAGCCAGCAGGTGGTTAATATGGTGCATCAACAAGATGTGATAAACGCCATTTTTGCGGTAATAGAAAACTATAATTCGGGGCAAAATATTTATAACGTGGTAAATCCATCGCACCCAACTAAAGCGAATTATTATGCACAAAAGTGTGCAGAGCATGGCGGCGAAATGCCAACCTTTACCAGTAATGAAAGTGCTGAGCGCAAAGTACTTGGCTCAGCAATTGAGGCGTTAGGTTTTAGCTATCAGCATGGAATTTAAAATGCGATGGTAGTGGGTTGTGGTGAATAAAGTCGCACAATGCCCCTTGTGCTAAAAGCGTATTGGTTGCCTCTATATCGGGGGCAAAGTAGCGGTCTTTATCGTAGTAACTTACATGCTCGCGCAGCAGAGCTTTTGCTTTTTCTACTTGCGGTGAAGGTTTAAGTGGGGCTCTAAACTCAAGCCCTTGAGCAGCTCCAAGCCATTCAATTGCTAATACCCCGCGGGTGTTATTGGCCATTTCCTTTAAGCGCCTTGCTGCAAAGGTTGCCATAGAGACATGATCTTCTTGATTTGCTGATGTTGGCAGGCTGTCTACCGAGGCGGGATGCGCAAGCGATTTGTTCTCGGAGGCAAGCGCAGCCGCGGTTACTTGGGCAATCATAAAACCTGAGTTAACTCCGCCGTTTTCAACTAAAAAAGGTGGCAGTGTAGAGAGGTTTGAATCAATAAGTAGCGCGATTCTTCGCTCTGCCAGCGCGCCTATTTCGGCAATCGCAATGGCTAAGTTATCGGCGGCCATGGCAACGGGCTCTGCATGAAAGTTACCACCGGATATAATATCGCCCACATCGGCAAATACCAGCGGGTTGTCGGTAACGCCGTTTGATTCACATAACAACACTTCTGCGGCGTGGCGTATTTGTGTTAAACACGCGCCGAGTACCTGAGGTTGGCAGCGAAGGCAGTAAGGGTCTTGCACTTTTTCGCAGTTTACGTGAGATTGGCTAATTTGTGATTCAGTACTAAGTAGCTCTCTAAATACACTGGCCGTATCAATTTGCCCACGTTGCCCCCGTATTTCATGAATGCGTGCATCAAAGGGCGAACGGCTACCCATTGCGGCTTCTATGCTAATAGAGCCTATGACACAGCTTTGTGCATATAAATCTTCTGCTTTGAAAAGCCCTTGTAACGCAAACGCGGTAGAGGCTTGTGTACCATTTAACAGTGCCAGTCCTTCTTTTGCTCCTAATGTAAGAGGTGAAAGATTGGCAATTTTCAGTCCTTGAGCAGCACTTATAATTTCACCTTTGTGGCGCATTTTGCCTTCACCTAATAGTGGAAGGCACATATGAGCAAGAGGCGCTAAATCGCCCGAAGCACCCACAGACCCTTTTTGTGGTACGCACGGGTACACTTCACTGCACAGTAGCTGCATAAAAAATGCGATCACCTCTAGGCGTATCCCTGAGTAGCCCCGAGACAAAGAGTTTACTTTTAAGGTCATCATTAGTCTTACAGTGCTGTCGTCCATGAACTCCCCAATACCGGCAGCATGCGAAAGTACAATACTGCGCTGCAGTAGCTCAAGCTCGTCATCTGCTATTTTTGTATTGGCTAATAACCCAAAGCCGGTGTTAATACCGTACACCGTTTGGCGTTTGTTTATTACGTTTTGAACAGTTTGTGCACTGGCCGCTATTTGTGTACTGGCGCCATCGACTAAGTTAAGTGTGACAGCAGAGTCATTAATTTTTCTTAGGGTGCTTAAATCTAACTGCCCTGGTGTGAGAGTGTGTGAAATCATGACTATTCCTTGTTTAGCATAGGGAGATCTAGGTGGTGCTCTTGCGCGCAATTTTTAGCGATGTCGTAGCCTGCATCAGCATGGCGCATAACGCCGGTAGCAGGGTCGTTCCAAAGCACACGAGCGATGCGTTGCGCGGCTTGTTCACTACCATCTGCAACAATAACCACGCCTGCGTGCTGGCTAAAGCCCATGCCCACTCCGCCGCCATGGTGCAGCGACACCCACGTTGCGCCACCCGCAGTATTAAGCAAAGCATTAAGTAACGGCCAATCAGAAACGGCGTCTGAGCCATCTTGCATACTTTCGGTTTCACGGTTGGGGCTTGCTACAGAGCCAGAGTCGAGATGATCACGACCAATTACAACAGGCGCTTTAAGCTCGCCATTTTTAACCATGTCGTTAAAGGCCAGTGCAAGGCGAGCCCGGTTTTTTAAACCTACCCAGCATATACGCGCTGGCAAACCCTGAAATTGAATGCGCTCACGCGCCATATCAAGCCAGTTATGTAAGTGGGTATCTTCTGCGATAAGCTCTTTCACTTTTGCATCGGTTTTATAAATGTCTTCGGGGTCGCCTGAAAGCGCAACCCATCTAAATGGGCCAATTCCTTCACAAAATAACGGACGGATATAAGCAGGCACAAAGCCCGGAAAATCAAACGCGTTAGTAACGCCTTCTTCAAATGCCATTTGGCGGATGTTATTGCCATAGTCGGTAGTGGCAGCACCGGCTTTTTGAAGTGCTAGCATGGCGTTTACTTGCACTGCCATAGATTGCTTAGCGGCTTTAACCACTGCCTGTGGGTTTTGTTCACGCATTTTTGCTGCGTGTTGCATGTTCCAACCTTGCGGTAGGTAGCCGTTGAGTGGGTCGTGCGCTGAGGTTTGGTCGGTCACTATATCAGGGGTAATATTACTGTTTGCCAGTGCAGTAAAAATATCGGCAGCATTACCTAATAAGCCTACCGATAACGCCTTGCCTTTAATGCAAGCATCGGTAACTAGCTCAAGCGCGTGCTCAAGTGTCGTGGCTTTTACATCAACGTAGCCGGTTTTAATTCGAAAATCGATACGGGTTTCGTCGCATTCCACAACTAATGCGCTAAAACCTGCCATCGTCGCGGCGAGTGGTTGGGCACCTCCCATACCGCCAAGGCCTGCTGTTAAAACCCATTTACCTTTTGCATTACCGCCAAAGTGTTGTTTTGCCATTGCTACAAAGGTTTCGTAAGTGCCTTGCACTATGCCTTGTGAGCCAATATAAATCCAAGAGCCCGCGGTCATTTGCCCATACATCATTAAGCCTTTTTTATCGAGCTCATTAAAGTGCTCCCAATTTGCCCAATGTGGCACCAGGTTAGAATTAGCAATGAGAACGCGCGGCGCGTTTTCGTGGGTTTTAAATACGCCCACGGGCTTACCCGATTGCACAAGCAGCGTTTCGTCGTTTTCGAGCCTATCAAGGGTTTCAATTATTTTATCAAAGCTTGGCCAGTCTCTTGCTGCACGGCCAATACCGCCATATACCACTAACGCGTGAGGGTGCTCTGCCACATCAGGGTCTAAATTGTTCATTAACATGCGTTTAGCGGCTTCGGTTTGCCAACTTTTAGCGCTAATTTTATCGCCATGAGGCGCGCGGATTTCTCGGTGTGTGTCGAGCCGGTTGTTCATGAATTTCTCCTGTTGTATATACAAGATGGTCAGCTACAAAAAAACGCCCTTGAGCGTTACGTTGTTATTATTTTTTAAATGTTAAGTGCCCGCCCAAACGGTATTTACTGCCCGGTGATACTAAGCGAGCAAAGCTTACTATGCCTTTTGTAGACCAAGTACGACGAATAACCTGTAAGCAGGGCTCTTCGTTATACAGGTTAAGCCATTGGCACATTTGCGAGTTGGGCATAACCGCTTCCACTGTGTGGCGCGCTTGTGTGAGCGGCGCTACGCTCGATAAGTATTCATGCGGGGTGAGGGCGCTAAAGTCTTGTTGTAAATAACCCGCGGCTAAAGCTGGGTTTACAAATCGCTCTTCAACTTGCAGTGGTTTGTCGTTCTCATTGTGTACAAGCACACTGCGATACACCAGGCTATCTACTTCAACGCCAAGCGCAATAGCTATGGGGGCTACCGCATTGATTGATTCAAGCACCTGCACACTACAGCTGTATTGCCCGTTACGTTCTTTTACTTCATCGGCTATGTTTTTAATTTCAAGTAGTGACGACTGCGATTTAAAACTTGCTACAAACGTACCTAACCCTTGGCTGCGCGTTAAAATGCCGGCATCTGTTAATTCGCTCAGTGCACGTCGTGCGGTCATACGGCTTACAGAAAATTGGCTGCTAAGCTCGTTTTCTGAAGGGACACGTTGGTTTTCTTGCCATGCGCCATTTTTTATTTTATCGACAATAAATTGTTTAATTTGTGCAAATTTAGGAGTGGTCATTACTATTATTAGCTGTACTTAAAATAAACTATTTAATAAAGATGGCATAATTATCTTGTATATACAAGATGTATTGTTAGACTGTATTTTAAGCACGTTAGGGAGCTAAGTATGCAAAATAAAACAACGGGTTACGCCTTGGAAGATCTCGACTTATTATTGACTGATGCCAACATAGCAACCATGGATAGCACAATTGATGCACCTTATGGGGCTATAGAAAATGCGGCACTGGCGATTAAAAACGGCGAAATTGTATGGTTAGGTGAGCAATCAAACTTACCCAGTTTTGATGCCTTTGCTACCCCTACATTAAGTATTAAAGGGCAATGGTTAACGCCTGGGCTTATTGATTGCCATACACATTTAATATTTGCAGGCTCCCGAGCTGAGGAATTTGAGCAGCGCTTACAAGGTGTAAGCTACGAACAAATAGCCGCACAAGGTGGCGGTATAGCCAGTACCGTTAAGGCCACTCGCGCGGCAGATCATGAGCAGTTATTTGTTGATGCAAAAGATCGCTTAAACACTTTACTTGCCGAGGGCGTAACGACTGCTGAGATAAAGTCGGGATACGGGCTTGATGTTGAAAACGAAATAAAAATTTTAGAAGTGGCGCGTTTGCTTAATGAGCATCATCCTATTGATATTAAAACCACGTTTTTAGGTGCACATGCGCTACCCCCTGAATACAAAGGCCGTGCAGATGAATACATAGATTTAGTATGTACGCAGATGCTTGAGCAGGTAGTGGCTAATAACCTTGCCGATGCTGTGGATGTTTTTTGTGAAAATGTAGGCTTTAGTCTTGCACAAACAAAACAAGTGTTTGATGCAGCTACAAAACATAACTTGCCGGTAAAATGCCATGCTGAGCAGCTTTCTAATCAGCAGGGCGCACAGCTGGTGGCTGAGTATAAAGGCCTTTCAGCTGATCATATTGAGTACCTTGATGAAAACGGCGTAAAAGCCATGGCAGAGGTTGGCACTGTGGCTGTTTTATTACCTGGGGCTTTTTATTTTTTACGAGAAACACAGCTTCCTCCCATCGATTTGCTGCAAAAATACAATGTGCCTATTGCTATTGCCAGTGACTTTAACCCAGGCACCTCGCCTTTATGTTCTGTGCATTTAATGATGAACATGGCATGTACTTTATTTAGACTCCCCCCTGAGCAGGCCCTTGCGGGAGTAACCCGCAATGCAGCGCAGGCACTAGGTTTAAAAGACAGAGGCGTGCTAAAGGTTGGAGCAAGGGCTGATATTGCGCACTGGCAAATAAGTCACCCTGCACAATTAAGTTACCAATTTGGCGTAAATAAACTGTTAAATCTATGGATTTTGGGTAGAATTAATTAGTTTGTATTATTTTTGTCCATATTTAACATGCTTTTATTAAATTTTATTGCTAATGGAGTGGCGTAAGCTTGAGTATTTTGACTGACAGTAACTTTCCAATATTTTTTAGCGGCGCGCTGTTAATGGCGATGGTCGCTACGTTATTTGCGGTTAAAAATACCAGTATTAAATTTAGTTACTTATGTACAGGCGCTGTCGGTTTAGCCATTTTAAGCAGCGGTGCTGCTTGGTTAGCAATATTGCTCGCTTTTGGTTTTTGCTTTCATTTATGGCAAGCGTTTGAGCGTAATAGTTGGAGCATGATTATCACAAGCGCCGTTTCAGGGTTGCTATTTGTGGTGTTGTTTTCAGCGCATTTACTCATGGACGTGCCTCTATTTTGGGTGGTGGTGGCTATTATTCTGCTAGCGGTTGTAGGGCTAATGAGCGAGGAAGAAGAGCCCAAAGTTGAAGATTCGCATAACATTAATGAGCCTGAGCCGTACCAAGATGACTCTCCTCTTGCTGCATTTGCAGATAAACAGCAGTTACGCCAGGGTTATTACAGCTGGAGTAAAGAAAAACAGCTAGAAGCAGCACTGGTGATTGTTCGTCTAGAAGGGTTTGAGCAAGTTAATCAGCACATAGGCAGAGATTTTGGTGATTTGTTGTTGGCACAATCGGCCAACAGAATAAAAGACTTACTAAATAACGACAATGTGATTGATTTAGGTGGCCAAGAAAAATTGGCGCATTTAGGCGGGCTTAACTTTGCCTTTATTTGCAGCTTAGCTGTGCACAAACATAGCCATGAACACATCATTGAGCAAATTATTGGCGCAACACTTAAACCGTTTAACGTCGCTAATTGTACCGTAGAGGTAAAAGCAAGGGCGAGTTACGTTAATTGCGATGAGCAAGACGCTAACTTTGATAACTTAGTATCGTGTGCATACTTAGCCCTTGATAGTCAGCCTAAAAAAGCAGTGGTTGTGTACCATCAACAAATGATGGTTGAGCAACTTGAGCAGCAAGCCCGTTTAAAAGAGCTGGCTAATATTGATTTTGTAAGCGAGCTTGAACTTTATTTTCAGCCTATTATTCGCAATGACGACGGCCAAATTGAGTTTTTAGAACTTCTGTTGCGTTGGCAGCACCCTCAACAAGGTATCTTATCTGCCCACCGGTTTATTGATGATATTCATATTGCGGGTTTAGCTTACCCACTGGCTAAGTTTGTTATAGAGCGGGCCGCAGAGCTTGCCATGGCACTTCGCATAGAGGGGATTGCTATACCGCTGAGCATTAACTTATTTGGCCCCGAAATGCTTAACGAAGAGTTTGTTGAGTTTGTAGATAGCGTGGTGAGTGAGCACAACTTACAACACGGAGATTTAATTGTTGAATGCCCGCTGCATATATTCACAGATTTAGATAATAAGGGCCGTGCGATGATTGCCCGATTAAATAATATAGGTTTAAAGATATGCGTTGATGGGCTAGGCGATAATCCCATTGTTCTTTCTAAGCTGCCAAATCTAGCTGTTGAATACATTAAGGTGGCACCATCGCTTACTGCAGATTTTAGCAATCAAAATAATATTCGCAGCCTAGTAGGCGGTATGGTTGAAATGCATAACCAACAAAATACCAAGGTTATTTTTGAGGGCGTTGAAACCTTAGACCAATTAAAATTTGTAAAAAGTTTAAAAGCGCACGCAGCACAAGGTTATTATTTTGGCCACCCGTTAAGCAGCATTGGCTTAATGAGTTGGCTAAAGCAGTGGCAGGCTCACCAGACACAATAAGTTATGCCAAGCTGCAATAATTATTTTGTAAGGGAAATTCAGCAATTCGCTGCGATAGAATTACTCACTTATAAGCGTATAGCGTGCAAAAGTGAGTTATACACCTGCCAATAGTAAGCTCAATTAACTCACCATTTTTAGCTAAGTCAGTAAGGCAATCTGGCGGCCTTAAAAATACAGCGGTTAATTAAGCTAATTACAATTAACGCGTTTTTGCATGTAAGTAGGCATTAACTAATGCACTAATAATTTGCCCACAGCTTTGCATACCTGCTGTTAACCCAGCGGGGTGATTTAGCGGTGCAGCTTCACACAAATGTAGGTAGCGGGCAGTGCTGTGTTTTGCTGTTAAATACACATAATGCTCAGCATCACTAACGCTAAAGCCGCAGCATGTATACGCGCTGGCCGGTAAAAATGAAATGCTGTCTAAGTCGAGTTCAATACCAAGTGGCGCTTTATTAAATGCTGCTAAGGCGTGCTGTACGGCGTCGGTTAGTGATATTTCTCTGCGTACATTAATAGCTTGATAGCTGTGAAAACTACATTGATTTTGTGCGATTAAGTCAAAAATGGCTTGGTTATTTTTTTGCTCATGCAGGCCAATAATATGATATTGCTGCAATGCATTTTTCTTCAAGGCATAGCTAAAGCCATTGCCGCTGTGGCGACCTTCGCAGGGCCGTAAATCTGCATGGGGATCAAAATTTATAGCGTTAACTGAAGCCCCACTATGTTTGCTTAAAGCACTGAGTATGCCAAAGCTATTATTGTGCCCACCGCCGATAATAATAGGCTCAAGGCCCGCATTAAATATAAGCGTTAATACCGCCTCTACTCGCTCATCTATTGTTGCGCATAGTTTACGTAGTTGAGCCAGCTCTTCAGCATGCTGGCTATTTAAGTCTTGCGCTTGCGCCATTACATCATCAACGTCAATTTCGCCTAACAGCAATACCTGCTGGGTCGCGTTAAACTGGTTAACTGGTTGGTTCAAAAAGTATTGTAAAAAAGCGGGCCAAGCTTGATGTGAGCCGCCATTGCCTAAATTAGCGCGAGGGCCTATATCTTCACATATACCAATTAATACGTAGCGAATACCAAATTGCGCTGCATCGTTAAGGGCTTGTTGTACATTTACATGGGTGTCTAATAGGGCAACAGACTGCCAAGTTTTTGTTTCGTTAACGCGTGTGGAGCAATAGGGTTTAACGGCGTTTTCATCATACACTTTTAAGGTAGGGTGCACTGTGTTGAATCCGTATTGAGCAGTAAAAATTATTCTGATGGCGTAAGCAGTGCTCTGTTGAGCACTGCTTGTTACTTTATTCTTCGATAACTTCTAGTTCAAGTTCTTCTGCTGATAATACAATGCCAGTACTATCTGCATAGATAAAATCGTCATCAAAAAACGACACACCAGCAAAGTTAACGCCAATGCCATCTTCACCAGCGCCTTCGCTGTCGGCGGCAACAGGAATTGATGCAATCGCTTGAATACCTAAATCAATTTCTTCTAACTCATCTACATGACGCACAGCACCAAATACAATAATGCCGTTCCAGTTGTTATCAAGCGCAAGCTCTGCAAGTTCAATGTCGATAAGGGCGCGTCGTGTTGAGCCACCACCATCGATAAGTAGTACTTGATCAGTACCGTCTTGTGAGAGTATTTCACGGATCAGTTCATTATTTTCAAAACATTTAACCGTTTTAATTCGGCCGCCAAACGTGTGTCGACCACCAAAGTTGATGAACATCGGTTCAAGCACGTCAACCACATCGGCAAAAAAGTCACATAAGTCAGAAGTGCTGTAATCCATTATTTTATCCTCAAAGGGTACATAAGTTACCCTCAGTATACCCTCCTTATATGCAATAACAACGACTTAATAGCAGTAAATTTATTCAAAAAATGCCGAAATTAGAAATGGCAACAATAGTGTCTTAAAAGCGTCACTCAATTGTTATTTTCTGCCACTAAGCTTTAACTATGGTTAGATATTGTGCAGCTAAGGGTAAATAATGAACGACAATAACGTGCTTAAAAAAATGGCTCAAATGGATGAACAACTCTTTTTAACTCTGTTTAATTATAATTCACCCAAATGGCTGAAAACGGCTGCGCTTGGTTTATCTAAAAGTGGTAATGGTGGTTTATATTTACTTATGTGTGGCGCCATTTGGTGGCTAAGTACCAATGAGCAGCATCAGTTATTGCCAATATCAGTGTTACTGGGGTTTGCAATTGAAAGGCCTATTTATTTTTTAGCAAAACGTAGCTTTGGCCGAATCCGCCCCTGCGATTGCTTAGTCAGTAATGCGTATATTGTGCCTAGTGACAAATTTAGTTTGCCTTCGGGACACAGTGCAGCAGCATTTTTAGTTGCGGTAATATTGAGTCACTTTTTTGCAGAGTATGCGTGGCTTTGGTTTAGTTGGGCATCGGGGGTGGCGGTTTCTCGCGTAGTATTGGGCGTACATTTTCCGGCAGATATAATAATAGGCGCCGTTATTGGCAGTTCATGCGGTTTATTTGCGCTAGCTTTGGTGGTGCCTGTATGAAGATATTATACGGCATACAAGGCACAGGTAATGGCCACATTACGCGCGCCCGTGTTATGGCAAGTTGTTTTAAAGAGTTAGGTATAGATGTAGATTACGTTTTTTCAGGACGCCCTGAAAAAGACTACTTTGATATGCAGGACTTTGCTGATTACAAAACGTTTCGGGGTTTATCGTTTAGCACTAAAAACGGCCAAGTAAAAAGCTATCAAACATTAAAAAATGCCCGAGTGTGTAAGTTAGTTAACGATATAAAATCATTTAATGTAAAAAAATACGATTTTGTCTTAAATGACTTTGAGCCTATTTCAGCTTGGGCTGCAAAGCGCGCAGGCGTGCCTGTAGTCGGTATTAGTCACCAGGCGGCTTTTTTATCTAATAGCGTGCCTATGTTTGGTCGTGGTTTATTTAGAAAGTCTCTTATTAAGCACTACGCGCCAGCAAGCACCTATTTAGGCGTACATTGGCAGCCCTTTGCAGATAATATTATACCGCCCTTTATTGCAAACCATGACCATGGCAATCCTGTCGCCGTTATGAATAAAGTGCTGGTGTATTTGCCCTTTGAGAACCTCGACAACATTATTGATTATCTAAAGGACTTCCCAGAAAAAGAGTTTTACTGTTACCACCCGCATGCGCAGGATAAATCCCTCGGGCATATTCATTTGCGCACTCCTTCACGAGCGGGGTTTTTAAACGACTTAGCAAATACCAGTGGCGTAATTGGTAATGCAGGCTTTGAGCTGGCAAGTGAGGCCTTAAAGCTTGGGAAAAAATTATTACTTAAACCTCTCGATGGTCAGTTTGAACAAGATGCAAATGCACAAACATTGCGGGCGATGAAAATGGCCCATGTAATGAACTATTTAAACCCGCAAGCGCTGGATGATTGGAATAGTGCCCCGCAAAACAAACAAATTAATTTTCCCAGTGATCCTGCCCCTTTGGTTAAATGGCTACTTAATAAACAGTGGCATGACACTCACTCATTGCATAAAGATTTATGGGGTAATGTTAATCTAAAAGCATGAGTTATATGTATAAAAAGTTAATAAAAAGTTCAATATAAAGCGCCAGAACGTACTACACTATTAGTGCATATTAAATATAGGTGTTTTCAATGAATTTTTTACAAAACTTAACCATTAAAAGGCGTTTGCAACTTAATGCAGTGGTAGTCGGTCTGGCAATGGTCATTTTGTTGTGTGTGATAATTTATGAGTCACGCGTAACACTCAATCTGAATAAAACAATTCAGCTTGCAGAAGAGCTCAACGTACATGCACTAGAGCTTAGAAAGCATGAAAAAAACTTTCTTTTTTACAAGCAGCAGGAAGCACTTACATCATTTGATAAGGATTTTAAACAGCTAAGCACTAAAATCAAAAAGCTGCAGGAGGTAATGCAACAGCAGGGCATTACCACAGCGCAAATTGAACATTTTCATACGCTTATTACTAACTACAACAACAATTTTTCAGAGGTTGTTAGGTTACAGCAACAGATAGGTTTAAACCCTAAAGATGGGTTATATGGCAAGCTCAGAAATGCAGTGCACGAAGTTGAGGTGCTATTAAAAGAGCAAGATAACTTTGAGCTTTTATCGGCAATGCTACAGCTGCGACGCGCTGAGAAAGATTTTATGCTGCGCTTTGATGCAAAATACTTAACTCGCTTTAACGAACTTATTAGTACGTTTAAACAAAAAATTACCCAAGCTGATTTACAAAGTAGTTATAAGTCGCAAATAAGCCCTTTAATAGATACGTATCAAAGTGCTTTTCAAAATCTTGTAAAGGCACAAACGCAGTTAGGGCTAGATTTAGACTCTGGTGCACTAGGTGTTATGCGTATTAACGTAGAAAAAAGCGATCAGGTTGTTGGTCAAATTGTTGAGTCAACTAAGCTGGAAGTTGAGAAAAGCGTTGACCAAGCGCAGTTTATTGCCATCGTTGTATTTGTTATTTCGGGCATTATAGTGTTGGCGTTGGTGTACTTTACTAGCCACTCAATTATTGTGCCTATTGAGCGGGTGTATCACACCATAAACGACATACGCCGTAATAACGATTTAAGCGTAATGATAGAGCAAACAGGTAATGATGAAGTTACCATTATGACCTCGGACTTTAATAGTTTAATAGGCGATTTTAAAAGCCTCATAAACGAAGTGAATACCGCGCTTAATACGTTAAATGTGGCAACAGAGCACTTATCTGAAAGTACCTCTGCAACAAGTTCAGGCATGCAAGAGCAGTTACACGAAGCGGATATGGTTGCCACTGCGGCTACGCAAATGCAGGCAACGATTCAAGATATTTCTCATAATACCGAAGCTGCTGCTAAAAAAGCAGAGTCAACCAATTTAAGCGCGCAGCAAGGGCGTAATGAAGTAGACTCTACGGTTAAGCACATACGCGATTTATCTTCGTCGTTAGGTAACGCATCAAGTGTGGTATCGCAACTTGAAAAAGACGGTGAAACCATAGGTTCTGTGCTCGATGTAATCAGAGGCATTGCAGAGCAAACTAATTTACTTGCATTGAATGCCGCGATAGAAGCCGCTCGTGCTGGTGAGCAAGGGCGAGGCTTTGCTGTTGTGGCGGATGAAGTACGCTCGCTTGCGCAACGTACACAAGAGTCTACCAGTGAAATTGAAGGCATTATTAATACGCTTCAGCAGCGCACGCAAGAGGTAGTAAGTATTATGCATCAATGTCGCTCGCAAGGTGATGAAAGTGCTTCACAAGCTATTAAAGCGGGTGATTTACTGGGTGCTATTACCGAAGATGTGCAAACCATAATGGAAATGAGCACACAAATTGCCGTTGCTATTGATGAGCAAAGTCAGGTGGCATCAGAGGTGAACAAAAATGTAGTACGCATTAGAGACATTGCCCAAGATGCCTCTGAGCATGCAGTTAATAATGCGCAAACCAGTGAAGAAGTCTCTGAACAAGCGCGCGTGTTATTTGCGGCTATTGATAAGTTTAAAGTGTAATACAGTGTAGCGTTTAAAAAGCCAATAAGGTTTAGGGAACAAACTTTATTGGTACGCTATCTTTGTTTTGTTCGTGCTCGCCAAGACGCGCTTGGTATTTATCCCGCAAGGTTTCGTGCTGCGCTTGTAGTGTTTCAAAGTAGCTCCAGCTAAATAGTCCGCTGTTATGACCATCATCAAAGTCTAATCTAAGTGCGTAATGCCCCACCGGTACAATCTTTTTTATACCAACATGTTGTTTATTAAGTACCAACTTCATTGGCTCTGCCCCATGCCCTTGTACTTCGGCCGAGGGAGAGTGAACGCGTAAAAACTCGCAGCTAAATACAGCCATACTGTCATCATCAAAGTAAACATCTAGGTTTTTACTCACGCTATGATAATGCACTTTTGTTACGTGTTTCATTTTATATATCCCATTAAAAAGCCCCCAATATGGAGGCTCTTAGTATAGTATTTTTGCCTACCTTATAAAATAAAGCGGCTTAAATCTTCATCTTCAACTAATGCGCCTAAATGTTTTTCTACATAAGCGGCATCAATAGTAAGGGTAGAGCCTGCTTGTTCAGATGCATCGTATGAAATTTCTTCCATTAGCTTTTCCATTACCGTATGTAAGCGACGAGCACCAATGTTTTCGGTTTTCTCGTTTACTTGCCAAGCGGCTTTAGCAATGCGCTCTATTGCATCATCGTTAAACTCAACATTTACTTGCTCAGTTTTAAGCAATTCACGTTGCTGCTCAGTAAGTGAAGCATGTGGCTCGGTAAGAATTCGTTTAAAGTCATTAGCACTTAGTGCTTCAAGCTCTACACGAATAGGTAAACGACCTTGTAGCTCAGGGATCATGTCTGATGGTTTAGCCATTTGGAACGCACCTGATGCAATAAATAGCATGTGGTCTGTTTTCACCATACCGTGCTTTGTATTAACGGTTGAGCCTTCAATTAATGGTAGTAGGTCGCGTTGTACACCTTCACGGCTAACATCTGGGCCTGACGAATCGCCACGCTTACAAATTTTGTCTATTTCATCAATAAACACAATGCCGTTTTGCTCTACTGCAAAAATAGCCTGCTCTTTTAGCTCTTCAGGGTTAACTAATTTAGCGGCTTCTTCTTCGGTTAATAACTTAAAGGCTTCTTTAATTTTTAACTTACGCTTAGTACGTTTGTCGCCACCCATGTTTTGGAACATGCTTTGCAACTGGTTGGTCATATCTTCCATACCAGGAGGCGCCATAATCTCTACATTTGGCTGTGCTTGTGCTAGATCTATTTCTATTTCTTTATCATCAAGCTGACCTTCGCGTAATTTTTTACGGAATGTTTGACGAGTAGATGAGTTGTCATCGCGCTGCGTTTCACCGTATTGATCTTTAGCCGGTGGTAAAAGTGCATCTAAAATACGCTCTTCTGCTGCTTCTTCTGCGCGGTGTTTAAACTTTTTAGTTTGTTGCTCGCGGGTCATTTTAATTGATACATCAACTAAATCGCGAATGATAGTCTCTACTTCTTTACCAACATAACCCACTTCAGTAAATTTAGTCGCCTCTACTTTAATAAAAGGCGCATTAGCGAGTTTAGCTAAACGGCGGGCAATTTCAGTTTTACCGACACCGGTCGGGCCAATCATTAAAATGTTTTTAGGGGTTACTTCGCTGCGTAAGTCATCGTTTAGTTGCATACGGCGCCAGCGATTACGCAGGGCAATAGCCACGGCTTTTTTAGCATTAGCTTGACCAATAATATGCTGATCTAACTCGTGTACAATTTCTCTTGGGGTCATAGCAGACATAATGGGTCCTATTATAATTCTTCGATTGTTTGGAAGTTGTTGGTAAATACACAGATGTTGCCAGCAATGGTCAGGCTTTTTTCTACGATATCGCGAGCGCTTAAATCGGTGTTTTCTAATAGGGCAGTGGCTGCTGATTGAGCAAAGTTACCACCGCTACCAATGGCAATTAAATCGTTTTCTGGCTGCACTACATCACCATTGCCGGTGATAATTAGTGAAGCAGTTTCATCTGCAACCGCAAGGAGTGCCTCAAGCTTGCGTAAGGCTCTGTCGCTACGCCAGTCTTTGGCCATTTCTACAGCGGCTTTAGTGAGGTTACCTTGGTGCATTTCTAGTTTGCTTTCAAAGCGTTCGAAAAGGGTAAAGGCATCAGCAGTACCGCCGGCAAAACCAGCAATTACTTTGCCATTATAAAGGCGTCGAACTTTACGGGCGTTGCCCTTCATTACGGTATTACCAAGTGAAACTTGGCCGTCGCCACCAATTACTACTTTATTGTCGCGGCGTACACTTACGATAGTGGTCATGTTATTCCTCATCATCAAGCTGCGGGGGCAGCTTGTAAAAAACGATTATGATGAGGTTATATGGGTGAATGGACTAATTTCAAGTCCAGCCCCAAATTCCGCAGCTAACAACATGCACTCGCTTGAGTTTGTTTTTGTCGCTTTCGGCTTGGCGCTTTGTTTTATAAGGGCCTAAACGCACTTTATACCAAACACCATTAGTACCTGTGGTCTTTTTAATTTCAGAAATTAAGCCCGCAAAGGCAATTTTAGCTTTGAGGGTTTCGGCTTGTGCGTGTGTTCTAAACGACCCACACTGCATAACATAGGGGCCTTTTTGCTCAATTTCTCTTACTTCAACTTGGATCTCGTGCTCTTTAATTTCTTCAATGAACTTAGGGGCGCGAGGTTTAGCTATTTCTACTTTTTCAGCTGTTTTAGGGTGCGCCTGCTGCTCAACAAGCTCAGGGTCGGCGTTATTTTTAATAAACCATAAGCCGTAAGCAAAGCCGCCTACAAGCAAAACAGTAATAACAACTAAAAGTATAGGAAATGGTTTTTTAGCAGGGGCTTGCTTGGTGTTTTTTCTACCCGCTGGTTTTTTATTAATATAATCGTGCTGTGCCATTTGGCTTTAACCTAAATCATGTCTATAGGGTCAACATCAAGGCTCCAGCGCACTTTTTGTGCAAGTTTGCTGGTACTTAAATAGTCGACCATTTGCGCAAGATACTGATGCAATACTTTGCGGTCTTGCGCTTGAATATGCAATTGAAACCGGTACATACCCGCCACTCTTTCTAGTGGGGCAGGGATTGGACCGAGCAATTGTATACCAGATACACCGTTAACAGGAACCAAATCCGTCAAAAAATCGACAACGAGCTTAATACTGTGCCCTTGTGCTCTAACTATAGCCATATTGGTAATGGGTGGAAGGTCGGCATCATCACGCTCACTTAAAGCAAAACGGGCAAAATCTTGGTAGCCATTATTTACTAAGTCTTGCAATAAAGGGTGTTCAGGAAAGTGGGTTTGCAGTAATACTTGGCCTGGCTCACCAGAGCGACCCGCGCGCCCAGCAACTTGAGTTACCAGCTGGGCTAAATGCTCTGTGGCTCTAAAATCGCACGAGTACAAGCCGCTATCTACATCTAATATAAGCACTAAGCTAACATCGGCAAAATGATGACCTTTAGCCAACATTTGTGTGCCCACTAAAATACGCGCCCCGCCTTGGTTTATCTCCTCTAAGGCTTTTTCTAAGCTCCCTTTACGGCGGGTTGAATCGCGGTCGATGCGGGTTACGGGTGTATCGGGGAATTCACTCGATAAAAATTCTTCAATTTGTTCGGTGCCTTTACCGTTTGGAAAAATTTGTGTGCTACCGCAATCAGGACACTGGTGAGGTACTGGGTGTTGCTCTCCACAGTGGTGGCAAATCATTTGGCCAATGGCTTTATGAAAAGTTGCGCTGGTGCTGCAGCGATTACACTCACTCAGCCAACCGCATTCGTGACAAATTAGCGTAGGAGAAAAGCCCCGACGATTTAAAAACACCATAACTTGCTTACCACGGTTTAAATGTTGGCGCATAGTGGCAAGGCTTGCGTGTGCAATACCCGCTTGGTCGGGCTGGCCTTTCATATCGAGCAACATAAACTGATTATCGGTCGCAGTTTGAGCGCGCTCTGTAAGGCTTAAAAGTTGGTATTTGTTGTTTATAGCTTTGTGCAGTGTTTCGAGCGCAGGGGTGGCACTGCCTAAAATAAGCGGTATTTTGTGCTGAAATGCCCGATAAGCGGCTAAATCGCGTGCGTGGTAGCGTAAGGTATCCTGCTGTTTAAATGAAGAGTCATGCTCTTCATCAACCACTATCATTCCTAACTTTAAAAAAGGTAGAAAAATACTCGAACGGGTACCTATTACAATTGCGCAGCTGCCTTTTTCGCAAAAACGCCATGTTTGCAAGCGTTCGTTATCGGTTAGGGCAGAGTGCCATAGCATAATTGGCGTATCGGGAAAGCGACGACGAAATCGGTTAACAGTTTGTGGCGTTAAGCCTATTTCAGGCACCAATACTAAGGCTTGCTCGCCACGTTTAAGGACTTCTTCTAGGCATTGTAAATATACTTCGGTTTTACCACTGCCTGTCACACCTTCTAATAAAAAGCTTTTAAAGCCAACACTTTGATTTATTGTAGTGCACGCTACGGCTTGCTCTTTATTAAGTACTGGCTTGGTGCCGACTTTGGGCGCAACGCTTTGCCATTGATTATCATGCTCAATGCTTTGGGTTATAAGCTCTTTATCTATTAAGGCATCTATTGTTTTTTTACTAAAGCCGAGCGCTTTTAGCTCGGTTACCGACGACTTACCCGATTGTGCGAGTTGCTTTAATAAATTTAACTGAGTTTTCGCTTTTAATGATGGAACCTTTGCGCCTTTTTCGGTAAGGCTAATCATGTTAATACTGGTTTTATCTGGGTTTTCACCTTGGCGAAGCGCACCTGGCAGCGCAATGTGTATGGTTTCGCCGAGCGGATAGCAATAATAGCGTGCAGTAAAGCTAAGCAGTTCTAAATGCTGTGATGATAAAATAGGAGTTTGGTCAATAACCTCAGTAACCGCTTTAATTTTGTTCTCTGGCACGTCGGTATGCGTTTTAAGAGCAAGAACAACCGCTACTTTCTTTTGATTGCCAAAAGGCACTAAAACACGCATCCCAGGCATAATAGGCGCCGAGGGCGAGATGAGTTGTTCATCTATTTTATAATCAAAGGTGCGTGGTAACGGAACTTTAATAGCAACTTCAACAAAACGCATAACAACTCATGTGATAAAGGGTAATAGCTTAATGTACTAAAAATAAGGCTAAAAACCTACATACAAATGGATGCGGTAGCGCTGGTTGGTTACTTTTTTGGCAAAAAGCGTAATTAAAGCTTGTGCGGGGCAAGCTAGTTGGATAAAATCCGCGGCCTATAAATTTGTTTTAACGACGTATGGTGCCAGACTTCGGGTTTGGAGAGCGATGCGGCCTTAACTAGAGGTTCCTATGAAAGAAGGTATTCACCCTAAGTACGAAGCAATTTCTGCAACATGTTCATGCGGAAACAAATTCGAAACTCGTTCTACTCTTTGTAAAGACATTCACCTAGACGTATGTTCTGCGTGTCACCCGTTTTACACTGGTAAGCAAAAGATTTTAGACACTGGCGGCCGTGTTGATCGCTTCAACAAGCGCTTCGGTGCACTTAGCAGCAAGAAGTAATTATTGCTGTTTAGTAAAAAAAGCACCTTCGGGTGCTTTTTTTGTGCCTAAAATTCATCATTTTTACTGAAAAACCACCGATTATTGCCGTACTACGTGTGCATAACTATTTCCTGTTCTTATTCTGAATATGCATAAACCTTTGCAGACAAACTCACAATTCTTCTCTATATTTTTTATACGTTAATTTTTAACCAAGCTGCTAAAAGTGCTTATCGTGGCGATATTTGTTTTTAACGGTGATAAACGCGCCATATTGGTGCATTTTACTATTTTAATATTCTGCTATTTTAGAAAAATATTGGCAGGGCAAAATGAACCTCAAAAAGCACTTTTTGAATGAATTTTTATTTGTTTAATATTGATAACTTTTAGCGAAGTTGCTGATAAATCACTTAAAATTAACGGATATAGCATATAACAGGATAGACCTGATATTGCTTGGAATTTAAAAATAATAAGAGTATCTTAGCCCCATACTCCCTCTCACTTAACTTAAATTGCAGGATACCATCGCGTTATGTCAGATTTTCGTGAACAAGCATTACACTACCACTCTCACCCCGTTCCAGGCAAAATCAGCATTGAGCTAACAAAACCAGCCGAAACGGTGCAAGATTTAGCATTAGCATACAGCCCCGGTGTTGCAGAGCCTGTGCGCGAAATTGCAGCAGACCCAGCCAATGCATATAAATATACCGGTAAAGGTAATATGGTTGCGGTGATCAGTAATGGTACGGCAATTTTAGGTTTGGGTAATTTAGGGCCATTAGCCTCTAAACCTGTTATGGAAGGTAAGGCGCTTTTATTTAAACGTTTTGCTGGCCTAGATTCTATTGATATTGAAGTTAAGCATCGCACCACCGAAGACTTTATAAATACAGTGGCTAATATTGCCGATACGTTTGGTGGTATTAACTTAGAAGATATTAAAGCGCCAGAGTGTTTTGAAATTGAAAAAGCACTTATTGAGCGTTGCAGTATTCCGGTTTTTCATGATGACCAACACGGTACCGCTATTGTAACTGCAGCAGGTATGCTTAACGCCTTAGAAGTGCAGGGCAAATCAATAGAAGATGCAATTATTGTATGTTTAGGTGCAGGCGCTGCAGCGGTTGCTTGCATGGAGCTGTTAATTAAGTGTGGTGCACTGCGCGAACATATTTATATGCTAGACCGCAAAGGGGTTATTCATACTCGCCGCGATGACTTAAACGAATACAAACAGCTTTTTGCTAACAATACAGATAAACGTACTCTACAAGATGTAATTGCTGATGCTGATGTGTTTGTAGGTGTATCGGGTCCTAACTTACTTGCACCTGAAGATCTAAAACTAATGGCTGATAAGCCAGTGGTGTTTGCATGTTCAAACCCAGATCCTGAAATTGCACCTGAGCTTGCGCATAGTGCTCGTAAAGACTTAATTATGGCAACGGGGCGTTCTGATTTCCCTAACCAAGTTAATAATGTTTTATGTTTCCCGTTTATTTTCCGTGGTGCACTTGATGTACGTGCAAGCGCAATTAACGATGAAATGAAAATAGCCGCTGTTGAAGCTATTCGTAGTATTGCTAAAGAGCCAGTGCCTGAGCAAGTATTAAAAGCAGCGGGTGTAGAAAAGCTCGAATTTGGTGCAGACTACATTATTCCTAAACCGATGGACCCGCGTTTATTACCACGTATAGCCAAGGCGGTTGCTATTGCTGCTGTTGAATCGGGCGTGGCACAAATTGACTTACCGGAAAATTATATGGCGTAATCTATAGCGCTTAAACAAAAAAACCTCAGCATGCTGAGGTTTTTTTGTTTAAAAAGACGTTTTATTCTTCGTCTAAAATAGGCACTTCTAAACCCATTTCTTGCATTATTTTTTTAACTTCTTCAGGTACTTTTTCTGCGTTATCTTTACGTAGGTCATCATCATTAGGTAATGGCTGGCCTGTAAAGGCATGCAAAAACGCTTCGCATAGTAACTCGCTGTTTGTTGCATGACGCAGGTTGTTTATTTGACGACGTGTACGCTCATCAGTTAATACTTTTAATACATTTAGCGGGATCGAAACGGTGATCTTTTTAACTTGCTCTGATTTTTTCCCGTGTTCTGCGTATGGGTGAATATACTCACCATTCCATTTAGCCATAAGATGTATCGTTGCCTCAGATTATTAATTTCTCACACGGCGTAAAAAGCGTGTAAATATGCGTGAAATTCTATCGTTTTAAAAAAGATAGTCAAATAATAGATAGCAATCTATCTTAATAAGCTAGCTGTAATAGTAAATACAGCTTTCTTGAAGTTTTACGCGTCTGTTATTTTTAGCCATCTAGAGCTTTAAATGCTTTGACTTATTATAATGGATAACTTACTCTTTTAGACGTCTAAACATCCAAATTAATCAGGTGACGAATATGAGCGAAAAAAACAAAGCAACCATTGCTGTACGAAATGGGGTTGATGCCGATAAACATCATGGCGCCGTTGTACCGCCAATTTATTTATCGACGACTTATTCGTTTGCCGATTTTGATACTAAGCGCGCATACGACTATGGACGCAGTGGTAATCCTAATCGCGATATTTTAGCTGAAACTTTAGCAGAACTTGAAGGTGGCGCACGCGGAATTATTACTGCTACGGGCATGGCAGCAGTGCACTTAGCCACACAGCTATTAAATAACGATGATACATTGGTTATTCCTCACGATTGTTATGGCGGCAGCTACCGTTTATTTACGTCGTTAGAAAAGCGCGGCTTGCTTAAACTTAAAGTACTTGATTTAACTAAACCAGAAAGCCTAGAACAAATTTTAACCATTAAACCTAAATTAATTTGGATAGAAACACCAAGTAACCCTGTGCTGCGCCTAACGGATATTAAAGCCGTGACGGATATAGCAAAACAGTGCGGTGCATTAGTGGCCGCCGATAACACCTTTTTATCACCGGCATTACAAAACCCAATTAAGTTTGGCGTAGATATTGTTGTGCACTCAACCACTAAATATATAAACGGCCATTCTGATGTTGTAGGCGGTGCAGTTGTTGCTGCAACACAAGAGCTTGGTGATGAGCTTGCTTGGTGGGCCAATAACATTGGTATTACCGGCGCACCATTTGATAGCTATTTAACGTTACGTGGTTTACGTACTTTAAATGTGCGTTTAAAACAGCACCAAGAAAATGCCCTGGCAATTGCTAAATACTTAGAAAGCTCTGAGTATGTTAGCCAAGTTTACTACCCAGGCCTTGAATCGCATCCTCAACATGCGCTTGCTAAAGCCCAACAGCTTGGGTTTGGTGGTATGGTTAGTTTTGATATTAAAGGCGATGTAGATGATGCAGCGGCGTTTTTAACGAGCCTTAAAGAATTTAGCTTAGCAGAATCGTTAGGTGGGGTTGAGAGTTTAATTTGTCATCCTGCGACCATGACTCACGCAGGTATGGAAGCTCAAGCACGTTTAGAGGCGGGTGTGGGCGATACGCTAATTCGTATTTCGGTCGGTATTGAAGATGTAGAAGACCTACTGGCTGATTTTGAACGTGTATTTAACTTAGTTAAACCTGGTCAAAATAAAAATGTAGGGCGTGTTGGTAAAGCTGCAGGCAATGCCAATGGTGATGTAAAGCAGCAGGCTGCTCATCCAGCTTTGTGGTGATTGAGTATGGTAAAAAGTGTACATAAATTTGGCGGCTCGAGCTTAAGCTCGGGCGAGCGCTATCAAAGTGTGGCAAAAATAATTATTGGCCACACACAGCCTGGCGATTGCGTGGTTGTATCTGCTGCGGGTAAAACCACCGATACATTGGTTTCGCTGTGGCAAAGTTATCAACAACAAGATAAGCAAGCCGTTGCTGATATTTTGCTGCAATTGAGTAATCACCAAACAGCATTAATTGAAGAGTTATTAAAAGCCGATGCTAAACACACGGCTTTAGCTGTGTTAGCGCAAGAGCTAAGTGATGTAGCGGAGCAAGCCAGCAAGCAGCAGTTACAAGAGGCGGCCTTACTGGCTCATGGTGAGCTGTGGTCTGCGCGATTATTGGCAGCCTATTTAACGCAATTAAACATTCAAGCGTGTGCTCATGATGCTAGAGCGCTGTTTAGTGTAACAAGCGGGGAGCTTTTGCATGCGCAAAACAAACAGCAATGCAGCCAAGTTATTGATGCAAATAAAATTAACGTAGTAACAGGGTTTATCGCAGCAAGTGCTGATGGTAAAACAGTTACGCTTGGGCGCAATGGCAGTGATTACAGCGCCACCTTATTAGCCAATTATTGCGACGCACAAAATGTATGTATTTGGACTGATACGCCAGGGGTATTTAGTGCCGACCCACGTAAAGTTGAAAAGGCGATTAAGTACAACAAGGTGTGCCGTGAACAAGCTAACTTATTAGCTCGATTGGGTAACCCGGTTTTACATGCTAAAACGCTTTCGCCTTTAAAAAACAGTAATATTAAACTGGCTGTACGTAGTAGTTTTGATGTGCAAACTGCCCCTACCGATATTGTAAAACAAGGCAAAGCTAAGCAAAAACGTTTTATTACTACATTACAAAACGTTGATTTACTGCTCGTTGAAGGCCTTAACGCGGGAGAAGTGGCGCATGTTAGCCAGCTTATTCAGCACAGCCTTCATCATTTTATACACAACGGCGATACATACTTAGTTGTGCCCGCGGGTGCAACGCATCAAGTAGTGAGTTATTTCGCTGGGCGAGCAAATATAAGCGAGTCTAATTTAAATGGCTGCGCGGTGGTTGCGCCTACGCAAGATGTTTACACATTAAGTACATTAGCGGCTGAGGTTTTAAATCAGCAAAGTATTCACCCTCGTTTTATTCATCAAGATACAGGCTATACATTGCTGTTAACAGATCAGTTAATAGAAAGCGATGTACTTAGTTTATTGCACGAAAAATTAATTAATAAAGGTCAAGAAGTTGCTCTGGTTGTGGCTGGCTTAGGTAATGTAGGCGATGAATTTTTAAGCCAGCTAGATGCTCAATTTAAGCGTTTGTCGGGCGATTATAGTATTAAGCTAGTTGGGTTAATTCGCTCGCAATATATGCTATTTAATGCCTCGGGTATTACACTCGGACAGTGGAAAAAACAATGGCAGCATAATGCCGTTGCTTATGAGCAGGCGGATTTATTAAGTGCATTAAACGAACTTGATTACGAGCACAAAGTTGTTGTTGATATAACGGCAAGCGAGCAATTTAGCCAATTATACACCGACTTTGTAGAGCGAGACTGCCATTTAATAAGTGCTAACAAGTACGCAGGCACTGCTGCATCTAATTGGTATAACGCGCTGCGCCAAAGTATTAGCGAGCGTAACTTGCATTGGCGCTACAACACCAGTGTTGGGGCAGGATTGCCAATTAACTTTGCGTTGGCCGATTTACAAAATAGTGGCGATAAAATTACCCGTATTGAAGGTGTTTTCTCGG
This sequence comes from Pseudoalteromonas sp. Xi13, assembly GCF_003952205.1. NCBI lineage: Bacteria > Pseudomonadati > Pseudomonadota > Gammaproteobacteria > Alteromonadales > Pseudoalteromonadaceae > Pseudoalteromonas > Pseudoalteromonas sp. Xi13. The sequence goes on from NZ_CP034439.1 coordinate 360,566, forward strand.
GCACACTCTCGTGGCTATGCAGTAAGTACGATGGCAGTGTGGCATTTTCTGACCTTGTTCTTGAAGCGCAAAAAATGGGCTTTACAGAGCCTGATCCTCGCGAGGATTTATCGGGCCGCGATATGCAACGTAAATTGCTAATACTTGCGCGCGAGCTTGGCATTGAATTAGATTTAAATGATATAAGCTTACAAGCATTAATGCCTGATGAGCTAGCCCAAGGTTCATGGGATGACTTTTTAGCGAATAAAGATAAGCTAAATGCCTTTATTAAACACCATGCCGATGCGGCAAATGCGCAAGATGCTGTACTTAGGTATACCGGTTTATTGGCATTAGAGCAGGGTAAAGTATCGGCGAAGGTAGGTATAACTTACGCGCCTAAAGGGGACGCCTTAGCTAACTTAACTCCAGGCGATAATATCTTTGTTATTAATAGCCAGTGGTACAACGAAAACGCCTTAGTAATACAAGGCCCTGGGGCAGGCAAAGAAGTGACCGCCGCGGGAGTGCACTCTGATTTATATTGGTTAGTTAAAAACCTAAAATAGCGCAGCAAATATTAATAGTAAAACGGCAGCTTGTGTAAGCTGCCGTTTTTGTTTTTAGAATAGCTCTTCTTCTGTTTTTGTATCTTCTTCAAAAATATCAGTTGGCTGAGACAGCAAATATTTTGTAGGCGCAGTGCCTTTTTCAAAATATTCAAAACGACTGGTGTAGTCGTTTTTATGACTTAACAAACCTGTTTTTAAATCGATACGAATTGAAACTAGCCCTTCAGGAGGCTCTATTGGCGCTTCTGGTGTGCCCTCAAGCGCCACTTTCATAAAATCAACCCAAGCAGGCTGTGCCGTTTTGGCGCCCGATTCAGCACCAGAGATTTGACTGCTATCTAGGTTGTTATTATAGGTGGAGCGTCCTAACGAGTTACCTGGGTTGTCAAAACCAACCCATACAGACGTTACTACATTGCGGTTAAAGCCGCTAAACCAAGTATCAACAGAGTCATTGGTTGTGCCTGTTTTACCCGATAGATCGCGTCTATCTAATGCTTGCGCACGCCAACCTGTCCCGCTCCAGCCTGTTTTATGGGTCCAGCTACCGCCACCCCAAACTGCGCTGTGCATTGCTTCAGCAATTAAAAAAGCATTTTGCTTTGAAATAACACGCGGTGCACAACGTGGCTGCGTGGCTGTATCATCTGTTGTGTCGGTATCTAGGTTATTGTTGGCAAAGCTATCCATTGCTTGAGAGACGGGTAATAGCTCGTCTTCATCGCAGGCAAGAGCTGGGTTTGCTTTGAATAGTACATTGCCATAGGCATCTTGAATTTCAGATATAAAGTAAGGTTCAATTAAGTGACCGCCATTAGCAAATGCGCTCATGCCGCGAGCAAGCTCTAATGGCGTGATTGATGCACTCCCTAATGCTAACGATTCACTGCGGTTAATATCAGCATCTTTAAAACCAAACTTAAGCAAGTGATCGGCGGTGCGTTGTAACCCTACACCGCGAAGTAAGCGCACAGAAATAACGTTTTTAGATTGTGCAAGTGCACGGCGAATACGTATAGGGCCATTATAAACTGCTGGGCTGTTTTTTGGTCGCCACGCTACACCTAAACTTTTATCCCACTGGTTTATTGGCGCGTCGTTTAAAATAGAGGCTAATGTATAGCCATTTTCGAGCGCAGCAGAATATATAAAGGGTTTAATATTAGAGCCAACTTGGCGTTTAGCTTGTACCGCTCGGTTGTATTGGCTTTGCTCAAAACTGTAACCGCCTACTATAGCTTTAATACGGCCATCTTGTGGGTCGAGTGAAACAAGTGCACTGGCAGCTTCTGGTATTTGGCTTAGTAGGTAACTGCTGTCGTTATTTTTACGCAGCCATATTTGCATGCCAGGGGTAAGAATGTCAGTAGCGGCTTTAGGGGCAAAACTTTGGCGGTAGCGAGTAATGTATTTGCGCGCCCATTTTAAATTATCCCAATCAAGTGTGGTGCGCTGGCCATTTTTTAAAATAACGTCAGCGGTTTTCTCTGTCACATTTAACACCACGCCAGCATGCAAATCAGCTATTTCTTTAACAGGTTTTAGCTTTTCTATAATTTGCTGCTCACTTAAGGCAGGCTGTGTTTCTGGATCCCATAACACGTCTACAGGCCCACGAAAGCCATGACGCATATCGTAGTTATGTAAATTATTAACTAAAGCTGTTTGCGCAGCCTTTTGAACTTTAGACTCCACAGAGGTAAATATTTTAAATCCAGAGTTATATGCTTTTTCTACACCGTAGCGCTCAACCATCTCAGCACGAACCATCTCAGCGATATAAGGGGCGTAAAGGTCTATCTCAGCACCGTGAAAATAAGCAGTGATAGGCTGGTTAGCCGCCTCGTTGTATTGCTGTTGCGTAATATAGTTTTCAGTAAGTAAGCGACCAAGCACTACATTACGGCGTGCTTTAGCTCTAATTGGGTTACGAATCGGGTTAAGCGCCGAAGGGGCTTTAGGTAAACCGGCAATCATTGCCATTTGTGCAAGAGTGAGGTCTTTTAGCTCTTTGCCATAGTAAACTTGAGCAGCAGCACCAATACCAAATGCACGATTACCTAGTTCTATTTTATTAAGATACAGCTCAAGAATTTCGTCTTTTGTTAATACACTTTCAATATGTAGGGCTATAAAAATCTCTTTAACTTTACGAATATACGCTTTTTCTCGTGTTAAAAAGAAGTTACGAGCAAGCTGCATAGTAATGGTACTCGCGCCCTGTTTTTTCTCACCTGTTGAAATTAACACAATAGCAGAGCGGACAATACCAATAGGGTCTATACCAATATGGTCATAAAAACGGTTGTCTTCTGTTGCTAAAAAAGCATCAATTAAAGGCTGGGGAATTTCGTCTATAGTGACGGGGATGCGGCGTTTTTCACCAAATTGATTAATTAAGAGTCCATCTTTTGTAAAGACTTGCATAGGGGTTTGTAATTGCACGTCTTTTAAAACTTGCACACTGGGGATATCAGGTTTAACGTAATAATAAAGGCTGATTAAAGTGATCAGACCAAATAACGTGCAAATGATAAAAAATTGTAATGTTCGTTTTAATAAAATCACTTATATTTCCCTAAATGGACTCCCAATTGCGAGTTTAGACTGCTAGTATATATTGATTAAAAAATGAATAATATTTTTTACTAAAAAAATTATAACTTGTTTATTATTAAAACAAAGGTCAAGTTGCAAACATGCTAAGTCAACTATTTCAAAAGCCATCCACTGCGATGGTCGGAATTGATATCGGATCGCACTCTATCAAAGCAGTGCTTTTAAGTGAAATTGAAACGGGATTTCGACTAGAAGCACTTGCAATTGAACCTATGCCAAAAGGGGCAATGAGCGAGCGCTCTATTCAGGATATTGAAGCAATTGGTAACATAATTACAAAATTAAAAAGAAAACTACCAAAATCTTTAAAATCAGCGGCAGTGGCTGTATCAGGGCAAACCGTTATCACTAAAGTTATTTTTATGGATGTTTCATTAAGTGACGCTGAATTAGAGTCGCAAATTGAAATAGAAGCTGACAGCTTAATACCTTACCCCCTTGATGAAGTGAGCTTAGATTTTGAAAAGCTCTCTACCAACGAAGCCGACCCGAGTAAAATGAATGTGTTGTTATCTGCTGCACGTACAGAAAGTGTTGAAGCCCGTGTGGGCGCACTTGAGGCGGCAAACTTAACCGCTAAAGTGGTTGATGTTGAAAGCTATGCGTTAAGTAGAGCAATGGATGTGTATTATCAGCAATTGCCAAGCGACGCCTTTAATAAGTGTGTTGCGGTGGTAGATATTGGCGCTGTTTTAATGTTGGTTAGTGTTGTTCAAGCAGGTGAAACAATTTATACCCGTGACCAAGTGTTTGGTGGCGACCAATACACTAACAGCATTGTGTCTTACTATAACAAAGGCTTTGATGAGGCTGAAATAGGCAAAACAACGGGTGACTTACCCCCTAATTATACTTTTGAAGTGCTGGCACCGTTTCAAACATCATTATTGCAACAAGTGCGCCGTGCGGTACAAATGTTTTTAACAACCACAGGTAAAGATCAAGTAGATTATATTGTGCTAACTGGCGGTACATCGATGATTGACGGTTTAGATAGGTTGTTAATTGAAGAGCTCGGTATTCATGCTGTGGTTGCTGAACCATTTGCAAATATGGAAGTTTCGCCAAAAGTAGACAGAAATGTAATGCAGCGAAATAGAACGCAGTTTGCAATTGCTACTGGTTTGGCATTAAGGAGCTTTTCATCATGCCACATATAAATCTACTGCCGTGGCGAGAGCTACAGCGTGAAGAATCAAAAAAGAAATTTATAACAATTTTAGTTGCGGTTGTTATAGGCTGTTTTGCAAGTATGTACTTACTTAGCTCTTTTTACGCGGGTTTAAAAGATGGCCAAAATTTAAAAAATAATTATTTAAGCTCAGAAATAAGCATGCTTGATAAAAAAATCAGTGAAATTAGAAATCTTGATAAGCGAAAAGAAAATTTACAACAACGTATGCGATTAATTGAAGAGCTACAAAGCAGCCGTAATTTAGGTACTCAAATTATGGATGAAGTAGCTAAAATTGTTCCTCAAGGCGTGTATTTAACTAAGCTTGAGCGCCGCGGCAGTCAAATACATGTGCTAGGGCGCAGTGAATCAAACAATCGTTTATCTACTATGCTGCGTCAGGTGCAAGGCTCATATTTATTAGAAAGACCTACCATGCAAGGCATTGTGGCAGGCGATCAAACATCACGGTTACTCAGTGATTTTAATATGGAGTTTTACGTAAAACCATTTGATGAAATTGGTGAGGTAAGTGATGAACCTTGATTTAAAAGCCTTAAATGAAATAGATTGGAATGAAATTGAGCTCGACAATATTGGCGAGTGGCCCGTTGCGGTAAAAGCAATTTGTTGCTTATTTATAGCCGGTTTAGTGTTGTTTTTTAGTTACAGCCTATTGGTATCTGATGAAATAGACAGCTATCACAGCGCGGTAGCTAAAGAAGTAGAGCTGCGCAGTACCTACAGAACAAAGTATGCCGTAGCCAGTAAGCTTGATATATACCGCCAGCAAATGGTTGAAATGGAAGATAAGTTTTCACAACTACTAAAGCGATTACCTACCTCAAATGAAACCCCAGGCCTGTTAGACGATTTATCTTATGTAGGTACTACTAGCGGTTTAACATTTTTGAAAATTGGCTGGTTACCTGAAGTCGAAAAAGAGTTTTATACTGAGCTGCCAATTAAAATTGAAGTAATAGGCACTTACCATGAATTTGGAGAATTTGTAGGAAAAGTAGCCCAATTACCACGAATTGTAAGTTTACATGACTTTTCGATTGTATCATCTGGCGAAAAGCAACTAACATTCAGTGTGGTAGCAAAAACATATCGTTATGAAGAAGGGGTTAAAAAGTGAGATTAGTCCCTTTATTATCATTGTCTGTTTTATTGTTGGCAGGTTGTAACGACGATACGTCGGAGCAAAAAGAATTTATTGACCAAGTTAAGGCCAGCACCACGCCTAAAGTTGAGGAAATACCTGAATTAACGCAGTTTGAACATTTTGAATATAATGCATCGCAGTTACGTAGTCCTTTTGTGGCTCCGCAGCCTGAAATTATTCAAAATAAGCTAACGCAAATTAAAAATTGTTTACACCCTGACCCTGATAGAGTGAGAGAGCCACTAGAAAAGTATCCGCTCGATAACCTATCAATGAAAGGTACATTAGGCTCTAACGGGCAAATGTGGGCACTGATCACCGCAGCGGATGAAACGCTGCATAGGGTAACGGTAAATAATTACTTAGGGACGTATGACGGTAAAGTTAAGTCTGTAAGTAGTGATTATGTAGAACTAGTTGAATTAATCCCTGATGGGTCGGGTTGTTGGAAAGAGCGGCTGACTAAATTGGAAATGTTAGAGGCGGCAAATAATGGCGCAAATTAATAATAAAAAAGGTAAAACACACATGCATAAGGATGTACTTTGGCATCATCGTTTTCAAACGGTGTTATTTGTCATATTGGCTCTTTTTGTTGCAAAAACAGCCAGTGCAGCGCCGCTACTTTATGATGTACGTTATAACCCCTTGCTAAAAGGCGAGACAGAGTTACAACTTGTATTTGACGAAGAGCTAACACAACAACCTAAAATTCAAGTACACAACACACCAGCGCGCATAGAAATGCTATTTGATGGTGCAGAACTAGAACAGGGTCTTGAAAATGTGCCGGTCGATCACGCAGGTATTAACAGTGTAAGCAGCGTACTGACAGAGCAAGGCTTAAAAGTTACGGTAAATTTAGAGCGTTTAAAAATATACGAAACACAAGTTAATAATAACTTAGTGTCGTTGCGCGTATCTGATAACCCGCTTACTGAGCAAGCTTCTGATGAAAGCAGCAATGGTTATGATGCCTCAAGCGCTTATATTAATCGGATTCAATCTATTGATTTTCGCCGTGGTGAAAAAGGCGAAGCAAAAGTTTTAGTATTTTTACAAGACACGCAAGCTGCAATAGAAGTACATGAAAGTGGCGGAAAAATAATTGCAGAGTTTCATCACACAGATATTTTAGACGACCTACTGTATGAATTAGATGTGCTAGATTTTGGTACTGTAGTAAGTAGCATTGAAACCTTTAAAGAAGATAGCTTAAGCCGTGTAGTTATTGAGCCTAATGCTGCTTTTACCTTTACCTACCAGCAAATAGATAACATTTTAACGTTAACGATTGAAAAAGATGAAACGCAAAATGCCTATTTAGATGGCGGCAAAGAATATCAAGGTCGTCCAATGACCTTAAACTTCCAAGATATTTCGGTTAGAGCTGTACTGCAAATTATAGCGGGTTATAACGAGTTTAACTTAGTAACGAGTGACTCCGTAACTGGCAATATTACACTTCGTTTAGATGGCGTTCCATGGGATCAGGCTTTAGATGTTGTACTGCGTATTAAAGGCCTTGATAAGCGTATGGATGGCTCTATATTGATGGTTGCGCCAGCTGAAGAGCTCGCCGCTCGTGAAGCTAAAGATTTACTAGCAAAACAAAAGGTCGAGGATTTAGAGCCGCTTTACAGTGAGTATATTCGTTTAAACTACGCTAAAGCTGAAGATTTTGCGGATTTACTGAAAACCGACACTAACAGCATCATTTCTGCCCGAGGCAGTGTATCGGTTGACCAGCGTACCAATACATTACTTATTAAAGATTCAGCGAAGAGCATTGAGAGCATTCGCCGTATGATTGAAACACTCGATATCCCAGTGCAACAGGTTATTATTGAATCACGTATGGTAACGGTGCGCGATAACGTCACAGAAGATTTAGGCGTGCGTTGGGGATTTAGTGATCAACAAGATAGTGATGGTATCTCTGGCTCGCTTGAAGGAGCTGAGTCTATCTCAAATGGCATTATTCCTGATTTATCAGACCGTCTTAATGTAAACCTACCTATTACTAACCCTGCGGCAAGTATTGGTTTACACATAGCTAAGTTGGCTAATGGCACTTTAATTGATTTAGAGCTAAGTGCTTTAGAGGAAGAAAATAAGGCTGAGATTATCGCAAGTCCGCGGATTACTGCAGCTAATCAGCAAAAAGCACGTATTGAGCAAGGTACTGAAATCCCCTATACCGAATCAGCCTCAAGTGGTGCTACTACTGTAAGCTTTAAAAAAGCGGTATTGAGCCTTGAGGTTACACCGCATATTACGCCTGATAACAAAGTTATTTTAGACTTAGTTATTACACAAGATACTCGTGGCGAAACGGTTCAAACTGGAACAGGTGAAGCGGTTTCGATAGACACTCAACAAATTGAAACACAAGTGCTGGTTGATAACGGCCAAACCGTTGTGCTGGGTGGTATTTTTCAGCAGCAAATAATTAATACCACAAATAAAGTACCTGTACTTGGTGATATTCCATATGTTGGACGCTTATTTAAGAGCACCAGCGAGTTTAATGAGAAACGTGAATTACTTATTTTCGTGACACCGAAAATACAAATAGACTAAAATTTAGTGGTTTTATGTTCGTCAACGAGTGTTTATTGATAATAATTGCTCGTTATATGGCTTTTTATTGTAATAGACTTGAAATACCCGGCCAATTACTGAGATAATCCCCTCCTTAATTTTGGGGCCAGGTCGTTAGGCGGGGTTTTATTTCAAATTTTAGAGTTCGTTTGTACTAAAAGATATGGCTGAGAAACGTAATATATTTCTAGTTGGCCCCATGGGGGCTGGCAAAAGCACGATTGGTCGTCACATCGCTGACCAATTACACCTTGAATTTGTCGATTCTGATCAAGAAATCGAACGCCGTACCGGTGCAGATATTGCCTGGGTGTTTGATCTTGAGGGTGAAGAAGGCTTTAGACTTCGTGAAGAATCTGTTATTGGCGACTTAACCGAAATGCAAGGTATTGTACTTGCAACCGGTGGTGGTTCAGTAATGAGTAAAGAAGTTCGAAACAAGCTTTCGGCTCGTGGTATCGTTGTATACCTAGAGACACCTATAGAAAAGCAAGTTGCACGCACGCAACGCGACAAGCGTCGCCCATTACTGCAAACTGAAGAAGCACCTCGTAATGTACTAGAGCGCTTAGCAGAAGAACGCGAGCCACTATACAAAGAAGTTGCCGATTTTGTTGTACGCACCGATGAGCAAAGCGCTAAAGTTGTTGCTAACCAAATCATCGAGAAATTAGATTTTTAAAAACCAATAATTAAGGAAATAACAAAGCATGCTTGAATTAACTGTTAATTTGGACGAGCGAAGTTATCCTATTTTTATTGGTCAATCTGCACTTCAAGATAATGGCCGCCTTGTTCACCACATTGGTGATTGTCGGCCTATCATTATCACTAACGACACAGTTGCGCCTTTATATTTACAAGGACTGCTTGATTCGTTAGCTGATCTAAACCCTCTTTCTTTTGTCATTCCCGATGGTGAGCAATACAAGTCACTTGAATGGTTTGAGAAAATATCTGCTTTTTTATTGCAAAATAATTGCGGCCGAGACACATGCTTAATTGCACTAGGTGGCGGCGTTATTGGCGATTTAACAGGCTTTGTTGCTGCATGTTATCAGCGCGGTGTACCGTTTATTCAAATTCCGACCACGGTACTATCACAAGTTGACTCCTCTGTAGGGGGCAAAACAGCGGTAAATCACCCACTGGGTAAAAACATGATTGGGGCGTTTTATCAGCCGCAAGCGGTTTTTATTGATACTAATTCACTTCACACTTTACCGGCGCGCGAATTTGCAGCGGGTATGGCCGAAGTTATTAAGTATGGTCTGATTTACGATACCGAGCTATTTGCTTTTATTGAGCAAAATGTAGAAAAGCTACAGCAACTAGATGAAGCAAGTTTGCAGCATATTATTTATAGATGTTGTGAAATTAAAGCGCTTATCGTGGCACAAGATGAAAAAGAAAATGGCCTTCGTGCATTACTCAACTTAGGGCATACCTTTGCGCATGCAATTGAAGCGCAAATGGGATACGGTGTATGGCTACATGGCGAGGCTGTTGCTACCGGAATGGTACTTGCTGCTAAATTAGCGCATACACGCGGTGATTTATCGCAAACTGAGGTAGATAGAATTGTAACGCTACTCAAGCTTTATAATTTACCGACTGAGATCCCAAGTGAAATGACTGCTGAGCAGTTTTTAATGCATATGCGTAAAGACAAAAAAAATAAAAAAGGCACTATCCGCTTTATTTTACCTACTCAATTTGGTCAATGCGCATTGGTAGATGACGTATCAGACGACCAAGTTAGAGCGTTACTCGAGCAATAATGCAGGCGCAAATTTTACCAAGCCGTGCGGCGTTGGTGGATAGAATCGCTCTGCAATTTGAATACGGGCAAAACTTAATTGTATTACTAGGCACCTCTGGCCTAGGCAAAAGTTATATGCTCGAAACCTTCATCACCGACAAATACAACAGTTTTAATAAAGCATTTGTACAAGTAAGTGCCAATGTAAATGATGTATCACTGATGAGTGATATATTAGAGCAAAGCTTTAACTCTCCGCTGATTGACCACGATTTATCGTTAAGTGAAAACTTTTACCAATTGTTGCAGCAGCAGCCGTGTGAGGCCTGTTTGTGGGTGCTCGATAATGCAAGGCACCTATCTGAAGAGCTATTACAGGAGTTAGAGTTACTTGCCAAAAATAGCCCTATAACGCTTTATATCATGTTAGCTTCGCAATCAAAGCTAGCTATTAATAATGCCGTTGAAATTTACTTAGAGCCTTTATCTGCACATGAATCTAAACAGCTAATGAGCTGGTATTTTCCTAATTTACCGTACGATGAAGACCCCGTATTTAGTGCATTTTTAAATGAAGCGAAAGGCAACCCCAGCTTATTATTAGCATGGCAACCAACCGAGCATGTGGCTGATATTGTAAAAAAAGATAAAGTGTCGTGGCGAGTACACTTAATCTCGTTGTTAATTATAATTATGCTACTTATCATTGGTTTGCTGTATAAAAATGACATGACCCAGTGGTGGCAAACGTACTATCAAAATCAACAAAGCCAGGACATAGATACCGCTATTCCTGCTTCTAAAATTACCGCTATTCCAAGCGCGTATAAAGAAGTCAGTAATGCTAATTCTGATATTTCAAAAGCGGATTTGCCGTTAGAGCCGGTCAGCGATAAATCACAAGGTAATGTAGCGCCTCATAAAAACGATGTGCCGGCGATAATGCAAAGCCTAACGCACCAAGCTCAACTAAGCGCTCAGAGTGAGCAAAGTGAACAAAGCGAGTCGTTACCACAAAGCTTAAACACTCCTGAGACTATTGAGCCAATTGAAAGTGACAATAAAGAAAACCCGCAGCCTAAAACCTCAAATAACGTATCAGATAACGCTTGGTATTTAGCTCAGCCAGATAATAATACAAGTGTGCAGCTGCTAGCCGTTACACAGGAAAAAATCACCCGTGAGTTTATTATTGAACATAATTTAAGCCAACGCGCTAAGGTATATCAAACTAAGCGAAATAATAAAGTGTGGTGGGTGGTTACTATTGGCAGTTATGCATCACTCGCTGATGCTAAAAGTGCGTTGTCTGCCTTGTCGAGTGCGCTTAGAAAGAACAAGCCTTTTTATAAAAAAATCAGCAAAATAAAACAAGAAATTGCACGACTTGATCAGTAAACTGACTCACTTTAGTGTAAAATCGCGCTACAGCAGATTGAAGTTAAGAACCAATGCAACAAAAGAGTAGAGCCTTCCTTAAATGGGCTGGCGGTAAATACAGCCTAGTTGAAGATATTAATGCACGTTTATCTCAAGCCAGCAAACACGCTGAAACCTTGGTAGAACCTTTTGTAGGTGCAGGCTCGGTATTTTTAAATAGTAATTTTAAACACTATTTACTCAACGACATCAATGCTGATTTAATTAACTTATACAAAGAGCTCAAGCGCTCGCCTGATGAGTTTATAAGTGACTCTAAAAAACTATTTGTTGATTTAAATAACCACCCAGACGCTTACTACGAATACCGTGTACAGTTTAATAAAAGCAATGATGTATATGAGCGCGCAATGCTCTTTTTATACATGAATCGCCATGGTTACAATGGGCTGTGTAGGTATAATCTCAAAGGCATTTTTAACGTGCCATTTGGTAAATATAAAAAGCCTTATTTTCCAGAAAAAGAAATGTACTTTTTTGCCGAAAAAGCACAAAAAGCCACATTTACCTGCCTAAGCTACGATGATGTATTTAAGCTTGTGCCAAACAATGCGGTTATTTATTGCGATCCGCCTTATGTGCCGCTAAGTAAAACAGCGTCGTTTACCTCTTATGCTAAAGGCGGGTTTAATTTAGACGATCAAGCAAACTTGGCAAACTTAGCCGAGCAAGCCGCGTTTGAAAACAATACCCCAGTGCTTATATCTAACCACGATACCGTATGGACGCGAAAAATTTATAGCCAAGCTACACTTGGTAAAATTCAGGTAAAACGTACTATCAGCCCTAAAGGTGGATCACGCAACAAGGTCGACGAGTTAATGGCTATGTATTTAGCACCCAAGCAACCACTGCGTAAATTGTCACTACAAAAATAACAAAAAACAGCACAGCTAAAGCAATAATAAAAAGAGGGGAGTGTTGTTGGAAGTCGGCTTGGCGTTTGTGCTCTGATTGCACACCAAAAAATGCTGCTAGCACACTTTGCAACGCGCTAATAAAGTGCAGCATTATTTAAAATAGAGGTTTTATTGAAGGCGTATTCTTAGCGTCTTCTGAGCTAGTTAATAGCTCTAATAAATCTAAATAATGAAACTGCGCACTGCGGCTATCGCCTGTTAGCCACGAAAACCACGATGAGTCTTCTTCTACTTTCGCACACGTTAAGGTGTTTGAAGCGTTTTTACTACTTGCCTGATGCTGACAATTGCTAACTAAGCTTAAATCTTGCTCAGAACTTGGCGCAAAACTAAATGCCCCAATAAATAACAATGCCGACGCAATTAAGATCCCTGTTTTAAATGCACGCATAATATTAGCCTAAAATTAAGTTACTCCTTTAATAATAACAAAAGCTGTATAAATAACAAACTAATATTTACCTGTAATAGCTAAGGCCTGTTAAAACTTGCGAGTTAAAGTGTGTTCTCATGCTAAGAGTTTTTAAATCGCGCCCCGAAGTTTGTAATCGAGTGGCCACAATAACTGCTCTTGCGTAAACTAATAACTTGTATCATGTAAGCAAAGCTTGTGCATCCTACTCACGGCCTTACCAAAAATTAAACATGCTGCCTAAAACTCAACCATTAAAGCTCAACACGTCCTAAAGCTTTTTATAAATAAATACTTATATATTTAAATCGATATTTTTAGTTATGCCTAATTTACAGTGTATTACTTGGGAAACCTTAGCATTTACGGTACATTAAGGCATATTTTACTGATTGACGGATTACTATGTTAAACCCTGAACAAAAATACTTAATTGCGCCTTCTATTTTGTCAGCCGATTTTGCAAAATTAGGCGAAGATGTGGATAAAGTACTCGCTGCAGGCGCTGATGTAGTACATTTTGATGTCATGGACAATCACTATGTGCCTAATCTCACTATTGGGCCTATGGTGTGTAAAGCGCTTAGAGATTACGGTGTAACAGCGCCTATAGATGTGCACCTAATGGTAAAACCAGTCGATAGTATAATTCCTTTGTTTGCAGAGGCCGGCGCATCAATAATTACTTTTCACCCTGAGGCCAGCGAGCATATAGACCGCACCATACAGCTCATTAAAGACCATGGTTGTAAAGCGGGCTTAGTATTCAACCCTGCCACTAGCCTTAGCTACCTCGATCACGTTATTGATAAGCTAGATACTATTTTATTAATGTCGGTAAACCCAGGCTTTGGCGGCCAAAGCTTTATTCCCCACACCCTTGAAAAACTAGCTCAAGCTAAGCAGCGTATAGTTGCGTCGGGTCGTGATATTCGCCTAGAAGTAGATGGTGGTATTAAGGTTGATAACATAGCCGCAGCAGCGCAAGCAGGTGCCGATATGTTTGTAGCAGGGTCTGCTATTTTTAATGAGCCTGATTACAAAGTTGTTATTGATCAAATGCGTGAGCAGTTAGGAAACGTAAAGTAATGAAATATGATGTAGCTTTGTTCGACCTTGACGGCACACTTGTTGATAGCGTTTACGATTTATACCTAGCAGTAAACTTAACACTGAGTGATTTAGCGTTTCCTATTGTTAGCCAAAGCTTGGTTGAAAGCTGGATAGGCAACGGTATTGAAACCCTAGTCAAGCGTGCACTCAGTGGCGATATGCAAATTAGCGAACACTTAGATGAAGCGCTTAGTGCAAAAGCCATTGCCTTATTTTACCAACATTATGAGCAGCTAGTGGGCAAGTATAGTGTGTTGTATCAGCATGTAGAAACAGGGCTCAGTGCTTTGCGGGGCATGCCAAAAGCACTTGTTACTAATAAGGCGCGTCTATTTACCGAGCTACTACTTGATAAGCTTTCCCTTACCAGTCACTTTGAAGTGATAGTGTGTGGAGACGATATGGCTAAAAAGCCTTCACCAGCGCCTTTATTGTATGCATGTAACAAGCTGAATGTTGAGCCGAGTAAGGCTATTATGATTGGCGATTCAAAAAGCGATATATTGGCAGCACATGCCGCTAAAATTGATGTAATAGCGGTGGATTATGGTTATAACCAAGGCGAAAATCTTGAGGATTATAATCCACAGTACCTATGCGATAACTTCTTAGATATAATACCAACACTAACACAGCGTTAAAATTTTTAATTAACTAAACAGTAAAGGAAAATCATGAGTAAACCAGTAGTTTTAAGTGGCATTCAGCCAACCGGTGGTATGACAATAGGCAACTATGTTGGCGCTATTAACCAGTGGCTAAAGCTACAGGAAGACCACGAAAGTTTCTTTATGCTTGTTGATTTACACGCGATTACTGTTCGCCAAGAGCCTGAACTTCTTCGCTCTCGTGTATTAGATGGTATAGCGTTATACGCGGCATGTGGCATAGACCCTGAAAAATCGGCCTTATTTGTACAGTCGCAAGTGCCAGAACACGCGCAGTTAGCATGGGTGCTAAATTGTTACGCACAAATGGGCGAGCTTAACCGCATGACTCAGTTTAAAGACAAGTCATCTAAGCATGCTAACAATGTAAACGTCGGTTTATTTTCTTACCCAGTATTGCAAGCAGCGGATATTTTATTATATCAAGCTGACCAAGTACCAGTAGGGGATGACCAAAAGCAGCACTTAGAGTTAACGCGTGATATAGCGACACGCTTTAATAATTTATACGGTGACGTATTTAAGTTACCTGAGCCATATATTCCAGAATTTGGCGCACGCGTAATGAGCCTTCAAGATCCGCTCAAAAAAATGTCTAAGTCTGATGAAAACCCTAATGGCTACATCATGCTATTAGATGAGCCTAAAAAGATTGAGAAAAAGCTTAAAAAAGCAGTAACCGATTCAGACGAGCAAGCGCGTATTTACTTTGACCGTACTGAAAAGCCAGGCGTTTCTAATTTACTTACTTTATTAAGCGTAGCCACTAAGCGCTCAATTGAAGACTTAGTGCCAGAGTATGAAGATAAAATGTATGGTCACCTGAAAAAAGACACAGCCGATGCAGTTGTTAGCATGATTGAGCCAATCCAAGCACGTTTTAAAGAGATCAGAGAAGATCAAAACCTACTTGATAGCATCATGAAATCAGGCGCAGAAAAAGCCAGTGTACGTGCAGAAAAAACTCTTAAATCGGTTTACGATGCACTAGGGTTTATTCCTCGTACATAAATTGCTTTACTAGTATAAGCAAATAAAAATGCCGCTAAATTTAGCGGCATTTTTGTAACTTTTAATGAATACTTTTTATTATCTATCTTAAAGCAATGGCTTTAGGTAATGCCCAGTATGCGAGCGTTCACATTCGGCTACTTCTTCAGGCGTGCCTGCAATGAGTATTTCACCGCCCCCAGCGCCCCCTTCAGGGCCTAAATCAACCACCCAGTCTGCGGTTTTAACCACATCTAAGTTATGCTCAATTACCACAATGGTATTACCATGATCGCGCAGGCGATGTAATACCACAAGTAGTTGTTCAATATCGGCAAAGTGAAGGCCGGTTGTTGGCTCATCAAGTATATACAATGTTTTACCTGTATCGCGTTTAGAAAGCTCACGAGCCAGTTTTACACGTTGTGCTTCACCACCAGAGAGCGTGGTAGCAGCTTGCCCTAGGCGAATATACGATAAACCAACGTCCATTAGCGTTTTAAGTTTACGCGCTATTGCAGGTATTTTATCAAAGTAGTCGTGCGCGTCTTCAACGGTCATTTCGAGCACTTGGTGAATGTTTTTACCTTTGTATTGTACTTCTAAGGTTTCGCGGTTATAGCGCGCGCCCTTACATACATCACACGGTACATATACATCAGGTAAAAAGTGCATTTCTACTTTAATTACACCATCCCCTTGACAGGCTTCACAGCGTCCACCTTTAACGTTAAAGCTAAAGCGACCTACTTTATAGCCGCGAGAGCGGGCTTCTTGTGTCCCTGCAAATAACTCACGAATACCGGTAAAAATACCTGTGTAGGTTGCAGGATTTGAGCGCGGTGTACGACCAATTGGGCTTTGGTCAATATCAATCACTTTGTCAAAATGATCAAGGCCACTAATTGACTTGTAAGGCGCGGCTTCTGCTGTGGTCGCGCCGTTAAGCTCGGTATGCGCAAGCTTAAAGAGTGTATCGTTAATGAGCGTTGATTTACCTGAGCCTGATACCCCTGTAATACAGGTTAATAAGCCAAATGGAATTTTTAAGTCTACATTTTTTAGGTTATTCCCTGTGGCACCAAATAGCTCAAGCCATTTTTCGCTGGTTGGGTTACGCTCTTGTGGCACTTCTATTTTGCGCACGCCTGATAAAAACTGGCCCGTTACCGAGTCTTTAGTGGCTAAAATATCGTCACGTGTACCTTGTGCAATAATATGGCCGCCGTGTACACCCGCACCTGGGCCAATATCAATAATATGATCGGCTGCGCGAATGGCATCTTCATCATGCTCAACAACAATAACGGTATTACCTAAGTCGCGTAAATGCACCAATGTTTGTAATAAACGGTCGTTATCGCGCTGGTGTAAACCAATTGATGGTTCATCCAGTACGTACATTACGCCTACAAGGCCTGCACCTATTTGGCTGGCTAAACGAATACGCTGGGCTTCACCACCGGAGAGGGTATCGGCACTGCGCTCAAGCGATAAGTAATTAAGCCCTACATTAATTAAAAACGATAAGCGGTCGCGAATTTCTTTCAGGATTTTTTCAGCTATTTGGGCTTTTTGGCCTGTTAGTGATAGCCCTTCAAAAAAGTCCATCGCTTCGCCAATACTCATAGTTGTAATAGCAGGTAGGTTTGTTTGACCTATAAATACGTGGCGTGCTTCTTGGCGTAAACGCGAGCCATGACAACTAGGGCACGCTTGGCTAGTTTGATATTTAGCGAGCTCTTCACGCACTGAGTTTGACTCAGTTTCGCGATAGCGACGGTTCATGTTGTTTAACACGCCTTCAAACTCGTGGTTGCGTGTTATTAAATCGCCTCTGTCGTTACGGTAGTTAAAGGCTATTTTTGTTTGCCCTGAGCCCTCTAAAATAATTTTTTGCGATTCTTTAGCCAGCTTTTCAAATGGCACATCTAAATCAAAGTTATAGTGCTCGGCGACCGCCTGTAGCATTTGAAAATAATAAAAGCTGCGTTTATCCCATCCTTTAATAGCACCACCGGCAAGGCTGAGCTCTGGGTTATGCACCACACGGTTAGGATCAAAGTATTGGCGTACGCCTAAACCATCACAGCTTTGACACGCACCGGCAGGGTTATTAAACGAAAATAAACGCGGTTCTAATTCGGTCATTGCGTAGCCACAGGTAGGGCAGGCAAAATTTGCCGAGAACAGCATTTCTTCTATCGTGCTGTCGTCCATGTAGGCTACATTTGCCACACCGCCAGACATCTCTAGTGCGGTTTCGAACGACTCTGCTAAACGCTGCTGTTGGCCATCTTTTACTTTAAAGCGGTCAACAACCACTTCAATAGTGTGTTTTTTATGAAGCTCAAGTGTTGGCGGATCTGATAAGTCGCATACTTCGCCGTCTATACGAGCGCGAATGTAGCCTTGGCTTGCAAGTTGCTCAAGTAATTTAACGTGCTCACCTTTACGATCTTTAACCACTGGCGCTAAAAGCATCAGCTTAGTGCCCTCTGGCAGTGCTAAAACGGTATCAACCATTTGGCTAATTGTTTGTGCTGCAAGTGGTAAGTCGTGGGTTGGGCATCGTGGTTCGCCCACGCGGGCAAACATTAAACGCAAGTAATCGTATATTTCGGTAATGGTACCCACTGTTGAGCGAGGATTGTGCGATGTAGATTTTTGCTCAATAGAAATGGCGGGAGAGAGGCCTTCAATATGATCAACGTCAGGCTTTTCCATTAACGATAAAAATTGCCTTGCGTAGGCAGAAAGTGACTCAACATAACGACGCTGTCCTTCTGCATATAAAGTATCAAATGCCAGTGATGACTTTCCCGAACCAGATAGGCCTGTGATAACAATTAATTTATCACGTGGGATGGTTAGGCTGATGTCTTTTAAATTGTGCGTACGGGCGCCTCGGACTTCAATGTTTTCCATGCTATCTCGTTTATTACCAAAATTATTTGTCCAGTATCGCATAATACGAAACATTATTAATCAATGATCAACGAAAAAATCCTTACTTATAGGCGATTAATTATTGCCAAGCTTGTGGTAGAATCCCAGCCTAAATTTTTCATATCGTAAGAATACGCAGATAATGACCGCATCTTCACTTAATTCACGAGAAAAGCGCGCCGCTGTATCGCTGGCGAGTGTGTTTGCATTTAGAATGCTCGGCTTGTTTATGCTGATGCCTGTATTGGCTATTTATGGCCAATCGCTTGATGGTTTTTCGCCTATGTGGATAGGATTTGCTATTGGCGCGTATGGCTTAACGCAAGCGGTACTGCAAATTCCTATGGGGCGTTTGTCAGATAAAATAGGCCGTAAAAAAGTCATTGTTGGTGGCTTAGTTGTGTTTGCGTTGGGCTCTGTTATTGCAGCCGTTGCTGAATCTATTCAAATGGTTACAGTGGGCCGTGCACTACAAGGTATGGGCGCTATAGCCAGTGCGCTGCTTGCTTTTGCCAGCGACCTAAGCCGCGACGAACAGCGCCCTAAAGTAATGGCCGTAATTGGTATGAGTATAGGCATGAGCTTTGCTTTTGCTATGTTACTTGGGCCTATTGTTGCCGCGTCGTGGGGTGTAGCAGGCGTATTCTGGTTAACAGCAATACTTGCCGTGTTCGGTATTGGTATTATTTTATTTTTAGTGCCAAACGCAGTAAACAAAGCGCCCAAAGGCGATACCTTGGCAAGCTTTAGTGATATTAAAAAGCTTATTAAGCATCCGCAATTATCGCGCTTAAATGCAGGCGTATTACTGCTACATTTAACGCTAACCACTATTTTTGTGGTACTACCCAGCCAACTAATAAAAGATGGCTTAGTGGCAAACCACCATTGGTATTTATATATTCCGGTATTGCTGTTAGCGTTTATTTTAATGGTCCCTATTATGATTATTGCCATTAAAAAAGAAAAAGAAAAACAAGCGTTTATTGGCTCGGTAGCACTGCTTTCTATTAGTATGTTTGCTATGTCTATTTGGGTGAATAGCGTGGTTGGCATTGCCATTTGTATGTTGCTTTATTTTGTAGCATTTAATTTTTTAGAAGCCACTATGCCTGCGCTTGTATCGCGTATTGCGCCCGCTAGCCAAAAAGGTTCGGCAATGGGTGGGTATTCGTCTAGCCAGTTTTTGGGGGCTTTTTTAGGTGGTATTTTAGGGGGTTATGTTGCCCAAACTACAAGTACGCAAGCTGTGTTTGCGGCAGCGGCACTTGTTGGGTTAATATGGCTTATTATTGCGTGGAAAATGCAAGTCCCACCGAAAAGTAAAGTTATTAGTTTAATGACCAATTTAAGTTCTGAAGAGCAAGCTCAAGCACTTGCTTCTCAGCTAGTTGCTTTACCTGGCGTAATAGAAGCAACAGTAGTACGCGACGAAAGCCGCAGCTATTTAAAGATTAATGATAAAGAATTTGACCTAGACCAAGCACGTAAAGTAGCTGGTTTAATCTAACGTTTATAGGAGAAGGTTCCATGGCACGCGGTGTGAACAAAGTAATTTTGGTTGGTAATTTAGGACAAGATCCTGAAGTTCGTTACATGCCTAATGGCAATGGTGTAGCAAATATTACCTTAGCAACGTCAGACAGCTATAAAGACAAAAACACTGGCCAAATGGTTGATAAAACTGAATGGCACCGTGTAGTATTTTTTGGCAAGCTAGCTGAAATTGTTGGTGAGTACTGCCGTAAAGGCTCGCAAATTTACGTTGAAGGTAAACTTCAAACACGTAAATGGACCGACCAACAAGGCCAAGAAAAATACACAACAGAAATCGTTGTTGATGGCTTTACGGGTCAAATGCAAATGCTAGGCGCTCGCGGTGGCGATCAGCAAGGTGGTGGTTATCAAGGTAATCAAGGCGGCCAACAAGGTGGCGGTTACCAAAATAATCAACAAGGCGGTGGCTATGGTCAAAACAACCAAGCTCAAAACAGCCAGCAAGGTGGTTATGCACCACAGCAACAAGCTGCACCAGCACAACGCCCAGCTGCAGCACCTGCTCCACAGCAAAATAACCAATACCAACAATCAAACAACAGTGGCTTTGCTCCTGGGCAAAGTAATGCGCCACAGCAGCAAGGTGGTTTTGCACCTAAGCCGCAAAACGCCCCTCAGGGCGGTGCATCAAATCCTATGGAACCAACAATAGATTTTGATGACGACATTCCGTTCTAGGAAACGTATAAAGCAGAAATGTTGAAAAATAATATTAAAAGCCGCTATTTAGCGGCTTTTTTGTAACTACACGTTTTAGTATAAAAGGCGCTGTTTCTACCTACCTTTTAATACTTTAAGGTCACTCAAAACGCGCTATTAGCGCCTTTTTATAGGCTAAAAATTGAATGGCACATATAACTAAAAAGCAGCCTGAGTAAGTGACTAACTGAGCAACTGGATCGGGGCGAACAAAATATTCATGTAACAGCGCCCCAATTAACGTACCCGCCAATAAAACATACGCAACATAGGTAAACAGTGCTTTTTGCTTTTCATTTTTAATAAACAAAAGAGCAAGCATCATTAAACCCACTACCAACTCCAGTAAACCCACGCTATACATATAAATTTTAGCGTTAACGGGCAGTACCTGCGCAAAGTAGCTAAAGGTTTTAACGCTTACTTGCGCTGCTAATAATTTTGGCAGGGCAAACTGAAACATAAAAAGCGCGCTGGCTAAATTTAAAAGTTTACTAAATAAATTCTTCATGAAAGCTTATGCCTTAATAAAGCAGCCGTAAGGTAATAAACGCCACGTCTGCAATTTAAATGGTTACACAACAGTGCCGCGAATAGGGTAGTTATTTTGCTCTTTAATAAACTTTAGGCCTCTTACAACCACGTCTAACTCAGGGCGTAAATACGGGGCATTAGAAATATTTACTGCTTGCAATATCCCTTGCTCATTTACGACAAAAATAGCGGGCTCTGCAAAGTTGTGGTCGGTTTCTTGCTCAGAGCGAGGTGAGGAAATATACAGCCAAGTTGTTTCATTTGCTGCTGTGTTAAACCATACGCAATAGGAAAGCTAACCGCGAGCGTGTTCATGCTTTGTGTTAGCTGTGCGCGGTTATCTGCAGAAACAGCACAAACGCTTACGCCAAGTTCCTTTAATGCGGGTAATTGCGCTTCTAGTAAATTTAAGTAACGCATACAAAGCGGGCAGTGCTTGCCTCTGTATACCACGAGCATTTGCCACTCGGCGCCACCGTGCGGCTTACATAGATCTGCGGTTGTCCCATCGAGCAAGTGTGCAGTAACTGTTGGAAAAAAATTACCGGCTATTAATTTAAATGACTCTGACATAAAAACCTCTTTTATACTGATTGTGAATGATTTTTTTTAACAAATAAGTACAGCGCAGTGAGTGCACATAAGCTGATACAGCTAATAAAAATATTGCGAGTGCCTCCGGGGATATATTCAACAAACGATGTTAAAAATTGCCCAGAAAAAACAGCCATTGTGAAATAAGAGAGGTTACGACCGCGAACAGAGGCTGCGCTACGCTCTACGGTCATATGGTTTAATAGTGGGATGCTAAAACCAAAGCCAATACCGCTAAACACAGCGCCTATTACCAATAACGCTGTACCCGTTTGTAAAAAGAAAGCAAATGATGCCCCATAGCCTATAAATGCCAGCGCAAGTACTTTTTGCTCGCCCATTTTTTTAGTTAACTGAGGCATAAAATGTGCCCCAACAACAGCCACTAACGAAATGAAAGAGAGTAAAAACCCTACTTGTTCTTCATTATAATTTTGCGCATGCATTGTGCTGGGTAGTAAAACAATTGCGCTAAAAAACGTGACCATTGCAAGCACAGCCAGCGAATACACATGCTTAAGAGACAAGCCATTATTTGATATTACGTGCTCTCGTGTTGCTTGTGCCTCTTGTGCTTGAGGGTGATTACGCGGCACAAAAAGTAGCAACATGGCTAAAAATACCCAAGAAATAAGGTACAACGATAATGGTAAAGCCCAATGCTGCACAGCAAGTAAGCCACCTATAAATAGAAATATAACGCCACCTAGCTCTATTGCCATGCCTTGCTTAGCAAGCATGCCTAGGCGCGCTTTACCAAAGTACCACTGTGATATTAAAACGGTACATCCGGCCATAACAATTGAGGTAACACCGCCAAGTAAAATACGGTTAGCAAAAACCAACAGCGGCCCTTGTAACCAATACACGCTTGCACCTAAAAAGCCGTATAAAAATAAGCCAATAATTAATGAACGGTAAGCGCCATATTTATCAATTAATTTACCTGCAATAGGCGCAAATATAACAGCCCCTAAAGCCGGTAAGGTCACTAAAAATACCGCACTGTCAGCAACATTTAGGGCTGTTGATATACTGATTAAACCAGGTGCAACCAATGCACCCACCATGATTGTTAAGCAAGCTATACACAGCAAAGTGTAGCTTCCTGCGTTATTGAGTTTATTCATAAGTATTCTCTGTTATTAAATGGGGCAACTAAGGGGTACTTACGCTTAGTTGCAAGGAGTTAATGGCGGTTATTTTTTTGCGAGAGAGTTAAAAGCAGCGCTGATGGTAATTAACACTACACTAAGGACGACTACGCCAGGCCACTGGTACAAAGCAAAGGCTTTCACACCAATAATTGAGCCAAAGGCGCCGCCTAAGTAGTAGCCGAGCATGTAAACACCATTAATACGGCTTTGTGCGCTTGGGTCTATGCTAAATACGCGGACTTGATTGGCTACTTGTGCGCTAAAAATAGCGAAGTCGATTAAAATAATACCGATAATTAGGGCTATTAGGTTTCCTAAAAAAACGCCTGTAATAGCAAAACCAATTGCGGCAAGTGTGAGTACTATCATGACTAATTTTTTAGAGCCCAGCGCATTGACCCACTTACCCGAAGACTTAGCCCCTATTACGCCAGCTAATGCGATGATGCCAAATAATCCGGCCTCTTGGGCATTGTAGTTAAAAGGTGCATCACTGACATAAATAGCTAAAGTAGCCCATAGTACATTAAAAGCAGCAAACCAAAGCGCGCCAGTTAAAGTAAACACTTGTAGTGGTTTGTGCAGTTTAAATAACGCCACTGTACTTTTAAGTAGCGGCCAGTAACGTAAGCTAGTGTGTGGTTTATTTAGGGGTAAAAAGAGCCTAAGTAGTACACCAAATAGCGCAGCTAATATTGCAGACATAACAAATACGCCACGCCAACCAAAGTGTTCTCCTACAAAACCGCTTAACGTGCGTGAAAGTAAAATACCAATGGTTAGACCCATCATTAAGGTGCCCAATGTCGCCCCTTTATTTTCAGCAGATACAAGTGATGCCGCAAAAGGGATTAATTGCTGGGTAATGTTGGCACTTACCCCTATTAAAAATACCGACATTAATAACAGCGGTAAGTTAGGTGTAAATACGGTAAAACTACATGCAATAACCAGTAAGCCCGATAAAATGCTTATTAAGCGACGACGCGCAATAGAATCCCCCAGCGGCGAAATAAACAATAGGGCAAAAGCGTAACCAAATTGAGTAAATGCGGGAATGCTACCAAGTTGTGAATCCGTTAAATTAAACTCGTTACCAATCAGGGGTAAAATTGACTGGCTGTAATATAGGTTTGCAGCGGTTGCTGCAATGGCGGTTGTCATTAACAATAAAATAAAGCGACTTAACGAGGCACTCTGCGTTACCTGGGACATTTTGCTCTCCAACATTAAAAGGTAGGCGAATGATAGAGGGAGATGCTTGATGTTAGAAATGTTTAAATTTGATGGAATCTATACAAATAACGTATAGCTGTTGTTATACCTCTCATACAGAGCAAATTTGAGTAGTACATGGATATAAAAATATTAAAAAGTTTTATTGCAGTGGCTAAGCACTTGAGCTTTTCCGAAGCGGCTCAAGAGCTACATACTGTTCAACCCGCTATAAGTCGCCATATTTCTTCGTTAGAAGAGCAGCTAGGTGTTAGCTTGTTTATCCGTAACTCTCGGGAAGTGTCGATCACGCAAGCGGGAGAGCAGTTAGTTAAAGATGCCACGGCAATTTTAGCGCTTACAGAGCGGGCTAAAAATAAGGTTAAACTGGTCGATAGCGGGCAGTTAGGCTCGCTGAGTATTGCGTATTTAAGCTCTGCGTGTTTAACATTTTTGGCCAAATTAATCCGAACGTATAAGTCGCAGTTTCCTAATGTTCACGTTACCTTGCTAGAAATGACCGCGACCGAGCAAATAGAGGCCCTTAAAAACGAACGGGTAGATGTCGCGTTTTCTCGGCCGTTACCAAGCACCATAGCCGATGAGTTTATAAGTGAAACTATGTACGTTGACCGCCTCGTAGCGGTGGTCAACAAAAATCATCCCTTTGCATCGGCGCAAACTATTGATTTGAAAACCCTTAAAAATGAGCCGTTTATTCTTTTTAATCGCGACGAAGCCTTAGGGTTGTTTGATGAAATTATTACTCGTTGCAAGCGCGCTGGCTTTTCACCTAACATTATTAGTCAGCCAAGGCATATGCAAACCTTAGTAACAGAGGTTGCCGCTGGTTTAGGGTTAGCTATAGCGCCTTATTGTGTAAGTAAATTATATAGCGAGGGGTGCCATTTTATAGAGTTAGAAAAGGTCGACACACAAATTTATTTGCAGCTGCAATACAAGCAAATTAACAGCAGTGCTACCACGCAAGCGTTTGTAGAAATGGCACTTAATGCCCAAGCAGAAATTCAGCTTAGCATGCGTAATTGAGTTGGCTTTATAAAAGCGCTTTTAGCTAACTTATGCGCCGCAATAATTAGCGAGGCGTAAATGCGAAAAAACGCAAATACACCTTTGTAATTTACATCTCATTTAATTGATTTGTAACTAATTAACATCTACTCTAGTGGTACTAATCACTTCAAGCAACTATGAGAAACATGAAAGCCATTATTTTATTTTTATTTCTTGTTTTTCAATTTGCCAGTTTGCCGGTAAGCGCTCAACCGGATTCTAAAATTACCAATGTCTTATTTATCAATTCTACCAACCAACATATGCCTTGGCATAAAAGTGTTGAAGAGGGCTTAAATAGCGAGCTATCAACACGGACTTTTGACTATGAGCTTTTTGTTGAAAACATTGATGTAGGGCGCTTTGATGAGGCCACTCAAACGCAATTAATGAGCGACTACCTTAAGCAAAAATATAAAAATAAGCGCATAGATATAATTGTCACGCAATCCCCCTCAGCTGCCACGTTAATATCGCAATTGAATGATTTTTTTACTAGCACACCAAAAATTTATTTAGAACCTGGCGAACAGTTTAGGCTACCGGCAAACACTAATAATGCCTCAATGCAGGCTAAGTTAGACTACAAGCAAGCAACCGCCAGCGCGGTTAATTTAATGAAACCTAAAAAGCTCATAGTCATCTTAGATACTAAAAATGAAATAGGTATAAACTTTTATACAGGGCTGTTTAATATTATCAGCCAAGATTTTTCGTATTTAGAAGTTGAGCAATGGTTTGATCTTCCGGCTGCTGAACTGATGACAAAAGTAAAAAATGCGCCTTCAGACGCTATTATTTTATTTACCCCTATATTTAGAAATTACGAAAATAAGTCGATTAGCCCGTATCAGCTCGTCAGCATACTCGCTCAGCACAGTAACGCCCCCATTTTTAGCTACTGGGAAGTTTTGTTGGGCTCAGGTGTAGTGGGTGGTTATGTTTTATCAGGTGAGAAAATAGGTAAACGCGTGGGTGAAGCTATTATTTCTTACAGTGAAAATAACGTGTTACCTACTATAAGCGATGAAAAATTAAGTGTTCATAAATACGATTGGCGACAGCTAAAAAAATATAATGTTGCCCCGCAAAGCCTGCCAGAAAAATCGATTATTGCTTATTACAAGCCGAGTTACTTTGAACAAAATAAAGTGTTAATTTACAGCGCCGCCATTACTATTTTTGTATTGAGCGCTTTTTTAGTGTTTGTATTACGGTTAAACCGCCGCCGCATTCAGCTTGTAAACGCGCTTGATGAAGAAAAGCTACGACTTGAATCGCGTGTAGAGCAACGCACTAAAGAGCTATTACAAGCTAAAGAAGAAGCAGAGCAACTTACCTCGTCAAAATCTGAATTTTTAGCCAATATGAGTCACGAGATCAGAACCCCAATGAGTGGCATTATAGGGCTGACAAATATTTTATTGGGCAAAAACTTACCTGAAGAAGATAAACAATATTTAGAAAAAATAAAGTACTCGTCAGATCAATTGCTTGTGGTTATTAATGACATTTTAGATTTTTCAAAAATCGAGTCAGGAAATATCAAACTCGAGGCCTTTGCATTTTCGTTAAACGCGGTTGTCGATTATATAACGACCACATTTGAAAATAGGGCGCGGAGTAAAGGTATTGCGTTTGAGATTAATATTAGCGATAACGTGAAACATAACTTAGTTGGCGATGTGGTGCGTATAAACCAAGTATTAATTAACTTGTGCTCTAACGCGATTAAGTTTACCTCTAATGGAGCTGTTTCGGTGCAAATAGACGCAGAAGAAGCCCCCCATGACACCAAAAGTACTGTTTTACGCTTTAGTGTTAAAGACACCGGCATTGGTATTGATGCAAAAAGCTTACCTAACTTGTTTGAATCATTTACTCAGGCCGACAGCTCTACAACCCGAAAATACGGGGGAACTGGGTTAGGCTTAGCCATTAGTAAACGTTTATGCCAAGCAATGGGTGGCGATATTTCTGTAAGCAGCACGCAAGGTGAAGGCAGTGAGTTTATTGCTACCATAAACGTTGAGGTAAACACCCAAGCATTAATAGAAGACAGCCCACAGTTATCATTTGCTGAACCATTTGATGTATTACTAATAGATGATAACGAAGATGATTTAAGCTTAATTAAAAGTCAGCTTAGTGCAATGGGGCTGCGTTGTACACCTTGCACGCAGGCAAGTGATGCAATAGAGATAATTAAAAAAAATATAAACACTTATAAAATTATTATTGTTGATTGTGAAATGCCGACCATGAGCAGTGAAACGTTTTTTACCCGCATTTACAACGTAAACCCACAACTTTGCAACAATATTA
This sequence comes from Pseudoalteromonas sp. Xi13, assembly GCF_003952205.1. Lineage (NCBI taxonomy): Bacteria > Pseudomonadati > Pseudomonadota > Gammaproteobacteria > Alteromonadales > Pseudoalteromonadaceae > Pseudoalteromonas > Pseudoalteromonas sp. Xi13. The sequence continues at coordinate 388,094 of NZ_CP034439.1, forward strand.
TTGTACTTACAGCAAGCAAAAACGACGCAATTTACGACATAGCTAAAAAAATAAACATTAAAACTATTTTGCATAAGCCTGTGCTTACCAGCGTGTTATTTGAAGCGATGAAAAGCAAAGTGGTTAGCCCTTCTACAAGTAATACCCATAAACCTGCCACCGAAAAGCCACTGCAAGGGGTAAAAATACTCGTTGTGGAAGATAACGCCATAAACAGGTTAATTGTATCCGATATATTAGCCGCCAGTGGGGCGCAAGTGCACGTAGTAGAAAATGGCTTAGAATGCATACAAACCGTAAAATTAGAAACGTTTGATATTATTTTAATGGATATTCATATGCCCATTATGGATGGTGTAGAAGCGACTAAAGTAATACGCAGTGATAGCAATACTGCGCTTGCCTCTATGCCTATCATTGCGTTAACTGCAAACGTAATGAAAGATGATATTACTCACTACCTATCTATTGGTATGAATGCACATGTTGCTAAACCAATAAAAGCTAAAACATTACGCGATACAATACTTAATTGCTTAAATAAATAAATTTATCAATTACCTACCTTTAATAGCAGGCTTTAACGCCCGCAACGTTAAAAAACCAAACGTAAAATTTATATAAATAGGGTTTGACTCACACCTTTTAATATGTGAAATTTCATATATTCGTTTTTTCATATATGTTTAGTTCGCTATAGAACTACAAGGTTAAGGATTATGAGTAAATCAATTGAACACGAGCTACCTAATTTAGAACTTTCACAAAGCACTCCGCCTACCGTTAAGGATTTCACGCTAACGTTTTCATCTCATAAACCTAAAATCTTATTGTTATACGGATCGCTAAGAGCTCGCTCATATAGCAAGTTAGTTATAGAAGAAAGTGCACGCTTGCTAACCCACTTTGGAGCTGAGGTTAAAATATTTAACCCTGAAGGTTTACCCATAACAGATAGTGAAGATGAGACGCACCCTAAGGTGCAAGAGCTACGTGATTTAATGCTCTGGTCTGAAGGGCAAGTATGGTGCTCGCCGGAGCGACACGGTGCTATGACGAGTGTGTTTAAAAACCAGATTGATTGGGTCCCATTAAACCTGGGTGGCGTAAGACCTACACAAGGAAAAACGCTGGCTGTGCTGCAGGTTTGTGGTGGTTCGCAGTCATTTAATGTGGTTAATCAGTTACGCGTATTAGGACGCTGGATGCGCATGTTAACAATACCTAATCAGTCATCGGTGCCTAAAGCGTTTTTAGAATTTGAAGAGAATGGCCGAATGAAGCCTTCCGCTTTTTACAATCGAATTGTGGATGTAATGGAAGAGCTCGTAAAATTTACCTTATTAATGCGCGACCAAAAAGATTACTTTGTTGATAGATACTCTGAGCGAGTAGAAACATCAGAGCAGCTCAGTAAACGCGTAAATCAAAAAGACATTTAGGAGGTTACTGTGGGGTTATTTGAACGCTTTTTATCGGTGTGGGTTGCGCTGGCAATCGCGGTAGGGATTGTCGCCGGTTACACCGTACCCGATGTATTTAGTGTTGTTGCAAGCCTAGAATATGCACATGTTAATATTGTCATCGCTGTACTCATTTGGTTTATGATTTATCCAATGATGGTGCAAATTGACTTCTCTTCTATTAAAGATGTAGGCAAAAAGCCTAAAGGCTTAGTACTGACAGTCGTTATCAACTGGCTCATAAAGCCCTTTACCATGGCCTTGCTAGGGTGGTTATTTTTTAAAGGCATTTTTGCAGACTTTGTCGACCCACAAACGGCAACAGAATACATAGCCGGTATGATTTTATTAGGAGTAGCACCATGTACTGCAATGGTGTTTGTGTGGAGTCAATTAACAAAAGGCGATGCTAATTACACGTTAGTGCAGGTATCTATCAACGATATTATTATGATTTTTGCCTTTGCGCCCATCGCAGGTTTATTACTAGGGGTAACAGACATAACGGTACCGTGGGACACGTTATTACTCTCGGTGGTTTTGTATGTACTTATTCCATTAATAGCAGGCGCTATTACCCGCAAAAAGTTAGATAAGGGTGAAGATCACACACGGTTAAATCACTTTTTAAAGGTAATGAAACCGTATTCTATAATTGGCTTACTGGCAACGGTGGCACTTTTATTTGGTTTTCAGTCTCAAACATTAATAGATAACCCAGAAGCCATTGTATTGATTGCTATTCCGCTGCTTATTCAAACGTACGGTATTTTTGCAATAGCCTATATAGCCGCAAAAAAAATGGGCCTAGCCCATAATATTGCAGCTCCAGCTTGCATGATTGCAACTTCTAACTTTTTTGAACTTGCTGTTGCCGTAGCCATTTCATTATTTGGTTTACACTCTGGTGCTGCGCTTGCCACCGTTGTGGGCGTTCTTGTTGAAGTACCTGTTATGCTTAGCTTAGTTTATTTTGCTAATAAAACGCGTCATTGGTTTAACTAGGAGAGTGTCATGGTCGTTATTCATCATAACCCTGATTGTGGTACATCGCGCAATGTATTGCAGATTATTAAAGCCGCTGGCTATAACCCCACGGTTATTGAATACCTTAAAGAGGGCTGGACAAAACCTCAATTGTTAGCGTTATTTGCCGCAGCAAACTTAACACCAAAAACAGCGTTGAGAGTGAGTAAATCGCCTGCTGAAGAGCTAGGCTTGTTAAATGAAAATGTAACAGACGAAGCTATTTTAGAGGCCATGCTTGAGCACCCTATACTGGTTAATAGACCTATAGTGTGCACCGAAAAAGGGGTTAAGCTATGTCGCCCTAGTGAGCAAGTTTTAACGCTATTAGCGCAATGGCCTAAAGGCGAGCTATACAAAGAAGACGGCGAAATGATATTAAACGGGCAGGGCGAGCAACCCTAAAAGTAATAAACTATTTGCCAAAACCCCGTTTACACGGGGTTTTTTTGTTTAGCAAAATTATAAACATTTAAACTTGCTTTGCCTGCTTGTGCTAATGACTATTTTGAACAACACTTTAAATAGTCGCGTTGCCACAGAGAGCACTATGCATAAAGCCTTAATAAAAATTGCTGAGCAAAAAAAAATAATTTACTTAACCAGTTTCACGCTGGTGGTAATTATTTTTAATGTGCTTTTAAATGATACGCTCCATAAAAAAATTCATAAAAATGGTCAGCAGTTAACGCAGCAAATTTTTGAGCTGCAAATTAATGCCAATGCCGATAAAGAAATAGTGCAGGCATTGGTGCAAAGTAAGGGCTTTATGCTGGCTGCACACTCAAATGCCGAACACTTCAAATACTTAGTTGATATACAGCACGATGTATTTAGCTATAAAACGCTCAGCATAAGTTTATACCACTGGCCTGCCTGGGTGGAGCAAGCTTACTTATTTTTACTATTAAATATCATTATATTAGGTGCCACTAGCTGGTGGGTTAGATGGTGGAAAGTATTAGTAAAAAAACCGGCAGCGAACCTGCCATTGCCTTACAGCAAAACTAAAGCTGCAAAAAAACTTTCTACGCAAATCACCACATTAAACTGCGAAGTAAAGTCTATGTACGGTGTTAGTGCAGCGCGGCATAGCTTATTTGCCATAGTGAAATGTGATTGTGTGTTTGATGAACATACCGATACCCAAGCAAGCTTTAAGGTATTGATAGCAAAATATTTTAAAGAGCTTCCTGCAGTATCAGTTAATGTATTTGATGCTAACAACCTTGCTATTACTTTAAATAATATCCCTGTAGCAAAGCTAGATACATACAGTGAAAGCCTACACGAATGCGTTTATCAAATTTGTAAGCGTTATCGAAGCACAGTAACGCGTAAAAACATAAAGGTTGGACTGTGCGATTATCGATATGCGACTGAGCAACCCGTTATTTTTAAACTCGCTAAGTCGGCCTTAGTATTTTCAGAAAAAAGCTTAATTCAGCACTGGCATAGGCTCGCGTTACAGCACGAGCAAGGGAACTTAATTTCAAGTAAGCAGGTTATTGAAAATATTAAAAAGAATAAATTTATCTTATTCTTTCAACCGTTATTTATGATCACCAGCGGCGATATTGTACAACATGAAGTGCTAATAAGAATTAGGCAGCAACCGCACGGTTTATTAGCTGCGCGTTACTTTATTAATCAAGACTTTAACAATCACCAAGCATTTGAGTTAGATAAAGCGGTGCTACTTCAAGTTAAAAAGCTTATTTTAGCTGAGCCCAGTGCTCTAACGGTGAGCGTTAATTTGCATATAAGTAATTGGTTTAACGAGCAGTTTTGGAGCTGGTTTGTCACTAATATGAAAGATTTTACGACAAAGCGAAAGTTACAGTTTGAAATTAGCGAAGCAGACTTTATTAAGTACCAAGCGCAACTAGCAGGCGCCTTTGAAAAACTGACAGCCCTACAAAGTTTGCTGGTGATTGATAATGTACAGAATGTGGAGCACATTAACCAAATTGCTTCTCAAAAATTAGTTAGCGGTATAAAACTGGGTTATCCGCTTGTTCATAATGTGGATGAAAAAACACAACAACAAAAACAAGTTAAAAACATTGTGGCGCAAAGCAAGTTGCTCAATATACCTGTATACGCGGTGGGTGTAGAAACCCAAAAAGAGTTACTTATGTTGGCTAAACTAGGCGTAGTTGCCGCACAAGGTTTTTACTTTTCTGAGCCCTTGCAGGAATACACACATGTCACGTTTTACTAAGGGTAGTTAATCCTTTTAAGCTAAGTACAGCCAAAAGGGCCACTCTAGCAGCGGTTGTAGAGCTCACTAGGTTACACATTGCACCGTGGTTAAACTGGCCCTAAGTAAGCATGTTTTAATACCCAGAGGTTAATAGCCTTAGATCAGGCCTCGATATTTTAGCCCATTGAGCCCCTGTAAACCGCCTGTATGAATCGCCATTATATGACTACCAGCAGCAAAGTAATCTTGCTCGATAAGTTGCCATAGTGCATACATCATTTTACCGCTGTATATAGGTTCAAGAGGTAAGTTATGTTGCTGTTGCATGCGTTGGCAAAACTGCCATAAGTCATTACTAAATTTGCCATAACCGCCATCATGAAACTCAGTAAGTAGCTGCCAATTGGATTGCTGAGCTGCTTTTTTACTGAGTGCTGTAATTTCTTTGTTCAAGTACTCGGCTTGTTTTAATACCGCAATTCCTAACAGCTGTGTGGCCTCATAGCTACCTTCAATTAAGCCTGCAAGTGTTCCTCCACTCCCGGTGGGGCATACTAAGTAATCATGCTTTGGTAAGCTTTTAGCAAGCTCAGCACACCCAGGCAGGGCGTATGTATTACTTCCACCTTCTGGAATTATATAGGCTTGTGTAAAGCGTGCTTGCAAATGGGCTAAATAATCTGGGTCATGGCGCTGCTTATATTCAATACGAGTAACCGCATGTAAATCCATAGCACACTGTTTAGCAAATTGCAGGGTGGGGTTTTGAGTATCTAAGTGTGGCCCTCTAATTATGGCGTGGGTTTTTATATTAAATAGTTTACCCGCCCCTGCACAGGCGTGAACATGATTAGAAAAAGCCCCCCCAAAGGTGAGTAGTTGTGTTTTATTAAGGGCTTGCATTTGCTGTAAATTATATTTTAGCTTACGCCATTTATTACCACTTATTAGCGGGTGAAGTAAGTCATCTCTTTTTATACTTAACCGTATGTTTCTCTTTTTTAGACAGTCGCTATCTATTTGTTTTATTGGACTTTCTTTTTCAATATTAAATAAGTTAAGCATTATTTCTCGCGTTTAAACTTGCAAACTAACAATCTTGTACGACACTTAATTAATCTCTTATTAACAATAGTAGCTATATGAAAAAAAAGCTGTTTTCGTTGTTATCTTGGTTAAATCGCAGTTTAGACTCAAGCACAGCGATTGGTATTGCTACTTATGCAGATACAGTAAACGCGGTGTGTTTAAAAAAAAATCAAGGGCAGTGGTACGTACATAACTCACACAGTGTGAATGTAGAGGACCAAACGGATTATACAGTCGCTATTGCAACTTGCACAAATGAAGTTTGCGCTGAGGTGTGCCCTGTAAATTTAGTGGTTCCTCATTATTTTTATCAAATAGTGCAAATGGATAAACCCATGCTGAGTGACGAAGAGATCATTCAATCCCTACCATGGACAACAAAAGACTTAGTTGATATTCCACCAGAGAACATTGTTGCCGACTTTATCGATTACCCCATTATTCAGCCTATGCAAAGCAGTAAAATGAATGTGTTTATTACTAATAAACTACAGTTACTGCCTTTTATTGATAGCTTTTCAAAAATAAAGCCTGTGCTCAGAGCAATGACCTCGGAAGAAATGATTTTAGTGACCTTGTTTGGCGAAGATAAAAGCGCGCACATGCTTATAGTGCAACATGCAGGGCATGAGCCGCGTATTTTAATTATTCGTGATGGTCAGCTTTTATTAGCTAGGCGTTTAAACGGGTTTTTAGGCATTTCAGATAAAGAGCGCACACACGGTTTGGTTGAAGCCTTAGGGCTTGAGATCCAACGATCAATGGATTTTTTTGAAAGTCAACTAAAACAGCCTCCTATCAGAAGCATTCAGCTGCATTGCGATGATTTATCGTCTTTGACGTTAAGGGCAGGTCTTGCAGAATTTTTGCAAGTAAAGGTTGTTGATTTTAAACCTAATATAGATTTAGCACAGGATCTCGAACCCAGCTTTTATTACGCATTAGGCGCAGCGTACCAATTAACTGATCCGGACTCAGTGCTATGAAAACACGGATTAATTTTTACCAAAAAGCCATTAGAGTTAGGCGCGACCCCGTGCCCTTTAAAGGAATGCTGTTGCTGTGGCTAGGTACATTGCTAGTGGTTGCATTAACTTGGTTGTTTTATTTATACGAAGAGCACAATAGCCAGCAATTACTTACACAAAGCAAAGCTTATCTAAAGCAAACGCAGCAGCAATTAAACGTGGTAAAGCAGCGATTAGCTGATAAACAAAATAAATCGCATTTGATAGATGAGCTAAAAGTACTGCAACAAGAAATTTTGCATAAACAGCAGGTGTTTGATTATTTAGAAAACACATCCATGCACACGAAAACGGATTATGCCGATGTGATGCGCGATTTGGCAGCGTACCACGAACCGCAAATTTGGCTTGATCGGATAAAATTTGAAGGCCAAAAAGTAATGCTCAAAGGGCGTACTCAGCAAGCTAAATTTTTACCTATTTGGCTTGCTAATCTCAAGCAATCGAGCTTTTTTAAAGGGAAGGAGTTTTCAGTGCTGGAGCTGTCGAGCAGTGATGGTGTGAGCGAGTTTAATGTGGCTACAGAACTTAGTTCAAGTGAGGTAACACAATGAATGAGCAAAATGAAAATAAAGGCTGGCCATTATTCGTTAAATACCAAGCACAATTTGCGGCGTTACAGCAGCGGGAAAAGTATTCTGTACTGTTTGTTGGCTTATTTCTTATTGTTTATTTAGGTTTATGGTTTGTGGTGTTTCCACAGCAAGATGCAGTAAATAGTTTACGCGTGGAACAAAATATATTGTGGCAAAAACTTAATCAAAATGAAGCACAGCTCTCTATGCTTACTCAGGCATTAGAGCATGACTACACTAAAGTACTCAGAAATCAGGTAGGGCAAACCCAGCGCGAGCTAGAAGATATAAATAATAAGTTAAGCACGTTTAGCCAAGGCTTTATTTCAGCAAACAAAGTACCTGCTGTATTAAAGGATTTATTAGTAAATACCCCCGATGTGCAAGTGGTTGGCTTTAGAGTAAACCCAGCAAAGGCAATTGATGTAGAAAAGCTCGGTGAGCACGATACGCAAACCTTGTTTTTCGAACACCAAATGGTGGTTACTTTGCAGGGGCGTTATTTTAGCTTACAGCAGTATTTAGAAGGCCTTAAAGCTAGCCAACAAAAGTTGTTAATACAGCAGTTTAACTATCAGGTGCAAACATACCCTAATGCAGAGTTAACATTACAAATAGCAACGGTGAGTGCCAATGAAAAATTTATCGCTTTATAGTTTGTGTGTGTGTTGCGTGTGTTTTTTCTCTGTTAGTTCAGCTGAAATACTGCGCGACCCCACTCAGCCAAGCAATGCACCAATACTAAAAGGCGCTGCAGTTAGCAATACAGCGCTGTCGTTACAGTCAATTATTAAAACCGAAAAGCAATACAAAGCGATTATTTCTAAGCAGGTGTATAAGCCAGGAGATGTAATAGGTGAATTTCGGGTGCTAACAATAAACGCCAATTCAGTGCTGTTAGCGAATGATGATAAGCAAATAAAATTAGAATTATACGACTATGAAATTAAAAAATAATATAACAAAGCCATGGCTTGCGCTTATTTTAATACCGCCTTTTTTAACGGCGTGCCATAGTTTTAAGCCCGGAAAAGAGATTCAGCCACACATAGCACAAGAGCTTGCTCCTATAAGCAATAATGCTAAAAGTGTTGCCCCAGTAGAGGTGAGTAGCGCGCTTACACAAAGCTTACTTTCATCACTTAATAGCGAGCAAAGTTTAACAAATGAGTTAGCTGTAAAGCGTTTTGATGTAGCCGCAAAAGAGGTAGAAATAAGCTCATTTTTTAATGGATTAACTGCTGATACTCCATACAGCGTGGCAGTACACCCAAAGGTGAGCGGAGTTATTTCTTTAAATTTAAAAAACGTCACGTTTGAAGAAGTTATAGCTGTTATTAAACGCATGTACCCGTTAGATATTGTCCAAGAAGGTCGTATTGTGCAGGTGTTACCTGCGGTCATGCGCACAGAAACTATACCGGTTAATTATTTAATGATGCAGCGCCATGGGCAATCAACGGTAAGTGTAGTTGCTGGTGGAGTGAGCCAGTTTTCACAAAACAACTCAAGTTCAAATTCAAGCTCAAACAGTAGTAATAATTCGAGCCAAAATAATCAGTTTGGCAGCGATAATCAAAATACCGAGCTAAATGGCTCTCGCATCCAAACAATTAACCAAAACGACTTTTGGAAGGAGCTTGAAGTTGCTCTTAAATCGCTTATTGGTTCAAACGATGGTCGTTATGTGGTTGCCAGCCCACAGGCAAGCTTGGTTACGGTTAATGCATTACCAAGTGAAATAAACCAGTTAAAAGACTTTTTACGTCAAAGCCAAGAAAATCTTCAGCGACAAGTTATTCTTGAGGCTAAAATTGTCGAAATAACCTTAAAAGATGAATACCAACAAGGGGTTAACTGGGAGCGGATTTCTAGAGGGTTAGAAGGCGGGGTGTCGTTTGCAACAACAGCAGGCAGCATAGGTAATTCTATTTCAGCTACTTTAGGAGGAGTCTCCTCGTTAACGATTGAAAAAGGCGACTTTAGTGGCGTAATTAGTTTGCTTGAAACGCAGGGCGACCTGCAAATGCTTTCTAACCCGCGTGTAACTGCAACAAACAATCAAAAAGCCGTGATTAAAGTGGGGCAAGATGAGTACTTTGTTACTAACGTTTCGAGCACAACAGTAACGGGCACTTCAACGACTACGTCACCAGAAATAGATTTAACTCCGTTTTTTTCGGGAATTGCCTTAGATGTCACACCACAAATCGATAAATATGGCTCAGTTATTTTGCACGTTCACCCATCGGTAACTGAAACAGAAGAGCAGCTCAAGGTGATTACATTAGATGATCAGCGTTTTGAGTTGCCGCTTGCACAAAGCAATATTCGTGAATCTGATACGGTGATCCGCGCTCAAAGTGGTGAAATAGTCGTAATTGGTGGGTTAATGCAAACCACCACAGAAGATGAAGAATCGAAAACACCTATTTTGGGCGATGTGCCAATATTAGGTAATTTATTTAAAAGTATTAGTAAGCGCCAAGAGAAAAAAGAGCTCGTTATTTTAATCAAGCCAACGGTGGTGATGCCCGACACCTGGAAAAAGCAACAGGCCCATAGCCGCGCGTTGTTAAATACATGGTATGAGAACTAACTATGTATTTGAGCTTTTTTAATTTAAGTGAAATGCCTTTCACCTTAACCCCAAACACCGAGTTTTTTTGTGCACTTGAGCCGCACCACGAAGCGATGCAAGTACTTACCACAGCGCTAGAAATGGGGGAGGGATTTATAAAAGTAACAGGAGAAGTAGGGACAGGCAAAACCTTACTATGCAGAAAACTTTTAAATCAAATTGAAGAAGACTACTTTGTGGCTTATTTACCTAATTCTTATTTAAGCCCTGAAGAATTACGTTGGGCTATTGCTGTAGAACTTGGCATGGAGGTAGATAAAAGCCTAGATCAGCAATCGTTAAGTCAGCAAATAAACCATTACTTACTAGAGCTGCAAGAAGATAACGAACGGGTTGTACTACTGATAGATGAAGCGCAGTGCCTGAGTTGGGATACTCTTGAAGCGCTTCGGTTATTTACAAACCTAGAAACCGAAACCGAAAAGCTTATTCAGGTGGTGCTATTTGGCCAACCTGAATTAGATGAAAAACTTGCTAATAGTAAAGTGAGGCAACTACGCCAGCGTATCAGCTTTTCCTACTCATTGCGTGCAATGACCGCCGGTGAAGTTATTTATTATATTAATCACCGTTTACAGGTGGCAGGCTTTAATCAGCCACCACTATTTACGAATCGTTTAGGGTTAAAAATAGCGCGTGCGAGTCGAGGAATTCCCCGTTTGGTCAATATTTTATGCCATAAAGTTTTACTGCAGGCATACGGTGAAGGCCTTAATAAAGTAACACCGCGCCATATACATCTTGCCATTGCAGACACCGAAGATTGCAAAAAGCACCATGCTAACCATTACTGGGCTTACAGCTTATTAGCTATTAGTGTTTTTGTTATTGCAATTATGTGGGTATGGAGGCAATGGTTATGAGTGTTATTAATAACATGCTAAAAAATATCGACCAGCGCCAAACTGCACAGCGTAATCAGCAAAGTGGCGGGGTCGCTATTCCCCCTGTACGCGACTACCACGATGTATTATTTAAAGTGCTGAGTGTTTTATTAGCGATTGTACTAATTTTTACAGCCTACCTTTATTTACCTTTTGCACAGGCACCACAAGCGAGTAGCGACACGGCTGAAAAAGCATATGCGGTTAATAATAACAGCCAGCCGATTGAAATTGCCCAAGCTAAAATTACCCCTGTAATTAAGCCCTTAAAACAATTAAGCGAAGAAAACACTGGCGCTAAAGCAGCTCATATTAATGCAGATACGCAAAAAGAGCTGGGGCAGGTACAAAGCAATAACGCATTGCCTGATCAGGTAAAAGACGAAGTAATACAGCAACACGCTGCAGACAAAGCCGCGCTACTGAGTAAAAAAGCAAGCCCCACAGAAGCAAACGCTAAAGTAGCCACTAGCACAGAAATAAATGCCCCAGTTGAAGCAAAAAGCAGTGCACCAGTAAAAAGCATTACACAGGCTGAGCAGCCGCCCGCTGAAAATAAATTAGTAAAAACTGCCAGTGTTAAGCAAACCAAAGCCCAGCGTATAGCAGTGCAATTAAAGCGTGCTAAACAAGCGTTGGAATTTGCTTTATATGATGATGCGATTAACGATTTAACCGCTATTTTACAAACACAACCTGAGCATATAGAAGCGCGTAATTTACTCGCGGCAACGTATTTTCAGCAACAAGATGTACTTATGGCTCAGCAGTTATTAGTTGCTGGCATAAAAATAAACCCTGAGGTTGTGCAGTGGCGTGTAATGCTCAGTAAAATTTTAATTATGCAACAAGAGTACGAAGGCGTGCTTAAACTGCTTATAGCCGAACTTGAGCCGCAAGCAAACTTGGAGTTTTGGGTATTAAAAGGCACTGCAGCACAAAATGCGCAGCAACATCAAATAGCGCTTGCGAGTTTTACACAGCTTACACAGCTTCAGCCTCAGCAGGCTAAATGGTGGCTGGCGTTAGCTACTTCAAAAGATGCGTTAGGGGAGTTTGCTGATGCAAAGCACCTTTATAAAGTTGCCCTAGATTTAGGCGGTTTAAATGCCGCAATGACGCAACATGCACTACAGCGCTTAGTCGCATTGAAGGAGGCTGTATGAGACCCAGTTTAAAAATGCGTTTAGGGGACTTACTCGTTCATGAGCAAATGATCACCGAAGCACAGCTAAGTGAAGCACTTAATGTGCAAGCTGCGTCAGGGCGAAAGCTAGGGGCTACATTAATTGCGCTTGAGTTTATAAGTGAGCCGCAATTATTGCGCTTTTTAGCCCAACAATTACAAATACCGTTTTTAGATATTTCGCAGCGCAAAATATCTTCAGATGTATCTAAATTACTTTCAGAGGTTTATGCCAGACGCTACCGAGCATTAGTAATAGAAGATAACGGGGATTCTGTGTTAGTCGGAATGAGTGACCCCGCTGATTTGAGAGCGTTGGATCAGTTAGCGCCAATGCTAGCCCCTAAGCGAATTGAGCTTGCTGTTGTGCAAGAAAGCCAGCTTATGGCAGCGTTTGATAATGTGTACCGCCGAACAGAAGAGATTACTAACTTTGCTGAAAAGCTACACGAAGAATACGAAGACGTAGAAGAGTTTGACCTTAATTCCTTAGCAGATGAAACCTCTGACGCCACCGTAGTAAAACTACTGCAATCTATATTTGAAGATGCAGTACAAGTACGTGCCTCAGATATCCACATAGAACCCGATGAAAGGCTATTACGCATTCGCCAACGAGTTGATGGTGTATTGCAAGAGCACACATTAAACCAAGTAAAAATAGCCTCTGCTTTAGTACTTAGGCTAAAACTTATGTCGGGGTTAGATATATCGGAGAAGCGTTTACCGCAAGACGGCCGTTTTAATATAAAAGTGCACGCGCACAGCATTGATGTACGTTTATCGACAATGCCAGTGCAATATGGCGAGTCAGTTGTGATGCGGTTGCTCGACCAATCTGCAGGGCTTTTATCGTTAGATGAAACGGGCATGCCGGTGCATATTTTAAAACGCCTGCGCAGCATTATAAAACGCCCTCATGGCATGGTGTTAGTGACTGGGCCTACCGGTTCAGGAAAAACGACCACCTTGTATGGCGCTTTAAGTGAGCTTAATCAACAAGAAAGTAAAATTATTACCGTAGAAGATCCGGTTGAATACCGCATTGGACGGGTAAACCAGGTGCAAATAAACAACAAAATAGGCTTAAGTTTTGCCAGTGTATTAAGAACCACGTTACGCCAAGACCCCGATATTATTATGGTTGGCGAAATGCGTGACCAAGAAACCGTTGATATAGGCCTAAGGGCTGCATTAACAGGCCATTTAGTACTTTCTACGTTACATACCAACGATGCCATATCAAGCGCAATGCGCTTAATTGATATGGGAGCACCCGCTTATCTAGTTGCAAGCTCACTACGCGCTATTATTGCTCAACGTTTAGTTAGGCGTATTTGCAATGAATGTAAAACACCGTATCACCCAGATAAACAAGAACAAAGCTGGCTTACCTATTTAGGCGAAGATGTTAGCAGCACACAGTTTTGGCGAGGCCAAGGCTGCACAGCATGTAGCCATAGCGGCTACAAAGGCAGGGTGGGGATTTTTGAGCTGTTAGAAATGAACGACGCTATGATGGATGCCCTGCGTATTAACGACACGCAGCGTTTTGGTGAGGCGGCTAAAAATAGCGCTAATTTTGCACCACTTTCTTATATGGCTTTAACGTATGCAAAGCAAGGCATTACCTCGTTAGATGAGGTATTTAAAGTGGCTGAATATGTACCTGAAGTGGTAGGTGATGACGATGCAGCTTTATAGTTACAAAGCCAAAGACGCAAAAGGTGCGCTGGTTAAAGGGCGTGTTGAGGCAAATAATGAGGCCGGTGTTGCCGATAGCTTATTAAAGCGCCAGTACATACCTATTTCAATTTCGTTAGTTGAAACAAAAAACAATATAAAGTTATTCGATAACCTATTTAGCGAAAAAATAACCCTTGATGACATGATCATGTTTTCACGGCAAATGTATTCTTTACTTAAAGCCGGTATCCCCATTATTAGGGCAATGATAGGGCTTGCTGATACCACGCAAAATAAAGAGTTTAAAAGTGTATTGCTTGAGGTAACACGCCAGCTCGAACAAGGCCGTGAACTATCTAGTGCGTTAGCTATACACAACAAGGTGTTTAGCCGCTTAACTATCTCTATGGTTAAAGTCGGAGAAGGGTCGGGACGATTAGAAGATGCATTTTATCAGCTGGCTATTTATTTTGAAAAAGAGCAAGAGACTCGTAAGCGCATAAAAGCCGCTATGCGTTACCCCACTTTTGTTATTTTGGCGCTTTTAGTTGCGATGATCATATTAAATATTTTTGTGATCCCAACCTTTGCCAGCATGTTCGAAAAGTTTGATGCAGAGCTGCCTTTAATGACCCAGATCCTCATTGGCACCAGTAACTTTTTTGTCAATTATTGGTGGCTGCTAGCGCTAATGTTAGTGGGGGGAGTCGTTGCATGGCGTCGGTATTTAAATACGGCGGCTGGGCGCTTTAAGTGGGATCACCACAAACTCAAAATTCCATTTGTAGGCGATATTTTAAAACGCACCTTACTTGGCCGTTATAGCCAAAGTTTAGCCATGGTGCTGCGCTCGGGCGTCCCTATGACGACAGGGCTGTCGTTAACGGCCCATGCAGTTGATAACAGCTACATGGAAAAAGCCATCATCACCATGCGTCAAGATATCGAAAAAGGTGACAGCTTGTTGCGGGCTTCGCGAAGTAGCGAGCTATTTTCACAGTTGGTACTGCAAATGGTAGCAGTGGGTGAAGAAACTGGTCGCTTAGATGAGTTATTACAAGAAGCGGCTGATTTTTATGAACGAGAAGTCGATTACGATTTACGCAGTTTAACCGCAAAAATAGAGCCCATTTTGACGGTGTTTGTTGCCATTATGGTGCTTATTTTAGCACTCGGTATTTTTATGCCGATGTGGAACATGATGTCGGCTATTAAAGGGTAGCCATTGTGACTAACTGTCGTGTTCGTGCAACAGGTTTTTCGTTATTTGAGCTCGTTTTAGTAGTTGTTTTACTGGCAGTTATTATGGCTTTTGCTATACCTCAGTACATAGGCATTAAAAATCAGGCACACAATGCGAGTGTGGATGTGGTGGCTGGTGGGTTTGCCTCTGCGGTGTTGATGGTCAAAGGTCAGTGGGAATTATCGGGGCGTCCAAAGGGCGTTAATAATACAACACATATTAATTACGGAGGTGTCATTGTTGGTGTCGATGGAGAGAGAGGCACACCAACGGGTGATAAAACGACTAATACTGATACGCGGGCCAGCGCAATGACTGCACTGCAATGCCAAAAAGTATTAAGTGTAATTTTACAAGATGCGCCTACAAGCACATTAAGTACCGAGGTTTCTATAATAACCAAGGTGAGTTATTTAGTGCGTTATAACACTAAAAACAACCAGTGTATTTATTATTTAACTCATAATTTAAACACCAATAACCTACCTACCGATGGCGCCGTTATGGCTAAAAAAGTAGGGTTTTCGTACTTTCCAACAACAGGCAAAGTGCAAATTTTTAAAAACTAAGTAATTATAAAGAGGCTTACTTATGAAAACGCAGTCATTAAAACAACCAATGAATAAGCAAGCAGGTTTTACGCTTGTTGAACTAATAATTGTAATTGTAATTTTAGGTATTTTAGCGGTGACCGCTGCCCCTCGTTTTTTAAACCTGCAGGGTGATGCTAACGCTTCTACACTCGAAGGTTTACAAGGCTCAATTCGCAGTGGTATGAATATCGTAAATGGTAAATCTATTATCGCAAGTGACCACAAAAAAGCGAGTGCAACGGTTACTGTTGATACCGGCGATGCAGTATCTACAGTGTATGGCTACCCTGCAGCGACAGAAGCAGCTTTTGAAGCTTTTTTAGATGTAGAATTTGCATCTGATGATTCTGCAGATTTTAACCTTGTAGCAGTTGCTGCTGATGAAAAAGCAATTATTTTCCCTAATAGCTACGTGCAAACTGATGATTGCCGTATTGAGTATACACAAGCAGCAGATGCAAACGACGGCACACCGCCTGTGTCTGTAACGCCTCCTACTGTTACGCTTATTACGAGTGGGTGTTAATTTACATAAATGAATAGCAGTAGTAATCAACGATTGCGTGGCTTCACACTGGTTGAATTAATTATTACTTTAGTTATTTTGGGCATACTGTCGGTAACGGCAGTGCCCAAGTTGCTAGGAAGTTCAACAGAGCAAGCATACTCATACAGAGATAGGGTATTAAACGCCCTACGCACAGTACAATTACGCGCGATGCAAAATACTGCAACAAGCAGCTGCCATAAACTGTATATTTCACCTACCTTGGTTGCGGGGCCAGAGCCAGAAACCTGTACTGGCGGCCCAAGTACCAATAATAGCGAGTATTTAGTTGTTGCTATCAATACCGAGCGCAGCGACGTACGATTTAATGCCTTAGATAGCAATGCTAATGTGTTTACGCAAATTAACTTTGACCCACTTGGGCGAGCAGATCAAAATTGCACAGTACAATGTAAAATTGACCTGGGTCTAGCCGCGGTGTGCATTAGCGGTGAAGGGCTTATTTATGCCTGCCCCTAAAATACAATCAGGTTTTACCTTAATTGAGCTGATTATTGGCATTGTAATGTTTGCTATTGCGCTAAGTATTATTACAGCGCTTATAGCACCTCAAGCAAAGCAAAGTGCCAAGCCTATTGTCGCACTCAGGGCCTCAGAGCTTGGGCAAGCATTAATGAACGAAATATTAGCTAAATCATTTGATGAACATAGCGAGCGCACGCCACCATTTAGGCGCTGCTCCGAAACAAGCTTAGGTGCCCAGCCTTGTAGTACTCATTCTGAGCTTGGTGCTGATAGCGGTGAAGCACGGGCTAATTTTAACGATGTTGATGATTATATTGCGCTCACAGGGCAGCCTATTAGTGATAGTTTAGGGAATACATTAGCGCAATACAGCGACTTTTCACTGGCTGTAAACGTGCAATACGACAGCGACCTAAACGAGGCAACCAATAACGATGGCGTTGCCTTTAAACGAATTACCATTGAAGTAACCTCACCCTTGGGGCAAGTGTACGGCTTTAGTGCATATAAAGGTAATTACTAATGAATAGAGCAAAGCAAAAGCGTGGCTTTACCTTAGTTGAGCTATTACTTGTTATGGTAATTATTGGCATTTTAGCCGTAGCGTCATTTTCGTTTATTAGCGCTGGATTTAATATTTACAGCCAAGGTGTGAAACGCCAAGAAGCGGTGGCGCAAAGTCGCTTTGTTTTAACCCGATTAAGTAAAGAGCTTCGCCATGCAACCCCTAACTCACTGCGCTTAAATTGTGATAACGCCAGCAATGGAGCGTGTAGCACGCAGCAATGTTTAGAATTTACGCCGTTTTTATCTGCCACTCACTATACCGATTACTTACCCACTAGCGCCCCTTTTGAGATTACCGCCGTGAATTTTGCGCTTAATAATTTAACTGAGCCACAAATAAACGATTGGGCAAGTATTTATCCATTAAATAGCAGCGATATATACGATGAAAGTCAAAACAAGCGCCTACAAGTTAGCGGCTACAGCGCCGTTACAAGTGAGCTAGATACATGGCAATTTAGCAAAGCATTTGCTCAAGAGTCACCGAGTAAGCGCCTTTATTTATTAGATCAGCCCGTTAGCTTTTGTGTAGAAGGTAATTCACTGTATCGCTATAGCCACTATGGCTTTACTACAAACCAATTAAACGCCGCCAGCTTACAGGTTAGCTCGGGCGTTAAACGCGATTTAATGAGTAATTATATTGCCAATGACTTAACGAGCAGAGCCTTTTTTACGTTAAGTGAGATTTCGCTACAGCGCAGCGCGGTTGTTAATGTGTTTGCGCAAATGGGGTTTAACGACACCGAACAAATAAGTATTAGCCATGAGGTGCATGTGCCTAATGTCCCCTAATATAAACAACATCAGTTTTGCTAAAAAGCAGCAGGGTAATTTGCTCATAATTACGTTGGTGATCATTGTCACTTTGCTGGCACTAGGGCTGGCGCTTTCTAAAGTGTTATCGGGTGCGGCGCAGCAAAATACCATTGAGTATTACGGCGCGCGCGCTTACATGGCAGCCCAAAGCGGATTAGAAATCGGCTTAAGCGAAATTTTTGCACTAAATAGCACTGCGCAAACTTGCAGTGCAGTAACCACCAGTAGGAATTTTAGCACCCTCTATCTAGCTAATTGTGAGGTTGAACTGAGCTGTAGTGAATACATAGCCTTACCCGATAGCAGCACCCGCTCTGGCACTGTTAATATTTACTACTTACAAAGCTCTGCAACGTGCGCTGCCAATGATTGTGCTGCCGGTGCAGCATGTCAAAAGGAATATTGGCAAACCCAACGTACTCTAAGTGTGGAGGCTAAAACATTACCATGAACAAATATACCCTCTGTATTTTATGTTTAATAAGTTTGCTACTAAGCCGATGCGCTATGGCTGTACCGCCTAAAATTGAAGGGCGATTTATAGAGCTACAAGACACGTACACTTCACCCATATGGACAAAAATAAATTTTCAGCAGCAATACATAACCCCTCCTGCGGTATTTATGTTGTCCACTAATCAAGGCGGTAACCCCGCTATAGTGAGAATACGCAATGTAACAACCACAGGGTTTGAGGCATTGCCACTTGAGCCATCAGGAGAAGATGGTGAGCATATAACCATGGGCGCGCACTATTTAGCGGTAGAATATGGAGTGCATGAATTTCCTGATGGGACCATTATGGAAGTGGGAAACACCGACTTACGCCTTGAGCTACAATACGGTGATAAGTCGGGGTTTGCCCCCATCACGCCTAAAGGTTACAAATCACTGACTTTTAATAAACCGTTTGCCGTAAGGCCTAATTTTTTTCATTCGTTACAAACACTAAATAGTTTAGATAGTAACCCGCCGTCTCAAGCGCTTGTGCCTTTTTTAACCATTGCAGTGCAAAGTGGTTCCTTATCTACAAGCGGGGTAAATATAGCGTTAGAGGCCTCAGAAACCGCATTAGGTGTTATTCAAACTGAAACGGTGGCCTACATGGCTGTAGAGCCTGGCAGTAATCGCACCTTTACCGATGACAATGGGGTAGAAGTGTCGTGGGAGACCTTTTTTACAGGATTCGAAGTTGATGGTTGGAATGATGGGTGTAACTACTTTAATTTTAACAATAACTTTAGTGAGGCACCGCTGGTGGTGGCAAGTAAAAATTCCCGACTTGAAGAAGACGGTGGGTGGCTGCGCAGCTGTAATTTAAGAGCGGATCGGTTAGGGCTGGTGGTTGATGAAGACCGTGATGGCGACAGAGAGCGTAACCACGTAAAAGAAGAAGCCTCTATATTAGCTATGACCAGTACGTTTGTATTTAATGGCGATATTTTAGATTGCGATACTTTATTTCCTGGCGCTATTTCTACCTACAATGATGGACAAGTGCAGCTTGTTCAAGGTGTGGAAATAACCGATAGCAATGCACAATTTATTACCACCACTAATTTAATATCAACGGCACTCACCAACCCGCCTTTGTGTAATGGCCAAGGCTGTGTGGCCACTGGGTATAACTCCCTTGAGCCAAATCAAGCTGCGCAAGTACCCACGGTCACAAACGATGGAAGCTCCACCGGAGATGTGCCTGTATCGTTAGCTGGTGATTATTTTTATGACGAACTAGCACTTAACTTATTGGAAGATGAGTACAAGGTAACAGCGCCCACCCGTATCTTTTTAAAAGATACATCGTCGCTAATTTCTAGCGCATTTTTGAACATAGGCAAAACGAATATTGCGGTTGAGGAAGGAGCGTATTTAGCTATATACGTCGATGGTGATGTTGCCATTGCGGCTGATGCAAATATTGCTGCATACATTGTCGCAACGGGGGAGGTAAGAATTGCTCAAAATGTCACATACCAGGGCTCTATAACCGCTGCAACACAAGTAATAACCGAGGGCAGCTCTACGTTTGATGCGTTAACAGTGCCAGAGAGTATTCCTGGATTTTGCGGTATTTTTACGCCGGTTTTGCTTGATCACTACCGCATATCATTAAGTGATAACCAAGGCTTAACCTGCCAAGCAAAAGAAATGACATTAACCGCCTGTGCAAACGATGCATGTGATTTACTGTACGATGAGCCCTCCGCACTTGACCTGTCTCCAGATAACAGTGGCCAGCAAAGCTGGGTAAACGGTGAAAATATTACCTTTACAGGCTCTGCCACCGTAGCGCTTGCAAAGCGTACCACAGGCACCGTTACACTTGGTTATAATACCGCCGACCCATCTGCACCGCTGCGTTGTTATATTAATGGTAATAACGTAGGGCTGGGAGGGTGCAAAGTGGTTTTTTCTGATGCAGGGTTTATTTTTAACAACGACACCGCCAATACAGCGAGTATCCCCACTCAATTATCTGGTAAACCCTCTAGCGAGGGTTTTAATGCTGCCGAGCTATCCATTCAAGCGGTTAAAACAAATACCACAACAGGCGTATGCGAAGCCGCATTCCCTGCCGGTGGTCAAGTTGATTTAGATTTAGCTTATACCTGCAGTACCGGCGCTACGTGTTCAGATCCAATACAACTTAGTAATAATGCGAATACGTATAGCGTGCAGCAAGCATATCAAACTTTTTCGCTCACCTTTGATCAAGACTCAAAAGCCCCTATTGCTATTAACTACCCTGATGCCGCTAAATTAAGTTTAAATGCACGGGCAACAATTGTATTAGACCCAGTAACTAATTTATCAGTAAGCTTAACCGGCAGCTCTAACGAATATGTAGTTAAGCCCTTTGGGTTAGCGATGCAAGTTGCAAGTGACGGCTATGCCCAAACAGCAAACGATAGTTTATTTAGATTAACGGGTGAGTCATTTGATTTAAAAATGAATGCAGTACAGTGGCGCGCAGGGCAAGACAATAACAACGATGGGATACCTGATAACTATAGCGCTATTCATAGTAATCCCATTGCAAAACACTTCATTAGCGAGTCTCCTTTAGTAACACATAGCTTAGTATTACCCAGCTCTGGTAATGAGGGGCAAATTGAAGCGCTAAGTACCCTTGCCTTTACTGATACGGGAAGCTTGAGTGAATCCATATCGCAGTACGCTTATGACCAAGTGGGTATTATAAACGTATTTGCGGGTTTACAAGATGGCGATTATTTTGGTGTGGGCGATGTAAAAGGGCAGCTAAACAACGTAGGGCGATTTGCTCCATCGCACTATCAAGTATTAGGTGTTCAAGCTGCTGCGCAATGTACACAGTTAGGCAGTAATTTAACCTATTTAGATCAGCCCTTTGAGCTTGGTTTTACGGTACAAGCACTTAATCATAACAACCAGCTAATGGCTAATTACAAACAAGGCTTTGAAAAAGCCCAAGTACAAATAAATGCCGAAAACAATCAAGCTGGTAATTATGTACCAGCAACCACGCTAACCAGCAGGTTAGCCAATATAAGCAGCAATAGTTGGAACACCCTAGCCGATGGACAATGGCAAATGAGCGACAGCACTGCCATGTTAACGCGCTTGGCTATAAATAACCCCGACGGCCCATTTACTATGGTTAACCTTATGGCCACCGTCACTAATACAGAAGGCGCTACGTTAATTGATGCTAACGATGAGCCGAGTACGCAAGCAAGCTGCAGCACTGATTGCAATAGCGTGCGTTTAAATGATGTGCCAATAGACTTTCGCTTTGGACGCTTAGTGCTAGGGAACAATGCGGGCTCAGATTTAGACTCATTACGTGTGCCTATGCAGGCTCAGTACTTTAATGGAACAGGCTTTGTATTAAATACCGAAGATAACTGCAGTGTATTTGAGCATCCGCAGTTATCCCAAATATCGCCATCAACGCCAATATTAAGCTATGAGTATGGTGCAGGTGCAGCGGGTTCATTAGAGGCAGGCAGCTACCCTACAAACAATGCTATTTATGCAACACCAAATGGCAGTGGTACATTTACATTAGAATACGAAACAGAAAATTGGTTAAAGTGGGATTGGCTTGGTGATAATTCACAGCAAGATCCTCATGCTATTTTGCAATTTGGTCGCTTTAGAGGAAATGATCGGGTTATTTACTGGCGTGAAACAAGAGAATAGTTGTAAACTAAGATAATAATTGAACAAAGCTTGTGTTTTGTGCTTCAAGTACATAGCATAAGGCATTGGGTGTATTGATTTTTGATGGTTGAAAAATGTTCAGCTTTCAAAAGTGAGTACACTCTAATAAACAATAATAACGACCAAATAATTGCCGCTTTTTGGGACTGGAATATATGCGAATTGCTCCTTTATCTCTGTTAATTTCCGCTAGTTTGTTAGCTAGTAGTGCATTTGCACAAGACACAGCAACAGTAACCGGAATTGAATCAGAGATTAGTATTAAACAAACAGAATACGATAACTCGACACAAATACTTGAAAAACACTTAAAAGAAGAAAGTCAGTTACAAAACCAACTTGAACTACTTCGTTCTCGCTCTACAGAGCTAGATAAAGAGAAAAACCAAGCACTTGATGCGATGAACGAAATGTATCGCCGCTTAATTGACGATCCTACGCTTGATATTAGTGCTGCCCAATCGCGCTATCAAAAAGCCGTGGTTGATCATAAGCAAAATAAAGACGACATCTCAATGCAGTTGGCGGCAATTGCATCTCATCGTAAAGATATAGAGCAAATTCGTGTTGCAAAACATACGCTTTTAAACACCTTAGAAAGCTTAAAAGAGCAATTAACTACAGCCCGAGTCGAGCGTTTACGTAATGAGTTTACCCGCGAAGGTACACTGGAAGTAAACCACACAATTAACTGTAAGCGTACCGAAACGCTCGCAGCCTGTGAGCAACGCGGCCAGCAAATGGGTTTACAAAAAGCCACTAAGCGCTTTGTTGATCAAATATTTGCTAATTTAACAGAAGAGCGAATTGTTGAACCAAAACGCAACATGGCAGGCGCGCAAGTACAAATTTTAAGTAGCCATGTAGTTAACAGTGCATTTAGCGGACAAGGCAATTACAACGTTAACTTAAGCGTAACCATGCGCGGCGAAGTAAACAGCAGCCGCCTATGTAACTTATTAAACGTAGATAACCGTTATTGTTCTGAATATGGCTCGCCACTCGCGACAGCGTATCAGCCTGGTTACGGTACAACCTACTCTGATAGTCAGTTAACATTCAGCAACGCCGCGGATAATACCGACACTGTGTCTGTATCGCGAATGAACAATCAGCCAGTGCGCGATTACTCAGTGAAAGCTGCACCTACAAAAAAAAACTATCCATCAATTATAAATAAAGAGAAAAATCAGCAGGTTGAGCTGACTTTACGTTCAAATGTTTACGATGATGAAGTGTTTATTGATGGGGTGAGCTTTGGTTCTACGCGTTTAGTTACGCGTTTACCGCGTGGTGTGCATAACGTAGAAATACGTAAATTAGGTTATAAGCCTTACAAAGTAAGAGTTGATTTAACTAAAGCACAGACTATTCATGCTAACTTAGTAAAAAAGTCTGAGTCGATTGCTGCACCGGCTTACACTCGCGAGCAACCAAAACCTGTAAGTCGTACAGCAAGCACTAATCGCTCTGCTGATGTACAAAATAATGTTGTAGTTGTGCCCGCCGGTAAATTTAAGATGGGCGATATTAACGGCAATGGTTTAGCAAATGAACGCCCGGTTATTGAAAAAGTGATAGCCAGCTCATTTGCAATGCAAACCAAAGAGGTTACCGTAGGTGCCTACGAAGCGTTTGTAGCAAGTACTGGGTATAAAACACAAGCAGAGCAAAGCAAAGGGTGTGCTTATTATTTAAATGGCGAACCCGTATGGGAAGCTAATTTAAACTGGCGTAACCCAGGTTTTGAACAAAGCAGCGATTTTCCTGCTGTGTGTTTAACATTTAACGACGCGAAAGCGTACGCCGAATGGCTCTCTGGCGAAACCGGGCAGCAGTACCGTTTACCTAATGAAGTTGAATGGGAATACGCCGCTCGCGCAGGTACAGAAACAGAATACCCTTGGGGTAACGAAATAGGTAAAAATTTAGCTAACTGTGGTTGGTGTGGTAGCGAATGGTCAAACAAACGTGCAGCACCGGTGGGTTCTTTTTCTCCTAACGCATTTGGATTATACGACACCGTAGGCAATGTGTGGGAATGGACAGCTAAAGAGTCGGGCGAATCTGATGTTGCAGTAAGAGGCGGGGCGTGGAACTTTGCACCAAGCCTTGCACGTGCTTCAACACGATTAATTTTAGCGCCAGATTTTAGATCTAACTACATTGGCTTTCGCTTAGTCCGCGAACGATAGCATTTAACCAAGGAAGCCTAGCTTCCTTTTTTCACAAATTAACAAAGGTAGTTGCGCTTTATATTGCTCATCTAATTAGGCATGTTAAAGTGAGTGCAGCTAACATAAGAACGTATTTCAAAGGTCATCCAGCCTCATGTTTAAAAAACTCCGTGGTATTTTTTCAAACGATCTATCGATCGACTTGGGTACAGCCAATACCCTTATTTATGTAAAAGAAGAAGGTATTGTACTTAACGAACCTTCAGTTGTAGCTATTCGTCAAGAACGCGCTGGTGGACCTAAAAGTGTTGCTTCTGTGGGTACAGAAGCAAAACAAATGCTAGGGCGTACACCGGGTAATATTAAAGCGATTCGCCCAATGAAAGATGGCGTAATAGCCGACTTTTATGTAACCGAAAAAATGTTACAACACTTTATAAAACAAGTGCACAACAATAACTTTATGCGCCCAAGCCCGCGTGTACTTATTTGTGTACCGTGTGGTGCAACCCAAGTAGAAAAGCGTGCAATCCGCGAATCAGCAATGGGTGCCGGCGCGCGCGAAGTGTACCTAATTGAAGAGCCAATGGCCGCAGCAATTGGTGCTGGGCTACCAGTATCAGAAGCTACCGGTTCTATGGTTGTTGATATTGGTGGTGGTACTACCGAAGTTGCTATTATTTCACTAAACGGTGTTGTTTACTCATCGTCTGTGCGTATTGGTGGCGATAAATTTGATGAAGCCATTATTAATTATGTACGCCGTAACTTTGGTAGCCTAATTGGTGAAGCAACGGCTGAAAATATTAAACATCAAATTGGCTCTGCTTTTAAAACTGACGAACCAATTGAAATTGAAGTACGCGGTCGTAACTTAGCCGAAGGTGTTCCTCGCTCATTTACACTTAACTCGCACGAAATTTTAGAAGCACTCCAAGAGCCGCTAATGGGCATTGTAAGTGCGGTAATGGTTGCACTTGAGCAGTCTCCACCGGAGCTTGCATCAGATATTTCAGCTCACGGTATGGTGCTGACTGGCGGTGGTGCACTATTAAAAGATTTAGATCGTTTATTAATGGAAGAAACAGGCATTCCTGTGGTTGTTGCCGATGATCCACTTACGTGTGTAGCACGTGGCGGCGGTAAAGCACTTGAAATGATTGATGTTCATGGTGGTGACGTTTTTAGCTACGATTAATGAAATTACTGTTTGGACAAACCATCTCTTTGCAACTGCGACTTTTTGTCGCAGTGCTTTTGAGCATAGTGCTCATTGCGGGCGATAAGTTTACACAAGGCGGTACGGTTGTACGTACAAGCCTCAATACACTTGTCAGCCCATTAATTTACGTTGCCAACCTACCTTACGAAATATTTAGCTTAGGTGCTAAAAGCCTGCATACCCGCGATCAGTTACTGAGCGAAAACGAAGCGCTGAAAAAAAAGCAAATGCTACAAAGCGAGCAATTGCAGCAATACCAATTTTTAGCCCGCGAAAACCAAAAGCTACGCGCTTTACTTGGCTCATCGGCTAAGCAATCTAATCGTAAAAAAATAGCCCAAGTACTTTCTGTACATTCAAACCCTTATAGTCATCAAGTGGTTATTAACCGCGGTACCACCGACGGCCTAAGCGAAGGCCAAGCCGTAATTGATGAAATGGGGGTTGTTGGCCAATTAACAAAAGTAGGCTCTACCACATCGCGCGTGCTACTAATGACCGACACAACCCATGCTACGCCGGTACGTATACTACGTAACGACGTACGCACGGTAGTTGAAGGCATAGGTAAAATTAACGTTGTTAAGCTTTCGCATGTACCTCATAGCCTTGATGTGCGCATTGGTGATGTACTCGTGACCTCGGGGCTTGGCGGTACGTTTCCTGAAGGTTATCCGGTGGCCGTTGTCACCGAAATAAACCGCGATGAAGGGCGCCCATTTGCTCAAGTATTTGCAGAGCCTATTGCACAGCTAGACCGTATTCGTTTGTTGGTTATTTTATGGCGCAATCAACAGGAGCAAATCAGCGATGATTAATCGTTATTCATTGTTAATTGCCCTAAGCATCTTTTTTGCTTTAATTATGGCATTAATGCCACTGCCTTTTTCGTTTGAGCCTTTCAGACCTGATTGGGTATTACTGGTATTAATGTACTGGTCGCTGGCAGTGCCGCATAGATTAAATATTGGTACCGCGTGGGTTGTTGGCCTACTCATGGACTTAGCCTTAGGCTCGCCATTAGGGGTTAACTCACTCACGTATTCTATTTGTATATTTGTGACCGCAAGTAACTTTCAAAAAATACGTAACTTTTCGCTTTGGCAGCAAAGCTTATTAGTGGGCTTATTTTTAACCTTGTATCACTTAATGCAATTTTGGTTAAATCACTTTTTATTAGGTGTTTATTTTAATCCACAATACCTGTGGCCAGTGGCGACCGGTATGGTCAGCTGGTTTTGGGTCTTTTTACTTCTTCGCAAATACCGTAGACATTTTAGGATCAGGTAATGACAACCGCAGTATATTTGGCATCAGCCTCCCCGCGACGTAAAGAGTTATTGAGTCAGTTAGGCATTGAGTTTGAACAATTTAGTGTAGATGCAGATGAAACCCCACTTGCAAACGAGCAGCCTCATGCATTGGTTGAGCGCTTAGCTCGCTTAAAAGCGCAAACAGGCGTAGCGCTTGGTTACACAGACCGTCCAGTGCTTGGTAGCGATACTGTGGTTGTTATTGATAACGAATCATTGGGTAAACCACGCGATAAAAACGAATTCATGACAACACTTAAACGTTTATCTGGTAATACACATCAAGTGCTTACTGCCGTTGCTTTTGCTACACAAACAGATGTACTAAGTTGTGTAGTGAGTACCGATGTGACCTTTAAAACCCTCAGCGATGAAGAAATAAATAGCTATTGGGAGTCAAACGAGCCACAAGATAAAGCCGGTGGTTATGGCATTCAAGGCTTAGGTGGTCGCTTTGTTACACACATTGCGGGTAGCTATTTTGCTGTTGTAGGCTTACCTTTATACGAGACCGAACAATTATTACAAGCATTCTTAAGAAGGTAACATGAGTACAGAATTACTAATAAATGTCACGCCAAGTGAAAGCCGTGTTGCCCTAATCGAAAACGGTGTATTACAAGAAATTCAACTAGAGCGTATAGGCAACCTAGGTATTGTAGGCAATATTTATTTAGGAAAAATAAGCCGCGTACTGCCAGGCATGCAAGCTGCTTTTGTTGATATAGGCCTAGAAAAAGCCGCTTTTTTACATGCATCAGACATAGTCAATAGTGCCTCAATAGTTGAGGGTGTAGACGACGAGCCAATAAAAAAAGTACAAGACATACGTGAGCTAGTACGCCAAGGGCAATACATTATGGTGCAAGTGGTTAAAGACCCACTAGGCACTAAAGGAGCAAGGCTTACTACCGATATCACTATACCTTCGCGCTATTTAGTGTTTATGCCAGACGCTACGCATGTAGGTGTTAGTCAGCGTATTGAAACCGAAGAAGAGCGTGCGCGACTTAAAAAAATAGTGGCAGAATACGGCGACGATAATGGCAGTTTTATTGTTCGTACAGCGGCAGAGGGCGCTAGCGAAGCGGAGCTAAGACACGATGCTGAATTTTTACGAAAACTGTGGCAAAAAATTGTATCACGTCGTAAAAAAACCAATAAAGCCAGTATATTACACGAAGACTTAACGCTTGCATTTAGAACCCTGCGCGACTACGTAGGTGAAGATATGGAGCGCATTAGAGTTGACTCTAAGCTAACCTATCAAGAACTAAAGCTGTTTACTGAGGAGTTTGTGCCTTTGCTTTCGCAGGCACTTGAGTACTACCCAGGTGAGCGCCCAATTTTTGACTTATTTGACGTTGAAACCGAAATTCAAAAAGCATTGCATCGTAAAGTCACGCTTAAGTCGGGCGGTTATTTAATTATCGACCAAACCGAAGCGATGACCACAGTTGATGTGAATACAGGTGCATTTGTAGGGCATCGTAATTTAGAAGAAACCATTTTTAATACCAATGTGGAAGCCACATCAGCCATTGCTAGGCAGCTACGCCTGCGTAACTTAGGCGGTATTATTATTATCGATTTTATCGATATGATCAGCGAAGATCATAAACGCAGAGTATTACATTCACTAGAGTCAGCACTATCTAAAGACCGTGCAAAAGCCAACATAAACGGCTTAAGCGCATTAGGCTTAGTAGAAATGACCCGTAAGCGCACCCGCGAAAGCCTTGAGCATATTTTGTGTGATGTATGTCCGGCTTGCTCTGGACGCGGCTCACAAAAAACAGTCGAAACCGTATGCTATGAAATACTGCGCGAAATAGTGCGCGTTAATCGTGCCTACGATGCCGATAAATTCATGGTGTATGCGGCACCTGCTGTAAGTGAAGCCTTACTCAATGATGAGTATCATAACCTTGCCGAACTTGAACTATTTATTGGAAAACAGGTCAATATTCAAACAGAGAGCCTATACAGCCAAGAGCAGTTTGATGTGGTAATGATGTAATGAAAACGAAAGCGGTCTGTTTTTTTTGTTTTAGAAAGTTATGGCAAACCTGCGCCATAATTTTAGTATTACTGGCCGTGATTGTTTCTATTTTAAAGTACACCTTACCTTATGCAAACGACTACAAAGGCGATATAGAAACCTACCTGCACGATAAATTTGCCATTAGTCTTTCTATAGGCGCAATCTCTGCCAGTTGGCATGGCGCCGGCCCAGCCTTGGTATTAGAAGATCTCTCTTTTAAGGATAACGAAACTGCGCCTATATCGCTCACTATTGCCAAAACAAGCCTAGAGCTTAACCTATGGGAGAGCATTAAAGCCTTTCAGTTAAAGTCTAATTACTTTGTTATTAATGGCTTTCATACCAGTGTAAATATACAAAATTTATTTAACAACACCAATAACGATGATGTCTCGTTTGAACAAAAAGAGTTAATTGAAGAGCTGTTTTTAGGAGATACAGGGCATTTTGCTATTGAAAATTCGAGTATTAATTTTATTTTAGAAGACGGTAGAGAGCGCAAACTATTACTCGAAAACATAGTATGGCAAAACCAAGATGAACAACATTTAGGAAGCGGCAGCCTCGCCTTGCCCGGCATTAGTGTGGGTAGCTTTGACGCACGTATCGCGCTTAGTGGCAAAACTATAGAGCAAATTGCGGGTGATATTTACGTACAAGCAAATAGCGTAGATGTGTCTAATTGGCTGGCGCAATATATTAATACTGAAAAACAACAGCTTTACACAGACATAAACTTAAAGTCTTGGCTTAAGCTCGAAAATGGTTTTATCAGCGACGTAAAAATGCAGTGGTTACCTAGCTTTGTGCACTGGCAAAACAACCAACAAGCTAAACAAGTAAGCTTAAGCGAAGGGGGATTTCATTTATTTCCTGAGGCAGACGCTTGGCACTTAAAAAGCACGGGCCTGACATTTAGTAATAACGACACAACCTGGCCAAGTCTAGAATTTGAGGCAAACTTAGGTAAGCACAATAAAGTGTGGCTGCAGCAGGTTGATCTTTCTTTACTGAGTAACTTGGCGTCGTTAACTAATTTTGAAGCATTACAGCCACTTTTAAACCGCAAACCAAGTGGTTTTATCGATCAAGCCTACCTAGAACTTAATCCAGATGAGCAATGGCAGTTATGGTTTTCAGCTAATAATATTGGCTGGCAAGAAGTGTCTGGTATCCCTGCAGCGCAGGCGCTTAGAGTCTCGGGGCTTATAAATCAGCAGCGCGGGCGAGTGCAGCTATTTGGCGAAAACGGGACTTTAATAACCGGCGACAGCTTTAGTAAAAATATTGATTACAACCAAATTAATATCGATCTGGATTTAGCAAAAACAGATAATTACTGGAATGTAAGCAGTAATAATATTTGGTTTGATAATAACGAAGTTACCTTAGCGGCTGAGCTAAATGTAAGCCTTAGCGACGATCCTCGGTTAGATCTATACGCAGAAGCCTATGCAGAGGATGCCACAGTAGCTGGGCACTACTTTCCGTTAAAGGCAATGAGCCCTCAACTTGTAAGCTACTTAAACGGTGCAATAAAAGGGGGCGAAGTAGCTAAGGCGCAAGTATTATTTGCAGGCCCGCTTTCAGGTTTTCCTTTCACCGATGGCAGCGGCCAATTTGATGTACTCGCGCAAATAGATAATGCAACATACGCGTTTGACCCCAATTGGCCGGCAGTAACTAACGCCAATGTGCAGTTGCACTTTGCCAACGAGCGAATGGATATTTACAGCCAGCAAGGCCAGTTAGTTAATTTAGAAGTAGGCGATAGCGTGCAAGTGAGTATTGCCGATTTAATGCACGCTGATGAACTCATTGTACAAATAGATAAACGCGCGCAAATGGAAAAACTGCATGACTTTTTTGCAGCCACCCCGATTTCAAACCCACTGGCCAATATTTTTGAAGTGGTGCAAGGTAAAGGTCAAGCCGATGCAAGCGTAACTCTTTTGATTGGCT
This sequence comes from Pseudoalteromonas sp. Xi13, assembly GCF_003952205.1. Taxonomy (NCBI): domain Bacteria; kingdom Pseudomonadati; phylum Pseudomonadota; class Gammaproteobacteria; order Alteromonadales; family Pseudoalteromonadaceae; genus Pseudoalteromonas; species Pseudoalteromonas sp. Xi13. The sequence continues at coordinate 419,060 of NZ_CP034439.1, forward strand.
CTAAATTTAAAGGTGGAGCCAGTGTCAGCGGCAAAGTAAAACTAAACGATTTGCCTGTTTATATTGCAGCCCCAGGCATTGCGCTTGAAAAACTAAGCGGCGAGCTCAGCTTTGAAAACGATACAATTAGCATGCAAAATGCCAGCGCTACATGGTTGGGTATGCCGCTTAGCATTAACTATAATAGTGCAAGCGAAGCACAGCAGTACACCGCTAATATTGATATAACGGCGTTACTAAATGCAGATACCCTAACAACCCAGGCGCAAGGTGTACTGAAAGGGTACCTGAGTGGGCAAAGTGAAGTTGATATAGGCCTTGCACTTAATTTTACCGAGCAAGGCTTTAATTACCGCGCTCAGGTTAGCTCAGAGCTACTAGGGTTAACGAGCACACTACCAGCGCCCTATGGCAAAACAAGTGAACAGGTTTGGCCGTTAACGGGCATAGTGCAAGGCGATGATATTTCAAACCTTATTACGGCTAATGCTAATCAGCAGCTATATTTTAACGCGATTTTAGAAAACGGTCAGCCGCAATTTAGTAATATGCATATTGTACTTGGTGAGCAAGATTTAGGGCTAAATCAAAAAGATTTAAGCGTTAATATTAACCTTGAACAAACGCAACTAGAAGCATGGTTTGAATTAATAGACCAAATAATTAAAGCCGCTCAAGCTAAGCCAGACCAGCAGTCTGAGGGTATTATGCCGCCATTAAATGAAGTGGTTGCGCATATTGATAAGGTTAATGCTAGCGACATTATTTTTAACGATTTTGAAATGCGCTTAGCGCCCCAGCAAAACGACTTATATTTAAAGCTTAATGCCAAAGAACTGCGTGCTGACGTGTTTATTCCTAGCTCTCAGCTAAGCCAGCCGATACGTATAAATAGTGATTACTTAAGACTTAACTTTGCACCTAAAGTAGAAGAAGATCTTGAGATCACCGATGTACTGCCAGAGCAAAACCTAGCGTGGCTTAACACAGTACCAGCCATTGAATTTGAATGTGCAGATTGTAAAGTGGCAAGTTATCAGCTTGATAAAGTGAGCGCTTCGCTGGTCGGGGAAGGCGACAAGCTCAGTATTTCTGAGCTTGTGGTTGATAAGGGCGACCATATTTTACGTACCAAAGGGCAATGGCAAGGTGGCTTTACGCAATTTAATGGTGAACTTAAAAGTGACGATATAGGCGCGCTATTTGATGAATTTGATATCACCACCGCTATAAAAGACTCAAAAGCCGATATTAACTACAACCTTGCTTGGCAAGGCGCCCCGTATAACTTTGATATACCTAGTTTGGGCGGTGAAGTTAAGTGGGATTTAGGCGAAGGCCACATTGCTGAAATAAGTGATGGTGGGGCACGTGTATTTTCGTTACTTAGCCTTGACTCGCTAGTGCGTAAATTAAAACTCGATTTTAGAGATGTATTTTCAAAAGGCTTTTTTTACAACAGCTTAAAAGGCTCTATGCAGCTAGATAAAGGTATAGCCTACACAAAAAATACCAAAATGGATGGCGTGCCAGCCGATTTAACGATTAACGGCTATGCTAATTTAAACACCCTTGAAATAGATTACGATTTAGCTGTGGCACCACAAGTAACATCTAGTATTCCGGTTATTGTGGCTTGGATGGTTAATCCCGTCACAGGGCTTGCCGCTTTAGCGCTTGATAAGGTTATTCACTCAGCAAGGGTGATCTCCGAAATTAACTTTAAAGTAACCGGCAAAATGAATGACCCTGTGGTACAAGAGCTTGAGCGTAAAAGTAAGGAAGTTACCTTACCGCAAGCTGCGCAAAATCAGCCGCAAGCGGCCAGTACACTCACACTTAAAGATGCCGCGGTAACAGCAACACAATGAATACGCTAAACGCCAATATAATTGCTTTGCAAATGTGCTCAGGCACCAACCCCGACGACAACATGGCAACCCTTGGCGAGGCGTTAAATAAACTCCCCGCAGCCAGGCCAGTGCTTGTATGTTTACCCGAGGCGTTTTTAGTATTTAGTAAAAGTGGCCATGATACGCTAGCGGTTGCTAAACGTATTACTCACTACAAGCTGCAATTAAGTGCATTGTGTAAAAAGCATAATATTTGGCTAAATGCGGGCACTATCCCTGAGCCACATAAAAATAATAAATACTTTGCGGCCTCGCACTTATTTAATAGCCAAGGTGAATGCGTAGCCACGTACAATAAAATGCATTTATTTGATGTTGATGTGGCCGATAAAACCGCTAGCTATCGAGAGTCAGACTTTACTCAAGCAGGCGATGATGTGGTGGTTGTTGCTACACCGTTTGGTAAAATTGGCTTAACAGTATGTTATGATTTGCGCTTTAGCGGATTATTTAGCGCACTTACGCGCCAAGGGGCTGAAATAATTTTAGTGCCCAGTGCTTTTACAGTCCCTACAGGGCAAGCACATTGGCAACCCTTATTAAAAGCACGCGCAATAGAAACGCAGTGTTACGTTATTGCAGCTGCGCAGTATGGAACACATCAAAATGGCCGCCAAACATACGGCCACAGTATTATTATTTCACCATGGGGCGAGCAAATAGCAACGCTTGAAAGTGGGGTAGGGTTTATAAGCGGTTACGCCGACCTAAACCAGTTAAATAAAATTAGAAGAGATATGCCCGTGCAATCTCATCAACGATTTAGAGAGCATTTATTATGAATTCGGTTGAACAGCATTTATTACACGACAGCCAGCTAAATCGAGAAGAACTCGAAAAAACGCTTGGGTATATTCATCAGCATAAAGTGGATTACGCCGATTTATACTTTCAATCAAGCCATCATGAGTCATGGGTGCTTGAAGACGGCTTAGTAAAAGAAGGCTCTTACAATGTTGAGCGCGGAGTAGGTGTACGTGCCGTTAGTGGTGAAAAAACAGGGTTTTCTTACTCTGATGCCATTAACCTTGAAGCGTTAAACAAAGCCGCAACGGCGGCTCGTAGCATTGCCGATGCAGGCGAAGATAAAACCATTAAAGTATTTAGCGATGTAAAAGCAAAAGAGCAATTTGCCCCGCATCAGCCAATATCAAGCATGAGTGACAGCGATAAAGTGAGTTTATTGCGTGAGCTTGAAAACTACATACGCGAACTCGCCCCTGATGCTGAGCAAGTAATTAGTTCAATGTCGGCTGTATACGAAGAGGTATTAATTGCTGCCAGCGATGGCACGTTTGCTACCGATATACGCCCGCTTATTCGTTTAAACTGCTCCGTTTTACTTGAAAAAAATGGCCGCCGTGAGCGCGGTGGTGCAGGGGGCGGCGCACGCTTAGATTATGGTTACTTTAAAGAGCTAGTTGAAGGCAAGCCGCGCTGGATGGGCTTTGCCGAAGAAGCAGTACGCCAAGCTAAAGTAAACCTAGAGGCAATTGATGCCCCGGCTGGCACAATGGAAGTTGTGTTAGGCAATGGCTGGCCTGGCGTGTTGCTACACGAAGCGGTAGGCCATGGCCTTGAAGGCGACTTTAACCGTAAAGGGGCTTCGGCATTTAGCGGTAAAGTGGGACAAAAAGTAGCGTCTGAGCTGTGTACAGTAGTTGATGATGGCACCATGGCCGATCGCCGTGGTTCACTTAACGTTGACGATGAAGGCACACCTGCAGCTTATAACGTACTTATCGAAAACGGTATTTTAAAAGGTTACATGCAAGATAAGCTCAATGCGCGTTTAATGGGTGTAAACCCAACGGGTAATGCACGTCGTGAGTCGTATGCGCATTTACCTATGCCGCGTATGACCAACACCTACATGTTAGGGGGCGAGCATAGCCAAGCTGATATTATAAGCTCAGTTAAAAAAGGGGTATTTGCACCAAACTTTGGTGGCGGCCAAGTAGATATTACTTCAGGTAAGTTTGTATTTAGCGCATCAGAGGCGTATTTAATTGAAAACGGTAAAATTACCCAGCCAATTAAAGGTGCAACACTGATTGGCAATGGCCCAGAGGTGATGCAGCATATCTCTATGGTAGGCAACGATTTAGCCCTTGATAAAGGCGTAGGTGTCTGCGGTAAAGATGGCCAAAGCGTTCCTGTAGGGGTAGGTCAACCAAGTCTTAAAATAGACCAACTTACAGTAGGTGGCACCGCATAAAACAATAAAGCGCGAAGCAATTGGCGCTTTATAGGTTACCAATGCGAGGTTTACGCCTCGCTTTGCTCTTCTTTGTTCTTCTTCGCCTGTTCGTACCACAAAGCCATAAAACACTCAGTTAATTTATGCTCTATTTCAAGCGCTTTGTTGGTTGGGCAAAATAGCGTAAAGCTTGCTTTAAACTCACCAAGCTCTGTAGTGCCAAAGTGAATAACCGGTGCCGGACCTGAAATTTTGGCATCGAGTTTACGCTCTATCATCGAATTATAACGTGTTGCTACATCGTGAAACTCTTCGCAGTACAGTTTTGCCTGATTGACTAATTCGTCATGAATAACATAAGGGTTAAAGCTCTCCCTGCGTACAATAGTAAAATGATGAGTAACAAAGCGTTTTACATAATTAAGGTTTTTAATTGAGCTGGTGATCAGCTTATTATTTGGAATATAAATTGTTTTGCGCGAAAACTGATAAGTGTGCATGTCTATTTCATGCATGGTGGTTTTTACCCAGTCTGTTTCGGCTACTTCGCCAAAATAGTCACCTACTTGTATCCAATCACCTACTCTAAACGGGCGGGTGGTAACTAGATAAAAAAAGCCAATAACGCATTGTATAAACTCGCGAGTTGCAAGCACTATAGCCACTGCAAACGCAGCAATAGACAGCGCAAAATTTTGTATTTCGGTCGACCACACAAATAGCAGCGACAACACCATAACAAAATTAATAAAGTGCTTAATGTTATGAGTGATGTAACGAATGTCTTTTTCTTTTTTTTCTGCGCGGTTTCTTGCTAGTTTATCAACCAGTACTTTAAGCACAAATGCAATGGCAAGCACGAGCACAGAAACTAAAAAAGGGTGCATGAGTATGTCTTTAATCATAACTTCCAAATACGAGTAGCAATAGGCACGCTAAGTATATTGAGTAATCAAACCAATTAGCAAATTTAAGCTACACAAAATCACTTATACCAATTGTGTTAAGACATGAGCCATTTATAGTAATAGGTGAATAGCGTTAAAACCCTATTAGCGCTTTATTTTGCACGCTAGAATGGCTACTACTTAATTAAACCGGTATTACTTAGCAGCTAGGCTGTTTGCTCTGTAATAGAGGCTTGCGTGTGTTTAGCGTGTTTTTGGCAAAACAATACAAGCTCAATAGCAGCGATAAAAATAAGCGTGTAACCCAAGGTTTCTATGCCTTCCTCAATAATATTTTTAACGACCCGAACGTATTGTTCTCCCATAACTGAGTGCCAAAACTCGCCCTTGCCCATCATTCTCGAAAAAGCGAGTAAGGTCACTAAGCCAGATAGACAAATACCATAACTCGGTGTTTGCGCATAGGCTTTTAACGAGCTGTAGATAAAGCCTCGTTGGGCTTTTAAGTAAAGTAGTACGCTCCCTAACAGCGTATATACAATTGCTTGCCATGCGCCATCAAACACATACATATCTAGGTAGGTGTCAAATTCTCTAACAAACATAGCAGCCGACAAAGCAGCCAGTAACAGCGCGGCTATTTTAAGATCAGAGTGAATACGTGAGGCGTAAAAAAACAGCATACAACTTAAAAAGGTTAAAATATCTTGCATGTGTTCGGTTAGTGTTTCTTCACTGTAAAGTGCATTTTGCTGTAAATCAAAACCTTCAAGCTGAATTAAAAAAGCCACACCTGCTAAGCATAATAAGTAAATAAAAGATCGCAGTAAAAACATATAAAAGCTCAAATAGAAAACAATGCGCGGCAGTTTAATTATAAAAATAGCTAAAAGCCAAAACATTATAGAAACTTTTTATAAATTTATCGGTCTAATTTTTTTGCTGTTAAATTAATGGGTTATGTTTTTATTTTATGTATTTATGATGTGTTTTTTGTAATAAGTTGAGTTAATTAGTTGTGCTGCATAGGGTTAAATGCGTTAAGCATAAAAAAGCCCTTACTAAAACATAGTAAGGGCTTTTAACGTTATAAGCAGAATTTGCTTAGCGCATCGTCACAAACTCTTCTGAGCCTGTAGGGTGCAGTGCAACAACAGCATCAAAATCAGCTTTAGTTGCGCCCATTTTCATAGCAACCGCAAAGCCTTGAATCATTTCATCAACGGCAAAACCAATACCGTGTAAGCCAACTACTTTTTCTTCAGGGCCTACGCATACAAGCTTCATTGCACACGGTTGGCGGTGTTGTGTAACGGCTGTGTACATAGCGGCAAAGCCCGACTTGTACACTTTTACGTTTTCTTCACCGTGGCGAGCAATAGCTTCTTGCTCGGTTTCACCAATAGTACCAATAGGTGGGTGGCTAAATACCACGGTAGGTACAAGACTGTAATCCATTTTTAAATCATCAGGTAGGTCTTTATTAAATAAACGCTCTGATAGGGTGCGGCCGGCTTTAACAGCGACAGGCGTAAGTTCTATACCGTGCTCAATAATATCGCCTACAGCATAAATACCAGGTACGTTTGTATTTTGATATTCATCTACTTTTACATAACCAGAGCTATTTAGTTCAACCCCTGCTGCTGCAATGTTAATTACATCGGTGCTTGGCTCGCGGCCAATAGCCCAAATTACTTGGTCAACATTTTGGCTGTAACCATTTTCAAAATGAATGGTTAAGCTACCATCGCTTTCTTTAACAATTTCTTTAGGCGAGCATTCGGTATGCAGTGTTGGGCCTTCTTTTTTCATGATCTCTACCAGGGTTTCAACCAGTAGCGTATCAAAATTACGAAGCGGCGCGTGTCTGCGTACAAATAAATGAGTTTCTGTGCCTAAACCATGCAGTACACCGGCAAGTTCTACAGCAATGTAGCCTGCGCCAATTACCGCTACTCGCTTTGGCTGCTCTGTTAATTCAAAAAAGCCATTTGAGTCTATACCGTACTCAGCACCTGGGATATTAGGAGTATGCGGACGTCCACCTACTGCAATCAAAATATGGTCAGCCGTGTAATGCTCGCCGTTTACTTCTACGGTTTTGCTATCAACAAATTTAGCAAAACCATTAATTACGGTTACGCCATTGTTAGCTAAACCGTTGTCGTATCCTTTGTGAATGCGACCAATGTACGCTTCGCGGCTCTCAACGAGTTTGCTCCAGTTAAAGTCTTTTACTTCTACGTTAAAGCCGTAATCAGGTGCATATAAGTTAATTGCTTCAGCAACTTGTGCGCCATGCCACATTACTTTTTTAGGCACACAGCCTACATTAACACAGGTGCCGCCCATGTGTTTTGCTTCGATAAGCGCTACTTTAGCGCCACGCATTGCCGCACGGTTAGCAGAGGCAATACCGCCACTACCACCTCCAATCGCAATGTAATCAAAATGCTGAGCCATGTTTTATCCTCAAAAAATATATTTAACTATAATGTGCCGATGATAGCATATGCTAAGTGCAAGTCACCCAGCGCGGCGCGCTAAAAAGCTGATAAATACAACAAACGAAATTGTTTATTATGCCGATCAGTTTCATCCTAAGCTATATTAGACCCATTAATGGAGGCTTGTATTTCACCGTTTTGCCCCAACTTCAAATTCATAGTCAATTAAATTGAGAAAATTCATGAGCGAAGCACAAATAAATCCACTCATTGGCCTAGAAGGCTTACCCCCATTTTCAAAAATAAAGCCAGAGTACGTAGTACCGGCACTAAAGCACGGTATAGAGCAATGTCGTAAAGCCATAGATGACGTGTTAGAAAAAGGCTCGTTTACATGGAACGATTTAGTATTACCCCTTGAAGAAGCCGACGATAAACTCTCGCGTATGTTTTCACCAGTATCGCACCTTAACTCAGTCATGAATAACGACGAGCTGCGTGAAGCCTACGAGCAATGTTTACCACTTATATCTGAGTACTCAACATTTGTCGGGCAGCATCAAGGCCTGTACGAAGCGTATAATGCGCTTTATAACAGCGATGAATTTAAAACACTCAGCACTGCGCAGCAAAAAACCATCACCAACGCCCTACGTGATTTTAAACTTTCAGGCATTGCATTATCAGCAGAAGATCAAAAGCGCTACGGCGAAATTAGCACGCGTTTATCTGAACTTGCCTCTAAATTTGGCAACAACGTAATGGATGCAACGCTTGCATGGCATAAACACATTACCGATGAAAGCCAATTGGCAGGCTTGCCAGAGTCGGCATTAGCGCTTGCTAGCGAAACAGCTAAAAGCAAAGGTTTAGACGGCTGGGTATTTACGCTTGATTTTCCGTCTTACTTACCGGTAATGACCTATGCAGATAACCGCGAACTGCGCAAAGAAACCTACACAGCATTTTGTACGCGCGCTTCAGATCAAGGCCCTAATGCGGGTGAGTTTGATAACTCAGCCATTATGAAAGAAGAGCTTGCACTACGCCATGAGCTATCGCAGCTATTAGGGTTTAATAACTACGCTGAAAAATCATTAGCAACTAAAATGGCCGAGTCGCCAGCGCAAGTTTTCTCATTTTTAGAAGATTTAGCCGCTAAGTCTAAGCCTCAAGCAGAGCAAGAAGTGGCAGAGCTAAAAGCCTATGCTGAGCAACACCATGGTATTACTGAGCTTCAAGCATGGGATTTTGGTTACTACAGCGAAAAGCTCAAGCAAGAAAAATACGCAATTTCAGATGAAGTACTGCGCCCTTATTTCCCTGCTGATAAAGTACTTAGCGGTTTATTTGAAACCGTTAACCGCCTTTTTGGTATTAAGGTAAAAGAAGTAAGCGACTTTGATAGCTACCACAGCGATGTTCGCTTTTTTGAAATTTTTGATAGCAGTAACACATTGCGCGGTCGTTTTTATCTTGATTTATATGCACGCGAACGCAAACGTGGCGGCGCGTGGATGGATGACTGTATGGGTCGTAAAGTGCGCGCCAGCGGCGAATTGCAAACACCCGTGGCATACTTAGTGTGTAACTTTAATAAAGCGGTAGGCGACAAACCGGCGCTATTTACACATGACGAAGTAACCACGCTTTTCCACGAATTTGGCCATGGTATACACCACATGCTTACCCAAGTCGATGCTGCTCCTGTTGCTGGTATTAACGGCGTTGCATGGGATGCCGTAGAACTACCAAGCCAATTTTTAGAAAACTGGTGTTACGATGAAGAAGCGCTGAGCTTTATTTCAGGCCACTTTGAAAGTGGTGAGCCATTACCAAAAGAGCTACTTGATAAGCTACTGGCTGCCAAAAACTATAATTCTGGCATGCAAATGCTGCGTCAGATTGAGTTTTCGTTGTTCGATTTTAGAATCCACCACGACTACCAGGCAAACCAAGAGTGCCAAATTCAAGCGATTTTAAACGATGTACGTAGCCGCACGTCGGTGGTTAACCCGCCTGAGTTTAATCGTTTTCAACATGGCTTTAGTCATATTTTTGCAGGTGGCTACAGCGCCGGTTACTACTCGTACAAATGGGCTGAGGTACTCTCTGCCGATGCATTTTCTAAATTTGAAGAAGACGGTATTTTTAACGCCGAAACAGGTAAAGCCTTCTTAGAAAATATTTTAGAAAAAGGCGGCAGTGAAGAACCTATGGAGTTATTTAAAAAGTTCCGTGGTCGCGAGCCAAATGTTGATGCGCTACTGCGTCACAGTGGTATAGCTGCATAAACAACTACTTAACCTTATAAAGCGCCTATATGGCGCTTTTTTTATGTTTTTTAATATATTGGCCAATTGTTTTTAGTAATTTTAACCTCCCGTACTATGCTTTGTGTATACGCAGCAAAATGGACTAGGGCATGGCAAAGTTGGTACTAACGATTGATGACGATTTGTATGTTCATCGAATTATTGAAGAGGCTTTAGCGGGCTTTTGTAAGCTTATTCACGCCAAAGATGGCGAACAAGGACTTAAGCTAGCCAAAAAGCACACGCCCGACATAATTTTACTTGATATAGAAATGCCCGGTAAGTCCGGCTACCAAGTATGCCAAGCATTAAAAGAAGATGAGTCAACACACGATATACCCGTTATGTTTTTGTCCTCTAAGGTGGAGCTTAACGATAGAGTAAAAGGCTACAGCGTAGGCGCATCTGACTACATAATAAAACCCTTCAACACCGAAGAGCTAATGGCACGCATTAAAGTGCTTTATGAGTACCGGCAGCAGTGTGAAAAGCTAAAATTTGATGTAGCTAAAGCGCAAGATACCGCCGCAATGGCCTTGGCGGAGTCGGGAGATATGGGGCGTATTGTTAGGTTTGTGGGGCAAAGCTATCACTGTCATAACTTTCAGTCGTTAAGCGAGCACTTACTTGCCTTTTTTAGCCCGTTTAATTTAGACGTGGTTATTGTGTTTTGGTATCAGGGGGGGAGCTATTTTTATAGTTTAGAAAGTGGTGTATGCCCGCTCGAGCAGGAGCTTTTAGAGCAGCACCGTAATGCCAGTCGATTTGTGGATATTGGTAACAGCACCATTATTAACTACCCCAAAATATCTTTATTAATTAAGAATATGCCGGCTGATAATCGTGCTTTATACGGCCGTTATAAAGACTTATTCCCGCACATACTCGAAGTGACAAACGAAAAGGTCGTTGCTATGGAAAGAAACGAAAATAGCTTTGAACAAGCCACCCAAATTAGCACTGCTTTGCAAGATATAGTAAAGCAGCTTACTAGCCAAAATGTTGTACAAAACGACTACACAAGGCAGTTTATAGAGCAGCTTCATGAACTTAACTGTGCAATTAAGCAAACACAAGCACACGCCAATCCTGCCGATTTAACTTTATACATGTCGCAATTAGACGAAACTATGCAACTGCTAGTAACCGCAAATAGTGATTTAGCGTTTATAAAGTACCAGCTTAAACAAGTGACCGAGAGCCGCAACGAATTATTGTGCAGCTTACGCTCTAAAGTAGATGAGGCCAGCTCACATAGTCTTGCGCATCAAAGCGATATAGAGCTATTTTAGTGCTTTAACGCTTGTTATACTGCAGCTGAAATTTTTCGTCGGAGTGTGTAGTGGTTATTCAGTGTGCTTTTAAAGAGTGTCGCCCATATTTAAATGAGCTAGAAACGCGTTTTAACTTAGCCCAATGGGCGCAAAGTAGTAGCGGTTTTACTCTGCATTACGACGATAAAGGCCTTAGCCTTTTAAAAAGCGATGAGCCTAAACTTGGCGCAATAAACGTAGATTTTGTAACAGGTGCTGTTGCTCATAGGCGTAAGTTTGGCGGCGGCAAAGGCCAATCAATCGCAAAAGCGGTAGGGTTAAATAAAGGCGCAACCCCTGTTGTACTTGATGCCACTGCCGGGCTTGGCCGAGATGGCTTTTTGCTAGCGTCACTTGGCTGTAAGGTTATACTGCATGAGCGCCACCCTGTGGTAGCGGCTTTATTATTTGATGGCTTAAAACGCGCTTACGAAGATGCAGAGATTGGCTCGTGGATGCAGCAAAATATGAGCTTAGTGTTTGGCTCAAGCCACACGTTGTTAGAGCAGTGCGAGAGCATGCCTGATGTAGTGTATTTAGATCCTATGTTTCCACACCGAGAAAAATCAGCGTTAGTTAAAAAAGAAATGCGCGTATTTCAGGCATTGGTAGGCGCAGATACCGACGCCGATGACTTACTTGAATTTGCCTATCCACTTGCCAGTAAGCGTGTGGTAGTTAAACGCCCCGATTACGCCCCATTTTTAAACAACCAAACCCCCAGCATGCAAATTAAAACAAAAAAGAATCGTTTTGATGTGTATGTTAAAGCGGCCATGGTTTAACGGTATTTAGCGTGTTGATCGGTTTTAAGGATCTAGGATCTTAGCGCGCTTTTATGTTAGAATTCGCACAATTTTTTGGCATAGTAAAGTAGCACAGCAATGATCTTAGATGATATTCGCATCGTTTTAGTTAATACCTCACACTCTGGCAACATTGGTTCGGCGGCTCGCGCCATGAAAACCATGGGTTTATCAAAACTGTATTTAGTGGACCCTGCTTGTGAAGTAGACAGCCATGCAAGCGCCTTAGCAGCCGGTGCAACTGATGTTTTAGGCAATGCGGTTATTGTTGACACTGTGGCTGATGCCATTGCCGATTGTGCATTAACTATTGGTACGAGTGCTCGTTCACGCACGCTGTCTTGGCCTATGGTTGAGCCACGTGAGTGCGGTGAAAAGCTAGTTGCTGAGGCTGTAAACGGCCCTGTAGCGCTTGTATTTGGCCGTGAAAACAGCGGATTAACTAACGAAGAACTACAGCTGTGTAATTACCATGTATGTATTCCTGCAAATCCACAGTACAGCTCGCTTAATTTAGCTATGGCGGTGCAAACGCTAAGCTACGAAACGCGTATGGCGTTTTTAAATCAGCAGCCAAAGGCTGAGCAAGCAGACGATGAGACTGCTTACCCAAGCTCAAAACAAACAGAGTTATTTTACGAGCATTTAGAAGAGACGCTCGATAACACCGGTTTTATTATTAAGCAGCATCCAGGTTTAGTAATGACCAAGCTACGCCGTTTGTTTAACCGTGCACGCCCAGAAGAGGCAGAGCTGAACATACTGCGTGGCATTCTTACCTCAATTAATAAATCTATTCCTAAGTAAGGTATAGCGATTGGTTATAAAAACCTGCGGGTAAATAACGAGCTAATACTTGACTAAAACACTCAAGTAATTACAATACACCTAATACTTGACCAAAAAGGTCAGGTATTAAAAATTTGTTAATAGAACAGTGTTCTTTAATCAAATTTTTATCAAGTGATAATACTTGACTATTTTACTCTGGTAATTAAAATTTGCACTCTTTTGTGCGGGGGGCGTTATGAAGTTAACATCAAAAGGCAGATATGCCGTAACAGCTATGCTGGATGTTGCACTACATGCGAGTGTAGGTCCTGTTGCCCTTGCTGATATTTCACAAAGACAAGAAATTTCTTTGTCTTACCTTGAGCAATTATTTGCCCGTTTACGTAAAAATGGCTTAGTGAGCTCGGTTCGTGGTCCTGGCGGCGGTTATTTGCTAGGCAGAGAAGCCGCGGTTATCTCTGTTGGCGATGTAATTAGCGCCGTAGACGAATCGGTAGATGCAACACGTTGCCAAGGTGCCGATACTGGGTGTCAAAGCGGTATGCGTTGTTTAACTCATAACCTATGGTCTGATTTAAGCGCACGTATCGAAGAGTTTTTAAATAATATTACCTTAGCTGAATTGGTGGAAAAATCAGATGTGAAAGAAATCGCATCTCGCCAAGATAACAGCATCAATAATGCAATTAAGCAGTTGGAAAACATTCAAGTAAGCTGTCAACTATAAAAGTTGACCTGCAGCGGAGAGAGAAATGAAGTTACCGATTTATTTAGATTACGCAGCGACCACGCCTGTTGACGAGCGTGTTGCAAAAGAAATGATGCAATGCCTGACAATGGACGGTAATTTTGGTAATCCTGCGTCACGTTCGCACCGTTTTGGTTGGCAAGCTGAAGAAGTAGTTGACCAAGCGCGTACAGACATTGCCGATTTAATTAATGCCGACCCGCGTGAAATTGTTTTCACATCGGGCGCAACAGAATCAAATAACCTTGCAATTAAAGGTGCAGCGCAGTTTTACAAAAAGAAAGGTAAGCACGTTATTACCGCTAAAACTGAGCACAAAGCAGTAATCGATACGTGTCGTGAACTTGAGCGCCAAGGCTTTGAAGTAACCTACATGGACGTTGAAGAAAACGGCCTGTTAGATCTTAAAAAGCTTGAAGAAACTATGCGTGACGACACTATTCTTGTCAGCATTATGCACGTTAATAACGAGCTAGGTGTAATTCAAGATATCAATACTATTGGCGAAATGTGTCGCGAACGTAAAATTATGTTCCACGTAGATGCAGCACAAAGCGCAGGTAAAGTATTAATCGACGTACAACAGCTTAAAGTTGATTTTATGTCGTTCTCAGGCCACAAAGTATATGGCCCTAAAGGTGTTGGCGCACTTTACGTTCGTCGTAAACCACGTGCTCGCCTAGAAGCGCAAATGCACGGTGGCGGCCATGAACGTGGTATGCGTTCAGGTACACTTGCAACTCATCAGCTAGTAGGTATGGGTGCAGCATTTAGAATTGCTAAGCAAGATTTTGAAAAAGATCACGCACACATCAGCGCATTACGTAAACGCCTAATTGACGGCATTATGGCTGATATGGACGAAGTATACTTTAACGGCGCACAAGACCAATCAGTACCAGGTATTGTAAACATCAGCTTCAACTTTGTTGAAGGTGAGTCGTTACTTATGGCAGTAAAAGACATAGCGGTATCATCAGGGTCTGCGTGTACATCAGCAAGCTTAGAGCCTTCATATGTACTACGCGCACTTGGCCGTAACGACGAACTAGCACACAGCTCAATTCGTTTTAGTATTGGCCGTTTTACTACCGAAGAAGAAATTGATTACACCGTTGAATTAATGAAAAACTCTATCGGTCGCCTACGCGAGATGTCTCCTTTATGGGAAATGCATCAAGAAGGTGTTGATTTAGATTCAGTTGAATGGGCTCACCACTAATACGAGTGAGCACCTACCGTAGCAGGTAATGAGGATAGAATTATGGCTTATAGTGATAAAGTAATCGACCACGTAGAAAACCCACGTAACGTTGGTGTTTTAGACAAAAATGATCCGTCAGTGGCAACGGGTATGGTTGGCGCACCAGCATGTGGTGACGTAATGAAATTGCAAATTAAAGTATCGTCTGAAGGCGTTATTGAAGATGCAAAATTTAAAACATACGGTTGCGGCAGTGCAATTGCTTCATCATCACTTGTAACAGAGTGGGTGAAAGGCAAAACACTAGACGAAGCATCAACTATTAAAAACACTGATATCAGTGCAGAGCTTGAATTACCACCAGTGAAAATTCACTGTTCAATTTTAGCTGAAGATGCAATTCAAGCAGCAATTGCTGATTACAAAAGCAAACAAGCGAAGTAAGAGAAATTCATGGCAGTGACATTGACAGATGCGGCAGCAAACCGCGTACAATCATTTTTAGCAAACCGCGGTAAAGGTTTAGGCCTGCGCGTTGGCATTAAAACGACGGGCTGTTCAGGTCTTGCTTATGTACTCGAGTTTGTTGATGAGCTTAACGAAGACGATGAAACCTTTAAAGCTAAAGGTGTTACCTTAATTGTTGACGCTAAAAGCTTGGTTTACATTGACGGCACTGAGCTTGACTACACCAAAGAAGGCTTAAATGAAGGGTTTAAATTTAATAACCCTAACCAAGCCGACGAGTGTGGTTGTGGCGAAAGCTTTACTGTTTAAGCTCAGCTACCTTTGTAGTATTTTTAAGCCCTGCCAGTAATTGTAGGGCTTTGTTATTTGTGAAATTTGTATTTCTAAATTTTATTGGTTGAAGCTATGCGTTACTTTGAGTTATTTGCAATACCAGTTGATTACAACATTGACTTGGCAACAATAAATAAGCATTACCTAGAGCTGCAGCGCGCAGTGCATCCCGATCGCCACGCTAATGCGAGCAGCCGTGATAAGTTAATGGCCGTACAAAGTACCGCTGAAATTAACGATGCGCTACAAACGCTAAAACACCCAGTAAAACGAGCTGAATATATGCTCAGCGAACTAGGTGTTGATATTCGAGCTGAGCAACAAACACTGCAAGATCCAATGTTCTTAATGCAGCAAATGGAACTGCGTGAAGAGCTTGAAGAGCTCGCTTCAGCAAGTAATCCTGAGGCCGCTATCGCCAATTTTGAATCACAAATAAAGCAATTAAAAATCCAATACAGTAATGAACTTGCCGAGCAACTTGCAAGTAACGACGAGGCGCAATATCAACAAGCTGCTGACAACATTCGCAAATTAAAGTTTGTATATAAATTAGAAGACGAACTTGAGCGCATTGAAGACAGTTTATTTGACGATTAATTACTTGCTGTAAAGCGAGCAACACGAGTTTAAAGAGCATTATGGCATTATTGCAAATTGCTGAGCCGGGGCAGAGCGCGGCACCACATGAACACAAATTAGCAATAGGTATTGACCTAGGTACCACTAATTCATTGGTTGCAACGGTACAAAGTGGCGAAGCCCGCACATTAACAGATGACCTTGGTGCAGCGATGTTGCCATCGGTTGTGCGTTACCAAGCTGGCGGCATCACGGTAGGTACCGATGCTGCACAAGCTGCAACACAAGACCCAGCCAATACCCTTATTTCGGTTAAGCGTTTTTTAGGTAAAACCCAAGCCGAAATAGAGCAAAGCTACGGCCAATTACCGTACCAGTTTTGTGAAGATAACGGCTCGCTTGCCATTCAAACCGATGCTGGAAAAATCAGCCCTGTTAAAGCCTCTAGCCATATTTTAGCGGCACTTAAAGCGCGAGCAGAGCAAAGCTTTGGTAATCAAGAGATTTTAGGTGCAGTAATTACTGTGCCTGCGTACTTTGATGACGCACAGCGCCAAAGCACTAAAGATGCAGCCGAGCTTGCTGGCATTAACGTATTACGTTTATTAAACGAGCCAACCGCTGCGGCAGTCGCTTACGGGTTAGACTCGGGCCAAGAAGGTATCATTGCTGTTTACGATTTAGGCGGCGGCACCTTTGATATTTCAATACTTCGCTTACACCAAGGTGTGTTTGAAGTAATGGCAACTGGCGGTGATTCAAGCTTAGGTGGCGATGATTTCGATTCGCTATTAGTCGATTACTTTAAGCAGCAAACAGGTGTGTCATCATTATCACCCTCAGTTTTACGTTTATTCATCAATAAAGCAAAAGCGTGTAAAGAAGCGCTAAGCCAGTACGCAAAAGTAAATGTAGTGCTTGAATTTGACGAGCAAAAACACACCGTAGAAGTGACACGCGAAACCTTTGACGAGCTGGCTATGCCACTTGTTAAAAAAACACTTCGTTCGTGTCGTCGTGCAGTAAAAGATGCCGGCATCGAAAACGAAGAAGTGCTGCAAGTTGTAATGGTAGGTGGTTCAACTCGCATGCCACTGGTTCGCAGCCAGGTTGAAGGTTTTTTTGAAAAAGAGCCGCTAACATCAATCGACCCAGATCGTGTTGTTGCACTAGGTGCTGCATTACAAGCTGATGTATTAGTAGGTAATAAGCCCGATTCTGACATGCTATTACTTGATGTATTGCCACTGTCACTTGGCCTTGAAACGATGGGTGGGTTAGTTGAAAAAATAATTCCGCGTAATACCACTATTCCTGTTGCTCGTGCACAAGAATTTACTACCTTTAAAGACGGCCAAACGGCAATGTCTTTACATGTGCTACAAGGTGAACGCGAACTAGTTGACGATTGCCGCTCGCTGGCTAAATTTAGCTTAAAAGGCATACCGGCTATGGCAGCAGGTGCTGCACATATTCGTGTTACCTTTAAAGTGGATGCCGATGGCTTGTTAAGTGTATCAGCAATGGAAAAATCAACGGGTGTGCAAGCTGAAATCCAAGTTAAACCATCGTTTGGCTTATCTGATGACCAAGTAGCTAACATGCTTAAAGAGTCAATGAGTAACGCTAAAGATGACATGCAAGCACGTATGCTTAAAGAGCAACAAGTAGAAGCACTACGTGTTATAGAAGCACTAGAGGCGTCACTTGCTAGCGACGGTGACTTGCTCGACGATATTCAACTTGCTAATTTAAAAGCTGAAATAAGCGAGCTTGCTAAAGTGCGCGAAACCGCACAGCAACCAGGTGATATTAAAGCCGCAATTGAAAAAGTAGATAACGCTAGCAGCGATTTTGCCTCGCGCAGAATGGATGCATCAATTAAAAAGGCCCTTACAGGGCAGTCAGTAGACAACGTTTAAAGAGGTTAGAATGCCACAAATTATTTTTCTTCCCCATCCGGAATTATGTCCTGACGGTGCAGCACTTGAAGCGCCTGCGGGCGAAACAGTCCTTGATGTGGCCCTTAAAAACGGCATTAGCATTCCACACGCATGTGAAAAATCGTGTGCATGTACTACATGCCATTTAGTGATCCGCGAAGGCTTTGACTCACTAGACGAAAGCGATGAGCTAGAAGACGACATGCTAGATAAAGCATGGGGCTTAGAGTCAGAATCTCGCTTAGGATGCCAAGCAGTTATTAGAGATGAAGACTTAGTGGTTGAAATACCTAAGTACAATCTCAATATCGTTAATGAAGAGCACTAGTTTTTAATTAACGAGAATTTTTTAAAAGCCGCTGTTTTTTACAGCGGCTTTTTTGTTTAAGAGATTGTATAAGCACGTAGCAGCGACTTTATGTCGCGTTTTTAAATGAATGATCACGTAATCATAATCGCGGGGTAAACCCGCTGCTACATCTTACACCGTAGCAGCGACTTTATGTCGCGTTTTTAAAATAGGCCTAGATCTAAAGTGATCACGTTTTACAGGTCGAATTACAGTCAAGGAATTATCGCTTTTGGCTAAACCCGCTGCTACGCGTTTTACCTAACCCATAAAACTATTTCGGAGGTCTATTTTGAGTAATCTAATTTTTTGTGACTCGTTTATTAATGGTGAATTTTATAAAACCAATAAACGTTTTAGCGTTGACGACCCCGCGACCGAAAAAAGTATTGTTGAAGTAAGTGATATAGACGAGCAAGGCGTTAATAGCGCAATAAAGGCAGCGCAAGGTGCGTTTGTTAAGTTAAAATCAACCAATGCCACTGAGCGAAGTAATACGCTAATGCGCTGGTATGAGCTGATAATAAAACACAAGCAAACGCTTGCTGAGCTAATGACAAAAGAGCAAGGTAAACCGCTTAAAGAGTCGTTAGGTGAAATAGACTATGGCGCTGGGTTTATAAAATGGTTTGCAGAAGAAGCTAAACGCAGTTACGGCGATGTGATCCCACCAACCGACGATACACATAGATTAACGAGCTTTAAACAACCTGTAGGCGTTGTGGCTGGCATTACTCCTTGGAACTTTCCGGTTGCTATGGTGACACGTAAAGTGGCGCCAGCATACGCTGCAGGCTGTAGCTTTGTGCTAAAACCTTCTGAATATACACCTTTATGTGCTTTGGCGTTGGCATACCTTGCCGATCAAGCCGGGTTTGTAAAAGGAGCTTTTAACGTACTGATTTCGCAAGACGCAAAAACAGTCGGACAAATACTTACAGACTCAGAAGTGGTGCGCAAATTTACTTTTACAGGTTCAACAGGCGTAGGCAAGCAGTTACTTTCTCAGTGTGCGGGTACGATTAAACGTACCTCCATGGAACTTGGCGGAAACGCCCCCTTTATTATTTTTGATAACGCCGATATAGACGAAGCAATCGAAGGCCTTATGGCGGCTAAGTTTAGAAACAGTGGCCAAGCATGTGTAGCCGCAAACCGCATTTTTATTCAGCGCAGTATTTTAGATGAAGTGCTGAGTAAAATTACGCCTAAAGTAGCCGCATTAAAAGTAGCCAATGGGTTTGAAGAGGACGTAGACATTGGCCCCCTTATTTACCCAAAAGCGAAAGAAAAAGTGCAGCAGCTTGTGCAAGATGCACTTGATAAAGGCGCAGATCTAATAGGGGATAACGGCGACTTAGGCGGCAGCTTTCAAAACCCGCTTATTGTTACTAACGTAACGACCGAAATGGATATATACCACGAAGAAGTATTTGGCCCGGTATTAACGGTTATTCCTTTTGATGAGGAAAGCGAAGTACTAGCCCTTGCTAACGATGTTCCATATGGCTTAGCGGCTTATTTTTATAGTCAAAATATCAAGCAGATCTATCGTATTAGCGAAGGGCTCGAGTTTGGCATGGTTGGTGTTAACGAAGGGGTTATATCTAACCCTGTGGCACCGTTTGGTGGAGTTAAGCAATCAGGCTTAGGCCGAGAAGGCGGCCATCAAGGGCTTGATGAATACCTTGAAGAAAAATACGTGTGTATCAAAGTTTAAAAACGATGACAACTTAAGCTATGGCAAATTTGGTTTATCCAGCACGGCTTAGGTTATTAATACCAATTTGCTTAATTAAGTGATCAATTTGGGGATGGCAAAACGTGTTGATAGCTAGGCAAAAAATTCGCTATTTAGTTGTTCTTGGCAATTGCGCCTGCATTGCTCTACCTTGTGCATCCATGCAGTCGTAAATGAGCATTTTTTAACGCCGGTAGCGGCACGTTTAGCCCCATAAAATGATTAAATATTATTGCGGAATTGGTACAGGTTTATAACTACAGGTTACCTTTTTATTGCTAGATATAGGCCTAAGTGCTACATTTACGGCATAATTTTTGTTTAAAAATAATCAAAAATAAAAAGAATTTCTACTTGTAGAAATAACCCGTGTGTAAATGCCACCGCAAGGTGGCATTTTTTATAGCTTGAGTAAGTTTAGCTGGCTTATTTTATAGGTGAATAGCCCGGTAGGGTGGTTAAATCAACAAAGTCTAATTGCTCTGCAATTGCGTACTCATTTATGTAGTGCTTATACACTTCACTCTCTACAAATACCGCGAATATATCGGCGTCTAAATGGTTGTTCTCTACCATTTTTCCTAAAATAGCTAAACACTCACTCACAGGCTTTGCTTTTTTATAAGGCCTATCTACTGCTGATAAGGCTTCAAAAATGTCTGCAATGGCCATTAGCCTTGCCGGAATCGACATTTGCTCTTTAGTTAATCCTTGCGGGTAGCCTGTACCATCTAGTTTTTCGTGGTGGCCCAATGCATATTCAGACACATTACTTAAATGTTTAGGGAATGGCAGTGTGTCTAAAATATTTTTAGTCACATCCATATGGCGCTTCATAACGTCGCGCTCGCCGAGCGTTAGTGTGCCCCTGCGTATTTGTAAATTCTCTACTTCATCTGCGTTTAGTAACGGGGTATCTTTGCCGTTTATAGTTAAATGATAGTGAGATGCAATGCGGTCAATATTCGCAACATCTTCATCTGATAAAAATTCGCCACCCACATTAACTCTTTGCAAAAACGCGCGGTCTAAAGAAAGTTGTTTTAATTCGGTATCGAGTAAGCGCTCAAATTGTAAAACCTCAATTGGCCTATTGAGCTTCATTGCAGAGATAATTTGTTTTTGATAGCTTATTTCTAAATCACGTTTAATAACTTCAAATTTAGCTTCAATGTGTTCAATACGATCAAAAATAGTCTCTAACTTGGTCGACTTTTCCATGATGTGATCGGGGGTCGCTATTTTGCCGCAATCATGAAGCCAGCCTGCTATATCTAGCTCATGGCGGTCTGCATCACTCATTAAAAAGTTAGCCAAGGGACCACGGTCAATTTTATGCACAGCATCAGCAAGCATTAAAGTAAGCGCAGGAACTCGCTTACAGTGTCCGCCTGTATGAGGGGACTTTTCGTCGATGGCCATAGCAATGGTTTCTACAAATTTAGAAAATAGCTCTTCCATTCCCTTAATAAGGGTAGAGTTTGTCAGTGATATAGCGCCTAACGATGCAAATGATCGTATCAATGTGACAAGTTCGTCACTATAAGTGATTATATTGTCGTGTTGATCTTTTACGTTGATCAGTTGGATCACACCAATAATATCATCGGTATGATCTTTTAGCGGAATCGTTAACATAGATTGAGTACGATACCCCGTACGCGCATCCATATTACGCGCAGCGCTCATATCAAAGGGCAGGGCCGCGTAGACATCCGGAATATTAATAATCTCACCAGAGTTAACCGCATGAGCGACAATAGCTGTTTCGTTTTCTTTTCCATCTATAAACAAATCTATATTAGGAAAGTCAACGGGCTTCCCTGAAGCTCCCCCTAAATAGAGGTCTAAAGATTTATTAATAACCGTTTCAAACTTTAGCTGCTTGTCATCTGTAATAGAGTAAATAGTCCCCGCGTCAGAGTTAGAAATAGACATAACAACTTGTAGAATTTCTTCAAGAAGTTTACTCGCATCCTTTTCTGTTGTTAGCCTAATACTAATATCAATAAAGTGATGAAGATTTGTTCTATCTTTAATGTACTCAGACATATTATTACTACTTTGTTTTGTGGATAAAGGCGCCATTCCAATCCTGTGCTAAAGTTTGCAAATCGGTATTTTTAATTCGGTTAATAAAAATGTGGTAAACGTGATCACTCAATAAGGCAGTTTCACTTAGCTCTTCAAATAACGATAGAGCGAGTTGCCAATTTTTATTATTGTAATGCTGCATAGCAGTGAACGACTTTTTAATTTCAAATAGCTGGCTTTCGCTTATATCAGCTATAAAGTTGACAGGCTCATATAGCTCAGTTGCATTTACTTTACCCACTACCTGTACTTTATCAATTAAGCGAAATGCAATATGTGGACAAGCAAGCATTGTCTCTTCTGTAACCAGAATAGCTACCCCGTAAAATTTGGTCAAGCTTTCTACTCTTGAGCCTAAATTAACTGCATCTCCAAGTACTGTATAGGCTTTTCTGTACACCGAGCCCATATCGCCAACATTCATTTCGCCAGTGCTTATACCCACACCAATGCTAATGGGAGGAAGCTGCTGCTTGGCAAATGCTTTATTAAGGCTTGTAAGGCCTGCTACCATTGCCATTGCTGCTTCAACACCGTGTTTTGCGTGGTCGCTATCTTCAAGTGGGGCATTCCAAAAGGCCATAATCATATCGCCTACGTATTTGTCTATTGTGCCGCTGTGATCAAAAATAACTTTTGTAGTCGCCGATAAGTACTGATTTAAATAATCACTTAATTGATTTGCGCTCATTCCTTCCGACAGCGCAGTAAAACTTCTTATATCAGCAAATAATACGGTCATATTTCGTTTTATACTTTGCTGAGTAAGCTGTTTACGTTGGCGAATTAACTGCTCAATATGGTCAGGCGGTACATACTGATTAAACATCGATTTAATTTTTCGGCTGTGCTTCATTTCTGCTATAGAGCCAATAAAAACAAAGTAGGCTGCTAATAGGGAAATAAGTAACAGCGGCATAAATAGCGGCAGACTAATTTTTTGTACTGACCATAAATAAAAATTAAGCAATATAACTAGCCCAGCCATACTCACTGAAAGTGTGACAATAAAGCGGGCGCTTTTACGAAAACTTAAAAACGATAAGCAACAGCCCACAAAGGTAATTATTAATAATGTTGTCCCTAAAGCCCATGTGGGTTGAGAAGGTAAAATTTCTGGATGGAGTAGCCCTTCAAAAATATTGGCATGCACTTCTACCCCTGGGTATTGTAAACCCACTGGTGTTGCTCTTAAATCAGCTAAACCAATTGCGGATGTACCAATAAATGCTACGCTGCCTTCTAATTGCTGCTCGGTAACTTTTTTGGTTAATACATCTGTGGCAGAGTAATACTGAAAACTTTTAGCACGGCCTTTGTACGGGATATAAATTTGGCCGTACTCATCTGTTTGAATCCAATGCTCATGAAATTTAACCCCTTCAAAAAAAGTCAGGTCGCCTTGGGCACTCGCGCGTGTTTCAACACTGTCCGCTAAGGTATATAAACGTGCTGCCTCAAGTGCCAAAGAAGGATAGAGCTTATCACCGACTCTATTAACCAGTGCCGCTTTACGAATAAATCCGTCGTTTTCGCTGTGAGCATTTATAAATCCGTTGCCCGTGGCACTATTTTGCAGCATAGGTATATTAACAGTAGCGCCTAAAAACTGGGTTACTTGGGAGTTACTTTGCTCGCTCTTTGGCCATAGTACGCTTGTTTCTGGCAACGGGTTACGCTGTTTGTAGGTATCGTTGTTTAATAAAAAACCCAATACGGTATCGTTACTATTGAGTGCTTTAGCAAAGGTGGTATCAGCATCTACCTGATGTTTAATATCATTTAACGCTACTTTGTATGCACTTAATAAATCAGGGGCTCTAGATTGAATTTGGTTAACAGGGTTTGTTTCCGGTTCAGAAAAAAATATATCAAATGCAATAACTACAACACCGGCCTCTGTGAGTTTATTTACCAGGTCTGCCATTTTTGCCCGGCTCCACGGGAAACGCCCTTGCTCTTGCATCGTTTTTTCATCTATGTCGATAATAACAACGGTTTCGTCGAGCTGACGGGGAGTATCGGGTAAAGTTAGCAATAGCCTAGAGTCGTAAATAATACCTTCGACCCTATTGAGCAGCTTGGCTAATGCGCCACTAGAGAATAATTCCACAGCAGCTATAAGCAGCGTAATGGTTAAGCCTACAAATAGGTGGCGGTAAATTTTAGGAATATAAACGCGAGAAATAACTATTAATCCTTACTTGGCGTAAACTCAAAAGTTCGGCCTTCTCTGGCACATTCAATATTAATATGCTCGCCATAATTTGCCTGTAAATGTGTTTCTATTGCGAGTAGCTCGTCATCGGTTCTTGCTGGGTCGTGGCTTATAATCGCTAAATTTTTAATACACGCTTGCATTGCTAATTCAGCTACTTGCTTAAATGTACTATGCCCCCAACCGTGCTTAAGCGTGAGCTCTTCGGTAGTAAATTGTGCATCATGAATTAATAAGTCAGCATCTTTAATAAAATCAGCCCACTGGGTAACTGTGGTTTTAACAACACCGGGTGGGGCCAATTCGTTATCTGTTATATAAGCAATTTTTTTGCCTTCAGCATGTACACAATACGCTGTACCACCGCCTGGGTGATTTAACGGCGCGGTAAATACGTTAAAACTATTTAGAGTAAAGTTTTTTTGAGTAGCAAGCTGAGTGTTTAATGTAATGTTTGCAGGTAAGTGTTGGTAGCTAACCGGAAAAAAAGAGCCAGACATTTGCATTAAAATCGCATTTTTAGTTTGCTCGTCTTCAACATCACCTACAACAATGGTTATATCACGATCGGCTTGGTAAATAGGCTTAAAAAAAGGAAAGCCTTGAATATGATCCCAATGATTATGCGTTAATAAAATTGCAATGGGGGTCGTGTGCTCTATGAGCTTTTCACCTAACTGTGCAATGCCCGTACCTGAGTCGAGTATCAGGCCTTTGCCATTTGTTTGCTCAACATACACACATGAGGTGTTACCACCAAATTGGTGCGTATGTTCACCCGGAGATGGCATTGAGCCTCTTACGCCATAAAATTTAACTTTCATAATTTAGGGCTTAACTCCATCAGGGTAAAAGTTAAACTTAGATAAACTGACATTATTAGAGGCATTATCAAAGCATGTACTGCTAAGTACCACTTGGGTATCTGTTTGTAAAAGCATTGATGTAAACTGATGTGTGCCATCGCATTGATTAGCCTGATAATAACCAAGCGTATTTTCTCCAAATAAGGTGTCGATAGTGCCATTAGCTAATATGCGGGCAATCATCCCTTTAGAATCACTCATGCCTGATAAAATTATATTACCTGTAGTATCAATCGCCGCATCGGTAACTTTAGTATCAGAACTTGATGCTAATTGATATTGCCCAACACCACTAGTGGCAAAGCTTGTATCTTCGCTACCATCTGGTTGTAACTTGATAATCACCGCTTGGTTTGGCGTAGTGCCTTCATTAGCAACTAAATAGAGATTTGCCGCACTATCGGCGAGTATTTTTGCTGCTCTATCACTAATATCTGTCGAAGAGCGGCTATCTGTATAGCTAAATAGCGCGTTAGCATCATCGTCTATTTTCAACATTATTAATTGCGAGTCACTGCCAGATACTTGCTTGCTGCAATATATATATCTTTATTTGCATCGATATAGAGTGTTTCAAAAAACTCATTTACGCTGCCGTAGTAAGCACCGCTTGTAGCAAAGCTATTTTCTAAATTACCATCGCTTTTTAACATCGTTGCAAACGATCTTGTTACGCTTAAAGCATTAGTCGAAGATCCTACAGCAACAATATAGCCGCTGCTATCTACTGCAACATCTGCAAAGTTAATATTGATATTTAATATATCTACAGTGGTATAAATACCTTCGCTGGCAAAGCTTTCATCTAGGTAACCGTCCTGGTCTACTTTTGCTATAAAGCCTTCTTCGTTTAAACCGTTTATGAGTGTACCCGCAATAATGATGCTGCCATCGCTAAGCTCTTTTAAAGTAATGGTTTTAAACGCAACATCAATATTTAGGGCTTTACTACCATCAAGGCTAAAGCTGGTATCAATAATGCCTGCACTGCTATAGCGAGTGAGCACTAGCTTATTATTAGTATTAAGTTGTGCAATAGAGGCACTTAAAAACTTATTGGCTTGCACGCCGTTTTGTAGCTGCAATACATTCATCGATAAGTCGTCTGAGCTAACACTTAAGTCATTTATACTTGTATAGCCATTTATTGCAAAGTCGGTGTTTAAATTTGCATCACTCGTTATTGACGTTACAAAAGGCTCATTAGATGAATCGTTAAATTTGCCCGATAGCCACAGAGTGTCATTTTCATCAATAGTTGATGCATTAGCAGATTGATGACTGATAACGTTAGAGACGATGTTTATGCCTGCATTGCCGTAGCTAGTGTCAAGCGCGCCATCAGATATAGATACTCGCGCCGAAAATAGTTGCTCGTTTTGAGTATCATCAGAGGCTTCCACACCAGTAGTACCTGAGAGGATTATTTGATTACTCATAGGGGCGTATTGCACACCCGTTATTTGTGCGCCGCCATTAGCAGAACCCGAGTTTTCATCAATATTGTATACGGCGATTCCTTCATCCCCTATATTTTCATCAATATTGCCATTGTTATCAATTGAGATCATTACAGCCTCTTTCTCACCTGAAGAGCGAGTAATATATCCCCCTAAAAAGGCATTAAAGTTAACTGCGTCTACTCCGCCAACTGCAAGTAGCTCATCGTCACCTTCTTCGTCCGATAAATCTAATATAAGCGCATCGCCAGAGTTAAAACTTCCGTTATTGTTGCCATCAGGAATAAGGTATCTGATGGTTGCATCTAAATCACCTTCTTCACCTATGCTGCTTCCCACTACAAGTAAATTAGAGTTACCAAAGTTTTTAATAGCGTGCGATTCATCATCCAGGTTTTGGCCACTTACATCTACTATACCTGGGCTGCCTGATTCATAAGCGAGGGTCGATACATCAAATTTAAGGAATAAACTGTCTTTGTCTGAACCATTTACCGAGTAGCCAACGCCTTGTATTTTATTGTCGGTGAACTCAAGGTCGTTTATTACAGATTCACTAGCCAGTGTTGTACATTTAGTACCGCTGTTAGCGTCGCCAGAGTTAGTACTTATAACGCCTGCAGCACTCATTTTTAATAAACATGCTTCAGTTTCTGAGCCATTAAAGCTTGAATAACCTATAAATAACTCGCCATTACCAGAGATAATAGCCGTGCCTGTTTCATCTTCACCAAAATCTATCGTTTTAAAGCCGCTGCTATTAAATGCAGTGTTTAAATCGCCCGTATTGGTATAAGAAACAACAACGATATCTGTATCTGTGTTGTTATTGTAACCTACAAAATAAAGGTTAGTGTTAAGCTCAATGCTATCGTTAAATTCACCGTTTGAAAAAACGCTCGAAAGATCTAACTGTTCGCTAATCGCTCGTCCAAATGTATCATCTTCTACAGGAATTAATGGGTCTTCTTCATCCGTAATATTCACATTAATGGTTATTGTAGTGGTTTCATTTGGAGAGCCGTTATCGGTAATATCAATATTAACTGTGTGCTGTGTAGCTATTTCAAAATTAAAGGCACTGTTGCTATTTACGGTTAACAACCCGCTATTGCTATCAATATTAAATAAAGAGGTTTCGCCACCGCTTAGGCTAAATGTGAGGGTGTCATTTTCAATATCAGACGCTGTTATAGTACCAATTGTTTCTCCATCAGTGGCATTTTCACCAATAGCAAAAGTTTGATTTACTGCCGTTGGAGCATCGTTAATTGCTACAATTGTAATAGTTAAATTACCTTGCACCTCATCAGTACCATCACTTAACGTGTAGGTGAGTGTTGCTGTACTTTCGTTGTTTAAGGCGGGGGTATATTTAATCTCATTATTTTCAACGCTCGCTGTACCAATATCTGCTGTAACGGCTGTTATAGCTAGGGTATCGGTTGCATCTGCATCGGTGTCGTTGCTTATAACGTCAATGGTTGTTTCGGGAGCATCTTCATTGATAGTTGCTGTATCAGGTTGCGCTACAGGCGCATCATTTACAGGGGTTACATTAATGGTTAATGTTCCCGCAGCAGTGTCTGTACCATCGCTTAGGATATAATTTACGATTACTTGGCCATTAAAGTTAGCTTCTGGCGTGTAAATAACATTAGCACCAGAGCTAGAAATGGCGCCAACATCAGCATTTACCGAAGTAATAGAAAGAGTATCGTTTTCTATATCTGTATCGTTGCTCAGCACATTTATATTTGTTGCTGCGGCATCTTCTAAAATAGTGGCAGTATCTGGGTTGGCAACTGGTGCATCGTTCACTGGGGTTACCGTAATAGTTAACACGCCATTGGCTGTATCGGTGCCATCACTTAGGGTGTAAGTTACACTAGCCTGACCGCTAAAGTTTGCATCTGGGGTATAAATTACATCACCTGCAGAGCTTGTCACCGTGCCCGATGTGGCAGTTACAGCACTAATAGAAAGTGTATCGTTTTCTACATCTGTATCGTTGCTCAATACATTTATACTAGTTGCTGAGGCATCTTCTAAAATAGTGGCAGTATCTGGGTTGGCAACTGGTGCATCGTTCACTGGGGTTACCGTAATAGTTAACACGCCATTGGCTGTATCGGTGCCATCACTTAGGGTGTAAGTTACACTAGCCTGACCGCTAAAGTTTGCATCTGGGGTATAAATTACATCACCTGCAGAGCTTGTCACCGTGCCCGATGTGGCAGTTACAGCACTAATAGAAAGTGTATCGTTTTCTACATCGGTGTCGTTGCCCAACACATTAATATTTGTTGCTGCGGCATCTTCTAAAATAGTAGCTGTATCAGGGTTTGCAACTGGCGCATCGTTCACTGGGGTAACCGTAATAGTTAACACGCCATTGGCTGTATCAGTGCCATCAGTTAGGGTGTAATTTATAGTGGCTTGACCATTAAAGTTTGCATCTGGAGTATAAATTACATCACTTGCAGAGCTTGTTACCGTGCCCGATGTGGCAGTTACAGCACTAATAGAAAGTGTATCGTTTTCTACATCAGTGTCGTTGCCCAACACATTAATATTTGTTGCTGCGGCATCTTCTAAAATAGTGGCAGTATCTGGGGTTGCTACCGGCGCATCGTTCACTGAATTGATTGTGATATTAAGTGTAGCTGATGTAGCCGCCTCGCCATCACTAATTGTATAGGTAACAACTGCAGTGCCGTTATAATCAGCTTGCGGTGTATATTGTATTTGATTAGCCACAATGGTTGCGCTTCCTGAGTCAGCAGAAACCGTGGTAATAGTGAGTGAGTCGCCCTCAGTGTCAGTATCATTAGCCACTACATTTACAGTAGTCGAGCTGTCTTCATTTATTGTGGCTGTATCAGGGTTGGCAACTGGCGCATCGTTTACCGGTGTAACCGTAATATTAAGTACCCCAGAGGCTGTATCGGTGCCATCACTTAGGGTGTAATTTATAACTGCTTGACCGTTAAAATCGGCTTCTGGAGTATAAGCAAGGTTGCTACCGGCTACCGAAACGCTACCAGTATTGGTACTTGCATCGCTTATCGTGAGCGAGTCATTTTCAGGGTCTGTGTCGTTACTTAATACATTAATGTTTGTTGTTACGGCATCTTCTAAAATGGTGGCAGAATCAGGGTTTGCAATTGGGGCATCGTTAACGGGCGTTACTGTTATTGTTAGTACGCCCATAGCCGTATCAGTACCATCACTTAGGGTATAATTTACCGTTACTTGGCCATTAAAATTGGCCTCAGACGTGAAGATTACATCATTACCTGTACTTGTAACTGCACCTGATGTGGTCGTTAGCGCACTAATAGAAAGAGCGTCGTTTTCTTCATCTGTATCATTGCCAAGTACGTTAATATTTGTTGCTGCAGCATCTTCTAAAATAGTCGCTGAGTCGGGGTTAGCAACAGGTGCATCGTTAACTGCTGTTACCGTTACCGTAAGCACACCTGCGGCGGTAGTCGTGCCGTCAGTAAGTGTGTAATTTACAACGGCTTGGCCGTTAAAGTTTGCCTCAGGTGTGTAAACTAGGTTACTGCCAGACACCGATACTGAGCCGGTGCTTGCACTTGCTGTGCTAATAGCAAGGGGGTCGTTGTCTACATCTGTGTCGTTAGCTATTACGTTAATACTCGTTGGCGCAGCATCTTCTAAAATGGTTGCGGTATCAGGGTTTGCTACCGGCGTATCATTAACAGAGGTAATTGTTACTGTAAGTACCCCAGAAGCACTTTGCGTACCGTCGGTTATTGTATAGCCGACTGTTGCAGTGCCATTATCGTTTTCTGTAGGGGTATATTGAATTTGAGAATTTACAATTGAGACACTGCCAATATCACTGCTAGCAGAGCTAAGAGTTAAGGTATCACCATCTATGTCTGTGTCGTTACTTAATACATTTATTAAGGTAGCAGTAGCGTCTTCTGTAATGGTAATGCTATCGGCATTTGCTATGGGTGCATCATTAACTGGCGAAATGGTTACTTGTAAATTAGCCGTTGCTTCTGCGCCGTTATTATCGGATACACTGTACGTTACAATTGCCACGCCATGAGTGTTAGGTGCAGAGCTATACTGAATTTTATTATCAACAATGCTGGCTGAACCAAATTCGGTGCCAACACTTGTTATAGTTAAATTGTTACTGTCTATATCAGTATCGTTGGCAAGCACATCAACTAAAATTGGCGATGCATCTTCTTGCATTGCGGCGCTATCAGCCACCGCAATGGGGGCATCGTTAATCGGTATAATAATGAGGGTGGCTATTGCGCTACTTTGAGCTGGCGTGCCATCGGCAATGCCATCAGAAATCGTATAGTTTAGGGTTACTTCACCAAAGTAATTGGGCTCAGGTGTATACTCAATTTTATTGTTTACAATGCGTGCGCTGCCGATTGTATTTGTAACATTAGTAAGGGTAAGTGTATCGCCGTTGGCATCTGTATCGTTTTCTAATACGTTTAACAAAGTAGCTGGGCTGTCTTCTAATATCGTATATTCATCATCATTAGCTTCAGCAGGGGAGTTAGACCCTGTTTTACTTAACACAACTTGTGCTGTGGATGTTAGCCCTTGTTCATTTGAAACTGAATAAGTAAAACTATCAACATCTAATGCATCTGAATCGGGTTGATAGGAAAATGACCCATTAACGTTAAGTGCTAAAGTACCGCTTTGTACGTTAACTACGGGAGTGGTGTTAACGGTGAGATTACCTGGCTCTATGTTTACATCGTTTTTAAGTAAGCCATTTTCAGCTGAAATAACCAATGTTTGATTATACTGAAATTGGTATTCATCATTTTGAGCATTAGGGGTATCAGGCGTGCTATTTATTGTGAGTGTTGCCGTTGCAGTGGCCGTGGCACCGAAATTGTCGATCACTTGGTATTGAAATTCATCGATACCGTAGTAGTTAGCATCAGGAATATATGAAAAACTACCATCGGTAGCCAATTGCAATTGCCCATGGGCAGGTGAAACAATATAAGTATCATCAATGATGAAAGTATCATTATTAGGGTCTGTGTCGTTAGCAAGTAAACCCTGGTTTGCATCAACTAAAAGTGTGGTATCTTCATCTACACTATAGCTATCGTTTGCAGCAGTAGGCGGGCTATTTTGATCCAGTGCATTAATTGTAACACTTGCAATAGCCTCAGCACCTTGAGCATCAAAAATACGGTACTGAAAACTATCAGTGCCTTGCATATTTGCACTACCTACATATTCAAAGCTGCCATCAGCAACAAGTGTGAGAGTACCCTTACTCGGTAGGCTAACAGGCGTTGTATCTAGAGTGAGCAGATCTTGGTCTATATCGCTGTCGTTATTTAATAAGCCGGGGGCGCCAACTAATAACGTTCCGTCAGCACTTATATTGTATGTGTTATTAAGGGCTATGGGGGCATCGTTTACAGCATTAATCGTTATTTCTACAATACCGGTATCTGTCATCCCAAGTTCATTAATTACTTGGTAACTAAATGCATCAATGCCGTTAAAGTTAGCTCGTGGCGTATAAGTAAAATCACCGCTTTCGCTGAGTGAAATACTGCCATGCTGAGGGGTAACTAAAGGGGTTGTGTTTATATATAGCTCCCCATGGTACTCATCAGTGTCGTTAGTTAAAACGTTGCCTTGTAAGGCTTGATCTTCATTAACTAAAAATTGATCGTTTACCGCTTTTGGCGCAAAGTTTAGCTCTCCTCCTTGCGGTGCTACGTTAATTAACTCAGCAAAGCCACTTTCACCACTGCCATCTACACCAGTTATTAAAACTTGATAGCTTTTATCAGCTAATAGGTTGTCTATACTAAAGCTAGAGCCAGATACGCTCAAAAACTGCTGGCCATTTTCTAGCGTATTTATATTGCTGGTGGTAATGCCAGCTTCGGTTGCTAAGTAAATATTGTAGCGGTTTAAGTTTTCGCTTTCTTGCCACGCTAAATTAATCGTTTGTCCGTCTCGCTGTGCAGTTGTGCCTTCTATTTGGTAGGGTTGCCAATTAGCCGTCACTGCGTCTGCAAGTACCTGGTTGTTAAGGCTATCGGTAATCCATATCTCTAAACGTAGATCACCAGGATCAACGCCATAAAAGTAAGGGCTCAACCCTATAACCGACTGCTCAAAATCTGTTCCACATGCTTGTGTGCAAAGTGCTAGGCTTTTATTTACACTCGGCAGTACTAAATTTACTGCGCTAATGCCATCGGGATCAGATACGCTAAGTAAAAAAGTGATATTGCCTTGTATCACTTCATTAATTTGCGAAAGAGTTATTGTAGCTTGAGAGTTTGCAACCGTTGTGCCTACAACCCCTCTGCTAGAGGCCACAGCACCCGACACCTGTGTTTTAGTAACAACAGAGTTACCCGTTATACCTGTAAGGTTTATCGGTGTAGCAGAAGGGGTGGGTGTAACTTGTTCTACTGGTAGCTGTTCTGAGTCTTGTTGAGCTGTCTCATCGGAGCCTCCACATGCACTAAGCAAAAAAACCATTGAACCGAGCAAAAAAAGGTTCTTTGCTGTCATTCTACATACTCCAATAAAAAGCTTTATATTCAAGTTACTTAACCTGAATACTAGTTAAGAAAATTATTACCCACAGTGCAGGTTACTTAAGGTTCTAATCTAAAGTCGCCACCGGCATTTACAGCAGGGTTATTAATTTCACTAAGGCTAAAATCACCCGTGATGGTATCTATGTCATTTAAAAACACAGCATCAATTTGGCCAGTTGCTTTATTGTTGTTATGAGAAGCAAATGTAACGGCTAAATCTAGTTTGGTTAAATCAATTAAGCCGCTGTAAGCTGCGTACCAGTTGCCGCCAGCATCATTAAAGCTAATTTCACCATCGGGAACTGTGCCGTTATCAAAATCTACCGACATAGACATAGAAAAATCACTGACTACTCCTAGGCTCGACGACACATCAAAACTGGTTGCTTGGTAATTAAAAACACCTTGGCGCTGCGCGATTTGGTCAATTAAGGTTGCATCATTTACCGCCTGAAATTGCTGCTGAGCATAAACATCAGTTATTGATATATCGGCATCTGTCGTTTTTTCTGAAGTATTGTTTTGTACTATTGATTGCTGTTCTGTTGGTTGCTCAGCACTTGTGTCATCACTAATAGTCGCTATGGTTTGGGTAAAAACAGCAGGTGCCTGAGTTGTTTTAATCACGCGTCCTAATGAGGTAACCTGCGCAAAAGAAAAAGGCTCATTACTACCAAGGGATACAACGCTTTGATCTTCTAGTGTTAAATCTATTGCGCCATCCCAAACAGCTACATACATATCACCATCTATAAGCTGTAGTTCAAAATGGGTACCGCGAATACCAATTGATCCAACCGGTGTTTTAACACTGAACGCGCCACCATTTTTTTTAATAACACCCGAAATAGAACGCAGCCCGCCCTTTATTAGCTCAATAGAGGCAGAGCCTTGCTGAGTCATTGTATTAAACTCATAGTTAGCAATATTTAGCTCAGAGTTTTCTTTTAATGCTATTAAGCCGCCATCAGACATTGAAAATTGCGCTTTGCTTTTTTCGCCAGTCGTTATTTTATCAACGCCATATACCGTGTCGCGTCGCTTAAGTGTTCGTTGTTGAGCGGATTCGGCATCTGTAGCAAGTACAGCGCCCCGGGCTAAAATAGTTTTTCCTGCAACAGTTGTGCTCGCTTGAGAATAAAAACTCACACAAAGTAAGGTGGTTAATACCGGAATTAAATGTTTCATAAGTACCTTAATTAGAATGAGTAACTTGCGCTTATATTGGTATCAAAGCGATCGTATTCGAACAAAGAAATATCACTGGTTTTGTCTTGGTAGTTCAATGCTAATTGCAACGCTAAACTTTTATTAACTAAGTAGCGTAACGAGCTAGAAAGTATCAATAGGTTATCGCTTCGCTCTTGAAGAAATAGCGGGTGCTCATCCTGATATTCAATCCATTGATACCCTGTTTGTGCAGAGACTTGCCATTGTTGGCTAAGTAATGCATTTATTTGGTAATAAATTCCGCTAATGCTTCTTGCATTAAACTCACCTTGGTCAATGTTAGCGCTTTCATTTTTAAAGTTTGCGCTAACGCTTTGGTACCATTTTTGAGACAGATAACTTGCACCTATATTAAGAGTGTAAAAGGAGTTATCTAGTTTCTCATCAAATGTATTATTCATAAGGCCAATTGATAGCGCTCCAAATACACTTAATTGTTTATCAAACTGGTAACTAGCGCCACTTGTTAATGATGTCTCGGTTCTGTATAGCTCGCCATCTAACAGTAAAGGCGTAATACCAGCTTGCAAATACCACAGGGTATTATCATTTATCTTTTGTTGGTATCGACCTGATATATTGGTATTAATACGGTCGTATTCAGATAGCTCATTAAATTTATACCAATCGGTATTTACACCTAAAGCAAAAGAGCTTCGCTGGTCAATGGGGTGAAAGTACCGCCCTTTATAATTTAGCTTTATATAATTATCGTCGGTGCTTTTACTTTCTGGTGATAGTAAAAACTCACCCAAATTAGGGATTAAAATTGTATCCTCAGAGGTGCCTGCATTAACGTTACCATCTACACCATATGCAAGCTCAATGCTCTGATCATATGTACGCTCTGTTAAGCGCTGCTTGTGCTGTGATGTTGCTAATAAAGAACGAGCCGCTTTTTTTACACCCTCTGGTGAAGTATCAGTATTAATTAATAAAGTCGCTTGAGCGTTAGCTGCAGGTAAATTATTGGCAGCAATATAAGATTTTACTAAATATAAACGTGCTTCATACCACTGTGGTTTTGCTTCTATTACTCGCTCAAAAGCAAATACCGCCGGAGCAGAAAGACCAGAATTTAGTGCTGAAACCCCAAGCAAATAGTCAAAGTCAGGTTCGCCCAAATATTTATAGTGTTTTTGACTGCTTTTGTATGCTTCATCAAATTGCTTTTGCGAAATTAAATATTGCAGTTCACCAAGTAGCTTTACATAGGAAATATTATTTTGAGCTTTTGCATTCAAACTAGCAAAAGAAAGGTAACCAAGTAATAAAATAAAAATAGCGTGTTTGATCATGCTCGTTAGAATATCCCAAGAAGAAGTGGTGGTTTGCTAATACTAAATGCTATTAAACGTTAATAAGGTAGCACTTTCTGTTTATATGTAAAGTATATTGGTGCATTATTGTGCGATTGTAAACAGCAAACTAATTAGTATCTGATCAAGTAAGATATTCGGTAAATTAGATAGATGAGTAAATTTAGATTGAAAAAACGAACGGAGGATAAAACAGGAACAAAAGGAAAAGAATGGGGCGATTGACGGGGCTTGAACCCGCGACAACCGGAATCACAATCCGGGGCTCTACCAACTGAGCTACAACCGCCACTACACACCTCGTTTGGTGTGGCGCGCATAATACATAATATTATAATTGTTGTGAAGCCTAAAATTAAAAAAAATCAAAAAAAAATAAATATTTCATAAAATTGCCCACTAATCAGTAAAGGTTCATAAAGAGTGTGTAACGTAATAGCGCTGACAATAAAAACTATTTTGTAGTGATAATTTACTATTTAATGAGAATAAAATGTAAATTAATGTATACTCACTTGCGGGAAATTGCTTAATAAAAACTATTTGGAGTTACTATGGATTCAATACTTACTTGGCTAAACGAAAACTCAGGCCTAATTTTACACTACGGTATTCAAGCAGTTATTGCGCTTGTTATCTTTTTACTTGGTAGCCGTATTGCCAAGTTTTGTGCAGGTTTAACAGAAAAAACATTCGATAAAAAGAAAGTTGATAAAGCTGTAGGCTCATTTGTATCGAGTATAGTTTATGCCATCGTATTTGCTGCCACTATTTTAATGGCACTTTCGCAAATCGGTATAGAAACAACCTCGTTTATTGCTATTTTAGGTGCGGCTGGCCTAGCTGTTGGTTTAGCGCTGCAAGGTTCGCTGTCTAACTTTGCATCTGGCGTACTTATTATATTACTTCGTCCATTTAAATCAGGTGAGTTTGTTGAAGCTGGCGGTAAAATGGGCACAGTTAAAAAAATTGAAATATTCTCTACAGAGCTTCGCACCCCAGATAACAAAGTAATTATCGTACCAAATTCACAAATTATGTCTGGTGCTATTACTAACTTCTCGCGTGAGTCTACTCGCCGTATCGATTTAGTAATTGGTGTAGGTTACGATGCTGACTTACGTAAAACAAAAGAAGTATTACAGTCAGTACTTGACGCAGAGACTCGTTTACTTAAAGATCCAGCATACACTGTTGCAGTTTCTGAACTTGCAGACTCAAGCGTAAACTTTATTGTGCGTCCTTGGGTAAACTCTGGTGATTACTGGCCAACGTACTGGGCATTATTAGAGAACATTAAAATTGCATTAGATGATGCAGACATTACAATCCCATTTCCACAAATGGATGTACATTTACACAAGCAAGACTAATACAAATCCGCAATAATACTTAATCATTTTGCGGGGTTAAACGTGTCGCTAGCTGCGTTAAAAAATTCTCATTTAGAACAACTAAATAGCGAATTTTTTGCCTGGCTATCAACACGTTTTTCCAGCCTCAAAATAGATTACTTAATTAAGCGAATTAGTATAATTTTTAGGATTAAATAGGTTATTTTTAATGAAATTAAAGCTTTTAACACTGTTAGTTGCAGCATCTGCTGCAACTAACGCATTCGCTGAAGACGCAGAGAAAAAAACGTGGGAAGTAACAAGCGAGCTAGGTGCTATTGTCACTAGTGGTAACACTGAAACTACAACGTTAAAAGGCGGTTTAAAGGAATTACATCACCTAGAAAACTGGAATAACGAGTACAAAATCGACGGCATCTATAAAGAAGATGAAGTAGAGGATGACAACGGCGACAAAGACAAGCAGCGTACGAACGAAAAGTACTCTGCATCTGCGCAAGGTAATTACAAATTAAATGAAAAGAATTCTCATTTATTCATTTATTCATTTATGGTTCACACGTTTCAGACTACTTTGGCGCGTATAGAACTGAATCTGTAATTTCTGCTGGTTACGGCTTACGTTTAATTGACCAACCAGATATGTGGTTAAATGCAGAGTTTAGTCCGGGTTACAAATTTTTTGAATACTCAGACGACAGCACGCAAGTTGATGACGACGGTAACCTACTTGCAGGCGAAAGCGACAGTGAAGTAATTGCTTTAGGTAAACTTGATTACAACTGGCAGATTTCAGACAGTGCACGTTTTACTCAACTTGTATCAGTTGAGTACGGTGACTCAAACACCAAAACGCGTTCAGAAACTGCATTGCTAGCAAAAATAAATGGCTCGCTGCAAATGAAAGTCGCTTTTAATGTTACCAACAACTCAGATGTTGCTGATGACGAAGAAAGCACAGATACAGAAACGTCATTAACGTTAGTTTACAGTTTTTAACCAAAAACCGTATTTAATGACATTTAAGTGACAAAAGGGACGAAAGTCCCTTTTTTATTTGTTTAGATTTAATGTATTATAGCCACCAATTTTGGTTGTAGACCTAGGGATATACCTACTCGTGAAAGTTTTTACACAATTTTTTAGTGCTTTTATTCTACTTTGTAGTTTTAGTACCATGGCTTTTACGCCAACGGCCTCACAAATTGAGCAATTTAAAAAATTGCCAAAAGCCCAGCAAGAAGCCCTAGCAAAACAATACGGTGTAGATATTTCTACGATCACCGGCGCTAATCAATCAAATGACGAAAACTCAAATGAGCAGCAGTCAACTATCGGCGAACGCCCAGAAAAAGAACAAGAAGACTTAACTGACGAAGAGCGTTTTAAGCCAAAAACAGAAGAATTAAAGCCTTACGGCTACGAGCTTTTTGCCGGTGAACCCACCACATTTATGCCAAGTGAAAATGCAGCCGTACCTGACACTTATATAGTAGGTCCAGGGGATCAACTAAAAATTAACTTTTACGGTAAAGAAAGCGATAGTTTTGATGTAACTATTGACCGTGAAGGGCGTATTAGCATTCCCGATTTAAGCCCTGTAGAAGTAGCAGGCTTAACATTTGCCGAAATTAAAGAGCTAATAAAAGTAAAAGTTGAGCAAGAAGTAATCGGTGTAAAAGCCTTTGTTTCACTGGGCCAACTGCGAAGTATGCGCATACTTGTATTAGGTGAGGCCTACAAACCAGGCAGCTACAGCGTATCGTCTTTAACAACCGTATCACATGCTTTGTTTGTAAGTGGTGGTGTGTCTGAAATTGCTTCACTGCGTAACATACAAGTAAAACGCGCTGGTAAAACAGTAGCTAATTTCGACCTTTACGATTTACTAATCAATGGCGATAGCAGCAACGATATAGTACTAAAGCCTGGCGATGTCGTTTTTGTACCACCAGTAGGTGCCCAAGTTACTGTAGATGGCTTAGTTAAACGCCCTGCAATATTTGAACTTAAAAAAGGCGAAACAGCTAAGCAGTTACTCACTATGGCAGGGGGCCTAAAACCGGGTGCTTATGCTAAAAATGCAGTGGTAGAGCGTTTCAATTTTGATCGCAAAGAAGTGCTATCAGTAGACTTTACTAAGCCACAAATTAACTACATCCCGCAAGATGGCGACCGTGTACGCTTTAATTCTGTAAGCTCACAATACCAAAACTCTATTAGCTTAATTGGTGCTGTAGCGCGACCAGGGAATTATCAATGGTATCAAGGTAAACGTATTTCAGATGTTTTAAAATCAGTACGTGGCGATTTGTTGCCACAAGCAGATTTAAGCTACGGCCTAGTTATTCGCGAAATTAACATAAATGGTGATATAGAAGCGCACCAATTTGATGTAGCACAAGCCATTATTAAAAACCCTGAAAACAATTTAGCATTAAAAGCTAATGACAAAATCATAGTATTTAGCCGTTTTGAAGAAAAAGAAGCTGAAAAATCAGCACTTGCTAATATGGCGTTGAGCCAAGAGCAACAAGAACAACAGCTTAAAGCTGAGCAATGGCATACATATCAGCAAAAAGAGTTTGAAAAATACATCGGTATAAACCAAGAAGTAGAAGAGTTTATTTTTGAAGAAAATAAAGCCCTCACAATAGCCGAAATTTCAAAACGTAAAGCAAAAGAAGAAGCCGAGCTTGAGTTAAAGCCTGAAGATTACGCTTTATTTAGCCGCCATAACCTTTTAGCCCCCATTATTGCCAAATTTAAGCAGCAAGCCTCAGTTGAGCAGGCTATGCAGCTAGTAGAAATTAGCGGCAACGTTACATTCCCAGGTGTTTACCCGTTAATGGTAGGCGGTGATGTACGTGATTTAGTAACCGCAGCAGGTGGCTTGCTAGAATCTGCCTACGTAAAACAAGCTGAGATTACGCGTATTGTTGCAAGTGACGCGTCTAAAATAGAACACTTACGTTTAGACCTTGAAAGTGCAATGCGTGGTGATTTACAAAGCAACATTACATTGCAAAGTAAAGACAGCATTAACGTATTCGCTATCCCAAATTGGCAAGAAAACGTAAAAGTAGAGCTTAAAGGTGAGCTAAGGTTCCCTGGTACATACACAATTCGCCGCGGCGAAACACTAACTGAGTTACTTGAGCGTGCAGGCGGCTTCTCTGAGTTTGCAGAACAAAAAGCAGCTGTATTCACCCGTGCCTCAATTAAAGAACAAGAACAACAACAGCTAGCTCGCTTATCAACCGAGTTACGTCGTGATATTGCATCAAAGAGCTTTCAAAACTCAGTAAGTAGTAATTCACTTTCTTATGACGAAATGAATAAGTTATTAAATGACTTAGCGAGTGTTGAAGCGGTAGGGCGTTTAGTTATCGACTTACCACTTATTGTTGAAAACAAACAAAACTTAGTGCTTCAAGACGGAGATGTTTTATATGTGCCAAGCAAGCGTGACTCGATTAGCGTAATAGGTGAAGTTAATTACTCTACCTCTCATTTATACAAAGCAGGTATAAGTGTTGATGAATACATTGATTTAAGTGGTGGTCTTAAAGATCGCGCTGATGAAGACAGTATTTACATAATTAAAGCAAATGGCTCAGTAAAAATACCAAACACAGGCGGCTGGTTTGCTGCTAATAATTCAGAACAGTTAGAGGCTGGTGATACAATCGTCATACCTATGAACGCAGATCATATGGACAAGCTGACTTTATGGAGTACTGCAACTCAAATACTATACCAATTAGGTGTAGCAGTAGCCGCAATCAGCAGCATATAGGAAATGGTGTTTTAAATCTGTTTATCTAATTTGAATAATTTAAGTGAAAATTAAGTAATGACTAAACATAATATAAAGGGTGAATATGAAACAGGAGTTTCATATAACCAAGATGATGAATTAGATATTCGTGATTTAATCGCCAGCATATGGCGTGGAAAGTTACTTATAATTATTGTATCGAGTATTTTTGCAGTGTTGTCTGTTTTTTACGCTATTAATTTACCAAATATTTATAAAGCAGAGGCTGTACTTATTCCTGCTGAGTCTAAACAGTCAAATGGTTTAGCTGGCTTAGCAAGTCAGTTTGGTGGTTTAGCTGGGATAGCAGGTGTTGACCTTGGCAGTGGCGGAGCTGATAAAACTCAACTCGCGCTTGAAATTCTACAATCGCGAAAGTTTACAAGTAGCTTTATAGAGAAGCATTCAATATTACCCGATTTGATGGCGGCTAAAAGCTGGAGTGTTGACAGTGGTGAGCTGTCATATAATGAAGAAATTTATGCTGTTTCCGAAAATAAGTGGTTAAGAAAAGTTAAAGCCCCTAGAAATGCAGAGCCCTCGATGCAGGAAGCTTATAAAGTTTTTTCTAAAATAGTCAGTACAAACTCAGATCCAGAGAGTGGGACTATTACGCTCTCAGTAGAGCACATCTCCCCATTTGTAGCTCAACAGTGGGTCAATTGGTTAGTTGAAGATATAAACTCTGAGGTTAAACAGCGAGATGTTACAGAAGCGGTTAAAAGTACTGAATTTCTAACAGAGCAATTAGAAAAAACAAGAGTTTCAGATATTCGAAGTGTTTTATACAAGTTAGTAGAAGAACAAACAAAGACAATTATGTTTGCTAACGTACGTGATGAATATGCATTTAAAACGATAGATCCTGCGGTTATCCCTGAAGAAAAGTTTAAACCTAGAAGAGCAATAATTTGTATCGCTGGTACTTTGTTGGGGTTTATCCTAAGTTTTTTCTTTTTAATAATACGTTTTTTTCTCAAACAAAAATAAGCCTAAAAAGTTTTAAGCTTCATACGAGTTAGAGCTTTTTTAAGTTCTAGCTCTTTTTATATGTAACTCAAAGGCATGATGATGAGTACCAATGAACCATTAGTAAGTGTAGTAATCCCAACGTTAAACAGAACTACAATGCTTACACGCGCTATCGATTCAGTATGTCAGCAAACATATAAAAACATTGAAATTATAGTAATAGATGACTGCTCAGACGCCCCTGTTAAATTAGACAATCTAGCTTCCAAAACCCCTATACATATTTCCAGAAATGAAAAAAGATTAGGAGGAGGAGCTTCTCGGAATAAAGGTGCTAAATTAGCTAAAGGTCAATATATTGCATTTCTTGATGATGATGATCACTACCTTGCAGATAAAATCGAATTCTTACTTGCTAAATTATTAGCACAGCCTAATTTAGTTGCTGTGTTTGGACATGTTGAAGGTAGTGGTAATAAGCCTAAACACCTTGTGGACAATACATACATCGAAAGTTTTCATGCTATTGGAGGACTACATACCAACGGCTCATTAATTCAGAAAAAAGCTTTCGACGATATCATGTTTTTAGAGACTCTCCCTAAGTATCAAGATACTCAGCTACATATGGAGCTTATAAAAACTAAAAAAACTAAATATTATGAGCATACTGTAGCTTTGTGGAATAAAGATCACGGAGAAGGACAGATAACAGATTTAAAAAGTGTAAAGCAACATATTAAAGGGTTAAAAGCTTTTTATTTGTTAGAAGAGTATATAAATAGTAAATATAATCTTTCGTATTCAGAGTGTTTATATTTAATGAAAAATAAAGTTTACCTTTTGAGTAAGTGTAAAAAAAAGGACTTAATCAAAAATAATATTTCATATACGTGGTACGAAAGTATCTTGCTTTTCATTGCAGGCATATATGTTAAATTTAAATACTAAAAGCTTTTTATTATATCTACTTTTTTTAGTTAGTAGTTTTTTTTATCCAGTATTTTCATTTATATTACTTTCATGCGTAGTGCCGTTTTTTTTAAATAAAAAAACTATACTTTGATAGTTTTTTTGTTTTCACTATTTT
The DNA here is from genome assembly GCF_003952205.1 of Pseudoalteromonas sp. Xi13. NCBI lineage: Bacteria > Pseudomonadati > Pseudomonadota > Gammaproteobacteria > Alteromonadales > Pseudoalteromonadaceae > Pseudoalteromonas > Pseudoalteromonas sp. Xi13. The sequence goes on from NZ_CP034439.1 coordinate 462,148, forward strand.
TTATCTTTTTTGGAATGGCGATGGATCCTGTTTCATATATAGGTGATTATTCACGTTACTATTTATCATTTTATAAACCCGATATACACATCCTCGCAACAGGGAAGCTATATCGTTATAGTATATTTAATATATTGAAGTTTTTCGAAATGGGACCTCAATTTTATACGGGGCTTTCACTGTGTTTAAACTACTTTATAGTACTTGTTGTTAGCTTGAAATTTGCTATTTTGTTTTCATTTACTAGCAGCAAGAAATTGTTATTCTTTTTTTTAATTACATTTATAAGTTTACCGAGTACCGCAATTGGTAATTTTGAGTCAATGCTCTCTTTTTCATTTTCTTACATAGCTTTATACTTATTGTGTACTCAAAGAAATAAGGCTGCTTTTATTTTTGTAATCATGGCTCCTTTAATACACCCTGCTGCAGTGCTTTACTCGATAATGTACATACCAGTGTTTTTGTTTAAAAACCACTTTTATAAATATAAAACAATGTTTACTATTTTACTTCTATTAGGGATTATTGGCTTCTTATTTATACCTTTGGCTGGGGTTTTACCTTTTTTAGATCATATACAAAGAAAGCTAATCACCTTTCTTACTGGTCCATGGAGCGAGTATATAGAACGGCGTGATTTCGAATTTATTTTAATTGCATTAATTAAATTAATCGTATTCGCTTTTTCTATTTATAGAATTAGACAGGTTTATATCAAAAAATTTAAGTTCGTGTATGGTACAGCTAAGCTGAATGATAAAAAAGAATATGCAATAAAAATGCTATACAATGTAAGTCTGTATATGTTTCCAATTATACTTTTAGCAATATTTTCTAGAACATTAGCTGAACGGTATATTTACTTTGGTATGTTTTTCTTTTTACCAGTAGTGATACTGGCTACAGAAAATTTAAAAATCTTCATCAATCGTTTTTTTATATACTCAATGGTTTTTATAATATTTTTATTGCCACAAAATATCATTGTATTTGGTGTGCTTGCTCTTAAATCAACAACGCAAGAATCGCTTTCGAACAATATGTATGAACTGTTATATGAAGAATATGATAAAGCCCCACCTCCAGTTGGAAGGTTATAATAGGATCTAAAATGATAGTTGTTTATATTGATAACTTTGACAGAGCTACTTTTTTTTATCGGTTAGCTAAGGGAGTAAATAATAAACGCTTTCTCTTTTTTACTACCAAATATTCGGTTTACCAATTTTTAAAGAGAGACTTTGAAGTTGTATTATTTCATACTCACTCGAAATACCTAAATGATCCTAATGTATTAGATGAAAGTGATTTCTCAAATCTGACCTTTGTTTATCGAGGCAGCCAATCTTTAGAGCATGCAAAATCTGTTTACCAAATGATTACTGCTCAACTGGAGCATACTCAATTTAATTATAATGATATCGAAGTGGCTATTGTATTTAATGGTAATTCAGCGTCACAAAAAGCATTTATAGAGCATTTTTCCAAAGAAAATGTAAAAACATTATTTTGTGAAATTAGTAATCTACCAGGAAAAGTTATATTTGATAGGTTAGGTGTAAATGCGAAATCAAGCTTATTTTTTAATGCGGAAAAATTGGATGCGTTTCCTCCAATCAACCCTGATAAGCACCGCCAATGGGTAAATGTTTATGAAGAGTACAAAAATAATCCTATTCCGCAAGGAAAGTTAGAACCTAAATTTATTAAGGCTTATGTATTAGACTACTTTAGTAGTTTACTTGGCAAAGGCATAAGAGAAGAAGATCAGGTTTCGCTATTTAAAAAAATTTCGACTGTACTGAAATTATTTAAATCTAAATCAAGTGCTGATCTTGTCTATGACACAGGAGAGTTGAGTGCCGATTATATATTCTTTCCTACTCAAGTGAGGTACGACTCTCAGCTGATTCTAAACAGCGATATAAATAATCAGCAAGCTATAGAAAAAGCAGTGTTATTAGCCAAAGAGCGTGACTATAAGCTATATGTGAAAATTCATCCTGCGGAAACAGATCCAGAAATCTTAAAAGATTATATATCGCTTAAGAATAAATATAACTTTTTAATAGTTAACTCTAATACGACAGAGCTAATAAAAAATGCAAAAGTAGTTGTGACTATAAACTCTACCATTGGCCTAGAAGCACTTATTTATAATAAAGAGTTAAAAGTTTACGGACGAGCAATTTATAGCGATTTCAATTTTTCGAGAGTACTTAGCTATATACATAACTACTTGATAGATTTTGACTATTTTTCAGATGAATTAATAAGTGAAAAAGAATTTAATAAACTGCTTTTATTAGCAAGTAAGTAAAACCCTCAGAAAGGCCATTGTGAATTTAGGTAACTGTGTGTTTATAGGATAGATGAATGAATGATTTTTCGGTTTTAATGTCGATATACGATAAAGAAAACCCTACATATTTACATGCATGCTTTGAAAGCTTATATAGCCAAACCATGAAGGCGTCTGAGGTAGTACTTGTCCTCGATGGCCCTATTAAGGAAAGCTTAATGGAAGTCATAAATAAATGGCAGCCTTTACTTAATATGGTATTAGTGCCTCTGCAAGTAAATGTAGGTCTTGGGAATGCTTTAAACGAGGGATTGAAGGCATGCTCATACGAACTTGTGGCCAGAATGGACACTGATGACTTATGTTTACCAGAACGTTTTGAGAAGCAACTAGCTATATTTAAAGACAAGCCATCAATTACATTTTGTGGATCATTTATTGATGAAATTGAGTGTGAAAGCACAAACTATATAGCGACTCGTAATGTAAAGGAGTTCAATGATGATATTATTAAAAACTGCATTTCACGAAACCCATTTAACCATATAAGTGTGATGTTTAAAAAAAGTGCAGTTATGTCTGTAGGTAGTTATAAACATATGATGTCAATGGAAGATTGGTACTTATGGCTACGCCTACTTAGTAGTGGTTACGAAGGTTATAACATACAGCAGACACTAGTAAAGGCACGCGCAGGCAAGGAAATGATGTCTCGTCGCACTGGCTTTAAATATATAACCTACGAGGCTAAGCTTGCTAAGCAGAAAGCGAGGTTATTTCCCCAGTATGCATTAAAATCGTATTTTTATTTTATAGTCAGATCATTACCTCGTTTATTACCGCAAAAATTACTTTACTTAGTATATCTTTTTTCTCGCAGAGCAAACTAGCGAATAAAGTTATTAAAAATAGAGATTTAATATGAAAGTAGCAATTACAGGCGCAACTGGCTTTATTGGTAAAGAACTGCTTACAGGATGCCCAAGTGACATTGAACTGTTGGCATTAACCAGAAAAAGCATAAAATTAAGTAATTACATTAAATATGATGACTTATTTAACGTTAAAGCTGAGGACTTAGTTGGGTGTGAGTCGTTTGTTCATTTAGCTGGTGTAGCTCATTCAAGCGATACAACTCCAGAATCATATACTTTATACAATACTAAACTTGTGTCTTATCTAGCCAATGAAGCTGTTAAAGCAAATATAAAACGTTTTATTTTTGTTAGCACTATAGGTGTTAATGGTGTTACCTCTAATGAGGCGGCTTTCAAGCCTTATGATCAAGTAAACCCGCATAATGATTATGCTATATCGAAGTATAACGCTGAAATAGAATTGCAAAAAATAGCGTCTAATACAGGCTTGGAAGTCGTGATTATTAGACCTGTAATGGTGTATGGCAAAGAGGCCCCTGGTAGCTTTAAGTTACTGTTAAAAACAATCATGAAATTTGCTATATTACCTTTTGGATTAGTAAAAAATAAACGCAGTTTTATAGCTGTACATAACTTGGTCGACTTTATATTTTTATGTTTAAAACATGAAAATGCGCCAGGGCAAATATTTTTAGCTTCCGATAATCAGCAGGTCTCAACGAAAGAGTTTACAAACTCTATTGCTGCTGGATTAAATAAAACTATATTTCAGTTACCTATCCCTATTTTCTTAATGAAATTTGCATTTAAGCTATTAGGAAAACAATCTTTAAATAAGCAGTTGTTTGAGAATCTAGAAGTCGATTCGAGTAATATGCATGAATTACTAGGTTGGGAGCCCGTATTTACAATGGATGCAGCAATGCGCCAATTAACTAGAGAAAAACATGATTAGGATACTTGACTTATTTTTAGCGCTTTTTGGCTTAATTATTACAATGCCTTTTTTAATTATATTGTATTTAATAGGGCTCTTTGATACCGGCTCACCTTTGTTTATGCAAGAGCGTGTGGGTCGAAATAAAAAACCGTTTACCTTAGTAAAGTTCAGAACAATGAGCGTAGATACAGCCTCGGTAGCAAGCCATTTAGCAAGTACAGCATCTATCACACCATTTGGTGGCTTTTTACGTAAAACAAAATTAGATGAGCTACCACAGCTTTGGAACGTACTCAAAGGTGAAATGAGCTTAGTTGGTCCACGCCCAGGGTTATTTAACCAAGAAGAGCTGACTCAAGCTCGCGATGCTAAAGGTATCTACGATGTTCGCCCTGGTATCACAGGGTTGGCACAAGTCAATGAAATAGACATGTCTACTCCACAGCTGCTAGCTGAAACCGATGCTAGAATGATCGCCACACTTAACCTAAAAGGTTACTTTACTTATATACTACAAACCGTCGCAGGTAGCGGCAGTGGCGATAGAGTAAAATAGCTAAACTCTCATACACAAATTTACAAAAAGTAACCAAATACATAAAGACTATATAATATTTTACTTATAGTCTTTAACTATTAAGTGCAATAGCTGTTCATCTTGTAGTAAAATTGTAACCAATAGAATAGCAGTACCGCTGCTAGCTTCAGGGAAATGTATTGTGTTTTTAAAATTTTTAGTTAACTTGCCTCGCCCCCAGAAAAGAGTTGTATCACTTGTTGTAGATAGCATTTTTATTATTGTTGCTTTTTGGCTTGCCTTTTTACTTAGGCTTGATAGCACCGCTGTTTTGAAAAATACACACACATGGATACTGCTGGCAACAGTACTACCGCTAAGCTTACTTAGCTTTGTAAAACTTGGACTGTATAGGGCTGTGCTTCGTTACATGAACACTCAAGCTATGTGGGCCATTATTGCTGGTGTTGTACTTTCTACCGTTTACTTGACCATTTTGTCTTTCTTTTTGAGTGCACCTGTTCCTCGTACAGTTCCCTTTATATACGCTAGCTTTTGTATTTTATTTGTAGGCGGAGCAAGACTTACTGTTCGTGCAGTTGTTGGGCAAATAACAATGCGTCGTAAAGAAGGGGTGATAATATATGGAGCGGGTTCAGCTGGCCGCCAACTTGCGACTGCCTTAGCTAATGGTCCTGAGTACTCACCTGTTGCGTTTATTGATGACGATCCTAAAAAGCATTTAGCATTAATTCAGGGTGTGTGTGTGCATGCCCCTTCACAAATTGCCGATATCGCAGAGCAAAAGTCAGCTAATAAAATTCTACTTGCTTTGCCCAGCGTTTCTCGTAGCCGTCGAAAAGAAATATTAAATGCAATTGAAAAGTTTAAACTACAAGTTATGACAATCCCGGGTATGGCAGACATTGTATCGGGTACAAATAACCTTGACGAAGTAAAAGACGTAGAAATTGATGACTTGCTAGGACGTGATTCCGTGATGCCTAGAGGTGATCTGATGTCAGCAAATATTACTAATAAAGCTGTTATGGTTACAGGGGCAGGGGGATCTATAGGATCGGAGCTATGTAGGCAAATAATTAAAAACAATCCTACAAAAATAGTGCTCTTTGAACTATCCGAATTTGCTTTATATGCAATAGAAAAAGAGCTATCTGAGTACTGTAATTCTAATAACTTAAGTATAGAAGTACTGCCTATTCTAGGCTCGATACAAAATAAAAAGTTGGTTCAATCAACATTCTCAACCTTTAACGTTCAAACCGTTTATCATGCAGCAGCATATAAACATGTGCCGTTAGTAGAACATAATGTGGTTGAAGGTGTTCGCAATAATATTTACGGTACTTACAACGTTGCTACTGCAGCAATAAATGCAAAGGTAGACACGTTTGTTCTTATCTCAACCGATAAAGCAGTGCGCCCAACCAATATTATGGGCACTACAAAACGAATGGCCGAATTAGTACTGCAAGCACTTTCCGATGAGCAAAGCAGTACGCGTTTTACAATGGTTCGTTTTGGTAATGTTTTAGGTTCTTCAGGCTCCGTAGTACCACTTTTTAGAAAGCAAATTAAAGCAGGTGGACCAATCACGTTAACCCACCAAGATATCACGCGTTATTTTATGACTATTCCTGAAGCTGCACAGCTAGTAATACAAGCAGGAGCTATGGGAGTGGGAGGCGACGTATTTGTACTAGACATGGGCGAACCAGTTAAAATAAAGGATTTAGCAATAAAAATGGTTCATCTTTCAGGCCTAGAAGTTAAACACAAGAAACGTCCTAACGGGGATATTGAGATTAAGTGTACAGGGCTTCGCCCAGGAGAAAAACTGTTTGAAGAGTTACTCATTGGGGATAATGTAACTGGTACAGAACATCCAAGAATATTGAGTGCTCATGAGATTAAAATGCCATGGCAAGAGCTTGAGCCGTTTTTAGGAAAGCTTAAAATAGCTTGTGACGACTCTGACCACCCATTAATTCGTAAGTTGCTCTTACAAGCTCCTACAGCGTTTAGTCCAACAGATGGCATATGTGATCTAAATTGGAGAGCTATAAGCGGCAGTAGTAATAATGTGAGCGTGTTACCAAGTGTAAATGGTAACTAGTAATAGTGTTATTATTTAAAACTGTTTTTAGGGTGGAACAAAAATTTTTAATTTTATTATATTTTCGATAGCAAGTGATTTTGAATCTTTTCATAGAAGAAGAGAGATTGAATCAGTAGTAAATACTGGAAAGGGAAGTGTTATATATTATAGGCCACCAGAATCTTTTTTGAATGGGTTTCGCAGGCTATTTTCTCGAAAAAGGAGCAGCACAGCAGTAAATAGCAAACTTCACATACTTAATTTATACATATTTATACCAATGAAATGGGCTTTAAAGTCTAAATTGCTCATGTACTTATTTGTAACTTTGCCTATAAGTTTACAGGTGAGTATTTCGCAGCGTCGTTATTTTGGTAGTTCAAAAGTATTAAGCTGGTTTTATAAGCCAAACCAATACCTCTATTTGAAAAATTTAGCCCCCTATATTTATTTACATTATGATAATTACAAAGACGATAAAAGTTACACATACAGTGCGAACAAACACTTTGATGAGGTATTAAATAACTGCATTAAAAACAGTTTCTTAACTTTGGTGTCCAGCTCCAGGCTTTTTGAAGTTTACAAATGCGTTAAGCCAAATAGTGTTCATTACTATCCCAATGCAATTTCAAGACAATTAATTCCTAGTGATGTTGATAAACTAAAGAAACCAAATGTCAGTAAGGTCATTGGGTTTATTGGGCAATTAGATAACAGTTTTGATGTTGAGTTAGTCAAAAAAATATCTAAAGCTTTTGAAGACTATTCTATTAGACTCATCGGTGGTTATTCCAAAGATGCTTTTGAAGCATTAAATGAGTGTGCGAATATTGAGCTTTTAGGTTACATGAAATATGAGCTTTTGGGTGGAGAGATAAAAAAATTTTCTATAGGCATATGCCCATATAAGAATAATTCCTTTAATAAGTTTAGAAATCCATTAAAAATTACTGAATATTACTCTTACGGCTTACCTGTTGTTTCTGTTGATTGTGATATTGATGAGAAGGCAAAAGAATTTATGGGTATTGCAAAGACTCATGATGAGTTTATTGAGTCAATAAAAAGTCAGCTAGCTGAAAATACCTCATCTAAAAATATTCAAAGAATACAATATGCAGAGAACAATTGCTGGGACAATAGAATTAGCTTCTTAATAAATAAAATTCTAGATAAAAAAGTTCAATAGTAACTCCTTCCTAAGCTTATAGCTGCAGACTACTTCAATATTAAATTAAGAGAATAAGCTTAAATGCAAAATAGTGAAAAAAATAAAAGAGTAATAAAAAATACATTATTTTTGTATATTAGAATGATATTGGTTTTAGGTATAAGTCTTTATACATCACGCTTGGTCCTTGATGCATTGGGTATAGAAGATTACGGTATTTATAATGTTGTTGCAGGTATAGTGACGATGATGTCATTTATGACGGGCGCAATGTCTGCATCTACACAGCGATTCCTGTCATACGAGCATGGGAGTGTAACAAATAGAGTCAAAGATATATTCAAGATGAGTGTAAATATACATGCAATCATTTTTATATTGGTTGTCGTCTTGATGGAAACTATCGGACTTTGGTTTTTAAATAATAAACTAAACATTCCTGCTGAGCGACTTCATGCTGCTAATTGGGCCTACCAGTGTGCGCTTATTTCTTTTGGCTTCTCGGTTATGGGCATACCGTACATTGCATCAATTGTATCTAATGAAAAAATGGGGGCTTTCGCTTATATAGGTGTTTTAGAGGTTTCTTTAAAGCTAATTGTAGCTTTTATGCTTTATCTAAGCTTAGGCGACAACCTGATTTTATATTCAGTATTATTAGTGTTCTCATCTGTCTTTATTTGGTCTTTATATTTCTTATTTTGTAAATATAAAATAAAAGATACAAAATATGCGTTATTTTGGGACACTGAATTATTTAAAAAATTACTAGGTTTTACAGGTTGGAATCTAATAGGCAATATAGCTGTTGTGACTATGAATCAAGGCTTAAATGTACTACTAAATATATTTTTTGGTCCCACTATTAATGCATCTAGAGCCATTTCTAATCAAGTCAATATGGCTATTCGGGGTTTTTCATCAAATTTACAAATGTCCATGAATCCCCTGATCACCAAGTCATATGCTTCTGGTGAGCATGAATATATGCAGTCTTTAATTTTAAAGGGGTCGAAGTACTCTTTCTTCCTTCTATTGTTGCTTACCTTACCAGTCTTACTACAGACAGAACAAATTTTAAGCCTGTGGCTTGGTCAGTTACCTGACAAAATTATTATTTTTTGTCAATTGGCTTTAGTTGACTCTCTAGTAATTAGTTTGTCAGGAACATTGATTGCTGGTGCACAGGCAAATGGCAATATTAAAGTTTATCAAATTGTTACAGGAGGTGTATTGCTTCTCAATCTTCCCCTGTCTTATTTATTGTTTTTATATGGAGCAAAGCCAGAAGCAGCAATGGCATTAATGGTATTAATTTCTACAATAGCACTTTCAATTCGTTTGTTATTTGTTCGTAGAATGATTGGTTTATCTATCAGAGTATATGGCAAAGTAGTTTTAAGTAGAGTTTTCTTAGTGACCCTGCTCAGTTGTTCGATTATGTGGTATTTGGACAGCTTAATGGGAAGTACATTTTTATATCTAATTGTGGAGAGTTTTACGTCTGCTTTTGTAGTAATATGTACTATTTGGCTTTTAGGTTTAGAGCACGCGGAGCGCAAATTTATTTTAAATAAATTAAGCGCTTTTCATAGTAAGTTGAAGGGTAAATCTAGCTCTTAATTTATTTGTTCTATAGTGTTTTGTTCGAAAGTTATTGTGTATGTTTTAAATAAATTGGTGATGAATGAGTTCGTGTAAAGTAATAGAGCAAGTAGTTGATAAGGGTCTTTGTATTGGCTGTGGTCTATGTGTATCTGCATGTGGTAATGATACTTTAAAAATGGAGTTGAGCGATCACGGCTTTTTGGAGCCCAGGCATGTTAATTCATGCGGTTCTAGCTGTAAAGGGAATTGCCTATCTGTTTGCCCATTTAACCCCGAACCGGATGATGATGTTAGAACTGAGACAGAACTCGCTAACACATTTTTAAACGATTCCAAAAAGCAGAGTGACTCTATAGGTAAATATATTAATACTTATGCAGGTTTTTCAAACGAGCACAGAGCTAATTCCTCCTCAGGTGGTATCGCAACATTTACATTAATCGAGTTACTTAAACGTAAAGAAATAGATTACGTTATCTCAGTTAAAGAGGGGGCTTCGCAAAATGCTCATTATGAATATGCTATTAGCAGCACTGAGCAGGAGCTTTTACAAGGAGCAAAAACTCGATATTACCCAGTAACACTCGCAGGCGTGTTTGATAAAGTTAAAGAGCTTGAGGGGAATTTCGCAATTGTAGGCGTACCATGCTTCATAAAGAGTATTCGTTTAGCGCAAAAGGTAGAGCCTATTTTAAAAAGCAAAATCAAATTTTTAGTAGGTATTATATGTGGTGGTGTTAAAAGCACTTTTTTTACAGAATACTTAGCTAGCAAAACTGGTGTATCAGTATCTGAATATAGTAAGCCAGAATTTCGAATAAAGGATGAAAACAGCAGCGCAAGTGATTATTCATTTGGTTGTTTGGATAAAAATAGCCAACAAAATACAATAAAAATGAAGATGGTTGGCGATATGTGGGGCACGGGACTATTTAAATCAAATGCCTGTGATTTTTGTGATGATGTGTCTGTCGAACTAGCAGATATATCATTAGGTGATGCATGGATTGAACCTTATAGATCCGAAGGCCTGGGAACTAACGTGATTGTAACTCGTTCTCAGTTGGCTGAAGATATTATATGTAAAGGGATTGAGACTAATAAGCTAACTATCGAAGAGCTACCTGTCGATAGGTTTATTGAATCTCAAAGAGGGGGGTTTAACCACAGGCATAATGGCCTCGGTTTTCGAATTAATAAAAGACGTTCGAAAGGTTTAAGCGTTCCTCCAAAGCGTTTTGAAGACGATAATCTAACTTTTTTGTTAAAGCTAATTCATCTAATGAGAATGAAAGTTAGAAAAAAAAGTCTAGTAGTTTGGAAAAGAACCAAAAATGCAGAACAATTTGATAAAGAAATGAGATTTAGTTTAAATGTATTAAAAAAACTGACGAAGTTAAATCAATATCAAAAAAGATATTCTGAATCAGGTGCTATAAAAGCTTTAGTAATGCGAAAAGTAAATAAGGTATTAAAATAATGAAGATAGGTATATTAACTCAGCACCTTCACAATAATTATGGCGGCCTGTTACAGGCGTTTGCTTTACAGTACTATTTAAAAAACCAAGGTCATGATGTACTTACTATAGATTTTACTACCGACAATATTGGTGCAACTGTAAATAAAAAATCGCGCACAAGCGAAGTGAAAAATATTATTTACTATTATATTCGCAAATATATTCTAAGACGAAATATAAAGTCTATATTTCCTGTATCTGACGAGGTCAAAGCAAATATTGGTAAAGAAACAAGTCGTTTTGTTGCGGAAAATATTCGAACAACACAAAAGTTAACATCAATAGAGCAATTAAAATATTTAGACTCATATAAATTCGATGCTTATGTTGTTGGTAGTGATCAGGTTTGGAGGCCAAGGTACTCACCTGGTTTACCAGCTTTTTTCCTAGATTTTTTAAAAGATGATAAAAAAACCAAACGACTTTCTTATGCCGCATCTTTTGGTACTGATAACTGTGATGAATATTCGCCAACTGAGCTAATAGAATTTAGTAGTTTACTTAAGAAATTTAACGGTATAAGTGTTAGAGAAGACTCGGCAGTGGAGCTTTGTAACAAACATTTTGATGTATCAGTGGAACAAGTATTAGATCCTACAATGCTACTAGCAAAAGAGGACTATATTGAATTGGTGAAAAAAGATAAAATAGCTAAAAGTGACGGTAATATGATGGTCTATGTTTTAGACCAGTCACCAGAAAAAGTGGAGATGATAGATAAGGTTGCTAAAACTAAAAATCTAACTCCTTTTACAGTAATGCCTTCAGATGAAACCGGTATATATCCACCTGTAACAAAATGGTTACGCGGCTTTATGGACGCAGAATACATTGTTACTGACTCTTTCCACGGTGTTGCTTTTTCAATTCTATTTAATAAGCAATTCATTGCAATCGGTAACAAAAGTCGTGGAATAGCGCGTTTTACTTCTATATTGAAAAAGTTTGATCTTGAAAGTCGTTTATTAATAAATGCTAGTGATTTAAATGATTCAATTTTAGATGAAGTAATTAACTATAGCTTAGTAAATGATTTATTGTCTAAAGAGCAAACCTATGCATCTAACTTTTTAAAAAAGAATTTAAGTAATTAAAACCAAACCTTATCTATACTATTAAAAAATAATTTAGGAAAAATAGTGCTGAAGAAAACTATAAACTTTTTAAAAAATATTAAAAAAGTTACAGAAACGTTTGAGAGCAAACTAGAGGTCTCTAATAGAACAAATTATCTTTTAAATTCAGCACTTACCTCAAATGAATCAATTATTTCGAGTGAAGTCAATAATAAGGAATTAATTGTAAGCTTAACAACTTACAGCAAAAGAATTCATGATGTTCATCTAATCATAGAGTCTATTGCACACCAAACTTTAAAGCCTAATAGAATCATTCTTTGGCTAGATGAAGAGGAGTTTAATCTAGAAACAATCCCGCTAATACTAAAGAAGCAAATTGAACGCGGCTTGGAGGTTCGGTTTTGTCCAGATTATAAATCTTATAAAAAATTGATACCAACCTTGGAGTTATTTCCTGATGCATCGATAATTACTATTGATGATGATATTATTTATCCACACGATATGGTCGAAATACTCGTGCGCGAAAGTAAAATTTTCCCTCGTTGTATAATAGGGCATAGAGCCCATCTCATGAAGTTTGATAAAGAAAGCAAGTTACTTTCGTATAATCAGTGGGAGCATGAATCGACCTATAGTATTCCTTCTTTCTCTACATTTATTACTACAGGTGGCGGTACCCTATTTCCCGCTAAATGCTTTTCAAAAACAGTATTCGATAGTGATACTTTTTTAAACCTTTGCCCTAATGCTGATGATGTTTGGTTCAGTTCGATGGCTATTTTGAACGGTGTGAAGAGTAAAAAAGTTGATGATACTAGGGAGTTCTGGAAGAGGTTTTTATTGATCGATTTATCGCAAGATATTGCCTTATTTCATGAAAATAAAATTCAGAATGGTAACGATATTAAAATTAAAGCTGTTTTTAAAAAGTACGATCTATATAACAAATTAGAGCAATAAATGTACTTTACTCAGGTAGCTCCTGTCCTCCATAAAACGGACCTCACAACATTATGAAAAATATAGAGCTAATATTGTTTGACGTTGATGGTGTTATGACTGATGGCAGTATTTATATTGATAAAAATGGCGAATCATTTAAAAAGTTTAATGTAAAAGATGGCTTAGCAATAGAGCTTTTACGTAGCCATAATATAAAAACGGGTGTGGTATCAGGTAAAGCAAGTAAAGCCTTAACGCTTAGAAGCGAAAAGCTTGGCTTTGATTTTATCGTCACAGGTTGCAAAAACAAGCTCCCTCGCGTTCATGACATTTGTACAGAGCTAAATATAGGTTTAGATAAAGTTGCATTTGTAGGTGATGACGTACTCGACCTGCCTGTTATGCAGAAGTGTGGTGCTAGCTTTGCACCAAGTGACGCGCACGAATTAGTGCTAAATTATGCGCAATATATAACGAATGCCCCAGGTGGTGGCGGTGTAGTTAGGGAAGTCGCCGATAAAGTTTTATTAGCACGGTTTGAAACTTTAGATGTTATATATGACGTATTATTAGATAAAATAATATCGGATGACGTAAAAAATATGGAACAGTAAAATGAGTACCCCCAATAGCTTTAAGGTTGTTATACCCGCTAGATATGGTTCAACTAGGTTACCGGCAAAGCCTTTACTTGAAATTAATAACAAGCCTATATTTTGGCATGTTGCTCACCGGGTATTAGAAGCGGGTGTAAATATAAGTGATATCGTCATAGCCACAGATGATCAACGCATAGAAGCAAAAGCCATTGAGTTAAAACTGCCTGTAGCAATGACTAAAAGCACTCACGTAAGTGGCACTGATCGAGTGAATGAAGTTGCAAACCAGTTAAATTGGCATGAGAATACTTTGGTATTAAATGTTCAAGGAGACGAACCTTTAATCCCCCCCGCACTAATTAAAAAGTTAATGAGTTTTAGCCAGCATAACGCTCACTTTGATATGTTTACTGCTTCTGTGAACATATCAAAATATGAAGATTTCATTAACCCTAACGTTGTTAAAGCAATAGTTACAGAAAACAATCAAGCCCTTTACTTTAGCCGAAGTGCAGCACCCGTAAATAGAGATAATCCATATGATTTAACGAATGCTAACCGTCATATTGGTATTTACTTATACAGTGTCAAAATATTACAACAGCTATGTGGATTAAGTGAATCAGCACTTGAAAGCGCTGAAAAGCTTGAGCAATTAAGAGCTTTGAGCAACGGTGTAACTATTGGTGTTATGAGTTATGGTGGCGATATTCCACATGGTATTGATACTGAAAAAGATTATTTAAACGTAAAAGCTATAATGGAATGAATATGAGCAGTTATGATGTAGCTAAACGCGTAATTAATATTGAAATTGAAGCGTTAAAAGCATTGGAGAAGCAATTAGACGAACAGTTTAATAGTGCGATACAACTTATATTAAATACCAGTGGCAGAACAATTATTTGTGGCATGGGTAAATCGGGGATTATAGGAAAAAAAATAGCGGCTTCTTTTGCGAGTACAGGTACACCTAGCTTTTTTATGCATCCTGGTGAAGCGTTTCATGGTGATTTAGGTATGGTCACACCTGAAGATGTTTTTATTGCAATATCCAACTCTGGTGAAACACTAGAAGTTTTAAAACTACTACCATTTCTAAAAGATAATAATAATAAAATTATAGCTATAACCGGCAACCCTAACTCAACTCTTGCAAGTCATGCGCACTATCATTTAAATATAGCTGTGCCTGAGGAAGCATGTCCATTACAGTTAGCACCAACATCTTCCACAACAGCTACGTTAGTAATGGGCGATGCATTGACTGTCGCACTAATGGAGTCACGCTCATTTCAGCCTGAAAACTTTGCTCGTTTTCACCCTGGAGGCAGTTTGGGGCGTAAGCTACTTAGTAAAGTTAGTGATGAAATGGTGACGCAAAACCTACCTTTAGTAAATGAAAATACTCCATTAACCGATGTTATAAATGTGATGTCAAAAGGTTCTTTAGGCCTTACCTTAGTTGTTAAAAATGATGAAGCCAAAGCATTAATAACAGATGGTGATCTACGTAGAGCTATTGAAAGGTACGGTAAAGATTTGTTTGATTTAAATGCTAAGCATATCGCTAATAGTAATCCGGTTGCAGTCACTCCTGATACTTCAATAGCGATGGCTTACGAGAAAATGCAAAACAACAAAATAAATAGTCTAATAGTTTGCGATAACAAAAAGGTTATAGGTATTTTAAAAAAATAATGTATGTATAGGTAAGATTCATAACGCCCACGTGGACTTTATACTCGGTGTATATTGGGTTGTAGGCGTCTTGCTTGCTGGCGCATTAAAAGCAACGCTTTTACATATTTACCAAATTGCGTGAGCAAGCTTCACGCCTACGTGGACTTTATACTCGGTGTAAATTGTGTTGTAGGCGCCTTGCTTGCTGGCGCACTAAAAGCTTTTACAAATAAACACAATCCCAATACGGATATTTGCTTATGTTGTTTACTAATCCCGCACGTAAAGGGTTTGCTACTATATACCTAGCTTGAGCTATTAAATCTTCATCATCTCTTATTTTGTGGTCATAATAATTTGATTGCCATATCTTTCCGTCTGTACCGTTATATTTATTAAATCTATAAGTTGTAATGTTCTTAAACTTTCTAACTAGGCTTGATAGTTCTGGGCTACGATTTAGTTGTAAAAGCCAATGTATATGATCAGGCATAATTACAAAGCAAATAGTGTTAAGAGAATTACTTTTGGAAAACACAGTAAGCTCTCTAGCTATCAACCGTGCATTTAAATAGTTAGCAAATAATGGCTTACGGAAGTCGCAACATAAAGTTATGGAGTAAAAGGCATTAATTGTAGGGCGTCTACCTTTTAATCGTTTATGTGTGTTAGCCATAGTTTTATTCCTTTTAAAGTGCTTTTCGCGTGAGCAAGCTTCACGCCTACAACAAAATCCTAAACCCACCACTTATATAAAGGTTTAACTCCACGTAGGTGCCTTGCTTGCTGGCGCACTAAAAGCAACGCTTTTACATATTTATCAAATTGCGTGAGCAAGCTTCACGCCTACGTGGGTTCTTATACTCGGTGTATATTGTATTGTAGGCGTCTTACTTACTGTCATATTAAAAGCACTGCTTTTACGTATTACCCACATTGCGTGAGCAAGCTTCACGCCTACTAAGTTCCTATTTCTATTTTAACTTCACTACCTAACACCTCTTTATACTTACTTGCTAATGCCCGCTTTGCATCTTCATCGCCGTGCACAATTTTTATATGGCTTGGCTTTTTACGCATGCCGGTTACAAATTTAACTAATCCGTTTTGGTCCGCATGTGCGCTGTAACCGCTAATGGTGTGCACCTGTGCGTTAATTGTAATACGCGTATCGTTTATAAAAACATAGCCATTGCGGGGGCCATATTTTTGTATATCGCGGCCCAAAGTGCCGCGGCCTTGGTAGCCAACAAACAATACATCGGTTGTTTTGTCAGGTAAAAAGCGCTCTAGGTAATTTACTATTCGCCCGCCACTGCACATACCACTGGCAGCTAAAATAATGGCAGGTGTTTGGCGCGAGGCTAAATAATTAATAATGGCGATATGCTCGCTATGCGTATCAACCGTGGTTAGGTTTTCAAAATCCAGCGGGTGGCGGCCTTTGGCTACTTTGCGCTTAGCCTCTGCATCCCATAAGTGTTTAAACTTAATATATTGCTCGGTAAAATTGGCAGCCATGGGGGAGTCTAAAATTACATGAATACTTCGCCAAGGCGAACCTTTAGCTGATTGATGTATTAGCTGTTCTAGCTCGTAAAGTAGCTCTTGTGTGCGGCCAATACTAAATGCCGGCACTAACACTACGCCGTTATCTGCTACTGCGCGTTCAATTACATTTTTTAGTGTTTGGGTGCGCTCTTTTCGGCCTTGATGATTTTTATTACCGTAGGTTGACTCTATAACTAATGTGTCGGC
Source organism: Pseudoalteromonas sp. Xi13 (assembly GCF_003952205.1). Classification (NCBI taxonomy): domain Bacteria; kingdom Pseudomonadati; phylum Pseudomonadota; class Gammaproteobacteria; order Alteromonadales; family Pseudoalteromonadaceae; genus Pseudoalteromonas; species Pseudoalteromonas sp. Xi13. Next base: position 479,275 of record NZ_CP034439.1, read on the forward strand.
CTTATAAGGAGGTTTTGGAGCCGGTAATAGCGGCGTGTAGGGGGCACCTAAATCGCCCGAAAACACAACTCTATGGCTTTTATTATTCTTTGTATTAATGCCAACATCTATTTCTACATAGGCTGAACCTAATATATGCCCAGCACGCTGAAACCGCGCTTTAGCTATTTGCTTGTTGGCACAAGGCAGCTCAAACCAAGTATTAAAATTAACCGCTACTATCTGCTTATTTAGCAAGCTTAGGCAGGCATTTATAATTTTTATATCGCGGGTAACACCTACCTTTAACGCATCTTCAATCACTAGTGGCAGCAAGCTAGCGGAGGCCGGCGTAGTATAAATGGGCCCCTTAAAACCGGCTGCTAATAAATAAGGAATGCGCCCCACATGGTCAATGTGGCAATGGGTAACAATAAGCGCGCTAATGTGCGCAATATCAAATTCTATTGATAAATCATCTTTTGCGTCTTCTCCCTGAAAAAGCCCGCAATCTACTAGCACGCTGTTTATACTATTTATAACTAATTCGTGGCATGAGCCAGTCACGCCATTTACCGCTCCGTGGTGAAGTATTTTCATAGTGGCTCATTGTTTTGTTAATCTCATATTAATAATGTAGAACTAAAATGGCTGGTTATAAAGTACTTAGCGGTTTGTTGTTGCTAAAGTCATAAAATGGTAACTTAACTCCTGTAAACATTATTGTATGAGCTAATTAGCTCTTAAACTACCAGTGGTTTAAGCAGTAAAAACAGATTAAATTATAAATAAATCTGCCTAAACGCATGCTTAAAATGACTTTACATAGTTTATGGTCTATAAATTGTTTAGCCTTTTTATGTAGTTAATAAGTGAAGTAGTCTCTATGAGTGAAAACCATAACCTTTATTCAAGAGGTAATTAATGGACTTTTGGTTCCCGTTGGTTATTACATTTATTGTTTCGCTTGTAGCAATAAAAGTAATAAATCCAATAGCAATAAAAACAGGATTAGTTGACTTTCCGTGCGATCGCAAAGTACACGACGGAAATATCCCTCTTGTAGGCGGCATAGCCATTTACCTATCAGTTTTAATCGCCTCTGTTTTATTTATTGACCACAGTAGAAACCTTAATTTATACCTAGTTGCCTCAGCATTAGTGCTATTTTTGGGTGCGCTTGATGACCGTTATAGGCTATCTGTTAGAGTCCGCTTAGTTGCGCAAGTGCTGGTTGCATCACTAATTATATTTGGCACCGAAATATACCTAACAAGCCTAGGTTTTTTATTAGGTAATATAGAGCTTAAGTTAGGTGTGCTGGGCATAGTTGTAACCGTTATAGCCATAATTGCAGGGATCAACGCAATAAATATGATTGACGGGATGGACGGACTAGCCGGTTTGCTTAGTTTAATTGCTTTTACAGCGTTGGGTTTTTTATTAAGTAGGGTAACTAATGCATGGTACTTGTTGCCCGTACTGTTTATTGCCTCATTATTAGGCTACTTAATCTTTAATTTAAAACTACACAGCTCAGTGTCAAAAATATTTATGGGCGACTCAGGTAACATGCTTATCGGTTTAACGCTTATTTGGCTTATGGTTATTGGCACGCAATTAAGTACACCCGCATTAAAGCCAGTTACGGCCCTTTACATAATAGCAGTGCCATTAATTGATATGGCAGCCGTTATAATTAGAAGGGTTAAAGCAAAAAAATCCCCCTTTTTAGCCGATAGGCAACACCTACATCACCTTTTAGAAGTAAAGGGGTATAGTACCAAGCAAGCACTTATTGTTATTTCAATTGCTGCAAGTATACTAGCAATGGTAGGCTGCATAGCCGAGGTTTACTCAATAGCAGAATGGCTTATGTTATTGGTCTTTCTAGTTTTATTTTTTAGTTATGCTGCATTTACAGAGCATGAATGGAAAAAAATTAGCGCTAAAAGCCAGTAATATTAAAGGAATATTTACGTGTTATATAAAAGCAGACTAAAAAAATTATGAAAATAAACTTAGCTCTTACGTCACTAATGCCAATTTTATTTTTACTTGGTTGTACATCATCTCCCCCAGTTCTTCATGCTACCCGCGCACTTATAAACGAGCCTGTAGTACACACTAATCAAAATGTAATTCCATTAGCATTTACACAACTAATTCAAAGTAAACCTGTTGGTTACCAAGGTAGCTATAAAAATATTGAGTTTACCCTAGGAAAAAAATACACCTCTGCACTGGGTGAACAATGCCGCGAGTTATTTTTAAATCAGCAAGGGCAAAGCTCTGCTCAAACTCGCCAAGCCATGTGTAAAAACAGCCAAACTGATCAGTGGGTAATGGCACCACAAGTCATTAAAAACAAAAATAATACTATAAGTTTTGGAGCTTGAGCCAATTTATGAATACCTTTAACCAAAGCTTTAAGCTAATTTTTAATTTAATTATTGGCGCCAGCATTATTGTATCGCTAAATCTAAGCGCTGCTGAGCAAATGTCGCTAACACAGCTTGAAAACGCAGGCACAACGCAAACGCAATTACCTAATGCAGAGCTACAAAATGGCACATTTAGCAAGCAAGGGCGTTCGGGCACATTGTTACCAGGCGAAATGTCAGCAGCAGAACTTTTACCTAGCTCAGAGCAAGGCTTACCCCCTCCGTATGGTGCTAATTTATTTGCCGGCGGATACGAAAGCGAGCGCCTAGATGGTTTAAACGACGACTACACAGTAGCCCCAGGCGACAAAGTATCAATATGGTTATGGGGCGCAATTAACCAATCTGAAGTGGTAACCGTAGATAACCAAGGCAACCTGTTTATTACCAATGTTGGCCCGGTTTATGTGGCCGATGTAAAAGCAAGTCAGTTAAATACCTACGTAAGCAATAAAATAAAAGAGGTATACAAAAAAAGCGTACAAATTTATGTAAACCTGCTTACAGCAACACCAGTGAGCGTTTACATTAGTGGTAGCGTAATTCGTCCCGGGCAATACGCTGGTATCGCATCCGACAGTATTTTATATTACTTAAAACGCGCAGGCGGAATAGACTCAGAGCGAGGCAGCTATCGTTCAATAAAAGTGTTGCGTAATAACAAAGTAATTCAAAATATAGACCTGTACGACTTTATACTAACGGGTTACCTACCTAAGTTTAACTTTAAAGATAACGACGTAATATTAGTAGAGCGCCAAAAAGCCACTGTGGTTGTGTCAGGGAGTGTACGCGCGCCTTTTAGGTTCGAATTTTTACAAAGCCACGCAACAGGCGAGCAGCTCGCCAAGTTTGCATTACCACTGGCTAAAGTTAGCCATGTAGGCGTAGTTGGCGACAGAGCCGACGGCCCATTTTCGGTTTATTTACCCTATAACGAATTTAAAAACTTTGAGCTTAAAGATGGCGACCGCCTAATTTTTAACGACGACATGCGAGCCCAAGTTATCGATATACAAGTAGATGGTAGCTACTTAGGGCCTTCGTACTTTGCTGTTAATAAAAACACGCGTTTGCACGACCTACTTGCGCATATTCAAATAGATAAATCGTTAGCCGACTACCAATCTATTTACATACAACGTAAAAGCGTAGCTAAAAAACAAAAAGAAATGATAGACCAATCGCTAGAGCGCTTAGAGCGTAGCGTATTTACAGCGCCAGCCTCATCAGACGGCGAAGCAAAAATTCGCGCAGAAGAAGGTAAAATGATTTTAGAATTTACCGAGCGCGCACGTAAAATAACACCGTTAGGTAAAGTGGTAATTGCCGACCAAGGGCAAGTTGCCAATATTAGGTTAGAACAAGGCGACATAATACACATACCCGCTAAAACAGACCTAATACACATTGGGGGCGAAGTACTCATGCCGCAGGCATTGGTTTATAACCCCAATGCTACAATAGACGACTACATAGCATGGGCGGGTGGCTATAGCGAGCGCGCCAATTACGACCAAATAATGGTTATACACCCTAACGGCATGATAGATCTTGACGCTTACGGCACCTTAAAGCCAGGCGATCAAATTTTGGTACTTCCAAAAGTAGACACCAAATTTTTGCAATCGGTTAAAGACATAACGCAAATAATTTATCAAATTGCTATTGCGGCAAATGTGGCCACCTAAATGACCACCGTACTAAAACGAAATAACTGGGCAATATGGCGCGACGTTATATTTGCCCTATTTGTACGCGAAATCCGCACAGGCTTTAACGATAAATTAGGGCTTGCTTGGGCGGTTGTACAGCCGTTAAGTTTTATTATTATGCTTTCTTATATACGTGGGCGGATGGATGGTGGCGAAACGCACACTGTCCCGACATTTGATTTTATGATGTATGGTTTACTACTAATTCAGTTGTTTTTAGGAACGCTCTCTAGTTGCTCCTCTTCCATCAAAAAGAATAAATCACTGTTTGCCTTTAGACAGGTGCAGCCTATTAGTAGTGTTTTAGCTACAGGCTTTTTTAATTTTTTAGTTAAGATATCTGTATTCGTATGTATTTTCATATTTATGTATTTTATAGGCTTGGAAGTAAAGCTAAGCGATCCTCTTTTTATGATCCTTAATATATTTGCATTATGGGTATTTTCAATGTCATTTGGGTTACTATTTGCGATTGTACAATGTTACATACCTGAGTTTTCGAAGGTTCAAGGCATATTAACAAGACCTTTATTTTTTATATCAGGAGTATTCTTTTCGTTGCAAGACGTGCCTAAAGAATATTGGCCATATTTAGATTGGAACCCTATTTTACATGCCATAGAGTTAACACGCTATGCAGCTTACCCCACTTATGGGAATGAAGGGGTTAGCGAATTTTATTTATTCTCAAGCGCTTTTACTTGTTTGTTTTTTTCTTTGTGTGTTTACCAAGCTACTTGGAAACAGGCCGTGAGTAGGTAATGTTATGAAGCAGGAAATAATATGATTAAGCTGCAAAATATTACTAAATATTACCCCTCGGCTATAGGCAAGCAGTACGTTTTTAAAAATGTAAGCTTTGAAATACCCAGTGGCCATAATATTGCTATTTTAGGCTCAAACGGGGCTGGTAAATCTACGTTATTTAAAATGCTAGCGGGGAGTGAATACCCCAACAAAGGCAAAATTATTACCGACCTGCATTTATCGTGGCCGGTAGCCCTAGCAACAGGGATTCACCCACAAATGAGTGGCGCCGAAAACGCCCGCTTTATAGGCATGATAAACGGCGTAGCCGACCTAGATTTATATGTGCGCCGTGTTCGCCAATTTGCAGAGCTAGGCCCAAAGTTTGATTTGCCAGTAAATACCTACTCAAGCGGTATGAAACCTCGCCTAGCGTTTGCGTGCTCAATAGGTATAGACTTTGACGTATACCTAATAGATGAAGTTACCTCGGTGGGCGATGCAAACTTTAGAAAAAAAACCCGCCAAGCACTTACACAAAAAAGTAAAAATGCCAATGTTATTATGGTTAGCCACGAAATGGACGAACTGCGCCATTTTTGCGATAGTGCTATTGTATTGCATAAAGGCGAACTCACTTTTTACAACGATTTAGAGCAAGGAATTGCTCATTACCAGGCATTATAATTATGAGTCAACAAGCGGTAGAAAAAATAGAACAACGCTTTACAGAGCTAGGGCTAAAAACCGATAAAGCTATTTGGGATAATGGCGAAAAGCTTATTGGGCTTGCGCAACAAGTTGAGCAAAACGATGTATACCTAGCAAGGCGTGTTATGCAACGCGCACGTAATTTAAAACCTAAAAATGAGCAAATAAATAAAGAGCTAGCTAGGCTTACTAACAAAATAAACAGCAAGGCAAAGCAAACTCAAACAAGTACATCTACCGAGCAACATGTAAAACCAAATATAAAGCAATCTGCTATTGCTAAATTAAACAACAAACGTGGGCTGCATTTATTAACCAAACCGTGGTTTGTGCTGTTGGTTGTGCCTTTTGTATTATTTGCTTTTTACCAACTTGTTTTAGCAGCCCCAAGGTATGAAAGCCGAGCACAGTTAATAATTCAGCAACCCGATGGCATGAGCACAATGGACCCATCTATGGCGCTTTTAAGCGGTTTAGGAGTGGGCGGTAGCTCAACAGCCGATAGCGAAATAGCAAAAGCTTATATTCATTCGCAAGACATGCTTAACTACCTGCAACAGCATAGTAATTTAAAAGCGCATTACCAACACCATGGTGATATTTTTACAGGGCTAAGTAGCGATGCCAGCAGCGAAGACCTGCTAAATTACTACATTGATCACACCAAGATTGAAATTGACGAAGGCTCAGGTGTATTAAAAATATTAGCCCAAGGTTTTACCCCAGAGTTTGCTAATAACTTAACCAAAATAATAGTGAGCAGAGCAGAGTGGTATATAAATTCTATTGGCCATCAATTAGCTGAGGCGCAATTACAATTTATACGCTTAGAGCACGCAAAGGTAGAGCAGCGCCTGCGCGATGCGCAAAAAAACATACTTGCCTTTCAGCAAAAAAACAACCTACTAGACCCAGAAGCTGAAGGCCTAGCGCTACAGCAAATAACTTACGGGTTAGAGGGGCAAATAGCCACTAAAAGTGCGCAGCTAAAAGGCCTGCGCTCAACCATGACCGACAGAGCCCCGCAAGTAGTAATGCTTGAGGCCGAGCTAAATGCATTAAAAACTCAGCTAGAGCTTGAGCGCGAAAGGCTTTCGCAGCAAGGTTCGGAGCCCACAAGTACAACAGCTAATAACAGAGCGGTAAGCCAAGTGTTAGCGCAGTTTTCTGATTTAAAAATAGAGCTAGAGCTTGCCTTAAAAGGGTACACCGCATCGGAGGTATCGCTAGATAAAGCCAGAATAGAGGCCTATAGGCAGCTTAAATATTTAGTAGTGGTGGAGACGGCAACGCTACCGCAAGACCACCAATACCCAAACACGCTATACAATATTTTACTATTTGCAGTGCTGCAGCTAATGCTATTTGGCATAGGTAAAATAATTTTAGCAACGGTAAAAGAGCTAAGGTAGCACAGTACTTAGCGCGCAAATAATAATTAAATAATTAGATAGACAGGAATCTATATGCATTCATTAACAAAGCCACAGCACAAGTCGGCCCGTAAGGGCATTATATTAGCGGGCGGCTCGGGTACACGTTTATACCCGCTTACAAAAGTGGTAAGTAAGCAATTAATGCCTGTGTACGACAAACCCATGATTTTTTACCCCGTGTCGACATTAATGATGGCGGGCATAACCGAAATTTTAATTATATCTACCCCAACAGAGCTACCGCGCTTTAAAGAGTTACTAGGCGATGGCAGTGCATGGGGTATTAGCTTTGAATACAAAGAGCAACCCAGCCCCGACGGCCTAGCGCAAGCTTTTTTGTTAGCCGAAGACTTTTTACAAGGGCAGTGTGCAGCCTTAGTATTGGGCGATAACCTTTTTTACGGCCACGACTTATCAATATCGCTACAAAATGCAACTACATGCGAGCAAGGTGCAACGGTATTTGGCTACCACGTTGCTAACCCTAAATCGTACGGAGTGGTAGAGTTTGACCAAAACGGCAAAGCCATATCAATAGAAGAAAAACCCGACAAACCTAAATCTAACTACGCCGTACCAGGTTTATACTTTTTTGATAGCCGTGTGGTTGAATTTGCAAAAAATGTTAAGCCATCAGCGCGTGGCGAGCTAGAAATAACCGATGTAATAGATCAATACCTCGCAAATAAAGAGCTCAACGTAGAAATAATGGGCCGCGGTACAGCATGGTTAGATACAGGTACATTAGATGACCTACTTGATGCTGCTAATTTTATTCGTGCAATAGAAAAACGCCAAGGCTTAAAAATTAACTGCCCAGAAGAAATAGCCTACCGTATGGGTTACATAAACGCAGAGCAACTTAAACAATTAGCCAAACCGCTTAAAAAGTCAGGCTATGGTAAATACTTACTTGCGTTGTTAGATCAAACCGTATTTTAAAAGGCATTAATAATGAAGTTTACACAAACAAAAATACCCGATGTAAAAATAATAGAGCCACAAGTTTTTGGCGACGAGCGCGGTTTTTTTATGGAAACCTTTCGCACTGAGCTATTTAACCAACACTGTGGCGAGCGCACCTTTGTACAAGAAAACCATAGTAAGTCGGCCCATGGCATACTACGAGGCTTACATTACCAAACACAAAATACCCAAGGTAAATTAGTACGTGTTACCCAAGGCGAAGTGTTTGACGTAGCCGTAGATATGCGCAAAGATTCGCCTACTTACGGGCAGTGGGTTGGGGTGTTATTGTCGGCTGAAAACAAACGCCAATTATGGGTACCAGAAGGCTTTGCCCATGGGTTTTATGTAACCACCGATAGCGCCGAGTTTGTTTATAAATGTACCGATATATATAACCCAAATGCTGAGGTATCAATTAAGTGGGACGACCCAACACTTAATATAGAGTGGCCGTTAGTTGAGGGTAAACTACCGCAGCTTTCGGCAAAAGACGAAGCAGGCCTTGCATTTACAAATGCACCAACGTTTTAAGTTAACCAGTTAAAGTAGTCATTATGAAAGTATTAGTAACAGGTAAAAACGGCCAGTTAGGCTCTGAGCTACAAAAAAGCTGCCCAAGTAATATAGAGCTAATATGCTTTGGTAGCCAAGAACTCGATATAGCCAATGCAGAGCAAGTAAACGAGCTTTTAATTAGCCACTCCCCCGATATAGTTATTAACGCAGCAGCGTATACCGCAGTAGATAAAGCCGAAACTGATACTAAGCAAGCTTATGCTGTAAACGAGCAAGGCCCAGCTAATTTAGCTACTGTATGCAAGCACATAAACGCTAAATTAATACATGTATCGACCGATTTTGTGTTTGATGGCACAAGTACTATGCCCTATACCGCCAGCGATGCCACTAACCCATTAGGAGTTTATGGTGCATCAAAACTTGCTGGTGAGCAGCAAATTAGCAATATATTAGGGGGGCATGCAACCATAGTACGAACCGCTTGGGTGTACTCGGTATTTGGTAATAATTTTGTAAAAACTATGTTGCGCCTAATGAACGATAAAGAACAATTAGGTATAGTAGGCGACCAAGTAGGCACGCCTACGTGGGCCGCAGGCCTTGCCAATATGCTATGGGCATTAGTGAACAAAAATAATTATGCGCTACAGGTTAATAATGCAAATACAGCCACTATTTTAAATTGGACCGACGCAGGGGTGGCATCGTGGTACGACTTTGCAGTAGCAATACAAGAGCTAGCAATAGAACAAGGCCTATTAAGTAAAGCAATCCCAATCAGTGCAATACCGGCAGCGAGTTACCCAACGCCAGCTAAACGCCCTGCGTTTAGTGTGTTAAATAAAGCACAGGCAGAAGAGCTAACTGGCGTTAAAACAATACATTGGCGCACACAATTAAAAACAATGCTAAATGAGTTACCTAATAACTAGCAGCTCATAGCTCTTAGCTTGCAGCTCATAGCTCTTAGCTCATAGCTCTTAGCTCATAGCTCATAGCTCATGGCTCTTAGCTCATAGCTCATGGCTCTTAGCTCATAGCTCATAGCTCATGGCTCTTAGCTCATAGCTCATGGCTCTTAGCTCATAGCTCATAGCTCATAGCTCATAGCTCGTAGCTCGAAGCTCACAGCTCGAAGCTCATAGCTCGCAGCTCATAGCTCATAGCTCGAAGCTCGTAGCCCGCAGCTCTTAGCTTTAACAAAATTTGTAAATGGAATAAAAAATGTCAGTAAAAAATCTATTAGTAACCGGTGGAGCAGGGTTTATAGGTGCCAATTTTGTACATTATTGGTTAGCTCAAAACCCGCAAGACAAAGTAATCGTACTAGATGCACTAACCTATGCAGGTAATAAAGCCAACCTAGACCTAGTAGCAAACAACCCAAACATGACCTTTGTGCACGGCGATATTTGCGATACTGCATTAATAGAGCAGCTAATAGACACGCACCAGTTAAATACCATAGTGCATTTTGCTGCCGAGTCACATGTTGACCGCTCAATAACAGGGCCAGATGCCTTTATAGAAACAAATATACTTGGTACTTACAGCTTATTAAAAGCAGCTAAAAAAAAGTGGATAGACGAGCCAAAAGCTAATGGTAACGAGCCTTTAGCGCATCGTTTTCATCATGTAAGTACCGACGAGGTTTACGGCACGCTTAGCGCGACAGACCCTGCTTTTACCGAAGACACCGCCTATGCGCCAAACTCACCATATTCTGCATCAAAAGCGGCGAGCGATCATTTAGTACGCGCGTATCACCATACTTATGGGCTTGAGGTAACTACTTCAAACTGCTCAAACAACTATGGGCCTTACCACTTTCCTGAAAAGTTAATACCTTTAATAGTTACTAATATTTTAAACGATAAACCACTGCCAGTGTATGGCGATGGCCAGCAAATTCGTGACTGGTTATACGTAGAAGATCACGCCCGTGGTATAGAGCTAGTACTTAAAAAAGGCCGTATAGGTGAAAACTATAACATTGGTGGCAATAACGAATGGGCCAACATAGATATAGTTAAATTGGTATGTAAAGTAATGGGCGAAAAGTTTGCAAACAACCCCGAACTTGCAAAGCGCTTCCGTAATGCAAAATCGGCTATAGAAAATAACGTTGAGCAACTAATTACTTATGTTGAAGACCGTGCAGGGCACGACCGTCGCTATGCGATTGATGCTACAAAAACAAATAACGAGCTAGGTTATGTACCAGCAGAGAGCTTTGAAACAGGTTTTGCTAAAACACTAAACTGGTATTTAGATAATGAAGCTTGGTGGACGCCGCTTTTAGCTAAATAAAGGAACGCCATGTTTAAACGATATAAAAAAACAGAAGTGCCGCTAAATACAAGTTTGCCAAAATTTTTTTTAGACGGATGTGTTGAAGGCTATTTACGTGGTTGGTCTCAACGTGCAGATAAAGCCATCATATGGTTAGGTGATGTTAAGATAGCTGAAGTACCTTGTAATGAACACAGAAGTGACCTACAAGGTGTATTAGATAACGCTAATGCTAGTTTTAGTTATAAATTAAAAGCATCCGAAATTAAGCAAGAATGGTGCGCTCTAACTTCAATTACTATGAAGGTGCAGTTTGTCTATAAGAAAAGCATTGAAGACGAGGCTCTATGTCCCTTAAGCATGGAACAATTGAGCAAAGAATTAAACTTTAAATTACTAAAGAGGCAGACTGCATGTTGCTTTGATGGCTTAGTTGAAAACTCAATTTCAGGCTGGTGTGAAGGGGCAAGTAAGGCCGATATTTATATCAATAACGTTAAAATAACGAGTTCCACCTGTAATATACCTAGAGATGATTTACAAGAAATTGTAAACAATACTAATTGTGGGTTTCAGTATTTACTTGATATTCGAGACTTGCAGCCTCATTGGTTTTCAGTGAATACTTTGACGTTAAAAGTTATAACCAAAGATGATAAAGGGAAAATTGTTCAAGAAGATATGTTAGAAATTAGTAGCCAAGACTTACTTGAATCTATTGGCTTAGTTGATGGGGTATTACTTGAGGATGTTGAAAAGGTTATAGCCGATTCTAGCTTATGGGATGAAGGTTACTACTTAGGGCAATTAGAAAGCGATGAGCTAACTCACACAAGTTTGATTGCTGACTATATTATAAAAGGAGCAGCTAAAAGAAAGAGTCCAAACCCACACTTTGACTCAAGCTATTATTTAGCTAACAATCACGATATTGCCACAACAGGTATTAATCCCTTTTACCATTATTTGAAATATGGCGAGCAGGAGGGGCGTAAACCTTCTCCGTATTTTAACCCATCATTATATTTGGAACAGAACCCCGATCTAACTGAGTGGAGTGGTCCTTTATTATCTCATTTGTTATTTACAGGGCTTAGAGAAGGGCGTATTTACAATGAATATGTACAGCCTAAAGCAGATCAATCTAATGCCGATCCTTATCAAGCCTGGCGCTTGAACAATGAAAAAGATAATTTTTTAGAAATTCAAAGTAACTTAGCGCAGTTTAAACATCAGCCAACTATTTCGATAGTTGTACCTGTTTATAACCCTGATAAAGAGTTACTTATTAAATGTATAGAATCAGTACGTAAGCAGTCGTATATAAACTGGCAACTGTGTTTAGCAGATGACTGCTCACCGCAAAAGCATGTAAAAGAGGTTTTAGAGCACTATCAAAACTTAGAACCAAAAATTAGGGTCGTGTTTAGAGAGCAAAATGGTCATATTTCTGAGGCAAGTAATAGTGCGCTTGAAGTAGCAACCGGTGAATGGGTTGCATTACTCGATCACGATGACGAGTTAAGTCAGCATGCATTGTATGAAGTTATAAAGGTACTAAACGAAAACCCTGAAACATCATTTATCTACAGCGATGAAGATAAAATTAATGAACAGGGCAATCGATGCGACCCTCACTTTAAATCAAGCTGGAATCTAGATTTACTATATAGCCAAAATTATGTATCGCACTTAGGTGTCTATAAAACAGATATAGTAAATAAAATTGGTGGTTTTAGAAAAGGCTACGAAGGCAGCCAAGATTATGACTTACTATTACGTTACTCGCGTGAAATAGACCATAAAAAAATTGTGCATATACCTAAAGTACTTTACCACTGGCGAATTGTGGAAGGCTCAACTGCTTTAGGGCATGGTGAAAAATCATATACTACAGAGGCTGGCATAAAAGCACTTGAAGATCACTTCAAAGCACTCGATAAACCGGTCACTGTTGAGCAAGGTAAGCATGCAAATATATATAAAGTAAATTGGCCTGCCATTAATACAAATGGTGATGAGCCATTAGTGTCATTAATTATACCTACCTATAATGGCTACGAAATTACCAAACAAGCCATAGATTCAATTTTGGATAAAACCACCTATCAAAATTATGAAATTTTATTGGTTGATAACAACTCAAACGACCCTACAGCCTTAGAGTATTTTAAAGAACTGGACAAGCACAAAAAAGTAACTGTTTTACGCTACCCTTACCCATTTAATTATTCAGCTATTAATAACTTTGCTGCCACACACGCTAAAGGTGAGGTAATTGGCTTAATAAATAATGATGTAGAAGTTATAAACCCTGAATGGTTAACTGAAATGGTTTCACACTCTCTGCGTGAAGATATAGGGTGTGTAGGAGCTAAGTTATATTTTCATAATGACACTATTCAACATGCAGGTGTGATTATAGGGATCGGAGGGGTGGCAGGGCACTCGCATAAGCATTATAAAAAAAACGAACATGGGCACTTTAGCCGATTAAATGTTGTACAAAACTTATCTGCAGTGACAGCTGCATGCTTACTTGTACGTAAAGCTGTGTTTGATGAGGTTAATGGCTTAAATGAAGAAGACTTAACCGTTGCTTTTAACGATGTAGACTTTTGCTTAAAAGTACAAGCCGCAGGCTACCGTAATTTATGGACTCCTTATGCAGAACTATACCATTATGAATCAATAAGCCGTGGTGCTGAAGATAATCCTGAAAAAGTAGCGCGCTTTAATAAAGAAGTAGAATATATGAAAGCTACATGGGGGACCGACCAAAGTACAGATCCTAGCTATAGTCCTAATTTAACACTGGCAAGAGAAGACTTTTCTATAAATGCTTAAATATATTTATGATACAACAAAATGGAATAGTGATGAGTTTCACTTTCATCTTGATGAGTACCAAGTTAATAGCTCTAAGATAAAGGGTTGGGTTATCAATAAAAGTAATTTACCTTGTAAATTATTATTTATTGATACATCCACTAACGAGCAGCATGCTATTACATGCGATCATTTAAGACCAAACCTGCCAAGCCTTTATCCTAATGTAAAGAACGCTAATAATTGTGGATTTGAAATCCCTATCGACTTAGATATGGAGAAGCCATTTAAGTATAAGCTTTGTATTGAGCTTAATAATAAGCTCTATCCAGTAGCCGCAATTATGTCCTACAGCCCGCTACTGTTTGTGCATATCGCAAAAACGGCAGGTTCTACAGTAAATAACTTTTTAACTAATGCATTTGGTGCTGAGTATAGTTTAGTGCACGTTGAATCTGTAGCTGATTGGGGGAGTAAAGTTGAAGCACTAGATTTAAATTACATTTCCGGACATATTCCACTTACACAGTTTAATAAAGTTAACTTATTAAAGCATTTTGAGAAAGCAATTACCTTCAGAGAGCCTTACTCCCATGTTATTTCACATTTAGCGTGGGTTAAAGCGTTAGCTTTACCTGAAAATCGCGAGCGCTTTTTAAATCACCCAGAATATATACAAAACCTAAGCCAGAAACTTAGCCATTGCGATTTCAGTTGCGCAAATAGCCTTAGTAAGTTAATTAGCTCTTTTGAGGGACCTGAATTTTTACTGTTCGATAATACGCAAACTCGATATATACGCAAAAATATTCAAAAGCCTAAAGTTGATGTTGAAGATATTGTTGATGCCATTCATAACTTAAAAAATTTCCGCTTTGTAGGACTTGATGATGATATAGATGGCTTTCTCAATCAACTTGTAGACTTTTATGGCTTTAAAGTTAAAAGCGAAAATAGCCGTGATAATGTTCTAAATACTAAATTTGGGCTTGATCCTAGTAGGGATGATATTAAAAAAAGTTTATACCCTTTGATTGATAAAGATTTAGAAATTTATCAACATTTAATAAATAGAAGATAAACAAGAGAAGTTATTATGGTAAATGTAGCAGCATTAACAGTTATAAAAGATGAAGCGCCATATATTACAGACTGGATTAATCACTGCTTTTTTATGGGGTTTAGTGAAGTATATATAGCTATTAATCGTTCATGCGATGATACTAAAAAGGTTGTAAAGGCACTTTCTGTTAATAATAAAAATATAAAAGTATTTGATACAACGTGGTTAGATATGTTCCCAAATAAAGATGGGATCAATATGTATTTACAGTATTATTCATTCTGCTTTTTATTAAATGAAGCTAGTTATAATGAAAAGATAACCCACTTTTTTCCTTTAGATGCGGATGAATTTTGGTTCTCGTATAATTTTGGTGAAACCATAAATGAGTATCTTAGTTCCAAAGGCAGCTTTGACATACTATCAGTCCCCTGGGCAGCACAGTCAGGTGATGATAAGCCCTTCGAACTCCCGTTTAAGAATATTAATATTACTGTAAAAGAAAATGTTAAAAGTATTCTTTCTCGAAGTGCGGTCGAAAATATCGGGAAATATTTATTACATATACCAGAGATTAATAAGAGTAATGTAATTCACTTAGATGCTAATGGGGAAGTAGCACAGCGTATAGATGATAAAACACAAAGAATTAAAATAAACACAAGTTCGCAATCTTCATTGATTCTTCATCGTATGTTACGTTCAGAGCAAGAGTATTTAGCTCTACTTACAAGGCAGAGACCATCAAGTACCCTCCCAATTAAGGATAATCGCTGGGGTTTTCACAAAGATTATCAGCAAATAATTGAGCTTGATTCTATTAAAATCAAAAGCTACTTTGATTACTTAGAAAAACATAGAAAGCCAGTTGAAGCTTATATTGAATTGGCCAAAAGTGAAGCTCTAAATAATGCGCAAAAAATCCTTAAAGCTGATAAAAAAATTATTGTTGAACATATCAGTAAATACATACAAGTATTGAAAGGAACAGCTCTTTTACCAGAGGTTATACATATATACAGCTATGAGTGTACCTCTTATAGTGCTTTAAGAGATACGGCTATTAGCTTAGAAAAAATTAACTTAGAGTTAAGCCTTAAGTTAATGAAGGCTGCTGAGGTATTACGCCCTGAGGGGCAAACAATAAAAAGAAAAATAGCGCAATATTTAAAAGAGTTAAATAAATGAAAAAAGTCTATCTCCATATCGGCATTCATAAAACAGGCTCTTCTTCTATCCAGCAATCACTTTTTGATGCAAAAGATAAAATAGTAGAACAGGGTTTTTTCTACTTTTGTCAAGACTTTGATGGGGTTGATAGGCCGTTACCTCAAAAGTGGATTGATTTAAAGGGCTTTAACAGCCCAGCAATTAAAGATGAAGTTAAATTTAACCAACTTTTAAAAAAGGTACAGCAAGATAAAATAATAATTTCAATAGAAGCTCTTGCATGGTTTTACACACAAGAAGCTGTTGAGAGCGTTGCGCGAGCTCTAAAGGGGTTTGATGTAGATGTCATAACCTATATCAGGCGACAAGATAAGCAAATGGTTTCTTATCACCAAGAGGGCTCTAAAGGCAAAAACAAACCCTCAACAGCATATTACGGCGCTGCTATTTGTCCTTTCGATATAAAAAATAGCGAGTATTTAAATTACTACCAGCGAAGTATGGTTTGGGCAGAAGCGTTTGGTAAACAGAACATAAAAGTTCGGATTTTCGAACCTGAAAAGTTAGTAAAAAAGGATGTGGTCGCCGATTTTTGTAATTTAGTAGGTTTATCGGGTGTTAACTCTGTTCGAGTAAATGAATCTTTAGGCTTTGAGGCTACAAAAGTTGGCCAATTAATCAATTTAAGCAATTTAAACGATGATAATTTAGTAAAAAAATAAGAGAGAACCTTTCCAGCGAAGGTAAGTTACTACCTTCTAAATCAGCGGCGGAAAACTTTTACAAGCAGTTCGTTGTTAGTAATCAAAAATTGAATAATGAGTTTGAAATTACTCAAGGCGGTTTGTTTAAAGATGATTTTGATGACTACCCAGAACAGGGTAATAATACATGGGATGAGTTAACTGCAAATAAAGCTATTACCTCTATTTTTAATGGAATAAAAGAGGCACAAAAGACGACAGAAAGTGAATACGTTAATAAGTTACGTGATGAAGCAATTAGTCTCGAAAAGGAAGACCTTACAATGGCCTACTATTTAATGAAAAGGGCTTATACCCTAAGGCCGCATGGCCCAGTAATTAAACGTAAGTTGACTGAGTATAAAGATAAGCTAAATATTGTAGGTTAATATACGATTGCCTAATTATTAGGTTCAGCTTCACAATATTGATAATAAAAACTTTGTTTTACACACCGCTGTAAAGTACGTTAATTATAAGAGAAAAATAATATGCATATCAAAGGATGTATTGATTCTTATTCCAATGGAATCGTAAATGGTTGGCTTGTAACTGATAACGAGCAGCCTGTAAGTATTGTCATTGATGGTGATACTGTAGCTGATATTAATGAACTGTTTTTAAGACAAGATATTTTAGATTTAGGAATTACAGAAAAGAATGCAGGTTTTAGTATTGATGTAACTGAGTTTTTAAACTCTAAAGAGGGTAGTATTACGCTAAGGTTAGTCCAGGGAGACTTAATAATAGCTTCATATGAGGCTTATATTCCTAGCAAAGTTAATATTATAAAAAATGACTACCTCGCACTCCAAGATCAAAATTCGATTACAGATTGGAGTATTGCAACTAATCATCGGGTTGGCCTTTCTTTAACCAGTTTTATTGCACCTAAAGGAATAAAACACGCTAACGGTTACTATACGCGCTTTTCATTCGGTGACATTAACAATACGCGCCATCAATTATTTTTAACGCCTTCATTAAACTTTGAGAACTGCCAAGCTAAAACGCTCAAACTAGCTGTAGTTGGTAAGGCTTCGCATGATAGTCATTTACACCTTGTTCTTACAGATAAAAGCGGTCAACGGGTCCTTAATGAGCCGGTTCTTTTATCTCCTAAATGGCAACACTTGGTGGTCGAATTAGAAGAAGAGTACGCCGAAGGGTTATTAAGTGCAGAATTAGATTTATCTTTTACAATAAAGCATCATGGCCGTAGGTTTATAGATATAGCCATGATTCAGTTATCTGAGCAGTTGTTAGATCCAATTGAACAAGCCAAAGCTTCTGAAGAAGCAGATTTTACTACAACTAATGTTATAAAAAATGGAGATTTAAAAAGTTGGCCTAATGGAATTATTTTTAACTCACTGAAGCGTTCACAAGAATTAGCCGAAAACTGGTTTATAGAAATGAATAAAGCTAACCAGGATAAGGTTGCGGTTGCTGCTATTAGTGATAATAGTCAAAATGATCCTTTAGGTGCCACAATTACATCTCAATTTGGGCTGAGAGTCCGTTCTAAAGAGCTTGATGGATACGCAAGGTTAATTATTCCATTTGCGAAACAAAGTTTAAATGAGATTAACTACCAATTTGAACTGGATGTTGAAGCAACAGGTTTAGGGAAAAAGGTGACTTTACCCAGAATATATATAATTGCACGCGATGCACATAATGATGCAGTGATATATAACATTGTCCGCAAAAGAGTAGTTAGCAACCGAGAAAAAATTAGCTTAAATATTGATGCTATAGAGATAAATAAAATACTCAATAGCTCTCTTGAGCTGCCTTCTTTAACTTTAGCAATCGATTTACCCAATGATAACGATATTAGTGTATATGGCGTTTCTTTAGTCGCTAAGTCTAATAATGAAAAGCCTCAGCTTGTAGAAACTGAGTCAATAACTCATAGTAGCTTACGTTTTGAAGATACGAGTATCACAGCACAGTTAAGTGTATTAAAAGGATTGGATGCTTGGTCATCGGAAAAAGCAATTAAACCTGAAAATAAACAAAGTCTAATAAAACACGATAATGAAACTACACTTCAAAGTAATAATGAGTTTGTCGCCCATATTAGCGCTTTAACACCTCATAAATTAACAAGACCATCAAGAGAGTTTCCATTCGTAGATATTATAGTGCCTGTTTATAATGCATGTGACGATGTATTACTTTGCTTATCCTCATTAATAGAAAAAACAGATTTACTGCATAGGGTAATAGTAATTAACGATGGCCAAGACGAAAGAACAGCAATTATGCTTGACGCTTTTAATAGTAGTTATAATCATTTAGAGGTGATTACAAACCCTGAAAATATTGGCTATACCCGCTCGGTTAATAAAGGTATTGGGCACTCTAATGCTGACTGGGTGGTTGTGCTTAATAGCGACACTATTGTTAGTGAAGGGTGGCTAGGCAAGTTAATGAATTGCGCGCTGAGTCAAGATAATGTTGGTATGGTTGGCGCTCTAAGTAATGCTGCAAGCTGGCAGTCTGTTCCTAAAGTGCATGATGCTAGTGGTGATTGGCATTTAAACCCGCTACCTGAACATATGACAATTGATGATGTAGCCAACAAAATAGCTCAACTTTCGCAGCGTGATTACCCAGAAGTTGGCGTAATAAATGGTTTTTGCCAACTAATAAATACCCGAATGCTTGATAATATTGGTTTACTCGACGATGTAGCTTTTCCTATAGGTTATGGGGAAGAAAACGATATGTGTGCTAGGGCTGTAAAAGCCGGTTACACATTATTAATAGCAGATGATACATACGTATTTCATGCAAAATCAAAAAGTTTTGGTCACAGCAAACGTAAAGAATTAGCTAAACAAGGCAGTGCAGCCCTAAAGAAAAAGCACCCAGATGTTGACTGGGGGGATGTAACTAAGCGTATTTTTGAGCATCCAAGCTTAGTAGAGCTACGTAAGCAGCTTGCAGTGTCATTAGCAGAGTAAATCAGGAGAAAACTATGAAATTATTATACGTACTACCTGTTAAAGGTGGTGGTGGTGGGGCGCACTCAGTAGCACAAGAAGTAAACGAATTAAATAAAATGGGAGTTGAAACTAAAATTGCGGTTAATCGTGAAAACTACCCTAGCTTTTTAACCTGTTACAGCGATATGCCAAATGTTAGCCGTAATGTTGTTGAGTTTTTTGACGAGCAGAGCCTCGCCGACCATATAGCAAATGCAACAACTGTAATATGTACTATTTTTACTTCTGTCCGCTTAGTAAAAAATGCGCTAGAAAAAGTTAAAAACAAACCGCGTGTAGCCTATTACGCACAAGATTACGAGCCCTTATTTGTGTTGCCAGAGAACCCATTGTGGGCCGAGGCCCATGCAAGTTATACAATGTTGCCAAATATGACAGTATTTGCCAAAACAGACTGGATACGTAATGTTATAACTGAAAACCATGGCATAGAAGTAAAAAAAGTAGCGCCAAGCATAGACCATGATGTGTATTACCCAGGCTTAAATAAATCAGAATCACAAATATGGATTTCAGCAATGGTACGCCCTAGTACACCGCGCCGTGCACCAGAGCGAACTATGCGTATTTTAAAAAATATCAAAGAGCAATTCGGTCATCAAGTAAACATTAATGTATTTGGCTGTACCGACGAGGCTATTTTTGATAATAACCTTACAAGTGACTTTGAATATTACAATCATGGTGTACTAACAAGAAACCAAGTGTCGGGCTTGCTACGAAAAAGTCATTTATTCATAGATTTATCTGACTATCAGGCATTTGGGCGTACCGGCCTAGAAGCCATGGCGTGTGGCTGTGTATCATTAGTTCCCGTTTTTGGTGGTACTGATGAGTACATAAAGCATAATGAAAATGGCTTTGCTGTGGACCCACGAGATGAAGTGGAAATTTATAATACCATTTCCAAGTTTATCGATTTACCAGTAGACCAAAAAGTTGAATTACAGCAACAAGCTATAGATCGTTCACAAAATTTTTCGGTTAGAAAAGCTGCAATTTCAGAAGTTAAATTGTTTAGTTCTATATAAGGTTAGTTATGAAATATTTGTTTATCGGTGGTGCCCCTCGCTCAGGAACTTCTGCTCTCACAGAGCTACTTTCAACACATGAACGAGTAGCAATAGGGATGGAAAGGTTTAAATTTTGTTATAGTAAAAAGTCTGTAACAAAAGAAATGTTTACCAAAGATAATTTTTTTAGATTTGATTCCACTCAAACTAATATAGATGATAAAAACGGCAAGTATGTCGATTTTTATCAAAAGTTATCAAATAAATTTGATGGTAGCTCCATTGTTGGCGATAAATATCCTCAACTATATAAATTTTGGCCATCACTTTTTGAAAACTTTGGTGAGGACGGTCGGTTTCTATTTATAATGAGGGATATAGAGGATGTGGCATCATCATTTAATGTTAGGGCGAGTAATCCAAAGGATAAGTGGCCAGAAGAGAATAATTATAAAAAAGCGGTAGAAATATGGAATCAATCTTTATTAATTGCTGCAAAAGCGAAAAGTGAAAACAAAAATATTTGTATAGTTAGTTATAGCAAGCTTTTTGACTCCGAGTCCTATGCATGTGATGAGGAAATGCTAAAGATCATTAGATATTTAGATTTATCTGATAATGAAGAGCTGATACTTGAGCATAAAAAGTTACAAGAAAAGTACGTAAGTCATATTAAAAATAAAAGCAAACTTATTTTTGAAGGACAAGAGCAGTATATTAAAGAAAAAGCTAATAAATCACTATACTTTGAGCTATTTGGTTTATAGCGTTTTCAAACACCCTGTATTTAATGCGTTTATATCAACCGCCTTTAAAATGAGAATAGTATGCCTAGATTACTTTTTTTTACATATGCAAATAATGCATATAGCTTATTTGCTCTTCCTTACGCTTTTTTTGCCTTAAATGCAAACCCGAATTCTAGAGTAGAAATAATTCTAGAAGACTTAAAGCTATTTATAGATGAATACGGTGATGGAATTAAGGCTCTCGAAGAGATTTTTCCAGGACAAGTAGTGTTTAGACAATCGTTAACTGTTAAAAATAAAGTGAAATGTAAACCACATGTTGTACGTTTCATTGAGGAGCCTGTTACAGAATCTGATTACGTGTATATAGGCGACATTGATGTCCTAATCTTTGAGGATATTTTGGAATTACACAAAGGGTTTATGGATGAACATAACCTTCCATTTAGTAACATTATACGAAAAGGTACTGAGAGTACGCAATTTCCTCGCTTAACCGGATTACACTTTTGCCCATTTGAAAAAATGTATCCTCTACCTGATTTAGAAGATATTAACCTAAATGCAAGAAACGATGAAAATGTACTTTATGAAATAATGACACGTAAAGGTTATATGGTACCTACTCACTTTAGGCATAGACCGTTGTGTGGCATTCATATTTCTTTAAATCGTGATTCAGTTGGTAGGTATAGTGTAAATAGAGGAGATGAATATCTTATTGGTGATACTTTTAACTGGGGTGTTAATCGTTATAAAGATAGATTTTTAAAGCTAATTGAACATAAAAAGTTCAGAGATATCTTTTTTTATTTTAGCTTTGAGTATAGAGCCTTATTAATGGTGATCGAAGCAGTAGCTAAACAAGAAGAAAAAAGATTGCACCGAGTCGCAGCAAGTTTTTTAGTAGATAAAAGGCTATCTTCTAAAATTAAAGGAGGGAAGAGAGAGGAGCTAATTACTGCCGCTAGAAATAAGTTAGACAAGGGGTGTATAAATGAAGCTATACAGTGCCTACATAATGTAGTTAATGTTTGGCCTGAAGATTTTAATGCTTATCTCCTTTTAGGTGAGGGGTATTTGAAATTAGAGGATGAAGTCATGGGGCAGGAGTGTCTGTTGCATGCTTTGGAGCTAACAAATGCTTTGAAGCATCATAATTCAATTTACACTATAGCGAAGCAGTACAATATGATCTTAAATTCTTAAAGGCAACTGATGTATGGAAGAGTACGAAGAAGTATTTAAAGATAATAACTATTGCATTAAACTTTATAATAAAAATATTAACTTCCCAACGCTTGTGGCTTTTTCTAATAGAGAAGAATCATATAGCACTGTACGAAATTTTAATCGAGAATTTGGAAAAAATGCTTTTCAGAAGTTAGATTTTAATTATATATCTTTTGTAAGTAATAAAAATGATTGGTATCAAGGTGTGAGCAGGTTAGCCATTACAAGTCTAAATGTAGTTTTAAAACGCATGAAAGGTTTAGTCTTCACGTATGGCTCCTCTATGGGAGGGTTTGCAGCTTTAAATTTTGCAAATCATTTGAATGCTTCTTATGCATTTTCTTTTTCACCTCAAGCGTCTTTAGACACTTGTTTTATGAGCCAGATTAACGACAAGCGTTGGCAGGTTGAGTCGAAACTTCTTTTACCTTTTAAAAGTGAGATTTTAAAAGGTGACTTGCAAAATCAAGCCGGTATTATCTTTTTTGATAGTGACCATATAGATGGTAAGCATGCAAAAGTGATTCTCGAAAATACATCTCTTATTCCATGTGATTTGAAGTATTCTGGACATGGAAGTATTTCTGCATTTAATACTATATATGGAATAAAACATTTTTTTAACAAGCTTTGCATAGAACATGTACCTATGGATTGTATCCTAAAAGAGGTAGATAGAGTTTGGGTTGAAAGCTTGGAATACCTTTCTCTAAATGATTATGAGAAATTTCAATATAAATTAATTGCATCAGATTATAAAGTGAGCCAAATTACTATAAGAAATATCTTAGCAAATCTAAACAATAGAAAATATCCGGTTGAGTTTAAAGAGTCTATTCCAAAGATAGTCGAGAATAATAAGGCTCTAAATGAAGCATTACTTGTCAAATTAATGCAATTTTGTTGAGTTTTACTAAGGTTCGTTACCCATGAATGAAGATGCTTTACTAAAAGTAAAAAAATTAGAAGAAGACATAAAGTGTAGCAAAAACCTAGGTAAAACCTATTTCCAGCTAGGCGTCATATATCAAAAGGAGAAAATTGATAGTGAAGCTATTAAGTATTTTCATAAGGCCATCTCTATTTCTCCAAAGTATGGGGAGGCATATTATCGTCTTGCTTTATTGTTAAACAAAGAAAGGAAGCTTAAAGAGAGTCTTGATTGTATTAATAGTGCTCTAAAGTCTGACTCACAAAATCCTAAGTATCACGAGTTATTAGGTAATTTTTACTTTAGAGACAAGCGCTATGATAAAGCTGAAGAAGAATATAAATTTAGCTTAAAAATTGATAATACTTCACATAGATGTAATTTTAGGTTAAGCAAGTTATTTGAAGTTCAAGGTTTAATTGATAAAGCAATACATCATATCGTAGTTGCTATCAATATTGATAACGACAATTCTATGTATTTTTTTCAGCTTAGTGAGCTATATATAAAACTAGGCGACGCAAATAATGCGTTAAGAATAAAGCACGTACTTTTAGATGAAGATAATTGCAAATTTAACTTCTCAGAGAAAGAAGTGTTAATTCGGTCTGCATTATTCTCCGGAGAGCTTGCGCTTATACCTGCTGGTTTTAGATGTTATACAAAGGGTATTTTATATAAAAGACTAAAGTTTAGCCAGCCAAGCATGCCTTTTGATAGTGGTTTTTTCCCGCCTGATTCAGTAGCTAATGTTTTAATCAAAGGTAAAGTTAATTTAAACGTTAAAAGCCACAATGTATGCATAAAGGATGAAAAGTATTTAAGTACTAAATATGGGCAAGGTATTAAGTTCGCTGTGTCTAACTATAATGAAATTAATAAAGCTGTTGAACAAGGAAATAATCTGGGTCGGTATTTAGATAGTACTTATGGATATTATACTTTAGATAATGAAAATGGGTTTGTACTTGCGCATTATAATTGGCATAGAAAAGCAAGTGTAGAAAAATCCAAAGGTATTTATGATGTGAATACTAATTTATCTGAAGTAAATGCTGTATTAACTAAAAGAATAAAGCGTATGATGACATTATGTAATAAGGCAGAGCGAATTTTGTTTGTCATTGGTAATACACAAAACTATAAATACATGCAGATAGATAATGAGTTTTATTTTCTTGATGATATCTCCAAATTGAAAAAAACTATAAGCGAGTTGTACGGTAGTAAGGCTCAAGTAGTTATGCTTGACGAAGTTAATGATGCTGAAAGCCTATATAATTATTTGTATACTAGCTAATGGCTATGTTACTCAATAATATTATCATTAGCTTAAGAGAGTTGCTTTGAAAGTTCTTTTATCTTGTTATAGCTTAGTAAGGTTCTCCGGATCGGAATGTATGGTACTTGATTTTACTCAAGAGCTAATAAAACAAAGTCACGAAATAGTTATCGTAACTAGAGAGTACTCTTATCCTATACAGAGCTGCTTTAGTGGGTTAGATGTAAAAGTATTTGTAGGGAGCTTACCGCATGAACTTTATGAAACGATTGATTTAGCTATAGCGTTTCATCCTTTTACAATCAAAGCTTTGCTAAAGAATGGCTTTAAACCAAAAAAGTTGATTTACTTTTCTCTTGGCCCTTCGGAACCGTTTGAGACACCACCAGTTATAAATAAGGGGATTTTTGGACTGGGCTGCTTTAACTCACAAGAGACTTTTGAGCACTATTTTAACCATGGTTATGTCTGTAAGGATGACAGTTTGGTCTTCCCTAACTCAGTAGCCGACAGTTTTTTTTGTGATGTACCTACTAAGGCTTTACCTACTAAAGTTAGTAAAGTTGCAATAATAACGAACCATTCGAGTTCATTGCACACAGAGCTTAAAAAGCTTTTAAGTTTAAATGAGATTAGCGTGACTTTTTTGGGGCGTACAGAATTTGGTAATTCTAGGTTGATTACTCCTCAGCTTTTATTAGGTTTTGATGTAGTAGTTACTATGGGGAGAACAGTACAACATTGTATGGCTTTAGGGGTGCCTGTTTTTTTGTATGATAAGTTTGGGGGGGGCGGATTTTTAAATAAAGACAACTATTTAGCGGAAGAGAGATTTAATTACTCTGGTCGTGCAAGTCGACGTCAGCCAACTGCAGATGAAATAGTAAAGGAAATAAAAAATGGTTTTAAGCAATACGATATAGAGTTTTTTAAAGAATTAGCAAAAAATAAATATTCTTTAAATAAAAACTTAAATCAGCTTTTAAGTAGAGTTGAAGATATAGAAAATTATAATTCAGAGTGCGCATTTAACTTTTTTCAAGATGCCGCAATATACGAGAAGCTGTTACTAAAAAATAAAATGCTTAGCGATAAAGTTAAAAGTCTTACTGATAAACTGAATTATAAAAGTACGTTTGATAATAGTAAAAAAAATGAAATGAAACTTTCTATCTCATTTAATTTTTTTAATGGTGAGGAATATTTCTATCAAACTGTATTTAATATGAGGAAAGTGGCTGAGCACATCTCAATTGTATATCAAGATATATCTAACCATGGTAATGCAATGTCTTTAAGGGCAAAAAGCATTTTGAACAAAATTATTCAAAACGGTTTAGTTGATGATGTAAGCTTGTACACTCCTGATCTCTCTCTTTCACCCAGTGAGAATGAATTCAAAAAGAGAAAGTTAGGAGAAAGGTTAGCACGAAATAATA
Source organism: Pseudoalteromonas sp. Xi13 (assembly GCF_003952205.1). NCBI lineage: Bacteria > Pseudomonadati > Pseudomonadota > Gammaproteobacteria > Alteromonadales > Pseudoalteromonadaceae > Pseudoalteromonas > Pseudoalteromonas sp. Xi13. The sequence continues at coordinate 505,556 of NZ_CP034439.1, forward strand.
GTTGCACTCACTTTTTGATAATGGACACTGACGAATTTTATGATCGTAAGGAGTTTAATGCTGCCAAACGATATATTTTGAAACATGATATTTCATATTCTGCATGCCCAAGTTATTTTTATTTAAAGAAGCCAACTTATCGTTCTCTGCGAAAAGACAAGACTAATGTCAGCTTTATTTGTCGGCTAGATAGCAATACTGAGTTTAAAAGGGGTGGGTACTTTCCGGTTGATAATGTTGATCCTACAAGAAGGGTTATTAACAAAGAAGGTAATTTTAAGTTATTTGAGGAGCATACATTAGTTATGCACCATATGAATTTTATTCGTGCGGATAATTTTAAGTCAAAATTAAGTAATTCATCCAATGCCCATAAAGTTGAGTTTATGAATGAGGTTTTGCTTCAGCTAGAGCATTGGAAATTTGGGGAGCTATTTAAATTTCCTAAAAAAGGGGACTTTGAAATTATTGAAGTTGAGAATAAATTCAAATTACCTGATGTTATGAATTAATCTGAGATTATTTTGAGAGCTGAATGTTAAACAAAGGTTTTTATTTTACGCATGAGAGTACGCATATATCTTTTTTAGGACCAGTGTGTAGTTTTTTTCAGTTATCTTTATCTAATAGCTGCAGTATGGATTCGCCCTTATATTTTCTAGCCCGTGAGGGCTATTGGCTCGAGCGTGCTTTCAAACGTTTCTGTACTGGTGCTGCCATAAATGCACAAAGTGAGTATTTATTAGCGTCGCGTGCTTTTTTATTTAAGCTTTTACTTGATGATGAACGTAGCTTTTCGTATTCGCTTAAAAGTGGCTTTAAAGGCACTTTTAGCGAATTATTACAAAGCCGTTTTATTTTAAACCACGATGAAATAACCCGTACTTTTTCGCCAGCACTTTTAGCTAAAATTATTGACTTAGAAACCGATAAGCAAAGTGTAATTGATATATTTAATGCCCACAAAGCTGAACTAAAAACATTACTTGCACCGACTAAAAAAGCTTACTTAGCGTATTTGGAGCAGCTTGGTGTTACTAAGCAACAAACCCTACATATAGTTGATTTAGGTTACTCAGGTACTATTCAAAGTTTGCTAGGTATACTCCTTAATAAAAATACGTATGGACATTATTTGATAGCGTCTAACCCTGGGGTTCATTCCATTGAGGGCTGTACAGCTACAATGAAAGGCTACTTGAAAGAAGGGGTAAAAATAGGCGAAGGTTACTTACCACTTGATCGCTCTATGTTTTTAGAGTCGCTATTAACTGCGCCCAATGGCCAGTTTAGAGATATACGCTTTAACACCTTTAATAAGAGTGGTAATAATTTAAAGCAATTTGATTTTTATTACGGGCGTAAGGTGGCATCCCAAAAGTATTTCTATATTTTAGAGCAAGTAATGGCAGGAGCCCTTGATTATGTTGAGCACGCAGCAAAGCACAATATTACGTTTACAAAAAGCGAGCTCGAAATGCTATTAAATAGCTATTTAAGCAAACCCCACATGATACCGCACTCCCTAGCACATATTTTTGATATTGATGACGATGTAACCGGCAACGGTACGGTTAACGCATTACAGTTTTTTGGTTTAAATAAGTGACAATAAAAAAATATATAAAGCGCACATTTCCTAGGGTATTTAGCTTTTTTAAAAACACCCCGATTTTATTTAGAGCTACTAAAGCATTAGAGCACCGTCTAATTAAGCTTAGGTATTTTGCTTTTCGTTCAAAGAAAACGGCTTACTCTTCTAAAAAAGCGAGCAAGCTCCTTAGAAAAGCTAAGTTGTTGAAGCTGTTTGATGCAAAATATTACTCCGCACAACAGAGCCGAACATTTAGCTGTGAGCAAGAAGCATTTGAAGATTATTTACACAAAGGTATTTTTAGCTGCGTAAACCCAAGTAAAAACTTTGATACCGAGCTTTACTACAAATGTAACACCGATATTTATTTAAGCGGTGAACACGCATTAGTGCATTATTTGGCGCACGGTAAAGATGAAGGTCGTTTAGCTTTGCCAGCCAAAGCTAAGTGGCACCCGAAAGCGATAGCAAGTAGTGCCAACGGTGAGCCAACATCACTTAAATTAGCGATGTGTTTTCATGTGTTTTATGGTGAATTTATAGATTATTACTGCAAAGCGTTAGCTAAGTTTTCGCAATCGGTTGATGTATTTGTAAGTGTTGCTAGTGACGAGCTTGCTAAAAAAGCAATACACGATTTTAAAGCGTGTTCAAAGGTAAACAAGGTTGTAGTAAAGGTAGTGCCTAACCACGGCCGAAACTTTGCTCCTATGCTTGTTGAGTTTGCAAGCGAGTTGCAAAACTATGATTTGTTTTGCCATATGCACTCTAAAAAGTCGTTATATTCGGGACGTGCGCAAACCCAGTGGGCTGATTACTTGGGTGAGTACCTTTTAAACGACCAGCACGTTATTAAGCAAGTGCTTAATCATTTTAACGATAATCCCAAAAGCGGTATGTATTACCCTACTTCGTTTTGGATGATGCCCGATTGGGTAAACCATTGGCTTAAAAATAAACCCGTGGCACAAAGGTTTGCTAAAGAGTGGGACATAGAATTAACTGATGACTTTTTAGCTTACCCTGCTGGTGGTATGTTTTGGGCAAGGCCGGAGGCGCTAAAGCAGCTTTTAAATAAAGAATATAATTACGATGACTTCCCAGGTGAGCCTTTACCTAACGATGGCTCTGAGCTACATGCCCTTGAGCGTATGCTTGGACTACTTGTTGAAAAAAATGGCTACAAGCAGCTTTTTTACTACCCTAAAACTGGCCAATTTACACACGATACAAGCTATATTTTGGCGCAGTATGTTAATACTGCCGAGGGGCTTAAAAATCAGCTTAATAATTTTGAGCATATAAGTTTTGACGTATTTGATACTTTAGTAAGGCGTGAATACTATGTGCCCGATTATGCTAAATTACTTTTAGGTAAATCATTAGTGCAAAAAGGGCTGGTAAGTAATGCCCATGAATTTGTTAAAATGCGTAACACCGCTGAGTTTGAGGTACGTAAAGCTAAAAACTTTGTTGGTGATGTAATTATTTTTGAAACCTACGACTATTTAGCTAAGCAACTGGGGTGGAGCAACGAGCAAGCTCATAACCTTGCGGAGCAAGAGTTTGCTTACGACTTACAAATGATTTTACCAAAAGATGAAATGGTCGATATTTTTAACGAGCTTATTTTAGCCGGTAAACAAGTAACGGTTGCATCAGATACCTATTACACAAAAGATCAGGTTACACTTATGCTGGCTAAAGTGGGCATTAGTGTGGGGTTTGATTTACTTGTATCTAGCGATTTAGGTAAACGCAAAGATAGTGGAACACTATGGCAGCATATAAAAGAGAACTTACCCGAAGGGCAACGTTTTATACATGTTGGCGATAACGCCGTGGCTGATGCACAAATACCCGGTGATTTTGGGTTACAGAATTTGCATATTTTAAACCCGCTTGATAAATGGCAGGCCGGTGGCTTTGTTAACCCATTTGTAGGTGAACAAGGTTTAAATGAGGCACAAATATTAAAATGGGGCCCGCTGATAAGCGACTTTGGCCGATTTGGATTTTTAGGTGAGTAGTATTAATGTTTGAAACTTTATATTTGCATATTGGCTGGTCTAAAACGGGTACGTCTGCAATTCAATACCAGCTTGATTTACAGCAAAGCGAACTAAAAGCGCAAGGGGTTTTATATTCTAAAACTTTGCAAATGAACGACCAAGCGCATCATCATTTTGCGTTAGCATTTGCGCCAATACACGGTTACCCTGCTAAATACAAAATACCAGAAGTGCTTGAAATGCTTGAACAGGAAATGCTAAGTGAAGGTTGCCATTCTGCACTGGTTTCGAGCGAACTTTCGCCTTTTTATTTTAATAACCCCCGTTTTCAGGAATGGGTTAAAAAGTTTAAAAAAGTGGTGGTGATTGGCACTGTAAGGCGCCAGTCTGATTTACTACTCTCACTATTTAACCAGCTAGTAAAAGATCCTAACGTTAGGTTTAAAGGGCGCTTTTTTCAAATGGCGTTAAATAATTTTCCTAAGTTAAATTACTTTCAGCAACTTAACAGGTGGGTGCCTAAAGTAGGTAAGGAGAATATTTTAGTTGTGCCTTATAGCGATACTGTTGTTGATGACTTTTTAGCGCTATTTAATTTAAGCCTTAAAAGTTCACATGATAACGTTGTTGTTAATCCCTCACTGCCAACAAGCGCATTAATGCTAATGCAAGAGCGAACTGTACAGATAAACGACGTACCTCAGTATACTCATATACGCGATAACCTTATAAGTGAAATAGGCAATAAAGCGGTTGATGATAAACCAAAGCGAGTGTTTTTAACTGCCGGTGAGCTTAGGGCAATTGATAATAACTTTAATGGGCCAAACAAGCGTGTTGCAAGGGAATTTCTATCTCAAGATGAATTGTTTACTGATAAAGTATACAAAGATATTCCTGCTTACTAGGGCTTTTAAATTAATATGCACCATAAAGTTAAGCTAGTTGCGGTAGCAAAAGATGAGTCTGCATATTTAGCTGATTGGATTCAGCATCACTTGTTTTTTGGCTTTGCTGAAATACATGTTTATATAAACCGAACAAGTGATGACTCTGCTAAGGTTTTAAATAGCATTAGTCAATTACATGAAAATGTTACTTTTAGCCATGCTGATTGGATTGATCAGCTCCCACCGCCATCAAAAAAAAACCTGCAGCATATATGTTATATGCAAGCACTTAGCTCTATTGAGCCTGATATAACGCATTTACTATTTTTAGATGTTGACGAGTATTGGGTGTCGCAGCGTTACACTTGTATAAATGACTTTTTAATTAGCTGCGATAAAGGCCAAGATTTAATTGTATTTGAATGGCTTAACGAAGGAGCTGTAACTACACCATTTTTAGCATTGCCACAAAGATTAACGGGTAAGGTACATGCTTTAGGTAAAAGTATTATTAACGTTTCTGCGATTAAAAATATAAAACAAATACGTTTACATGTGCCGATAATGAATGAGTTAAGTAAGGTTACGTTAGTAGATGGGGAGGCGTTTAAGTGCCAGCCAAATCTACCTCAGCATGTAGCGGTTAATATTAATTCATTTAAGCATACGTTTATTTTTCATAGAATGTTTAGATCTGAGGTGGAGTACTTAGCTGCGTTGTATCGTGGTAACCCTGAGGGGGATTTTCCTATTAAATTAAACCGAAATGGGTATGGCTACATTAATAATGAAAATCTTCAAAGCTATAGTTTTGAACAGCAACTTTACGCAGAATATATTGAAAATAAAAAGCAGTTTTTAAAAGAATGTAATATTGATAAATATATTTTGGACGCACAGAATACAGTTGAAAAAAAAGCAGAGCAATTAAAGTTAATGCTGCCTAATTTACTTGCTAAAAAACCACAGGCTGTGGCCAAAGTGCTAGGTAACTTAAAAGACGAAAAAATAAATAAAATTTTAAGTGTTCATTACAAACAAAGTCAGGTCAGTAAAGCTACTCACGCTGCTAAACCTTGGGGCTTGAAAAACCGCATTTTAAAGTGCATTAAGTTTTAAAATTGCGGTGTACATTAGGCTTAGTTATTTAAGATTTGGCTAGAGTTGGCTGCTGCGGTAATGAATTTATAGGTTTAAGTTAAGTCATAGACTTAAAATATAAAAGCTTCGTATATTGCGCTACTCTTGCAACTATGTGTTTGGAGGTCTTTATAAACACGGTTAATTTAATTATACATATTGGCCCGCCAAAAACAGGTACATCGGCTATACAAAAGTGGTTAAAAGATAATACTGACTTTTTAAGAACGCATGGAATTTTTTACCCGCAGCACAAAGAAGATAGCAACGGTATTAGTTCTGGCAATTTTTTATCTGTATTTGACCCTCTTAAAGGTGATTACAAGTTAAACCTAAAGCGTATAGAAGAGCTTAAAAATAAAACGGCTGCAAATAACTGTCATACATTATTATTGAGCTCGGAGTTTTTTTTCCATCGTTTATTGCCTTTAGTAAATAATCTGCCCAATGTGCGCTGTATTGCTTATGTAAGAAACCCTGCAGAATTGCATGAATCTCATTATAACCAGTCCGTTAAAAGACATGGTAATGTGGCCACCATAAGACGAGCAGATTCGTTACCTATGAACGCTTTAAAAGTATTAGGTGATTATGCTAGTAAACTTGGTGATAGGCTTATTTTACGCGCTTATCATGAAGATTTATTTTTAAATAATAGTATTGTTAATGATTTTTTAACGGCTATAAATTTGCCGGCAGAAGAAGTGGCTAATATAAGCTGTACTAAACGTATTAATACTAGCTATACGCTTGAGGCTTTAGAGGTTAAACGTTGGTTTAATAGATATGAGTTAGGGAGTAATTCAAACCTTTTAGACCGTATTTTGCAGTCATATAGTAATGGCGTTACGCGTTTTACTTTTGTTGGTAAGCACCAGTTTAATGATTATAAGCGACAATCTTTAAAGTGGTTAAGGCAGTTAAATGAACAAGCTCCTTTTGCAAATGGCGATAAATTAATAAAAGCTGTACATGATCAAGCACATCAAAATTTTTATAAACAAGAAATAAGTATGCAGCAATGCGACTCTGTACTTAGGTATATTGCTAAAGAGAATATTGCTTTGCTAACTAATTTGGCGCTTTGCGTTTATGCTCAGCCCAACGTTGAAGATAAACCTCCTTTTACGGATGTTTTATTTCAGCTTGTGCCCCCAAGAGCTGCAGTGCCAAACTTATTGCAATACACTAAGCGTGCGTTTGTAAATAGCTATAGTTACAAAATAGAGAGCTTTGATGATTTAAATTACACGCAGGGCAACCGTAAATTTAGAGTTAGTGTTAATAGGCTTCTTAGAAAGCGATTTAGCTTAGTTGCTTATTTAAAGGTACGCTTGTTACTACTTAGCTTAAAGGCGTGAAGTAATTGAAATTTTTTAGAAAAGTATCAGTAAAAATAGTCAAAGCGCTTTTAAGTATATTGCCTCAGAGCCTTGTGGATAAAGTAAAGCAAAACCCTAGGCTGGTTGCTGCGTATAGTCGTAATTTGCATAAAAGTGGTTTGCTATATCAACTACAAACGCTTGATGAGCTTAAGCGCTCTTACGCTGATTATATTAACGAGCATAACGGCTACCTTGCTGAGCAAATTACACACTTTGGCGAGACGTGCAAAACTGATTGCTCGTTAATTGTGTGCGTTACTGATTACAGCGCTAATAGTTTGCTGGCTACGCTTAAAAGTATTAAAGAGCAACATGCTGCTTTTTCAAATGTAGTTATTTATTGCTCGGCAAACAATACAGTTAAAATAAATGAATTTTTATCGTTACACAGTGCTTTAAGTTTTAAGGTAGTTACTAGCTTAAATACAGAATGCTTACCCCCTAAGGTAGTTAATAGCCCGTGCTTTTTTGTATTCGCTGGTGATGTATTGCATCCGTATTTGGGGTTTGTGTTAGCTACTGAGTTATCAAGCTCATCTAAGCTTGCCTATGTTGATACCGATTTTTTAAACGAAAAAAGCCTACAAAGAGAGTTTGCCGACTTTAAACCTGGTTGGAACCCCGATTTGCAGCTAACAAATGGCTATATTAGCTCAGGCATTTGGGTTAAAAACGTAGGTGACTTTAGCGCTGCAAAGCTCCCCCTCAACACATTTATGTTAAGTGTATTTATGTGTACGCGTTATATTAGTAACCCTAAGGTAAGAGTTGAGCATATATCTCAAGTATTACTTTCTCGCCCATCTAACTTACCCAAGTTTAGTAATGCTAAAAAGCAATTAAGCGCTTTATATGCCCCGTTTGCTAGTGTTATGGAGTCGGCTTTACCTAGTGTTTACTTACGTTGGCATTTAAATACACAGCCATTGGTTTCAATTATTATTCCTACCCGAAATGGTTTGGCGTTGGTAAAAGGCTGTATTGAATCTATTTTAAATAAAACAACTTACAGTAACTATGAAATATTACTCATTGATAATGGCTCTGATGACCCTGAATGCCTTAAATACTTTAACCAATTAAGCAAGCATTCAAAAATAAAGGTGCTTAATTACGCGGGCGAATTTAATTATTCAGCTATAAATAATTTTGCAGCTAAAAATGCCACCGGCGAAGTGCTGGCACTTGTAAATAACGATATTGAGGTTATTGAACCTAACTGGCTTACAAATATGGTTAGCCATGTTATGCGAGACGATATAGGTTGCGTAGGAGCTAAGCTTTTATATTCTGATAATCGTATTCAGCATGCAGGTGTGGTTATGGGTTATGGTGGCGGTGCAGGGCATGGCCATAAGTATTTTCCTAGTGATCACTTTGGTTATATGAATCGCCTGATTGCTACACAAAATTACAGTGCGGTTACGGCAGCTTGTTTGCTTATTAAAGCCAAAGATTTTTGGGCTGTTGGTGGCCTTAACGCAAAAAAGCTGGCTATTGCGTTTAATGACGTAGATTTATGTTTAAAAGTAAGAGAGCTAGGTAAGCGTAATTTATATTGCGCAGAGGCGGTATTGTATCATCATGAGTCGGTTTCACGCGGGCATGAGGATACCCCCGAAAAAGTTAAGCGCTTTAACGCTGAACTTGCTTATTTGCAAACTACATGGGCGGATGTAATAGCGGCCGACCCTGCGTATAACCCTAACTTAACGCTAAAAAGAGAAAATTTTGCAATTAAGTCTTTTAGGTAGTTAATAAAAGTGTAAACCAACGCTATTATTGAATATACGTTTTTTGAATCAATTATTAAATTACGCTACACTGTATTTACTATGTAGATAACTGTTTTTTGGTTGTTTTATCTTTTTATAGAGAGAGTATGATCCCAATATCGGCAACTAATAATCAGTTTATATTGCAATCTACTTACCCTATTGCAAGTAGTGTAAGCATAGTATGTGGTATGTCTGTCTATATTAACGACCGACTAGAATGGGTAAAGCAAGCGGTTGAAAGCGTTTTAAATCAGACCTTACCAGCAGATTTATTTATGATTGTACTTGATGGTGAAGTAGCTGACGATATAGCTATTTATTTAACCCAAGTAGAAAAAGAAAACTCCAACTTAGCGCTTGTACATGGCACAACAAACAAGGGTTTAAGTGCGTGTATGAACTACATTATTGACTCGACCCTACCATTAAATCCTCGGTACTTTTTTAGAATGGATGCCGACGACATTTGTGTGCCTCACCGTTTTGAAAAACAAGCGACGTTACTTGATAAGCATGATGATGTTGACGTGCTTGGCTCTGCCCTTTGGGAGGTAGATGAGCAAGGTAATAGGGCGGGAATTCGCAGGTTACCCCTTACTCATTCTAAATTGCTGTATGCGTTTTCGCGTCGTTGCCCTATTAATCATCCTACGGTGGCAATTAGGTATAGTGTATTTGCACGTGGCCATAGGTATTTGCCTAACATGCGTAACACACAAGATTATTTTTTATGGATTGCACTGGCTGAAGATGGCTGTAAGTTTGCTAACGTAAAAGAGCCATTACTTCACTTTAGGCGCATTAACGGTTTTTATAAGCGCCGGGGTAGGGGGAAATCGGTAAATGAATTTAAAGCGAGACTTTTAGCTATGGATTCGCTTAAGCAAAAGTCTTTACAAAATTATTGTTATGCGTTGTTTGTATTAATTTTACGAATGATGCCTTCATGGATTATAAAAGTTGCATATAAAGCCGACCGTTTTATATTAGGCTTAAATAAACACAATTAATTATGATTGGTGCAGTTTTAGTTGTTTATAAGCCCGATTTAGCGTTAACAGAACGCCTACTCACTCGTTTATACGGGCAAACCGAAGAAGTGGTTATTGTTGACAATAGCCCAACCCCGCATGATTTTACTAAGGTAATTAAGCATTACCATTATATTCACCTTGCTGATAACTCTGGCATAGCGCATGCGCATAATGCCGGCTTACTGTATTTATTAAAGGCAGGGTGCGAGTATGCGATTTTACTCGACCAAGACAGCTTAATCCCCAGCGATATGGTGTTTAATTTAAGTAGTTTGCTTAAAGCATCTAACAAAATTAAACAAAACGTTGTAGCCATTGGCCCGCGCATTAGATGTAGTTTTTCAGATAAAAAAGTTAACCCTAAAATACAAAAAGAGGTATTTGAGTACGACGACCTAGTGGGAGTTACGCAAATTATAGCCTCGGGCATGATGATAGATTTAAGTGCACTTGACCAAATAGGTTTAAAAGACGAGTCGTTGTTTATTGATGGAGTAGACCATGAGTGGTGCTGGCGCGCTCGCAGTATGGGGTTTGATATAGCCAAAGCTAAAAATGTAGAAATGGTGCATAGGCTTGGCGACTCACGTAGTAAATTTATTGGCGTTACTTATAAAGTAGGCGCACCAATTAGGCTTTATTATCAATTTAGAAATATTTTACTTTTAAGCCGCAGGCCATATGTTCCAACATATTGGAAAGTTAGGTGTTTGTTTTTTATGCCTATAAGGCTTTTTTTAAATTCTGTTATGCAAAAAAACAGGCTTAAGCGCTTAGGGTTTATGCTTCAAGGCATTGTTGATGGCGTGCTTGGCCGCAAAGGCCCGTATAAGTCACATTGGAAGTGAGTGAAAGATTATAGGTTTAGATAGCAAATAAATTTGTGTTTGTAGACGCGCAGCTTGCTGGCGTTTAAAAAGCAGCGCTTTTACATTGGTTATTACATTTAAAACCATGAGAAGCTTAGCTTCTAACGTGTGCAAGCTTCACGCCTACGGGTGATAGCGATGGGCCGCGGGCAACGCGGTGGTTAAATTTTTTGTAGGCGCCTTGCTTGCTGGCGCGTTGTATAAAAGTATAGATGTTTTAATTTTTTGCGCGAGCAAGCTTCACGCCTACGGGTGATAGAGGTGGGCAACGGGCAATGGGCAACACGGTGTTAAATTACTTGTAGGCGCCTTGCTTGCTGGCGCGTTGTATAAAAGTGTTGATGTTTTAATTTTTTGCGCGAGCAAGCTTCACGCCTACGGGTGATAGAGGTGGGCAACGGGCAACACGGTGTTAAATTACTTGTAGGCGCCTTGCTTGCTGGCGCGTTGGTATTAAAGTATAGATGTTTTAATTTCTTGCGCGAGCAAGCTTCACGCATACGGTTGATAGAGATGGGCCGCGGGCAACGGGCGGCACGGTGTGAAATTACTTGTAGGCGCCTTGCTTGCTGGCGCGTTGTATAAAAGTGTTGATGTTTTAATTTTTTGAGCGAGCAAGCTTCACGCATACGGGTGATAGCGATGGGCCGCGGGCAACGCGGTGGTTAAATTTTTTGTAGGCGCCTTGCTTGCTGGCGCGTTGTATAAAAGTGTTGATGTTTTAATTTTTTGCGCGAGCAAGCTTCACGCCTACGGGTGATAGAGGTGGGCAACGGGCAATGGGCAACACGGTGTTAAATTACTTGTAGGCGCCTTGCTTGCTGGCGCGTTGGTTTAAAAGTATAGATGTTTTAATTTCTTGCGTGAGCAAGCTTCACGCCTACGGGTGATAGCGATGGGCCGCGGGCAACGGGCGGCACGGTGTTAAATTACTTGTAGGCGCCTTGCTTGCTGGCGCGTTGTATAAAAGTGTTGATGTTTTAATTTCTTGCGTGAGCAAGCTTCACGCCTACGGGTGATAGCGATGGGCCGCGGGCAACGGGCGGCACGGTGTTAAATTACTTGTAGGCGCCTTGCTTGCTGGCGCGTTGTATAAAAGTGTTGATGTTTTAATTTTTTGCGCGAGCAAGCTTCACGCATACGGGGGATAGCGATGCGCAACGCGCAACGCGGTGGTTAAATTTTTTGTAAACGGCAAATTTGTTAGCGTAACACACGCAGGTAACGTTAGCTGTACCCTTGTGAGTTACGTGAAATGTATACATATTGCATGCGTTGATAATTAAACTTAGACTATAAGCGCATCGCAGTTTTAAAACGGTCAATAAAAGAATCGGTAGCATTGGCTAGAATGGATTTTGACAAATTAGGATATAAACAAACATTATGAATGAAGAAAAGTTAACTCATTTAAAGGCGCTTGAAGCCGAATCTATTCATATTATGCGTGAGGTTGCTGCTGAGTTTGATAACCCGGTAATGCTTTACTCTGTAGGTAAAGATTCGTCGGTTTTATTGCACTTAGCACGCAAAGCATTTTACCCGGGTAAAATTCCTTTTCCGCTTATGCATGTTGATACTAACTGGAAATTTAAAGAAATGATCCAGTTTAGAGATCAAATGGCCGAAAAGTATGACTTTGACCTAATTGTTCATAAAAACCCAGAAGGTATAGCAATGGGCATGAGCCCATTTGTACACGGCAGTGCAAAGCATACAGATGTTATGAAAACTCAAGGCCTTAAGCAGGCGCTTGATATGAATAACTTTGATGCTGCATTTGGTGGTGCTCGCCGCGACGAAGAAAAATCGCGTGCTAAAGAACGTGTTTATTCTTTCCGTGATAAAAATCACCGCTGGGATCCTAAAAATCAACGTCCAGAGCTGTGGAATGTTTATAACAGTAAAGTAGATAAAGGTGAGAGCATTCGTGTGTTCCCGCTTAGTAACTGGACCGAGCTAGACATTTGGCAGTACATTTACCTTGAAGGTATTGAAATTCCATCATTATACTTTGCTAAAGAGCGCCCTGTAGTTGAGCGCGATGGCACGCTTATTATGGTTGATGATGAGCGTATGGAGCTTGAAGAGGGCGAACAAGTACAAAATAAAATGGTTCGTTTTAGAACGCTTGGTTGCTACCCGCTAACGGGTGCTGTTGAGTCTGTAGCACAAACCCTTCCTGAAATAATTCAAGAGATGCTGCTTTGTACTACGTCTGAGCGTCAAGGGCGAGTAATTGATAACGACTCTGCAGGTTCTATGGAGAAGAAAAAAATGGAAGGTTACTTCTAAAACAAAGCTATAAGTTTAAAGCCGTAAGTTGTAAGTAAAACAAGTGCTATATAGATTTTAAATCTTAGATCTGATGACTTTATTAAAAGGATTATTATGAACTTTGAAAAGCTAGAAGTATGGAAACGTTCAGCAAGGTTATCCGCACAAATTTATAAAATAACAGCAGACTTACGTGATTATGGCTTTAGAGATCAACTCACACGTGCAGGACTATCTGTACCGAGCAATATAGCAGAAGGGATGACAAGAGACAGTAATAAAGAAAAGTGCCGCTTTTTAGATATTGCACGTTCATCTCTTTCAGAAGCCCGAACCCAGATTTATATCGGCATAGAAATTGGTTATATAAATAACGATACTGGCCGTGAATGGGTTATAGAATCCAAAGAGTTACACGCTATGATCAATAGCCTAAAAAACTCAATAGCAACAGAATAATGCTTATAGCTTATAGCTTATAGCTTATAGCTTATAGCTTATAGCTTATAGCTTATAGCTTATAGCTTATAGCTTATAGCTTATAGCTTATAGCTTATAGCTTATAAAGGACTTAAAATGACCGAACAAACACAACCAAACTTACTTGCTACAGATATTGAAGCTTATTTAAAAGTACACGAAAACAAAGACATGCTACGTATTTTAACATGTGGTAGCGTGGATGATGGTAAATCTACATTAATTGGCCGCTTGCTTTATGATAGCAAAATGATTTTTGAAGATCAGATGGCTGCCATTGAAAAGGATTCAAAACGCTTTAATACCACTGATAACGATTTTGACTTATCTCTTTTAGTGGATGGCCTGCAATCTGAGCGCGAGCAAGGTATTACGATTGATGTTGCGTACCGTTATTTTGCAACAGATCAGCGTAAATTTATTATTGCCGACACGCCTGGGCATGAGCAGTACACGCGTAATATGGCAACGGGTGCTTCTACGTGTGATTTAGCTATTATTTTAATTGATGCGCGCCACGGTGTGCAGGTGCAAACACGTCGCCATAGCTATATTTGCTCTTTATTAGGTATTAAAAATGTAGTTGTCGCTATTAATAAAATGGATGCGGTAGGTTACGAGCAGTCGGTTTATCAAAACATTAAAAAAGATTACCGCGAGTTTGCGCAGGATCTTTCGTTTGATGATGTACGTTTTGTGCCAATTTCGGCGCTACGTGGCGATAATGTGGTAAACGAAAGCGAAGCTATGAGCTGGTATCCTGGTTCAACGTTAATGAAGCTGCTTAATACTGTGCAAGTTAAACACGCAAAAAATGATGAGTTTAGATTGCAAGTTCAATATGTTAATCGCCCTAACTTAGACTTTAGAGGCTTTAGCGGTACTGTGGCTGCGGGTGATATTAGAGTTGGCGATACGGTTGCTTCACTACCTTCAGGTAAAGAGAGTAAGGTTAAATCAATTGTTACTTTTGATGGCGACCTTGAAAAAGCATCTGCAGGTATGGCTATTACACTAACGCTTGAAGATGAAATAGATGTAAGCCGTGGTGATATGCTGGTACGTCCGCATCAAAAGCCACACTCAGCTGATAACTTTGAAGCAGACGTAGTATGGATGACCGAAGAAGCCTTACATGTAGACCGTGAGTACGAAATTAAAGTAGGGAGTAAATCGGTGTATGGATACGCTGAGGTTATTAACTATAAGGTTGATGTAAACACGCTAGAGCAACAAGAGGCATCACAATTAAATCTAAACGAAATTGGTAATTGCCAATTTGCATTAACAGCGCCTGTTCAATTTGATGCGTATGATGTAAATAAACATACTGGTGCGTTTATTGTGATTGACCGATTAACTAACGTTACGGTTGGTGCGGGTATGATACGTAAGCCATTAGATGGAAAAGGCAACAAGCCTAAAAGCGAGTACTCTGCGTTTGAAGTTGAGTTTAATGCGTTAGTTCGTAAACACTTTCCGCATTGGGATGCAAAAGTAATCCGTTAGATTACTCAAGATATAGCGGGCTTTTATAAGCCCGCATTTTATTAACTAACCTGAACTCTGTTTAAGAGACTTACAAACATATTGAATTATAGTGATATTTAAATTTATTATCTCTAGCCAGAGATTTTCAATGAAAACAAGGCGAATTTACGCGTCAATAGCTGGCCTATTGCAAGTAAGTTTAACGCAGTTAGCACTGAAAATAGCTGCTAGAGATAGGTTTATTATCCAGGGTTCAGGTTAACTAAGGATGGCTACTTAAATCATGCCATTAGATGCATATCTAACGCTTTGTATTTTTGCTCTAACAATTTTAGGTTTAATTGTTTTACAAACGCGACCAGTTGCTGTTTTTGGTGCAACACTTATTGCTTTAATCGCTTGCGATTTAGTGAGTAAAGACCAGTTTTTAACGAGCATTGCTAACCCAGGACTAGTGACGTTAATTTTATTAGTGTTGTGCTCGTTAGCGCTTGAAAAAACGCGTTTATTAAGAGTTATAGCGTCTAAAACAATTGTAGATAGTTATCATTCTACATGGCTTAGGTTGTTTGGTGTAACGACCTTTTTTTCGTCTATTTTAAATAATACCGCGGTTGTAGCTACACTGCTTTCGCCTATTCGTAATAACCCCCATCATTTTGCCAGTAAGTTATTATTACCTTTGTCGTATGCCTCTATTTTAGGTGGAACGCTTACGCTAATAGGTACCTCTACTAATTTAATCGTTAACTCAATGTATATTGAGGCGTCGGGTAAGTCGTTATCGTTTTTTTCATTTACTGCTGTGGGTGCTATTTTGGTACTTTGCTGCGGCTTGACGATGTTTTTTTGTACCCGAATGTTACCGAGTATAGAACAAAATAAAGTGACATCTGAAGGCTACTTTATAGACGCGAAGGTATCTGCAGATTCTGAGCTTGTAGGGCGTTCTGTTGAGGTTAATGGGCTTAGGCATTTAGAGTCTTTATTTTTAGTTGAAATAGTCCGGGAGGGGAGGCTAATTAGCCCTGTTTCTCCGTCAGAGGTAATACATCCAGCTGATAGGTTAATATTTTGCGGAGACATAACTAAATTATTGCAGCTTGGGCAGTTTTCAGGGTTAGAAATTTTTGCTGAAAAAAATGGCACTTTAAATAGCAACCTTACAGAAGTAGTTGTTAGGCAGGAAAGTATAATAGTAGGGCGTACGCTTAAAACTACGGGGTTTAGGGCATTGTTTGATGCTGCTGTAGTGGCAATAAGGCGTGACGGCGAGCAGGTTTCGGGTAAGTTAGGTGATGTGGTTATTCGCTCTGGTGACTTTTTAGTATTAGCCGTGGGTGATGATTATAAATCTAGAACAAATATAAATAAAAACTTTTTAACCTTATCCGGTGTAGAGCCTGAAAGTAGAATTAATGGCTGGCGAGCATGGTTTTCTATAGGTGGCTTTATAACCACAATAGCGTTGGCGGCTGTTGGCGTGTTAGATTTGTTAGAGGGTCTGGTGTTATTGCTCGGGGGCCTTTTATTTACTCGTAGCTTAACCACCAATGAGCTGGTAAGGCGATTCCCCATTGATATATGGCTGGTGGTTTCGTCAGCTATTTTACTTTCGAACGCGCTGGTTAACTCTGGCGTGGTTGAATCGTTAGGTGGATTTATAGGTCAATTTGATGACCCTAGGTATGTGTACACTGCATTTGTATTAGTTTACGTAGTAACTTGGTTAATGACCGAGTTTGTAACGAATAACGCTGCTGCGGCGTTGATGTTTCCTATAGGCTATACCGTGGCTTTAGGGTTTGGTGTAGATGTATTGCCTTTCGTAATGGCAGTAGCCTTTGCGGCAAGCGGAAGTTTTATTAGCCCTTATGGTTATCAAACTAACTTGATGGTATTTAATGCTGGTAATTACAGGTTAAACGACTTTGTGAAAATAGGCTTACCTATTAGCATAGTGTATGCACTTGTTGTGCTGGTGTTTGTGCCTGTGTTTTTTCCGTTTAGTACTAGCTGAAAAACATTGAGTTAAGAGCTTAGCGCCTGTGTTATAGGTTAGGGTTTTGTAGACGCGCAGCTTGCTGGCGCGTTGGTATAAAAGTGCAGATGTTTCAATTTCTTGCGTGAGCAAGCTTCACGCCTACGTTGAAAATAGGCGTGATGGTTAAATTTACTTGTAGGCGCCTTGCTTGCTGGCGCGTTGGTATAAAAGTGCAGATGTTTCGATTTATTGCGTGAGCAAGCTTCACGCCTACGGCGAAAATTGGCGTGATGGTTAAATTTACTTGTAGGCGCCTTGCTTGCTGGCGCGTTGGTATAAAAGTGCAGATGTTTCAATTTCTTGCGTGAGCAAGCTTCACGCCTACGGCGAAAATTGGCGTGATGGTTAAATTTACTTGTAGGCGCCTTGCTTGCTGGCGCGTTGATATAAAAGTGTAGATGTTTCGATTTATTGCGTGAGCAAGCTTCACGCCTACGGCGAAAATTGGCGTGATGGTTAAATTTACTTGTAGGCGCCTTGCTTGCTGGCGCGTTGGTATAAAAGTGTAGATGTTTCGATTTCTTGCGTGAGCAAGCTTCACGCCTACGGGTGATAGCGATGGGCCGCGGGCAACGGGCGGCACGGTGTTAAATTACTTGTAGGCGCCTTGCTTGCTGGCGCGTTGATATAAAAGTGCAGATGATTCAATTTCTTGCGTGAGCAAGCTTCACGCCTACGGCGAAAATTGGCGCGGTGGTTAAATTTACTTGTAGACGCGCAGCTTGCTGGCGTTTAAAAGCAGCGCTTTTACATTGGTTATTACATTTTAAAGCCATGAGAAGCTTTGCTTCTAACGTGAGCAAGCCCTAAACAATATAATATAGAGCGTTATAAGTTTCAGGCTTTAAATAATTTAAAATAAAGGTGCTTTAATGAGCCAAGATGAAAACATAGTATGGCACGCACAAACCGTGTCGCGAGATAAAAAGCAGCAACACAAAGGTCATAAGCCTGTATTACTTTGGTATACTGGCTTAAGTGGTTCAGGAAAATCTACAGTGGCAAATGCTGTTGAAGCAAAGCTATTTTCGTTAGGCTGCCATACTTATTTGCTTGATGGCGATAACGTGCGAATGGGTTTGAACAAAGGGCTCACATTTAGTGACGAAGACCGTATTGAAAATATTCGCCGCATAAGTGAAGTTGCTAAGCTATTTGTTGATGCGGGCCTTA
The DNA here is from genome assembly GCF_003952205.1 of Pseudoalteromonas sp. Xi13. NCBI lineage: Bacteria > Pseudomonadati > Pseudomonadota > Gammaproteobacteria > Alteromonadales > Pseudoalteromonadaceae > Pseudoalteromonas > Pseudoalteromonas sp. Xi13. The sequence continues at coordinate 523,723 of NZ_CP034439.1, forward strand.
TTGTATCTACTGCGTTTATTTCGCCATTTAAAGCTGATCGCGCTCAGGCTCGAAGTATAGTAAATGAAGGTGAATTTGTAGAAGTGTTCATAGATACACCGCTTGCTGTTTGCGAAAGCCGCGATCCAAAGGGCCTATATAAAAAAGCGCGCGCAGGCGAAATACCAAACTTTACAGGGATTAGTTCAGCATTTGATGTGCCTGAAAACCCTGATATACATGTTAAAACGGCCGAGCAAACCATTGAGCAGTGCGCTGATCAAATTGTAGATTATTTAATTAATAACAAGATTGTAAATGCTAATAGCTAAAAGTTACCAACTAAGGAAAGCGAGTTAGTGGCAATAAGCTGCGGTTTTTACGTGCCCTTTAGTTATATTGGCATCTTTTTTGTTTATGTATTTGAGAATATTATGAAATACGACATTTTTAATGGTGATGCCGACGGCATTATTGCCTTATTACAGCTGCAATTAGCAAACCCGACAGATACCATAAAGGTAACGGGTGTTAAACGCGATATTCAATTAATGCAAAAAATCACTCCGCAAGAAGGGGACTGTATTAGGGTATTGGATATTTCGATGGAAAAAAATATGCCGGCTCTTCACGATGCTTTGTGTGTTGGGGCGCGTGTTATGTATGTAGATCACCATAAAGCTGGCGATATACCTAATCATGCTAATTTATTTGCACACATAGATTTAGATGCGAATATGTGTACCAGTTTAATTGTCAGTGATTTAATAGATAAACAATTCCATTTATGGGCAATTACTGCTGCCTATGGTGATAACTTATTTGCAAAGGCTGATAGCGAGGCCGATAAGCTTGGATTAACCGAACTTCAAAAGTCACAGTTGAAAGCATTTGGTACTTACATAAATTATAACGGCTACGGTAGTGAAGTGGCTGATTTACACTTTGCACCAGAAGATTTATTCGAGCTGCTTTTGCAGTATAAGTCGCCTTTTGATGCAATTAACGATAAAAGCTCAGTTTATTATACTCTTGAGCAAGCTTATAAAGCTGATATGGAAAAAGCCGCTAATGCGCAAATACTTCATGATTGCGATACAGCTAAAGTAATTTTATTAGAGGATGCCGCTTGGGCTCGCCGAGTAAGCGGCGTTTTAGGTAATGACCTTGCTAATCAGTCACCAAATAAAGCCCATGCAGTATTTACGTTTAATAACAAAGGCAGTTACTTAGTGAGCGTTAGAGCCCCCCTAACTAACAAGCAAGGCGCTGTTGATATATGTAGTAAGTTTGATACGGGCGGTGGTCGTGCTGCCGCTGCTGGCATTAATGAGTTACCTAAAGCGCAAGTAGAACACTTTATCAAAGAGTTAGTAGAATATTACATATAGTTAGGCCAAGAGCTGAACTATATTAAGTTTTATTGTAGACGTGCAGCTTACTGGCTTTTAAAAGCCGCGCTTTTACAGTGGTTAATACATTTTAAAAACGCGAGAAGCTTTGCTCCTAACGTGAGCAAGCTCTACGTCTTCAGCTGAAGATTGGCTCGATGGTTGAGTTTGCTTGTTGGCGGCACAAGTTAAACTTATAAATTATTTTTTATCTCATTTACTTCACAAAGAGGCCAAGAGGGCGCTGCGCTTTAGAAGAAGCAATAAGCTTAAAATAAGGGCTTGTTTTATGTCTTTTCATTTACTCTTATTTCACTTCTGTTTGTGCAAAATATTAAGTGATTTGTTAACTAAAACGGGGTGTTGTAGCAGCGGCTTTATGCCGCGTTTTTTGTGAGTGTGTATTTTTAATGGCACTTAGTTTTTAAAATTTACGTAAGCAAGCTCTACGTCTGCAGTCAAAATTAGCGCATTATTAAATATATTCAGGTTGTATCTACTTAAAAGTTGCTAAGTTAAGATCAACGTATAAATTTTTATTTCAAATTAAAGGACTACCCATGAAAGCTGTTATTCCTGTTGCCGGCCTTGGCACTCGCATGTTACCTATGACTAAAGCAATTCCTAAAGAAATGCTACCGATTGTAGATAAACCACTCATTCAATACATAGTGAGTGAGTGTGTAGCTGCCGGTATTAAAGACATTGTACTTGTAACGCATAGCTCTAAAAACGCCATAGAAAACCACTTTGATACCAGCTACGAGCTAGAAGCTACTTTAGAAAAGCGTGTTAAGCGTGCTTTACTTGAAGAAGTACGCTCTATTTGCCCTGCTGATGTAACGGTAATGAGTGTACGCCAAGGTGAAGCTAAAGGCCTAGGGCACGCTATTTTGTGTGCAAAGCCAATTGTAGGTGATGACGACTTTATAGTATTACTCCCTGATGTAATACTTGATGCTTATACGGCCGATCAAAAAACTGAAAACCTAGCCGCGATGATCAAACGCTTTAACGAGACTAAAGCAAGCCAAATTATGCTAGAACCAGTAGCACAAGATGATGTAAGCAAATACGGTATTGCTGATATTAACGGCGTGCAGTTAACGCCAGGTAACAGTGCGGCAATTAAAACAATGGTTGAAAAACCTGATGCAGATAAAGCACCATCAAACCTTGCTGTTGTTGGCCGTTATGTACTGAGTAAGAATATTTGGCCGCTACTTGCCAAAACGCCAGTAGGCGCTGGTGGTGAAATACAGTTAACAGACTCTATTGATGCGTTAATGACTCAAGAAACCGTTGAAGCATTTCATATGAGTGGCCGCTCGCACGACTGTGGCGATAAGCTAGGTTACTTAAAAGCGATTGTTGAATACGGCATGCGTGATACTAAGCTTGGCGACGATTTTGGACAGTACTTAACTACACTGGTTAACGATGAGTCGAATTTGCAATCTGACAATGTTGTAAACTTATAAGTAATAATGCTTATTGGTTCAACTTGAATTAATTGCATTGTAAAAATTAAACGAACGCGGCTTAATGCCGCGTTTTTTATTTGTTATACAAATGAAGTACATGAAAATGCATTTATTGTGAATTTGTTTATTGGCTATAAGTGTTTGATGCTTTACTTTTGCCGCTAACCTTGTATCGTTTTAATAGCTGATATTGTGCAATTCTGATAAAATTATACTTATTAATTACCAATGAAAACATTAAGGGAATAACATGAAAATTGCCGTGGTAGGTACAGGCTATGTAGGCCTTTCAAACGCTATGCTTTTGTCGCAACATAACGAAGTGGTTGCACTTGATATTGACGAGAAAAAAATAGCTCTTTTAAACGATAAGCAGTCACCAATTGTTGATACAGAAATTAGTGAGTTTTTAACGCGTGATGACTTAAATTTTACAGCCACTACTGACAAGGTAGCCGCTTATAAAGACGCTGATTACGTAATTATAGCTACACCCACTGACTACGATGTTGAAAACAACTACTTTAATACTAGCTCTGTTGAAGCCGTAATTAAAGACACAATGGCGCATAACCCTAATGCGGTTATGGTGATTAAGTCGACTATTCCGGTAGGCTTTACGGCTGATATTAAGCAGCAACTTAATGCTGAAAACTTAATATTCTCTCCTGAATTTTTACGTGAAGGCAAAGCGCTTTACGATAACTTACACCCGTCACGTATTGTTGTAGGTGAGCAAAGCGAGCGCGCAACTATTTTTGCTAACTTACTTAAGCAAGGTGCAATTAAGCAAGATGTTGAAGTGCTATTCACTGACTCAACAGAAGCTGAAGCTATTAAGTTATTTTCTAACACTTACCTTGCTATGCGAGTTGCTTATTTTAATGAGCTTGATAGTTACGCAGAAGCACATGGCTTAAACTCTAAGCAAATTATACAAGGTGTAGGGTTAGACCCTCGTATTGGTAACCATTACAACAACCCATCGTTTGGTTACGGTGGCTACTGTTTACCAAAAGATACCAAGCAGCTACGTGCTAATTACCAAAATGTGCCAAACAATATTATTGGCGCAATTGTAGATGCCAATACAACACGTAAAGACTTTATTGCCGACTCAATTATTAAACGTAGCCCTAAAATTGTAGGTGTTTACCGTTTAGTAATGAAAACAGGGTCTGATAACTTTAGAGCCTCTGCTATTCAAGGCATTATGAAGCGTATTAAAGCCAAAGGTATTGAGGTTGTTGTATTTGAACCTGTGCTTGAAGAAAATGAGTTTTACCACTCACGCGTAATAAAAGACTTAAACGAGTTTAAGCAGATATCTGATGTAGTGGTTTCTAACCGTATGGTTGAGGAGCTTAGCGACATTGCAGATAAAGTGTATACACGTGACTTATTTGGTAGTGATTAATAAGTAACGTTTAAAAAGCGTCGCCTACAGCGTTTAAAAACGGTGTAGGCTTTTTAATTAGTTAAAGCTAGCCGTAAATGCTAATTTTGAAAATGCGTCCCCATATACATCTTTACCAGTATATAATTCAACACCCCAGCTTTTAGCGCCCCACATAGGCCTGTTTAGCTTACTATTATAAGAAATTTGCATTTCATAACTTGTTTTGTAGTTGTCGCCTGCGTTTTTTAAGCCGCGAAAGGTAGTTTGTAAATACTCTTTTCGATTTAATTGCCAATTCCAATCTAAGCTTATTGCTTTTGCTGCTACGTAATCTTCGTATTCATGTTCATCTCCAGCCCAATGGCCTATTACATTCCCATGATTTCTATTGCCATCTAGGTATATACCATTTGCGTACCAAAGCGCTTGCCAATTACTATGCTCAAATCGAATGCTATGATTTTTATTAATAAATGGAATAAATAGGCCGAAGCTGTAAGCGTTATTTCTGCCGCCGCCACCGCCACCTAAAGTATCTTCAAGGGCTACCTCTGCATAAAGTTCGTAGGCTAGGTTATTTAATGTATTTGAATAGCTAAAAGCGACTGCACCCAATTGGTCACCTAATTCAAAGTTAGCGTCGTCAGTATCGTCTTCGCCTACATTATCTTTACTACCAGGGCTGAAAAAACCCTCGGCGAAATCTTTTAAAGTTACGCTTCGCGGGCCTCCGCCAAACTGCATTAGGCGGCTTAAACTTATCGTTAAATTGTCTGTGACAGAAAAGCTGGTGTGTAAGCCAAATAAGTAAGGTTTACCAGGCTCGTACTCTCGGTCCTCGGGATTTTCGACCCTTTGGTTTTTTAAAATCCCTCTTTGCTCTGTCATTTGGCTAATGAACATGTCGTAGCGTATCTTAAAATCTGTAATTGGCTCGACATTACTTAAAGTTATAGATGGGGTTGTTTCGGCTTGGGTGCTTAGTAACATAGCGCTACTGTTAAAAGGAGAGTACCAGTGTTCGCGGTAGCCAATATCTAGCTGAGCGTATTTAAACCCCATATAAACAATGCTTTGGGTTGGGATAATTCCATCTTCATTTATAATCCCTACGGCGCTTGCACCGAAGTAGTCGCCCAAACTTAAATTAGCGCCACCTTCGATAATTAAATTTGTTTTTGTGGTCTGCCCTCGTTGATTAGGCAAGTTTTTATTGTTTGTTCCTACAGATGCTGTGCCTTTAACAAAAGTAAGAGCCCCTGTTTGAATGTACGGATTTATTTGGTAAGTAAGTGTGTGGTATAGATTAGGGTGTGTGAATCTAATTTTTTGCAGTACGTTGTAAATATCGTGAGCTTTATAGGGCTTACTCATTAAGTGGGTGTTTTTACTTACAGCTAAAAGGCGTTGAATATTATGCTCAAGTTCGGGAACTTGATTTAAAGGTAAATAAGGTGAAACTCCGCTTTTAGCCATTACGTTTGCACTGATTGCCATCCCGACAAGTAGCGTTATTTTTTTTAGCATAATTATTCCGTTAGCAAAAAATTGTTTAAGTAAAAAACGTTAATGCGAGGTTAGCAATAAATAACTAAGTAAGAAAGAAAAAGACTCAAACCCGCGTAGATTAGTCGGCATTTAGTATGGGTAAGATCTACATTTTTAGCCCAAATGAGCTTTGAGGTTAAGTTTTATTTTGCAGGCGCCCAGCTTGCTGGCGCGTTTTGTAATTATTCTATGTATATTTATTAATGCAAAATGTCTGACGCGAGGTAAACTCGCTGCTACTTGTATGTTTTCTCATTTTTTCCTCTTTTGCTTCTCTTTGTGCAAAATATTAAGTAATTTATTCACAAAGAGGTTAAGAGACGCTGCGCTTTAGAGGGTAACGTTGTAGGCGCCTTGCTTGCTGGCGCGTTTTGTAATTATTATGCGTATATTTATTAATGCAAAATGTCTGACGCGAGGTAAACTCGCTGCTACTTGTATGTTTTCTTATTTACTCCTCTTTTGCTTCTCTTGGTGAAAAAATAAAAATACTAATTCACAAAGAGGTTAAGAGACGCTGCGCTTTAGAGGGTAGGTTGTAGGCGCCTTGCTTGCTGGCGCGTTTTGTAATTATTCTATGTATATTTATTAATGCAAAATGTCTGACGCGAGGTAAACTCGCTGCTACTTGTATGTTTTCTTATTTACTCCTCTTTTGCTTCTCTTGGTGAAAAAATAAAAATACTAATTCACAAAGAGGTTAAGAGACGCTGCGCTTTAGAGGGGAGTGTTATAGGTGCCGTGCTTGCTGGCGGACGTAGGCTTTATGCCAAGTTAAAACAATAAGTCCAGACGCGAGGTAAACTCGCTGCTACTTGTATGTTTTCTCATTTGCTTCTCATTTGCTTCTCACTTACTTCTCTTGTGTAAAATATTAAGTAATTTATTCACAAAGAGGTTAAGAGACGCTGCGCTCTAGAGGGGAGTGTTGTAGGCGCCTTGCTTGCTGGCGCTTGGTTAAAATAGAGGTGTTTTATTTTTTTGCGTGAGCAAGCTTCACGCCTACTAATAAAAAAGCACTGCGTTTATTGTAAACACAGTGCTTAATAATTTATTTTGGCTTACAGCTTACAGCTTACAGCTTACAGCTTACAGCTATTTTTCTTGCATAAAGTTGGTTTTTTGTTAACCTACTTGCCTTCCTTTTTTAGCTTGTTGAGGTGTATATGGCGTTGTTATCTCGTTCGATATTGGCGTTGTGTTTAGCACTTTCAAGCTCTGCAGTTTTAGCTCAGTCACAGTGTGATGTTGAGCTTAGTCATGGCTTAATAATTACCGACGACGTTATACGTATTCTTGATAAAGGCCAAACGCGCGTACAAATTAATAATAATAGCCAGCTTTTTATTCGAGGTTACTGGGTTGATTTAAGCACTGAAGAAAGCAAAGTGCTTGAGCAATTTAGCCATGGTATTCGCCATACGGTACCGGAGCTTGTTAATTTGGCTACCGATGGCGTTAACTTAGGTTTAAGCGCCATTGAACATGTAGTCGAGGGGATGTCTGACAAAGAGCCAGAGGTGCTAAAAACCCAGCTCCAGTACGTAGAGCGTGCGCTTATGGACAAATTTAAGCGCGGTGATGACTTCTTTTTTATCGCGCCACAGTCGCTCTCGCAAATAGATGATTTTTTCACTAAAGAAATTAGCCAGCAAATACACTCTGCCGTACATGGTTCGTTAGGGGCTATTTTAATGTCGCTTGGTGATGCGTTTAAATCACGCGAAGGTAATATTGAAGACCGTATTAACGACATGGGCCAACGTATGGATATTATCTCTAAAGAAATAGATAAATCCCTGCAAAAAAAGGCTCAGCAACTTGAGCTTAAAGCCTCTGAATACTGTGAATGTTTAAACGCACTCGATGTGACCGAATCACGCTTGCAAGCGATTGTCCCAGGCATGGCTGACTTTGATTTAGTGCAGATAAAATCGTAAGGAAAGTGGGGAGTTATTAGCTATAAGCTATAAGCTATAAGCTATAAGCTGTTAGTTATTAGCTATAAGTGTTAGTTCTGTGGGATTTTTAGCTTGAGGCATTGGATCATGGCTGATAGTTCGTTTGTTTCTTTAAGCCACTCCTTGCCGTCGATGTTATTTATATATTTAATATCAATGCCAATATATATTTGTGTTCTTGCTTCGGCCAAGGAAGCTCTTGCAATATCTAGAAAACGCCTTTTCTCTTTATTACTCTCTCTGGACATTCCTTCTGCTATATTGCTTGGCACGGAGAGGCCCGAGCGTGTTAGCTGATCCCTAAAACCATAGTCCTTGAGGGTTGCAGTTGCCTTATAAATATCTGCGCTTAATCGTGCAGAACGTTTCCATACTTCTAAATTTTCAAAATTCATTTCACCCTCTATTTATTATCAATTCTAATAAAGAAAGGGTAGTACAACTAAGCAAGAGTGTTAACTTTGCTAAAAGCTAAAAGCTAAAAGCTAAAAGCTAAAAGCTAAAAGCTAAAAGCTAAAAGCTTTAAAGAATAGCCTCTCCCTCTTTTAACTCCCTATACTCTCCACTTGCTAAGTTTTCGTCCAGTATAATATTACCTATTTGCTCGCGGTGTAGCTCTACCACTTTGTTACCTACCGCGGCTAACATGCGTTTAACTTGGTGGTATTTACCTTCGCTGATTGATAAACGTAAGCTGTAGGTGGCAAGTGCTTCTGCTTTAGCTGGACGGGTAAGATCTTTTTCGTTGTGAAGTTGTACGCCGTCGCGTAGTTGCTCTAATGCTTCTTCGGTTATAGGCTCTTGTGTTTCTACTAAGTAGGTTTTTAATTTGTTGTGTTTTGGCGAGGTTATACGGTGCGACCAATCGCCATCGTTAGTAATAAGTACTAAGCCGGTGGTGTCTATATCAAGGCGACCCGCTACATGAAAGTCGGCCATATTTGGCTCATCGAGTAAATCAAATACAGTGGGGTGTAGTTCATCTACATTGGCACACACGTAGCCTACAGGTTTGTGTAGCATAAAGTAGCGTTTACCTAAAAATACCATAGGCTCACCAGCAAATGTTACTTCATCTTGCTGGTTTACTTGAAAATCGAACGCGCTAACAACTTCCCCATTTACTTGCACTTCTTGGCGTTTAATACCCGCGCGAGCTTTTGAGCGTGGTAGCTCGGCTAGGTGGCTAATAAATTTATCTAAGCGGCAAGGGAATTTCATTTTGGTTCACATTTTTAGTCGGCTACAATGGCGGCGATTATAGCCGATAGTGAAACCCCATGTCAGTAAACTACCCACAAATTTTAAGGCTTTACCAAGCAAAAATAGATGCGGGTGAACTGTGTGTTGATAGCGCTCAGCAAAATGCAGTAAATGCGTTAAATAACCTAAGTATACAGTTACACACAAAAATACCTTGGTGGAAAAAAGCGCCGTTAATTAAAGGGGTTTATTTGCATGGGCCGGTGGGGCGGGGTAAATCCATGCTAATGGATTTATTTTATAAAAATTTACCCACTGAGCGTAAGCAGCGGCTGCATTTCCATCACTTTATGGCGCAAATACACACGCAACTTGCCCAGCTGCAAGGGCATAAAAACCCCCTCACGTTAATTGCTAAACAATGGGCGAAAGATATAAAAGTGCTGTGTTTTGATGAGTTTTTTGTTAGCGATATTGGCGATGCAATGATTATGGCAAGATTATTTAATGCCTTGTTTGATAGTGGGGTAGTGCTGGTGGCAACTTCTAACGCAAAACCTGAGCAGCTTTATCGCAATGGCCTACAGCGCGCGCGGTTTTTACCCACAATCGATTTAATTAACCGTTATTGCCATGTTATTAGTGTTGAAGGGCAGGATGACCATCGCTTTAGGTATGGTAAAAATAGCCGCCACTATTTTATTAATTTACCTATAAGCGAGTTTAAAAAGCAGTTTTTATCTCAGTATCCACAAGCAAAGGAAAACCAAGTTTTACAGGTACACTCCCGCAGCTTACCGTGTTTATTAACCGCAGATAATGCAATAATGATCGATTTTATGGCGCTTTGCTCAGGAGCGCGTAGCGCTTACGATTATATGTTTTTAGCCAAGCAGTTTGATATTTTATATATAGAAAATGTGCCAAAAATGGGTGTAGGCGCAACAGGTAAAGTAATAGTGCATGGTATTGAAGACAGTTATCAACGCGAAAAACAAACCCTAAATGAGCATTATTTAGATGACGAAGCGCGGCGCTTTATTGCATTGGTGGACGAGTTTTACGATTGCCACAAGTTATTAGTTATAAACGCCCACGCGCACGTTGAGTCTTTGTATCAGGGGCAAAAGCTGAGCTTTGAATATGCGCGAACGCAGTCGCGTATTATCGAAATGCAAAATTGGTAATTAGCGCTGACGCTAAGTTTATTTATAGGCGCTTTGCTTGCGCGTTGGTATAAAAATACTGGTATTTCAACTTTGTGCGTGGGCAAGCTTCACGCCTACGACTAAAATAACACAGGTGCAGTGGCTCTTGTAGGCGCGCAGCTTGCTGGCGTTTAAAAGCAGCGCTTTTACGTTGTGTTAAACCCCTTTGATAAAGCTATGAGAAGCTTCGCTTCTACGTGAGCAAGCTCTACGTCTAGATTAAAAAATTAGCGCGGTAGCAAAATTGTTTACAGGTGATTTGCCTGCTTGTGAAACAGGCAAAATCTATAAAGTATTTTTTAATTAACTTTTATAACCATTAGGGTTATTTGACTGCCAACGCCATGTGTCTTCCATCATGGCATCTATTCCACGCACCGCTTCCCAGCCTAGCTCATTAAGTGCTTTTTCTGGCGCGGCGTAACATGCAGCAATATCGCCAGGGCGACGAGGCGATACTTGATAAGGAACGTCTTGGCCGCTGGCTTTTATAAAGGCGTTAACCATTTGCAGTACAGAGTAACCATTGCCTGTGCCAAGATTATATACAAGTGCGCCGGTATTGTTGGCAATTTTATCAAGCGCTTTTAAGTGCCCCATCGCTAAATCTACAACGTGAATATAGTCGCGCACACCAGTGCCATCAACGGTGTCGTAGTCATCACCAAATACAGCAAGCTGCTTTAATTTACCTACTGCAACTTGGGCAATAAATGGTAATAAGTTATTAGGAATACCATTTGGATCTTCGCCAATTAAGCCTGACTCATGTGCGCCCACTGGGTTAAAGTAGCGTAAAATAGCAAATGCAAAACGCTCATCTGATTTAGCAATATCTTGCAGCATCATCTCAACCATCAGTTTTGATGTGCCGTATGGGTTAGTTGTGCCACCTACCGGGAAGTCTTCTTTAATTGGTAAGCTTGCAGGGTCGCCGTAAACTGTGGCTGATGAGCTAAATACTAATTTAAATACGCCTGCATCACGCATGGCATCTACAAGTGTAAGCGTACCTTGTACGTTTGTTTGATAGTACTCAACAGGTTTAACTACCGACTCACCCACTGACTTTAAGCCTGCAAAATGAATAACGCTCTCTATGGTATGCCTTGTAAAAATGGCATCTAAAAACACTTTATCAAGAATGTCGCCTTGGTAAAACGTGGCTTCTTTGCCTGTGATTTGCTTTACGCGTGCAAGCGACTCTTTTGATGCGTTACTTAAATTATCAACAACAACAACTTCGCTGCCTTGCTGTAAAAGTTCTAAAACGGTGTGTGAGCCTATGTAGCCTGCGCCGCCTGTTACTAAAATTGCCATGAATGCTCCGTGGATACCTTTTTTCAATTATCTTAATTTCATCATATATTCTTACTATTTACATGCTTTATTTTAAAAGCGTATTAAAATAGGTTAATTAAGTAATGGTTAATAAACTAGTGTTAAACTTGTATGGTCTATTACTGGGCTAAGTCTAAATAATTAGTACTGCCCCTTTGGAGAATGCTATGAATTCAGTTAAAACAATCGCTATGGCAATGTGTATTACATTACCTGCATTTGCACACGCTGGAGAATCTGTAGTTAAGTGGCAAGATTTTAAAGACTACCGCGATGTGCGCGCTTCTAGCCAGGGTAAAGCGTCGTACCACAAACAAATTGCTACTCAGTTCGAAAAACATTTTTCTAAACTTGCCGAGCAATTGCCAAAAGGCTACAAGCTAAATTTAGAAATAACCGATATCGATTTAGCAGGGGACGTACGCTATGGCGGTATGGATGAAATACGCGTAGTAAAGCCTATTTATTTTCCGCGCATTAAGCTCAATTACTCGCTAAGCGATAATAAAGGGAGCGTAGTGAGTGAAGAGGACGATGTAGAGCTTAAAGACATGGGCTTTATGGATAAAATTAAAATGGGTCGCGACGAGCCGTTTTTTTATGAAAAACGCTTAATAACCGAATGGTTTGGTGAGCAAATTTTAGCAAGTATTGATTAAATTAAACTTGCCACTAACAATGGCAAGTTACAAAATCAAAATGACTTAAAGGTAGCGGCTAAAGTAAGCAACTATTGCAGACTAAAAATAGCGATTTATAGTCCTCCTTATTAAAATTAGTTTTATCAAGCAGAGCTCAAATATAAGTAGGCTTTTTATCATTTTGATTATGCGTACAAAAAGAGTTATTAGCTTTTGCATTTCAAGCTGGCAATTAAGTGATTAAATTACTTTTTGATTGTGTTTTATCAATATAGGGATGTACCTAACTTTACATTAAAAATTTTTGCTGCTAATTTAAACTAATGTCATCAGTGTAAGTGTTCTGGTTTATTGTTTTAAATTGAATGTGCTGTACTTGCGTTGACTTTTGATAGTTCACATGGAGAAGATTATGAAAAGTTTAAAATTACTAACGTTAGTAATGGGTTTAAGTTCTATTGGTATTGCACAAGCTGGTGAGTCTGCAGTTAGATGGCAAGATTTTGACAATTACCGCGATGTGCGTGCAGCAAATCAATCACCAACTTCTTTTGAAAAGCAAATTACTATTAACTTTGAAAAGCATCTTGCGAAGTTAGCTGAAAAATTACCCAGTGGATATAAATTAAATGTAGAGGTTGCAGATCTTGATTTAGCAGGTGCAATTGAGTTTTCTGGCGCTAAAAAAATAAGAGTAATTCAACCATTTCATTACCCACAAATTAAGCTGTCTTACACGGTAACTAATCCGCAGGGTGAAGTTGTGAACCACGCCACAGAAGTGTTATTAAAAGATAGAGGCTATTTAGATAAAATTAAGCGCTCAACCTCTAGATCATTTTATTATGAAAAACGCTTAGTAACTAACTGGTTTCATTCAAAAGTTTTATCTAATATAAGTTAAATACAGCTACAGGATAAATAAAAAATGCCGATAAACATTATCGGCATTTTTTGTATTTGATGTTTACTAAATTAAACTTTAATTTTTAGCTACTTAAACGTAGCGAGCAGGGTAAGTAACTGTTGTAGCTTAATAACCGTTGTTTTAAGCTTTTCTTCATCAAAACCATCTGTGCTTAAGCTTTCTACATCGGCTGCTACATCAAGTACGTATGGCTTAAAGCGTTTAGCTTCAAAACTAAATCCGGCATCAGCTGGGAACAAGGCTTTAAATTTACCGTGGCCTTGTTGCTGTAGCTCATCTAGTTTTTTGTCGGCATCAAGTGCTTGGCGATAAACAATTTTTAAGTTAGCGTTGAGTTGTTCAATTATAGAATCCATGGTTTTCCTAAAGCTTTGTACTGCATTGCCGATATAGTACTTGGATTACATTTAAATGTCAGGTTGATTAAGGCTTATAACGATGAATATATCAGGTGGAAATCTACCCGCTATGTCTAGCTCTGGCCAAGGTGGTGAAGTATATACCGCTGCTTTGTCTAAAAAGCAGCAATTAGCAGATGGCGCAGCAGCACTTGCACTAATTGAAGGTGCTGCCCAACCAACAAGTGCGCAATCACCGGCTCAGTCGGTTACAGCAACACTGGGTAACAATGTAAATATATACGTTTAAACTAGGGCGTGTTGATCTTTGCGGATTGCAATTTGTTCAATCTAGGGGCGATTAAATCGCGGCGCGAGGTTTGTAACCTAGTGGGCTAAGTAAAAACCGAGTAAAGCTTCCGCGTCCTGCTCACGCCCCTTACCTACATCCATGTAGGCAACAAAGAGCTTATCGCCCCTAGGAAGAACCCGAAGGGCAGCGCATGTTTGGCATTTATGCTGCGTTATCGCCTATTTATGGGGAATAACCACACTACACAGGCTCAGCCTTGCCTAAAAGCCAAACATACTGCTGCAAATTCAACCATCAAAGGTTAACACGCCCTAACTTAAGGTCGATAGGTGTTTTGCTTTTTTGACCGCCTATTTCTCTTACTAATTTAGGCACTAAAAATCCAGGCAGGGCTTTTAATAGTTCTGCCATTATTTCTATTGCTTGCTCTTCGTTAATATCAAAGTGGCTTGCGCCTTCAACCTTATCTAGCAAATATAAATAGTAAGGCAGTACGTCTGCATCAAATAACGCCTCACTTAAATTTATTTGTGCCTCAACGGTGTCGTTCACCTCTTTTAAAATAACCGCCTGGTTTAATAACGTTACGCCTGCTTGCTTTAGCTTTTGCATGGCGGCTTTAAACTCGTCATCTATTTCGTTGGCGTGATTTATATGGTTAATAAATATAATTTTTAGCGGTGATTGCTTTAGCCTCGCGCACAGCTCATCGGTAATACGCGCAGGTATAACAACAGGCAAACGGCTGTGTATTCGCATGCGTTTAATTTGAGGTAACTGTTCAAGCTCATCTAAAAACCAGCTAATGGCATCGTCTTTGGCCATAAGTGGGTCGCCACCACTTAAAATCACTTCGTTTATGTTGGTATCTGATTTTATATAGCTCAGCGCATCAAGCAGGCTTTTTTTATTAAGCTGGTTTTCTTGATACGGGAAGTGGCGTCTAAAGCAGTAACGGCAATTTACTGCACAGCCAGTTTTAAACATAATTAAAACACGGGATTTATATTTATGTAAAAGCCCAGGCTGTTCGTTGTCTTGCTCTAGTAAAGGGTCTTTATTAAAACCTGTTTTGGTTAAAAACTCTTGATGGCGTGGCATAACTTGTAGCAATAAGGGGTCGTTTGCATCGCCCTTGCGTATTTTTTTTATAAAAGGGACTGGCACGCGTACCGGAAATAAACTGCGGGCTTTTAGGTCGTTTTCATGGGCTTGGCTCGATAAACCGACCATTTCAAGCAAGGTTTTTGGGCAGGTAACTACATTTGCTAATTCTTTTTGCCAGTTTTTATGCAAATTTGCTTCATTTCTTTGTATCATTGGCACGTAGATTACTCGAAAAAAATTAAATAGAGGAAACGATGGCGAATTATAGCACCAACGAGTTCAAGGGCGGCCTAAAAATTATGATGGACGGCGAACCTTGCAGTATTTTAGAAAATGAAATGGTAAAACCTGGTAAAGGCCAAGCGTTTAACCGTGTTCGTATCCGCAAACTTATCTCTGGTAAGGTGCTTGAAAAAACCTTTAAATCGGGTGAATCAGTTGAAGGCGCCGATGTAATGGATACCGACTTAGCGTACCTATACACAGACGGTGAGTTTTGGCATTTCATGAACAACGAAACATTTGAACAAATTGCCGCTGACGAAAAAGCACTTGGCGATGCCGTTAAATGGTTAGTTGAAAACGATGTATGTACTATTACATTATGGAACGGTAGCCCAATCGCGGTTACTCCACCTAACTTTGTTGAGCTTGAGATCACTGAAACTGATCCTGGTCTTAAAGGCGATACAGCGGGCACAGGCGGTAAACCTGCAACGCTTAGCACTGGTGCAGTAGTACGCGTTCCATTATTCGTACAAATTGGTGAAGTAATTAAAGTAGACACCCGTAGCGGTGAATACGTAGGCCGTGTTAAGTAAGCTTGAGTACGGTTTATAAAATCCCGGCTTAAGCTGGGATTTTTTTTGGAGAAAATATGTCAGCAACACCTTGGGCACCTAGTGCAAGCATAAACACCCTTAAGCAGCGTGCAGCCATACTGCGAACCATTCGTGAGTTTTTTTATACGCGTAATGTAATGGAAGTAGAAACCCCTAGCTTAAGCAGTGCCAGTGTAACCGATGTGCATTTAGCAAGTTTTAATACGCAGTTTGTAGGCCCAGGCCACGCTGGTGGCTTGCCGCTTTATTTACAAACATCGCCTGAATTTGCAATGAAACGTTTGCTAGCAGCAGGCTCAGGGCCCATATTTCAGCTTTGTAAGGCATTTAGAAATGAAGAAGCGGGACGCCATCATAACCCCGAATTTACCATGCTTGAGTGGTATCGCCCTGGGTTTGATGAGTTTGCATTAATGGATGAAATGGATGAGCTAATGCAGCTCATTTTAAATGTAGAGCCTGCAGAGCGTCTTACTTACCAACAAGCGTTTGAGCAAGTGTTAGCGCTTGACCCATTAACAGCTACGCTTAGACAATTGCAAACGCTTGCCAGCGATCACGGCTTTGCCGATATAGCCAAAAACGAAACCAATAAAGATACCTTACTGCAGCTGTTATTTTGTATGAAAGTAGAGCCAACTATTGGGCAAACTAAACCGTGTTTTGTGTATCACTTTCCGGCATCGCAAGCGGCACTGGCACAGATTTGTGAGCATGATAACCGCGTAGCAGGGCGCTTTGAGCTTTATTATAAAAATATGGAATTAGCGAACGGCTTTAATGAGCTAACTAATGCTAAAGAGCAGGCAAAGCGCTTTGATGAAGATAACGCTTATCGCGCCGCCAATGGGTTAAACCACGTGCCTATGGATACCCGCTTAATCGCCGCACTCGAGCACGGCTTACCGCAATGCGCAGGTGTTGCGATGGGTATAGACAGGTTAGTTATGCTAGCCACCGCTAAAGATACAATAAAAGAAGTCATCGCGTTTGATGTAGATAGGGCGTGATGCTTGTCCTGTAGGCGCCATGCTTACTGGCGCGTTGATATAAAATCTATTTACGCTTTTTCTTTTTGCGTGAGCAAGCTTCACGCCTACCAATAAAAAAGCACCGCGTTTATTATAAACGCGGTGTTTAATATTTATTTTTTCTTACAGCTTACAGCTTACAGCTTACAGCTTACAGCTCTAACGTAAACGTTATACCCGCTACTCTTGGCTCACCTAATTGCACGTAGGTGTGTGTAGCGTAACCATCAAGTGGGTCGTTACCAAACTCAAAGCCGCGGGTTGGTACTTCTTCGTCAAATACGTTACGTGCCCATGCGCGCACTGCCCACATGTCGGCTTCGTAGCCTAAACTTAGGTTTACTAAATTGCTGCTGGGTGCTTTTGAATTATGGCTATCTGAGAAGTAGTAATCGTCCTTACCTTCAACACCAATCATACCGTACAGCTCATTAGTAAAGTTGTAACGTGCGCTAAATGCGTATTGGTATTTAGGTGATTGCGCTTGCTCACGACCGTCTTGATTTAAGCCAGATTGCGTTACAAAGTCGTCAATTTCTGTGTTTAAGTAACCCGCACTACCTGTTAAGAATAAGTCTTCGGTAAGTTGGTAACTACCTTCAACTTCTAGCCCGTAGTTGCTACCAGAGCTTGCGTTATCAACGTAGCCTGTAAATTGCTGACCTTCTACTTGCCAAGCTTTTAGCTGTATGTTGTCGCGGTGCATATAAAATGCTGCTAAACGCAGGGTAAATTTATCATCAAGCGATGAACCCTTAACGCCAAACTCGCCGCTCCAAAGGTATTCTGGGTCAAAGCTTGTATGCTGCTGGAAAAAATCAGCATCTAGGTTTAAGCCTTCATCTTTAGCTTTTGCTAATGCTTCTGAATTAATACCGCCAGCTTTATAACCACGGGTAATACTGGTGTAGATCATAGTACGGTCAATCACTTGGTATTCAAGTGCTATTTTACCGCCAACCATTACGTCGTCAGTCTCTTCAATAAAGCCGTTGCTGTCGGTGTAATCCCCTTGGTATTGCTCTACACGTAAACCGGTAATGAGTGTGGTTTTAGGGCCGATAGGTGTGGCTACTTGACCGTAAACTGCTACGTTACTGGTTTCGTAGGTTGATGCAAATGGGCTTGCAAGCCAAGTATATTCGCGCTCTAAATCTACATCGCGGTTTTGATAGTAAACACCGGCAACCCAGTTACCTGTTTTAGAATTAAACTGTAAATTAGCCGACTGATCATCGCGATCACGCGTGTACACATCGGTTGAGCTATAACCCCAAGGGTGTAAGCCAGCTGCACATAATTGTGGCTCGCTTGCATCGTTACATACCCAGTCTTCATCAAAGCTGTAAAGTAGCTCTGTATCAATGGCTGAAAGGTTTAAGCTTACATCAAAGGCATCAAAACCTGTGTAGGTATTATTAATACCAATGGCGTAGCTTTGTTGATTATCTTGGCCTGGCTCGTCGGCTACACTATTACGGCTGTTATCAAGCGTGAACGCATCGTAGCCGTTGTTTATATCTATGTAGTGCAGGTTTAACTCTGTGTTTAAATGCTCAGTAAGTTGGCTGTTTAATTTAAAGCGGGCTACTTGCTCATCTTGTTGTTGAGTTTCGTCGTTTAAATATAGGTTATCTACGTAGCCATCTGACTTTCTGCGAAAGTAGCTTACGCGTGCACTTGTGTCGTCGGTTAATCCAGTACTTGCTGCAAGGCCTGCTTCGCGCGAGTTATAAGTACCCATACCCACTTGTAATTTTAAGCTCGGATCGGCAGTTGCCTGAGCTGATTCCATTTGGATCATACCGGCCATGCCGTCTGCACCAAAGCGAGTGCCTTGTGGACCGCGGTAAATTTCTACCTGGTCTATATCAAATAATAATGAGCTGCCACCTAAACCCGAGTAGTTAATTCCGTCAATAACTAAGCCAACCGATGGGTTAATTGGATCTACAAATTGTGAACGAAGTCCCACTCCACGAATTTGAATATAACGACCACGAGACGCACCAGATGTAAAGTTTACGTTGGCTGTACTACCTAGCATTTCGTCTAAGTAACTTGCACCACGTTGATTAATTTCATCTTTGCTAAATAGGCTAGCGCTAGCGCTTAATGTTTGAATGCTTTCACGTTGAAAGTCGCCTGTAACAACAATTCGTTCTAGGTCGCTGTCATCAGCGTTTGCTATAAGTGGTGTACTAATTAGCGGTAATAACGCCGCAGTAATTAAAGACAAACGTAAGTTCATTAGGTTACTTAACTCCATTTTGGGGACTCGTATGGTAGCAATTATTTTAATACTTGTGTTATAACGCAGCGATTATACGTTAAATAATCAGGATTACTAATATGACCTTTAAAGTTGATTTTAAAGTGCGCCATTACGAATGTGACCTACAAGGAATTGTAAATAACAGTGTGTACTTTAATTATTTAGAGCATGCTCGCCATGAGTTTTTATTTGCAAATGGGGTTGATTTTGCACTACTAGCAAAGCAAAAAGTTAACTTAGTAGTGATACGCAGTGAGGTTGATTATAAACATTCGCTTGTACCAGATGATGAATTTTATATAGCAGTTGAACCTGAGCGTATAAGCCGTATAAAGTTTGCGTTTAAGCAAACCTTAGTACGTAAACACGACAACAAAGTAATGCTACAAGCCAAGGTTATAGGCACCTCGGTTAATGAAAAAGGGCGCCCTTTTTTACCTCCCGAAATAGATGATTTATTTAAAAATTACACCCAAGATTAGCGCGTATAATTTTTAGGGGCTGTGACCTTTGGGGTTAAATTTAACCTAGTTTGTTTTATAGCAGCGCCTAGGTAGTGGAGTTGTTTATCGTAAATAGCGGGTAGCGTAGGTGCTGTTATCGAACCCACTAAGTTACAAACCAAGCAAAGCGATTAAAGCGCCCATAATGTGTACATGTTTTAATCTGCAAAGTTCAACACTCTCTAAACTATCATAGAACAAAAATTTACATTTAAAACATGCATTTTTAACGGATAAACCGCATAAAAATTGTTACTATTACGGTAATTAAATATTTAGTTAGAAATAGCATGAAATTAGCAGCACTACCGATGCTTTTAATCGGTTTATGTATTGGTTGTACAGCCACAGGGACGGTGACCACTGAGCAGCTAAAGTATACACAATGGCAACTATCAAAGGTTGATGGTTTAGCTGTGCCGGCCTCTTACAGTGCATCAATGAGCTTTATTGAAGCGTTGCAAGTAAACGGGTTTGCAGGATGTAATAAGTTTTTTGGTGAAGGCGAGCTTAAAGACAGCAGTATTAGCGTTAATAAACTTGGCATGACGCGTAAGTCGTGCGGAGCAGACGTTGATGAGCTAGAGCAACAGTTTTTACAAGCGCTAAGAGAAGGTGCAACGCTTACCATGCAAGGCTCACAGTTAGTTATGCAGGGCGATCAAACTTTTTTGTTTATAGCAAAGTAGTGGCATGAGTATTTAAAACTGCCCCTTGCAGGCAATTTTTAACTGGCGTACACTCAACGCTGATTTGATGAAAATAGCAAATCAACGAACATAATTTTACTTGTCGGAGTGCCTTAAATAATTAAGGCTGAGATCGCGAAAGCGGGATCCGTGAACCTGATCAGGTTAAAACCTGCGTAGGGAACAAGCTGCCTAAAATGGGACGCTTGTGCGTCTTTTTTATGCGCACAACAAAATAACTAGCCATTTTAGGCCGCAAAGCAGCGTAACCACTGCTTTACGATCTTTCTCTATTCCTTATGGAATATCTGACAAGACAACCCTTTAGCAATGAGGTAAGTCATGTCAAACACTACAAATAAGTCTACACGTCGAGAAACGCGCGCTGCTGCGTCAGATTACATTTATAATTTAACGGGTCAGCCATTTCCAAGCTCACAAAAAGTGTATGTTGAGGGCAGCCAAAGCGGTGTACGCGTGGGTATGCGCGAAATTACATTAAGCGATACGTTTATTGGTGGCGATGAGCAAAACCCTGTGTATGAGCCAAACGATCCACTGCGTGTTTACGATACATCAGGCCCGTATACCGACCCTAACTTTGAATTAGACGTACGTAAGGGGTTACCTAAATTTCGTGAGCAGTGGATAAAAGAGCGCAACGACACCGAAGTGCTCGACTCGGTCACTTCGCAATTTGCTCAGCAACGTATGGCCGATGACGGCCTTGATCATATTCGCTTTGATCATTTACCTAAAATTCGCCGTGGTAAAGCGGGCAAAAACGTGACGCAAATGCATTATGCTCGCCAAGGCATTATTACCCCTGAAATGGAATACGTAGCCATACGCGAAAACATGGGCCGTGCACAAATTAGAGAAGAGCTGCTAGCAGCACAGCATAAAGGCGAGTCGTTTGGGGCGAGTATTCCCGATTTTATTACCCCTGAATTTGTTCGCGACGAAATAGCCCGCGGCCGCGCTATTTTACCTAATAATATTAACCACCCCGAAACCGAGCCCATGATAGTTGGCCGTAACTTTTTAGTTAAAGTTAACGCGAATATTGGTAATTCATCGGTAAGCTCATCAATCGAAGAAGAAGTAGAAAAAATGGTGTGGTCTACCCGATGGGGTGCCGATACCGTAATGGATTTATCAACCGGGCGTTACATTCACGAAACCCGTGAATGGGTAGTACGTAATTCGCCGGTGCCCATTGGCACCGTACCAATTTATCAGGCGCTTGAAAAAGTAAACGGAGTGGCCGAGGATTTAACCTGGGAGATATTTCGCGATACGTTAATTGAACAAGCCGAGCAGGGCGTTGATTACTTTACTATTCATGCCGGTGTATTGCTGCGTTATGTGCCAATGACGGCAAAGCGTGTAACCGGCATTGTATCGCGTGGTGGCTCAATTATGGCTAAGTGGTGTTTAGCGCACCATAAAGAAAACTTTTTATATACGCACTTTGAAGATATTTGCGAAATTTTAAAACAATACGATGTGTGTTTTTCGCTTGGGGATGGCCTTCGTCCAGGTTCGATTGCCGATGCCAACGACGAAGCGCAATTTAGTGAGTTACGTACGTTAGGGGAGCTTACAAAAGTTGCGTGGAAACACGATGTACAAGTATTTATTGAAGGCCCAGGCCATGTGCCAATGCATATGATTAAAGCCAATATGGATGAACAATTAGAGCATTGTGGCGAAGCGCCTTTTTACACATTAGGCCCATTAACGACCGATATAGCACCAGGGTACGACCATATAACATCGGGTATAGGCGCTGCACAAATAGCGTGGTACGGCTGTGCCATGCTGTGTTATGTAACACCAAAAGAGCATTTAGGTTTGCCCAATAAAGAAGATGTAAAAGAGGGCTTAATTACCTACAAAATTGCAGCACATGCGGCCGATTTAGCCAAAGGCCACCCCGGCGCGCAAGAGCGCGATAACGCATTATCAAAAGCGCGCTTTGAATTTAGATGGCACGACCAATTTAACATTGGTTTAGACCCAGAACGTGCCCGTGAATATCACGACGAAACCCTACCGCAAGAGTCTGGCAAAGTAGCGCACTTTTGCTCTATGTGCGGCCCTAAATTTTGTTCAATGAAAATTACCCAAGAGGTACGCGATTATGCCAAAGATCTCGAATCACGCGGGATCGATCCTAACAATGTTGGCGATGCAATTGAGATCAAAATGGTGGATGTAGAAGCGCAAATGAAAGCGAAATCTGAAGAGTTTAAACAAACGGGCTCAGAAATTTACCACAAAGCAATATAAGCCAATAACAGGTTAGCGGCTTATGGCTGCTAGCCTTTTATTAAAAGGAGGTTTTATGTTTTACAACATTGCTGTTGTGGGGTTTGGTTTAGCAGGGCGCTTAGCTGCCCTCGAGCTTAGTAAGTCGCATCATGTAACCGTGTTTGAAGCCAGTGACGAACACACTCAAAATAGTGCCGGTAAAGTGGCTGCGGCAATGCTTGCTCCGCTTGCTGAGTCGGTATTGTGTGAAACGGATTTAGCCATCATGGGGCTAAATTCACTCAAGCGCTGGCCAGAGATAGTGAGCGAGCTTGAAGGCGAGGTTTTTTATCAGCAAAAAGGCACGCTGGTCGTGGCGCACCAGCAAGATAAAGGTGACTTACAAAGCTTTAGCCAGCGTATTAAGCCAATAGCAGGGCACAGCGCGCAGGCGTTAAATGCTCAGCAAATAACGCAGTTAGAACCCGAATTAGCTAATCGTTTTAACCAAGGTGTGTTTTTACCCTGCGAAGGGCAAATAGATAACCAGGCCTTTTATAAAGCAAGCTTCACCATGCTTAATAAACGTAAGGTTAAGTTTGTTTTTAACCAACGCGTTAGCATTCAAAACGGCGAGGTGAATAACCGCGGGTTTGATTACATTATTGACTGTCGTGGCTTAGGCGCTAAAGGCGATAAACTCCTTAGAGGGGTTCGCGGTGAGGTGGCCAGGTTACATGCACCTGAGGTTAATTTAACGCGGCCGGTGCGTTTAATGCACCCGCGCTACCCAATTTATATAGCGCCAAAACCTAATAATGAGTATGTAATTGGTGCAACTGAAATAGAGTCTGATGATAGCGGCCCTGCAACGGTGCGCTCTACGCTTGAGCTACTTTCGGCGGCCTACACTGTGCACAGCGGGTTTGCCGAAGCGCGGCTGTTAAATATTCAAAGCGGGTTACGCCCCGCCTTTAGCGATAACCGCCCTGCGGTTTTAAAAACAGGTAACGTAATTAGCATTAATGGCTTATATCGTCATGGCTATATGTTAGGGCCCGCCTTAGTGGCTGATGCGTTATCTCAAATAGGGTGAGTAATAAATGACTATAACAATTAATGGTGAGCTGCTAACTATTAAAAGTGCAGTGCTTGTTGATGTATTACAAAATTTTGGTGCAAAGCCGCCATTCGCGGTGGCACTAAATGGCGAATTTATTCCACAAAGTCTGCATGCCAGCACCGCAATTAACGAAGGTGATAGCATCGAATTGTTATCGCCTATTCAAGGTGGGTAGCATTATGCAAGGTAATGATTGCTTAACTATTTATGGCGAGCAACTAAATAGCCGTTTATTAATAGGCTCGGCGCTTTATCCCTCTCCAGCGGTGATGGAAGAGTCTATAAAAGCCTCTGGCGCGCAAATAGTAACGGTATCATTAAGGCGCCAGCAAAGCGCTGCCGCAGGGAATGACTTTTGGCAGCTTATAAAAAACACAGGCCTTAAAATACTGCCTAATACCGCAGGGTGCCACAGTGTAAAAGAAGCCGTAACACTTGCTAAAATGTGCCGTGAAGTATTTGCAACCGATTGGATTAAGCTTGAACTAATAGGTGATGATTACAACTTACAACCCGACCCATTCGCATTGTTAGAAGCCACAAAAATATTAATTGATGATGGCTTTAAAGTATTACCCTACTGCACCGATGATTTAGTGCTTTGCCAGCGTTTAAACGAGCTAGGGTGTGAAGTGCTTATGCCTTGGGGCGCGCCTATTGGCACCGGTAAGGGGCTTTTAAATAGTTATAATTTAAAAACAATTCGTGAGCGCTTACCAAACACAACATTAATTGTAGATGCAGGGCTTGGTTTGCCTTCGCATGCCTGCCAAGCGCTTGAATTAGGGTATGATGCGGTATTATTAAATTCAGCGATAGCAGGGGCTGGCTGCCCAATTACGATGAGCCGTGCATTTAAAGCCGCGGTAGAGGCAGGGCGCTTTGCGTATAATGCCAAAGCAATGCCTGAAAAAGACTTAGCAGCCCCCTCAACCCCTACAATGGGTATGCCGTTTTGGCATCAGCAGTAAGGAAATAAAGAGTATGAATAATTTAGTGTGGACAATTGCAGGCTCAGACTCAGGTGGTGGCGCAGGCATTCAAGCCGATATAAAAGCAATGCAAAGTTTTGGCGTGCATGGCTGTACTGCTATTACCGCGCTTACGGCGCAAAATAGCTTAGGTGTAGAGGCCATTAACGCGGTATCTACCGATATTATTGAATCGCAATTACTAGCACTCGAAAGCGATATGAAAGCCAAAGTAATTAAAATTGGCATGCTGGCTAATGTGCAGCAAATTCAATTAATAAGTGAGCATATAGCGCATTATAAAGCTAAATGGCCTGTACCGCCTGTGATTGTATACGACCCCGTTGCAATTGCTTCAAGTGGTGATGTATTAACAGAGGAAGATACCGTAAGTGCCATTAAAGAATGCTTAATGCCGCTGGTGGATGTAATAACACCTAACACGCACGAAACGCAATTATTAACAGGCGTATATTTAATTGGCCCAAGCGCCGTGAAAGACGCAGCTAAAAAGCTATTAAGTTGGGGCGCAAAAGCGGTTGTTATTAAAGGCGGGCACTGGGATTACCCAACTGGTTATTGTATTGATTACTGCACACAAAACGGCGAAGAGTATTGGCTTGGGAATAAAAAAATTCAAAGCCCTCATAGTCATGGTACAGGTTGTAGCATGGCCTCGGTTATTGCCGCGTGTTTAGCAAAAGACTACCCACTAAAAGATGCTTTTATTTTAGCTAAAGCTTATATAAATCAGGGCTTAAAGCAGTCGGTTAGATACGGCGAAGGAATAGGCCCTGTTGCACATACTGCTTTTCCTACACAGTTAGATGACTACCCGCAAGTAATAGAGCCTGGCAGCTGGCTTGGTGATGAGCTTGATTTTGATGTGCCGCTGGAATTTAATATGGCGGCTGATTTTGCACCTTGTGAGAGCAAAAAGTTGGGCCTATATGCTGTGGTCGATAGCCTAGATTGGCTAGATAAATGTTTGCAGCAAGGTATTACTACGGCGCAGCTTCGCGTTAAAAATAAAACCGACCTTGAGCTTGATGAGTTAATTAAGCAGGCCGTAGAGCTGGGTAATAAGTACCGCGCTCACGTATTTATAAACGACTATTGGCAGTTGGCAATTAAGCACGGTGCCTACGGCGTACACTTAGGCCAAGAAGATTTAGAAACCGCTAATTTAGCCGCGATTAAAGAAGCAGGTTTAAGGCTTGGGCTTTCTACCCATGGTTTTTACGAAATGTTACGTGCGCACAACTACCGACCAAGTTATATGGCATTTGGTGCTATTTACCCAACCACAACCAAAGATATGACAGGGCAAATACAAGGTCTCGATAAACTTAAAAAGTGTGTGCCATTAATGCAAAGCTACCCAACTGTTGCCATTGGCGGCATAGATTTAACCCGCGCAAGCGAGGTTACAAGTACAGGAGTAGGCAGTGTTGCGGTAGTACGCGCGATTAGTGAAGCGAATGATTATATTGCAGCAATTAGTGCGCTAAAAAGTGCTATAAATCAGCCTAATGAATAAGCTTAGCGATAAAGAAACCCTGCGCTATAGTCGCCACTTATTATTAAAAGAAGTGGGCCTAGAAGGGCAGTTAGCACTTAAAGCAGCCACCGTTGCAGTAGTGGGAGTTGGCGGGCTAGGTAGTCCTGCACTTTTGTATTTAGCTGCGGCAGGTATTGGTAAACTTATTTTAATAGATGATGATGCGGTTGAGCTTTCTAACTTGCAGCGCCAAGTGCTTTATAAAGTTAATCACTTAGGGCAAAACAAGGTCACCGCTGCTGGCAAAGTATTAACAAGCCTTAATAATCAAATAGAAATAGTGACGCATTGTAAAAAGCTCGATGATAACAACGCAGGGGAGCTTTTAAAAAATGCCGACATAGTACTTGATTGCTCTGATAATTTTGCCGCACGTTACAGTGTTAACCGTTATTGCTTTACTCATAAGTTGCCTTTAATTGCAGGTGCAGCACTGGCAACGAAAGGGCAGTTAATGGGGTTTGATTTTAGGCAAAATAATAGCCCGTGTTATGGCTGTGTTTTTGCAAAAAGTGACGCCGCACCCGCTGTAAATTGTAGTAATGCAGGTGTAATAAGCCCACTGTTAGGAATTATAGGCTCTATGCAGGCACAGCTTACGCTTAATATGCTGTTAGGGCATGTTGAAGGTAGTGTGTTTATCAGCTTTGATGCGCTGAGCTTAAAGCAACAGCAATTTAAAATGATTAAAGATATAAACTGTAAAGAGTGCGGTGAATAAAGTATGAGGTAATTCGCGGGGCTAAACTAGGGGTTAAACCATGAGAAGCTGCGCTTCTAACGTAAGCAAGCTCTATGTCTACAGCTAAAATTAGCATCGTAGTTTAATTAATCTATAGGCGCCTTGCTTGCTGGCGCGTTGATATAAAATCTATTTACGCTTTTTCTTTTTTGCGTGAGCAAGCTTCACGCCTACCAATAAAAAAGCACCGCGTTTTTGGTAAACGCGGTGCTTAATATTTATTTTTGCTTACAGCTTACAGCTTACAGCTTACAGCTCTTCACTTTCTTTAATTGTTGCAAATGCGGTGTTTAAACGCGTTACTGTTTCAGGCAGTTGGTCGTCTAAAATGTCTGCTTTATCTGCACCCCATGCTAGTACCACTGTTGAGCCTAGTTTAAAGCGGCCCATTTCTTCACCTTTTTTAAGGGTAATGGCGTTTTCGCCTTTAGTAGGGTAGTTCCAGCTAAACACGTCGCTACCGGCGGGTGGCGTTACTGTGCCTGCCCAAACGGTTTCTATGCTGGCTACAATGGTTGCGCCTACTAGTACCATAGCAAGTGGGCCAATTTCGGTTTCAAAAATAGCCACTACACGTTCGTTACGAGCAAATAAATTAGGGACATTGCGCGCTGTAAGCGGGTTTACCGAAAATAAGTCGCCCGGTACGTAAATCATTTTACTTAGTGTGCCGTCTATAGGCATATGAATACGGTGGTAGTCTTTTGGCGCTAAATAAATGGTAGCAAATTTTCCGCCTAAAAATGGTGTTGTATCATCTTCAGAGCCACCTAATAGTGCTTGTAGACTGTAGTCATGACCTTTTGCTTGTATTAGCTGCCCATCAACAATGTCGCCCAGTTGGCTAATAGCACCATCAACAGGGTGAGTAATTACGTTCTCGCCTTGCGCCATTGGACGCACACCATCTTTTAATGGGCGAGTAAAAAATTCATTAAACGTTTTGTAGTGCGCTGGGTCTTCATACAAAGCCTCGTTCATGTCTACTTTATATTGTTTAATAAATAGTTTAATGAGCGTTGTAGTTAAAGCACCTGCTTTTGCTGCAGCTAATTTACCTACTACGCGTGAAATAAAGTGCTTTGGCATTGCATACTGCATTGCAATTTTAAATTTGTCTAAACTCACAGATTGTTTCCTAAATTAAACGCGAGGTGCGCGTGCACCAGCACGGCCATCGGCCATTGTTTCTAAAATACGGTGGTAGCTGTCGAATCGCAATTGCGAAATATCGCCATCGGCTACCGCTTGTTGAATTATACAGCCTGGGTCGTTTAAATGCTTACAGTCTCTAAAACGACATCCACCTATAAACTCTCTAAATTCTTTAAAGCACCAGGTTACCCGTTCAACATCTAAGTGCCATAAACCAAACTCACGTATTCCCGGTGAGTCAATTAGGTTACCACCACTTGGTAGGTGATGTAAGCGCGATACAGTGGTGGTATGTTGCCCTAAGCCACTGTTTTCTGATACTTCTTTAGTTAATATTTCGGCATCAGGAAGCACAGTGTTAACTAAGGTTGATTTACCTACGCCACTTTGACCAACAAAAATATTATTTTTATCAACCAGTACGTTTTTTAAATCATCTATGCCTTCGCCGGTTACACTACTTACAAGCAGTACCTGATAACCAAGGCCTCGATAAATATCGAGTACTTTTTGAATTTCATTTAGGCCTTCGTCGTCGATTAAATCGATTTTATTAAGTACTAAAATAGGTTCTATACCCATGTCTTCACAGGCAATTAAGTAACGGTCGATAATACTGGGCGTAAACTCTGGTAGTACCGCTGAGACCATTAAAATTTGGTCAATATTTGCAGCGATTACTTTTACGCCATCGTAAAAGTCGGGACGCGTAAGCTGTGAGCGGCGTTCTTGTGTTGCTTCAATAACGCCCGCTAAGTCGCCTTCACTTACTTTTGCGCGGCGAAATAGTACTTCATCACCACACACTAAGTTAGTAACGGTACGGCGAATATTACAGCGTAATACGTCACCTTCTTGTGTTTCTACATCGGCGTGTTGGCCAAAACGGCTTATCACGATGGCGTTTTCGGTTGCGCCCAGATTATCTGTTTGCCACTCTTGTGCGCCACCTTTTGCCAATTTTGTATCGGCATTATTTAAGCGCTTTTGATGATTAGCCTTGATC
Source organism: Pseudoalteromonas sp. Xi13 (assembly GCF_003952205.1). NCBI lineage: Bacteria > Pseudomonadati > Pseudomonadota > Gammaproteobacteria > Alteromonadales > Pseudoalteromonadaceae > Pseudoalteromonas > Pseudoalteromonas sp. Xi13. The sequence goes on from NZ_CP034439.1 coordinate 552,718, forward strand.
CTGCGAGATTGGCCTTTACTTAATTTTTTCTGTTTTGCCACTTTTGGCCTATAACCTTGGTTTAAATGTCGGCTTTGCGTATAAAAAAGCTTTAGCTCGACGGTTGATGCTAATATGATATATCGAAATGCGTTGGATCTAAAGAAAAGCACTGTTTAAGGTTACTATGACTATTAATGAATCTAATTTAATTTGGCTTGATCTAGAAATGACTGGACTTGAGCCGGCCACAGATAAAATACTCGAAATTGCAACAGTAGTAACTGATGCCGATTTAAATATACTCGCGGAAGGGCCTACTATAGCGATTCACCAAAGTGATGAGCTGTTAGATGGCATGGACGAATGGTGTACTACACAGCATGGGAAATCAGGTCTGACTGCTCGTTGTAAAGCCAGTACATATGATGAAGCTTATGCGGTTGAACAAACGCTTAATTTTTTAAAGCAGTGGGTTCCTGCGGGTAAATCACCGATGTGTGGTAACTCAATAGGTCAAGACAGACGCTTTATGAATAAGTATATGCGCGAGCTTGAAGACTTTTTTCATTATCGAAATTTAGATGTAAGCACAATTAAAGAGCTTGCCCGACGTTGGAAGCCTGAGGTACTAGAACAGGTAAATAAAAAAGGCTCTCATTTAGCTCTCGATGACATTAAAGATTCTATTATGGAATTAAAGGTGTATAGAGAAAAATTCTTTAATTTGTAAAAAACACTTGCAAACACATTAGATTATTGTAGAATCCTGCCCCGCTCAAGACGATAACCCTCGCGGGGTTGGTGTGTTTGAGTGGTTTAAATACCATCAGTAAGTTCGGCACTAGCTTAGTTGCCAGAACGTAGGACGCGACCTGTCGCGCACCAACGGACAAGTTACTGACAATATTTAAGCGGCACTAGCTCAGTTGCCAGAACGTAGGACGCGACCTGTCGCGTACCAACGGACAAATTACTGACAATATTTAAAGCGGCACTAGCTCAGTTGCCAGAATGTAGGACGCGACCTGTCGCGCACCAACGGACAAATTACTGACTAAATATGAAGCGGCACTAGCTCAGTTGGTAGAGCGCGACCTTGCCAAGGTCGAGGTCACGAGTTCGAGCCTCGTGTGCCGCTCCAATTTCTCACCAAAGAAATTGAAGTATCGAATAAAATATAAAGCGGCACTAGCTCAGTTGCCAGAATGTAGGACGCGACCTGTCGCGCACCAACGGACAAATTACTGACAATCTATAAAGCGGCACTAGCTCAGTTGGTAGAGCGCGACCTTGCCAAGGTCGAGGTCACGAGTTCGAGCCTCGTGTGCCGCTCCAATTTCTCACCAAAAGAAATTGAAGTATTGAATAAAATATAAAGCGGCACTAGCTCAGTTGCCAGAATGTAGGACGCGACCCGTCGCGCACCAACGGACAAATTACTGACAATCTATAAAGCGGCACTAGTTCAGTTGCCAGAATGTAGGACGCGACCTGTCGCGCACCAACGGACAAATTACTGACAATCTATAAAGCGGCACTAGCTCAGTTGCCAGAATGTAGGACGCGACCTGTCGCGCACCAACGGACAAATTACTGACAATCTATAAAGCGGCACTAGCTCAGTTGGTAGAGCGCGACCTTGCCAAGGTCGAGGTCACGAGTTCGAGCCTCGTGTGCCGCTCCAATCTCTCTAAATATCCCACTAAAATAAACACCTCTAAAACAATATTTTGATCTGATTTATACCTACGAAAATTATTTATAAATATTAAACGCACGAGTGGCCGCATGCCACCGCGCGATATAAAGGGTTTTAAATAATGCGAAGTGACGTGGTAAAAGCTAGGGAGGGGAGGTCAATACAAGGTTAAAAGCTTTCGCCTTGCAAGGTCGCTATAATACGTCTTGCACCGCCAGCGTCGCGATGCTCGCCTAAGTAAATACCTTGCCATGTACCTAGCGCTAAGCGCCCATTGCTTATAGGAATACTTAATTCACACCCTAACGTACTGGTTTTTATATGGGCTGGCATATCATCATCACCTTCGTAATCGTGACGATAGTAAGGTTGGCGCTCGGGAACGAAATGGTTAAAGTGGCTTTCCATATCCATGCGCACTGTTGGATCGGCGTTTTCGTTTATGGTTAAACTTGCCGATGTGTGCTGAATAAACAAATGTAATAGGCCAACTTTATAATTAGCCAGCTCGCTCAGCTGCGCGAGTATTTCATCATCAATTAAATGAAATCCTCGAGCACGCGGTTTTAAGGTTATTTGAGTTTGTTGCCAGCTCATAACTTATCAAAGCTAACTTCTATATTTGCATCGCCTGCATCACAGCTAAATGGCATGATTATTTTTTTGCCCTTACTTTTATGTGTGATGGTGTGGCCTTTACCTGCAACTACAATTGGCGTAGCCATATCAAAGTCATAGCCTTTTTCGCCGAGTAAGTTTTTAGCTCCACCGGTAACCATATTAGTAATTTCCCCAACCATATCAGTTACTTCATCGTCTATGTTGTCAGGGCGCTCACCAAGCATGCGCTCCATGATGGTCAGAGCTAAGTTTTCATCAAAGGTAATTGAAAATGAGCCACGAGTTTGCGCGCCCACCATGCCAATTAAACCAGATACATCGCCACAGGCGACTTCGTCTGTTTTTATACGCGGCTTACCTGGTTTTAACTCGGTTTGTGCCATTGTAGATAACACATTGATCAAAGAAGATAAAAATGGATTAATGAACTCAACATTCATGTTAGGTACTCTTAAAATTGGTGCTAAAGTGGCTATCTAAATATGAGTATAGCTTTAAAACAAACTTTGGGTTTAGCTTCTACAAGACTCACACTTACCGTGTGCTTCAATAGTTTGCCCTGATACAACAAAGCCGCTTTCTGCTGCTAAGTTGTTTAGCTCGTGAGAAATAACCGTAGAGTGCAGCTCTTTTACAAAACCACAACTGTCACAGATTAATAGCTGCACAGGATGAATATGATCAAAGTGATGGCAAAGCATAAATGCATTGGTGCTTTCTATTTTGTGAATAAAGCCCAGCTCTGATAAAAAGTCTAGCGCACGGTAAATTGTTGCAGGTTTTGCGCCTGTTTCTGTTACTTTTAATTGCTCAAGTAAATCGTACGCCCCAACGCCGCCTTGGGCGCTAGCTAATAGGCGAAATACTTTTTCGCGGATAGGCGTAAAACGCGCACCACGGTTGTCACAAACTTGTTTTGCTTTACTTACGAGTGATTCTATATTCATCATTCTCTTATCCTTACGCTACCGTGATATACTAACATACTGTGTTGTACTTGCAGCGTTTTTATTAAACACTTTTTATCTAGGAACCCCATTAATGCATGAACTGGTAGCTATATTTATTTTCTTTTTTGCGGTGATAGACCCTATAGGTACAGTGCCTGTATTTATTGCTGTGACACGTGGGGAAGATGAAAAGTTTAAACGAAAAGTTGTTTTTAAAGCCGTGGGTGTATCCGCTGTGGTTTTACTCTTTTTTGTTATTGCCGGTGAGCAGCTATTAAATGCAATTGAAATACCGCTGTCGGCGTTTCAAATAGCTGGGGGCATAGTCCTGCTTATTTTTGCGCTTTCAATGATTTTTGGTGAAAGTAAGCCCGAGTCTGAGATTAAAAGTGTGCGCGACAGCACAGAAACCGCTATTTTTCCGCTAGCCATTCCCTCTATAGCAAGCCCAGGCGCCATGCTTGGCGCAGTACTGATGACCCGTAACGAAGAATACACGTGGGTTGAGCAAGTTACTACATCGTCGATGATGTTGGTTGTATTAGTTGTTGTGCTTGTGCTGTTGTTACTCGCAAATCATGTGCATAAATTAATAGGCGACAGTGGCGCAAGTATTATAAGTAGAATCATGGGGTTAATTTTAAGCTCTGTGGCAGTTACAAATATACTCAACGGTATCGCGCATTATTTTGGTTTACAAATATACAGCTAACATTGATGCTAATTAGGCTTTTGTGTAAAATACAGCGCCTTTTTATGGGCGCATTTACTTATAATCCCCGAGGCTTTTACATTGCAAAAACGCACATTAGATAATCCAACGTTAAACAGACGTTTTTCTGTTGCACCCATGCTTGATTGGACTGATCGTCATTGTCGCACTTTTCATCGTAAGATGACTAAGCACGCTGTTTTATACACTGAGATGATCACCACGGGGGCGATTTTATTTGGTCGCGGCGATTATCTACACTTTAATCAGCACGAGGGGCCGGTTGCTTTGCAGCTGGGGGGTTCTGATCCTGAGGCGCTAGCAAAGTGTGCAAAGCTTGCGGGTGAGCGCGGTTACGATGAGATTAACTTAAATGTAGGCTGCCCTTCAGATAGAGTACAAAACGGGCGCTTTGGTGCATGCCTAATGGCCGAGCCTGAGCTGGTTGCACAGTGTGTTGCGGCAATGAAAAGCGAAGTTAGTATTCCTGTTACGGTAAAAACACGCATCGGTATTGATGAGCAAGACTCGTATGAGTTTTTATGCGCATTAATTGAAGCCAGCCATAAAGTTGGCTGTGATGACTTTATTATTCATGCCCGTAAAGCGTGGTTAAATGGTTTGAGCCCTAAAGAAAATCGTGAAGTACCGCCTCTTGATTACCCACGCGTTTACCAATTAAAAAAAGACTACCCACAGCTCGATTTAAGCATTAATGGCGGTGTTAAAACAATTGAAGAAAGCCTAGCGCATTTAGCGCATATAGACGGCGTTATGATTGGTCGTGAAGCATATAGTAATCCATTTATGCTTAATGAGGTGGATGAAAAGATTTACGGTGAGGTGGCTAATACTCAGACTCGTCACGATGTGGTGCGCGCTATGTATGATTACATAGAAGAAGAAATGCGTTTAGGTGCTAACTTTTGGCATATAGCACGCCATATGCTGGGGATTTTTCAGGGGCAGCCAGGGGCGCGCGGATTTAGACGTCACCTTTCAGAAAACGGTCACGGTAAACAGGCTGATTTGTCGGTAATGGATAAAGCATTAAGTTTTGTGCCTGAGTAATACTAAAGCGTTGACCAGTTATAAAAAAACCACTTTATAAAGTGGTTTTTTTATAACTAAAATTTAGTCAAAAGATAAATAAATTAGTGATTTTAGCTTATTAGCATTCAGTTTTTAGTCAGTTTAAAATAACGTGTTAGTTATCTAACTGTCTGAATATAAAGGCTTATAAATAAATTTTGTTAATTGGCATAACTCTTGGAATCCTGTTGTTATCAATTAAAACAACAGGACAAAACAATGAGTATATTTAATCGCGTAAATGATGTTATCCAATCCAATATTGCTGCCATGCTGGATAAAGCAGAAGACCCAGAAAAACTCCTCAACCTTATGCTAAGTGAAATGCAAGAAGCGCTTAACGAATGTAGAAGCACAGCCGCAGCCTTGCTGTGCGAAGAAAAAACGCTTAAACGCCAAATTGCACAAAAACAAAAAGACTTAACTTTGTGGCAAACAAAAGCTGAGCTGGCAGTTGCTAAAAACCGTGACGATTTAGCCAAGTCTGCGTTAGTAGAAAAACAGCGAGTAGATGAGCAAATTGTAGCAAAAAACACTCAGCTAAATACTCTAAAAGAGTCGATAGAGAAAATTACGGCAGATTGTGAGCGTTTACAGCAAAAAATGGCGCAAGCTAAAAGCAAACAAGCTCAATTAATAAAACGCCACGATATTGTTGCTGCACGTGAAAAAGTGAACATGCAATTACACAGTGACAAGGTCGCAAATGCTTTGTCTCGCTTTGAAATGATAGAGCAAAAAGTGGAAGGCATAGAAGCACAGGTTGATGCTTATGAACTTACAAATACAGCGCAATCAACCGCTGAGCAAATTGAGACTTTAGTTAAAAATGAAAAAATAGATGCAGAGCTGGCTCGTTTAAAAGCCAGTGTTAAGCAAAGTAATACCAGTACAACTGCGCCAAGCGCTTAAGGAGTAAAGTATGAATAACTTTAAAACACAGCGTGGTTGGTACAAAGATTCACTGAATAAAAAAATATCGGGCGTATGCAGTGGGTTAGCGCGTCGCCTTGATTTTCCAGTGTGGTCAACACGCTTAGTAACTATTTTATTATTTATAAGTTTTCCGTTTGCAGTGGCGCTTGGTTATTTGATTGCTCACTGCTGTCTTGAAGAGCGTGCGTATTAGGAGAGGGATATGAAAACCTTAGCAATATGTGTTGTCGTATATGTGTTACTTTTTACTGATACAGTGTCACTAATACATTTTGATTCATGGCAGTTTCCACTGTGGATTGCAGATATGAGCTGGGTGGGGCTTGAGCTGGCTGGTGTATTAGTCGCTATTATTGCAGTGGTAGCCGTAATGGCTTTAGTGACCATGGGGTTAATAGGCGCAGGGATTGTCGCGCTGGTTGGCACCATTTTGGCACTGTTATTTGGTTCAGTGATGATAGCCTGGCCATTATTATTTGTAGCTGTACTGTGCTGGTTGGTGCTCGATAACAAAAAAGTAACCTCTTAAGCCTTAATTTAACTGACTATTATTAGTTAACTATGTTAAATTTAAAGTGAAATTTTATGCTTTCACAAGGAATAAAGCGATGATGAAGCAGTGCTTTTTTATGGCCTCGGCGTTAATGATTAATGTGTTTTCGTCATCGGTTGCTGCACATGCTGGGCACAGCCACGATACAGACGAAGCTAAGCTTGAAGTAAGCCATGCACAAGTAAGGGCATTTTTGCCTGGTAGTAAGTCGAGTGTTGGCTATTTAACAATTTCTAACCACGGTGGTGGTGTTGCTAAATTAACTAAAGCGACCATCGAAGGTTTAGGCCGTGTAGAAATACATGAGCACAAACATGTCAACGGCATGATGAAAATGCAACAGGTTAAAGCTGTCACCATTAAGGGCCATGAAAGCCTAAGCTTTGAGCCTGGTGGTTACCATTTAATGGTATTTGATCCACAAGAACCACTAAAAGTAGGGCAAGAACGTAAACTCACGCTATATTTTAGTGACGGTAACCGCTTGTTTACTAATGCTCAAGTGGTTTCGCTTGAAGCGCAGGCTGCGCATTCAAAGCCATCTAAAAAACAACACGCTCATCACTAGGAGGATAAATGTCGCAACATAAAGGAAAAATAGCTGGTGCCTTGGTGGTACTACTTATTATTTTTTACGCTATTGCAGTTTATTGGAGCATTGAGCCGGCACGTTTTAACGTAGTAACTAATGCAAAAGAAACCGCGCAAGCACGCAACGAAAAAATGGTAACAGGCTATACAACCACCTCAACGCTTATTACCGTTGCTAGCACATTACTTGATAAGCAAGGTGGGTATTTATCAAACGATGTGATGCCGCCAAGTGTGATAATGGATGACATGCCAGCGTGGGAATATGGCGCGCTTGAAATGGTGCGTGATTTAGCGTTATCAATGCGTAAAGATTTTAGCCGTTCACAGTCGCAATCTACCGAACATGAAGCCCTTAAAAAAGCGCAGCCGCAATTTAATATTAGCTCTGAAGCATGGGCATGGCCAAGTGCCGAGGGAGAGTACCAAAAGGGAATAGACTACCTTCTTGTGTACCGCTCACAAATTGCTAACGAACATGAGCGCGATAGCCAATTTTATTCACGTGCAGATAATCTACGTAGCTGGTTAAAAGAAGCCGAAAAGCGTTTAGGCAGTTTAAGTCAGCGTTTAAGTGCAAGTGTTGGCCAAGACAAAGTAAATACCGATTTAGCCGGTAATTCTTCAAACACGCAAGCGACCTATACACCACTTCAGCAACAAGTAAGAACGTCGTGGTGGGAAATAGACGACGTGTTTTACGAGTCGCGCGGTGCAACGTGGGCGTTATTACACTTTTTACAAGCGGTTGAGTATGACTTTGCTGATGTATTAGAAAAGAAAAATGCACGTGTAAGCTTACAGCAAATTATACGTGAGCTTGAGGCAACACAAGAAACCGTGTGGAGCCCAATTATATTAAACGGGAATGGTTTTGGCTTTGTGGCAAATCATTCTTTAGTTATGGCAAATTATATTTCAAGAGCCAATGCGGCTTTAATCGAACTTAGCGAACTACTAGCTCAAGGATAAAAAATGAAAAAGTATTGTTTAGCAGCTGCCCTTTCAATGGCATGTTTAGCCCCTGCAGCACAGGCAGACACTCTATTAGGTTTATATGTAGGTGTTGATGGCTGGCAGTCAGATAACGACGGCCAGTTTTCTTACAAAGATAACGCACCACAAGATTTTAATTTTGAAGACGAAACCTTTATTAGCTACTACGCGGCACTAGAGCACCCAGTGCCATTAGTTCCTAACCTAAAGCTTAAATACACTGAGCTTGAACTTAATGGCTCAGCTACCCTTACTGATACGTTTAGCTTTAATGGCTCAGATTACGTGGTTGGTACAACTGCAAATACATTAAGTGACTTAACTCACATTGATTACATTCTTTATTACGAAATTTTTGATAACGATTTAATTTCAATTGATTTAGGTTTAAACGCAAAGCAGTTTGACGGTGACATTATTGTAACTGGTACCACTCAACAAGGTGGCACTAACTTCTCTGAGACTAAAGATTTTTCGGGCTTTGTGCCACTTGCGTATGGCCGTGCTGAAGCAGGCTTACCATTTACGGGTTTAAGTGTGTTTTTTGAAGGCAGCTTTTTAGCTATCGACGATAGTAAAGTGCAAGACTACCAAGTAGGCGTAGCGTATGAACTTATTGATAACCTAGCGGTAGATGTAGCTATTAAAGCAGGTTACCGTTCTATGACGTTAGAGCTAGATGATGTTGATGATATTAACACCGATATTGACGCATCAGGCCCATTTGCGGGTATTCAAGTTCACTTTTAATTAGTGAGTTTACAGCGTGGTGTGTTATTTATTAACATGCCACGTTAAATCAAATTCTCCCTCCAATGCATTATTAATTAATTGCTTATACACCTTATTTACAGGGTAATTAATAAGCTTGGAAAGCTCATCGCCTGTTTGGGTAAACTTGTAATAGCTTAATACTAAGTCACTACTTTTAGCTCTTAACGTCACTTTTTGCGATAAAAACGACAGGGTGAGTTCTTGGCCTGCTTTTAATACCGCCGATTCTATTTCTTTTCTGTAGAGTAAATTAAGATCCATTAGCGTTAAAATATCAGGAAAGCTGATCCCCGTTTTTCCTAAATTAAGCGATACCTTATTGCCTTTTCGTAGTAAGTCGAAAAGCGAAGGCTTTTTATAAAACCCTAATAAAATAAAGTGGCTGTCGTCTTTTGCGTTGTAGCTGCTCAGCGATACACACTTTTGTAATGCATCTGCTTCGCGTTGGGTCATATGCTTGAGTGTTTGTAAGCTTTTTATAGAAAATGTACCGGGGTTGAGCGTCTCGCCAGTTAAAATTTTAGCCCACAGTGTTTGCATCGATTCATTTGAGGTGTCTTCACATAAGGCAATAAAGCGTTCTATCCAGTCGGCATCTGGCTGCTTATTACTTGCCACATCGGGGCAAAATTCCATTGCTTTAGCTAAAATGGTTTCTATATTTTGCTGCTGTTTTATAAGCAGTAAATCTTGGCGCTTTTGGGCGCGCGCTAAAATAGGGTTATCGCTATTTATGTGATAAAGCGGGTTTAGATTGCCTTTAGAACCGTAACTTTGATCTGTACTTGGTTGCCCAGTATTTGTGGTTATTTTTTTTACGGGGTAGCCAAGTAAAGACTCAATTATATTGGCGAGGTTAATTCTCGCTTGGGCTGATTTTACTGTCATCGTTATCCAGCTGTGTTTTTTGGTCGCGTAATTGCGCCACTGTTTGTAAGTTATTTAAGCCAAGTGACACTGTATTGCTTAATACATACTCACTAAAAATTGATAGATAACCCGAAATTAGCGGGGTATTGGTTTGGCCATTAATATTACACGTTACATTTACCACACCTTCTACTTCGGTAAATGTAATTTCACCTTCAATAATATGCTCATTTTTTAAAAGCGCATTAAAGGTCATTTTATTTTGCGAAAGCGAAGTAATAGTCATTTCTCCATACCCCCAGTCGCTTTGCCACGATTGATGCGCGCCTATACCGCGACTAGGTTCGCCTAAAGTAAAAGTGATAGACGGAGCTACTTTGCCCCAGGGCGACCATGTATGCCAAAGGCTAAAGTCAGACACCAGCGATTTAACGGTCGCTACATTGGCATTTATTTGTATGTTTTTATTTACGCTGTAATTTTGCGGCAGGGTTAAACCAATCAAAATAGCCACTAAAACTAACAATAAGAGCGTTTTTATAAGGATTTTAAAAAATTTAATAGGCACACCTTTTACGAGTTTTTTAGTTTGAAATATAACAACTTTTTATTAATCGACTATAGTATGAATTAGCCTATAAACCAAAAATATATTTTTAGCACATAGGTATGAGCTTATATAAGTATTAAAACTGATAAAGGGTAGATAATGTCGTCAGAGCAAAGCGATTTTTTATTTTTAGCGCCAGACAGCGAAGAAGAAATAACCCAAGAATTAACTGATTTTTGGGATGTTTTGATCGTTGATGACGATCCTGAAATACATTCAGTGACTAAGCTTGCATTGTCGGGCGTAGAGTTTTGGGGAGCAGGGCTACGTTTTCACGATGCGTACTCTGGCAGCGAAGCCATCGAAATACTCAAAAACAATAATACAATATCCGTTATTTTTTTAGATGTAGTGATGGAATCTGATGATGCGGGTTTGCAAGTTGTAAAACGCGTACGCGAAGAGCTAAATAATCAGCATGTGCGAATTATTTTACGTACCGGCCAAGCGGGCAACACCCCAGAAGAAAAAGTAATTCGCGAATATGACATTAACGATTATAAAACAAAAACAGAGTTAACTCGTTCTAAATTAGTAACTTCTTTAATTACCGCTATTCGCTCGTACGAGCAAGTGTGCCAACTTGAGTATCAAAGTGATGCAATGAACACCATTGTTTCGGCTTCAAAGTCTATTTTAGGGCTTACCGATATTAAAGTGTTGTGCAAAGAGATTATTAAACACTTGGGTATTATTTTAGAGTGCCAACAAGTTGGGTTGGTATGCAGTAAGCTAGATGGCGATAACTTTATTCAAGTATTAGGTGGCAGTGGCCATTATGAGAGCTACTTTGGTGAAAAGCTTGCTAATGTTGATAGCGTTGCGCTTGAACAAGTAGAACAGTGTTTTGAGTCGGCCCAGCATTGCCAAACTGATTCGAGCGTAACTTTTATTGTTAAAAGTAAGCACCGCCAGGCTGCTATTTATTTAGAGTGCGAGCATAAACCGAGTGATGCGCAGCTGCAATTTGCAGAGATTTTTCTTACTAATGTGAGTGTAGCCCTTGATAACGTAAGGCTGTTTGTAAAACTAAGAGATGCGGCTTACAAAGATGTACTAACCGGTATTTCTAATCGTACTAATTTTATTGAGCGGGTGGTGCGTTATCAAAAGCCACACGTTAATGACTACGTTTTTGTATTAATTGATGTGATTGGTTTTGCAGATATTAACAATGGCTTAGGACAAGAAATTGGCAATCATTTGTTAATTGAGATTGTAAAGCGACTTAAAGATGCTTACCCAGACGCAAAGTTATTGTCGCGTATTGGCGCAGATGTATTTGGCTTTATTATTCGCCAAACGGAGTTTGACCTTGAACAATTTAACGACGTGCTAAGTGTGCCTTTTAGTGCTGGCGAGCATATTTTGCCTGTCGATTTTAGAATTGGTTTATGTCAGCAGCAAGACTTTCAAAGTACTGGGTTAGATACACTCAAAGTTGCCTATATTGCATTAAACCAAGCTAAAAAGCTTAAATGCAAAGAGGGTATTTACTACGATATTGATATGCAAGACAAAATGGCTTGGCGCTTAGGTATCATTAGGCAGTTACGTCATGACTTTGCTCGGCAAAAGCTCCAAGTGTGGTATCAACCTCAGCTTTCACTTGATAATTTATCTTTGATTGGCTGTGAAGCATTGCTGCGCTGGCCATCAGAAGATGGCTCGTTTATATCTCCTGCGGTGTTTGTGCCTTTAGCTGAGGATGCCGGTTTAATTGTTGATATTGGCCAATGGGTTTTAGAACAAGCTTGCCAACAGCAAAAACGCTTAGAGGCACTCGGTGAAGAAATTTGCATTGCTGTAAATGTATCTGTGCCGCAATTTAAGGTTAAAGGCTACGCTTCAACAGTAAAAAACACCTTACAAAAGTACGATGTTAAACCCTGTAATATAGAGTTAGAAGTGACTGAAAGCGTGGTAATGGATGAATTAGAAACCGTGATCAATACCCTAAAAGAGTTAAAAGAATTAGGCGTAGAAGTAGCGATAGATGATTTTGGAACGGGCTTTTCTTCGTTAAGTTACTTACAAAGTTTACCGCTTGATAGGCTTAAAATAGACCGCGCATTTGTAAAAGATTTACCCGATAACGACACCGGTGCTATTGCTGCTTTGGTGGTGTCGCTTGGCGCTAAACTAGGACTAAAAACAATTGCTGAAGGTGTAGAAACACAGCAGCAGGCAGAGTTTTTGAAAAACTTAGGGTGTGATGAAGTACAAGGTTTTATGTACGCTAAGCCAATGCCTGAGCACGAACTTTTAGAGTTTATTAAAGAGCGAAATAAAAAAACTTAATATAAACAGACTTTACAGTAGGCGCGATATCTCTAGGTAATGTTGTATAAATAAGCAATGTATTAGGATATAATTCGCGCCTTTTGTTATTCTACGGCCAAAACTATGAGCTCCCTTAAAGCTGAACGCGCGCTATTTTCATACCCCAAATATTGGGCAGAATGTTATGGCACCGCCCCATTTTTACCTACCACTCGCGAAGAAATGGACGCTCTTGGCTGGGATAGCTGCGACATTATAATTATTAGCGGCGATGCCTATGTAGATCACCCTAGTTTTGGTATGGCGGTTATTGGCCGTGTACTTGAAGCGCAAGGCTTTAGAGTGGGTATAATTGCTCAGCCAGATTGGCAATCAAAAGATGCCTTTATGGGGCTTGGTAAACCAAACTTATTTTTTGGTGTTACAGCCGGCAACATGGATTCGATGATCAACCGCTACACGGCAGAAAAACGAATGCGCCATGACGATGCCTATACACCAGGTAATGTGGGCGGCAAGCGCCCTGACCGTGCGGTGATGATTTACTCTCAGCGCTTACGCGAAGCCTACAAAGGTGTGCCTATTGTTATTGGTGGTATTGAAGCAAGCTTGCGCCGTATTGCTCATTACGACTACTGGCAAGAAAAAGTACGCCGTAGTATTTTATTTGATGCCAAAGCCGACATCCTTATTTATGGTAATGCAGAGCGCCCGCTGGTGGAAGTAGCCCACCGTATAGCCGCTGGCGAAACTATGGATACAATTCAGGATATTCGTGGTACAGCGGTTATTCGTAAAGAGCCAATACCGGGCTGGCGCGGAAGTGATTCAACAGCGATTGATAAAATAGGCAAAATTGATCCTATCCCAAACCCCTATGGGGCTGATGATGTTGGGTGTAGTAAATCAGAGTTTAAGCAAGCCGGAATAGATTTAAAAGCAGAGGCCGCTAAACCAATAACTATTCAGCCTGCGCGCCCTAAACCGTGGGAAAAAACATACGTTAAACTGCCTGCATTTGAGCAAGTAAGCGTTAATAAACCGCTTTATGCTCATGCCTCGCGCATTTTGCACCAAGAGACCAACCCAGGCTGTGCTCGTGCGTTATTTCAGCGCCATGGAGATCGCTCTATTTGGGTTAACCCGCCGGCATTCCCGCTCGAAACCCATGAGATGGATGATGTATTTGGTTTGCCTTATCAGCGTATACCGCACCCAAGTTATGGTGATGCAAAAATACCAGCCTACGATATGATTAAAACGTCGGTTAATATTATGCGTGGCTGTTTTGGTGGCTGTTCGTTCTGCTCTATTACCGAGCATGAAGGACGTATTATTCAAAGTCGCTCGCAAGAGTCGATTATTGACGAAATAGAACAAATTAGAGATAAAGTACCTGGTTTTACCGGTGTTATTTCTGATTTAGGTGGCCCAACGGCCAACATGTATAAATTGCGCTGTACGAGCAAAAAAGCAGAAAGTACCTGTAGACGACTCTCATGTGTTTACCCTGATATATGTAAGCACATGGATACAGACCATACACCTACTATCGATTTATACAAAAAAGCCCGTGAAGTGAAAGGCATTAAAAAGATTTTGATCGCCTCCGGCGTTCGTTACGATCTAGCCGTACAAGACCCTCGCTATGTAAAAGAGCTGGTTACACATCATGTGGGTGGCTATTTAAAAATTGCCCCTGAGCACACAGAAGATGGCCCTTTGTCTAAAATGATGAAGCCGGGCATGGGTGCTTACGATCAATTTAAAGAACTATTTGATAAGTACTCAAAAGAAGCGGGTAAAAAGCAGTATTTAATACCGTACTTTATTTCAGCGCACCCGGGTACCAAAGACGAAGACATGGTTAATATGGCATTGTGGCTTAAATCTAACGACTTTAAGTTAGACCAAGTACAAAACTTTTACCCGTCGCCTATGGCCAATGCAACCACCATTTACCATACAGAAATGAACTCGTTGCGTAATATTAAAAACAACAAAGAGCAAGTGCCCGTGCCAAAAGGAGCACGCCAACGTCGCTTACACAAAGCAATATTGCGTTATCACGATCCATCGGGTTGGCCAATGATCCGCGATGCACTGCGCAGTATGGGGAAAGCCAATTTAATTGGTAAAGGCCCAAATTGCTTAGTGCCAGAAGAAGGCCGCGATGAAAAAGCACATAAAGGCGCTGGTAAAGGTAAAGGAGGGCGCCCAGCCTTAACGCGCCATACTGGGTTTAGCCAATTTAAAAAGGCTAACACTAAACCTAAAGTAGGCGGCAATCGCCAGCGTGCTTCTCGCTAAGCGTTAAAACAAGTAAACAAAAAACCCGATACTGAGTAACAGTATCGGGTTTTTTATTGCGTAAATTTACTGCTGTTAGGAGTGCATTACACCTTAAAGTTTTCTACCGATATTCTTAGCTCTTCAGCGAGTTTGGCTACTTCTGAGCTTGAAATGTTTGTTTGATTTGCACCCTCAGCAGTTTGCTCGGCTATGGCTACAATAGATTCTAAACGTTCACTAATTTCTTGTGATACTTGTTGTTGCTCTTGAGCTGCGGTAGAGATTTCTTCACTTACATCGTGTGCTTGCGATACGGCAAGTGTAATTGAGTCTAATGCGCTGCTTGCTAAGTCGCTTTGTTCAACACATGACTCTGCTTGCTGTTTACCTTTATCCATTGCTGTTACAGCCGCTTCTGCGCCACTTTGAAGCGATTCAATCATAGATTGTATCTCTTGGGTCGACTCTTGCGTTTTGCTTGCCAGTGAGCGTACTTCATCAGCTACTACCGCAAAACCTCGGCCATATTCACCGGCACGTGCTGCTTCAATTGCAGCGTTAAGTGCTAATAGGTTGGTTTGCTCTGCAATGCCGCGTATTACATCTAAAATACTGCCTATAGATGCGCTGTCTTGATGAAGCTTATTAATAACACCTGATGCATCGTCCACCTCGCGAGCAAGTTGCTCAATAGTGGCTTTATTTTGATGAGAAATACCTTTTACACGTTCAGCTTCTTTATCGGCATTTTTAATTTCGTTAAGTGCCTGCTGTGCGCTGTTGCTTACTGTTTGCGACGTGCTGCTCATTTCGGTTGTGGCTGTTGCCGCTTGCTCTACTTGTGCTTGTTGGTTACGAATAGCTTGGCTTGACTCACCGGTAATGGCCGATGTTTGCTCAGACGCCGCTGCTAATTGAGTTGAGCGTGAAATAATGCCCTTAATTAAGCTACGTAGGCTATCTATAAGGGTGTTACAGCTTTTTGATAGCTCGCCAAATTCATCTTTTGCAGAGTCATCTAAGCGTTGGGTCATATCACCGCTGGCAACAATATCTAAAATCCGATTAACCTCAGCCAGTGGCTTAGTGATTCTATTAACAGTAAGGATCGCAATTGCAATTGCAATTAACGTTGCGATGATCATACCTGCCCATGTCCAGAGCGTCGCTGAATCTACATCCTCGCGAACACCTTCTTGTAATTTGTAAGCCACAGTACTTGCTTGTGTTACTAAATCATCAATTTGCGACAGTGCCATAGTGGTTGCTTGCTCTGATTGGGCAAGTTCTTTTTCGGTAAGTGCGATAGCGTCAATAAGGCGCTGCTTATTGGCCGCTAGGCTATTATTGCCGCTAATATTTTCTATTAGTGTATCAACGTATGCTTGTAAATCACTGTATAAGTCGTTGTTATCTTGTTCTATAGCTGGCTTTATTAACGCTAAAGTACGAATAACTTCGTCAAGGTAATAAGCTTGCTCATTTTTTACGATATCTAAGGTGTTTGTCGTTTTAACCGTGAGCATATCGGTACTGTTACTCACCACCGACATAAAGTTGTTTTCTAAGTTATTGGCAGCTTGGTAAGCGCGTGGGTGGTTTTGCTCAAAGTTAGTAATATCTGTGATATCAAGCACGACTGAGTTGGCATCTTCAGCTGCAATCTCAATTGTTTCAAGCTGTGCTGTGAGGGTTTTATTAAGTGCCAGTTGTTTATCTTTATCAGCTAATAGGTTTTCGACCGTACCTAAAAAGCTTAAGTAGGTTTTTTCTACTGCTTGGCTTTTTTGACTCAGTGATGCATCGTTTTTTACTACACGTTGAAGGTCGGCGTGCAGCGAGTTGAATTTGTCTTTTTGCTCAAGTACTTTTTGTTTTATAGGGGTGAGCTGTGCGCTTGAGGTGGTATAAAAACTAGCTTGGGCTGCTTTACTCATTAAAATAAATTCAGCTTGTAGTTCTGAGCTTTTATTAAGCGCGGGCAGTGATAACTGGTTTACCTGCTGGGTAGAGCGGTCAATGCTCGCAATTTTTATTAAAGAGTTACCACCAATGATTATGAGTAATAAGGTGATAAATATAAAACCACACCAAATTCGTTGGCTTACTGTCAGATTCATATGGATTTCCAATTAAAGTACTTCAATCACATCTTATCGGCTTTTTAACCAATAAGTTAAGCAATTAATATCTATTAATTTAAATTTAACATATGTGCTGGGGTTTTACAGTTTATTTAGATAAAAGCGTCGGCTTTTCTACTATTTTTTGCTTAGTTTGCAAATCCATCATCGTTAAAGCACCGCCCCATACGCATCCGGTATCGAGCGCATGTATGTGATTGAGCTGAGTAACCCCTTCAAGAGCGGCCCAATGGCCAAATATAAGGTTGTTTTCTAATGCTTTTATATTAGGGTGAGTAAACCAGGCTGTTAACGTTTTATTATCGTTAATTGCGCCTTTCGCACTAAGCTCTAACGTGTTGTTGCTAGTTAAAAAGCGCATGCGGGTAAAGTAGTTAACAATGTATCTAAACTTATCAAATTCGTTTAAATCGTCATGCCATATAGCGGGGTGGGGCTGATACATTTTTTCAAAAAAGTGCTTAGCATTTGCCGATTGATAACAACGCTGAGCAAACTGTGCGTGTTTAAGTGCGCTTTCTATAGACCAATTAGGGTTAAGCCCTGCATGCGATATAAAGCTACGGTGCTGTGCTAAATAAATAGCAAGCGGCTGAGTTTGCAAATAGGCGATATAGTGAGGAAGCTTTTTACTATCAAAAATAGCACCGAGTTTATCTTTGGGGTTTATTGGCTTATTAAGATAGTGACAGGCAACCATGTGTAAATCATGATTGCCTAAAGTAACAGTCATGCTGTCTTGATGGCGATAAATATAATCTAGGCAGGCCAGAGAGTCCGGCCCACGTGCGACGATATCGCCCACTAAATAAAGGTGATCTTTGCTTGGGTTAAAGTCAACCCGTTTGAGCAAGCGGCTAAACTCTTTAAAGCAGCCTTGTAAATCACCAATTGCGTAATCAGCCATGGCGCTTTTTACTAATGTAAAATGTTAGGGCACGCTAAACGAAATACGCTTATAGGTGCTTCAAACTCAGAGCCAAACTCATTGCGCAGTGTGTAGTGTCCCTGCATGGTGCCAACAGGGGTGTCTAATATTGCGCCACTGGTGTATTTGTAAGTTTCGCCTGGGCCTATAACGGGGGTTTCGCCCACAACGCCTTCGCCCTCTACTTCAACTTCTTTACCATTGGCATCGGTGATCAACCAATAACGGCTTAAAAGTGTAGCGCTGCAAAGACTGTGGTTTTTAATTGTCACTGAGTAGGCAAAAACGTACTTTTCTAGCTCAGGCTGAGATTGCCCTTCAACATAAAAAGTCTCTACAGAGACTTTTACAGGAGAGCCAATATTACTGCTTGTTGTCATAAATCCAATTAGCTATATCAATAAATTGTTGTAACGTTAGGCTTTCAGCACGCAAAGTAATATCAATACCAATGCTAGTAAGCTCATCTGCGGTGAGTAAGTTGCCTAAGCTGTTACGCAATGTTTTACGGCGTTGATTAAAGGCTTCTAAACACACGGTGTTTAAAATTTTCACGCTTTTAGCGGTACGTTGCTCGGCTTTTTTAGGGATCAGACGAATAACCGCAGAGTCTACTTTAGGTGCTGGTTTAAAACACTCTGGCGGTACTTCAACCACGGGCATTGCGTGGCAGTAGTATTGCGTCATCACACTTAAACGGCCAAAGGTTTTGCTGCCTGGGCCTGCAACCATACGTTTTACTACTTCTTTTTGCAGCATAAAGTGCATGTGCTCAATATGATCAGCAAACTCAAAAAGATGGAACAGTAATGGCGTAGAAATATTGTAAGGCAGGTTACCAAACACTTTTAATTTTTTGTCATCGCGTACAAGGCTTGCAAAGTCAAACTTCATTGCATCGCCTTGGTTTACGTTTAATTTAGGACCTAAAAAAGGGTGCTCAATTAAACGCTGAGCTAAGTCTTTATCTAGCTCAACAACAGTAAGTTGGCCGCTTAAATCGGCAACAGGCTCGGTAATTGCGCCTAAACCAGGGCCAATCTCTACTAGGTTGTCTTGTGGTTTAGGATCGATTGCAGTCACTATTTTATCAATGATAGATTCATCAAATAAAAAGTTTTGCCCAAAACGTTTACGGGCGCGGTGTCCTAAATGTACTTTATCGGTCATTGATTCTGTGCTTTTTCATGGGCGAGCTTAATTGCTTCGCGGATCGCTAATTCAAAACTGCCAACTTCAGCGTCACCGGTGCCTGCTAAATCAAGCGCAGTACCGTGATCAACCGAAGTGCGGATAAATGGTAAACCTAAGGTTATATTTACCGAGTTACCAAATCCCTTGTATTTTAGCACAGGTAAACCCTGATCGTGATACATAGCAAGCACGGCATCGGCTTGAGAGAGGTATTTATCCTGAAATAGGGTATCGGCAGGAAGCGGACCAATTAAATTCATGCCTTGGCTGTTTAAGAGCTCAAGCGTAGGTGAAATTGTTTCTATTTCTTCAGTGCCTAAATGACCGTCTTCGCCGGCATGGGGGTTTAATCCACACACTAAAATTTTCGGTTGCTCAATACCAAACTTAGTTTGTAAGTCGTGGTTTAAAATACTAATAACTTTAGTTAAGCGCTCTTGTGTAATTGCACGTGATACATAAGCCAGTGGTATATGCGTTGTTACTAGGGCAACACGCAAGCCTTCAGTTGCTAGCATCATTACTACATCAGAGGTGCCCGATTGCTGAGCAAAGTACTCCGTGTGGCCACTAAAGGAAATACCGGCTTTATTAATAATCCCTTTGTGAACAGGGCCTGTGACAACGGCATCAAAGGTACCGTCCATATTTTTTTCGCTGGCAATACGTAAGGTATCAAGCACGTATTGGCCGTTTAAGTCGTCTAGTTCACCTAGCTTAACGTCAGTGCCTAAATCTACTTGGTGAATATAAATGCTACCTGCAGGCGCTATAGCTGCAGGGGCATTTTCATCAAAATCAATTAGCTCAATATTAAGGCCCAAGTGTTGAGCGCGTTCTTTTAATAACTGTTTGTCGGCGATAGCGACCAGTTGAGCTTGCCATGGTTGCTGCGCTAATTGCAGCAGCAAGTCAGGTCCAATCCCCGCGGGTTCACCCGGGGTAATTGCAATTCGTAATGTCATAATTACTCGTCTATAGGGAAAATTTCAACATGGGCTTGTTCGCGCATTTCTTGCTGCCAGTTAAAACTTTCTTCTTTAAATTTACGATTAAACAACATGCCGTGCGCACGGTTACGTTTAGCTAGCTCGGTTTTATCTGCTACACGTTTATCTAAAAGTTGTACTATGTGCCAACCAAATTGTGTTCTAAATGGTTCACTAATTTGATTTTTATCAAGTGATAACAAAGTATCTTTAAACGCCGGTACATACGTTGTAGGGTCAGTCCAATCATACTCACCGCCTTTAAGGGCTGAGCCTGGATCTTCTGAGTATTCTTTAGCAAGCTCAGCAAAGTCTGCTTTTCCTGCGCGTAAATCTTTGGCAAATCCTGCTAGCATGCTACGTGCTTTTTCTTCACTTAAAATAATTGAAGGTTTAATAAGAATATGGCGTGAGCGTACTTCTGTGGTTTCTACTAATTGGCGACCACGTACATCTTGCACCTTAATTATATGAAAGCCAGCACCCGAGCGAAGCGGGCCAACAATAGCATCTTTCTTTTGACCTTTTACAGCTTCGGCAAATAACGAAGGCATTTCGTTGATACCCATATAACCGAGTTGTCCGCCTTCAAGCGCTTTTGAACCACCTGATGATGAAATAGCGATGCGTTTAAACTCTTGGCCATCGTTTAATAGCTCAATAACTTTGTCAGCACGGGTTTTAGCACTGGTGATTTCATCTGCTGTTGCATCGTTAGGAATATCTATAAGGATGTGGCCAATATCATACTCTTCAGAGTTTTGACCTTGGCTTTCCATTATTTTTAACAGGTTATCTACCTCTTGTTGGCTAATATAGATTCGACGATCTACATTGGCACGGGTAACTTGTTGGGTGGTGATCTCTTTACGAATTTCTTCGCGGTAGGCTTGAAAGCTCTCGCCAGCGGCTTCAATGGTACGACGAAGATCGGCAATGCTGCCGCCTTGATCTTTTGCCATATTCGCGAGTGTTTGGTCTAACTGGCTGTCTGAAATTTCAAGGCCCATACGTTCAGCCATTTGCATCATAAGCGTTTGGTTAACTAAACGCTCAACGGCTTGTACGCGAAGCGTTTCGTCTTTAGGAAGTTGTTGGCCTTGCTCTGCGGCTTGCTTTTTAACACGATTAATTATGGTGTCTACTTCACTTTTTAAAATTACGCCTTGGTTTACAACACCAATTACTTTGTCGATTTCCTGTGGGGCGGCAAATGCGCCATGGCATAAGCTTAAGCTTAAAATAGCTGTTGATAATAGTTTTTTTAAATTCATATTCTTTTTACTACTCTTCTAATAGTACTGCTTTAAAACAGGGCGTACTGCATTTTAGGGCTTTAAAGTATCACCTTAATTGCTCGTTTGCCTTAATTATTAAGAAAATACGGTCTACGGTAGCCAAAAATACCTTGTTGTAATAATTTTTGTGCATCGTAACGGCTCTTACTGCCAAGTCCTTTTAATACAAAGTTTAAACTAATACCTGAATCAAAAGTGGCTTGTTGCTGCCCGATAGACTGATTTAAATCGGTTTCAATCTGACGGTGACCAGTAATTTGGATTGCCCAACAGCATGACTCATACTGTAATCCGCTTAAAAATTCGATGCTTCGATTATTTTCAAGGTCCCGGTGGTAGCTTGCAATAAATTGCCACTGATCACTAATAGGGATACTTGTAAATACACCCGTTTGCTCGATTGTATTTCCTGAGACATCATTTGCATAGCGATGGTTCAATTGAACTAGCTCATTATTGTCACCTTTGTAATCGAGGGTGACATTTGACTGGATCATTTGCTTACCATCCGTGTCGTATTGCATACCCGCTGAGAGGTACCAACGGCGGTGCCAATGTAGCATTGTTTGCGCTGCAAAAAGGGCGTTGTAGTTTGTCTCTGAGTCTAAATCTTGCTCGGTAGGTTTAGCCGAGTCGTTTAGGTAAAAAATTTGACCCGCGCTAAAGTTAAACACTTCTTCGTGTTTATTATCAAATAAGCGTGTTGTTGCACCTAACGTAAATTGGTTAGCTGCGGCTATACGGTCTACACCCGAAAAGCGCGTATCTCTAAATAGGCCAAAAAAGTCATCCTGTAGGCGAGTGGTGTCAAACAGGCCTATCTCAGATTGATCCTTATTAGGGGTATATAAATACTGTATTTGTGGCTCAAGAGTTTGAATGCCATCTTCAAAAAAGGTCGAGGTGTCACGTTCAAAGTTAAGCTGCGAGTACAAACGTACTTTTGGCAAGGTACGCGAAACGCTATCGCTATATTGAGTGCCCGTTAAATTACCACTTTGTTTGTAGTTAGTTTGTAATAAGCTCACTTCTGAGAGAAACGACCACGCATGTGTTGCGTAGTTAAAGCGCGCTTTTGGCTCTACGTGTACACGGGTAGCACTGTCTATGGCTATTTCTGAAGAGTCGTTGGTAAAGTGGCTTACTTCACCCGACAAACTAAAGTCAAAGTTATCAAAACGCCATGGTGCGGTTTGTGTAAAGCTAATTTGTGGAACCGCGGCATACGACTCTAAGTGATCGCCCAGTACTTCAAAGTTTTGAAATTTAATATCGGTACGCCATGTGTCACCAAGGTGAGTCACAGAGCCGGTACGATAAAGTTGGGTATCGGTTTTATTTGCGTAATTAGAGCTTAAATCGGTGATGTAGTTGTCATCACTGACGTTAGTTACATCAATATTGGCGCGCCAGTCTTCACTTAAATAGCTTTGTTGCTGCCAATGAAACATATAGCGCTCATCAAGGCTTGGCTCCGAATCATCGCTATCTAAATACTCAATACCGACTAAGCCTTCATGTTGCTCCGTGAGGTATCTAAACTCAGTTTGCAATTGTAAGCCTTTGCGCGACATATAACGTGGTGTAATAGTGGCGTCAAAATTAGGCGCAATATTCCAATAATAAGGCGTAACAGTTTCAAGGCCGTAACGGTCGGAGCTTGAAATGCTTGGTGTTAATAAGCCCGACTTGCGTCGCTCATCCAGTGGAAACGTGAAATAAGGTAAATATAAAACGGGGGTATCAAGAATACGTAAAACGGCATTATAGGTTTCGCCCCAGCCTTCTTCACGAGAGAGGTTAATTTCGTCGGCTTCTATTTCCCACACGGGTGTATCGCTTGGGCAAGTAGTAAAGCTTGCATTCATTAACAATAAGCCAGACTCGTTGACAGTGAGTTTTTCGGCGCCACCTTTACCTTGTTGCGCTGTTAAGCTGTAATCGGCACCTAGTAGGCTTATTTCTGAATTATTTAAATCGGCATTTAAACCTGAGCTGTTTACTTGGCTTACACGGTCTTGATAAGTAATAGGGCCTGTTGCATTAAGTAAACCGCGCTGTTTATCTATAAGCGCAGTTTGTGCGGACAAACTCATATCAAGGGTGTTAATATCAACATTGCCGGTAAATTCAGCGCTTTGTGTGCCTAGGAGCTCTACATCGTCAGCTTGTATATCAACCGATCCTACCGCTAAGTTTGGTAGAGGTTGCCAAGCTCTGGTTTGCATTGAAATGCCACATAAATTGTGTGCCAGTTCAGTTTCGGCAAGCGATGGTGCGCTAATTACGCCTAGCATCAATATGCCCCAGGTTTTGCTCATTTATCGACCTTAATGCTCTTTGGTTTATTATAAGCTAGACATAATAAAGGAAAACAATGGCAAATACAGTAATTGACCTATAAAAATAGACATCTTATATAATGACACGCTTTGATAATTTACAACTATTTATAAATACGCACTTTGATGCTAAACCACACTCTTTAGTAGCCATTACTGGGGATGCCAGCTTTCGCCGTTATTACCGTTTAAGCTGTGCCGGAAAAGCGTTTATTGTGATGGACTCCGACCCACAAAAAGTAAATAACGCTCCGTATATCTCTCTTAATAAAGTATTCACCGACAACGGCTTTTTATTGCCTGAAATAATTGCAAGCGATGAAGAACAGGGCTTTTTTGTGTTAAGTGACTTAGGAAATACACACTTAGCCGATAAGCTCGATGAGCCAAATAGAGATGAATATTACAAGC
The DNA here is from genome assembly GCF_003952205.1 of Pseudoalteromonas sp. Xi13. NCBI lineage: Bacteria > Pseudomonadati > Pseudomonadota > Gammaproteobacteria > Alteromonadales > Pseudoalteromonadaceae > Pseudoalteromonas > Pseudoalteromonas sp. Xi13. The sequence goes on from NZ_CP034439.1 coordinate 576,985, forward strand.
AATTAATCCGTTTAGCGGCAAGCTGGGCCAAAACACCTGAATCAGCAGCTATGCAAAATTATAATAAAAAATTTATTCATCTTGAGCTGAATATTTTTAGCCAATGGCTGGTTACTGATTTTATTGGCTTAACATTAAATACTGAGCAACAAACGCTTTGGCAACAAAGCTGTGAGCTGTTAACGAACGCTATGCTAGCGCAGCCTACGGTCACGGTTCATCGTGATTATCACAGCCGTAATATTATGTATAGCAATGAGCAGTGGGCAATTATAGATTACCAAGATGCCGTGCGCGGGCCGCTGTGTTATGACTTAGTGTCGCTGCTACGCGATTGCTACTTTAAGTTGCCACAAGCACAGCTTAATCAGCTGCTTGAGTACGGGTATGAAGAATTTACAGCGCAAAAATTAATAACAGATATTTCTTTTGAGCAGTTTAAACAGTGGTTTGATTTAACGGGTATTCAGCGCCATTTAAAGGCAGCGGGAATATTTTGCCGGCTCTATTTACGCGATGGTAAAACCGGCTACCTTGATAATATTTTACCGACGTTGGATTACATTGTTGATGTTGCTAAAACCTATCCAGAGCTTGCAGCGTTAAGTGAGTGGGTAAGTAGCATTGTAATACCGCAGGCAACACTAAAATTAGCTAAGGAGCGCACATGAAAGCCATGATTTTAGCTGCCGGGCGCGGCCAGCGAATGATGCCGCTTACACAAGCTATGCCTAAACCTATGCTAAAAGTGGCGGGGAAACCGCTGATTGAGCACCATATTAATAACCTTAAAGCCGCTGGCATTACTAACATTGTTATAAACCTAGCTTGGCAAGGGGATAAAATAAAAAGCTATTTTAAAAATGGTGCTGAGTTTGGTGTGCGCATTGAATATAGCCAAGAGGCTGAGGGCGGCCTTGAAACCGCTGGCGGAATTATTCAGGCGCTGCCATTACTAGGTGAGCAATTTATTGTAATTAATGGCGATGTATTCACAGATTACGATGTAAGTGCGCTTACACAGTTGCACCTGCAAGACGGCGAGGCTCACATAGTGTTAGTAGAAAACCCACCTCATAACGAAAAAGGGGATTTTGCGTTAAGTCACTTATCGGCTGAGAGTCAAAAGTATACATTTTCGGGAATTAGCCGTTACCACGCTAATTTTTTTAAAGGTTTAGAGCCTGGCATACGCCCGCTTGGGCCAATATTGCGAGAAAAGCTCGCCCAACAGGTTATCTCAACTGAGCTTTATATTGGTCAGTGGGACGATATCGGCACACCACAGCGACTCGCGCAGCTCAACGAGCGCATACAAAACACACTTTAATAGAGGCAGTTAATTAGATGTGGGGAAAAATACTCGGTTTTTGTTTTGGCTTTATGTTTGGCAAAATTTTTGGTGCCATTTTAGGTTTATACCTCGGCCATTTATTTGATAAAAGCTTAAAAAACGATTTTGATAAAGCCGGCGGCTTTTCAGGTTTGTTTAAAGGTGATGATGTAAACGAGCGCCAAGCGTTGTTTTTTTCGAGCTGCTTTGCGGTTATGGGGCATATTGCAAAGTCGAACGGTCGCGTAAGCGAGGTGCATATAAAAGCGGCAAGTATGTTTATGGATGAAATGGGGCTAAAGGGCGATGAGCGCCGCGAAGCTCAGCATGCATTTCAATCAGGTAAAGACAGCGACTTTTCGATTAAAGAAACAGTACACGACTTTAAAGAGCGCTTTGCAAAACGTTACGACTTACTGCAACTGTTTTTAGAAATTCAAATTCAAATGGCGTTTTCTGATGGCGTGCTCGCAGAGCAAGAAAAACAGCTGTTACAAGAGGTAAGTAAGCAATTAGGTATTTCTAAAACTCATTTTGCTTTTATTCTTAAGCGTTACCAAGCTGAATTTAGTTTTAGACAGCAGCAACAACAGTATAGACAACAGCAGCAAGGTCAAAGTAGCAGTTACCGTGAAGGCTCTGGTCATCATGTGCCCCCTAATAACAGCATGAACCGCTCACAGGCCTTGGCTTTATTAGGGTTAAGTAGTGACGCGACGCAACGAGATATTAAAGTAGCGTATCGTAAATTAATGGCGCAGCATCACCCTGATAAATTAGTATCTCAAGGGCTGCCTAAACACATGATGGAAGTAGCAGTTAAAAAAAGCCAAGATATTCAAGCGGCTTACGAGTATTTAAAAAAGGCGGCGTAAAAAACCGTCTATCACTTTAGTTAACCGTGCATGCTGCTCTGGCGCATCGCGCAGGCCAAAGAGTTGGCGCTGGCGGTAATCAAATTTAGCATTTCGATTTACCCAGCGCTGGCGGTTTTTAAGGCTCATAAGTATATCGGTATTGTCATTTGCATAGTAAATATCAAGCAAGGCGGGGGTCACCAGCGATGTGGTTTGCGCTAAACCTTTATTGCGCTGTGTATTAGGTAAATAACTACTTAAGCTTATAAACGCATCTATTCGCGAGTCTGGAAAATCTGCATAGTATTCTAGGAGTACCCCCGCACTGGTACCTTGTGCTATGACGACAATATTATTTGGCTCACTCATTGCGTTTTGATAGAGCGCCTCATAACGCATTATTAAATTAGTTTTATAATGACTTAGTACCTCGTTACTCACCAAATCAATGGCATTAACAAAGTGTGGCTCTTGAGCCGTTGTAACAGCACCGTCGCTGTTACTTTGCGCCGTTTTTGTTGGCTCTTCATTTTGCGCTTGCGTACTTGATTGCGTGCTTGATTGGGTATCTGCTTGTGAAGCCATGTTACTTGCTTGCCAATCTATATCGGGTACTGTCATGGCGTAGGTTGTGTAACCTAAATTAGTAAGCTCTTTTCGCAGGTAACTCATGCTAGCATTGCTGGTGGGGGTGGAATTCCAATCAGGGATGAGTAATACAATACCTCTAAAATCTCGGCTCATGTATTCGCTATACAAACTTAAAAATTCTGTATCACCAGCAAGTATGGGTTTAACTTCATCATTGGGTAGTAGACGTTTTATATCGCTATTTTCGATACTTGATAAAGAAGGTGGGGCTATATGCTCTGCAGCACTGGCATATGCGCTTAAGCATAACGCAGAGCAACAACATACACTTTGTAGCGTTTTTTTGATTAGCTGCGCAAATATCATAGTAAGCCCAAAACGTGAGTAATAACTAAGTATCGGCGCGCTAAGGTAAAAGTTTAGTACTAACTTTGTGGGCTTTACCTATTAAAAGTCGGGCTCTACCTCAAAGGTCAGTACTTGCTCGGTCACGGGGTGTTTTAGTTGCAACATTTGCGCATGTAGTTGTAAACGTGGCGCCGCGGCAAGGGCCTCTTTATGGGCATAAAGTCTATCGCCCAATATTGGGTGGCCAAGGCTTAGCATGTGCACGCGTAATTGGTGCGAGCGACCCGTAATTGGCGTGAGCTCTACACGTGTTGCGCCCGCTTCTCGTGCAAGTATTTTAAAGTGGGTTAGCGAGGGCTTACCGTTTTCATAATCAACCATTTGCTTAGGGCGATTAGGCCAATCACAGATAAGTGGCAAATCAACCGATCCGGTATCTTGCTCAAGTTGGCCGTAAACACGTGCAATATAGCGTTTTGCAGTTTCACGTTCTTGAAACTGCATACTTAAATGCCTATGAGCTGCCTTATTCATAGCAAGGCAAAGTATTCCCGAGGTTGCCATATCTAGGCGGTGCACTATTTTAGCTGTAGGAAAAACACGGTTAACGCGATTAATTAAGCTATCGGCATGTTTTGGATCTTTACCCGGGACGGTTAAAAGTTCGCTGGGTTTATTAACGATGAGCAAGTCGTCATCTTGGTGCAGTATTGTTAAATACGGACTCATTGGGGGATTGTAATTAACTAACACGGCCGACCTCAGTAATTTTTCAGGGCGCTATTTTAGGGGAGCGAGAGCAAAGGCTCAAGGAAAAGATAAAAGTTTAATTGCGTATTTTTCATGCTGGTGTGAAATTGCACCAGCTTAAAGTTGTAGGAACACATTATGGCAAGGCAAAGTATTTCATTTACTGAACAGAATGATTTATGGCTTCGTAATCACGTTGAAAACGTGGGGGGATTACACAAATAAAAGTGAATTGGTGAATGATTTAATTCGCCGTGCAAGAAGAGCAGAAGCAATAAATGGTAAGCTTGCTAACTCAGAAAAAAGCGGTTTTAGTGATCAATCGGCGTGCCGTTTGTGGCTCAGACAGCATTTATTACAGAGTTACAGAAATAGGTATTGAAATAATGGCTTTATTAGGTGGCCAAGATACTGATGAGGAATTGTAGAGGTGAATGTAAAAAGCACGGCCTGTAAACCGTGCTTTTTGAAGTGTAGTTTAGTTATATCTTGATCTAACTAACGGCTGATAGCTATAAACTAAACGCTCAAAAACCTTTAGTGTGAAACTACGATTAAGCGTATCGCATCAAGTTTTAACTGGGCTTTTTCGATATGCGTTGCCAGCTCGCTGCGCTGCTTATCGAAGAAGGTAATTTCTTCTTGGCGAATATTTGGGTTAATTTGCTTAAGCGCTTCAAGGCGAGCTTGTTCTTCACCTAAGGTGCTTTGCATTTTTTCAAGTGACGCACTGCGAATAACCTCAAGCTGTTGCTGAGCCATCTCTTTTGCGGTGTTGATCATTGGGTGAACCGCACCTTGTAAAGCGCCTGCTAATTTACTTGCAGTTTGACGACCAACGGCTGAAAGCTGTTGGTTAAAGCTATCAAATGCCACGTTTTCGCCGAGGTTATTACTGGCTTTATCAAGTAATATGCGAATAGGCGTTGGCGGTAAAAAGCGACCTACTTGCAGGGCTTTTGGTGCCATAGCTTCGGCTACAAATATTAGCTCAACAAAAAAGGTACCTGGTGGTAATTTTTTGTTTTTAAGCAAAGCTACAGAAGCACTACCAAAGTCATCATCACAAATCATGTCCATCGTGCCTTGCACCATAGGATGATCCCAGCTAATAAAATGTACGTCTTCTTGAGAAAGGGCGGTATCGCGGTCAAATGTAACCGTCATGCCATCTTCTTTTAAGCTAGGGAACGATGCACTTAGCATATGCTCTGTTGGCTTTAAAATAATGGTGTTTTCGCCTTTGTCTTCTTGGCTTACTCCAAACGTGTCGAATACGTTGATCATGTAACTTGGTAACTCAAATTGGTTATCAAGTGCTTCAATTTCTTCAACCAATGAATCGGCAGCGCCTTGGCCAGATGAATGCAGCTCTAATAAACGGTCACGGCCACTTTCCATTTGTTTGCGTAGCACGGCATTTTGCTTGGCTACTTGCTCAAGTAGAGGGTCGAGCTCTTCTTCATCACAATTATGGGCAGCAATGTAATCAAGTAGGTCTTCACTAAATTCTTTATACAATAGCTGGCCAGTGGTTGATGTGCTTTCAAATGCATCAAGGCCTTCGTTGTACCAGCGCAGTAATACTTCTTGCGCTGTATTTTCAAAATACGGCACATGAATATTAACATCTTTTGTTTGCCCAATACGGTCTAATCGGCCGATACGTTGTTCAAGTAAGTCAGGGTTTAGTGGTAAATCAAATAACACTAAGTGATGCGAGAACTGGAAGTTACGTCCTTCTGAGCCAATCTCTGAACACAACAGTATTTGTGCATTGTCGTATTCATCGGCAAAAAAGGCTGCTGCGCGGTCGCGCTCTATAATCGACATGCCCTCGTGGAACACAGATGCTTTTATTGCTTCACGCTCACGCAAAATTTGCTCAAGGCTAATAGCGGTTTCGGCTTTGGCACAAATAAGCAGTACTTTTTCGTGCTTTAGGGTTTTAAGTGTTTCGATTAACCAATCTACACGTGGATCAAATGCGCCCCAGCTGGCACTTTCACCTTCAAACTCTTGAAAGATTTTTTCTGGAAACAGAGCGCGTTGTGCGCTTAGCTCTGCACTTTGTATACCGCTCATGCTGCCAAGTACTGACATTGCTGTTTTATATTGCTTTGGCAGTGCCATTGGGTAAGCATGTAATTTACGGCTAGGGTAGCCATCAATTCCGCTGCGACTGTTTCTAAACAAAATACGACCTGTACCGTGGCGATCAAGCAGCATGTTAAGTATTTCTTTACGGGCAGGTAAATCACCTTGCTGAGCTTTTTCAAGCACATCAGTAATATCGGTTTCTTTTAATAACTCAATGAGTGTGGCTTTGGCTGTATCATCAAGGGCTTGTGCTTGCAGTAGCTGATTTGCCGCTTCGGCAACGTCTTTGTAATTAGCTTCTTCTTCTTTGAATACGTCGTAGTCGTAAAATCTATCTGGGTCGAGCAATTGTAAGCGGGCAAAGTGGCTACGGTGACCAAGTTGATCAGGCGTTGCTGTTAATAGAATAAGGCCCGGAATATCTTGGCTAAGCTCAGCCATGCGTTGATATTCGGTGCTCGGCTTACCATTGTTAATGCTTAGGTGGTGCGCTTCATCAACAACTAATAAATCCCAATCAGCAAGTGTTGCTTGTTCAAACCAGCGTTTTTTCTTGGTTAAAAACTCAAGGCTGGTAAGCACTAGCTGCTCGGTATCAAATACGTTTGGCGAGTCTGCAAAGGCTTCGTCGCAGCGCTCTTCATCAAAAATAGAAAAACGTAAATTAAAGCGTCGTAGCATTTCTACTAACCATTGGTGCTGCAGGTTTTCTGGCACCACAATAAGTACACGGCTAGCACGGCCACTAATGATTTGTTGATGTAATATCATGCCGGCTTCAATGGTTTTACCAAGGCCTACTTCATCTGAGAGCAGTACCCGTGGGGCAAAACGTTTACCTACTTCTTGTGCAATATAAAGCTGATGCGGAATAAGGTTAGCGCGCTGGCCAATTAAGCCTTTAATAGGCGATTGCTGGCGCTCAAATTGGTGTTGCCATGTTTGGTAACGTAAGGTGTAGCGATCAAAGCGATCTACTTGGCCTGCAAATAAACGATCTTGCGGTTTATTAAACTTAATAAAATGATCTAAAAAGGTTTCTTTTAGCTTTGCTTCTTCGCCGGTATCAACGCGAGTACCTACGTAGCAAAGTAGTTCACCTTGCACTTCAATAGACTCTACTTCTAATTCCCATTCTTCAACGCTTTTGATCACATCGCCTGGATTAAATGCCACACGGGTAACCGGTGCTTCTGCACTAGAATAAACACGGTTTTCACCACTGGCAGGAAATAAAATGCTGACCTGGCGGCCTTCAATGGCAACTACGGTGCCTAATCCTAAATCTGACTCTGTATCACTGATCCAACGCTGACCTAAGGAAAAATTCATGTATGTCTCGTCTATGAAGAAAAAGGCGGCTATGTTACCTGTTACATAACACCACTGCAAGGCGCTATTTGACTCACTTTTAATTAATTTTATAAGTGCGAATTAATCCCATTAACAGTGCTAACAAATGGCTCTTTTTTAGGTAAATAAAAACTATATCGTGTTTGTAATAAAACGGACTTTTATGACAAATAGACTAAACTTAGATTATGCCTTAGCAATTAAGTATTGCAGGTTTGAATTTAGGCCCGTTTTACTTAGTTATTTTGGTATAGCATAAAAATCATAAAACGTAAGGAAAGTGCTATGGAAAAAGCTTCGAACCTTGAAAGTAAAATGTATGTGCTAGACACCAATGTATTACTCCACGAACCCCTCGCTTATTTGTCTTTCCAAGAACATAACGTTGTCATTCCCATGACTGTTTTAGAAGAGCTTGACCACATTAAAGATAGAAAACACGACGTAAGCCGTGATGCACGAGTGGCTATTCGCGGCTTAGATGAGGTACTAAAAGACGCAACTCCAGAGCAAATGTTGCAGGGTGTTGCATTGCCTAGCAATAAAAAGGCAAATGCCAATTCAACCGGTACGCTCATTATTGTTAATGACCATCTTTTTGCAGATTCTATTTCTGGTTTACCGGGGGATGAAAACGACCACCGCATTATTAACTGCGCCGTGTATTTACAAAAACAGCACAGCGATTCAAAAATTGTATTAGTGACAAAAGATATAAACATGCGCCTTAAAGCAAAAGGTGCAGGCCTTAAATATGTTGAAGATTACCGTACCGACCAATTAATCGATGATATTGCTTTATTAACTAGCGGCTATAAAAAAATAGAGGGCGATTTTTGGCAGCACGTAGGGCAATGCGAAACACAGCAGCACGGCCGTGATACGTTTCATTATGTGGCTAAAAACTTAATTCCAGATGTGTTTTGCAATGAGTACATACTTGATGGCAGCGAGCACTTTGCTGCGCGGGTCAAATCTTACGATAACGAGCGTATTAAATTAAAAGATATTAGTGTTGAGCGTTTAATGCACCAGCAAGCGTGGGGCGTAAAACCTAAAAATATTTACCAAGGTATGGCTCTCGACGCTTTGCTTGACCCTAGTATTGAGCTGGTTATTTTAACCGGCCCAGCTGGGTGCGGTAAAACATTACTGGCACTGGCCAGCGCGCTTGAAATGGTGATTGAGCGCGGTATTTACGACAAGGTCATTGTAACGCGTAATACTCCCGAAATAGCCGAGTCTATCGGTTTTTTACCCGGTACCGAAGAAGAAAAAATGGCGCCGTGGCTAGCTGCAATTACCGACACCTTAGAGGTACTACACAAAGGAGACGAGAACCCAATTTCGAGTCGCAATTACATAATGGAAAAAGCCAATGTACAGTTTAAGTCGGTGAACTTTATGCGTGGGCGTAGTATTCAAAATGCAGTGGTAATTTTGGATGAGAGCCAAAACTTAACGGCATCTCAGCTTAAAACTATTATTACCCGTTGTGGCGAGGGAACAAAACTAATTTGTAGCGGTAATTTAGCGCAAATAGATAGTAACTACTTAACCCCCGTTACTTCCGGTCTTACTTATATTGTTGAGCGTTTTAAAGACTTTGAAGGCAGTGCAACAGTTAATTTAAACGGGGTAGTGCGCAGCCGTTTAGCCTCCTTTGCAGAAGAAAATTTATAACTTGCGCAGAACAATTTGGCTCGATAGTCTAGTGGCTGACTATCGGGCCAAAACTTAGGCAAAACGTTGAAATTTTTACCTCTAAAAGACTATTACCGCTCTTTATTTGTAGCATTATTTGTTCCCTTATTTGTGGCATTTTTACTGTGTTTGCACTTGTATAATATAAAAGTTGAGCGCGCCATAGAAAAACGTCAAGCCGATTTTGAACAAGTGTCGGCTCAAGTTAGCCATATAATGAGCTCGGTAAACGACTTTTTTGACAATGCCTTTATATCGTATCAGCAGCCTAGTGTTGAGCAGTTCAATCGCAACTTACTAGAAGGTATTAATCAATACGACAATTACTACTACCGCCACTTTAGCGAGCGCCAAGGCGAAATAGTCGGTAAAGGGCAGTTTGCTTTTTCTAACCGTGCGTTGATCCAATGGCAGCAAGCTACAACCCTAAGTCCAACGTTTAATACCGCGTTATCGCTTATGCAATCGTTGTCGGCTGTTGCCTATGTTGATGATTTGGGGTTTGCCTATGTGGTAAGGCGTAATAAAAGCCAAAGCACTATGCTTAATAAAATTTTAAATGGTAATTTTAAGCCCACATTTATACCTGGCCAGCTTACCTCAAGCGCCATTGTTAAAATACGCGATAGCGCTTATTTTGCTATTGGCCGTAAAAAACAACCTAATTCGTCAGACTACATCATTTTAATATACGATTTAGAGGCCATGTCTAGCTGGCTTAAAAAGGTGGCACCAAGCGAAGGCGAATATGTGTTTATGAACCAGTCGCATCAAGTGATAGCCAGCTCTGTTAAGCGGTTAAATGAAGCAACAGCCTTAAAAGATTATTGGCCTGAATTAGCCCATGACAATGAAAAAATAAACTTAGTTAATAACACAAATGCGCAGTTTTTTATGCAAGCAATGGGGAACCTGCCCATTCATGCCGCCTTTTATGAGCCGCAAATAAAAGTGATCACGCCAATTAGGTATGAAGTTCTTTTGGAGTTTGCGTTTCTAACGTTATTTTTAAGCTCAATGTTTGCGGTATTTTTTTGGTTAAGCCAACGTATTTTTGTTAGACCTATGACTCATTTAATGCAATATTTTGAACAAAATGATGCCCCTAAAGCTGCGCTTTCTAATTACCCCATCCCTTTAAATTGGCAGCCTTGGTTTTCTCGCGTTAAATATGTATTTGATAAAAATGCACAGTTAGTTGAGTCGCTCCAAGAGGCTAATAAAGAACTCGATGAGCAGTTACAGCTGCAATCTCAAAAGCTAAAACGCAGCTACGAAGCAAAAGAGCGACACCTAGCGCTATTAAATACCATGCTAAATAGTGTGCCTGATCTTATTTACTTTAAAAATATTGATGGCTCTTTTTTAGGTTGTAATAAAGCATTTGAAGCCTATGTAGGCAAAGAGCAAGCCATCCTAGTCGGTAAGCGTATTGAAGATTTAGACAGCGACGATTTGCAGTTAAGCCTACTAGAAAAGCAAGTTTTACAAACCAAAAGTAGCATTGAGCAACGTATAGATAGCACAGACAAATCGTATCAATTAACGATTGCCCCATTTTATAACGAGCACCAGCACTTATTAGGCACTATGGGAATTGGGCGAGACATTACTGAGCAGCAGCAAACTCTATCGGCGTTAAAAGCGTCAGAATCTAAATTTAGAAGTGCAATAGAGTTTGCAGCAAACAGTGTGGTGTTACTTTCGCTTGAGCACACCATATTGCAAGTTAACAAAGCGGCTCGCAAGTTATTTTCACAGCAAGATATTTTAACTGGTGAGCCACTAAAAATGCTGTTTGATGAGGCGCAGTGGCAAGAAATAAAAAATGCGCTTTGCCACTTATTAGATGATAAAAAACGGGTTTATCACCTAACGCTCTCACAAGGAAAACTAACAAGTTGGCTGCAGCTGAGTGTGTCGCTGGTGTGGGATGAAAACCGTGATCCCTCTTATTATGTTATTCATATTCAAGATGTAAGTGCGCTGACTAAAGCTAAGCATGACGCAGAACGCGCAACAATAGCTAAAAGCCGCTTTATTGCTAATCTAAGCCATGAGATCCGCACCCCTCTTAACGCTGTGTTAGGGCTGTTAGATATGATAGTAGAGCAAGGCTTAAAAAATAAGCAGCTGCAACAAACTAAGCAGGCTAAAAACGCAGCTCAAAGCTTATTGCTGATGCTAAACAGAATGCTCGATTTTGCCCGAGTAGAAAGTGCGCAAGCGCAAATTAAACCGGTGCCTTTTTGCTTAGTTGAACTGATTGATATTTGCGAGAGCTTAACAGCGCCATTGTGCCAAAACAAAGGGTTAAGCTTTAATATTGAAATAGATCCACTCATTAACCCCGCGCTGGTGGGAGATTCAATACGTTTGCAACAAATATTAGGTAACTTACTTACCAATGCCGTTAAGTTTACTAATAAAGGCAGTATTACTTTAAAAATGGTGCTTGAAGAAAATGACGTTTTAGATCAGCAACGTATTTGTTTTCACGTAATAGACAGTGGTGTAGGTATTGCTAAAGCTGACCAACGACGACTGTTTGATGCTTTTACTCAAGGCGATGAATCTTCTACGCGTATTCACCAAGGGGTCGGGCTTGGACTTGCTATAGTTAAACATGGTGTAGCCTTAATGGGCGGCGAAATTGCAATTAATAGTGACAAAGGCCGTGGATGTGAGTTTTTCTTTACTCTAGCGCTTGCGATAGATACGGCTAAAAATAGTGTATTTATACCTAATACATTAGCCATTGTCAGCGATGACACTGTACAGCTAAACGAAGTGGTTAATGCCTACTCACAAGTGGTAGCTATTGATTTAGAAGAGGCGCTTCGCTACCCAATAAAGCTTGCTGATGCACAGCAACTGATTATTGATGAAACCACATTGAACGATTTATTAAAGGTTGAATCTATACACGAAACGCTCAGTGGCAACTCATACCCTGTGGTTGTGGTGAATCACGAACACACTTTAGCATTGCCTTGTACTACGCAAATTAACGCACAACATGTTAAAGCTACGGCGTTAGCTCAGCGCTTGATTAGCTTAAATGCTAATGCGGGGGCGGAGCCACCTAAAGCCGCTGAAAATAATGAAGAAGTAAAAAAAGATATATCGGGTCTACTTATTATGGCGGTTGATGATAACCCGCTTAATTTAGACATTATTAGCAGTGTGCTAAAACAGGCCCATATAAATGTAATAACGGTTACCAATGCGCCAGATGCAATAGAGCTGCTACAAATATTAAAACCAGATTTAATTTTGATGGACGTGCAAATGCCGCATATCGATGGTTGCCAAGCAACGCAATTGATTCGCCAACAGTTTGACGCGCGCCAGCTGCCTATTTTTGCTTTAACAGCACATTGTGAACCTGCAGATGTTGAGCGCTCACTTAGTAGCGGCATGAATAAGCATTTGACTAAACCTGTGGTTGCAGCTGTGCTGTTAGATGCAATTAGAGACGTAGACTTTATAAAACCTAAGTTTTATGACCAAAGCTTTGCGCTCACCCAGTTTAATTTTGATGAAAATTTATTGGCAACCATGGTCGGAAAGTTTGCGAAGTTGTGTGAAACGCAGTTAGAACAAATTGAAGAAAACACCCAGCGAGATGAAGTGGTACGCTTAGTGCATAGCATTAAAGGCGTGGCGGGTAACTTAGGTTTTATTAGGCTTTCATTGTGTGCAAAACAATGTGAAACGCACCTTAAAACCACTAACGAGCCGCTTCAGCACACTTTAAAAGAGCTAATCATTCAGCTAAAGCAAGTGATTATATTTATTGAAACCTTAGGGGGACGGGATGTCGAAAAAAGCTAAAATACTGATTGTGGATGATGATCCCCTTAACCGGCTGGTGCTTGAAAAAACACTGGGCACGGAGCATGACGTATTTTTAGTCGAAAGCGGCGAAAAAGCGCTCACCTTTATTAAATCTAATCAGGTCGATTTAATTATTTTAGATGTGGTGATGCCAGGCATTGATGGTTATGAAGTGCTTGTACAGCTTAAAGAAAACCCTATTACTCAGTCTATTCCTATTGTGTTTATATCGGCTAATAATAGCCACACCGATGAAGCAAAAGGCCTTGAATTAGGTGCAATGGATTACATCACTAAACCCTTTAATGCGTCTATAGTCAAAGTGCGGGTACGCAACCAATTACTGATCAAGCAAAAAAATGATTTGCTAGAAATGCTTGCCTCAATAGACGGTTTAACGGAAATACCCAACAGGCGTTATTTAGATGAAAACCTGTCTCGTGAATGGCGCAGAAGTAAACGCAATGGCTCGTGCTTGTCTGTTTTATTAATGGATATAGATCACTTTAAGCGTTACAACGATTGCTATGGCCACCGAGCGGGAGATGAGTGTTTAAAGCAGGTTGCCCAGGCGTTAGCAGCGCAATGCGAGCGAAGTACTGACTTTATTGCCCGCTACGGGGGGGAAGAGTTTGCTGCGGTATTACCCGATGTTAATAAACAACAGGCATTAGCATTTGCCCAAAAGTTAAGAAAAGCGGTAAACAGCCTCAATATAGAGCACAAAGCTTCGTTAAATGCAGATCACATAACAATCAGTATTGGCATTGCTAGTATGGAAAACGGCAATGCAAGTGCCGAACAAGCCTTACTTGAACAAGCTGACCTAGGGCTATATGCCGCAAAAGATGCAGGGCGCGATCAGGTGGTTGCGCTTAACTTATAATGTGGTTGTGTTTATATTAAAACGTTATTTAAATCGGCCCCACACGTTAATCTTATTACTTAGCGGGGCGACTTTACGCTACTAACGCGTTGTTATTTTGTGATCATGCCCAACGCGCTTTCACCAATACCTACCAATTTATCATTTTTAAATACCAATGGCGTGCATTCATCTTTTGTTGTTTTGCCATCAGAGTGAATGCTGTTAGTCACGTAAAACAGTACCTGATACACATCATCGTCTTTTTTCAATAGCTCGGTAAAGTTTGGCGTTTTTAATTGCGCTAAAACAGATTGATAGCTGCTATCCATTGTTAAATCCGCAATCGCTTCGCGGTTTTTTTTATGCTGATGTTGCCAGCTTGATGAGTCGTTACCTGCCCAGTGCGTTTCTGCTTCGCCATCTGATACGGCAATAACACAGCCTGTTAAAAACGGAGCAATAAGTGCAGCAGCTAAAAGTGATTTTTTCATTGTTATAGTCCTTGATGAGTTTTAATTTAATTATTTACTTATCAGGAGCAAGTAATAGGCCAATATAACAAAGTTATAAAATTCATAGGGTTAAATTATGGTGGCTGTTTTTAAGTGATTAATTATAAAAATCATTAGCAAAAACAGCCACTTTTTAGGTTTTTTAACGATTGAGCTAGCCTGCGTTTATTTAGCCTAGCGAAAACACGTTACAGCTATTTACTAAATAGAATAAGGCACTTTGAGGCAGGTAAAACCTAGCCTCAATGCGGCTAATTATTATTGCAAATTGTTATTATACCAAGCGGTTACGAGACTCGCCGTTAGTAAAGGCTGCAATATTTAGGCTTACCTCATTAATTAAGCGTACGATTGACTCTGTGCTGGCCCATGCAATGTGAGGTGTAAGAAGCAAGTTTTCGCCTGTGTAATTAGCTAGCGGGTTAGAAGGCTCTGCTGGCTCTTTAGTAAGTACATCAACTCCCGCACCGGCAATTAAATTTTGCTCTAGGGCTGTGGCTAAGTCGGCTTCATTTATAATGCCACCACGGGCGGTATTGATAATAATACTGCTGGGTTTCATCATTTTTAGCTCATCTAACGAAATTAAATCGCGTGTTTCATCAGTAAGCGGGCAGTGCACGCTAATTATATCAGCGGTTTCTAATACTTCTTCAAAAGGTGTACGGCCTTCTCTACAAGAGGCGCCTTTACGCTCTGCAACCACTACATTGGCTCCAAAAGCTTGCGCTACTGTCGCCACACCTTTACCTAGCGTTCCGCCGCCTATAATGGCAAATGTTTTACCTTGTAAATCATTAAAGCTGTAATCTAATCTGCAAAACATCTCGCTTTTTTGCCAAGCGCCTTGCTGGCAGTCGCGCTGGTAGCGGTGTGTATTACCTAATAAATTAGTCACTAACGAAAACGTGTGCTGTACAACCGAAGGGGTTGAGTAGCCTGCTACGTTGGTAACGGCAATACCAAATTCTTCAGCGGCGTTTAAATCAACATTATTAGTGCCTGTTGCACTTACGCAAATAAGCTTAAGCGTTTTAAGTTGGCTTATCGTATCGCGATTTAGCACAACCTTGTTGGTAATAAGGACGTCCGCGCCTTGGCTGTGAGCAACAACTTGCTCAGGTGACGTAAGTTCGTAAGTAGTTAGCTCACCTAGTTCTTCAATGCAAGTTAACGAGGTTTTAGCTAAAGTAGCGTTATCGAGAATGGTGATTTTCATTGTGTGTCCTATCTAAATGCGTACTGTAAAATGGCAAGAGCGTTTAAGGTACTACGAATACACACCTTTGTTAATGCTATTACTACCAAATGCTTAGTACAAAAAGTCAGGTTGCTTATAAAAGTTTAAATTGGCTGGTCTGCCCACTCAAATATAAATAACATGATATTTTAGCGGGCTATATCGCTGGGGCCTGTTTATTTTTTGAGGTTGAACTCACTTTCCTGTGAAAGGTCAACAAGCCTTATTAACGTTGATAAAACTAAAAAACAATGCACCAACCCCTTTTTGTGTGGTCATAGACTGAAATGGCTCGCAAATAAGCATAACCAAATGGCTATTTCTTATTTAAGAGTGGCTGAGTTATAATCAAAATTATATATAAACGGTACGTTTTACGTGCCGTTTTTTTAACATTGTAGATGCAGTAATGAGTGAATTAGAAGATAAGTACGCAGACATAAGACCTTACAACGACGATGAAGTTGCGGCCTCGCTAGCGCGTTTAATTAACGATAATGCGTTTATAGATGTAATAGCAAAGTACAACTTACCGCGCTTTATATCCGCTATGCCTTTTATTGCTCGCACACTGGTGAGAAGCCAGTTACGAAAAAAATGGGGTAAATTTACGAGCGTTGAAGATGTACAAAACGAAGTTGCAAAGTATTTAGATAAACTTATAAAACGCACTACCTCAAAAGTCACCTTTTCTGGATTAGACAAATTAGACCCGCAGCAGGCGTATTTATTTATATCAAACCACCGCGACATAGTGCTGGACCCTGCACTTGTTAATTGGGGTTTGTATCAACATAAAATGAAGACGGTGCGTATAGCAATAGGTGATAACTTATTGCAAATACCGTATATAACCGAGCTGATGCGTTTAAATAAAAGCTTTATCGTTAAGCGCTCAGCCAAAGCACCTAAAGAGATGCTTAAGGCGCTTACGCAGTTGTCATCGTATATTTATGACTCGTTAACAGCAGGAAATTCTATTTGGATTGCGCAAAAAGAAGGGCGTGCAAAAGACGGCTTTGATCAAACAGATCCGGCGCTTTTAAAAATGCTGCAACTTAATGGTCGTAAACAAAAGAAAGAATTTGGCGAGTATATTAAAGAGTTAAAAATTGTTCCTGTGTCTATTTCTTATCAGTATGAGCCTTGTGCAATTTCTAAAGCAAAAGAGCTTTATCATAAACAGCAGCACGGTGAATACGTAAAATCAGCGGGCGAAGACATAGCAAGTATTGTTGAAGGGTTTAGCTCTGCTAAAGGGCATGTGCACTTAGCATTTGGGCAACCGGTTGAAAGCGGTTGCGATGATGCTGATGAGCTGGCGCAAACAATCGATAAGCACATTGTTGAGTCTTTTTACTTACACCCAGGAAATTACATTGCCGGTGGGTGCAAGCAAGCAGTTATTGATGAGCCAGATACCGCCACTTTTGAACAGCGTTTAGCCTTAGTGCCAGAAGAGCTAAAGCCACTTGTTTTAGCTATGTATGCAAAGCCATTTCAACGCAAAACTGAAATCACAAACAAAGTATGTGAGCAAAGCCATTAGGCATCTGCGTTGGCAAATAGCGTAATAAAGCAGCGTAAACGCTGCTTTTTTTTTGTGCATAAATAACGCTATACTCATACAAAGCAATTAATCTACTTAGGGGGCGCGATGCAACAAATTGAAATATTTGATATTCCAAGCCCCTGTAAAAGTATTTGCCAAGTAAACAACCGAGGTTATTGCAAAGGCTGCTACCGAAGCCGGGATGAGCGCTTTAATTGGAATGCGTTAAGCAATGCGCAAAAAAAGAAAGTACTTAGCTTGTGCCAGCAACGTTACAAACGGTATTTACAAAAGCGCCAAGCTGCGCAATCACAAGCCACTTTAGATAAGCAACAAGGCTTTGAATTTTAAACCTTGCTGTACATGCTAGAGTTTTAAATTGTATTTTGCGCGCAACGCGCGGCTAGTGCCGTTATCGTGTAGCTTATTTAAAGCATTCAATAATTTACTTACCAAAGCCGCGTGCTTTTTATGTACATAATGATAGAGCGAAAACGTACTTAGCAGCTGGGTTTGCATACACGTCTCTGGCAGGGAAAAGTTATCGGCTTTAAGCACAAAGTCGAGCATAATTGCCCCATCAACTTTATGCTGGGCTAGTAGGTTAAGTTGGGTCGTAATATTTTTTACTTCAATAATATTGCCGTTAAACTTATGCTCATTTAAGTAATGGTGCTGAACTGGATAGCCTGATAAAACCGCAATACTATCGAGCTTATCGAGTGTATTGGGTTGGCAGTTTTTAAACAGTAAAAGCTTATAGTCAAACAGTGGGTAGTTAATTCTGATCAGGTTTTTATTGTCCGCCTCTATACTTATATCGCGGCCAAGTTGGCCATCTAACACCCCATTATTGGCTGCTAATAAGGCATTTTGGCGATTGAAATCAATTATGTGTACTTCATAATTAAGTTCTTTATAGGCTAATGTGAGTAAAGCGAGCGCATAGCTTGCTTGAGCTGAGTCGGCCGGGCGGTTAAATATAACGCTATTGTGATTGGCGAGTGTAATTTTACTAAAAAATAAAACGACTAATAAAAACAAAGCATTGAGCTGTATCTGCAAGGTTACTTCCGTTTAAAATAAGGAGAGGGCAAATGAACGCAGCGAATAATACCAAAATAGTTTGGTTTTTGCCCATGTTTGTTGCTTTTTAAACAGTAAATGGGTTCAAATATACGTATAATAAATGCGGATAACTAACCGTACTTAGGAGTGGTTGTGAGTTTTAATTTATGTGCTTTACCCCGAGAGCAAAAATATCAGATTCAATTAGATTACGAAGCCTCATTTTGGGCTTATCAAATTAAACGTAATAAAAAAACACGTGAGCAAGTTTATAACACGATTCATAGCCGCCCAGTGGCAGAGCAAACGTTTTTAAAGCAACAGTTTGAGCAGTATTTGGCGTTAATGCTAAGCTAATATATGTACACAGTACAAAAGTTAGACACACTTAAGATTCCATTAGTTAATAAGTTTTATGCACTGTATAGCGTAAGAGGACGTGCTAATAAGCAAGATCAGGTTTGGGTTGTTTACAGTGAAATGCAGATAGTTGCGGCGTGTCGGATACAAAATAAACACGACTTTTTATTTTTATCGACCGTATTTGTTGCCCCGCAGCACCGTGCAAAAGGGCTGGCAAAGCAACTTGTATGCGCCGCTATAAAACAGCAAAGTATGCCGCTTTATACCTTTGCTTATAAAAATATTACAGCTTTATATACGAGTCTTGGTTTTAACCAAGTATTAACATATACTCCTGGTTTAAAAGCACTTTTTGATATTTATACGCATCGAAATATAGTCGCACTCGAATACCTATAACAAAAACAACGGATCAAGCCATGAGTAAAGGCGTTCATTGGATCATTAGTTGCTGTATAGCTTTAATCGCTATATTTAGTTGCCATGTTGGCGCACAGGTTAAACGTTTATCCCCCAGTGAAGGCCTGTCGCAAAGCTATGTGAACACTATGCTGCTTGATGATAACGGTTACCTATGGCTCTCTACCGAAGGGGGGTTAAACCGTTATGATGGTTACCAAGTTGTTTCAATTAATGGCCCTAATGGCGAGCTTGAAGAAGCCATAATTGATTGTATTTACCAAGACCCCGCAGGCAATATTTGGATAGCCTCGTTACTTGCCGGCTTATTTAAATACGACCCAAGTACCGACACCTACCAGCAATTTATTTCTCAACCTACCAGCGAAAAACAAATTTTAAGCCAGTCGGTATTTAGTATGGCAGCGGTTGATGACAAAACCTTATGGATTGGGCGTGGTCGCGACTTTGCTAAATTAGATATTGAAACAGGTAAAATAACCAGCCTATTTGAGCTGCCTAAAGAATACGAAAACACCTTAGTCAGAGAGCTTTTTCATTACAATGGGTATATTTTTATAGGCACAAGCCATGGGGCGTTTGTATTTGATATCGCCTCTGAGCAAATTAGGCCGCTGCAGCATTTAAAAAGCAAAGCCGAGCATATTTATCAAAACAACGTTAAGTCGTTTTCGGTTATTGAAAATAATCAGTTGTTAGTAGGCACCGTTAAAGGCTTGTATCAAGTTGATATTAGCGACTTGCCAGGCATGTTTGAACGCCCCGACATAGCATTTAAAAACCAAGCCGTTATTGCCGATTTAAATGTATGGCGCATCATCAACGAAGGCGAAAAGCTAGATCTGGCGACTAATAAAGGGCTCTTTAAATTTGATTTAAATAGCAAAGAGTTGGTAAAAAACACACGTATTACGCAAAGTAAATACAGCCTATCTGATACCAGTATGATAGACATGGTAAAAGATAAATCAGGAGGGTATTGGCTCGCTACTAAAACCGATGGTGCATTTTATCTGTCTAATAATACCTACCACTTTAGCAATATAGATGGTAGTAAACTGGGTGGCGATGGCCTTTCTCATCCTTCGGTTTGGGGCATTACGGAGTATGGCAACAGCCTATGGCTGGCAACGCATAATGGCTTAACCGAAATTGATTTAGCCACTAACACCAGCCAAGTTTACTTAAAAAACCACAAAGTAGACTTACTGACTACCGAATTTAGCGTGTATGAAATTATTCCTTATAAGCAAAAGCTTTGGTTACATACAAACCGTGGGCTGTTTGAGTTTGACCCCATAACGCATCAAATTAACGAGCCAACAATAACAAACCCCAACAATAGAGCCTACATAGAAGGCTGGGTACACGGCGTAACCTTAATGCCTAACGGTGATTTGTACTATGTGCACTCAGATCACGGTATGTTTGTATATAATATTGATACTCAGCAGATCACCCGGTTAGAAGGGGCCTTTAGCAACATAGAGCCGTTTTTGGCGCATGGTTTTTCGCCAGCGCTGGCAACCAAGCCTGATATGCCCCTGTTTTTTAATGCGGGTATTTTATATCAGGTAAACCCAACCACATTAGCATTAAACACCATTTATAAAGTGCCAAAACAGCACGATAACGTGGCTATTAATGTGCTTTCTTACGTGGTCGATAACAACAATATTTTATGGATTTCACTATCTAATTTTGGCCTGATTGGGCTTGATGCAGCCAGTTACAAATTGGTACACACGATTGACTTAGAAAAAAATAAGTTAGGTACCTTACTTTATGACATGGTGCTTGATGATAATGGCATGATTTGGATGAGTAGCCATAAAGGCATATGGCGACTAAACCCAGAAACACTTCATTTTCAGCAGTTTACTACATCTGAGGGGCTGCTTTCTGCTGAGTTTAACAGCAGTGCCATGGCGCATTTAAGCGATGGGCGCATTGCCTATGGCAGCTTAAAGGGCATTACATATTTTCATCCGATGGAAAATCAAAATTACCACTCATTAATTGATCATGTAAATATAACGCGAGTTGATTTAATGTCGCGCGACTTATCTATCGATTTAAAACAGCCATTAAATGAAATAGTCCTCAACCATGATGATATCGGTTTAGAGGTGGCGTTTTCGGCGATGGCCTTTAGCTATCAAGAGCGCATAATTTATGAGTACCAGCTCGATAACGGCCAAAAAACCTACACCCGTAATAATAATCGGGTGTTATTCCCTAAATTAAATCCAGGTAATTACCAGCTCAAAGTATGGGCTAAAGATCCGTTAACCGGCGAGTACACGCCGCCTGCAGTGCTAAAAATTCGTGTTAAGTATCCTCTGTGGCGAGCGCCATATTTTATGGTGCTTTATGGCGTTTTGTTTATCGCATTTATTGCTTTTTGGGTAATGCGCCGCAACAAAATTCAGCGCATATTACTGGCCGCTAATAAAGAAAGTAAAGAAAGTGAAGCGCGATTAAAACTAGCCTTAGAGGGTAGTGAGTCGGGCATGTGGGATTGGCAGTCTACATCGAGTAGTATTTACCAGCCGCGCTTATGTAATGAACTTGGATATGATCAAGAAAGCGTGAGCCTGGATGATTACCTAGCTAAAATTCACCCGCAAGATAAAGCGCTTTTCAGATTAGAATGGTTAGAATTTTTATCAACCGATAAAGGCTACTTTAATTGCACTTATCGTTTACGCCACGCTAAAGGCTATTGGCGTTGGTATAAAGACTTTGGCAAAGTGGTGGAATGGAGCGGACAACTTCCTAAAAAAGTTGCGGGTACTTACACCAATATGACCCGCGAAATGGTGTTTGAAGAGCATGCCCGTTTATTTACCGCTGCGTTTGAGCAAACCCGTGATTGGGTATTTATTCTTGATAAAAACTTTACGGTTCGCGCCTCTAACAAATCGTTGCAAACGGCCTTTAACTTTCCTAGTGAGCCACGCTCTAGCCGCGCCCTTAATTTAGGCATATCACGAAGTAATCGCTTTGACTACTTACGGATAATGCAAAAGCTAAATGTGGGTGAGCATTTTTCCTGTGAAGACTTAGTCACCCTTGCCAGTGGTGAGCAGCGCCATGTGTTAGTAAAAATAAGTGCAGTGGCCGACACTGAACACCGTTTAAGCAGCTACGTTATTATTTTAACCGATATTCATGCGCAAAAATTGGCTGAAAATGAGCTTCATATTTTAGCCAATTATGACTCATTAACCGGTTTGCCTAACCGTATGCTGTTTAACGACAGGGTTGAGCATGCGATTGAGCAAGCGCTAAATCATCAATGTAAAGTAGCTATGCTGCACATAAACATTAAGCGGTTTAAATACTTTAACGACTCATTTGGACGTGAAGCGGCTGATGAGCTAATAAAGCAAGTGGCTAAGCGTATTAAGCGCTCCTTGCGTCCTTCTGCAAGTGTTGCTCGCTTTGGTGGCGATGAATTTGTGGTGCTGGTGGAAGATGTGCAGCAAATTGAAGAAGTATTACTTATTTGCTCTAAATTAATAGACTCTGTAAGCCAAAATATGGAATTTAATGGCCAGGTGGTAAATGTTAATTTAAGTATCGGGGTAGCAATAGCGCCTGATGACGCCGCAGATCATGCTGCGCTGTTAAAAGCTGCCAGTATAGCTTTGTACCATGCAAAAGAGTCGCTCGAAAGCAGTTATAAGTTTTACAAGCAGGAGATGAACCAGCATGTACAAAAAGCCCTGCATTTAGAGTCTTTGCTAACTAAAGCGTATCAGGAGCAAGAGTTTTGCAATTACTACCAGCCTATAGTGAATGCGCACACTCAAAAAACCGAAGGTTTTGAAGTGTTGTTACGCTGGCCAGAAAACACTTTAGTGCCCACGCAAGAGTTTTCTTTAGCGGCTGAGAGCATAGGGTTAATTACAAAAATTATGCTGCAAACCTTTGCCCGTGCGTTGCAAGCGCTTAAACAATGGCGTGAGATTTCACCTCAGCTGTACTTGTCGATAAACCTCTCTGCACTTGATTTTGAATACGAAGAGCTTGTAACCGACATACATAAAGCGTTGAGCCACGCTAATGTACCCTCAGAAGCCATAGTGTTTGAAATCACCGAGTCTATTTTAATGCGCGACTCTAAACATGCGCTGCACAGTATGGAAATGCTGAAAAAGCTTGGCTGTAAACTCTACATGGATGACTTTGGAACAGGCTATGCCTCATTAACGTATTTAAAGCGTTTCCCTATCGATGTACTAAAAATAGATAGAAGCTTTGTGCAAGATATTGGCGTGGACTCGGATGATGAAGCCATTATTCAATCAACGCTTACCTTAGCTCATAGCTTAGGTAAAGAGTGTGTGGCTGAGGGCATTGAAAACAAACAACAGCTGCAGTTTTTAAAGCAGTTAGGGTGTAAGCATTTTCAGGGCTATTTATTTAGTAAGCCAGTACCTAAAGAAGCTGTTCCCGCACTGATCAAACAAGATTGGGGCAACATATTTAACCAGTAAAAATAAGCTTATTGGCGTTTACCACAGTGGCGGCAAAATAAATGACTGTTGCGTTGATTAAGCTGCGTTTTAATTGCTTTATTGGCCTCAAGCTTACTTAAACCTAGTTTGTAGCGCAGCTCCTCTAAGTGCAAACGCTGTGAGTCATCTAAACTGCCTTGGTGAATTTGCTCATGTACGGCATCTTCAAAAAATTGCCGGCGTTTACGTATTTGCTCCGAAAAACTTGAGGCAAGCAAGCCTGTAGGAATTGCCACCATTCCCATGCTCACCAAAGTAACTACGCCACCAAATAGTTTACCAAGTGGCGTTAGCGGTACAACATCACCATACCCAACCGTAGTGAGGGTCGCCATAGCCCACCACATAGCCGCAGGAATAGAGCCAAATTTATCTGGCTGAATATCGTGCTCTAATAAATAAATACCGCAGGAGGCAAGTATTAGCAGTACCGACATAATAAAAAACGCGGCCAGTAATGAGCTCGCTTCGTCTTTAAATGCTTGTAATAACAACTGCATTGCACGTGAATAACGAGTAAGTTTAAATACTCTTAAAAGCCTTAATACACGTAAAAAACGCAAATCCAGAGGAAACACAAACATTAGCAAGCTGGGTAAAATGGCTATTAAATCGATGAGAGCCAAAGGTGATAAAAAGTAATGCAGCCGGCGTTTTGCGTTTGAACCTTTTATAGCTGCGTATTTGCTCTTATCGACACAGGCCCAAAGCCTTGCAAGGTATTCAAGGCTAAAAATAGCCACCGAAATAACCTCTAAAAGTAAAAACTGCGGGTAATATACTTTGTTTATACTCGGTACTGATTCCAACACAATAGCAATAACGTTAAGCATAATTAAAGCAATCAGCGCGGTGTCGAGTATATGGCCCGCTTTGCGGTAATCGCCAGTCCCTTCAAATACCTGCGCTAACGTTTGTCTTGCTGTGCTGCTCATGTGTTTAGCTTTAACAGCATATTAATACTGCCTTCTTCAAAATCACGGCTAATTGTAAAACCTAACTTACGGGCAAGCTCAATCATGCCGGTGTTCTCAGGCAGTGTTATGCCTTCAATTACTTCTACGCCTTGGCGCTTACAATGATTTATTGCAGCGCTCATAAGCAGCCTGCCAAGACCTAAGCCTTGGTAGTCAGAGCGAACCACAGTTGCAAACTCAGCATGTAAATTATCAGGGTCCATAATAACGCGTGCTACACCTAGTGTGCGGCTTTTACCTTCAAAGCGCTGGCATACAATAAAGGCCATTTCTCGGTCGTAATCTATTTGCGTCATTTTTGCGAGCTGGTCGTGGTTAAACTGGGGCAGCTCACCAAAAAAGCGTTTGTAACGATCTTCTTTATTGAGTGATTGATCAAACTCTTGATGGGCTTTTTCATCCTCTGGACGAATAGGCCTTAATGTAGCTCGCGTATTATTTTTAAGGGTTACTTCTTCTACAAGATCAATAGGGTAAGGGCGAATACACAAACGTTTACGATCGCTTTGTGCCTGATAGCGATTAACACTAATAGTGGCATCAAGTACTAAAAATTGCCCATTGCTGGCTAAAATAGGATTAAGTTCCATGGCACTTATATCGGGCTGATCGACAACAAGTTGAGATATACGTGTGAGCAGGGCGCACAACCGATATTTATCAACTTTTTCTGGCAAAATGCGATCTTTTAATACGCCTTTATCGTTTGCTGCTGCAATGAGGTATTTAGCTAAGTTCATATTAAGCGGCGGCAAAGCAACGGCTGCTTGGGCATACTCTAACCCATTACCCGCTTCACCAAGTAATATAACAGGGCCAAAATTAGGCTCAGTTTTAATGGCAATTCGCAGTTCATTAGCGCCGGCGCGCGGCGCCATTTTTTGCAATGAAAACCCTTCAATAACAGCATCTGGATAGGTGTTTTTAATTCGTATCAGCATGGCAAAGGCGGTTTGTTCAACCTCGTTTGCATCGTTTAAGTTAAGAACCACGCCCCCTACTTCTGATTTTGAGGCAATACTTGGGCTAATCAACTTTAACGCTACCGGAAAACCTAGTTCAATTGCTTGCTCACGCGCCTCTGTGGGCGTGTAGGCTACTTCTGTTTGAATACACTCAACACCATAATGACTAAGAATTTGGCTTGCTTGATGAGTGGGTAAGTAGCTTTGCTCTTCTTCTAAAAATTCGTTAATGAGCGTAGTGGCCGCTGATTTATTTATTTTTGCATCATCGGTATTTGATTCGGGTGTTTGCGTTAAATGTTTTTGGTTACGACGGTAGCTAACTAAATGCATAAATGCGCCAACCGCACCCTCAGGCGTACGATAGGTTGGAATAGTGTGGTTAGAGCATACACGCCTCGCGGCATAAGCCGCATCTTCACCCATAAAGTTGGTCATTACATAAGGGCGTGCCATCTTTGGTATTTTTTGTAAGGTTTGCACTATCATATCGGCATAGTCTTCACTTGGTGCCAGTGCCGAAGGGGTATGAATAATAAGTAAGTTTTTAACTTCTTCGGCGCGAAGTAAAATTTCTAATGCTTGCTTGTAACGCGCCGGAGCAGAGTCGCCAAAAATATCGACAGGGTTAGATGTAGTATCCGACTGCGGAATAACTTTATTGAGTGCGGAGCGCGTTTGCTCACTAAGCTGGGTAAGTTTGCCCGAATTTAAAATAAGCTCATCGACCGCCATAACCCCCGGGCCGCCGCCGTTGGTTAAAATGGTTAATTGCTCGACTTTTAGTAATTTAGGGTGGATGGCAAGTGTTTGCGTGGCTGCAAAAAGTTCGCGCAAATCACTAACACGCAGCATACCGGCGCGTTGAAAAAGCGCATCGTACACTGCATCTGAACTTTGCTTGCCACCGGTATGAATTTCAGCAGCCAGTGCGCCTGCTCCGGTTTTGCCCGTTTTAATGGCAATAACCGGTTTACTAAAGGCTGCTGCCCGTGCTGCCGATATAAACCCTCGAATATCCTCAATATTATCTATGTAGAGCAAAATCGCTTTGGTTTTAGCATCGCGGCCTAAAAAATCGAGCAGCTCGTCAAAATCGATATCTAGGCAATCACCGACCGAAACAAAATACGAAAAGCCAATCTCTTTATTTTTAGCCCAATCTAAAATAGTGGAACACACCGCTGCGGATTGCGATATAAATGCCAGTTTCCCTGGTGCTGCAACTGTGTGAGAAAAGCTGGCATTAAGGCCAATATGCGGAATAAGCAGCCCTAAACAATTAGGCCCAAGCAAAGTAACGTGATGTGCATTTGCAGCGCGCTTTAAGGCTGTTTTTTGGCTCAATGAGAGCCCATCAGCAATCACAATTGCACTTTTACAGCCAAGTTCACCTAGCTGCTCGATAATGCTCAGTAAGGTATTTTTATTTGTACAAATAACGGCTAAGTCGGGCACTTTGGGCAGCGCGGCAATATCAGGGTAGGCAAGCACGCCGTGTACCGCACTATGGGTAGGGGTTACGGGCATGATTGGCCCTTTAAACCCACCTTGTAATAAATTGCGCATAACCACAAACCCCGCGCGTGTGGGGGTATTCGAGGCGCCAATAACGGCTACCGAGGCCGGATTAAAAAATTGGCTGATGCGCTTTAAGCTCATGGCATATCCTTGGCTGATTATATTTTGCGTTATTTATAGTCTCAATGTACCCTGTTTGCTGTGTTATTTCGAGCGCATAGATACTTATTATTGATATCAATCAAGGAGTTTTTTGTGAATAAAACACCCGGTTTTTACACAGTTATAGCCGCAATTTGCCTAAGTATAGGCTTAATTTTATTAGGCTTTATTATTAAAAGTGCCGCAGTAGATGTAAAAAGCATGGAACGTAGTGTGCAGGTTAAAGGGTTAGCAGAGCGTGAAGTTAGCGCCGATACGGTAATTTGGCCGCTGCAATACAGTGACGCAGACAACGACTTAGAAAAACTGGTTAGTCGAGTTGAGCAAAAAAACGATGCTGTTATTGCATTTTTAAAGCTACATGGCTTTGATGATGACGAAATAAGCACGGGTAGCCAGTCGATTATTGATAAGCAAGCCCGTGAATACGCTAACGATAATCAAAAGTTTCGTTACTTGGTACGCGTTAATATTATTGTGTATTCGAACGCGCCCGACAAAGTACAAAATGCGCTGAGTAAAGTGAGTCAATTAGCTAAACAGGGCATTGCCATTGTGCAAAATAGTTACGAAACCAAAGTTGAGTATTTATTTACCGGCCTTAACGATATAAAGCCTGCAATGGTGCAAGAGGCTACAGAAAAAGCCCGTGAAGTTGCCAACAAATTTGCTAAAGATTCGAACTCAACGCTGGGTAAAATAAAATCCGCTCGCCAAGGGCAATTTAGCATTAGCAATCGCGATTCAAATACGCCACATATCAAAAAGGTGAGGGTGGTCACCAGTGTTGAATATTACTTAAGTGACTAAATTGCTCTAACTAAGTGGGCAATTTGCGCGGTTGAGCGCTGTAGGTAAGCAGCGCTAAGTAAAATGCTAGTTTCGTTTATATCAGCGCCTTTTAATATATTTGCCAGTTGCTGTTTAGCGGTTGGATTTTGTTTTTGCTCTATTTCCATAAGCGCTAATAATGCTGAAAATTCATGCTTTATTGGTGTGCTAGGTTTATCAGCATAGGCGATATAACAGGCAACAGGGGTAAGGCCGCGAGCATTTGTTTGTGCAAGGGCTTTTACTAAATTATCGTTAGATTCAAATAGCATTAATGAGCGCACATAGTTAAACGCCAGCTTTTGAGCATTGGCGTGTTTAAATACATTGTGCAGTACATTATTTCCTTGGCCGTCTTGTGCTAAAAAGCCGTTATTTTCTTTTAATGCAGGTGTAAAAAACGTTAAAGCATCAGACGTTGTTAATTGGTTGATAAAAGGTGCTGGTGGGGTGTTGGTTGTTAAAATACGTGTTGCCACATTTTGCATAAAGTCGTATTTAATACTCATCCGCAAAGCACTTTCGTAAAGGTGGTTTAGCTGTAATGTTTGCTGAGCAGGGCTTAACTGTTTAAAGTCGTTATCGAGCTCGTCTAGCTGATGCTTAGCAATGCGCGCATTAAGTAATTGTATGCTTAAATCCATTATTAACTCTACCTCTGAGCGTTTTTATTACTATAAAACAAAAAAGGCCGCATCAGCGACCTTTTTCTATTTATAACCAAGTATTAAGCTTTTTTACTTGCTACCCACTCGTTTACAAAGTTCTCTAGTACGTTAAGTGGTACAGGGCCATTTTTAAGTATAACGTCGTGGAACTGACGAATATCAAACTTATCGCCTAGTTGCTTTTTAGCCTCTTCACGCAGCTCTAAAATTTTAAGCATACCCACTTTATAAGCTGTCGCTTGCGATGGCATTACAATGTGACGCTCAACCATTTTAACACCGTCAGATGTGGCGTTAGGCGTATTATTTACGTAGTAATCAATACCTTCTTGGCGAGTCCATTTCATTGCGTGAATACCGGTATCAACGACTAAGCGACACGCACGCCATAATTCCATTGAAAGGCGACCAAAGTCTGAGTATGGGTCTGAGTAAAGGCCCATTTCTTTAGGAATGTACTCTGAGTATAAGCCCCAACCTTCAATATAAGCGGTGTAGCCACCAAACTTACGAAACTTAGGTACACCTTCAAGCTCTTGTGAAATGGCAATTTGCATGTGGTGACCCGGAATACCCTCATGGTACGCTAATGCTTCCATTTGGTACGTTGGCATCGCTTCCATGTCGTAAAGATTTGCGTAGTAAATACCAGGGCGTGAGCCATCTGGCGCAGGTTGTTGGTAAAATGCTTTACCTGCTGCTTTTTCGCGGAATGCTTCAACGGCTTTAACTTTAAGATCAGCCTTTGGCTTAACAATAAATAACTCATCTAGACGAGTTTTCATGGTGTTGATTAGGCCAGTGGCTTCATCTAAATAACGCTGTTTACCTTGCTCGTCATTGGCATAATAAAATTGTTTATCCGTTTTCATAAACTGCATAAACGCTTTTAAATCGCCTTTAAAGCCTACTTTGTCTTTAATTTCACGCATTTCATCATGAATACGTTTTACTTCAGCAAGGCCAATGGCATGAATTTCTTTAGCGGTTAAGTCAGTTGTTGTGGTGCGCTTAAGTGCGTTATTGTAAAACGCTTCGCCGTCAGGCAGTTTCCATGCGCCATCGCGGTTATCTGCACGTTTTTCTAGCTGTGCTAAGTAATTAATTAACTTAGAGTAAGAAGGCTTAACGGCTGATTTTAATGCATCAGTTGCCTCGCTAATTAAGGCATCTTTTTCATCTTGGCTAATTTCAAGAGCGCTTACTTTACGTTTAAAGTCGGCTAATAGTGTTGAGTCTTCACCTTTTTCAAACGGCGCACCATGAATGATGTTTTTGCTCGAATCTATAACATGTGGGAACACAAATTTAGGCGCAATAATGCCTTTATCAGCACGGGTTTCTAAATCAGTAATTAGCTGATCAAATACAGTCGGTACACCGTTTAAACGCGCAATATAATCTTTAGCTTCTTTAACATTACTAATTGAATGTTGGTTAATTAAAAACGCAGGCACCATAGAGTGAGTACCAAACATTTGGTTAACTGGGTAGTTATGGTAACGCCATTTAAAATCAGCAATCGAGCTTTCTAGGTCTTGTTTTTTTAAGTCGTAACTTACTTTAGTGGCATCATCAAGCAGGTCGCGGTTGATAGCATTTAAAGTAACTAAGTCTTCTTTTGCTTGCGCAAGGTCTTTTAGTTTTTGCTCTTCGCTGCCGTCATCCCATTTATCGTAATCTTTTTTAATACCCATGTAAGTTTGATAAACCGGGCTGCTCATCACATCGCGGTTAAAGGTATCTTCAAAAAACGCATTCGCTTTGTCGATTTCGCTTTGCACAGGTTGCGCTTGAACTGCAGGCGCCGGGGTTGTTTGTTGTGGTGCCTGCTGGCAGCCGGCTAAAATAGCAACGCTCACGGCTGCTGCAATAAAGGTAAGTTTACGCATTGTTTTCCCTTTGTTGTTAGAAACCCATTAGGGTGTATTATATTTATTTGCTTGTATTTTATGTTTATCGCGCGTGGTTAAAACCACTACACGAACAATTCTAGCAGGTCATTTAAAAAACGATGCCCTTTGAGGCTAACTTGCCAGTGGCCATTTTCTTGTATTAACAAACCTGCATTTATTGCTTTAGTTAACGCTGCTTGTTGGCTTTGTAATGGCTGATTAGTCAGCGCACTGTAATCATCAATAGGGCAAGGCTCGACTAAGCGAAAGCGATTCATAAAAAATTCAAAGGCTAAATCGTCTTGCTCTACTTGCCAGCTTTTATACAAGTACGGCTTAAGCATATCCATGTAACCGCGCGGATGCTTGATTTTTTCAGTACGGGTAATAATGCCGGTTTTTGCATCAGTCACCTTACCATGAGCGCCACAGCCAATACCGAGATAATCGCCAAAACGCCAATAATTCAAGTTATGTTGGCATTGAAAGCCTGGCTTTGCATAGCCCGATATTTCGTATTGTATGTAACCGGCTTGAGCAAGTAGTGCTTGGCCTTGCTCTTGAATATCCCATAGGGTTTCATCTTGTGGCAAAGTGGGCGGCTTGGATGCAAATTGTGTATTAGGCTCAATAGTGAGCTGATACCAGGAAATATGTGGCGGGTTTAAAGCAATTATTTTTTTTAAATCGCTCAGTGCATCGTCAAGGCTTTGCCCCGGTAAGCCATGCATTAAATCAAGGTTAAAGCTATTTAACCCGGCTTGCTTAGCTTGCTCTGCAGCGTAGTGCGCTTCATTGGCACCATGAATACGGCCAAGTGCTTTTAACTTGTCGTTTTGCATGCTTTGCACGCCAATAGAAATACGGTTAATACCCGCTTTAACGTACTCTTTAAAGCGCCCGGTTTCTACGGTACCAGGATTTGCCTCAAGGGTTATTTCGCAGTTGTCGCTTAGGCCAATTAGGTTATCGACTTCGCTTAATAAGCGGGTATATGCATCGCCAGTTAATAAGCTTGGTGTACCGCCGCCAATAAAAATACTGTGAATTTTACGCCCTTGCACCAAGTGCAAATCGGCTTTTAAGTCGTCAATTAAATGCTGAACATATTCAGCTTCAGGAATGTCGCCTTTTTGCCCGTGGCTATTAAAGTCGCAATAGGGGCATTTTTGCACGCACCAAGGTACGTGCACATATAAGCTCAGTGGTGGAAGGTTCACAGGCCGCCTTTGCTTTGTAGCTCTAGTAATAACTTTTTAAGTGCTTGGCCGCGATGACTCACCGCATTTTTTTGCTCTTTGGTGAGCTCGGCGCTGGTACAGTTTTGCTCTGCTACAAAAAATACTGGATCGTAACCAAAGCCGCCTTCGCCATTTTGGATTTGCGTAATTTCGCCCTCCCAACTTGCGCTGCAAATAAGTGGGGTAGGGTCATCGGCGTGGCGCATTAATACCAGCACACACCAAAAGCGGGCTTTACGATTTGGGTTATCGGCTAATTCGTTAAGTAGTTTATCTATGTTGTCTTGATCGCTGGCGCTTTCACCGGCAAAACGAGCTGAGTAAACACCCGGCGCACCATTTAAGCCATCTACCTCTAAGCCTGAGTCATCTGCAATGGCTGGCATGCCGGTAATTTTAGCAGCATGGCGGGCTTTAATTATCGCGTTCTCTACAAAGGTGGTGCCGGTTTCGGCCACTTCGTCTACGTTAAAATCGCTTTGCGGAAGCACATTTATATTAAGCGGGCTAAGCATATTGGCCAGCTCGTTAACTTTGCCAGGGTTGCCTGTGGCAAGCACTAATGTTTTGGTCATGTTTTTAATCTACGTAAAATTTTTGCTGAAACGTGAGTTTTTGAGACTGACTACCTTGCTGGATGTTTATCTCAAAACGTAAAATCTCTTCGTTGGTGTAGTCTACTTGCGCAAGGTAATAAATTGATTCACCTTCTTTTACTTCTTTAAAAGTAAGGGCTTGCTTATTGCCGAGTAGGTTTTTTGCGGTGCCGCTGAGCTTAGCGGTTTGCGCGGTTTTATCGCTATTGTTTTTCAGTACTGAAATATTAACAATGCCTTTATAACCACTACGCTCAAGGCCATATGTTTTAGCTATTTGCGGCTGAATAAAGGTAGATGGAAAAGCAATGTAATGCACTTGCCAAGGGCCCAGCTCTTTGTACTGTGCGCCTTGCATGTCTTCACTGTGGGCATTAAAAGCAAAGGCTAAAAAACTAATAAAGCAAAACTTAATTAAACGGTTCATTATGATGTCCTATATAAAAAAGAGGCCAAAGGGCCTCTTTTGCTTATAACAAAAAATTTAGGCTAAAAAGTCCATTAGCAGCATTTGTAAAAACTGAATACCAATAATTAGTACAAGCACCGATAAATCTAAGCCACCCATTGGTGGAATAATTTTACGAAGTGGCTTGAGCATTGGCTCAGTAAGCTGATGGAAAACCGCTTCTATTGGGTTATAACCTTGACTTACCCAGCTTAAAATAGCGCGAATAATCAATACCCAAAATACAAGGTTTAAGCCTTCTTTAAGTACGGTAATAAGTGCTTGTATAAGCACAGGTTGCGCAGCCCATGCGCCGTATATCACCAGCATTAAAGTACTAATTTTGGCAACGGCTACAATAAATGCCAGCAATAGAGAGGCTAAATCAAGCCCACCTAGTCCAGGTATAATTTTACGTAACGGGTTAACTGCAAACGACGTTGCTTTAACCACAAATTGGCTCATTGGGTTGTAAAAGTCGGCTTTTGCCCACTGTAGCCAAAAACGCAGTAGTACCACCATTAAAAACAAATCAAACAGGGTACTGATCAAAAATTGCATGGCATTCATAGTGTAACCTTCAATAAAAAGTAATTTTAAAGTTCTTTTTCCATTTGCATTGCACGCGCAATACACGCATCCATTGCATCGCTAACTGTTTGCACTAGGCCTTCGCCTTTTAAATGCTCAACCGCAGCATGGGTGGTGCCGCCTTTAGAAGTTACATTAGCGCGTAATTGCGAAATGCTTATCTCTGGTTGGCTCAATGCCATTTCGGCTGCACCTAGCGCAGTTTGCTGTACTAAGCGACGCGCATCTTCATCGTTAAAGCCTAGTGCTTTCGCTTTTTCTTCAATGGCTTCCATAAATAAGAAAAAGTAAGCGGGCGATGAACCTGTCACAGCAATGACATCGTTAATTTGTGACTCTTGCTCTACCCACACAACAATACCTGTGCACTCAAATACTTGTTGTACAAAGTCGTGCTCTTCGGCTGTTTCATCTGCGCCAAATAAACCCGATACACCACGTCCTAGTAGCGATGGCGTGTTTGGCATACAACGTACCATCTTAACGTTTTGGCCAAGCATTTCGCGTAAACGCTTAACGGTTAAGCCAGCCGCTACCGAAATAAACAGTTTATCACTAAAGTCGATACCCGATTCTTGAAACGATTTACATAAATCGCCCATCATTTGTGGTTTAACAGACAATACAATGACATCAGCATCGCGTAAGGCTTCGTTATTGTCGCTGGTGGTTTTCACCTTGAAATCGTCTGCTACCTTGGCAAGCTTTTCTTGGTTGCGGTTTGTAGCAATGATGTTGTTTGCATTAAAACCGTTTTTTACCATGCCACCAATAATAGCGTAGCTCATGTTACCTGTGCCTATAAATGCGATTGTTTTATCTGACATATGTCTGTTATCACCTTTTAAGTTCGAGTTCCAAAAATATCTGTGCCGATCCTCACCATGGTTGAACCTGCGCTAATGGCGGCTTCAACATCATTGCTCATCCCCATCGACAACGTATCTATA
This sequence comes from Pseudoalteromonas sp. Xi13, assembly GCF_003952205.1. Classification (NCBI taxonomy): domain Bacteria; kingdom Pseudomonadati; phylum Pseudomonadota; class Gammaproteobacteria; order Alteromonadales; family Pseudoalteromonadaceae; genus Pseudoalteromonas; species Pseudoalteromonas sp. Xi13. The sequence goes on from NZ_CP034439.1 coordinate 611,255, forward strand.
TGAGGATATTGGGCCTTTAGTTTATCAAAGCAAGTTTGTAATTGCTCAAAAGATTGACTTTGCTCACTCGGATCGTCGCTTTTAGCCGGAATAGCCATTAAACCACGCAAAGTGAGTTGCTCACATTGGTCAATAAACTCAGCTAGTTCGGGGATTTGCTCCACGCTACAGCCCGACTTTGCCTCCTCGGCGCTTATATTTACTTGAATAAGCACATTTAAAGGGGCTAGGTTTTCTGGACGTTGACTGTTTAAACGCTTAGCTATTTTTATTCTATCTACGCTTTGTACCCAATCAAAATGTGCAGCAACAAGGGCGCTTTTATTTGACTGAATAGGGCCAATGAAATGCCAAATGATGTCGCTAAATGTGTGTAGTTGAGCTATTTTATCTACAGCCTCTTGAACATAAGACTCACCAAATTGGCGCTGGCCATGCTCGTAGGCAGCAATAATATCGTCGCTTGGTTTTGTTTTTGATACTGCTAGCAGCGTAATAGTATCGCTACTACGCTTAGCATTTTTAGCCGCGCTGGCAATTCTAGCGTAGGCGGATGTGAGTCGTTCTGCTATTGTAACCATATATTTATCAGTTAGTTGTGGAGTCATAAATGGATATTACCGAATTATTAGCGTTTAGTGTGCAACACAAAGCATCTGATTTACACTTATCGTCAGGTGTTTCACCTATGATACGCGTAGATGGTGATGTTCGCCGCATTAATATACCTGCACTTGCAGACAAAGATGTAAACAGCCTTGTTTACGACATTATGAACGATAATCAGCGCAAGGACTACGAACAAAATCTAGAAGTGGATTTTTCGTTTGAAGTGCCTAACCTTGCACGATTTCGTGTTAACGCATTTAACTCAAACCGCGGCCCTGCAGCGGTGTTTCGTACCATCCCTAGCGATGTACTGACGCTTGAGGATTTAGGTGCGCCAGATATTTTTAAAACAATATCAGATAACCCGCGTGGTTTAGTATTAGTTACCGGCCCTACTGGTTCGGGTAAATCAACAACGCTTGCGGCTATGGTCGATTATATAAATCAAACAAAACATCACCATATCCTCACCATTGAAGATCCTATCGAATTTGTACACGATAATAAACTCAGTCTTATTAACCAACGTGAAGTACACCGAGATACGCACAGCTTCTCTAATGCACTGCGCAGCGCGCTGCGTGAAGACCCGGATGTAATACTTGTTGGTGAGCTACGTGACTTAGAAACTATTCGCCTTGCGATGACCGCCGCAGAAACTGGCCACTTAGTGTTTGGTACGCTACATACCACCTCGGCACCAAAAACGATTGACCGTATTATTGATGTATTCCCAGGTGAAGAAAAAGATATGGTGCGCTCAATGCTTTCTGAGTCACTGCGTGCCGTTATTTCGCAAACACTACTTAAAAAAATTGGCGGTGGACGCGTGGCCGCGCACGAAATTATGATTGGTGTACCGGCGATTCGTAACTTAATTCGTGAAGATAAAATTGCACAAATGTATTCGTCTATTCAAACGGGTGCATCACACGGCATGCAAACCATGGATCAATGTTTAAATAATTTAGTTAATCACGGTATTGTGACAACCGCAGCCGCAAAAGAAAAAGCCCAAGATAAAACCCAGTTTGGTGGCTAAGGACATATTATGAATTTATCTTTAAATCACTTTTTAAACATAATGATTGATAAAAAAGGCTCGGATTTATTTGTCTCTAGCCAATTACCAGTCAGTGCAAAAATTAATGGTGAGCTTATCGCTCTTAGCGACGATAAGTTAAGTGATGAGCAATCGCTTGCGCTTGTAGAGTCAGCAATGAGCGATAAACAAAAAAACGAATTTCATACCACTAAAGAGTGTAACTTTGCGATAGCCACAGACGAAGGGCGTTTTCGTATATCGGCTTTTTGGCAGCGCGATAGAGCGGGTATGGTTATTCGCCGCATTGTAACGCAAATACCTGATATAAGTGATTTAGGGCTGCCCTCTACCCTTACCGATGTGATTATGTCAAAACGCGGGTTAGTGCTGTTTGTTGGTGGTACTGGCACGGGTAAATCAACTTCACTGGCTGCCTTAATTGGCTACAGAAATCGTCATCAGCGTGGCCATATACTCACCATTGAAGATCCGATTGAGTTTGTACACGAGCACCGTAAAAGTATTATTACTCAGCGCGAAGTAGGGCTTGATACCGACAGCTTTGAGTCGGCACTTAAAAGCTCTTTACGCCAAGCTCCCGATGTTATTTTAATTGGTGAAATACGCTCGCAAGAAACCATGGAATACGCTCTGAGCTTTGCCGAAACGGGTCACTTATGTGTGGCTACATTGCATGCTAATAATGCCAACCAAGCCATTGACCGTATTATGCACTTAGTGCCTAAAGAAAAACACGACAAGCTTAAGTACGACTTAGCGCTAAATTTACGCGCCATTGTTGCCCAGCAGCTTATTCCCACTTCTGATGGGGAAGGGCGTGTAGCTGCGATTGAAATATTATTAAACTCACCCATGGTGGCAGAGCTAATTAAAAATGGGGATATTGGTGGCATAAAAGAGGCCATGTCTAAGTCTAAAGAAATGGGTATGCAAACCTTTGACCAAGCCTTATTTGAGCTATACAAACAGCAACGTATTAATTACGCCGATGCATTGCATCATGCTGATTCGCCAAACGATTTACGCTTAATGATTAAGCTGCGTAATAACGAGCAACAAGGTGCAGGATTTTTACAAGGTGTAACCATAGATGGACTAGATGATAAAAACAGCAATTAACACTGTATTTTATCCATAAAAAAAGCGCCGCTGGGCGCTTTTTTTATGGATAAAATTACTTATAACGTTTTATACCACTGCGGTGTTTTTCTACCTTTAAAATAGATTACGTAATTAGAGGAGGCGGTATTACTTATTCACCATAACTGGCTTCAAAAAAACTCTCTAAAATAATCACTGCCGACATATTATCGACATTTCCTTTCCCTAAATTTTTATAACCACCGTGCTCAAATAAGCGCGCTTTTGCATCGGCGGTTGTGAGTCGCTCATCTTGTGTTTGCACCGGTATGCCGTAATGATTGTGCAAGCGGTTAGCAAACTTTTTAGCCTTAAAGGTTACCTCTTGCGAAGTACCATCCATATTAAGGGGTAACCCGACGACCATTAAGTCGGGTTGCCACTCTTTAACTTGAACCGCAATATGATCCCAATTAGGAATACCATCTTGGGCTTTTACCGCTTTTAGGCTAGACGCACTGCCTGTTAGTTCTTGTCCTATGGCAATACCAATGCTTTTGGTGCCAAAGTCAAAGCCCATTACGGTGCGCTGGCCTTGCGGCTTAAGGTTTTTTTTCGTCATTATCGTTCTTTAAGCGTGTCCAGCTTCGCTGCAAAGTTGGCTAACATCAAAGCCCAGCATCGAAACTGCTTTTTCCCAGCGTTTTTCTACCGGCGTATCAAAAATGATCTTCGGATCGGCTTTAATGATCAACCAACTGTTATCTAAAAGCTCTTTCTCAAGTTGTCCTTGCTCCCAGCCCGAATAACCAAGCGTAATAATAAATTGCTCAGGTGCGTGGGCGGTGGTTAGGTTGGCAAGTACGTCTTTTGATGTGGTGATCATTATATCACTGCTAAGTTTTTGGCTTGCAGAGTAGCCTGGCTGGGGTGAATGAAGTACAAAACCTCGGTCGGTTTTAACCGGACCACCTGCAAACACAGAGACTTGCGCGGCTTGTTGGGTTTTGTCGTTGTCTATTTCTATTTTATCTAAAAGCTCACCAACGGTCACATCAATAGGCTGGTTGATCACCAATCCCATAGCCCCATCTTCATTGTGCTCACAAATATAGGTAACGGCACGTTTAAAAAAAGGGTCTTGCATCGACGGCATAGCGATTAAAAAATGATTTTCTAATGATTGCATAGATTTCACCCTTTTAGTTTATGAATACTTATTGAACCTCGAGTATGGCATAGATATATACGTAGCGTATAAAAAGTCCATTAATTGTATGAAATACTTAAATTAATGGACTTATAAATGGTGTTTATTTAGCGAGCTTACGCTCAATTGCGTCAAACAAAATACCGGTAATAGATATATCGTAAGCGGCTTCAATTTCACGTACGCAGGTTGGTGCTGTTACGTTAATTTCGGTGAGCTTGTCGCCAATAATATCTAACCCTACAAACACTAACCCTTTTTCTTTAAGCGTAGGGGCAACTGCTTGAGCTATTTTAAGGTCTGACTCGCTAAGGGGGCGGGCTTCACCACGGCCGCCCGCAGCTAAGTTACCGCGGGTTTCACCATTTTGTGGAATACGTGCTAAACAATACGGAATAACTTCACCATCAACAACCAATACGCGTTTATCACCTTGTTTGATCTCTGGAATGTAATTTTGCACCATGGCAAAGCGACTACCATGCTCAGTTAAGGTTTCGCAAATAACGCCAATGTTTGCATCATCTTCTTTAATACGAAAAATAGATGCGCCGCCCATGCCATCAAGTGGTTTTAAAATAATGTCTTTATGCTCAGCTAAAAACGCGCGTATTTGAGCTTGGCTGCGTGTTACTAGCGTATCTGGCGTATGTTCGCTAAACCACGCTGTAAATAGCTTTTCGTTAGCATCGCGCAGGCTTTGTGGTTTATTAATAATTAATGTACCTTCTTGCTCTGCACGCTCTAAGATATAAGTTGCGTAGATGTACTCCGTATCGAACGGCGGATCTTTTCGCATTAAAATAACGTCTAGGTCGGCAAGCGCGATTGTGGCTTTTTCTTCAAGTTCGTACCACTTTTCGGTGTTGTTAAATACCTGCGCTTTTGCTGCGGTTGCATACGATTTACCTTGGCGAAGCGATAAGTCATCCATCTCCATGTAGTAAATTTCGTAGCCACGTTTTTGAGCTTGCATCATCATTGCAAAACCGGTGTCTTTTTTGATGTTAAATCCACTAATAGGATCAGAAATAATACCTAACTTTATCGCCATGCGCTGTGCCTTAATCTAATTATAATGACTACTAGAGTGCTAATAGTTTTAATATGAGGGTGCCATTGAGCTATTTCAATTAGCTAAATCGCCAAATTGTAATTGTAATGCGCTTAAGACCGTTAAAGCGGCCGTTTCTGTTCGTAAAACGCGCGGTCCTAAGCGAATATCAACAAAGTGCTGATCTTTAGTTTGCAGCATTTCTTCATCGGTAAAGCCGCCTTCAGGGCCTACTAAAAAGCGTACACCGGCGCTTGGAACGGTTATTGTTTTAATGCTGTGCTCGGCACGAGGGTGCAAAGTGAGCTTAATGGCGTCTGTTTGTTGTTCAAGCCATTGCTTTAAATCAACCGGTGTGTGAACAACTGGCACAAAGTTACGCCCCGATTGTTCGGCGGCTGAAATTGCAATTTTTTGCCATTGTTGGTGTTTTTTTTCTAACCGGTCGCCACTGAGTTTAACGCCACAGCGCTGACTAAAAACAGGGGTGATTTCGCTAATACCAAGCTCAACAGATTTTTGGATGGTAAAGTCCATTTTGTCGCCACGTGATACGCATTGCCCTAAATGAATTTTAAGCGGCGATTCGACATCATGCTCATCAAAACGTTGTGGCATAACAACAACTGATTTTTTAGTTACCTCAATAATTTCACTGAAGTATTCACCGCCTTCGCCATTAAAAATAGACACATGTTCGCCTACTTTCATGCGCAATACGCGGCCAATATGGCCCGCTGCATCGTCGTTTAAAGAAACCGGGGTGTTTAAGGCAATACTCGATGCCTGATAAATATGAGGTACTCGCATGGGGGTCACTTATTTTATAGCGTAAAGGTGTATAGCGCTATGGTAAGTAAGCAGGGCGTTGTACGCAATTATTTATTTTTGTTTAAGTGACTTGGCAAGTGCGATTAAATCTTTAGGTGTTTCGGCAATATCGGTATCGCACGATAAGTGATTTTTAAAGCCTTCGTCAGTAATACGATTAAATGTATAGCCGTTGTCGTCAAAGCTAACTACGTAGCGTTTTTCATGCAGGGAGTTATATATAAAACGTTGTTTTTCGTCGGCAAGTAGATAGTCGGTGTTATTAAATAATACGCCCTGAATATCGTGGTGCTCGTGCAGGTAAGTGGCCAGTTCAGATACGCTAATTTCGTTTTCTAGGTCGCAATAGCAATAGTCTTTAATGAGTTCGTCAAACATCATTTTTACCAGCTTACGGGTGTTACTGCCTGCAACTATTAAGGTGCTGGGTGTATCGGGTGCCGCGTGCTTAAAATAATACTCGGCAAATGTACGACTAAATTCGTTATCTATATCAATTAACAAATAGTTAGTTACTTCAAATGACATAGGGCCCCGTTGCTTTATGCAAATGTGTTATGCCAGTTAACTAAATACGGGGCGCTTGGCGACTTATTTAATAGCGTGGCGTTAAAGTGAAAACATGCTAATAAGTAAATAGCCTATAGCACAAAAAACAGCAAACTCAATGCATGCTATGCCTATATTGTCCTGATGGTCGACCTCTAAAGCGGCATCAATATTGGGTAATGAAATGGCTTTTATTACAAAACTTAAACAATATAGTAACACCCACATTACACCGCAATGCATTACCAGTGTAAATATATTTTCGACCATTTTTCCATTTTGAAAGGCCGCACTAGATAATCCTGCATACACGGCTAGGGCTAAACCTATTGATTTTCCTGCGTATCTAATGCCAATAGAGGTGTTTTCAAGGTTAAAGTTACTTTGCAGTGAGGCACCTTGGTTTGCTTTAGCGAAGCGGTATTCACGGATTTTACTATCTAGTGCAAACATCCCTTGTAGTGTAAAAAAGCTAACAAAAGCAATAAGTAAGTTACTAAACCCTTGTGCATGAGTCCAGGTATACAAGCCAAGTGCAATAATGCAGTTGGCTAATAACATACCAGAATCGACCAATGCAGCGCATACATTTTGCTTTAATATAGCAGCTTCTTCATTAAATCTATGTAATATCCATTTTCTATGAATTAAATGCCCGGCTTTAATAAATGTAAATAATAGAACAATTAAAATAACCACTTTTAATGGATTATGTTGTGCCGTACTCATACTTATTTCATCAAATAAAAACGCCATAGTGGCAATAACCACGGTAATTTCTGAGGCGAAACTAATCCCCATTGCAAAATTATCATGCTGCGCTAGTTCATCTTTAAGTGCCTGTTTTGCTTTTATTTGAGCGACAATTCTAAGACTAAAAATAGTAATGCATATAACCGCAAAACTAATGGCAATCGCAACTAAACTAGTGTTAGATAATGATAAATATGACATGCTGATCCTAAGTAGAGATAACCTTTCTTGGTTTTAGTTATTCTAGTATGGTTAGCGCATATATAAAAGAGAGGATTGATGAGTAACAAAATGCAACTTCCTATTCAATTACAAAAACTTGGCTCAACACGCTTTGCACAGCTGTATCCGCAGCAACCTATACAAGAAGAAGTTGTAAAATTATGTGCTTTGAGCGACTTTGCTTTTCGCAGTTTAGAGTCGCAACCTCAACTAAAAGACTGGTTAATAAACCCCGATGAGCAATTTAGCCGAGATGTTCCCGCGCCATTCGACGGCCTTGACTTACAGCAGGTAGATGAAAACCAGTGCAATAGGATTTTAAGACAGTACCGAGAAAAATACTGGTTAAAAGTAGCGTACCTCGATTTGTGTTGCGATAACCCAATCAGTGACAGCATAAAATACATAAGCCTATTAGCTGATATGCTTATTAATAGCGCAAATAGATGGGCCCATGCGCAAACGGCAAAAACAGCAGGGGAGCCATTAGATGAGCAAGGTAACTCTTTGCCTTTAATGGTTTTAGGCATGGGTAAATTGGGCGGCCACGAGCTTAATTATTCATCAGATATAGATTTGATTTTTGCCTACCCGCGCAATGTACCGACCCAAGGTGGGCGTAAACGTATTGAAGCCCAAGTGTTTTACACCAAAGTAGCGCAAAAACTGATTAATGCACTTAATCAAGTAACCGGTGATGGGCAAGTATTTAGGGTTGATATGCGCTTGCGCCCATTTGGTGAAAGTGGGCCTTTAGTGATGAGCTTTCACGCCATAGAAGATTACTACCAGGAGCAAGGGCGCGATTGGGAGCGTTACGCCATGTTAAAAGGGCGGCTAATTGGCACACCCAATCAATATTGGGATGAGTTTATACAGCTTTTAAAGCCCTTTGTTTATCGTCGTTATATTGATTTTTCGGTGATTGAATCGCTGAGAAAAATGAAGCTTATGATAGCCCAAGAGGTTCGCCGAAAACGCCTGACCAACAATATAAAACTAGGTGCTGGTGGCATTCGCGAGGTTGAATTTATTGTACAAGCTTTGCAAATGGTGCGTGGTGGGCGAGAAGCTAACTTACAAACCCAATCGTTACTGTACGCCTTAGAGCAGTTAACGTTAAACCAAGCGATGGATGAGCAAGAAGCGAATGAGCTAAAGCGCAACTACTTACACTTACGTAAAGTAGAGCAATACTTGCAAATGTTTGACGATCAACAAACACAAACCCTGCCCGATGATGACCTCAATCAAGAGCGCTTAAATTACTTACTCGAGTCTGAAAGCTTTGACCATACCATGAGCGAGATTGAGCAGGTCATGGCCAAAATTCACGATGAATTTTTATTGGTGATAGGGGAGGAAACTGTTCCCCTTGATACCTGCGAAGGTGCGTTTATAAGTGCTTGGGATCATGGTGATGTTAGCTTTTTAAACGATATAAAAGAGCAATGGCAAGTGCCACTTCATGATTTTAAACAACGTTTGAGTAAGGTAAATATAGGGAATCGTGGGCGAGATATTCTCGACAAACTAATGCCTTTATTGCTCAAACAGCTTAGTGACTTTAATGCCAGCGGTGAAACATTTACCTTGGTATGCCAAATTTTAAATAAAATTGTATCGCGTACTGCTTACCTTGAATTGCTTTACGAAAACCAAGGTGCGCTAAAGCAGCTTGTTTTATTATGTTGCCATAGTAAATGGATAGGGGAGCATATTTCCCGTTATCCTATTTTGCTTGATGAGCTAATAGACCCTGCTGCCCTTTACAAACCTACGACGTTGAGCGCCTATAAAGATGAAATACGGCAATATTTTTTGCGTATAGAACACGACGACCTAGAGCTACAAATGGAAGCGCTTAGGCAGTTTAAGCAAACACATCAATTACGTATTGCGGCTGCCGATGCAACCGGTGTGATTGATGTTATGAAAGTAAGCGATCACTTAACGGCTCTTGCCGAGGCTGTGGTAGACCAGGCCGTTAATATAGCGTGGTATAACACGGTTAAGCGCTTTGGCATGCCACCAAATACAGATGATGAACACAAAGGCTTTGCCGTTATTGCGTACGGTAAAACGGGCGGCTTTGAAGTAGGCTACGACTCCGACTTAGACCTTGTGTTTGTGCATAATCACGACGGTAATAGCAGCACCAATGGCGATAAATCGATTACCTCACGACAGTTTTATTTAAAACTTGCACAGCGCTTAATGCATTTATTTAATACCCGTACCGCCTCGGGCATATTGTATGAGCTTGATACACGCCTGCGCCCTGAAGGCGCCTCTGGTTTATTGGCTATTAACTTAGAGAGCTTTAATCATTATCAGCAAACCCAAGCATGGACTTGGGAGCACCAAGCGCTTGTGCGCGCCCGCGTTATATTAGGCCAAGATGAGCTAAGAGCGCGTTTTGCACAAATTCGTAAAGAGATATTATGTGCCCCACGCGATGTAGATACACTTAAGCAGGATGTGCTTAAAATGCGCGAAAAAATGCGCACGCACTTAGCTAAGGGAAACTCTGAGCAATTTGATTTAAAACAAGATGTAGGCGCCATGACCGACATTGAATTTATAACTCAATACCTAGTGCTCAAAAACGCAAATCAGTTTAGCCAGCTAACGGTGTTTTCCGATAATGTAAGAATACTTACAGACGCTGCTGCGATTGGTTGTATCACTAAAACCCAAAAGCAGCAGTTAATCCAGGCGTATATTGATTATCGCTCACGTTATCACGTATTAAGCCTAAATCAGCAAGCTCGCTTGGTGTCGCGTAAGGAGTATCAAACCGATATAGAAAGTGTAACGGCATGCTGGAATGCAATATTTGAACTAGAAACATAAACACTAAAAACCCAAGCACAGGCTTGGGTTTTTATTATGTATGGGTTTGGTTTATTTACGCTGCTAAGTATTAAGCTTTAAACAATTGCTGCGCACAAATTCAGAAGGTAGCTCAGTGATCACCGCTGCGCGCTGTTTGTGGCAAAGGTAGGTATACACTTCGTATTCAAAGTCATCATTAATTGCGCGGCCAACTTGATAAAGCGCTGAGGTAAAACTGCTATCAACCCTAAAATGATCTTTTACAACGTAGTCTTTACTCAAATACCAATATAATTGAATACCTTCGCTTTTAGCGTATTGGTTAAGTACGTCTTTTAACGTTGAGCCGTTTTCAAAGCGTCTTGGTGCACTTGTTCCTGTCCAGCTAGCAGGCATAGGGTCAACGGCTCTGCCGCGCTCTGCTAAAACACGATCAAGTGTTTGCTCGGGCTTTTTAAGTTGTAGTACAAACTTATCGCGCTCCCTATCGGATTTAACTTGGTTACGGATAGACGAATAAAAGCGTGAAAGCCCCTCGGCAGCTGCGTTTTTACTCTCTTTTATGTCAAACAATGGACCCGTACCAACTAACACATAGGTAGCTAGTAAGATTAATGCAACTGCTAGTATTAAATGCTTAACCCAAAACCACATAACTCATGCTCATTTATTATCATTATTTATTTATACCACTACTTTTTATAAAAAGAAGGGGTATTTTTATCAGGGCGTGTTTTAAAACGGCGGTGCAGCCACATGTATTGCTCAGGCGCAGCGTTAATTGATTGCTCAACGCGCTGATTTACACGTGTTACATCTGCTTTATCATCGCCGCTTGGGAAATTTTCAAGCTCAGGTACTATTTCTAAATGGTATTTACCGTGCTCATCACGACGACTAATTAGGCTCATGGTTTCGCAGTGTTTACTTGCTGCAAACAGTAATGTACCTGTGGTTGTGGCTGTATCTGGCACTGCGTAAAAAGGCACAAATTCACAGCGGTTACGGCCGTAGTCTTGGTCGGGTAGGTAATAACACACCTTTTTATTTTTTAGTGACTTTAACAAGCCTTTTACGTCTTTTCGTCCAATTAAATACTCGTTAGAACGAAGGCGGCCATTGGTTGTAAAGTATTCCATGAGTGCATTGTTATGTGGGCGGTAAAACCCCAGCCCTTGGCATTTGGTGCCCATAACACGACTCGCCATTTCTAAATGTAAAATATGCGGCACCAATAGCAATACGCCTTTACCTTGAGCCTGCACGCGCTCAAAGTGCTCCAATCCTTTAATAGAGCCATACGCTTTTTTAACGCGCCACTGCGGCCACCACCAGGCCATGCCAGTTTCAACCATGGCAATACCGGTATTTTCCATATTTTTTAGCACAAGCTGTTGTTGCTCAGCTTCGCTCATATCAGGAAAACACAGCTTTATATTAACCTCGGCAATATGGCGACGACGTTTCATAAATTTATGTACTAAGCGCCCCAATAACTTACCTAAGCTAAGCTGAATTTTTTGTGGCAACCACGAAATCAAATACAAAAAGAAAACGCCAATCCACGTTAGCCAATAACGAGGGCCTAAAAACGAGGCTTTAAAAGGAGATGAGGTGACCACAAAATACTCTCTAAAATAAAAACGCTAGTTTAACGCTTAGTGTTATAAAATACAAAAAGCCAGCAATGGCTGGCTTTAAACGTTACTTTTTAACTTATTAGGCTTTTTTTAAGCCTTGGTTAATACCCAGTAAATCGGCACTTGTTAGTGTACCTGCAGCTTGCTTTAAGCGAAGCGTAGATAACACGTAACGATAGCGTACATCAGCTAGGTTACGTTTTGCATCATACAGGTTTTGCGTGCTTACAAGCACATCAACAATAGTACGCGTGCCTACTTCAAAACCAGCTTCTGTTGCTTTAAGCGCACTTTGCGCTGATACCACAGCTTGCTCTAGAGCTTTGTAAGTCGCGATGTCTGATACAACTTGGTTGTATGAGGTAATAACGGTACGCGTTACGGCGCGGTAATTTGTTTCGTAATCTTGGCTGGCTGAAACATAAAACGCACGGGCTTGTTTAGTTGCAGCTACGGTTGCGCCGCCTGTGTACAGAGGAACACTTAAATTAACGGCAACCGATGTTGAGTCGGCGCGTGGTTGGTCGTTAAAGCTTAAACCATTTATATTTTGGTCAGTTAAAGAATCACCGTAGCTGGCATCAAGTGTTAGCTTTGGGTAGTGGCCAGCTTTAGCAAGCGTGATCTGATCTTTAGCAATATCAACCGTGACTTTAGCCACTTGTAAGCTGATATTATTGTTCTCAGCTACTTTTACAAAGTCAGTCGATTTTTTAACCGGTTTTACTGTTGAAAATGTTTCGGTGTTTAAAAAATCTAGTTTTGCGTGGTACTTACCGGTTATTTCACGCAGTTGCTCGCGTGCGGTTTCAACGGCATTACTGGCAATAATTTCTTGTGCTACTGAGTTATCGTATTGTGCTTGCGCTTCGTGAACATCTGTAATTGCTGTAAGGCCAACTGCGTAGCGCTGTTTTGTTTGCTCTAACTGGCGTTCAATGGCACGCTTTTCGGCTTGCACAAATTCAAGGTTATCAATGGCGCTTAATACGTTAAAATAGCCTTCAGCAACGCGCACAATTAAGTTTTGTTTTGCGTTATCGTATTGCGCATTGGCTTGCAGCGCTTGTTTTTCGGCAATATCGAGTGTATTCCATGCGCCTAAGTCGAATAAGGTTTGGCTTAAACTAACACCACGCGTGAATTGGTCGGTATCGCTGTTTATTTTAACTTGGTCAGCTAAATCACCGACGCTTTGAAAAGAGGTAGAATCGCTTTTTTCATAGCCCATGCTTACGCCAATTTGCGGCAGTAATGCACTCATTGCTAAATCGCTCTCGTAAGATTGCGCATCTGCTTGGGCTTTTGCTTTTAAAACAGTGGGATCATTAGCAGTAGCAATTTCAAAAACTTGCATTAAATCTTCAGCACTTGCTGTGGTTGTGCCTAATGCGCACGACAAACTAACGAGCGCTGCAAGGATGTTCTTTTTCATGTTAGGTTCAGTCCTTAGACAAATTTTGTACTAAAAGCATGGTAACGTGTTTTGCTTAATAACTAAAAAAGAAATTAGTAAAACTGTATGTTCAAATGTAACAGAATATATTAACAAACTTTAATCGTTTAAATAAGCGGGATGTATAATATGGCAGATAAAAGCTTGGTTCAATTTACACATAAAGATGTGAGCTTAAAAGCAGTTAAAAGTCTGTATAATGGCTTTTTTAAGGTGGATATGTATGAGTTTGAGCATAGCCTGTTTAATGGTGGTACATCGCAGCTTATAAAGCGCGAAATACTAGAGCGGGGTGATGCAATCGCTGTTCTACCTTATGATGTAACTACGCAAAGTGTACTTTTAATAGAGCAAATACGTATTGGCGCTATTAACAGCAAACACTCGCCCTGGCTGCTAGAATGTATTGCCGGTATGACCGATGGCAGTACCGATTACGAAGGGGTGGTAAAAAAAGAAGCCTATGAAGAGGCTGGACTTGAGCTTACTGACCTTGAATTTATGCTCTCTTACCTTTCAAGTCCGGGCGGTACCACTGAGCGCTTACATTTATACCTAGCACGGGCAGATTTAAGCCAAGTACAAAGTGGTGTATATGGCCTTGAAAGCGAAGGTGAAGACATTAAAACTCATATTTTAAGCCTTGATGATGCGCTTTCGCGCCTCAATAACGGTGAAATAGATAACGCGGCAACGGTAATCTGTTTACAGTGGTTGGCGTTAAATCGTGAAAAAATAAGCAGTAAGTGGACATCATTTTAACTTTTTAATACGGCGGTACTTTGACAGCACTTTTAGCAACCCAACGATATATTCAGAGCCTCCCAAAGTACATGACGCTTTGCGAGCATAATTACGTACGTCTTTCAAAACTATTACCTAAAGAGCGCAGCGCTAATAGTGTGCGTAAAGTTAAATTAGGTCATAGTGAATTTGCCATTATCATTGACGATAGTGCTAAGTACACACTGGATATTTCTATCAAACAGCTAACAGGGATGGTTAAGGGCGTTTCTCCTTTGTATTTAACAGTCAGGCTTTATCAAGATGCAAAAGTGGCTGAAATTATTCACCACGATTATCATCAACGGATAAAGCCATCTTATGGTTATCCAAATCCTAAAATGCACCAAAAAGATGAAAAGTATCAACTTAATGCATTTTTATATGACTGGTTAGTAGCCTGTGTAGAGCATGGCCGAGCAGTACTAAACTGGGATATAAACAATGGCTTGGTTTGATGAGCATTATCACTTTAACCGCTCATCGCTGCGTGTTGCGCATATAACCGATAGCCATTTATTTGCCGACCCTAACGCAGAGTACTTTAACGTAAACACCGCCGCGCATTTTGTACAAGCATTAGCGCACATGGCCACGCAGTCATTAGATGCGGTTATATTTGGTGGTGATTTAACACAAGATCATAGTTTTGAATCTTATTTATTATTTGCTGAGCTTATTAATAACGCTGATTTGACCTGCCCAGTATTTTGGGTACCAGGCAATCATGATGAGATTGCCATGCTTAATCGCATCAGTAGTGGGCAAATAGTGTCAGCTAAACGCATTATCGCACAAGGATTTGAGCTGCTACTTATAAATTCAAAAGGCCCTACACCAGCAGGGTGGGTGTCTAGCGAGCACTTAAATGAAATCGCGGATTGTTTAGCAAGTTCGCAATCGCAGCATGTGGTGTTTTGTCATCACAACCCGCTAGCTATTAATGGCTACCTTGATAAACACATGCTTGAAAACGGCCCGCAATTATTAAACGTGTTAGTTAATAGTGCTAATGTAGCGGCGTTGCTGCACGGTCATGTGCATAATCACTATACGCAAACTTTTAGAGAGCTGAGTATTTATGCAACGCCCGCCAGTTCGGTGCAATTTACAAAAAATTGCCCGCAATGGCAGCAAGAAGACCACGGCCCCGCTTATCGAATGTTGCATTTAACTACACAGGACAATGCTTTAACAGTTAAAACGGATGTTGTATGGTTAAACGCGTAATTTATATTCATGGCTTTAATAGTTCTGAAAAATCATATAAAGCTGTGCGCTTTGGCGAGCTTATGGCAAACTATGACGTTGACTATTGCGTACCGCGTTTAAATCACGAGCCCTTACAAGCTATTTTACAGCTTGAGCATTTATTAACGCCAGATACCGCGTTACTTGGGAGCTCACTAGGTGGGTTTTATGCCACCTACTTGTCGCAGCGTTATAACCTGCGAGCAGCATTAATAAACCCAGCAGTAGCACCGTTTAACTTATTAGCGCCGCTTATTGGCCACAATTATAATCCGTATCAAGATTATCATTATGAGTTAAATACCAGCCACATGGATGCTTTAAAAGCATTGTATGTGCCTAAATTAACATCCCCCGAACTGCTCTATTTGTTGCAGCAAACGGGAGATGAAGTGTTAAATTATCAACACGCAGTAAATTATTTTTCACAATGCAAACAGTTAGTTGAGTTTGGTGGCGATCACAGCTTTGTTGGTTTTGAACGCACCTTAGATAGTATTGTAGAGTTTCTTAAATTACCTAAAACAAATTAGCCTAAGCGCATATAAAGATAAAAATTATGAGTCAGCAAAATTATAACGCCGAAGCCATTGAGGTTCTCAATGGATTAGAGCCGGTAAAACGCCGCCCTGGTATGTATACCGACACGGTACGTCCAAACCATTTAGGCCAAGAGGTTATCGATAACAGTGTCGATGAAGCCATGGCGGGCCATGCCACTAAAATTGATGTGATCTTACACGAAGATAACTCTCTTGAAGTTATAGACGATGGCCGTGGTATGCCTATAGATATTCACCCTGAGGAAGGTATTCCTGGGGTGGAGCTGATTTTTACCAAGCTGCATGCAGGTGGTAAATTCTCTAACAAAAACTATCAGTTTTCGGGCGGTTTACACGGGGTAGGTATTTCGGTTGTAAATGCGTTATCGCACCGTGTTGAAGTAACGGTAAGGCGCGACGCTCAACAATTTAGAATGGCCTTTGAAAACGGTGATAAAGTTGAAGACTTAAATGTCATTGGCACTGTTGGTAAGCGCAACACCGGTACAACCGTTCGATTTTGGCCCGATGCGAGTTACTTTGACTCTGCTAACTTTTCAATTACTAAATTAAACCACCTATTAAAAGCTAAAGCGGTTTTATGCCCAGGCTTGCGCATTAAGTTTGTTAATAAGCAGACTAAAGAAACTCAAGAATGGTTTTACGAAACAGGCTTAAAGGATTACTTAATTGAAGCTGTTAAAGGCTTTGAAGTACTGCCAAAAGACCCATTTGTAGGCGAGTTTTCAAGCTCGATTGAAGGGGCTGATTGGGCTGTTGTATGGCAACCTGAAGGCGGCGAATCGATTGCTGAGAGCTATGTAAACCTTATTCCTACCGCACAAGGTGGTACACACGTAAATGGTTTGCGCCAAGGCTTACTTGAAGCAATGCGCGAATTTTGTGAATTTAGAAACTTATTACCGCGTGGCGTAAAGCTTACCCCAGATGATATTTGGGAGCGCTGTAGCTATGTGTTATCGGTAAAAATGCAAGACCCACAATTTGCCGGCCAAACCAAAGAAAAGCTTTCTTCTCGCTCATGTGCAGCGTTTGTATCGGGTGTGGTTAAAGACTCATTTAGCTTATGGTTAAACGAGCACACAGACACTGCAGAATTGCTTGCAGAACTGTGTATTTCAAATGCACAGCGCCGATTGCGAGCGGCTAAAAAAGTAGTGCGCAAACGCGTTACCTCAGGCCCTGCGTTACCCGGTAAACTAACCGACTGTAGTGCCGCCGATAACGACCGTACCGAACTATTTTTGGTAGAGGGTGACTCAGCAGGTGGCTCGGCTAAGCAGGCACGCGATCGTGAGTTTCAGGCAATAATGCCACTGCGCGGTAAAATTTTGAATACGTGGGAAGTTGAATCAGGGCAAATATTAGCCTCGCAAGAGGTGCATGATATTTCGGTGGCGCTGGGTATTGACCCTGACTCAACTGATTTAACCGGCCTGCGTTATAATAAAATTTGTATATTGGCCGATGCTGACTCGGATGGACTACACATTGCCACCTTATTGTGTGCTTTGTTTGTGCGTCATTTTCCGCAACTGGTTAAAACAGGACATGTATACGTAGCGATGCCACCGCTGTTTAGAATCGACATTGGTAAAGAGGTGTATTACGCCCTCGATGAAGATGAAAAAACAGGTATTTTGGCCCGCATAGAAGCAGAGAAAAAACGCGGTAAAGTAAACGTGCAACGATTTAAAGGGCTGGGCGAAATGAACCCGCTGCAGCTGCGCGAAACGACAATGGACCCAAATACTCGCCGCTTAGTGCAACTCACGCTAGATGAAGAAGAGCAAACATTAGAAATGATGGATATGCTACTTGCTAAAAAGCGCTCGTCAGACAGACGCCAGTGGCTAGAAGATCACGGTAATAAAGCACAGGTATAATAGGCTTGTGTTTAACACTTGGAGAGGCAAATGAATAAAATACTAGGAAGTTTATTATTGCTTGGCTTAACAACAGCCCCAGCAATGGCAAAAGACATACTAGACAAACTCACCGTAGCACCTGGGTTTGAGGTAAGCTTATTTGCTGATGATGTTGAAAATGCACGCCAAATAGCAGTATCAAAAAAAGGCATTGTTTACGCAGGTTCGCGCAAAGCAGGAAATGTGTATGCGTTAATCGATCATAACAGTGATGGCGTAGCAGATAAAAAAATGGTGATTGCTGAGGGGCTAAACATGCCCTCTGGTTTAGCAATTAAAGATGGCGACTTATACGTAGGTGAAGTACACCGTATTATTCGCTTTAAAAACGTAGACACGCAGTTAAAAGACCCTAAATTTGACGTGGTTTACAACGCGTTGCCATCGGATCGTCACCACGGGTGGAAGTTTTTACGCTTTGCACCCACTGGCGAGCTTATTATTCCGGTTGGTGTTCCGTGTAATATATGCGCCGAAGATGAGCGTTACGGGCGTATTTTTGCACTTGATGTAGAAACCAAACAAATTAAAACAATAGCCCAAGGGGTACGCAACTCAGTGGGGTTTGACTTTCATCCAAGCACGCAAGCATTATGGTTTAGCGATAACGGCCGCGACATGATGGGTGATGATATTCCACCTGATGAAATTAATCGCGTAAGTAAAGAAAACGAGCACTTTGGTTTTCCTTACGTTCACGCCGGTGCCATTGTAGATCCTGAGTTTGGTAAAGGTAAAAACATTAGCGACTACAGCCCGCCAGCGCTTGCGCTAGGTGCTCACGTTGCGCCACTTGGCATTCATTTTTATACCGGTAAACAGTTCCCGGGCTCTTACAAAGAGCAGCTATTTGTTGCTGAACATGGCTCGTGGAATCGTACTAAAAAATCAGGTTATAAAGTGGCTGTAGCCAATGTAGAGCAAGGGCGTATTACTAAATACACGCCATTTATTACCGGCTTTATGCATAACGAAACAACCTTTGGACGCCCAGTTGCATTTGCACAATTAAATGACGGCAGTCTGCTAATAAGCGACGATTACGCAAATGTGATCTACCGCGTAAGCTATAAGAAAAACTAGGTAAGCTTTAATGAGTGAGACAGATACCTTGCTAATGCAAGGAATTGAACAACAAACAATGGGGCGTTTTACTGAAGACGCCTACTTAAATTACTCTATGTACGTAATTATGGACCGTGCATTACCGCATGTTGGTGATGGTTTAAAACCGGTTCAACGTCGTATTATTTATGCTATGAGTGAGCTGGGTTTATCGGCCGCTGCTAAATATAAAAAATCGGCTCGTACGGTAGGTGATGTATTAGGTAAATACCACCCGCATGGCGACAGTGCCTGTTACGAGGCTATGGTATTAATGGCGCAGCCGTTTTCTTACCGTTACCCATTAGTCGATGGGCAAGGTAACTGGGGGGCAGCAGATGACCCTAAATCGTTTGCGGCAATGCGTTATACCGAAGCACGCTTATCAAAGTTCTCTGAGGTATTACTTAAAGAGCTAGGGCAAGGCACCGTTGATTGGACGCCAAACTTTGACGGCACTATGGACGAGCCATTAGTGTTACCGGCGCGCTTACCGCATATTTTGTTAAATGGCGTAACGGGTATTGCAGTAGGTATGGCAACCGATATTCCACCACATAATGTGCGTGAAGTAGCCAGTGCCTGTTGTTTATTACTTGATAAGCCTAAAACCGAGCTTGATGAGTTACTTGAGCTTGTGCACGCACCTGATTATCCAACCGACGCTGAAATAATTACCCCAAAAGCCGATATTCATAAAATATACAAAACCGGCCGAGGCTCAATTAAAATGCGCGCGGTGTATACTGAAGAGCATGGCGATATTGTTATTACGGCGCTACCGCATCAGTGTTCAGGGGCTAAAGTGCTTGAGCAAATAGCAGCGCAAATGAATGCTAAAAAGCTGCCAATGGTCGCTGATTTACGAGATGAGTCTGATCACGAAAATCCAACCCGTATTGTGATTGTACCGCGTTCAAACCGCATTAAAGCTGAGCCGTTAATGGCGCACCTATTTGCCACCACCGACCTTGAAAAAAACTACCGTGTAAACTTAAACATGCTAGGCCTTGATGGCCGCCCGCAAGTAAAAGACCTACGCAGTATTTTATCTGAGTGGCTAACGTTTAGACGCGAAACAGTACGTAGGCGCTTACAGCACCGTTTAGATAAAGTACTGGCACGATTGCATATTTTAGAAGGTTTACTTGCTGCCTTTTTAAATATTGATGAAGTGATTGAAATTATTCGCACAGAAGATAAACCAAAACCTGTGTTGATGGAGCGCTTTGATTTAACCGATACTCAAGCCGAAGCCATTTTAGAATTAAAACTTCGTCATTTAGCAAAACTAGAAGAATTTAAAATACGTGGCGAGCAAGATGAGCTGGCCAAAGAACGTGACAAGTTAGAGCAAACGCTTGGCTCAGATCGTCGTATGTCAACGCTTCTTAAAAAAGAAATTCAAGAAGCGGCCGATATGTATGGCGACGATCGCCGCTCACCTGTTATTGAGCGCGTAGAAGCTAAAGCACTGAGTGAAAAAGATTTAATTCCTTCAGAGTCAGTAACAGTCGTGCTTTCTGATAAAGGCTGGGCACGTGTTGGTAAAGGCCATGACATTGATGTAGAAGGGCTTAATTACCGTGCTGGCGATGAATACAAAGCCTCCGCTAAGGGTAAGAGTAATCAGCCTGCGGTATTTTTAGACTCAGCAGGGCGTGCATTTGCAACCGATGCACACAGCTTGCCATCGGCACGTAGCCAAGGCGAGCCAATGACAGGGCGCTTTAACCTCACCACTGGAGCTAATTTTGAGCACGTGGTAATGGGTGAAGATAATCAAGTGCTACTTATGGCCTCTGACGCGGGTTATGGTTTTATTACTGACTTTAAAGACCTAGTAAGTAAAAATAAAAACGGTAAAGCCTTGGTGAGCGTGCCTAAGGGCGGAATTTTACTCTCACCAATCAGAGTAAACGATGTAGCAACCGATTACTGCATGGCCATTTCGAACGAAGGACGCATGCTGTTGTTCCCACTGCGCGACTTACCAAAACTGGGTAAAGGTAAAGGCAATAAAATTATCTCTATACCAGGGGCTAAAGTGCAAGCACGTGAAGAGTTTGTCAAAGTGCTGGCGGTGGTACCACAAGGCAGTAGCGTTACCCTTCATGCTGGTAAACGAAAGCTAACGCTTAAACCGAGTGACCTGGAGCATTATCATGGTGAGCGCGGGCGTAGAGGTAATAAGTTACCGCGAGGCCTGCAGCGTGTTGATGAAGCAGTGGTGGAGTTTACGCCGGCAGATGAGCAAAATGATGACACATTAGTCGAAGAATAAACCCGAAATATACACCTCTAACGGCCTGCTTTTGCAGGCCGTTTTTGTTTATGCTGTATTTTTCAGCTTACAGCTGTTCGCTATTGTCTCGTGATCGTCATAAAATCACGTTATAATAGTGAAATATGCGTGGCTTATAGCGCATTGCACACACATTTTGGAGAGAAGTTTGTTAGCTGTTATACGTATTTTAATTATGGTGCTGTTTATATTTTTCAGCTGCGTGTTTGGGTTGTTATTGTCGATTGTGAGACCGTTTCACCCTAATAATGTGCATGTGATAGCCGGCTGGTTTGGCTCAATGGCTAAAATGTTAGGGGTTAAACTTGTCCTTAAACGCCACCCTGATGCGCTCAATACTGGCCCTGCGGTTTACCTATCAAACCATCAAAACAATTACGATTTATTTACTGTATCGGCTATGGTGCCTGAAAACTGCGTTAGCTTAGGCAAAAAAAGCTTAAAGTGGATCCCATTTTTTGGACAACTTTACTGGTTGTCGGGCAACATATTGATTGATAGAGCTAATCGCTCAAAAGCGGCAGGTACAATTTCAAAAGCCGCTGAAAAAATTAAACAAAAAGGCCTATCTATTTGGGTATTTCCCGAAGGCACAAGAAGCTATGGCCGAGGTTTACTGCCATTTAAAACCGGTGCATTTCACACCGCTTTAAGCGCAGATGTACCCATAGTGCCGGTATGTATGAGCACAACTGATAAAACTATTAAGCTAAACCGCTGGGATAATGGTACAATTTACATTGAAATGTTAGCGCCTATATCACTTGATAAAAAAGTGAGTGCCCGTGAACAGGCCACCCAAGTGCATAGTATTATGGCTGCTAAAATAACTGAATTAGATGCTCAAGCGAGAGATAAATAATGGAAAACTGGCGTGAAATAAGTGAAGACATCGTAAGTTCACTACTTGAAGATGGCTCTGATCCTGAAATACTTTATGAAGTTGAGCATCATTTTGTATGCGAAGATTTTAGCAAATTAGAGCAAGCGGCACTGGCTGCCTTTAAATTAGGCTACGATGTTGAAGAACCGGCAGAGCTTGAGCTAGAAGATGGCAGCAAAATTTGGAGCTTTGATATTGTAGTCGAAGCTGAGCTAGACGTTGAAGTTATAATGGAAGACGTTGATAAACTTGCAGCGCTAGCTGTTGAGTGTGACGTTGAATACGACGGTTGGGGCACTTACTTTCAAGAGTAAGGCGTTAGCTAGTTGATAAAGGCGAGCATTTATATATGCTCGCTTTTTTTGTGCACAGAGTAAACATGACTCTTTAAACCGCAGCCTATTTTCAGATATTAATTCATTTTTAGTGTAATGGCGTATTAATACCCCCCTTTATTTTGCCTTATTTAACGGCAAAAATTTAACACTTTTCGTGTTACCAATTTTATTTTTGTTATAACCAATTATTATATTTCATATAAAAACTTAATTCTCCTTAATTTATTCATTAAAAGTTAAGCTTGTTCATATTCCTATTGGTAATAGAGCTTGTTTCGACGTACTACTTATTTATTAAATTGAAAAAATATTTTTATTTATTGCTAACCTGTCCCTAATATGTAACCTGTTGAATAGTTATAACTATTTACAAGTTGTAAATGCAACATTTAATAAAACTAATACTTATTTGCTATTACATCCTCTGTTGACATATTGGTAACAAAGAATATAGCCTTTAGCTGGCCATATGGCATTAATATTGGTAAGGCCAATTTAAGGGTTTTAGATTGATTTTTGTAACTCGGGTGTTCTTGCCAAATCTATTCATACACAAAAATAGAAACCTGTTTACACTGGGTGATCTAAGTTTTAGTGACTGACACAAAACTAGGTAGTTAGGTTATTTTTATATTCAGGTTTAAAGGAATAAAGATAATGATTAACCATAAAAAACTGTTTTTTTACAGCGCAATTGCGACAAGTTCAGCGCTATCTCATGCTGCAACAATTAATAATGCAGGCTTTGAAAGTGGCTTTAGTAATTGGAACGAAACCGACCCAGCCGCTATTTCTTCAGATGCTTACAGTGGCTCAAAATCGTTAAAAATTCAGGGCAGTCCAGCACGGGTTTATCAAGTGGTAGATATACAGCCTAACACTGAATACACCCTAAGTGCTTATGTGCTGGGGAAAGGGCAAATTGGTGTAAACGATTTAAATGGTTTATTTAAAAACCAAACCTTTAATGTTTCTTCGTGGACTAAAGTAACAAAAACATTTACCTCAGCAAACACCAATTCACTTCAGGTTTTTGCTAAACATTACAACAACAGCAGCGATGTAAGGTTTGATAATTTTGCCTTGGTTGAGGGCAGCGGCAGTAATGATGGTGGCTTAGATGGCGGCAGCGATAACTCAAATGGTTCAACAATACCTAGCAGCATAACCAGTGGTAGCATTTTTGATTTAGAAGGGGATAACCCAAATCCTCTCGTTGACGATAGCACCTTAGTGTTTGTGCCGTTAGAGGCACAACATATTACGCCTAATGGTAATGGCTGGCGTCATGAGTATAAGGTTAAAGAAAGCTTACGCGTTGCTATGACTCAAACCTATGAAGTATTCGAAGCTACGGTAAAAGTTGAGATGTCTGATGGCGGAAAAACAATTATATCGCAGCACCATGCTAGTGATACCGGCACTATATCTAAAGTGTATGTGTCGGATACTGATGAATCGGGCTTTAATGATAGCGTAGCGAACAACGGGATTTTTGATGTGTACGTACGTTTACGTAATACCAGCGGTAATGAAGAAAAATTTGCTTTGGGTACAATGACCAGCGGTGAGACATTTAACTTGCGGGTGGTTAATAACTACGGCGATGTAGAGGTTACGGCATTCGGTAACTCGTTCGGTATACCGGTAGAGGATGATTCGCAGTCATACTTTAAGTTTGGTAACTACCTGCAATCGCAAGACCCATACACATTAGACAAATGTGGTGAGGCCGGAAACTCTAACTCGTTTAAAAACTGTTTTGAGGATTTAGGCATTACAGAGTCAAAAGTGACGATGACCAATGTGAGTTATACGCGCGAAACTAATTAATTAGTGACTTATTATGGCCACTCAATTGAGTGGCCATAATAAAAAAACTTTATCTTATAACCATTTTTTATTTTTAAAGTACACGCCAATACCGCCAGTAAGCACAATTAAAAAAATCACAAATGCACTAAATGCATAAGGGTTTTCGGTACCAGGTATGCCACCTACATTTACCCCTAAAAGGCCCGTTAAAAAGCCCAGTGGTAAAAAAAGCGCAGCCACAACCGACATTACATACATGCGTTGATTTAATTGCTCAGACACTTGGTTAGTAATGGTTTGTTGAATAATTTGCGCACGCTCTATGGCGCTATCTAGCTCTTCTAAATAACGAATAAGTAAGTTAGTGGTTTCGTTTAGCTTTGCTTTATCTTCATCTAAAAGCCAGGGGTAATGGTTATTTACCATTAAACTTAATGCTTCCTTTTGCGGTTTTAAGTAACGCTTTAAGGCAATAGTTTGACGGCGCAGTTGAGATAAACCTTGGTTATCAAACTTTTTACTTGGCTCGTCTATTTCTTCTTCAAATTCATCCAGGGTTTCATCAAGCGTATCAATGACACTTTGCATGCGTGATGTCAGTTTTTGCGTAATAGAGCCGACCAACTCTGATATTGAGCATGGGCCGTGGCCAGCATTAAGCTCTGCTAATATATCTTGAATCGAAAGTAAGCGACGTTTGCGCGTTGTGATAACCACAGATTCGCTAATAAATAAACGAATTGACACCATGTCCTCAGGGCTTTGCGCTGGGTTTAAATTTACACCACGTAAAAACAGCATATGGCCATTGGTACTAGGTGTTAAGCGAGGGCGAGTTTCATCAGCAATAAGCGAATCAAGCTCAAAGTCGGTAAGGTGAGCCTGGCTTTTAAGCCACGTTACTGCCTCGCTTTGGCTGTAGTCCATATGTATCCACAGTTTACCTTGGCTAGGGTGCCAGTTATTTAAATCGCGGGTGTTTTCTATGGCGTGCGCGCCGCCTTTTTCATCAAGCACCAGTGCATGCAGTAAACCATTAATCATATTTTAAACTCATATAATAGTGTATTTTTAATACAGTTAACTATAGTGTATCTGCATAGTGCTTTACAAACTTACTTTAACTTTTAATAAGTTAGCGTTAAGGTAAAACCTATATGCAGGCTTTAATTGCTAAATAAGGCACTAAACAGCAAGGCGCGCATTGTGTGATTAGTTCCTATAAAAGATCAATTTAATTTACTCATCGACTAGATAAATTTATTTCGCTGGTGTTTTTTGCGCCGTAGCGTATAAGTCACTTTTTTATTAAGGGCACATTTATGACAGCAAAGTTAACTGTTGGTTGGCGTGAGTGGTTAAGTTTACCCGAGCTTGGCATCGAAAAGATAAAAGCAAAAGTTGATACTGGCGCCCGCACTTCATGTATTCATGCAATTAACATTGAAGAGTACAAAGAAGGCGAAGAAAAGTGGGTAAAATTTATAGTCCAACCATTGCAAGATGACGAACACACTCAGGTTGCTTGCACTGCAAAGGTTAAAAAAATTAAGGCGGTAACCAGCTCAAGTGGGCAAAAAGAGTTACGCTACTTTATAGAAACAACATTGCATGCAGGGCAGCACAGCTGGCCAATAGAAGTTACTTTAACGAGTCGGGCAACCATGAAGTTTAGAATGTTATTAGGGCGTACAGCCATGGAAAATCGTATAGTCGTTGATCCGGCTTTATCTCATTTATTAGATAGTTAAGGTTTTAACTATGAAAATTGGTATTTTATCTCGCAACAGAAATTTGTATTCAACGCGTCGCTTAATTGAAGCGGCAGAGGCACGCGGTCACGAGGTAAAGGTGATTGATGCGCTTCGTTGCTATATGAATATAAACTCAGAACAGCCAGAAATTCACTACCGTGGTGAAAATTTAAAAGATTTTGACGCCATTGTTCCACGTATTGGTGCATCGGTGACGTTTTATGGTTGCTCTGTTTTACGTCAGTTCGAAATGATGGGGGTTTATCCTGTTAACGAATCGGTGGCTATTTCTCGTTCGCGCGATAAATTACGCTCACTTCAGCTGTTATCACGTAAAGGGGTAGGCATGCCGGTAACCGGTTTTGCCAGCAAACCAGATGACGTTAAAGACTTACTAGAAATGGTAGGCGGTGCTCCGGTGGTTATTAAATTACTTGAAGGCACACAAGGCATTGGTGTTGTACTTGCTGAAACACGTAAAGCGGCTGAAAGTGTTATTGAAGCGTTTATGGGTTTAAAAGCCAATATTATGGTTCAAGAATACATTAAAGAAGCCGGCGGAGCCGATATTCGTTGTTTTGTACTTGGTGATAAAGTAATAGCGGCCATGAAGCGCCAAGCGCAAGAAGGCGAGTTCCGCTCAAACCTTCACCGTGGTGGTAGCGCTACATTAGTACGCATTACCCCAGAAGAGCGTAAAACCGCCGTTGCTGCAGCAAAAGCAATGGGCTTAAATGTAGCGGGCGTTGATTTACTTCGCTCATCTCGTGGGCCTTTGGTAATGGAAGTAAACTCTTCTCCAGGTCTTGAAGGGATTGAAGTGGCAACAGGCAAAGATATTGCCGGTATGGTGATTGATTTCATCGAAAAAAATGCTGCTATTAAAGGAACCGCAACCCGTGGCAAAGGTTAAAATTAATCGTCCTTTTACCTTATTAGGTGAAAGTGTTGGCGTGGGCGAGCGTAAAACCCTTGCCTTAGAGGCAGCTAAACTTTACACCCATTCACCGCTCAATATTCCTATTGAAGTGGTTAATGGTGTAATGGAAGGCCCAGTGCTGATGGTGTGTGCCGCTATTCATGGGGATGAGCTAAATGGTGTAGAAGTTGTACGCCAGCTGCTCTCTAAAATAGATGCAAGCCAACTGCGCGGAACCATAATTGCTGTGCCGATTGTTAATGTGTTTGGCTTTATTCATAAATCACGTTATTTACCCGATAGACGTGATATGAACCGCAGCTTTCCGGGCTCTGAGCGTGGATCGCTAGCGGGGCGTATGGCACATATGTTTTTTAATCAGGTGGCGGTACATTGTACCCACATTATTGATTTACATACGGGGGCTATTCACCGAACTAACTTACCGCAAATACGCGCTAACTTAGATGATGAAGCAACCGCTGATATGGCTAAAGCATTCGGTACGCCAGCGGTTATAAATGCATCCCTTCGTAATGGCTCATTACGTAGTGAAGCCGCTAATTTAGGTATACCGGTTATTACTTACGAAGCCGGTGAAGCCTTACGCTTTGACCCTATTGCCATTGCAGCAGGTGTGCAGGGTGTGGATTATGTGATGCGGCATTTAAAAATGATCCGCGGCAAGCGTCCTAAAAAACTGCCCGATCCTATTATTGCAGGGTCTACAAGTTGGATACGCGCTGAGGTAGATGGCATTGTACGTGCGCAAGTATCGCTAGGTGAACACGTAGAAAAAGGCCAAGTGCTGGCGTACATAAGTAGCCCATTAGGTGATGCCGAGCTTGAGCTTTTAGCGCCTAAGGGCGGTATTGTGATAGGCCAGCAAACTATGCCATTAGTAAATGAAGGGGATGCGGTATTCCACCTTGCTTACTTTGCAAATGATAACAGCTTAGTAGAGCAGCAATTAGAGCATTTTATTGACGAAATAAATGATTTAGATGAAGAGCTTAAAACAGCTGAGCTAAATAATTAGCACTATGTTAGCTACTAAAAAGCCGCAGTGAGGTTTGCCTTACTGCGGCTTTTTTGCGGATATGACTTTTTAAACTATGTCTTTTTAGGGCCAATAATCCGTTTTATTACCGGTGCCTTTGTAGGCTTAGGTTCTTTATTTAATACCATAACCGGGCGTGTCACAAACAGGTTGTTAGGGTAAACAACTCGGTGCCCATCCACATGCTCAAGTAGCACGTTCATTAAACCTAATTCGACAATGCGCCCTTCTATATGGTTTGCGCCATCAACAATACGCACCCAATTTCCCACATGAAAACCATTTTGAATAAACATGAGTAAAAAAGCGGTAAGGTTACTAAGCAGCGACCAAGCGGCAAACAAAGCGACCCCGAGCATGGCAAATAATGATGAGCCCAAAACTAATAGCCCGCGCAGCTCTATACCCCAAAATATAAGCACTAAGCACAGCACTACAAACGCGAGTATTATTTTTAATAACAGCTCAGCTCTAAATTTACGATGAACATCTACTTTTCCTTTTATGGCTTTTTCGAGCAACTTTTTAGTGACTTTTAATAAGAGAGGAAAAAGTAAAATGGCCATAAGGGTAACAATCAATTTATATTGCGTACCCATTAGCTCTAAAAGCGCAAACAATTCCAAAGTGTGATCCCGTACTGTTTTTAGGAAAATTTAAAGCGCTAGTGTAACGCTTTCGTTTATTGCTCGCTATTTAAAAGGTGTTTTTAACACTTACGAGCCACTGCACCGAATCAACATCGTCGTAGCTATCAAGCGGGGCGGCAATATCAAGGTGGATCATGGTGCCAGAGTTTGCTCTGCTAGGTGCTAAACGCAAACCCACCCCAACATTTTTTAAAACATGGTCGTTCTCGCCGTTGTCTTCATCGTTAAACCAAGCGCGGCCAACATCAACAAAGCCCGCTGCACCGACTTTAAATAGCTGCAGTAAATCGTACTCCCAGTAATAGCGTTTTTCTAGGCTGACTAAAAAGCTTCGGTCGCCATGCTGGTAATCCATAGGATAGCCACGAAGGCCCGTTTCGCCGCCAAGTGTTAGCTGCTTATCGGCGGTTAGGTTTTTAGCATACTGGGCACGGGCTTTAACAAACCAAGATTGGTTTTCGCTGGTATTTAAGTAGTACTGCACTTCGCTGGTGGCTAAAAAGTTTTCTAGTTGTTTTTGCTCTTTATTCCAATAACCATCTACTTGAGCACTAAAACGCCACAGCGTTCTGTCGGTAGTAAAGTGCGCTTTTTTAGCTTTTAATGAATACACGGCTCTGCTGTCATCATTACTTAGTGATTCATCTGAGTAGCCTAATAGGGCTTTAATATTCCACCCTAAATTTAAATCTTCGGTGCGCGAAATACTGTCAAAATTACGCACTTTTATATAACTGTCTTCAAACCAATGACCACTCACATAGGGGTAACTTAGCTGTCTGTTTTTGGCCAAGGGAGCAAAAGTTGTTTCTATTTCTGCAAAGCTGTCTTCTTGGTTTACATAGCCAAGCGTTAAGCGCTGTGTCCAGCTATCAGATAATGCTTTAGAGTGGCCTAAAAAAGCGCTAAAAAAATCGGTTGTTTGATCAAACTCGCTGTATTCATCACCACGGCGATACAACGACTCTTCTCGCTGTTCAGAAAAGCTTTTAATACCATAGCTATAAGGTGTATCTATGGCGTAAAACGGATAGGTTAGCTCTAATAAGTGGCGCTTACCGTCACTGTTGTCGGCATACTCTAAGCGCCCGCGATACCGGCTAGATAATATATTAGGATCGTCATAAACAAATAAATAACCATTACGATCGCTGTCGGTGGTGCGTGAAAACGATAAACGCTTGCCCCAACCCAGTAAATTGGACTCGCGAAAGCCAATGCTCGATTTATTTTCGCCACCGCTGCGGCTAAAGCTTATTTCAGGTAGTAAGGTCCATAAATCGCGAGTTACCACCGTTACATCTACGTTGCCGTCGCAGTTTTCAACCGCGCTTATTTGCGCATCATATAAATAGTTTTGTTGGCGTAATAAACGCTCTGACTCAGCGAGTTTTCTGGCATTGTAATTATCGCCTTGTTTAAATAACAGAATATTACTAATAACGTCTGGCTCGGTTTGAATATGCGCGCGGTTGGCAAAACGAAAAAGCGCGTTATTTTCCTCCTCCAACTCGGTATTAAAAACGTTAAGTTGTTTAAGGGTAATTGAAGTTATTTGGGCGTCGCTGCGACTATTAATCAGTGTGGTTTTATCTTCAACCTCACGGCGTAAATTATTGCTTTTGTCTGAGTGAGTTTGCACAGCGGAGCAGGCGTTAGTTTTATTGGGCGGTTGTTGTGCAAAGGCCTTAGGCGCACTAAAGCTTACAAGGGCTAAGCTTATACAACAGTGTGCAATCCATTTTCTATTCACCATTCAACCTCTTCAATACTACTGCAAATATGAGTCGTAATATCAGCTTACATCATTGTTATTACAATGTAAGTAAAAGGTATGGATTTTAAAACTAATTAATTGTTACCGTTATGCACCTTTGTTAATTAGTGCATATGCGAGGCGTTTTAGCCTAAGTAAAAAGCAAGGGCTGCTAATAAATGCTCGGCTTCTTGGCCTTCGCCATTAATCCAAATACTTTCGCTGTAATGTTCAAAATTTAAATTAAAGGTTTGTTGTTGATAGCTAAAGCGCAATTGATGACGGTCAGCACCCCCCGCGTAGTCAATAATTGTTATTTCATCGGCGTGTAAAAACAGTGTGCTCCACAGCTCAAAGTCTTCATCGTGTGGGGCTTCTACCGGGCTTATAACAATGCATTTATGGGCGTGATTGTATTCAATTTGGGTCATAGTTTACTTAATTGCTAGCAAGGTAATTACGAATGGCCGTTAAAAATTCGCCGCCATATTTATTGAGTTTGGTAAAGCCAACGCCCGACACCTTTAAAAATTCGCTGTCGTTGGTAGGCATTAATTGCGCCATTTCGGCTAAGGTTTTATCGTTAAATACAACGTACGGCGGTACATCGTCGGCATCAGCGAGTTCTTTACGCAGAGCCCGTAAGCGGGCAAATAGTTTTTTGTCGTAGTTAAACTGCGCCAGTTTATCTTGGTATACGTGTTTAGCTTGTAAGCGCGGCTCGGCAAGCTGTAGAGCGTATTCACTTTTAAGCACTGCGCGTGCTGCTTCGGTTAAGCGCAGCGAGGCACCTTGGGTAATATCTTGGCTTAACAAGCCTTGGTGTATAAGTTGGCGTAATATACTGAGCCAAAATTCACTGCTTTTGTCTTTGCCTATGCCATAGGTGCTGAGTTCGTGGTGGTTGTTGTCGCGTATGCGGCTGGTATTAGCACCACGTAATAGTTCTACAATATAGCCTAAGCCAAAACGCTGCCCAGCTCGATACACACACGAAAGCGCTTGTTGCGCTACTAATGTGCCATCAAAGCTTTTTGGTGGGTTAATGCAAATATCGCAGTTGCCACATTGCTCGCGTTTATACTCGCTAAAGTAGTTTAATAGTATTTGGCGACGGCATGTTTGCGCCTCGGCAAAACTGGCCATGGCATTAAAACGCTGCTCTTCTACGCGGCGGCGTTGTTCATCGTCTATGTCTTCAAAAAAGCGCCTAACGCGGCCTATATCGGCGGGATCAAAATACATAATGGCTTCTGCGGCTAAACCATCACGCCCAGCGCGGCCAGTTTCTTGATAGTAGGCTTCAATACTTTTTGGAATATCGTAATGCAGAACAAAACGCACATTTGGTTTATTTATGCCCATACCAAAGGCAACGGTCGCAACGACTATTTGAATATCATCGCGGGCAAATCCGGTTTGCACAAATTGGCGTTGCTCGTTGCTCATGCCGGCATGGTACGCGGCGGCATTTAAACCTGCATCAGCGAGTTTTTCGGCAATGTCATCAACGCGTTTACGGCTAGTGCAGTAAATAATGCCACTTTGATTTTTTTGCTCTTTTAAATAGCGCAGTAGTTGCGCCATTGGCTTGAACTTTTCTTCGATGGTGTAACGAATATTCGGTCTGTCGAAGCTGCCGGTATGTATATAGGGCTGTTGTAATTTTAATTGCTCAACTATATCAAAGCGGGTCGCTTTATCGGCCGTGGCGGTCAGTGCCATCATAGGTACATGGGGAAAGCGCTGCTTAAGCTCATTTAATCTAAAGTAATGAGGTCTAAAGTCATGCCCCCAATGCGATACACAATGTGCTTCGTCAATTGCAAATAAGCTGATATTTAAGTGGCTGAGTCGCTCAGTAAATTCATGCTGAAGCACTTTTTCAGGGGCAACATACAGTAATTTTATTAGCCCTTGGTGCAATTGTTGGTACACTAATTGTTGCTCTTCGCGAGCCAGGCTATTATTAATGTAAGCGGCTTTAACACCTAATGCTTGCAGTTGCGTTACTTGGTCTTGCATGAGCGAGATAAGCGGTGAAATTACCACAGTAACCCCTTCGAGCACTAACGCTGGTACTTGGTAACACACTGATTTACCGCCGCCTGTAGGCAGTAGTACCAAAGAGTCTTGGCCATTAATGGCCGCGTCGATCACCGCTTTTTGGCCATCACGAAACTCGCTGTAGCCAAACACTTGTTTAAGAACCGTGTCGGGCTTGCGGACCAATGTGCTAGGTGTAGGGGTTAGAGTATTCATCGGCGGCTATTTTAGTGGTTTTTTTATAGGATGTCTTTAGCTTAGAGGTAAATGATTTAATTAGTGCCTCGTGGTTTTGCTTCAGGTATGCTTAACTCATCGTACCAGCGTTAATTTAAACATAGAGAATAATAATGAATAAAGAAATGTTAATTGAACAAGTTGGCGCACTGTTTGTAAATGGCATGCCATTTAATCAGTTTTTAAATATCTCGGTAGAGTCGCTCAGCCCTGAGCAAGCTAAAATTACCTTTCCCTGGCAGGATGTATTTATAGGCAATCCTGCGCAAAAAATTCTTCACGGCGGTATTATATCGGCGGTGCTCGATAATGTGGGCGGCATGCTTGCAGCAGCCAGTGTTATTGATAAATTAACCGAGCTCGATATCCCTAGCGTACAGCAAAAGCTGGCTACCTTAGGCACCATTGACTTGCGCACAGATTATTTGCGCCCTGGCAAAGGGGAGACATTTACAGCCAGTGCTACTTTGATCCGCTCTGGTAATAAAGTGTGTGTATGTAGAATGGAGCTACACAATGAAAAGGCAATCCAAATCGCCTTTGGTACAGGTACGTATTTAGTAGGTTAAAGCTGCTAATTACGTACGGCTAAAATAAAAATCTTAGCCTTTCGCTGAGCTTTAGTTACCGCAAAATAAATCACTTAATAGCACAAATTGGTATAAACTGTCGGCCTTTTAGTATGAATAAGTAGTATGTATGTCGATTGCAAACGAGCAGCGTAAAGGCGGTATTTTTGCCTGTTTAGCTTTTTTAATGTGGGGCTTAGCGCCTATTTATTTCAAACAAATACAGCATGTTTCTGCTTTTGAAATTTTAACTCACCGTGTTGTCTGGTCTGTGGTTTTTTTAGTGCTTGTGGTCAGTGTGCTTAAATACTGGGATAAGGTTAAGCGCATAGTTGCCCAGCCAAAAATTATTTTAATGTTAGTACTTACTTCTTCTATATTGGGCTTTAATTGGGGGTTGTTTATTTGGGCGGTTAATAATAACCAAATGCTCGATGCCAGTTTAGGGTATTACATAAACCCATTACTTAATGTGCTGTTGGGCATGCTATTTTTAGGCGAGCGGCTGCGAAAGTTACAAGGGTTTGCAGTGTTTTTAGCCTTTGCGGGCGTAGTATTGCAATTGGTAAGTTTTGGCTCGTTTCCGGTGGTGGCGTTTTCGCTTGCCACGTCTTTTGCTATTTATGGCTTACTGCGTAAAAAGTTACCAGTTGAAGCGCTGCCAGGCATTTTACTCGAAGCCCTAATTTTACTTCCGGTTGCATTAATTTACTGGTGGGTAATGGCACCAACACCTACTTCCGACTTAGCCCTAAACGATTGGCATACCAATGCGCTGTTAATTAGTGCCGGTATTAT
This sequence comes from Pseudoalteromonas sp. Xi13, assembly GCF_003952205.1. NCBI lineage: Bacteria > Pseudomonadati > Pseudomonadota > Gammaproteobacteria > Alteromonadales > Pseudoalteromonadaceae > Pseudoalteromonas > Pseudoalteromonas sp. Xi13. Next base: position 645,322 of record NZ_CP034439.1, read on the forward strand.
TACTACGTTGCCGCTGCTTTGCTTTACCGGAGCGGCCAAGCGTTTGCAGTACACAACATTGGGCTTTTTTCAGTACATAGGGCCAAGTTTAATGTTTATGCTTGCTGTGGTGTTTTACGATGAAGTATTTGATGCAGAGCGGGTGATTACGTTTGCCTGTATTTGGAGTGCGCTGGCTATATTTACCTGGGACTCTTATCATCAATCGCGTAAGCGTAAAAAAGCGGCTGTTACCGCCGCCGAAGTTTAATACCTATGCGCAATAATAGTTTAAGCAAGTTGCTATAAAGCAGCGTTAAGGTTTAGCTTATTACTTTATTACGGCCGGTTTCTTTTGCATCATACAGCTTTAAATCGGCCTGTTTAAGTAATTCATCTATTTGGTAAATAGGGCCGCTTGCAAAACCAATAGAAATTGTAAATTTAATTTTTTCTTGGCTAAACTCTTGGCTATTAAGCTCTATAAATTGCCTAAACCCTTCAAGGCGTTTTAGCGCTTGCGCTGTGGTTGCATCAGTAAAGTAAACGGCAAATTCTTCACCGCCTAAGCGAGCGACTAGCTGCTTTTCGAAGTACTTTTTAAAACACACCGCCAACCCTTTAAGAACCTCATCGCCTGAATCGTGACCGTATGTATCGTTAATCGATTTAAAATGGTCTATATCAAGCATGGCGAGTGCGCCATCTTGATTCGATTTTTTTAAATACTTGAGTGATTTGCTCGACTCTTCAAAAAAGTAGCGACGATTAGGCAGGTTAGTTAAGTAGTCAGTATTTGCTTGGCGTTTAATTGTTGCTATTTGCTCAAGCATGTCGACGTTTTGACTTAGTCGGCAGTAAAACTCTTCGCTGTTAAAGGGTTTATGGAGGTAGTCGTTGGCACCATTTTTTAAAAATAGGCTCGATAATGCTGACGAGTCAGCACCCGAAATACCGATAATGGCTTTTTCATCATTACTGTAAAGCCGGCGAATTTCGGCGCATAGCTCATCACCATTCATGTTTGGCATTTCGTTATCGGTAATAATAACAGACACATCTTTTTGGCTTTCAAGTACTTCTAGCGCGTCTTTGCCGTCCTTTGCTTCGAGTATTTGATACTTATGGCGCTTTAGTAAACTGCAAATGTATCTACGGGTAGAGGTTGAGTCGTCGACGATCAGTACTTTTACGTTCTCGTTACGTGGTAAACGGCTTAGTTGTTTTTCTAGGTATTGGTAAGCTTGTTTGTTTTCTTTGATTATGTAATCAATTATTGGGTATTTTTCTACCGTGTCGCGAGTTTGTTTATCTATATTGCCTGTCATTACTATGGTGGGAATGTCGGCATTAATAGTATACGGAACCGCCTCACCCGCAGGAGCATCGGGAAGAATAAAATCAACAACAGCGCAAAAGTAGCTATTGTGTTTTATTAGCTCTTTTGTTGCCGCTAAAGACTCGGCTATATCTACTTCGTAACCTGCTTTAAGCGCGATATGCTTTTGCACACGCGCTATAGTAGGCGTATCTTCAACTATGAGTATTTTTCGCGTCACGTAACAACCTTGTTTGATATTTTGCAAAAGTATTTGCTTATACAAGTTGTAACTGTTAAAACGCAAAAAAGCAAATATCTTAGGGGCTTATACGCTATCTGATTCGCTATAATCGTCTTGGCTTATTGGTACCGGCCCTGACATTTTTGAACGGCCAAAAAGTGTATGAAACTTGGTTTTACAGGTTGTTAGTTTTAAATATTTAACCCAGGCTTTTTCGATTGGGTTTGTAGGTTCTTTACTGCCACAAACTACGTCAACAAATTGCTCTTGTAGCGTATTTTGGGGTGCTAAAGTTTTATTATAAAGCCCTTTTAGTACAACGCCGTGTTGCTCTAATATGCTGGCTTCTAATAAGGTGAAGTTTCCGCTGCGGCTAAACCCGCGAGGAAAGTTTTGATCATCATAAAATTGACGTTGGCTAACAAACGCTTGGCGAAGTAGTGAAATATCGTTGCTCATAACTGTATCCTCATACCCTGTTTATTGCTGGAGTATGATGCAAGTTTGACAATTTATTAAACAAGTTATTTTTATCGTGAGGATAAAAAATTGGATATAGATTTATTAAAAACATTTGTAGAGGTTGTGCGCACGCGTCACTTTGGTAAAGCGGCTGAAAACCTGTATATCACTCAATCGGCAGTAAGCTTTCGAATTCGCCAGTTAGAGCAGGGGTTGGGTGTAAACTTGTTTATTCGCCAGCGTAACAATATTCAATTAACGGCGCCAGGAGAGCGATTGCTTCCGCACGCTAAAATGATCATCACCGGCATGCAGCGTGCCAAAGTGGATGTGGCACTTGCCGATAACATGCACAAGCAAATAAGTTTAGCGGGTACGCCTAATATATGGGATGCGTTTTTACAATTTGGCATTACTAATATTGTGTCGGCTATGCCAGGGGTATCGTTGGTCGCAGAGGTTAAAGCCCAACAAGAAAGCACGCGGTTATTATTAGAGCGTACGCTTGATTTAGCCATTTTATTTGACCCTCCTAAAGTAGACGAGCTTGTGGTAGAGCGAATTTGCGAGCTGCCAATTATTCCGGTTAGTGGCTATGACACGGCCACTAACGAGAATTTTTTTGATAATCAATATGTATATGTTGATTGGGGTACTACGTTTTCACTATGGCATGCGCGCCAATTTACCGGTAAAACGCCGCCTTATTTTAGAACCAGTACGGGACGTATTGCCCTTGATTTAATTCTTCAGTGTGGTGGCAGTGCGTTTATCCCCGAGGTACTTGTTGAGTCTCACCTAGAAAAGGGTGAGCTGTTTCATGTAAAAGACGTAGAACATACTTCGCGTGATATTTTTGTGGCCTACCACAGAGACAACGAACAAAAAGAGTTAATAGAAACCCTGATTAACTTATTACCTAAAATAAATGCTTATCAGCCTGTTGATGAACACTAAATACCGACTATGATTTTTAATGAGGTTGAATAGGTACAATTTTGTTTATTAAATATTCATGTCGTTTTGTTTTCAGAATTTAGACACTTTTATTAAAATAAAAAGACAAAAATGTTTCCTTTGTAATATATCTGTCATTTAACGGTGACAAACTGCAGCTGTTTTAAAAATTAGTCTTGTGATTATCGAGGAAATAACATGAATTTTGTAAAATCGAGCTTATGTGTTGCTCTAGTAAGTGGTTTATCTTTTAGCGCGTTTGCAGACGTTGATGTATACGGTAAAGCGAATGTTACTGTGCAATCGTCTGATGATGGCGAAGGGTCTTTCACTGAAATTAAAAGTAATGCATCTCGCTTTGGACTAAAAGGGTCTGAAAAGATTACTGATGGATTAGAAGCGGTTTATAAGTTTGAGTTTCAAGTTGATGTATCTGATGCTGACTCTAAAGGTGATAACGACGACAATATTTCTGCACGTAACCAGTACGTAGGTTTAAAAGGTGTATATGGTCAAGTTGTTGTGGGTCGTAACGATACAGCGCTTAAACAATCGCAAGGTAAGTTAGATTTATTTAATGACCTTGAAGGCGATATTAAAAATGTCTTTAAAGGTGAAAACCGCTTAGGTGATTCAATCACTTATACATCTAAAAGCTACGAAGGCTTTAAAGTACTTGCTACATTTGTTGCCGAAGATGACGTAGATGCAGATAACGGTTATTCAATGGCGGTTACCTACGGTGACTCTGCACTTAAAAAGAGTGCGGTATACGCCTCGGTTGCAGCCGATAGCGAAGTAAATGGCTACGATGTAGTGCGTGCATCAATTCAAGGTAAAGTAGAGAGCTTTAAATTAGGCGCTATGTACCAAACTCAAGAAAAAGTAGACGGTAGCGCAGAAGCAGACGGCTATTTATTAAACGCAGCCTACAGCATGGGTAAAAACACGTTTAAAGTGCAATACCAAGCAATGGACTTTGATGACAGCGACGACAAAACGGCAGTTTCTGTAGGTGTTGATCATAAGTTTAATAAAAACATTAAAGTATTTGGTTTTTACTCAAGCTTTGATATGGACAACAATGTTGACCAAGACTACGTTGGTCTAGGTATGGAATACAAGTTTTAAGCGTTGCTTAAACACTCCCTTTATTGGCCGCGCTCTAATGAGCGCGGTTTTTTTTGCTTTAAATTATTTACTTACCCGCCCATAATAGACCCTCATTTGGAATGAGGTGAAATTCCTCAACTATTCCCGTAACTGTAATTAGCACCACGCTTTAAGTCAGATACAAATGAGACATATCAATCAGCATGAGAAGTTCTAGATTGGTATACTTTTTTAACGAGCGGGTAAACTCATTTTTATTGATGCACTAGTCTTTTAGCTGTGTGTTAGTGAGTGCACGCTTTCCAAGGACTCACTTTTGCAAACTACATTAGCGCCAAATACACCCTTATTAAACGTTCAAAATGTGTCGTGGGAAGTCGATGATCACGCCATTTTAAACAATATTAATTTACACATAGCTAAGGGTAAGTTTATTGGGTTAATTGGCCCAAATGGGGCGGGTAAGTCGAGCTTACTGCGCTGTTTGTATCGCTTTAATAAACCGACCGCTGGTAACGTTACCTTTAATCAGCAGGATATTTGGCAGCTTAAAAGTGAAGACTACGCAAAATATGTTGCTGTAGTTCTACAAGAAACGCCTGCGCAATTTAACCTAACATTATTTGATGTGGTTGCCCTTGGGCTTACACCTCATAAATCATTATTTAGCGCCACCACCCACAGCGACAAACAAAAAATTACACAGGCAATAAAAACCGTAGGGCTTGATCAACAGTGTAAGCAAAATTTTGAATCGCTTTCGGGGGGCGAAAAGCAACGTGCATTGATTGCCCGCGCTATAGTGCAGCAACCGCAATTACTCATCATGGATGAGCCAACCAGCCATTTAGATGTTAAATACCAAATACAAGTGATGGAACTAGCAAAATCGCTAGGGGTTACTGTGTTTGCCTCATTTCATGATTTAAATTTAGCAGCCGCTATGTGCGATGAGCTGGTGGTTATTAATAAAGGTAAAATAACACATACAGGTTCGCCTGCGCAGGTACTTAGTGAGGACATGTTAGCGGATGTTTTTGGGGTATGTGCGCGCGTAACTAGCCACCCTCAGCGCACAGAAAATGGCCAAACTATTCCTCATATTACTTACTTTTATGGCTATTAATTAAATGGATATAACAAAAATAAACCAGTGGACAATATTTATAGCAGCCGTGTTAATTGCACTGGGTAGCCTTTTTAGCGCACTGAGTTTTGGCGCCGCAGATACGCCGTTAAGTGATGTGTTCACAGGGATTTTATCAGCAGGGGAGGGCTCGTTTAACGCGCGTATTATTTATGAGCTTAGGTTACCTCGTACCTTACTTGCCTTTATGGCGGGGGCAGGTTTGGCTATTGCAGGGCTTATTTTACAAACGGTTACCCGTAACCCGCTCGCTGATCCGTATTTATTTGGCATATCGTCAGGCGCATCGTTTGGGGTCGTACTGCTTATGGCTGTTGCGGGTATTAGTGCAGGGTTTATGTTATCGGCTGCTGCCTTATTAGGGAGCTTTTTAGCAATGGGCTTATTGATACTTATTGCTGGGCGGCAAAAAAGGTCGCAAGTAGAGTCTATGTTACTAGCGGGAGTGGCACTGTCATTTTTATTTAGCGCATTTACAAGTTTATTGCTGTATTGGAGTGACCCGCAAGCAGTGGCTGGTATTTTATTTTGGACGTTAGGCAGCTTTGCCCGCGCACAATGGGCCACGTTATGGTTGCCATGCGTGGTTATAGTGGTGTGTATTAGCTTTATGCTGAGCTTTAAAAGGCAGTTAAATGCGCTGCTTCTTGGCGATGAAAGCGCGATAACGCTTGGGGTTCGTGTGCACCGTTTTAGAATTTTAATGTTGGTATTGAGCTCGTTAATAACGGCCGTGCTGGTGGCCCTATGTGGCGGTATTGGTTTTGTAGGTTTAATGGTGCCGCACATAGTGCGCTTTTTTATATCTCAGGGCAGTACTGCTGGCTTACTAATTACCAGCTTAGTGGGCGGCACGTTTATGGTGTGGGTTGACGTGCTTTCGCGCTCATTACTTAAAAACCAAGAGCTCCCTGTAGGGGTAATTACAGCAGCTATGGGTAGCGTATTTTTCTTAAGCTTACTCTTTTTTAGAAAAACAAAGGCATAGTGCTGATGAAAACCTTAATGATTCAAGGCACTACGTCAGATGCCGGAAAAAGCACCTTAGTCGCTGCGCTTTGCAGAGTGTTTGTAAAGCGAGGTGTAAAGGTCGCGCCTTTTAAACCGCAAAATATGGCGCTTAATAGCGCGGTTACAAAAGAAGGCGGCGAAATAGGCCGTGCGCAAGCTTTGCAAGCCGTAGCCGCTAAAGTAGAGCCTCAAAACGACTTTAACCCCATATTGCTAAAACCCAATAGTGATACGGGGGCACAAGTCATTATACATGGAAAAGCCATTAGTAATATGGAGGCAGGGGCGTATCATAACTATAAACAGGTTGCGATGGATGCAGTGCTTGCCTCGCATAAACGCCTAGCAAAGCAGTTTGATTTATTATTGGTTGAGGGCGCAGGCAGCCCCGCAGAAATAAACCTACGCGAGAACGACATTGCCAATATGGGTTACGCAGAAGCGGTAGATTGCCCTGTCATTATTATTGCCGATATAGACAAAGGCGGTGTGTTTGCGCATTTAGTGGGCACACTTGCGTTATTAAGCGAATCCGAGCAAGCGCGCGTAAAAGGCTTTGTTATAAACCGCTTTAGAGGCGATATAAGCTTGCTACAAAGTGGGCTAGATTGGCTTGAGCGCTACACAAAAAAACCAGTGCTTGGAGTGCTGCCTTATTTGCATGATTTAGCACTTGATGCCGAAGATGCTGTAGCAATAGATAACACGGTGACGACTGCCACCATTAATATAGCCGTGCTTTTATTGCCGCATATTAGTAACCATACCGATTTTGATGCATTGCGACTGCACCCAAATATTAATATAAATTATGTACGCCACACACACGCGATCCCACCGGTTGATCTGATTATTATTCCTGGCAGTAAAAACGTGCTGGGCGATTTAAGTTTTGTAAAAAATGAAGGCTGGGATACGCAAATAAAGCGCCACATACGTTATGGTGGCAAAGTATTGGGGGTGTGTGGTGGTATGCAAATGTTGGGGTATACCATAAATGATCCCAACGGAGTCGAGTCGTCATTAAAGCAAGTAACGGGGCTTGCCCTATGCGATTTTGAAACCACTCTTAGCACGCAAAAAGTACTCACTAAAGTAACGGCGGCTATGCAGTTAAATGATTTGCAAACACCGTGTAGCGGCTACGAGATTCATGCCGGCATTAGTGAAGGAGCAGCACTTAATAAGCCATTTTTAACGTTTAACGCGCACCCTCATGGGTTTGAAAACGATGGCTTTATTAGTGACGACAATGCCATTGCTGGTACTTATTTACACGGCTTGTTTGATGAACCCGCTGCCACACTGCAAATTTTAAAGTGGGTAAAAAGCGATGCAACCATACAACCTGTGAGTATTGTATCGCACCGCGAGCAACAACTAGAGCGCTTGGCCACTATGTGCGAGGCGCATTTGAACATGCAACACATTATATCGATTTATGAAGGAGATAATAATGACGGATACCAATAACGATAAGCACCAGCAGCGCCAACAAAAAGTAAAAGAGCAGGTAGATGCACGCGTGGCTGCTGCGCAAGATGTTAAAGGGGTATTTCAGGTAATTACGGGTAATGGTAAAGGTAAATCTACCTCAGGCTTTGGTGTGGTTGCTCGCTGCGTAGGGCATGGTAAAAAAGCCGCTGTTTGTCAGTTCATTAAAGGCACATGGGAGTGTGGAGAGCGTAACTTATTACAAGGCGCAGGGGTTGAATTTGCCGTTATGAATACCGGTTTTACATGGGATACGCAAAACAAAGAAGCCGACACCGCAGCCGCGCAAGCAACATGGCAAGAGTCAAAGCGTATGCTTGCTGATAGCAGTATTGATTTAGTATTACTTGATGAGCTTACCTACATGGTGACTTACGGTTATATTGATTTAGATGAGGTAGTAAACGCGCTAAATAATCGCCCTCCCATGCAGTCGGTTATTATTACAGGTCGCGCAGCGCACCGCACGTTAACAGACCTTGCCGATACAGTGAGCGAAGTGCGCAATGTTAAACACGCCTTCGACTCGGGTATAAAAGCACTAGAAGGGTTTGATTACTAATGTATAAAGCGTTTTTTGCTGCACTGCTGTTATTGTGTTCTGGGGGCAGTGCCGTGGCCAGTGATACAGCTGCGCCAGATAAACTACGCGTTGTAGCACTTGCACCGCATATAGTAGAAAACCTGTTTGCTATAGGTGCGGGGAGCAATATTGTTGGCACTGTTGATTACGCCGATTACCCAAGTGAAGCTAAAAATATTGAGCGCATTGGTGGTTACTATGGTATTTCTCTTGAAAAATTATTAGCGCTAAAACCCGATTTAGTGATTGGTTGGAAAAGCGGTAACCAAAGTGAAGATTTAGAACAAATTAAACGCCTTGGTATAAAAGTACATTTAAGTGATCCCAAAAAAATAGAAGAAGTTGCAAACGAGCTGATTGCTTTTGGAAAATTTACAGGACGTATTGAGCAAAGCAAGCAAGTAGCAAACGCATTTATTACAAAGCTCAAAAATATTAAAAAGCAGCAGCAAAGCAAAAAAATATTAACTGGTTTTTATCAATTATGGCCAGAGCCAATGATGACGGTAAGTGAAAATACATGGATAAACCAGCTTATAGAAACATGTCATGTAAGCAATGTATTTGCACACAGCCCAACCGACTACCCACAAATAAGTATTGAAAACGTGGTGATTAAAAAACCACAGATTATTATTATTCCTGATGAACAAGCCGATAAGCCACAACCTAAAATTAATTGGCAAAAATGGCCAGAAGTCCCCGCTGTAAAACATAACCAATTTATACGTGTAAATGCCGATTTATTACATCGTTTTACACCGCGCATGCTAGATGGACTGGCAAATATGTGTGATAAAATAGATGCATCACGCAAACAAATTAAGAGTATACAATGAGCGATTGGCCAGCCTTTTTAGAATATGAATTACAGCAACCTTATATGCAGCAAACATTAGATTATGTAGCAAAACGCCGTGTCGAAGGTGTTGCTGTGTACCCACCCAAAGAGCAAGTATTTAGCGCCTTTGAAGCGACAGCCCTTAACAATATTCGCGTGGTTATTTTAGGCCAAGACCCATATCACGGAGAAGGCCAAGCCCATGGCTTATGTTTTTCTGTGTTGCCAGAGGTTAAAAAGTTACCGCCGTCGCTAAAAAATATGTACAAAGAATTGGCAACGGATATTCCCGGTTTTGAAATACCAGACCATGGCTACTTACAAAGCTGGGCAGAGCAGGGCGTGTTTTTACTCAATACGGTACTCACGGTTGAGCAAGGCCAAGCGCACTCACATAAACATTTAGGGTGGGAGCAATTTACCGATAACGTGATAGCTCATATAAATGCACACTGCAAAGGAGTGGTGTTTATTTTATGGGGCGCTCATGCGCAAAAAAAAGGTAAAAATATTAACAGCGCTCGCCATCATATTTTAAAAGGGCCGCACCCATCGCCGCTTTCTGCGCATCGTGGTTTTTTTGGCTGTAAGCACTTTTCACACACAAATGAATTGTTACAAGCCCAAGGCGATATCCCCATTAACTGGCAGGTTTAATTGATATATTAAAAAAGGCTTTCGTATTATGAAAGCCTTTTGCTTAGTTATTGTGTATACATGCCCATGCGCAATAATTATCAATTATTTTGAAGGGGTAAAACCTGGCGTTAGCTTTACTATCGATACGGTTTTCCTGCCGCAAAATATATTGCCTAATAGAGCGCAATGAGTTTGAAATTAAAAATCTAGCTCATCAATTTCAATGCTGTCTGTAAAAAAGTCTAACTCCTGTAGTTCTTTACGTAACCGTTGTTTGTCTTTTATGGCCTCAATCTCGCGCCACTTTCTTTTTTTATTCTTTTGAGAGGTTTTTCTTGTTGTATCAGGACCTTCTAATATCTCTAATATATCGTTTAGGCTATCCATGACTATCTCCTATTGATTTTAGTGAACCTCGAGAATACCTATACCACAGGCCTAGCTAAAATAGAATAAAAAAGTGACGAATTTGTTACAGGTATGTGATGCGTTGATGAAGTTTAATACTAACTAACTTTATTAAGCGCGTTATTTTTAGATAGAAAAAATAAATAAAAAATACTAAAAGTGAGCTATTTAGCTGTGTAGGCAATGGTACATGCTGTGGCAGGTTAGTATAAATCAGTGCGGATTATATTAAGGGCATAAAAAACGCCGCAGGTGCGGCGTTTAATACATAATTAGCGCGTATTACATTGCTTTAAAACGTGCTTCTAGCTGCTCTTGTGCATCTGCGAATGAGCGGATACCTTCAGCTAGTTTTTCAGTGGCCATTGCATCTTGGTTATGTAACCAACGGAACTGTGACTCAGTAAGAGGGGCAGGCTTTGGCTCTTTAGGAATATCACTTTGTAGTAAGTATTCTTCTGCGCCTTCTAAATTGCCTAAGTCTTCTAGTAGGTTAGGGCTAATTGTTAGCTTGTCACAACCTGTAAGCGCAATAATTTCGCCAGTGTTACGGAAGCTTGCGCCCATAACAACGGTTTTGTAATCATGGCGTTTATAAAACTCAAAAATGCTACGTACAGATTGAACACCTGGATCTTGTAGCGGATCGGTTGGTTTTTCCATACCATTTGCTACGTGCCAATCTAAAATACGGCCAACAAATGGCGAGATCAAAAATACATTTGCATCAGCACACGCACGTGCTTGAGCATCGCTAAATAATAAAGTTAGGTTACATTTAGTCCCTTCTTTTTCTAGCTGTTCGGCCGCTTTAATGCCTTCCCATGTAGACGCAACTTTGATTAAAATTTTGTCTTTGCTTACACCTTCTTTTTCATAAAGGCTAAGCAGGGTATGTGCTTTATCAATAGTTGCTTGGGTGTCGAATGATAAACGAGCATCTACTTCAGTAGAAATATAACCAGGTACAATTTCGCTAATTTCTTTACCAAGTAATACGGCAAAGTAGTCACATGCAAGTTCAAGCTGCTTAGCTGCATCTTGCTCTGTTTCTTTTGCATAGCTCCAAGCTTTATCTAAATAAGGCTTGTAAGCTTCAATCTCGCTCGCTTTTAATAAAAGCGACGGGTTTGTGGTTGCATCTTCTGGTTGATGCTTTTTGATCGCTTCAATATCGCCAGTGTCGGCTACGATAGATGAATGTTGTTTTAGCCTTTGTAGAGCGCTAGTCATTTGCCTTCCTCATTCCAAGCAAGTTAAAAGAAAATCTAAACTACCTTAATATAAGTATTCAATACTGCAACAGTGTGACAATGCTTGATAGGTCTTATGTCCTTATCAATAGAAAAACGACGAAGCATGATTTATTAAGGTAGGATTTAGGCCATTGCGATTAATTTTCAATGGTATTTTATAAACAAAACGTGCTTTTCGTCTCATTTAATGTTGAAATTGACATTAAATAAATTACAAGTCAATAGCTAACTATGATCACTGTTATTTCACCAGCAAAAAATCTTGATTACGAAACGCCACCCGCAACAGATAAGTTCACTCAACCTGAATTGCTAGAGCACAGCGAAGAGCTCATGAAAGTATGCCGTGAACTAACTCCAGCGCAAATTGGCAGCCTAATGAAAATTAGCGATAAGCTTGCAGGGCTTAACGCTGCGCGCTTTAGCGAATGGTCGCAACCATTTACACAAAGTAATGCTAAACAAGCGGTACTAGCCTTTAACGGCGATGTGTACGGCGGTTTAGATGCCGCAACACTCACTGCAGCTAACCTCGATTATGCGCAAAGCCATTTACGTATACTTTCGGGTTTATACGGCTTGCTAAAACCGCTTGATTTAATGCAAGCCTACCGCCTAGAAATGGGTACTAAGCTTGATAACCCTCGCGGGAAAAATTTGTATGAATTTTGGGGTAGCATTATTGCTAATAAATTAAACGAGGAATTAAAAGCGCAAGACGCACAATACCTCGTTAACCTTGCTTCAAACGAGTACTTTAAAGCAGTAGATAAAAAAGCACTCAATGCGCAAATTATTACCCCGCATTTTAAAGACTGCAAAAATGGTCAATATAAGGTAATTAGCTTTTACGCTAAAAAAGCGCGCGGCATGATGGCCCGTTACATTATAGAAAACCAGGTAACACAGCTTAGCCAATTAAAAGAGTTTACTGTGGCGGGTTATTACTTTAGCCCTGAAGCAACCACTAAAGATCTTGAGCCTGTATTTATGCGCGACGAGCAAAACTAAGCGTTTGTACTCAGCAAACAATGAGTTAAAAAGCCATGCATTGCATGGTTTTTTTATGCTGGCGCTAAACTTGCTAACTTCACCTACTATTAATGAGATAAAAAATAGATAGGTGTAAAAATATGATCAGCATACCTTCAGTAGCCGAAGCTGAAAAACTCATCGAAGAAAAACTCGGAGGGTGGTTTGATGTAGTAATAAGCCACATCCCAAACTTTATTGTGGCAGTGGTAATAGCCATTGTATTTTCAATAATAGCGCGCTTTGCCGGCCAGCTAATGAAAAACCTATTAAGGCGCTCACTCGACTCTAAGCAAATTGCTGATTTAATGGCGTCTATTTTTAAGGTTATTGTGTTATGTGTAGGCCTATTTATCGCTTTAGATTTTATGGGGTTAAAAGGCACAGTCACATCGTTACTAGCGGGTGCGGGTATTGTGGGTTTAGCCATTGGCTTTGCTTTTCAAGACATGACCGAGAACTTAATTGCCGGTATTGCTATGGGAATACGCAAGCCATTTAAAGCGGGTGATGTAATTGAAACCGACGATGTATTTGGCTCGGTACATTCTATAAACCTGCGTAACACGCTAATAGAGAGCTTTTACGGGCAGTTAATACTGGTACCTAACAAGGTATTATTTAGAAATGTGTTAAAAAATTACACCACGTTAGGCGTTAGGCGCATAGAGGTACCGGTGGGTATTTCATACGGCGACGACATTGAAAAAGCCAAAGAAGTTATCGTTGATAAAATTAACGAGTTTGACTTTGTAATACGTAAAGAAGAAACCGCTGTGTACGCAGAAGGTTTTGGCGACAGTAGTATTAATTTACTGGTGTGGTTTTGGATAAAATACCCAGGCGAGCCAGACTTTATGACAGTACGCCATAAAGGCGTAGTCGCTGTTAAACAAGCGCTTGATGCTGCAGATATAAGTATTCCATTCCCAATACGTACGTTAGATTTTGGCATTAAAGGCGGTGAAAAGCTCGATGCCATGATAAGCGATAAAATAAACCAACAGTCACCTAAACAACAAGGCGGGAGTAATACGGGTTCAAATCAAAGCGAATGAGCGACTAATACTGGTTTAAACTAGCCCAGTAATAGTTACCCACTAGCAGCGCATTTTTACATAAAAAGTGCGCTGCTAGTAATTTCAAAGCGCTAAGTCGGGTTAAATTTAACTATACTTTTAATAAATTTATTTTAAGTTAATACTTATTTGCTTTTCGCTGCCATCGAATTTTTGATTAGTAGTAAAAGCGTTTCACCACTGCTTTTTGTCATCGATTTTTTTTGTAACCTCAGCAGAGCAGGCTGGAATAGCGCAGCCATCTAACTCTATTACCTTGTCGCCTACTTTTAATCCTGCCAAATCAGCAAAGACTTTTATAATATCTAGTTCACTAATTTCTGGGCTAAAAAAGCCGGATACAGACACATTTGCAACAAACCCAAAAATACCTTCTTCTGCATGGCTAATAAGAGGGATTAGCAGTAGTGAATAAATCGTTTCATGTATTAGCTTCCTTGTGTAAGTGATGGGGCATTTGCATGCGTTAAGCCATATATTATTAACTGCTATTCATGGTGAGGTTGATTAGCAAACACTTGTAGGTTGCCAACGGTATTAAAAATGCGCTGATTATATGAACTTTACAGCCTTGTTATAGCATTCTTTTATCAAAGCTGTAGTAAGTCACTAATTTAAAAGAGTGGGAAAGGGCGGCTAAGTGTTTGCTCTATTTTTAATAGGGGAGCTAAAGCTAGAAGTTTAGATACTAAAGTGTGCTATTAAGCATAAAAAAGCGCGGCTTGTGTTGGAGAAACAAGCCACGCAGAGGAATAAGTTATATAAACAAATATTGTAATGCGGTATCAGATAACACTAATTTTATTACGGATAATTTTAACGCCATCCATATTTTCTAAAAACTTTTGCGCAAGTGCACGCTGAAAACCTGTTTGCGCTTCACCGTATAGGTCAACTTCACCGTCTTCAACCTGCACGCGAATATCGCTTAATGCTAAGTTTGGGTTAGTGCGTAACGTATTGGTGATTGTTTGTTGTAAGTTAGGTTGAGTAGCCACACTGCTTACTACGGCTAAGTTAGTTGCTGCACTTACTTTTGTAGCGCAAGCTAATAAAAATAAACAACAAAATGATACTAAAGCGATAGTTAACTTAAAGCGGTTCATAACTTCATCCTTACATTACGGTTAATCGTGCAGCTATTCTTAGCTGAGTTACTTTCTCAGTTACAATTTCGATGCCAATTTTAATTTGTTGAAATATAAGGTTATTTTATTAAGTGGGAATTCAGGTGGGCAATAATTACATTTTAATGGGAATGAGTTACATGCTTGGGTTACATTTGTAACGGGTACAAAAAAGCCGGCAACTGCCGGCTTTTTTATTTATGGTGTGCTATTTCTTTTTAATTTTAGCTTTGGCTTTTTTCTTAGCTTTCATTTTTACCGGATCTTTACGCTTTTTAGCGGGTGGCTTAGCTTCTTTATGCTGTGGCTCAAGCCCTTTAATTATGCGGCGCTTAAGTTTTTGCTCTGTGTATCGCTCAACCTTGTATAAAATGCCAATGTCGTGCGCTTCAACTAATGATATAGCAATCCCTTTTTTACCTGCACGGCCAGTACGGCCAATACGGTGAACATAGACATCGGCAGTGCGCGGCATATCAAAGTTAATTACGTGGCTAATGTCAGAAACATCAATACCGCGAGCCGCAACATCGGTTGCTATTAATATGCGCGTTTTGCCACTGTGGAAATTTTCCATCGCTTTCATGCGCTTATCTTGCGGCATTTCGCCACGCAGCCACGCGGCTTTTACGCCATTGTTAGTTAGCTCACCAATTAGCGTTTCTAGGCGCTCACGGGTTTTTACAAACACAATGGCTTTACTTACATCTGGGCCGTTTAGGGTATTAACCAACAGCTCAAGCTTGTGGTGGTAATCATCAGCAAGGTGAACCCATTGATGAATTTTTGCTTTTTCTTTGCGTGACGATTCGGCTTCAAGTAAAGCTGGGTCGTTTAAAATACGCTCTGCAAATAACTCAACGCTATCGCCTTCTAACGTCGCAGAGAATAAAAAGCACTGACGACGGTTTTTAGCTTCGTCACATATGCGCAGCATTTCTTTTCTAAAGCCCATGTCTAACATGCGGTCGGCTTCATCAAGAATAAGCATTTCTACGTTTTCAGCATGGAAATTTTCGGTTTCAAGGTATTCCATTAAACGCCCTGGTGTGGCGATTAAAATATCGTTATTGTTTTCAAAAATTTCTTTATGGGTGCCGTAGTTTATACCACCTGTTACTACACCAATTTTAAGGTGGGTGCCTTTAGCAAGCAGTTCACATTGCTCATGAATTTGATAAGCCAGTTCACGGGTTGGGGTCATTATTAACACACGTGCAAAACCTGGGTCGCGACGCGGAAAATCCATTAAGTATTGAATAGCCGGAATTAAAAATGCCGCCGTTTTACCTGTGCCAGTAGGTGCTGATGCTAAAATATCGCGACCTTGCAGCGCTTCAGGAATAGCTTGTTGTTGAATGCTGGTTGGTGTCTCGTAGCCCATTTTATCAATGGCGTTGAGTAGTTTAGTATCAAGATCAAATTCAGAAAATTGCATAGAGTGTCTAAAATAAGGGACAATTACCTGCAATTATACGCGCTATACGCCAGTTGGTGAATGAAAAGGTGAAAAAATGTCAGGGTTTACGTTTAAACAATTTAAGGTTGAGCACGATAGCTGTGCTATGAAGGTCTCAACCGACGGCATTTTACTTGGCGCATGGGCGTATTTAAAAGGCGCCAACACATTACTCGATATAGGCACAGGCACCGGTTTACTTGCGCTTATGTGTAAACAGCGCCAACCAGCACTTAGCATAACCGCTGTTGAAATTGATGAAGCTGCTTACAAGCAAGCGCAGCAAAATATAGCCTCTAGCCCGTGGCCAAATATCACAGTAAAGCACACCACTATACAAGCGTTTAAACAGGCGGCGCCATTTGATGTCGTGATATCTAACCCCCCTTATTTTAACCGCAGTTTAAAAGGGCTAAGCGATGCCCGTAATACCGCACGCCATACCGATGGTTTAAGTTTTGACGAGCTAATACATGCCTATATGCGTTTAAGCCATAAGTATTCGTGCTTTAACGTAATTTTACCCACCACAGAGGCGGGCTTATTCGTTGAATTGGCAAAACAAAGCGGGCTTTATTTAAACGCGCATTGCCAAGTAAAAACCACACCAAGTAAAGCATTTAGCCGTAGTTTGATGCGTTTTAGCTTAGTAAACACTTTACCTGAGCTTACCTCCCTATGCATAAAAGATGAAAACAACCGCTACAGCGATGATTATATTGCGTTATGTAAAGCGTTTTACTTGAAGATGTAATTTTTAAGGCTGGTAATTATCTAGTAATAAAGGATAGTTTACCCATTATGCATACGTATTCAGTTTTTATTTGAGCAACTCTCAAACTAGTGTTAACCACTTGTAAATAACGTCGAGTATGTTGTTTAACTCGCCCAACACTGGAAACACACACTATGAAACTGAATAAAATGATCACCACTGCAGGTCTTAGCTTAGGTTTAACCTTACCAAGTTTAGTATCGGCTGCGCCTACAACATTTGTGCATTTATTTGAATGGAATTGGCAAGATGTAGCCCAAGAATGTGAGCAGTTTTTAGGACCAAAAGGGTACGCTGCTGTACAGGTGTCTCCGCCTAACGAGCATATTACAGGTAGCCAATGGTGGACTCGCTATCAACCTGTGAGCTACCAACTACAAAGCCGAGGCGGTAACCGTTCGCAATTTATAGATATGGTTAATCGCTGTAACGCCGCAGGCGTCGATATATATGTTGATACATTAATAAACCATATGGCAGCCGGCAGTGGTACGGGCACTGCTGGTAACACTTTTGGTAATAAACAATACCCTATTTATAGCCCACAAGATTTTCACGAAAGTTGCTCTATTAACCCAGAAGATTACGGTAATAACCGTTATCGCGTGCAAAACTGTGAGCTAGTAGGGCTGGCCGATTTAAACACTTCTTCAAATTATGTGCAAAATATATTAGCGGCATATATTAATGATCTTCAAGCTATGGGTGTTAAAGGTTTTAGGTTTGATGCTGCTAAACATGTTGCTGCAAGTGATATTCAAAGTTTAATGGCAAAAATAAATGGCTCGCCAGTGGTGTTTCATGAGGTGATAGATCAAGGTACTGAAGCGGTTGCAGCCTCAGAGTATTTAAGTACAGGGCTAGTTACCGAGTTTAAATACAGTACGCAGCTTGGTAATACCTTTAGAAATGGCTCGCTTGCATGGTTAAGTAATTTTGGTGAAGGCTGGGGCTTTATGCCAAGTTCATCAGCTGTGGTATTTGTAGATAACCACGACAATCAGCGCGGCCATGGTGGTGCAGGTAATGTAATCACCTTTGAAGATGGCCGTTTATACGACCTAGCCAACGTATTTATGTTGGCATACCCGTATGGGTATCCAAAAGTAATGTCGAGTTATGATTTTCACGGCGATACAGATGCGGGTGGGCCAAGTGTACCGGTGCACAATAATGGTAATTTAGAATGTTTTGCAAGTAACTGGAAGTGTGAGCATCGTTGGTCTTATATTGCGGGTGGTGTCGATTTTAGAAATAACACAGCCGACAACTGGGTAGTAACAAATTGGTGGGATAACACCCATAACCAGATTGCATTTGGACGTGGTAGCTCAGGTCATATGGCAATTAATAAAGAAGACTCAACGCTTAATGCAACAATTCAAACAGATATGGCGCCTGGACAGTACTGCAATGTGTTAAAAGGCGAGCTTTTGGGTAATGCTACTAGCTGTAGCGGTGAAGTAATAACAGTTAATAGCAACGGCACCATCAATTTAAATGTAGCGCCATGGGATGCAATAGCAATTCATAAAAATGCTAAATTAACCCAAGAGGCAGTGCCTAATAATAGCGACTGGCAAAGAACCGTTATTTTTATTAATGCTCAAACACAAAGCGGACAAGACATGTTTGTACGCGGTGGTATAGATCACACCTATGCAAATACAAACCTTGCTAGAAACTGCCAAACAACAAATGTTGAATGTGCTATGCCAATTCGCCATAACAATCTAAAAAACAATACCACAACGCCTTGGAAAGCAAACGATAACTACCTAGATTGGTATGGAATTGAACAAGGCCAAAGCAGTGAAGCGCAAGGTACTGCCATGGATTGGACTACAAATGTTTGGCCAAGTGAATATGGCGCCCAAAAATCGGTAGCAGTAGATGGCTTTGGTGTTACACCCCTTAATATATGGGGCGAACACTATTGGATGCTTGATGTTGATATGGATTGCAGTAAAGCCGTTAACGGATGGTTTGAATTAAAAGCATTTATAAAAAATGGCCAAGAGTGGGAAGGCGATATAAGCCAAGCAAATACCCCCTATACAAGTACTAACCATATGGCACAGTGCGGCAAAATTAATATGTTTGAATTTAACCGCTCAAGTGTAGAGGTACGTGACTTTTAAATACGTACTTTAAAACGCGTACGTTAAAAAACTATCAGCCAATTTAAAAACCAAGTGGGTTAACGCGCACTTGGTTTTTTACTTTTATATGTACCTAAATAGCAGTTTAATTTAATAGTGCGTTTATAAATCAGCTGGTATTATCGTTTTATTCGCCATTTTTAATTTAGGCAACACAATGAAAAAGTTAAACAAATTACCGTTACTAACAACACTCGCTGCGGCTTTATTTATAAGCCAAGGTGCGCTTGCAAACATGACTCCTGTTGGGCTTTGGAAAACCATAGATGAAGACACCAACGAGGCTAAATCGTATGTACGCATTACTCAAAACGATAAGGTGCTCAGTGGTAAAGTTGAGACTATTTTAGACCCAGCTAAACAAACCGGTATTTGTAAAGAGTGTGATGGGGCATTAAAAAATCAGCCTATTTTAGGAATGACCATAATCACTGATGTAAAACCAGAAGATGATGGCGTGTGGGGCGATGGTGAAATACTTGACCCTACAAATGGTAAAACTTATACCGTGCAACTAACGCCACAAAACGACGGTAAAACATTAGAAGTACGTGGCTATATAGGCTTTTTTTACCGTAACCAATATTGGCAACGTGTGGAATAGCACTACTCGTTTGCTGTTTTTAAAAACTCGCGTTTAAGCCATGCTCGTAATGCGCTTACCTGTGGGTGATTAAGCATGGCGTGGCTCGTTGCAAAATAAAACTGCTGATGCGGATTTACAATGCTTTGGCCAATTTGCGTGAGCATGCCGTGCTTTATATCGTCGCGTACAAATTGTTTGTGGGTGACCAAAACGCCAAGCTGGCGCATCGCGGCTTGCGTTGCTTGCACTGAAATATTAAAGGTTAAGTTATTATGCTGCTTAGGCTGCGCTAAATTATTAGCCTCGCACCACGTTTGCCAATCGTTTTGCCTACGTGGGTTGGTAACGTAGATTGCTTTAAAACGCTGCAGCAAATTTTGCGCGGTTAACTCATCTTTATTTAAGCCAACTAAAAGCTGTGGGTTACAGACTAAAATTAACTGATCGTCGGCTAGTTTTTCACAGTGATATTTTTGCCACTTATCGGGCTGGCCATGAATAATCGCTGCATCAATCCCTTCACGCTCTAAATCAAATTCTCCCACCAAGTTAGAAATACGAATGTCGCTGTTTGGCGAAATGCGCTGAAAATCAGCCACCCTAGGGATCCACCAGTGCAGTGCTAGTGAGTTAACCATATTGAGTGTTAAATAAGTTGGCTCATTCGCTGTGTTACTTGCCTCTTGGCTGGCTGCTAAAATTTCAGCCATGGCCGGGGCTATGCGTTTGTAATAGCGCTCACCCACAGGGTTGAGCTCAACGCGGCGACCAATGCGATTAAAAAGCGGTGTATTAAGTTGTAACTCTAACGCTTTAATAGACTGACTTACCGCCGAGTGACTAATACTTAGCTGCTCAGCCGCGAGCACCATGCTGCCAGTTTCGGCAACAGCTATAAACGTATAGAGAGATTTTAACGGCGCAGATTTGATCATAGGTTATTTATTAACAGTTAAGTTTTACTTACAGGTTAGTTTAATATTATTCGCTTTTAAATTTATAAAGTACACGTAAAATTAGCGCCATAAAAGCCAATGCCAATTTTTTGAAAAATAATAAATAGATTAAAAAAATTAAGCCTTTAATTTTGCTTTTTACATTCATTTTTTATTCAAAGGATAACTGCGGTGACGTTAAATTCTCGTGCTAGTGTGTTTATGCTGCTCTCTACATTTACCTTGGCGTTAAATAGCTTTATAGCCAAGTTGCTTACCGATTACTTTAGCACCAGCGAAGTGGTTTTTTTACGGGTGTTTTTACCCGCGATTATTATGCTGGCATTGGCGGCAGGTATTAAATGGCAGCTACCTAATAAATCAGCATGGCGAACCTTTGCTATTCGCGCAATTTTTATAGTGCTGTGCCAAAACTGCTTTTTAGTGGCGCTAAATACTTTAACGCTGGTGGAGGCGGTTATTTTATTTAGCACTGGGCCATTATTTATACCGCTAATAGAACGGGTGCTTTTTAAAACTAAATTAAATTGGTTATTGCTACCTACAATGGCGCTGATGTTTGCGGGTGTGATTATTCAAAATATTCATAGCGATGGCATACAATGGCGCTGGAGCTTATTAATTGGTTTAGGGGCTGGTATTTTTAATGCCTGCTCGCAAATCACCTTGTTTAGAGCCAGTAAAATTAAGCTTCCGATGATGGTTATTAACGGTTGGAGTTTTACGCTGGCTGCCATTTTTATGGTGCCAGTATTAATGTTTACCAGCGAAGGTGAGCGCTTTTACCAAGGTTTTGCAATCGATATAAGCAATTATAGTTTATTACTGATGGTGGCATTAATTGGGTTTTCGACTGCTGCAACGCAGTTTTTTAGAGGAAAGGCGTACCGATTAGCCAGTTCTAACTCGCAGCTAGCGCCGCTTATTTATTCTAACTTATTATTTGCGTTGTTATTTCAGCTAATTTTTTACGATACAACATTAAGTTTATCGCAAGTAATAGGCTCTGCGCTTATTGTACTGGCATGTATTATTGATACCTTTGCGCCTAATTGGCTATTGCAAAGGCAAGCAAAAATACGTGAAAAAAAGTGCGCTAAAAAACTTAGTTATTTGTAATGTATTGGCCTAAACATGGTTTAGGCCAAACTCGTTATAGCGTTTCGCTATACTCTGTCATTATTTGTTCAACCCAGCTGGCTATGCGCTCATCGCTTAGCTCGTATTGGCTGTCTTCATCAAGCGCTAGGCCAACAAAGTGTTTGCCATCGGGGGTAAGTGCTTTTGACGCTTCAAACTCGTAGTTTTCATCGTTTGGCCAAAAACCAAGTTGCGTAAACGACTGGGTATTTATTTCATCGTGAAGCATACCAAGGGCGTCTTGAAACCATTGTCCGTAACCTTGTTGGTCGCCCATGCCAAATAAAGCAATGGTTTTACCATTTAGGTTTACATCTTTAATGTCGTCCCACTTAGACTCCCAGTCTTCTTGTATTTCTCCAAAATCCCATGTTGAAATACCAAAGATGATAAAGTCGTACTGCTCTGCATTTTTAAGTGGTTCGTCTTTAATATTGTGTAAGGTCACTACATCGGCGCCAATAAGGTCGCGAATTTTTTCTGCTGCCATCTCTGTGTAGCATGTAGTAGAGCCAAAAAATAAACCAATCTGCATCGTATTTATCACTGTGTAATTGCCTGTTATGATAGGGCGCAGTTTACCGTAAGGTATTTTTAATTGATACCTTCTACCGTGGGTATTACCAACATGAGATCACAACGTGACAACGCTACCTGACGATTTACCTGAACCAAATACCGAGCTAAACAGCAACAGCGACTTTCTAGAAACCTTTTTAGATAGCTTGTACTTAGAGCAAGGTGTAAGCGAAAACACCCTTAGCGCGTATCGCAGTGACCTAGATAAGTTTTGTCAGTTTTTAAAAGGCGAAAGCTTAATGACGGTAACCAGCTTAGATATAGAAAGCTATCTAGCGTATCGCGTAGATTTAGGGTTAAAACCACGTAGCACGGCACGCAGCATAAGTGCGTTAAAGCGGTTTTATCAGTATTTTGTACGTGAAAAACGTATCACAAGCTCACCGCTTGAAAACATTGCGCAACCAAAAGCGGGTCAATCGTTACCTAAAACGCTCTCAGAAGCTGAGGTAGAGGCATTATTAAGTGCCCCCAATATTGAAGAGCCAATGGGGCTGCGCGATAAAGCCATGCTAGAGCTACTTTATGCTACGGGCTTGCGTGTAACCGAGCTTGTAGGGCTGCGTATGGAGCAAATTAACTTGCGCCAGTCGGTTGTGTTTGTAAAAGGTAAAGGCAACAAAGAGCGCTTAGTACCTTTAGGCGAAGAAGCCATGTACTGGCTTGAGCAGTTTTTAAAAGGGGGGCGTGCACAAATGATAAAACACGCCACCGATTTTGTGTTTCCTTCTAAACGCGGTGTAGGTATGACCCGACAAACCTTTTGGCATCGTATTAAACA
Organism: Pseudoalteromonas sp. Xi13; assembly: GCF_003952205.1. Classification (NCBI taxonomy): domain Bacteria; kingdom Pseudomonadati; phylum Pseudomonadota; class Gammaproteobacteria; order Alteromonadales; family Pseudoalteromonadaceae; genus Pseudoalteromonas; species Pseudoalteromonas sp. Xi13. The sequence continues at coordinate 668,450 of NZ_CP034439.1, forward strand.
CTATGCTATTTTGGCGTCTATTGAGTCTGATTTATCGCCGCATACGTTGCGTCATGCCTTTGCAACACATTTACTTAATCATGGTGCCGACTTAAGAGTGGTGCAGATGATGTTAGGGCACAGCGACTTATCGACTACACAAATTTATACCCATGTTGCCAATGAGCGATTAAAATCGGTACACTCAGAGCATCATCCGCGCGCGTAATATGAAATTTAATATCAGCTTAGCGGTCAATTTAGTACGTATTATTAGATAGAGAAAATTATGAAAAAATTAATGTTAGCAGGTGCAATGTTGTGCACAAGTATTAGTGCATTTGCAAATGGCGTAGCCACAACGCCAGATGCTAATGATCCTATTGTTACTAAATTTGCCACGTTAGGTGTAACAGTTAAGCAAATAAACCCAAGCCCTGTTGCCGGTTTAAAAGAGCTTATTACAAATAAAGGTGTACTTTACGCCAGCCCAGACGGCCAGTTTTTAATGCAAGGCACGCTAATTGATTTAAACAACCGCAGCAACTTAACCGAGCAAGCGTTAAATGGTGTCCGTGTTGAAGGTATTAAAGAATACCAAGATTCAATGATTGTTTATAAAGCGCCTAACGAAAAACACCAAATTACGGTATTTACCGATATTAGTTGTGGCTATTGTCGTAAATTACACCGCGAACTAGACGACTTGCTTGATGCAGGCATTACTGTTCGTTATTTAGCGTTTCCGCGTGGTGGACTGCAAGGTTCGGGCTACGCCGATTTAATGAATGTATGGTGTGCACGCGACCAACAAGAGGCACTAACAGAAGCTAAATCAGGCGAAGACACTAAAGTAGTTGCCGGTTGTAGCGCACCAGTAGCTGAGCATTACCAGCTAGGCCAAAGCTTTGGTATTAGTGGCACGCCAGCCATTATTTTAGAAGACGGTACAATGATCCCTGGCTACCAGCCAGCCGCGGCATTAAGTGCAGCGCTTGAGGCGAACAAAGCAGGTTAATTAAAAATCTGAGTAACTGTTTAATACCAATCCGCGATAATACTTAATCATTTTGCGGGGCTAAACGTTTTTTACCGGCGTTAAAAAACTTATTTACGACTGCATGGATGCAGAAGGTAGAGCAATGCAGGAGCTATTGCCGAGAACAACTAAATAGCGAATTTATTGCCTAGCTATCAACACGTTTTTTCAGCCTCAAAATAGATCACTTAATTAAGCGAATTGGTTTAAAAAGGCCTTTACGGCCTTTTTTTGTCTTTTTATTATGAACACCATAAGTTAAAAACCAGCATGAAAAAACTGATCATTGCGCGCGAAAATGTAGACGATTCTTACCTGCCAAGCGATCTGCACCCTGTTATTAAGCAAATTTATGCCACGCGTAACGTGCAAAATGCACACGAGCTAAATAATAGTGCAGCCACGCTAATCGACTTTAAACTGTTTAAAGACATCGATAAAGCCACCGAGCTATTAATTGATGCGCTGAATGCGCAAAGCCGCATTTTAATTGTTGGCGACTTCGATGCCGATGGCGCAACCAGTACAGCCACCTTAATGCAAGGCTTGGCAATGTTTGGTTTTAATAACTTAGACTACCTTGTACCGGACAGGTTTAGCTTAGGCTATGGTTTAAGCCCAGCGCTTGCTGAGCAAATTGTTGATATAAAACCAGAGCTGGTTATTACGGTAGATAACGGTATTTCATGTATTGCAGGCATAGACATACTAAAAAAAGTGGGCATTAAAGTACTGGTTACTGATCACCACTTGCAAGGGGAGCAGCTCCCTAATGCCGATGCAATTGTTAACCCAAACCGTCATGATTGCCGTTTTCCTTCAAAATCAATTGCGGGTGTCGGCGTTGCCTTTTACTTGCTTATAGCTCTTAGAAGCACGTTACGAGAGCAAGGTTATTTTGAACGCCATGCTATGCCAAATTTGGCCGACTTGCTTGATATAGTTGCCCTAGGCACCGTGGCCGATGTAGTCGCGCTTGATGCAAATAACCGCACTTTAGTACATCAAGGGTTAGCGCGTATTCGCAGCGGTAAAACACGCCCAGGTATTACTGCGCTTATTGAAGTGGCTAATCGTAATGCAGCGCGTTTAAGCGCCAGTGACTTTGGTTTTTCGTTGGCCCCGCGTTTAAACGCAGCAGGGCGACTAGATGACATGAGTTTGGGCATAGCGTGCTTATTAAGTACCGATATAAACCAAGCAAGGCGCATTGCCAGCGAGTTAGATAGCTTAAACCATGCACGGCGCGAAATAGAGCAGGGCATGCAAGCCGAGGCGCAAGCTGTGCTTGATAGGCTCGCGTTTAGTGACGACAACATTCCCGATGCCATTTGTTTATACCAAGAAGATTGGCACCAAGGTGTTATTGGTATTTTGGCGGGTCGCTTAAAAGAAAAATACCACCGCCCAACCGTTATTTTTGCCGGTGGCGAAAACGGTGAAATAAAAGGCTCGTGCCGCTCTATTGAAGGGCTACACATGCGCGATTTACTCGAAGGGCTAAATACCGCCGACCCGCACTTAATTAATAAATTTGGCGGCCATGCCATGGCGGCAGGGCTAAGTATTGATGAGCAAAATTTTAATGACTTTAAAAACGCGTTTGATGCTGCTGTAAGCGCGCAGTTAAGCGAAGAGAGTAAACGCTGCATTGTATTTACCGATGGCGAGCTGCCAAACGAGTGCTTTACAATGGACTTTGCTCAGCTATTAAAGCAATCAGGCCCATGGGGGCAGCAATTTCCTGAGCCGGTATTTGAGCACACCTTTGAAGTTATTCAGCAGCGTATAGTAGGCGAAAAACACTTAAAACTGGTGCTTAAACATCAATCTGGGCGCTTAGTTGACGCCATTGCATTTGGAATAGATGTAAAAGCATGGCCCGACACCGAGGCCCGTTATGTCAAAGTGGCTTATCAGCTCGACATAAACGAATTTAGAGGCAAGTTTAGCCTGCAATTAATTGTTCGCGAGCTTGAAAAAGTGCATTAAAAAATATGCACAATGCATGCATAAAAGGCTAATAAAGCGCGCGGTTTTTTGTTAAAATCGGGCGTTTTTATCATTTGACGATAATTTATTGCGTTTAGTGCTAATTTTAGCGCGCAATAATCTAGCCATTTTGGAGTAATGTACATGTTTGAAGTGAATCCTGTGATTAATCAAATCAAGGAAATTCGCGAACGTACTGAACTGCTTCGGGGGTACCTTTGACTACGCTCACAAACAAGAGCGCCTAGAAGAAGTAAACGCCGAACTTGAAGATTCAGCCGTATGGAATGAACCTGAGCGCGCACAAGCACTTGGCCGTGAAAAATCAGCCTTAGAAGCCGTTGTTGAAACAATCGACAACTTAGTAGCAGGTGCTGACGACGTAGAAGGTTTATTAGAGCTTGCAGTAGAAGCCGAAGACGAAGACACGTTTGTTGAAGCGCAAACTGAACTTGAAGGCTTAAATAAACAGCTTGAGGGTTTAGAGTTTCGCCGTATGTTTTCGGGCTCTCACGATGCAAACGATGCTTACCTTGATTTACAGTCTGGGTCTGGCGGTACTGAAGCACAAGACTGGTGTAACATGTTATTACGCATGTATTTACGCTGGGGCGAAGCGAAAGGCTTTAAAGTTGAGCTAGTAGAAGCAACCGATGGCGATGTAGCCGGTATTAAAGGTGCAACAGTGCGCTTTGTAGGCGAATACGCATATGGTTGGCTGCGCACAGAAACAGGCGTACACCGTTTAGTACGTAAAAGCCCATTTGATTCAAGTGGTCGTCGTCATACCTCGTTTGCCTCTGCGTTTGTTTACCCAGAAGTAGATGACAATATTGAAATTGATATTAATCCGGCTGACTTACGTATAGACGTTTACCGTGCATCGGGCGCGGGTGGTCAGCACGTTAATACCACCGAATCGGCAGTACGTATTACTCACGTACCTACCAACACGGTTGTTCAGTGTCAAAACGAGCGTTCTCAACACAAAAATAAAGCCCAAGCAATGAAGCAGTTAAAAGCAAAATTATTTGAGCTTGAACTTCAGCAGCAAAATGCTGAAAAGCAATCGCAAGAAGACGCAAAGTCGGATATTGGCTGGGGAAGTCAAATTCGTTCTTACGTACTTGATGATGCACGTATTAAAGATTTACGAACTGGCGTTGAAAACCGTAATACGCAATCGGTACTTGACGGCAACCTAGACAAATTTATTGAAGCCAGCCTAAAATCTGGCCTATAACCACCAAGCTAAAAAAGAGCTAAAAAATGACTGATCAAATCCAAGACGAAAATAAGTTAATCGCTGAGCGTCGCGGCAAATTAGACGCTATTCGCGAAAATTGCCCAGCCAACGGTCATCCTAATCAGTTCCGTCGTGAACATTACACGGCTGATTTACAGGCTGAGTTTGGTGATAAAAGTAAAGAAGAATTAGTAGAGCTTAAGCACGTTGTATCAATTGCTGGCCGTATTTTAGCTAAGCGTGGTCCTTTTATGGCCATTCAAGACATGAAAGGCCGTGTACAAGCTTACGCATCTAAAGATGTGCAAAAAGACTTAAAAGCAAAATATGGCCAACTAGATATTGGCGATATTATTGGTGTTAAAGGTGCGCTTAATAAATCAGGTAAAGGCGATTTATACGTAGAAATGACCGAGTACGAACTACTTACTAAGTCACTACGCCCATTACCAGAGAAGTTTCATGGTTTATCAGATCAAGAAACCAAGTACCGTCAACGTTATGTTGATTTAATTACTAACGAAGCAACGCGCGAAACATTCCGCATTCGCTCACAAGTAGTTGAAGGTATTCGTCGCTTTTTAGCAGAGCGCGACTTTATGGAAGTAGAAACGCCAATGCTACAGGTTATTCCTGGCGGTGCGTCTGCGCGTCCATTTGTGACTCACCATAACGCACTTGATATAGACATGTACTTACGTATAGCACCTGAGCTTTACCTTAAGCGTTTAGTAGTAGGTGGTTTTGACCGCGTATTTGAAATTAACCGTAACTTCCGTAACGAAGGGTTATCAACGCGCCACAACCCAGAATTCACTATGATTGAATTTTACCAAGCCTACGCTGATTACATCGATCTGATGAACATTACCGAAGACATGCTACGTACAGTTGCAACTAACGTTTTAGGTAGCCCAATTGTAGTTAATACCACTAAAGATGAAAACGGCGAAGTTATCGACTCAGTAGAGTACGACTTTGGCCAACCGTTTGAGCGCCTAAGCATGGCTGATGCTATCTTAAAATATAACCCTGAGTTTGATGCTGCGGTATTTAATGACCCAGAAAACCACTTTGAAGAACTAAAAGCGTACGCTAAACAAGTGCACGTTAAAATTCCTGAAAATTGTGTATGGGGCCCTGGTAAGTTTTTATGTGAAATATTTGAAGAGACGGCTGAGCACATGCTTATCCAACCTACATTTATTACAGGCTACCCGTGGGAAGTATCGCCACTTGCGCGCCGTAACGACGAAAACCCATTTGTTACCGACCGCTTTGAGTTTTTTGTTGGCGGACGTGAGCTTGCAAATGGCTTCTCGGAGCTTAACGATGCACAAGATCAAGCAGAGCGCTTTACTCGCCAAGTTGAAGAAAAAGACGCCGGTGATGATGAAGCAATGCATTACGATGAAGACTACATACGCGCACTAGAGTACGGCTTACCGCCTACTGCCGGTGAAGGTATTGGTATTGACCGCTTAGTAATGTTATTTACTGATTCACCAACCATTAAAGATGTTATTTTGTTCCCGCATATGCGCCCACAAGCTGACTAAGCTTTAACAAAATAAATGCGATAAACGCCGCTAAATTTTAGCGGCGTTTTTGTGTGAGTATAAAAATAAGCGCCAATGCAGAAAAAGTTGGAGAGTAAATTGCTTTATAAAAACAGACGAAAGAGAGGATAAGATTGTTCGCTTTTTAATTAATTAGTACTAAACTAAATTTTAAAGCTAGTTATTAGTACTTATTAATAGTTAATTCAGATTGGGTTATTTAATGTAGCCTTGTTTTAAATAACCTTAATAACGGTGCTATAACGTAATTTTATGACTGTTTTTTAAACATTATGTTGTATTTATGTAAAAAACTTAGCTAAAATACGCCAAAATTTTGAGCTGGGTTAAAATAGCACTCTAAATATGAATTCTCAAATGGACTTAGAATATAATATGAAAGACAACCGAGTTGAAGAATCGCCAGAAACTGACACCACAGAGCAAAAGCGACAAGCTTATTACCGAGCCTGTATTGCTGAATTTCAGCAATTAGGTTACCAAGAGCAATATTTAGCGCAGCTCAAAGATGATTTAGTGCCTTTAATGGGCGTTAATCCACAAGACAAAAATATTTAAATCGTTTACTTTTCAAACCAATTATACAATTAAAGCTGACTTATGTGCGTTCTGTAACCAGATAGTCATTTTTGGCATAAAAGTGTTTGACATATTTTCTGAAATCTTTATTATACGCCCCACAAGACGGAGAGGTGTCCGAGTGGCCGAAGGAGCTCCCCTGCTAAGGGAGTATAGAGTTTGTAGCTCTATCGAGGGTTCGAATCCCTCCTTCTCCACCATTTCTTTTAATGGCAGTCTTGTAAAGTAAAGATTGGGCGCATAGCTCAGCTGGATAGAGTACCTGGCTACGAACCAGGCGGTCGGAGGTTCGAATCCTCCTGCGCCCACCACTCTTTACACACTCTGCTTAGAGTATAAATAAGTTAAAGTGTTTGGTTTAAAACCAAATCGGTCGGAGGTTCATTCTTACAAGATACGTCCTGCTTCCAGCACTTTTTACACACTCTGCTTAGAGTATAAATAAGCAAACAGTAAAAGTGGGCGCATAGCTCAGCTGGATAGAGTACCTGGCTACGAACCAGGCGGTCGGAGGTTCGAATCCTCCTGCGCCCACCACTTTTACAACACTCTGCTTAGAGTATAAACAAGTAGAAAGTGTTGGCTAAAGCCAAGCAGTCGGAGGTTCACTCTTAAAAGTTACGTCCTACGCCCACCACTTTTACACACTCTAACTTAGAGTATAAACAAGTAACTAATGAAAGTGGGCGCATAGCTCAGCTGGATAGAGTACCTGGCTACGAACCAGGCGGTCGGAGGTTCGAATCCTCCTGCGCCCACCACTTTCATAAATAAGCCGACAAAAGTCGGTTTTTTTGTGTCTGAAATAACATATAAGTTAAGCGCATATTTTACGATGTATACTTATATTTATTGTTTCAGAAACTCCGCTTAGAGTATAAATAAGAAAAAATGAAAGTGGGCGCATAGCTCAGCTGGATAGAGTACCTGGCTACGAACCAGGCGGTCGGAGGTTCGAATCCTCCTGCGCCCACCACTTTCATAGACTCTGCTTAGAGTATAAATAAGTAAAGTGTTGGCTTTAAGCCAAGCGGTCGGAGGTTCACTCTTAGAAGATACGTCCTGCGCCCACCACTTTCATACATATGCCGACATTAAGTCGGTTTTTTTGTGTCTGAAATTTGAGAAAGCTTTCAGCTATCAGGTATTAGTAAAATCCAATTTTACATAGTGCCAAATCTTCTATTCAGTCACTTCTCTAAAAGCGCAGCGCCTCTTAACCTCTTTGTGAATAATTTGTTTTAAGAAACATTACAAAGAGAAGTGAAAGAGGAATAAATGAGAAGCTCAAAACCAACATTAGTATTTAACCCATTTACGAGCTATGCTCGTCGCGCTAGCAAGCTTAGCGCCTACGGGAAAACTTTAAACCCTGAGTTTAATTGTCGTGGACGTAGAGCGTGATCACGTTAGAAGCGCAGCTTCTAGTTACTTATGTACAGCTCAAAACCATTCACTGCTCTTTAACTTAAGCTGTGGTATTTTAAACACCTTGTTTAAAAGGAACTTGCTGTATGTTTAAAGCTGTATTCATCACCTTTGTTTTACTATTTATTATCACTATTTTTAATGTGGGCGCGCACGCTCACACAGCTCAAATAACGCCAATTGTTGGCGCTGCTCAATACAAACATTATTTGCCGCAGCTACAAAATAAGCGTGTTGGGCTTGTGGTAAATCAAACATCGCTTGTTGAAAATACTCATTTAGTAGATGCCTTACTCACTAAAAATATAACCATAACCAAAATTTTTGCACCTGAGCATGGCTTTAGAGGCGATCACGACGCTGGAGCCCATGTTAAAAATGCGGTTGATAGTAAAACCGGTATCCCGCTTATTTCTATTTATGGCAAAAACAAAAAACCAAGCGCCGAAGCTCTTAGCAATGTAGATGTTATTATTTTTGATATACAAGATGTGGGCGTGCGCTTTTATACCTACATAAGCTCTATGCATTACATGATGGAAGCCGCAGCCGAGCAAGGTATTGAGTTTATTGTGCTTGATAGGCCAAACCCCAATATTGCCTACGTTGATGGGCCAATACTTGAGCGCCAATTTAAATCGTTTGTAGGTATGCACCCAATACCCGTGCTGCACGGCATGACGGTAGGCGAGCTTGCAAAAATGATCAAAGGCGAAAGCTGGATCAATAAAGCGGCTGATTTAAAGCTTACTGTGATCCCAGTTGATCATTACACGCGCTCAACATCCTACAATTTACCTGTAAAACCCAGCCCTAATTTACCGAACGATCAATCAATTGCGCTGTATCCGTCGCTTTGCTTTTTTGAGGCAACCCCTGTAAGTATTGGCAGAGGCACCGACTTTGCGTTTCAAGTAATTGGCTACTCGCCCGTTGCGCTTGGGGATTTTAGTTTTACACCGCGCTCTATTAAAGGGGCGGCAGCAAACCCTAAATTTAAAAATACTCCTGTAAAAGGGCTCGATCTACGCACAGCAAACACGCGTGGGCTTGATTTAAGTTATTTAATTACGGCTTATAATAAATTATCTAAAAACAATATTACCTTTTTTGAACGCGCTGATTTTATGGATAAATTGGCTGGTACCAACAAACTACGGTTAGCTATTGAAGCAGGGCAATCAGAGCGGCAAATAAAACAAAGTTGGCAGCAAGGGCTTGCAGCATTTAAAAAGCAACGAGCGCCGTATTTGCTGTACAAGTAAGGGGTGCAAATGGCTTTAGTAATAAATAAAAAATTAAGCAGCTGTTTTAAAACGGCTTTACTGGCGCTTGTTAGTGTTACTCTTGTAGCGTGCAGTACGGCAAATAAGCCAAATGAGTTTACAGCAAGTGAGCTTAAGCAAAGCAAATTAGTAACGCTTCCAAACGCCCAAGTTATTGTCACTTTTCCTGAGGCTAACCCAAGTAGCCGTGAGTACGTAAATAACCGTGGCACATTCAAAGCGTATAAAGGGCGAGGGCAGTTATTAATTCAAAATAATAACGCGATAAGCGCCGATATTTTTATAAATAACCAAAAGCTTAATATTACCAACCAATTAGCCGCTAATACTTTATATGAGTATTCGCTAGCAAGGCGCACCCACAACGGGGTAAATACGTTTAAGGTTGAAAATATTAAACCTAAAGGCGCAAGCCTTACCTTGCGCTTTGAGTTTCCGACCTTAAATACCGCTGCGCAAAGTAATATAGACTTTAGCCAGGTCGATGCCCTTATTGAAAAAGACATACAAGCTGGTTTTCCTGGGGCAGTATTAGCCGTTATTAAAAGTGGCGAACTCATAAAGCTTAGCGCCTATGGCGATGCCAAACAGTACCAACAAAGTGATTTAATGCTACTACGCCCAGAGCCAATGCAAACACATACTCTTTTTGATTTAGCCTCTAACACCAAAATATTTGCCACTAATTTTGCCCTTATGAAACTTGTAAGTGAAGGGCTTTTAAATATAAATAACTCCGTACAAAGTTACTTACCCGAATACAAAGGTGATGGCCGCGAGCTGCGCACAGTTAAAAATTTACTTACGCATACAGCGGGGTACCCGCCTGTGTTTGATTTTCATCGTAAAGAAACTAAAAATGGCGATGCGTATTTTTCGCAAAATAGCCAAACCACAAAGCAGCTGTTACTTACGCAAGTGCCGCTGAGTAATAAATACCCCGCACAAGCCGTTTACTCCGATATTGATTACATGATTTTAGGCGTGATAGTTGAGCGAATAACCGGGCAACCACTTGATGACTACCTAGAGCAACACATTTACGCCCCACTTAAACTGACCAATACGGTATTTAACCCACTTAAAAAGGGCTTTAAACGCGCTGAATTTGCAGCAACCGAGCTTAGCGGCAATACCCGTGATGGCCGTATTGCCTTTGAAAATATTCGTACCAATGTTTTGCAAGGCGAAGTGCACGACGAGCGAGCATTTTATTCGTTTAATGGCGTAGCAGGGCATGCCGGTTTATTTAGTAATGCACCCGATTTAGCTGTGCTTTGCCAAGTACTATTAAACCAAGGTGGTTTTGGCAATACCCAGTTATTTAGCGCATCAACCTTAGCGCAGTTTGTAACGCCACAATTAAACAACGAAACCTATGGCCTAGGCTTTAGGCTTGCAGGTAACAACCAAGCCAGGCGTTGGCATTTTGGCCCTTACGCAAGCGCACAAGCGTATGGGCACACTGGCTGGACGGGCACAGTAACGGTTATTGATCCAACCTACGATTTAGCCATTATTTTATTGACCAATGCGCGGCACACAAAAATAAAAGGCGGGCAAAAACACTACCGGTTTTTGGGCAAACAATACGAGACCGCGCAATATGGCTCGGTGGTATCGCTTATTTACGAAGCACTACTAAATCAATAAATTATCGTTTAGGCTAAAACGGCCTAAGTGCAGTGCCTTAAGTGATTTATTTGCAGGTGACTTAACTAAGCCAATCCATTAAGCTAAGCGGTTTACAAATTCAGGCCTCATTTTTAAAACGGCCTGTAAAATAAGCGTTTCAACGTGAATAAAGCGAACGCACTTCGCTATTAATAAAGGTTAATTTATGTCTTGGTATTCTATATTACCGCCGCTAATTGCTATCGCTATCGTATTTTGGCGAAAAGAAGTAATAATGGCACTTTTGGTGGCCGTTGCTTCGTCAGAATTATTACTCGCTATACAAGGCGAGGGTAATACCTTATTTGCTACATTTTTAAATACCATTGAGCGCATAATATCGGTAGCAAGCTCGCCGGGTAACACTCGCATTTTAATATTCAGTATTATGATTGGTGCCTTGCTTGCCTACATACGCGAATCAGGCGGCGTAGCAGCCACCGTTAATATGCTTATGAATAAAGGCATTGCAAAAAGTAAGCGCCAAGTTGGCTTTTTAACCATGTTTACCGGCATCGCGGTATTTATAGAGTCAAACCTCAGCGTATTAACCTCAGGTATTGTATCGCGCGGCTTGTTCGACAAATTTAAAATGAGCCGAGCGCGCCTTGCTTATATTATTGATAGTACCAGTGCACCGGTGTGTATTTTAATATTACTTAACGGCTGGGGCGCATTTGTACTGGGTTTACTTGGCAATTACGAGCTAAGCGAATCGGCAGTTTCTATTTTATGGGGCAGCGTAGGGTACAACTTTTACGCCATTATCACGCTAGTCATTGTGTTTTACACTATCGCGTTTGATAAAGTACATGGCCCAATGAAAGAAGCCGAGCAAAAGCTAGAGCTGCAAAAAACCGATCTAAAAGAAGAAGTAAAAGGCTCTAAAGCGCGTTACATGCTCGTGCCATTACTTACCCTAATTGTGAGCATGGTAGGCTTTATGTTTTACACCGGCAACGGCGTACTTGCAGAAGGCAGCGGCTCTAAATCGGTTTTATACGCAACGGTATTAGCCATTGTGGTTGCATATGTTTTAATGATTAGCTCGCGCCAATTTACTCACCATCAATTAGTCGATACCGGCTTTAAAGGCATGGGCGAGTTATTACCGCTGGTGAGCATTGTATTGCTTTCACTTACACTGGGCGCCAGCTTAAAAGAGCTAGGCACGGGCGTATTTGTTGCATCGCTAGTGGGCGATTACCTACCTATTTACTTAATTGTACCAGTGCTGTTTTTAACCGGCGCGGTTATGTCGTTTACTACAGGTACTTCGTGGGGCACATTTGCCATACTTATTCCTATTGGTGTACCGCTTATTCAAGCGCTCGGTTTGCCACCTTCACTGGTGGTAGGCGCTATTTTAGGCGGCGGTATATTTGGCGATCACTGCTCCCCTATATCCGACACCAGCGCCGTATCGGCACTCGCCTCGGGGTGTGACTTACTCACCCACGTTAAAACGCAGCTACCGTATGCGTTATTTGGCGGCGCACTGACGTTTATAGCGTACTTAGTAACAAGCATAATAGTGTTATAAAATTTGCTCGTTTAAATACTCAAAAGCCTGCTTAATCGCAGGCTTTTTTGTTTTAAATATGCAGTTAAGTACCCGTATTTATATTTTTTAGGTTATTGTATGGCATGAGCTTTAAGCTTTTTAATAGCTATAAATTCTTACTTTTTAACTTATACAAGGCTGTAAACCCACACTATGTTTGTAATAGATAATATCATTCTTGTTAGTGCCATTTTAATTTTACTAGGGGTTATCTCGAGCAAGCTATCTGCGCGCGTTGGCTTACCCGTGCTAGTACTATTTTTACTGGTGGGCATGCTGGCAGGTGAAGACGGTATTGCCGGCATATCATTCGATAACGCAGAGGCGGCGCATGCTCTGGGCACGTTAGCACTGGCTATTATTCTATTTGATGGTGGGCTACAAACGCCAACCAGCTCTATTAAACAAGTGTGGAAACCTGCTTCGGCTTTAGCAACGGTTGGGGTGCTATTAACAGCTGTAATTACCGGCCTTGTCGCCACTTATATTTTAGACTTACCTGTATTACAAGGCGTTTTGCTGGGCGCTATTGTGGGCTCTACAGATGCCGCAGCCGTATTTGCACTTTTACGAAGCGCCGGTATTCACCTAAATAAAAAGCTTAAATCAACCCTTGAAATAGAAAGTGCCTCGAACGACCCAATGGCTATTTTTTTAACGGTTGGTTTGCTCGAAATGCTAGTGAACGACATGCCAATAGGGCTGGGTTTACTGCAGTTATTTGCCCAGCAAATGGGCGTAGGCGCCGTTTGTGGGTTTTTAATTGGTAAGGTGTCGGTGTGGTTTATTAATCGAATAAAATTAAATGCATCAGGTTTGTATTTAGTAATGGTAACCGCATTTGGGCTGCTTTCTTTTGGCCTTTCTGCAACGCTTGGCGGCAGTGGCTTTTTAGCTGTATTTATAACAGGCGTTATTTTAGGTAACAGTAAATTTGTATATAAACGCGGCATTTTTCTTTTTCACGATGGTTTAGCGTGGCTTGGGCAAATAACCATGTTTGTTGTGTTAGGGCTTTTAATTAACCCCTCGTCTTTGGTTGATGTATGGCTAGAAGGGTTGTTAATTGCACTGGCACTTATTTTTGTTGCTCGCCCACTAGCGGTAGCGCCAATTTTAAAATTATTTGGCTTTAATAATCGCGAAACTTTATTTGTATCTTGGGTGGGGCTAAGAGGCTCAGTGCCGATTATTTTAGCTATATTCCCACTGTTGTTTGGCCTTTCAGGGGCGGAGCTTATTTTTAATGTGGTTTTTTTCGTGGTGTTAATCTCGGCCACGTTGCAAGGCTCAACTATGCCTTGGATGGCTAAAAAGTTAAGTTTAATAGAGCCGCCACCCGATTTAGCAGCTGCAACGCTCGAAATTACCGCCCTAAATGATATTGATATAGAAATTGTAGAGTACACGTTAAGTGATGTTTCTCGCGTTTCTGGGCGCAGTTTGTCTCATGCTGCACTGCCAGAAAGTGTAGTTGTAGCCATGATCACACGAGGGCCATCAATCATACCGCCACGCGGCTCTACTAAATTAAAACCAAACGATCATTTATTTGTTGTTTTAAAACCTGCTAACAGACCTTTTGTTGATTTAGTTTTTACAGCAACCGATAAAACAAACCACCAAGACAGCCACTTAGCGCGTAACGAACTTAAAGTGAAAGGGGTTACGCTAGTAGGCGATATATTTTACTCATATCACATGAAAATAGACGCGCCAGAGGGCATAAGCTTGGAAGAAGTGATCAACCAAAAGCTCTCAGGCGAAATCAGTAAAGGCTCAATTGTGGTTATTGGTAATGTTCAACTACGCGTTATAACAATGGTACATACACGTATAGTGACCATCGGCTTAAAATACTTACACAATCCAGAACAACGACTTTTAAAGCAATAGCCATTACCAATGATTTATAAGATATTAGCGAAGTAGGTTGGGTTGAGTGACACGAAACCCAACGTATCACCAATGCAATGAGCGCACTAAAGTTAGTTATATGTAGTGTTTGTTGTAGGCGTACAGCTTGCTGGCGCGTCGGGCATTAGCTCGGAGAACTCAGCGGCGATCGTTTTATATCGCACTATGAAAAAAGACTACTTAAAAGGAATTAAATGAAAGAATTTAATTGGAGTGAAGCAACTAAGCCACCATTAGAGGAATATTTTCCTGCAGATAAATTAGATAGAGCTCGCTACGCCACTTTCTTATCAAGGCTATTGGCTCAAGAAGGTTATGACGAAAGTAGGCCTGATGATGAGCAAAAGAAAAACTATGTATTAAATCTCAATGCTGAATGGGGGGCAGGTAAAACCTATTTTCTTAAGCGTTGGTCACGAGAATTAATAGTAGATTTTCCTGTTGTATATATTGATGCATGGCAGCAAGACTATTCAGACGACCCATTTTTAACTGTAATTGCAGGTATCATCAAGCAGCTTCAACGTCAGGCTAAGTTTAATATAACTATTCCTAAGAGTGCAGTTTCTATGTTTAAGGCCGTTGCACCTGCTATTGCACAAGGCTTAACTAAAAAAATATCAGGCATAGATTTAGATGAGTTACACACATTACTATTCTCTGATGAAGAAATTGAAGATGATCAAAAGCAAAATTCTAACAAGTTAACTGGCAGCGACTTTTCGCCCGCAGTAAAGGCGCTTGCACAAAACTTAATTAAAGATCATGAAGCTAAAAACAAAAGTATTGAAGTAATAAAATCTAAGTTAGCTGATTGGGTCTGTAAGTTTGAAGAGCAGGAAGGTAAAACGTTACCCATATTTATTTTTATTGATGAATTAGACCGTTGTCGCCCAAGTTATGCAGTAGAAATGCTTGAGACAATTAAACATATTTTTGATGTAAAAGGTATCGTGTTTGTTGTGGCTACGGATAGCGAGCAGCTACAACATACAATAAAATCAATATACGGTGAAGGGTTTGACGCTAAGGTTTATTTAGGCCGTTTTTTTAATAGTCGTTACAGTTTAAAGCGTCCTGTTTTAAAAGACTTTTTATCAGTACATAGCGATACAACTAAATTTGAAACTGCGTATTTAGAAAGTAAAAAAATTGAGCTGCTCCCTCGTACCAAAACGTCCGAAACCACTTTAGCTAATATCTCAGTTGTATTAGATGCCTTTCAGGTATCAGCAAGAACAGCTATTCAAATTACTGAACGTATTACAGCCATTATTATTAATTTACCAAGTGGCAAAAAAGTAGATGTTCTTGTGCTCGCTATTTTGTTTTGTATCCATGAAAAAGACCACCCACTTTATGAGGAGATAATAAATGGTAGGTTCAAAAGAACAGAACGAGGTGATGAAAATAAGATCATAGATATTAGCCTAGCTGACTTCTTACAAAAGGATATATCAAAAGAGTATTTATCAGCCGAGATAATCTATTTTATTGAGCCACAGAGATATATAAGTACATTTTATAATGACAATTTTGGTCCAAAAGAAAATAGCTATTCCACGGGGAATTATCCTATTTCACTATCAAAATTTATTAAGAATATTTTTTTTCGTGTTTTTGTCTCAGAATTAAACCCTTATGATGTTTGGATTCCTGATAGCGATGACGGTTTAACTGAGTTGCAAAACGCAGAAAAGAACCTAGCTCATCATTCAATACGAATTTCTCCAGAAGTTACTTTATTATGGCTTAACTATATCTATATCAAAGATGAATACAACAAAATTACCAAAGAGCAATATCGTGATTTTATAGAGCTTTCCTCACCATTAGATTATATGGGCGATAGTTAACTACCTCTGTGCAGCGCGAAGCGCCTCTGTGTTCTCGGTGGTAATATATATCTAAATTACCACTACCACCAACCTTAACTGAGCTAAACCACCTAAGCCCCACACTGCCTAACTCCAACTCCCGCATGTTTAAGCGCTACAATCTGCCCTTTACCGTTATGCGCCATAGCGAGCATATCGCCCGTATTTAGACCACTTTCTACCGCATGTTTACCCTTTAAATCACTGAGCAGTGACTGCTTAATTTGCACCAGTACCTCGTCATTACAGCTGGCTATGAACCAGTCGTTATCTACCTTTACGAGCGTGCCGTATTCTATGTGGCGTTGTTGGTGTAAGCGCAAGCTATTAGCGTGTTGAGTATCGAGTGCGTGTTTTTGCTCGGTAATGGCGCTTGTGTAACTGCCCGATGGGGTTATTTCGTGGGTTTTAATAATTGAGTAGTCGTGAATGTCTATAGTTTTAAATGAGCTGTTAAGCACCGTTTTAGGTGCGTGGTTAATGCCCTCGTTACTATCAAACACAATAAATGCGAATACGCCCAGTGCGCAGGCAAGGCTGGTTAACTGTAGCGTAAAACTAAGCCTTGAGGGCTTTTTATGGCTGGCATTATTAAGTAACGCTTTTTGT
Source organism: Pseudoalteromonas sp. Xi13 (assembly GCF_003952205.1). Lineage (NCBI taxonomy): Bacteria > Pseudomonadati > Pseudomonadota > Gammaproteobacteria > Alteromonadales > Pseudoalteromonadaceae > Pseudoalteromonas > Pseudoalteromonas sp. Xi13. Next base: position 685,220 of record NZ_CP034439.1, read on the forward strand.
TGGGAAGCGCTGAGTGTAGTGCGTGCTTTTCGCTCTTTGTAGTGTTGAGTGAGCTTTTGATCAAACTGCTCATCAGGCTTGTTCATTGTTTGCTCCTAATAAACGTTTAAGGTTTTGCTTGGCATAGCGCAGCCTTGTTTTTACGCTCTCATGGTTGCTTTGCGTTATAAGCTCTATGTCGGCAAGGCTAAAGCCTTCTTGTTGTAAGGTAATGGCTTCGCGCTGTACAAAGCTCAGTTGCTTGAGTGCGCTATCGAACGCTTGGTAATTTATATTGCTAATACTATTGTTATTACCTTGCTCATTTTGCTGCGCGGGTAGGTGGGTGTTTTCGTCAAGCTCTACAAAGCGCTGCTGTTTGCGGTATTCGTCTACTAATGTGTTGCGCGCGAGTTTAAATAACCACGCTTTTGGCGTGGTTTGCGCTTGGTAAAGGTGGCGTTTTTCGATTACTTTTAGCCAGGTTTGTTGGCTTACGTCGTATGCTAAATGCGTATTAGATTGCGTCACTAGGTAGTGATATAAATCGTTACTGTATAGGGAAATAAGCTGCTCTAAGTAGCGGTTGTCGCCACTTTTTGCGTAACTTGCCATGCAATCCTTGCTTGGCGTTTCAAATAACCATGACTTAATACTGAGTAGCATAGGCGTTTAGTCCGTTAAATAGAGTTATCTAATTTAAAATCGAGCTGTACGGTTTGATCTGTTTGTAATTGTGCCACACCTTCTATTACTTTGGGGCGATATTTCCAGCGTTTTATGGCTCTTATTGCTTCGCGGTCAAAGGTGCGTTTGGGCTCGGCGTTTATTACCACTGGGTTTATTACTTCGCCGGTGGGCGAAATACTAAAGCTCAGTTGTACCCAGCCTTCTATGCCATTGCGCGCAGCAGATGTTGGGTATTTTGGATTTATGCGCACTATGGGGGTTGCATCGCCTGTTGGGCGGTTAATCGTGCTATTTATATCATCTCCAAAATCATCAATAGTGATTGGTGTTAATTCGTTAATCGCTATTACAGGGTCGTTTGAGGTATCTATTGGTGGCGCTTTAGGCGGCGTTTTTGGCACAGGCGGTGGTGGCTGTATTTTTTGTATATGCCTTACTTGTGAATCCTCTGGTGCCTGAAAAATCTCTACAATAATATCGTCGCCGAGTTTTATAGGTGCGCGCTGCTCGCCACTAATTAAGTATTGCATAAATGCAAAGGCGACAAAGGTCATTACTGCGCCGCCAATAACGGCGGTTGATGTTTTAATAAATGCTGAATTATTGGGTACTTCAAGTGTGTGCATAAGCCGCTCCGAGTAAACTTATTGGGTTGTTTAAAAGCTATAACGGGGGGCAAATCAAAAAGGGGTTAAATAATTTTATAAAAATTGCGGGGTTTAGTTACAATAGCGTTCGCTATATTTTTACTTATTAATTTTTTAGGCTGTTATGCAACTCATACAAATAGATAAAGCACGTTACCGCAAACATTTAAATAGGGTAATTGCTGGGTGTGCGGCGGGTTTAGCTGTTGGCAGCTTGGCTATATCGCAAACGTTAATTGCGTTGTTTCCTGATGAAAGCGGGAGCCATTTTCATTGGAATTTAACCGGTGTTGTTATAACAAGTTTGGCCATTGGCTGGCTGTTAAATAAATACCGTACCCATAGTTTTATGACCGAAGTGGTATATGTGTGGGAGCTTAAACAAGCGCTTAATAAAATAACCCGCAAAATGCCAAAGCTAAAAGCGGCAGGGCGCGAGGGTAATGCCGATGCATTATTAGCGATTCATTATAGTTATGCGGGCTCACGGCTTTTATGGCAGCTTGACGATAACACCATTACTATGGACGAGTTAGCTATAAAACAAGCGGAGCTTGATAGTGTGGCGGCCAAGTATAACCTGACTTTAAATGCCGATGACTATAACGAGGCTATATTAAAACAGTTTTAAAGCCAAGGTGGTTAAATTAGTTAAAGGAGCCTTAATGAAAAAAGTACTGATAATGTGTTTAGGTAATATTTGCCGCTCGCCCACAGCAGAGGCGGTGTTAAAAGCGCGAGCTAAAAAATTAGGTGTTGAGGTTAAGGTAGACTCGGCAGGGACTATTGGCTACCACGAAGGTAAAACGCCAGATAGCCGCTCAATGGCTGCAGGCGAAAAACGCGGTTATAGCTTTAAAGGTATATTTTCGCGCCCAGTTCGCAGCAGCGATTTTACTGAGTTTGATTTAATTTTAGCGGCCGACACACAAAACTTAGCTGACTTAAAAGCGCAATGCCCCACCCATTTACATTACAAGCTGGCATTGTTTTTAGAATACGGCGAGCAAAGCCAAAGCGCCATACCCGACCCATACTACGGCGGCGATGATGGCTTTGAAAATGTGCTCGATTTAATTGAAGCCGCAAGCGATAAAATACTCGCAAAGCTTTGAGTAAAACTACCTGAACAAAAAAACGCTAGTTAATACCTTGCGTGTTATCTGGCTATTTTAAAGTCGAGTTGTACTTGCGTACTTGCAACAACGGGTTGGCCGTCTTCAAATTTTGGTGCATAACGCCACTTTTTAAGTGCTGTAAGTGCCGACCTTTCAAACTCTTTACCCCCTTGTGAGCTAACTACCTCTGGGTTTTTAACAAAGCCTGCGGTATCTACGTCAAATTCAACAACGACAATACCATCTCGCATTTGGCGTGCTTTGTTTTGTGGGTACTCAGGGTTTTTGCGGTATATAGGTGTTTGCTCTTGTGTTTTTTTCCACGGCACCATTTTAGCAATTGCTAAACAATGCTTAGTGGCTTGTTCGCTTTGGCCTGTTTTTTCGTAAAGGTTAACAAGCTTTGAGTGCGCAGTAAGCTCAGCGCTGTGATCAAAGCTTAAGTTGTTATCAAATACCGATACAACATGGTTTAGTCGTTCAATGGCTTCATTGTATTTTTTCTTACCTTGAGCAAACGACGCCATTAAAAAGTCGGCTTTAATGCGCTCTACGGTATTGTCGTCTAGGTTATTACGGTAGTAGTCATCGGCTTGGTTAAGCAGCGTTTTAGCTTTATGGTACTTTTTATGAGCAAATTTTTTGGCTAACAGCGAGGCTGCTTCAAACTGCATGTCGGCAACAAATTTAGGGTTGTTTTGTGTTTTAGCTATTTCAATTATACGGTCGTAATCGTTATCGGCTTGATAGGCCGAGCTGGTGTTTTCAGCCTTGCCTATTAGGGCATCGATTGTTTCTATTGCATTTTTACCGTGGTTATTTGCCAGTATTGTATAGGCTTGCGAGTAAAGTTCGAAGCGTTGCTCTGATACATTTTTTTTGTCGTTGATAGAGCGCGGCGCTGTAATTGCTTTGGCGTAATTAATAGCAAGGCTTGCGGTGTTATTACTTTTATCACCATAAAGCGCAAAGCCTGTCGTATAGGCATGTTTAGCCGCTTGCTCTATGTTTTCGTCTTTTTTAACAGCCGTTAAATAACGTTGGTATGCATCAGAAAAGGCGGCTTTATCATCGCTTACTTGGCTTGCATTGGCCTGGCTTGCAAAAGCTGTAAAGGTTAATCCGATAACTAAGGCGAGGCGTTGTGCTTTCATAATAATCCCTATTAGTGTTCAATCTAGAAACAAAATACCACAAGTGATAATGGTTTTCATTATCTTTTGTGTAGGCGCTTGCTTATAAAACTAACTAATTACCTAACTACCAATGTGCACTAAGCTGTAACTAATTTTCGTCATTAAACTGTGCTAAAAGTGCCTGCTGAGGTAACTAGGTAACACCGTTTTAGCTTTTTATAGGTGCGGTGTATTAACTTAATGTATAAGCAGCGTGGTAAAAGTAATAAAATTAAAATAGCAAATGCGTTCAAGTTTGTCATTGTTTTGGGGAAATAGCCCTAGGTAGTGGGAGTTTATTGCATATTAAGATTGAAAATAGGCTGTGTAATCGCCATATATTTGCCATAAACCTAGTGTACTACGATCTAACTTTAAACATTTGTGATATTATCACCTTATGGTGTCGTAGTTATTTAATTATTTGGATTTGTCGTGGCGCAAGTAAGAGCAAGAGCCCAGCTTAATGTTGGCAAAAATAGTGATATTCCCGCAGAAATAGTGTCTTTTAGTGGCTTAAAAGACGGCCAAGAACACGTTGCGTTTGTATTTAACAATGCTGATGTAAATCAAAATGTGCCGCTTATTCGCATGCACTCTGAGTGTTTAACCGGTGATGTGTTTCATTCATCGCGCTGCGATTGTGGCGAGCAGTTAAATGAGTGTATTGAAATGATGCACGAGCAAGGCGGGGTGTTATTGTATTTACGCCAAGAGGGCCGAGGTATTGGTTTATATAATAAAATTGATGCTTACGTGCTGCAATCTCAAGGTATGAACACTTACGAGGCTAATAACCACTTAGGCTTTGCTGACGACTTGCGTGATTTTTCAGACGCGGTATTAATGCTCAACGCACTTAATTTAAGCCACGTTAAATTAATGACCAATAACCCTAAAAAGCTTAATGCATTAAAAGATGCCGGCATTGAAGTAGACACCGTTATTGGTACCCATGCGCATATTAAAGCAGGCCTTACAGGTAACAAAGCTTACCTAGAAACCAAAATAAAACACGGCGCACATATGTTAGATATTAAAAAAATTAAAAAACCTTAACTATTTAATCATGTAGTGTCTGTTAATCCCCCCTCACGCCAAGTTATACTTGGCGTGTTTTGTTTAATTTAAGAGCCAGTATGTCTAACGAATTACGAATTTTTAAAGCCGATGCCGGGCTAAAGTGGTTTAAAGCCGGTTGGCATATTTTTAAAACCCAGCCATTTACCTTTGTAGTTATGCACTTATTAATAGGCATAGTGGGCATACTGTCGTTATTTTTACCTTTGCTGCAAGTTGTTGCGGCACTTGCTACGCCTTTTTTAACCGCTGGTTTTTACCAAGCGGTACTGAGCAAGCAGCAGGGCGGTAAAATTATGCTGGCCGACATACTCAAACCCTTTAGCGCAAAAGGTAACCGTTTAGGACTACTACGTTTAGCGCTTTACCAAATGGGGGCGGGTATTTTAATGGCCTTATTAGCTAATGGCCTATTTGCCGATGCGGTGGCTATTATGAGCCAAGAGGGTCTTGATCCTAACATTGCGCTTGAGCAAACCTTAAATAGTATTTCGGGCGCCAGTGTGGTGCTATTTTTAGTGGCAATGGCGGTGTATTTAATGGCGTTTGCTTACGCGGTACCGCTTATTTATTTTAGTAAAGAAAAACGCATTTTAACGGCGCTTAAAAATTCGCTATTGGTTTTTTATCATAACCTGTTTGCATTGAGTGTTTTTGGCATTATTTGTGTGTTATTTATGGCGCTTTCTATGTTCTTATCGTTCTTACCGCTGTTGATTTTAATGCCAATTTGCTACATTAGTTTCTTTGTATCTTATCAGGCTATTTTTATGCCAGTTGTACCGCCAAGTGACGATAGTAATGTTAAACCACTTAGCAGTGAACAAAGCGGGCGCTTTGACGCTTAATGGATGATAAGTTAAAACAAAAGCTTAAAAACTATGTACTGTGGTTACTTGGGCGCCAAGAGTATTCGCGCCGCGAGTTAACCCTTAAGCTTCAGCAAAAAGAAGCCAGCGACGAGTTTATAGAAACCCTGCTTAATTGGTGCGAAGAGCACAATTTTATTAACGAGCAACGCTATTGCGAAGGGTTTGTCAGAAAACACATTTTTAAAGGCCATGGCTTAAAGCGCATTCAAAGCGAAGCCATAGGCAAAGGGATTGACCGTTCACTACTTGAAAGAGTGGTTGAAGAGCTTGAAATAGACTGGTTTGAGCTTGCGCAGGAAGCGTACAACAAAAAGTATTCAACTACACCGGCCAACCTCGAGTACAAAGATAAAGCTAAGCGCGTGCGCTACTTAATGTACCGAGGATTTAGCTACGAACAAATTGATTTTGCAATGCAAGCACAGTAAATACAGGTGAGATTTTCACATGCAGCACATGACTACGGCACAACTTAGGCAACAGTTTTTAGACTTTTTTGCCAGCAAACAGCACCAAATTGTCCAATCGGCTTCACTTATTCCGGGTAACGATGCCACGTTGTTATTTAACAATGCCGGCATGGTTCCTTTTAAGGATGTGTTTTTAGGCGCCGAAACTCGCCCTTACACGCGTGCTACAAGTGCACAGCGTTGTGTGCGTGCTGGTGGTAAACATAACGATTTAGAAAACGTAGGTTACACAGCGCGTCACCATACATTTTTTGAAATGCTAGGTAACTTTAGTTTTGGCGATTACTTTAAACAAGACGCTATTAAGTTTGCGTGGGAGTTTTTAACTGAGGTTGTTAAATTACCACAAGAAAAACTACTTGTTACTATTTATCACGACGATGAAGATGCATTTGGCTTTTGGCACAATGATATTGGCCTAAGCGAAGATCGTATTATTCGTATTGCTACCTCAGATAACTTTTGGTCAATGGGCGATACTGGCCCGTGTGGCCCGTGTTCTGAAATATTTTACGATCACGGTGAGCACATTTGGGGTGGTCCTCCGGGCTCGCCTGAAGAAGATGGCGACCGCTTTATCGAAATTTGGAACCTTGTATTTATGCAGTACAACCGTCAAAGCGACGGTACTATGGAGCCGCTGCCTAAACAATCTGTTGATACAGGTATGGGCCTTGAGCGTATAGCTGCCATTTTACAAGGCGTGCATTCAAACTACGAAATCGACTTATTCCAAGGCTTAATTGCAGCTGCGGCAAGTGTAACTAACGCACAAGATTTAAACGATAAATCGCTACGCGTAGTGGCGGATCATATTCGTTCGTGTGCGTTTTTAATTTCTGATGGTGTTATGCCATCAAACGAAGGCCGTGGTTATGTATTGCGTCGTATTATTCGTCGTGCAGTACGCCATGGTAACAAGCTTGGTGCACAAGGTGCGTTTTTCTATAAACTGGTTGCAGCGCTTATTGAACAAATGGGCCAGGCTTACCCAGAGCTTGCAAAGCAGCAAGAAATTATCGAAAAAGTACTGCGCATTGAAGAAGAACAATTTGGTAAAACCCTTGAGCGTGGCTTAGCTATTTTAGAAGAAAGCCTAAGCGAGCTTAAAGGCGATGTTATTCCTGGTGATTTAGTATTTAAATTATACGACACCTATGGTTTCCCCGCTGATTTAACGGCCGATGTAGCCCGTGAACGCCAAATGACAATAGACCATGCAGGCTTTGAAGAGTGCATGGCTGTACAGCGTAAAACAGCGCAGCAAGCTGGTAAATTTGGTGCCGATTATAACGAGCAATTAAAGTCAGAAAAACACACTGAGTTTAAAGGCTACGACAGCACACATCATAGCGCTACAGTAGTAGAAGTGTTTGCAAATGGTGAGTCGGTTTCTATTTTAGAAGACGGCCAACAAGGCATTGTGGTACTTAACCATACGCCATTTTATGCAGAATCTGGTGGTCAAACAGGCGATACCGGTACCATTACTGTTGCAGGTGGCGAGTTTACAGTGACTAACACTACTAAGCTGGGTAATGCGTTTGCGCACCACGGTAGCGTACAAGGGCGCATTGCGGTTAACGATAAAGTAGATGCAACTATTGATGATGCACGCCGTGAACGCATTAAGAAAAATCACACAGCTACGCATATTTTACACGAAGCACTGCGCCAATTATTAGGTGAACACGTAAGCCAAAAAGGCTCGCTGGTTGAGCCTGAGCGTTTACGTTTTGACTTCTCACACTTTGAAGCGGTTACTAAAGACGAACTACGTGAAATTGAGCGTGTAGTTAACGATGAAATTCGTCGTAACTTTGCCCTAAACACTGAGCTTATGGCGATTGATGACGCTAAAGCAAAAGGGGCAATGGCGCTGTTTGGCGAAAAGTACGACGATGAAGTACGCGTAGTAACCATTGGTGATTACTCAATTGAACTGTGTGGCGGTACGCACGTAGAGCGCGCGGGTGATATTGGCTTATTTAAAATTGTATCTGAAAGCGGTATTGCTGCAGGCGTGCGCCGTATTGAAGCAGTAACAGGCGCAGATGCAGTGGCGTATGTAAGCGAGCAAGAAAAACAGCTAAACGATGTAGCGGCGCTGGTAAAAGGTGATAGCGCATCGGTACTTGAAAAAGTAACTGCGCTTCTTGAAAAGTCTAAAGGCCTTGAAAAGCAAATTGCACAGCTTAACGATAAGCTAGCCAGTGCAGCGGGTGCGTCTTTACTTGATTCGATTGTTGAAATTAATGGCGTTAAGCTATTAGTGGCAAACGTTGAAGGAACTGAATCTAAAGCGCTTCGTGGTATGGTTGACGATCTTAAAAACAAGATTGGCTCAGGTGTTATTGCACTGGGTGTTGCCAGCGGCGAAAAAGTAAGCCTAATTGCCGGTGTAACGAAAGATTTAACCGGTAAAGTTAAAGCCGGTGAGCTTGTAAACCACATGGCAGGCCAAGTAGGCGGTAAAGGGGGCGGTCGCCCTGATATGGCACAAGCGGGTGGTTCACAGCCTGAAAACCTAAACGCCGCGCTTGAAAGCGTGACAGCCTGGGTAAGCGAGAAAGTTTAAGCTTACGTGGCACTTATTGTCCAAAAGTTTGGCGGCACTTCGGTTGGCTCTATTGAGCGAATAGAAGCGGTCGCCGACCTTGTTGTTAAAACTAAGCAACAAGGTCATCAAGTGGTTGTGGTTCTTTCGGCCATGTCGGGAGAAACCAACCGCTTAATTAACCTCGCCAAGCAAATAGATACTCGCCCGAGTAGCCGAGAATTAGACGTACTTATTAGCACTGGAGAACAGGTTTCTGTTTCGCTCCTTGCTATGGCTATTATAAAACGTGGCCATTCGGCTGTAAGCCTACTAGCCGATCAGGTTAATATTCAAACCGATAACATGTTTGGTAAAGCCCGTATTGAAGAGGTTGCTGCGACGCGTTTAAAGCATGAACTTGAGCATAATCGGGTTGCGATTATTGCCGGTTTTCAGGGGCGCGATGTAGAGGGCAATATTACAACCCTTGGACGTGGCGGCACCGATACCTCTGCGGTAGAAATAGCCGCGGCAATAAAAGCCGATGAATGTCAGATCTATACCGACGTTGATGGCGTATACACTACTGATCCTCGTGTAGAACCAAACGCACAGCGAATGCGCCATGTAACGTTTGCCGAAATGCTAGAGCTGGCAAGCTTAGGCGCAAAAGTATTGCATATTCGTGCTGTTGAGTCGGCTGGTAATCATAAAATGCCGCTAAGGGTGCTTTCGAGTTTTGAGCCCGATGAAGGAACGCTAATAAGTTTTGAGGAGAGCGATATGCCAACTAAGGTTGTGTCGGGGATTGCGTTTAATCGTGACGAATGCTTGATAAAGGTACATGGCGTACCATACTGTGTTCATTCTCTTACAAAAATTTTGAAACTTTTTGCAGAAAATGGCATCGAAATAGATATGATTAGTCAAGTTAATCATAACTTTGAAAAAATAGACTATGCTTTTACTGTGCATTCAAATGACTATTTGCAAGCACACGATTTACTAACTCAACAACAGGTAAATCTGCAGGCTGATAGCATTTCTAGTGATACAACAGTTGCAAAAGTGTCGGCTGTTGGCATAGGAATGAAGTCTCACAGTGGTGTAGCGCATCAATTTTTTGATGCATTGGCGCAAGAAGGCATACACATAGTTTTAGTATCGACGTCTGAAATCAAGGTATCGGTTTTAATTGACGAGAAGTATTTAGAACTAGCAGTAAGAGCGTTACACTCAGAATTTTTAACAGAAAATGGATAGTTTGGGAGTTTTTACTTACTTTTCAATCAATTTTTCATTAAAATGGTCAAGCGGAATCTTATAATTTATTGGAACATGGGAGCAAGAGAATGCTAATACTAACTCGTAGAGTAGGTGAAACCCTAATGATTGGTGACGAAGTAACTGTTACTGTATTAGGTGTTAAAGGAAATCAAGTTCGAATTGGTGTTAACGCACCTAAAGACGTTTCAGTGCATCGTGAAGAGATTTACATGCGTATACAAGCTGAAAAGTCTAACCCTAATCCGGGCAATGCTTAATCAACACGTATACTTAGCTGAGTAATGCACTTAGCTATACCAAAAGCCACTCATTGAGTGGCTTTTTTGTTTATAAAATCGCGCATTTCATCGGTTAATACACTGCTAGAAATATATTGCATACCTTTATTATGGTGCACTAAGTAGCCGTGGTTGGTTTTAATAATATGGGTTATTTCTGCCCACTTAAATGTATGGCTTTTATAGTGGTTTTCGGTGCTAATAGCGTCATCGGTAAACGAAAGAGTAACCGTTGAGCCCGAAGCACGACTAAACATTTGGCGCGTAACCCACCAAGGCCTGCGGTAATAAAAGGCAACGCATTCTAATACACCCAGCATTATTAAAAATGTACCTAGGTAATGATCGTCCATAGCGTAAATACTAATTAAACCTAAGCACACCAGTAATGCCAGCAAAAAATACTTTGGCTTGGCTGCTTTACTATAAGAGTGGGACTCGTCAAAGCATTCGTAGTAGTAGGGTTTATCGAGTGTGTAAGTGGTGCTCAGTGCCATAATTGCTAATAAGTAATAGTTTTCGCTATTTTAACAAGCTAGCGTAAAAATCACACCCGTTAATGTAGGCTATGCATTTTAAGAGTTAGAAGCCGCTTTTTATTAGCGCACAAAAAAACGGCTTATTAAAAGCCGTTTTTTACGTTACCAAACAGATTAACAGTTAGTTTCTTCTGCGTTAACGCCTTCTTTTACATTTTCACATGCATCTTCAACAGAGTTTTGCACGTCAGTTACTGCTTCATCAATACGCTCACCTGCTTCTTCTGCGTGGTTGTCTTCACAACCCATCATAAAGAAACCTGCAAATACGGCGATTAGTGCTGCTTTTAAAGTTGTTGAGTTCATAATGTAATTCCTTGTATATGTTGATTGTTTAGTGTTTTAAGTATGTTAGTAGCTACCTGGGCGATTTACCGCGCAGCGCACCTGAAACTAAAGAAATCACTAAAAGTACTAAAAAGATAAAGAATATAATTTTTGCTATACCAGCTGCGGCACCTGCGATACCACCAAAACCTAACACTGCAGCGATTAAAGCAATAACTAAAAATGTAATTGTCCAGCGTAACATTGTTTTCTCCTTGGTTATCAAATTCGTTCGAAAGTAATAATGCCAGTTGCGTGCCAGAGTTTAATTTTATTAATTTTCAATATGTTATGGTTTTTTGAGCGAAGATTGTAAATTTAGGATTGGTAAGTTTTACGTTTAACGATGTAACTTATTCACACTATTGTAAAGAGAGTAAAAAAATAAATATTTTTTGCGCGCTGTTTCACTAATCTTGGTAAGACCAATTTACATTTTAGCCCAAACTGATTTTTTACCTGCCGTTTAACTTACTATTTTTTATAGTTTTTAAGTTTTTTTGGGTTTAACCATATAACCTTTGCCTATAACGGTTATTTTTATCATCTATATCTAAGCTAATTTAACCCTATATTAGCTATGTTAACTATTGTGACTGTATGTTAGTTTAATTTTAATTGGTTTTACCAATTGACAGGTGGTGGACAAAGTTAAAAGTTTTGTTATCATTCGGTGAATAATTATTTAAATAAAGCGGTTTTTTATATCGCTATATAGTGCAGGGGGAGAAAAATGGATATAGGAGCTGTACTCACAACCGCAGGTAGCTTGATGCTTACGGGCATGGTGGGCGTGTTTGTATTTCTTTCAATATTGATTGGTGCTGTGTCACTCATGTCTAACTTGGTTGCTCGTTTTGACGAGGCTGAAGTTGCAATACCGGTTAAATCACCATCTTTAAAATCTCAAGGTGTGCCAAACGAGCACATCGCTGCTATTAGTGCTGCCATTGCTCAGTACAAATCAAATAATAAATAAGAGGCACACATGGCTAAATTAAAATTAACAGAACTTGTTTTACGCGATGCTCATCAGTCTTTACTTGCAACCCGTATGCGCTTAGATGACATGCTCCCTATTGCTAGCAAACTTGATGATGCCGGTTATTGGTCTATTGAGTCGTGGGGCGGCGCTACGTTTGACTCGTGTATTCGTTATTTAGGTGAAGATCCGTGGGAGCGTATTCGTGCCCTTAAAAAAGCAATGCCGAATACTAAACAGCAAATGCTATTACGTGGGCAAAATTTATTGGGTTACCGCCACTATGCCGATGACGTGGTAGAAAAGTTTGTTGAGCGTGCCCACAAAAATGGTGTAGATGTATTTCGTATTTTTGACGCCATGAACGATGTACGTAACTTAGAAACGGCAATTAAAGCGGCTGTAAAAGTAGGTGCCCACGCGCAAGGTACTATCTCTTATACTGTAAGCCCAGTGCATACCCTAGATATGTGGTTAACCCTTGCAAAACAGCTAGAGGATTTAGGTTGTCACTCTATTTGTATTAAAGATATGGCAGGCTTATTAAAACCATACGATGCAGAGCAACTTATTAAAGGGCTAAAAGAAACCGTTTCTATCCCTATTGCTATGCAGTGCCATGCAACCACAGGTTTAAGTACAGCTACGTATCAAAAAGCCATTGATGCAGGCATTGATATGCTTGATACCGCAATTTCTTCAATGAGTATGACTTACGGTCATTCAGCTACAGAAACCATTGTAGCAATTGTTGAAGGAACGCCCCGCGATACCGAATTAGATTTAAACCAGCTAGAAGAAATAGCGGCTTACTTTAGAGATGTACGTAAAAAGTACGCTGCCTTTGAGGGGAGCCTTAAAGGTGTTGATGGCCGTATTTTACTCGCGCAAGTGCCTGGTGGCATGTTAACCAACATGGAAAACCAACTTAAAGAGCAAGGCGCAGCAGATAAGCTAAATGAAGTATTACTTGAGATCCCACGCGTGCGTGAAGATTTAGGTTTTATTCCGCTAGTTACTCCAACATCGCAAATTGTAGGCACACAAGCAGTACTAAATGTGCTTACGGGTGAGCGTTATAAAACAATTACCAAAGAAACCGCCGGTGTTTTAAAAGGCGAGTATGGTTTAACACCTGCACCTATGAACAAAGAGCTGCAAGAGCGAGTGCTTGATGGCAGCGAGGTTATTACGTGTCGCCCTGCAGATAATATAGCTCCAGAGCTTGCATCGCTTGAAGCAGAGCTGCAAAAAGAAGCGCAAGAACAAGGTTTAACACTTGCTGATGAGCAAATAGATGACGTGCTTACCTATGCATTATTCCCACAGGTTGGCCTTAAATTTATTAAAAACCGTAACAACCCAGATGCCTTTGAAGCAGTGCCAAGTGCTGATGATGCAAACGCTAAGCCTGCATCAAAACCTGCAAGCAACAAAGGTGTTAGCGCTGAGCAATACAGCGTTAAAGTTGACGGTAAAGTTTACGATGTAGTGGTTGCGCAAGGTGGCGAGCTTAAAGAGGTAACGCTAAAAGATTCAGAGCACTTACCACAATCAGCATCTGTTGCATCAGGTGAAACACTGAATGCGCCACTGGCAGGTAATATTTTTAAAGTAAAAGTAAAAGCAGGCCAAGCCGTAAACGAAGGCGATGTGGTTGTTATTATGGAAGCGATGAAAATGGAAACCGAGGTTCGTGCAATGCACTCAGGTACTGTGGCTGAGGTCTTAGTGTCTGAAGGTGATGCTGTGACAACGGGCGATGCAATTATAGCGATGGCGTAGGAGTAGCTTTAATGGAAGGTCTTTTAAACCTTTGGCATGCTACCGGCATTGCTAACTTTACGTTTCCTGGCTTAATAATGATTGCGGTAGGGTGTTTGTTGTTGTTTTTAGCCATTGCTAAAAACTTTGAACCCCTATTACTGCTGCCGATTGGCTTTGGCGCAATACTGACTAATATTCCGGTTGCTGGGCTTTCTGACCCAGGTGGTTTGCTTTATTACGTGTACTACGTAGGTATTGATACGGGGATTTTCCCTTTATTAATTTTTATGGGAGTAGGGGCGCTGACTGATTTTAGTGCGCTTATTGCCAACCCGCGTATGTTATTACTGGGTGCAGCCGCGCAGTTTGGTATTTTTGCCACCTTGTTTGGGGCAATTTTATTAAACTATGTACCTGGCTTTGAATTTAGCTTACAAGATGCCTCAGCCATTGCCATTATTGGTGGTGCCGATGGCCCTACAGCTATATTTTTAGCATCTAAGCTTGCCCCTGATTTACTAGGTGCCATTGCGGTTGCTGCTTATTCTTACATGGCGTTAGTGCCAATTATTCAGCCGCCTATTATGCGCGCATTAACTACACCTGATGAGCGTGCTATTAAAATGCCAGAGCTGCGCAAAGTATCTAAAAAAGAGAAAATAGTATTTCCTTTAATGGTACTGAGCTTAACCGCTATGTTTTTACCAGCGGCTATTCCCTTAGTAGGTATGTTCTGTTTAGGTAATTTAATGCGTGAGTCTGGTGTTGTGGATAGGCTTAGTAACAGTGCCCAAAACGAAATTATTAATATAACCACGATATTTTTAGGTTTGGCAGTGGGCTCTAAACTAGCGGCTGATCAGTTTTTAACTGTAGAAACCATTGGTATTTTGGTGCTCGGTGCGCTGGCATTTGCTATTGGTACAGCGTCGGGTGTGTTTATGGCAAAAGGCCTTAACAAGCTTTCTAAAACACCTATTAACCCTTTAATTGGTGCTGCGGGTGTATCGGCAGTACCGATGGCGGCGCGTGTAGTTAATAAAGTTGGGCTTGAGAATAATCCACATAACTTTTTACTTATGCATGCTATGGGGCCAAACGTAGCTGGAGTGCTAGGAAGTGCCGTAGCCGCAGGTATATTACTGGCGCTTGTTGGCTAGTATTTAGGATTTAATCCAACCGATTAGCGCAGTTTACTGCGCTTTTTTTATGCCTATAAAACTGCACGTATTAAAGTTTGTTTGCAGACGTGTTTTTGTTTACAGTGAGGGCTATGCACACTAATAAGGATAGTCATCATGCTTCACACCCCTTTGGCAAAATATTTACCTCATGTTAGTAGACTCGTTTTTGGCTGTATGGGCCTAGGCGGCGGTTGGAATAAAGACGCCATTACTAAGGCTCACTTAAAGCAAACTCACGAGTGTATTGATGCAGCCATAGCTGGCGGCATTAACTTTTTTGATCACGCCGATATTTATACCTTTGGCAAAGCCGAGCAGGTATTTGGCCAAGCACTAGCTGAGCGACCAGAGCTGCGCGAGCACATGTATATTCAATCTAAATGCGGTATACGCTTTGAAGATGATAAAGGCCCTAAGCGTTACGACTTTTCGGCCAAGTGGATTGAAGAGTCAGTTGAAGGTTCACTTAAACGTTTAAACACCGATTACCTTGATGTGCTTATGCTTCATCGCCCTGATCCGTTAATGGAAGTAGAAGAAATTGCACAAGTATTTAGCTGTCTTCAAGAAAGCGGCAAAGTACGTAATTTTGCCGTATCGAACATGCAGCAGCACCAAATGAACTTTTTACAACACGCCCTAGATATGCCAATTGTTGCTAACCAAATTGAAGCAAGTTTACAAAAACACCAATTTGTTGATGAAGGTGTTTATGCAGGTAATGCAGATGGAAAAGATCTGAACTTTACACCGGGCAGTGTAGAGTATTGCCGCCACTTTGATATTCAAATACAAAGCTGGGGGAGTTTATGCCAAGGGCTATACACAGGGGGCGATTTCACAAATGCATCGCAAGCCGATATAAATACCAGCATACTCGTAAATAAGCTTGCTGCACTTTACGATACAACGCCTGAGGCAATTGTTTTAGCTTGGTTATTACGCCACCCTGCATTAATACAGCCAATTATTGGCACAACGAACGTTGAGCGTATTGTAGCGTCATGCGGTGCGCTAAATGTTACGTTAAGTCGCGAACATTGGTATGCATTGTATGTAAGCGCCAAAGGCCATGAATTACCATAATTAAGGTTTAGGAATGAATATATTTGTTATTTTAATTTGCTTGTTTGTCGCTCTAGCGGTGCTGATACCTTTGCTTGAAAAGTACCAAGGTAAAATGGGGTTGGATGGCGCAACCAAATACAGCAAATATATTTGGCCGCTGGTTATGGTTTCTTTAGTCGTACAGCTAATTTATGTATTAATGAATTAGGGCGTGTTGAACTTTGATGGTTGAATTTGCAGCAGTGTGTTTGGTTTTTAGGCAAGGCAGAGCCTATGAAGTGTGGTTATTCCCCATAAATAGGCGATAACGCAGCATAAATGCCAAACATGCGCTGCCCTTCGGGTTCTGCCTAGGGGCGATAAACTCTTTGTTACTCGGTTTTTACTTAGCCCACTAGGTTACAAACCTCGCGCCGCGATTTAATCGCCCCTAGATTGAACAAATTTCAATCCGCAAAGGTCAACACGCCCTAATAAATTAATAAAAACACAAAAAAGCCTTTGCAGGTTAACCCTGCAAAGGCTTTTTTAGTATCTATAACTTATACGTTACTTAAATGCTAGCTGTAGTTCGCGATTGCGTTCAAGCTGTGCAATAAAGTTTTCGGCAATAGGTTTAAACTTAGCAAGTTCAGAGCGTGGTAATGGCTCAGACTTAGGTAACTTAACGGTTTTAGGATTACGGTGTACACCATTTACTAAAAATTCGTAGTGTAGGTGCGCGCCTGTTACACGGCCGGTAGAACCCACGGTACCAATTTTGTCACCTTGTTTAACCTTTTGGCCTGTTTTAACAAGCTTTTTGTTAAGGTGTAAGTACTTAGTTACGTACTGTGTGCCATGGCTTATAAATACGTAGTTACCATTGTACTTACTGTAACCTGCTTTAATTACTTTACCGTTACCCGAGGCTACAACCGGAGTGCCTGTACGTGCTGCGTAATCAATACCACGGTGCGCTCTTACTTGCCCTGTTACCGGGTGTAAGCGACGTGGGTTAAAGCTCGAGCTAATATATTTAAAGTTTACCGGCGCACGTAAAAATGCTTTTTTCATGCTGCGCCCTTCAGGCGTATAAAAACTGCCGTCGGTATGGCGAATAGCCGCATAACGCTGGCCCTGGTTTATAAATTCTGCCGCAATAATTTTACCAGTGCCAATAAACTCGCCATCAACATAATGCGACTCGTAAATTAGCCCAAACTGATCGCCCTTACGAATATCGTTGGCAAAATCCACATCCCAACCAAATATATCAGCAAAGTTCATTATTTGGCGCTCGCTTAAGCCTGCAGCAATTGCTGAGGTCCAAAAGCTGCTAGAAATTTCGCCACCGGCTGTTTTGCTCAGTGTTTCAATTTCTTTGCTATCTATTGATGTGTCGTAATTACCTTCGTCATTTAAGGTAACAAACAAAGTATCTGTTTTTGAAATAACATAACGAAGTTGAGCTAAATCACCGTTTTCTGCTGTTGCAAAACTAAGTATTTCACCTGGGTGAATTTTAGTTAGTTTGCGTGTTTCAGCATTGGTGTTAATTAGCTTGTGAAGCGTTTGCGCTGAAAAGCCAGCACGCTTGAAGATAATTGCTAAGTTATCGCCGTTTTTAACTTGGTGATCGACTAAGTCGTATTCTGGCAGCTTTTCTGCTGCTTCTGGCGAATTTAATTCAGTTAATTTTTCGTTGTCTTCAACTTTAACTTGTAACTCGTAACGCTTACCAATTTCTAGTGCATTTGCACTATTGTCTTTGGATGCAGTCGCTTTTTCTGAAGGAAGAAAGGCTAAGCCAACAATAGCAGAAACCAAACCTAGAATAAGCAATTTGTGTTTTTTGGGAAGCGTGTTAACCACGTGAACCATAACGTGCCTTTTCTGCTGTCGTGAAAATAAAATATATATTAATGCAGGATATACGTAATAAGGTACGAATACTAGTAAATAAAGCTAAAAGCCCCGCAAATGTTAGTAAAATGACAATTTATAGTTGTTTAAGTTTATCGATTTAAACTGTTTCTAAAGTGCGCTAAAATCGGCGTTTAAACACCATTTCTAATTGCCTAACACAGTGAGACTAAGCTTATTGAGTTTAGTTGCATTATTCGCATAAAAAATTGTTTTAATTAGGTAGAAATTTGTTATGTTAGCAACATAAGTGCTTTTGGTTTAAATCTGTTTTAAACCCTTATGTAGCAAGTCATCTAGTTGCCCCTTCGTTGGCAGAATTTTGGAGTAATACACAGTGGATTTACAAACCGCTCTAGCAGAGATAAAACGCGGTGCAGAAGAGATATTAATTGAAGACGAATTAGTTGAAAAACTAAAGTCGGGCAAAAAGTTAAAAATTAAAGCCGGTTTCGATCCTACCGCGCCAGACTTACATTTAGGTCACACTGTACTAATTAATAAAATGAAAACCTTTCAAGATTTAGGTCATGAGGTTATTTTCTTAATTGGTGACTTTACCGGCATGATTGGCGATCCAACAGGCAAAAATGTAACACGTAAACCACTGACCCGTGAAGATGTACTTGCCAATGCTGAGACTTATAAAGAGCAGGTTTTTAAGATTCTAGACCCAGCTAAAACCACCGTAGCCTTTAACTCTTCGTGGATGGAAAACCTCGGTGCCGCAGGTATGATCAAACTTGCAGCTAATCAAACTGTAGCGCGTATGCTAGAGCGTGACGACTTTAAAAAGCGTTACGGCAGCGGCCAACCCATTGCAATTCACGAATTTTTATACCCACTCGTACAAGGTTGGGATTCGGTTGCACTTGAGTCAGACGTAGAGCTTGGTGGTACTGATCAGCGCTTTAACCTTTTAATGGGTCGCGAGCTTCAAAAAGTAGAAGGTCAAAAGCCTCAAACAGTATTAATGATGCCATTGCTTGAAGGTACTGACGGCGTTCAAAAAATGTCTAAGTCGCTTGGTAATTACATTGGTATTACTGATGCGCCAAACGATATGTTTGGTAAAGTAATGTCGATTAGCGACGTACTTATGTGGCGCTACTACGACTTACTAAGTAGCTTATCAATCGAAGAAATTGCAGCGCAAAAACAACGCGTAGAGCAGGGCACTAACCCGCGTGATATTAAGATTGAGCTGGCGAAAGAGTTAATTGCACGTTTTCACAATGAAGAAGCTGCGCAAGCAGCACACGATGACTTTATCAAACGTTTTCAGAAAAAAGCGCTACCTGATGAAATCCCTGAGCTGACAATTACGATTGCAGAAGAAGTTATTTTAATTGCTAACTTACTTAAAGAAGCTAATTTAGTAGCCAGTACTTCTGAAGCAATGCGCATGATTAAGCAAGGTGCAGTAAAACTTAACGGTGAAGATAAAATCACTGATACAAAACTTGAAGTAGCAAAAGGCACGACCGCTATTTACCAAGTAGGTAAACGTAAGTTTGCCAACATTACTGTAGCGTAAGCGCAGTTAAAACTAAAAAACCAGCTTAGGCTGGTTTTTTTGTGCGCGTATTTTGGCTGC
This sequence comes from Pseudoalteromonas sp. Xi13, assembly GCF_003952205.1. Classification (NCBI taxonomy): domain Bacteria; kingdom Pseudomonadati; phylum Pseudomonadota; class Gammaproteobacteria; order Alteromonadales; family Pseudoalteromonadaceae; genus Pseudoalteromonas; species Pseudoalteromonas sp. Xi13. The sequence continues at coordinate 704,724 of NZ_CP034439.1, forward strand.
TAAAAAACCACTAAATCAGCTTTAATATCTCAATACTGATAATAACTAACAGCCAAAATGCACGCGCTTGGTTTAATCTATTTATGATCACAGGCACGTCTTCGGCTTTTGGGAGTCGCTCGGTTCCAATTCGCATTTTATTAAAACGCTTACCAAAATAAACCGCAGGGCCGCCTAGCTGTACGCCAATAGAGGCGGAGAACACACTTAAAATCCACCCTGTATTTGTTTGGTAAAAGTGTCTGCCATAGTGCTTTATGTAATGCATACTTTGTTTACTGGCTTTGCTTGCGGCAATGGTTAATGCAAGTAAGCGTACGGGGATAAATTCGATTATAAACAAAAGTATTTTAAGCGGTTTTAAAAAGTGGCTATTAGGTGAAATATCGGTGCGCCAAGCATGCTGCATTAAAGTCAGTAGCCGATACGCTAAAGCGGCAATTGGCCCAAGTAATAAAAATATAAATATAACGGTAAAGTAATTACGGGCAGTTCGTAAAATTAAGCTTTCAATTAAGGCTTTAATAATACCTGGCGCTGAGAGCTTATTGACCTCTCGGGCAAGCAGTGGCTTTACGAGTTCACGCGCGGTAGATTTTTGGTTTTGTTTTACTAACTTTGCAACACGCAGGGCTTTTTTTTCAATCGCTTTGCTTTCTAGGCACAAATATAAAATGAGGCCCGCTAGCAGCTCAGGATAAAAGGCAAATTCAAGCAGTAACACAATAATAATAAGAATAACGCTTAAAACTAGCGCACAGGCAAGAGTGGAGGCTAAATAAAGGTAATTTTTAGGCTCACTTGGTTTATAAACCCGTTTTCCTATAGCACTAAATACAGCGGTTAATACTGTATTAGGGTGATACCAGCTTTTTAACGGGAAAAAGCGCTCAGCAATGAGCGCCACAAAAAAGGCAATAAAGTCCAAATGGTTTTGAACAATATTGCTTAGCATTTACAGCGTAACTTTTGTTAGTTTTTCCAATAGTGCAACAACCATTTTTGATGAATTGATTGATGCAGTCTCTAGGTATTCTTCAAACGATTGCGGCGACTCTTTACCGGCAATGTCAGACATAGAGCGAATAACCACAAATGGCGTATTAAGCGCAAAACACGTTTGTGCAATAGATGCGCCTTCCATTTCTACTGCAAGCATTGTAGGAAAGTCGCTGCGTGCTTTATCAATTCGTACTGGATCACACATAAATGAATCACCCGTACAAATTAAGCCGACTAAGGTTTTTACTTCGCTAATTTGCGCAATGGTTTGCTCGGCAGCTTCAACTAGTTTTGGGTGTGCGGCAAAGCCTGCTGGCATTTGTGGAACTTGGCCAATTTCGTAGCCAAAAGCGGTTACATCTACATCGTGATGACGTACTTCTGAAGAGATAACAACATCGCCAACACTTAGAGAGGGATCAAAGCCACCGGCAGAACCTGTGTTAATAACACAATCAGGATTAAAGTTATCAATTAATAACGTGGTTGCAATCGTTGATGCCACTTTACCAATACCCGATTGCACAAGTGTTACAGTATTACCTGCTAATTCGCCTGTGTAAAAGGTAAACCCTGCTTTAGTTAGCACTTGTGGGTTTTGCATTGCTTCACGTAAAATTTTAACTTCTGGCTCCATTGCGCCAATAATACCAACATTCATAGTGTTTGATTCCTGAGTTTGAATACGTAGATTATACGTGAAGTTAGCAATAAAAAACAAAAAAGCGAGCTGTTTTACGGCTCGCTTTAAATACTTTTAGGAGAGTATTTAATTCTATTTTAAATTTCGGCTAACGCAGTGGTTTGCGCTTTAGCCTGAGAAGGTGACAATACCGCAGGTTTACTTACACGATTACGTGTTGGACGAGCCGATTGCACCGCTGCAGGTTTGCCTAATTTAAACATAATTGCATCGCGCACCTCAGAAGGGCGGTAGCCTGATTTTACTTTCATACGAATATGTGGAATGCCAGCGGATTCTAAAGCGCCGTTTACAAACCAGTCGCGCTGCGCTTTGTGGCCATCTTTATTGGCGTTGTTAACCAAATCGACCGCAGCCACTATCGTCATTTTCTCTTTATCTACCAGCACAAAATCGAGTTGCTTATTTTTAGCTTTAGCTAAAGCTGCACGTTTTGATTTAGCTGAGAGGCCTTGCTTGCAGTCGATTACATCGATGAGTTTGACGCGGCTCACAATTTTGTATTGATCGCCTACCGCACGCTCTAAAAGATTTAAAAATGCACCCTCAACCTGTGTAAACACGGTTTGTTTGCGGGTAAAAGGATAGGGATTGCCGCCATCATCACTAAATTTTGACGCAACCACAGAGGCCCCAACCACTAATACTAAAATTGATAATAAAGCGAATTCCATACGGTAACTCCATAACAACAAATTGACACTGCTCAAGTAAAGCAATTTACGTGCCTAAAAATTGGTTGTTATGGCTAATTACCGTATGTATTTATTATTAATGCAGCAGGGCTGTTAGGCTTTGTAACCGCCCTCAATTCCTTTAACGGCAATAGCGACTGCATCATGCGCATGGAGCGATTCGTAATGATTGATTTGTAGCCAGTAATCACTAAAGTTATCGTTTTCAAGAACCGCTTTAATTTTACGTGCAGCATCTTCACAAAACATTAAATTTTGACCGTTAAGGCGGGCAAATTCTTGCTCATCTTCACGTTTTACTGCCGCTTGTACGGGGGTTTTTAGTTCAGCTTCTAATGTATCAATTAAATTTACAACGTCAAATTCACTAATTGTGTTGTCTAGCTTTACTTTAACGTTTGCAATTGAGCGCTGTGAGTGAGGCGTTGCCACAATACCCTGCGTTGTACCTAGCCATGCTAAAACATCTTTTTGATTAAGTGTTTCTTGATTAAACTTTTCGCTAAAAGCATTTTGAATAAGTTGGCGAGCAAGTGCTGCAGAGCATGGACAGGTTGATGAATAAGTAACATCAACGCTTAGCTCGTAGCTAATTACGCTATTTTCAATAGTGCTGGTTAGGGTGATTGGGTAGCTTTTCCAACCTGCTTTACCGCTTAATAACGATTTACGACGCAGCGGTAACTCAAATTTAAACTCTATTTGGGCTTTGTCACTTAATCCTTCGTGGCTGGTGATAAAGGTATCGAGTGCTTGAGCTAAAGTTTGTGGGTTAACTTGTTGCTCTGTAGAGAGTAAATCAAGCGCTAAAAATAAACGCGACATATGAATGCCTTTAGCGTCTTCTTTATACAAATTAACAAAGGCACGCGCTTTTGCGTTAACGGTAACGGGTGCTAAATCTTTCGATTCAAAAATAAATGGCAGTTCTATTTCGCCCATACCAACCCAGTCTAACTTACCTGTTTGTAAGGCGGGAGCCGTATCAGCTATATCGGGCATGTTGGTTTGCATGTGCGCTACTCGTTATTGGTCATAATAAAGCGCAGCATTTTACACTAAATAATTTATTGCTGAAATGATGAGTTTAACAAGTAGGCAAAAGTAAACATGAAAATTTTCTGTTTTTGTCGCACAACATGAATATAGCTAATAGAAAAATGCTAAAATCTGCTGCAAAATGCGTTTGACTATTAATAGGCACTTTTTATTTATGCCTAGTAACGAGATACACTGACCTATGACCGATTCTTCTTTGAGCCCTTGGGCTCGAGTACTTTCTAGTTTAATAACTCGCTTTGGTGAGTTAAAAACCGCGGCAATGTGCTACGCGCTTTTATTAGGCGTGTCGCTTATATTGTCGAGTATGTTTTATTATGTGGCACTGGGTGAGGTTAATTTAGTTGATATTTTAGCTGTGGTATTTTTTACCGCGGTTGTATCTCCGTTTATGATCAGTATTTTACTCAACTCGATTAGACAATTAGATGCCTCATACGCTTATTTAGACAGCGCCACAAAACAAGAAAAGCTGTTTAATCAAACATTAAAAGATAATATTAACCGCCTCAACATTGAAATAGATGAGCGAAAAATGGCTTTTCATGCCAAGCATCGCGCCATTGAAGAGCTTCGCCGCGAAATAGCAGAGCGTAAAAAAACACAACAAGAACTAGCTCAGCAAGGCATGCTTCTTCGCTCTATTGTCGACTCTTCCCCCGATTTATTTTATTACCGAGATAACAACGGCGTGTTTGCCGGCTGTAATAAAATGTTTGAAGAGGTTATGGGCAAAACCAGTGCTGAACTAATTGGTAAAACAGTGGAACAGATTTTCCCTAGCTACTTTTTAGCAGAAGTACTCAGAACCGATAAACAAGTCGAGCAAACGCATCAAGCGCTGACAATTGATGTTGAATATATGGTTAATGGCGAAAACCGTTGGTTTGAGCTGCGTAAATTACCGTTTATAAACGATCAAGGTGACTACATAGGTTTGCTTGCATTTGGCCGTGATATAACCAGCCGTAAAGAAGCAGCACAAGCGCTTGAAACAGCCTATAAGGATAAAGGTAAGTTTATAGCAACGCTTAGTCATGAGCTGCGCACGCCATTAAATGGCATTGTAGGTTTAACCCGCATGCTGCTTGATACAGAGCTTAATAAGCAGCAACGCAGTTGGTGTAATACGGTGTTTTCGAGCGCTGAAACCTTAGGTAATATTTTTAACGATATTATAGATTTAGATAAAATAGACCGAGAGCAGTTAGATATAGCAACCGACTCTATTAACGTTTCAGACTTTATTAACGATGTAGTGAACTTTGCAGGTTTAATTGCTGAACAAAAAGAGCTTGAATTTTCAATTGAGCGAAATGGCACATTAGATGTTTATGCACTCCTAGACCCAACGCGTTTGCGCCAAGTGGTATGGAACTTAATTAATAATGCCGTTAAGTTTACCCAGCATGGCGAGGTAAAACTCACATGTAGCCGAGAAGAGCGTAACGATGGACCGTGGCTTGAACTTAAAATATCAGACACAGGGCAGGGGATCCCAGAGGATCAACTCTCGCGCATATTTGATATGTACTACAAAGCCCCAGATTTAAGCGGTAAAAACGCGATTGGCTCAGGCATTGGTTTAGCCGTAACCAAAGCGTTGGTCAGTGCAATGAAAGGCACTATTTCGGTAACCAGTACAGAAGGTGAAGGCAGCTGCTTTACAGTGCACATACCGCTTAGCTTATGTGTAGCGCCTACCGAACAAAGCTATGCAGGTAGAGGTTTATATATTTTACTTGTAGAGGATGTGCCATTAAATGCTGAAATTGCGACTAACCTGTTAGAGCAGCGCGGCCATGAAGTGATTTGGGCCGAAACAGGTGAAGATGCACTCTCGTTTGTAGAAACCGAAGACGAGCTAGATTTAGTACTACTTGATATGCAACTGCCCGATATAAATGGTGATGAGGTGGCAAGACAAATACGTGCCGATAGCCATTTTGATAAATTACCTATCGTTGCGCTTACAGCGAATGTACGTAGCGCCGAAGAAGACTTAGAAGGTATTTCGGTGCAAGGGGCGCTTGCTAAACCCATTAATACAATAAAGCTTGATAAAATGCTGGCTGATTTGTTTGATATTCAACAAAGTGAATCAGACAAACCGCTGCTAACGGTAAGTAAAGAAGCGCTTGAGGGCATTAATGCAGGTGTGCTTGATGTTGAAACCATTGAAGACTTTGTAAACTCTATGGGGCTTGAAGTATTTAAGCGCAGCAGTGGTTTGTTTGAAAAACTAAACCCGCAATATCAGCAAGAGCTGCAAAGCGCTTTAAATGAAAACGACAGGGAAGAGTACAAATCGGTGGCGCATAAGCTTAAAGGTGCTGCGGGCTCTGTAGGATTAAATGACGTACAGTTACATGCTAAAAAGATGGAACACGGTGCGCTTGATGAATCAGATGAAGTACTAAAAGAATGGTTAGATATATTGGCAGATAAAATAAATGAAGGACAAATTGCCCTTCATTCGTTTTTACAATTATTAGAGTAAGCGGTTTACTCTAATTAAGCGTCGATTTTACCAATAAAGCGGTAACCTTCACCATGGATGGTGCTAATTAGCTCAGAAGTAGAATTATCACTTTCGAAGTGCTTACGAATACGACGAATCGTTACATCTACTGTACGGTCATTAGCGCGAAGCTCACGGCCAGTCATATGCTTAATAAGTTGCTCACGGCTAAAAATACGCCCTGGAGAATCAAGCATTAAACGTAGCGCTCTGTATTCACCTTTAGGTAAACGCTTAGCATCACCATTTGGTGACGTTAAACAACGGCTGTTTTCGTCAAGTTCCCAACCGTTAAATGTAATTACACCGTTGGTTTCTAGCACTGACTCTTCGCCGCCTAGCGCTGTACGGGTAATTAAGTTGCGAGCGCGTATAGTCAATTCACGAGGGTTAAAAGGTTTAGTGATGTAATCATCAGCACCAATTTCTAAACCTAAAATACGGTCTACATCGTTATCACGGCCGGTTAAAAAGATTAAACCGACTTTACGTTTTTGGCGTAATTCACGTGCTAAAATCAGCCCGTTTTTACCCGGTAGGTTGATGTCCATAACTACAAGATTGACGTCATCATTATTTGTAAGCTTGTCATGCATATCATCGCCATCAATGGCTTCAATAACTTTGTAACCTTCAGCTTCAAATAAACTCACGAGGTTTAGTCGAGTTACGTCTTCATCCTCTACGATTAGAATGACTGGCGTTTGCATTATTAATTAACCTTTTTGGAATATTTTATTTACAAAAAATCGAATCTTAACTAAATAATTCGATTACTAGAGATTATAGGATTATACCCAAATGTTAACAAGAAAAAACAAGTTGGATAAAAATAAAACAGTAGGGGTGTTCCAAACTAACCAAAAGGCATTGTGCAAAAACTACTGTTTAATGATATATAACGGATGCAGCTTTTTGAATTATGAAAACGAAGCCATTTCCTTTAACAATTGATACATCCACCAATCGCTTAAAGGTACTAAAAATAATCGCGCAAATTCAAAACGGAATTATATCATTTTATAACCTTTCATCAATGTATGTGATACTGCAAAAGCAATAAAGTTCAGAAATTGTATCGCTTAATTATTAGATCAAGTTAAATAATTAAACATGAAATATCACATGCTCTCTCTATAAGGTCATTAAATGGTAATTCAAGTAAAAAGCGTAAATAAATACTCTTTTTTTAAACACTTTTTATGGAATTGTAATAACAAAGCGTACGCCGGGTTTTGCATCTAGGTCATACAGTATATGCCCACCCAGCGCTTGGGTTACCAAGTTGTACACTAAGTGCATGCCTAAACCACTAGCCCCTTGGCCCCGCTTAGAGGTTACAAATGGGTCAAATATCCTGTTTTTGACATTTTTATCAACGCCTTGGCCGTTATCTGTGTAGATTATTTTTATTTGTGGGCCTGTTATTTCTATATCAAACTTAATTTCGTTATTTTTGCTATTGCTAAAACCATGAATGGCAGAGTTTAAAATAAGCTGTTGGAAAATTTGTTGTAGTGGCTCAGATTTACTTTCAATGGTTAAATCACTCGGACAATTGATCACAACGTTAGGCTTTGACTTTATTAACTCTGATTGAATCGACATTAACACATCAGATATTAACCTATGGATGTTTACATGGGTTTTAATCCCATCATCTTGAATTACAGCTACCTTTTTAAAGTTAGAGATAAGGTCGGCCGCACGGTTTAGGTTTCTATAAATTAAATCAAGGTTTTCGATACCTTCGTCAATAAAGCGTTTTAATTGGTTAGAAGTAAGAGACTTATTATCAAAACTAAGCTGAATATCGGCAAGTTTATCGCGCAGCAAGGTTGAGCCAGTAATACCTAGGCCAATTGGGGTGTTAACCTCATGGGCTACGCCGGCTACCATTTGCCCTAAAGATGCCATTTTTTCGTTTTCTACTATTTGTTCTTGGTATTGATGCATTCGCTCAAGGGTAGAAAGCAGTTCTTGGTTTGCTTCGCGCAGGGCTATTGTTCTTTGGCTTACCTTTTCTTCTAAGCTCTGGTTGAGCTGTTTGATCTCTAGTTTGTCTTTTTCATGACGTTCTATTTGCTTACGGGTGCGAGTAAGCATGATATTTAAGCTGTTTGATAAGGCTGTAACCTCTTTTACGCTGGTGCTTGGTGCGCGTACGTCATAATTATGATTTTTTGATACGTCTTGTAGCAATACACTTAAGTGTTCAATAGGGTTAGCGATACTTTTTTGTGTTTTTATCGCTATAAAGTACACAAAAAACAAAATAAACAGGGTAAGGAAAATATCTATAATAATTTTTTGTTTTATAAATTCATCTAGGCTTTCTAAGCTGCCACGCATATAAACGTAACCCACCACCTGCTCGTTATTAAGCACAGGTGTTATTAGCTCAATGTAGTTGTTGGTCACTCTTGGCTCGTTAAGCTCTTTAATGCTGTCTACGCGCAGCGGAACAGGTGGGGTTTTTTTAGCATTAAAGCTAATAAAAAATACAGGTTTACTCGATGTTTTTTCTATTGCGTAAATATGAATGTTTTTAACAAGGGGGATTTTTTCAAACGACTTTAGGCGTTTTTCTTCTGTTTTTCTGTCGTCTTTTACCAATGAATCAGCGGCGTCGAAAGCAACAATATCGGAAAGGATCACGAGCTTGTTTATGATCAGTTCCTTTTGTTCTTTTACACTCATATAAGTGGAAATTGAAACCGATAAAGTTAAACAAATAGCAGTGATAAGCATGATGGTGTTGATCAGCGCTTTTCGAATACTTTTTTGATGTACTTTTTTTGGCATTATTGCTGCATCGCCTAAGCATGAATATTTATATTTAGAACTTTAGTTTAGCAAAAACCATAGAAAGTGAAGGGAAATAGTGAAATTAATTCTGATATTTATTCGAAAGTTAGGCTAAGTATTAATTACACTTAGCCTAACTAAGTATAATTAGTTAGCTACTGTAAACGGCAAATTTGTTATTTTTGTACACAGTGTGGAAGCTACCAAATTGCGCCTCTAAAATTGGCGGGTATTTTAAAAAGCTATTAGCCACTATGCTTAGCTTTCCTACCTTGGTTAAGTGCTGCTTAGCATTTGATAAAAATGCTTCTGCAATTGTGTAGTCGGTCGCTATGCCAGTATGAAAAGGCGGGTTACTAACTATTAAATCAAACTTGCCGCTAATATTTTTTAAGCCATCACTTAAAATAGTGCCGCCTTTAATATTATTAAGCTTTAATGTTTGCTCAGTAGCATAAGTTGCAAGTGCGCTCACATCGCTGCAAGTAAAAGTCAGTGCTGGGTTTTTAATACCTAAAAAAGTGGCTATTAAGCCTGCGCCACAGCCAAAATCTAGTACATTACCTTGTTTAGTGGTCGGGGCATTTTCTAGTAGCATTTTTGTGCCAGCATCTAAAGCGCCGTGGTTAAATACTCCCGGAACACTGATAGCATCAAACTCTAATCCTGCTACATTTACTCTAAACGTTTTATGGTAGCGGCTAATCTCAAAGGTTGGGTTGTTCTCTAGTTGCTCAAATGAGAACAAAATACAATGCTTAGCTGAGTCAATTTTATTACTGTACTGCGCTTTGCCCGCGAGCTGTTTTTCTATCGACTTAACGCCACTTTTATTTTCGCCTACCACAAGGAGCTGTGCTTTTTCGTTAATCACGGCGCGAATATTATCAAGTGCCATTAATACTTCAGGCTTTGATTTTGGGTAGTAAAGAATGACTAAATCGTAATCGTTGGCGGCCATTTCATGGTTAACACACACGTTTATGCCATTTATTTTTTTAGCAAATTCCCCATTAGCATGGTTATAACTAAATGCGGTGATGGCACTTTGAGGATTTAGCTGCTTTAGCTCTGCTAAAAAGCCATCTTGAACAAAGTTGACCACCAAGATAGATTTTCCCACTAGTTCTTCGCTATTACGAAGTAACAGTAAACTTGGGTTGGTTAATACGCTCATAAATGGCTTTGCCTTACAAATTATTGATTAGTAAATTAGTGTAATTATTTTGTGCGCTCAAACATTAAGTCCCATACGCCGTGACCTAAACGGTGGCCGCGCTGTTCAAACTTAGTTAGTGGGCGCGAATCAGGGCGAGGTACGTAGTCGTTGGTAGATGACTGATTTTTATAGCCTGGCGCTGCTTGCATAACTTCTAGCATGTGCTCGGCGTAGTTTTCCCAGTCAGTAGCCATATGAAAAACACCGCCAATTTTTAATTTGCTACGCAGTTTTTCAGCAAATTCTGTTTGCACTATACGGCGTTTATGATGACGCTTTTTATGCCATGGATCAGGGAAGAATAACTGCAGCGTTGTTAAGCTTTCATCTGCAAGGCAGTCAGCGAGTACTTCTACCGCATCGTGTTCAAATACACGTAAATTAGTAACACCGGCTTCATCTGCATCCATTAAACATGCACCAACGCCTGGGCGATGTACTTCAATACCAATAAAGTTTAGGTGCGGTGCATTTTTTGCCATTTCAACTAATGACTTGCCCATACCAAAACCAATTTCTAATACTACATCATTGTTATTGCCAAATACTTGGGCTAAGTCGAGTAGGCCGTTTTTGTGCTCAAGCCCCATAGTTGACCAGCATTTTTCAATTGCGGCAGCTTGGCCTTTAGTTAAGCGGCCTTCGCGTTTTACAAAACTGCGAATTGTGCGGATATACTTACCTTCTTGCTTAGCTTGCTCAAGGTTGTTGTTACTTGATTCACTCATATTATTGGCCTGACAAAAACAATGTGTTTAAAAATGGTTGCGTATTATCCCTGACCACGCAGCTAATCACAAGTATTAGCGTGTTATAGCCCCTTCATACCTTGATCTTTTTATTAACTGCAATAGACTGAGCCGCTATTGAGCATGAGTAAAAGTAGTATATGTTGGATTTAAATAAACAGCAGTCAGACAAATTTGCTAACCAAGTGGTTCAGTGGTATCACCTTCATGGGCGTAAAACACTGCCTTGGCAACTAGGTAAAACACCGTATAAAGTGTGGGTGTCAGAAGTAATGTTACAGCAAACGCAAGTTGTTACGGTTATTCCATACTTTGAAAAGTTTATGGCAAGCTTCCCAGATATCATTGCTTTAGCAAATGCAGATGAAGATTTAGTGCTGCATCATTGGACTGGCTTAGGTTACTACGCACGGGCACGTAACTTACATAAAACGGCCAAAATAGTGCGAGATAAATACCAAGGTAAATTTCCAACTACACTTGAAGAGGTCATGGATTTACCCGGAATAGGGCGCTCTACGGCAGGTGCGGTATTATCGCTGTCGCTTGGCCAGCACCACCCTATTTTAGATGGTAATGTTAAGCGAGTGCTTGCCCGTTATTTTATGGTTGAAGGATGGTATGGGGTAAAAAAAGTAGAAAACCAACTTTGGCATTTGTCTACCCAGTTAACCCCTAAAAACAATGTGACTGAGTTTAACCAAGCCATGATGGACTTGGGCGCCAGCCTTTGCTCTCGCAGTCGCTTTGACTGCCAAGCGTGCCCACTTAATAGCGATTGCGGTGCATTTAATGCCGGTAAAGTAAAAGAGTTTCCTCATTCTAAACCTAAAAAAGTGGTTCCTAAAAAGAGTTGTCATCAATTAATTATTCAGCATGACGAGAAAGTTTTAATGGAAAAGCGCCCAAGTAGCGGTATTTGGGGCGGTCTGTTTGGCTTTTTTGAGTTTAACGAATACAGCGAAATGGTGTTATTTTTAAATCAGCAAGGCTTAAAAACCGAGCTGGAAGAGTTAACGCCTTTTACTCATGTGTTTTCGCATTTTGAGCTGACGATAAATCCACATGTGCTTAATATTAATAACGTACCGGATGTAGTAAACGATAAACAACTTGTGTGGTACCCACTCGATCAATCTATAGAGGTGGGTTTAGCTGCACCGACTAAAAAGTTGGTTAAACAAATGAGCCCAATAGGTTAAACTATTAGCATTTAGCGCTTAAGAGAGTCAATTATGGCACGTACAGTATTTTGTCAAAAGTTACAAAAAGAAGCCGAAGGGCTTGGATTTCAGTTATACCCTGGTGAACTAGGCGAGAAAATTTTTAATAATATTTCTAAAGAAGCATGGGGCCAGTGGCAGCATAAGCAAACTATGCTAATTAACGAAAAGCATTTAAATATGATGGACCCAGAGCACCGTACGTTTTTAGAAGAGCAAATGGTTGGCTTTTTGTTTGAAGACAAAGACGTAGAAATTGAAGGTTATCGACCTCCTGAAAAGTAATTTTTAGGCATAAAAAAAGGGCTGTATAGCCCTTTTTTTATAGCTATATTTTATAGCGTTTCTTCATCAGTATTCGCTGAGCGCACTTGCTCTTTTAAAAACTGTGCGGCTTTAGAGTATTCAATTTCAAGGGTATCTCTTTGCGCTATTAGCTCATCAGTATCAAGCTCTGCATTTCGACACTTCTCTTCAAACTCTTCTGCACATTGCGCAACGGCCTCAGCACCAATAGTTTTAGAGATAGCCTTTAGCTGATGACAAGCACTGCTGATCTCGTCTCTGTCATTAACCATAACGCCGGAATTAATACTTTTAATTAGGCTTTGGCTTTGCTCTAAAAACATTTTGAAAAAGCGTAATTGTTTGGCTTCGTCGCCGTTTACATAAGTCGATACCGCGTCCATATTAATAGGCATGGCAGGCTTTTGATGAATAACAACAGTTTGGTCTTTATTATGCTTATCATACCAACGCTTTAAGGTATCTTCTAAGGCATTAAGCTCTATAGGCTTAGTAATAAAGTCATTAATACCTACCGCCAGGCAACGCTCTTTTTCACCTTTGAGCGCATTGGCAGTAACCGCAATAATATAAGGCTGAGCGTCTATAGAATCTAACAACTCGGCTTCATCACGAATTTTTTCAACCATATCGTAACCTGACATTTTTGGCATATGTAAGTCGGTTAATATGAGCGAGTAATTGTTTTGACGCCACATATCTAAACCTTCTTCACCGTTATTTGCCACTTCAACGCCATAGCCAAGTATATGCAGTTGGTCGGTTAAAACTTGCTGGTTTAGTAGGTTATCTTCTACTAATAAAATGAGTTTATTTGCATCGCGTGCTTGTTCAACATTTAAATAATTGTTGAGAGTTTTTGTTTTTTTAATTTGTTTAGGTTGATGCAAGCCTGCAGCTACCAATATCGACATCATAAAGTTAGATTTACACAGCGGTGAGGCATTAATATAAAATACATTTTTATGGTTTATGGCGGCTTCATCAAGCTTACTTAATACCACTACTTGTTGATTATTATCTTCAAGTGAGTAAATAAGACGACGCAGTAAAGAGTTAACTTTTTCCATATCATCTATGCCATCGACAACCCAGATAATGTCGTGCTGCTCTTGTTGAGCTTCTATTTCTTGCTGGTTGTGCACGTAGGTAATTTTAGCGCCCATAAATGATAAATAGCGGTACATTGCTTTTTCGCGCTCTAAATGATTACTCACTACCACTACATGTTTGCCATTGAGCGCATTTTTATGTGCGTACTTAATTTTTCCTGAGGTACCAAATGGAAGCTCAACGGTAAATTCGCTACCAATGCCTGCATGGCTAGTTACATTAATAGTACCGAGCATAAGCTCGGTTAAACTTTTACAAATAGAAAGCCCTAAACCAGTGCCGCCGTATTCACGGGTAATTGAGTTTTCAGCTTGCACAAACGGGTTAAATATTTCTCGCAGTTGCGCTTGGGTCATGCCCTTGCCATTATCGGTTACGCAAAAACGCAGCGTAAAATGATCCGCCGTATTATGGGCCACTTCTACCGATATTTTTACGTGCCCTTGGCGTTTGTCATCAGTACTGGTGAACTTAATTGCATTACTACAAAGGTTATACAGTACTTGGCGAACCCGTATTGTATCGCCCGTTAAATTAGTTGGAATATCTGGCGCAATAGAAAGCTCTAAATCTAATTTGCGCTTTTTAGCAACAGATGAAAGCACGCGAGCCACTTCTTCAATCGTATCAGTAACTGAAAAAGGCGTAGGGTCAATATTTAGCTTACCCGCTTCAATTTTAGAGAAGTCTAAAATATCATCCAAAATACTTAATAGTGAAAACGCTGACTCACGGATAATAGTACTTAAACGATGCTGCGCGCCATCAAGCTCTGTTTGTCTTAATAAATCTATAGTGCCAATAACGCCGTTCATAGGCGTGCGAATTTCATGGCTCATAGTGGCTAAAAAGGTCGTTTTAGTTTCGCTAGCGCGTTGTGCTTTTAATGTCGCTTGCTCTAATGCAATTGTTCTTTGTTGTACTTCGCTCTCAAGGCCAGTTTGTAATTTTTGAAGCTCTTTTTGCGCAGCCTCTTTTTCAGACATTACCGAGTTAACTTTATCTAGTAGCAAGTTTATGTTTTTAGCCACGCCAGATAAGCCTAATTCTAGTTTTTCACTTACTTTACTGTCGTAATTGCCATTTTCGGTAATCGCTTGAAGTTCTTCATTTAACAAATGGCTACTTTTACGTAAGCGAGTATTTATATAGGTATTAAATAGTAGAGCTAATGCAAATAAGGCAAACACGCTTACAATTGCAATAATATAGGCTATTACTTGCGAGTCTTGCTGCGTTAAAGGCGGTGCTGGTAACTGCTGTTTTATTATTAGCTCACCAATAGGCTGGTCGTTCAAAAGCAATATATGGTGCAATACACCTTGCTCAGTTAAATGCTCATTTACTTTTTTAGACTCGATAGCGGGTTTAGTGCTGCTATATACAAGTTGGGTTTCTGAGGTGGCATTAAAGCGATAGAGCGTATATTCAAACTCATCATCTAATACTGAAGTAAGCTCAAGTAGCTGGCGAACCTTGCCTTGCCCATACATAGTAAGTGCATCTACCATTGGTAAATCAAGTTGTTGTGCTAGCTGCGTAATACTTACTTTTTGTTTGGCTGCTGGTGCAGGTTGTGTGTTTTGCGAGTAAAACGCAAAGGCAACAATAGCAAGCGCTGTTACTGCAATATTAATTATTAAAAAAAGCGGCAGTAAGCCTTTCACCGGCGAAGAGAATTTACTCTGCATTGATTGTTCCCATTGGTATTTGTTTGTACGATAAGCCCTTATCGTATTTTCACAGTAATCGTATCATTTACGTAAAATAATTCACTACGTTTTTAGTCTGGTTTAATTGATTAAATTAAGGTTTTTTGTGAGCTTTTGTTGGATAAATAAACATTAGTCTATAAAAACTCGCTTTGTTGTGTGAAAACCGTTCAAACAGTTATAAAGAGTAAAAAAAAAGTTGACTTGTAAGGGCAAAACTCGTTTAATACGCCGCACGCCCAGATGGCTCAGTCGATAGCGCTGAGTGGGAATTGCATTAAAAATCATTTATGATTTTTAATTAGCACTGTTAAAGTGCCTCGATAGCTCAGTTGGTAGAGCAGAGGATTGAAAATCCTCGTGTCCCTGGTTCGATTCCGGGTCGAGGCACCATTTATTAAAGTAGTGGTGTTTAATCAATAGTTTAAAGGTCATTACGCGTGCCTTAGCACACAGTTTAGTGTGCCGACTTAGCTCAGCTGGTAGAGCAACTGACTTGTAATCAGTAGGTCAACCGTTCGACTCGGTTAGTCGGCACCATTTATTTTAGTAATTTGAAAAGAATACTGTAATCAGTAGTCTGTTCAAGTTACTCGTCGACTCGGTTAGTCGGCACCATTTATTCAAATTAAATGTTTTAAATATTTAATTGCACAGTTTTTGTGCCTCGATAGCTCAGTTGGTAGAGCAGAGGATTGAAAATCCTCGTGTCCCTGGTTCGATTCCGGGTCGAGGCACCATTTACTTTAAGTTCTCAATCTTTAAAATTGAACGTGCCTTAGCACACAGTTTAGTGTGCCGACTTAGCTCAGCTGGTAGAGCAACTGACTTGTAATCAGTAGGTCAACCGTTCGACTCGGTTAGTCGGCACCATTTATTTAAATTAAATGTTTTAAACATTTAATTGCACTGTTTAAGTGCCTCGATAGCTCAGTTGGTAGAGCAGAGGATTGAAAATCCTCGTGTCCCTGGTTCGATTCCGGGTCGAGGCACCATTTATATTAAAGCCCTGCATACACATGCAGGGCTTTTTTTTGCTTTAAATTTATTATGGACACAACAGTCCATATTAATTGGGTATATCCTCTCTTTTTCTCCCTTGTTTGCATGCGCATAATTACCTCATCAAAAGGTTAGGTGCTGTTATTACTCACTCCATTTACTCACTCAATATGATTGATTTAAGTAATAAAGTGCAGGGTACCTTTAGCACTAATAATGCCAATCCGTAATAATACTTAATCATTTTGCGGGGCTAAACGTGTCGCTACTGACGCTAAAAAATTCTCATTTAGAACAACTAAATAGCGAATTTTTTTTGCCTAGCTATCAACACGTTTTTCAAGCCTCAAAATAGATCACTTAATTAAGCGTATTGGTATAAGTAATTTAAAGCTGGAGCTAATTATGATCACGCAAATTGTTAAGTTTGAAATTAAAGACGAGCACATCGCACAATTTAAAGCGCTACTAGAAGAAGACAAGCAAGGCGCTAAAGCCGAAACAGGTCTTATAGAGATGCGTTTATATCAGGATAAAAACGAGCCAGGCGTCTTTTTTGCTTATGAGCGTTTTGAAGATCAAAATGCAGTTGATTACCATGGCGCACAAGATTACACACAAACGTTATTAAATGCGTTGCCTGAAATCAGCCAATCGGCGCCACAGGTCATGTTATTAGAAAATACAGTGCCAGCTCCGCTGCATGAGCGTAATACAAAAGTTGTTAACCCTGAAGATGATATATGTATTGTGTTTTTTATTTTTAAGATTAAGCCAAGTTTTAAAAATAAAGTCATTGAGCGTTTCGCAACTCATGTAACGCAAACGCGCAGCCAAGAGCCTGGTAACTTAGTGTTTGATTTGTATAGTATTGAAAATAACGACGATACATTAGTTGTTTATGAACATTGGCGCAGTGAATCTGCGTTGTGGGATATTCACTTTAAGCAGCCGTACGCAGTAAAAACAAGCGAATTATTAGCGCAAGCAGTTGTTGGCGATATGCAGCAATATATGAGCTTCGTTAAAGAAATTTAAAGGCTTGTGTTTAACAATATTACTTATCCCGTTTAGCAAATAGTGTATTACACGCTATTTGCTTTTTTGTATAAATACCCTCCAAATTCCCTGCCGGTTTTTATAATAACTGACTATTATGTTAATTCATCGCAACGTATGTAATGTTATGTAAAGTAAGTTGAGCAAAATTTGCCAAAGTGCTTGAATTACATTCATAAATGGCAGTAATTTAGGTTAACTATGATTTGGCAAACTAAGCCAACTTTATTGGCTCTTAGCTTGGTATTGTTGAGCGGCTGTGCGGGTACGCTAAACCCTCAGCAGCGCGAGCAAGCACCCAGCGACATTGCAGCGACATGGCAACATGGTTTAGCACAAAATGCACTTGCAGTAGATCAGCAATGGCTGCAAACGTTAGAAAACCCTTATATTGAAAACCTTGTTAATAAAGCACTAAATAATAATCAGGCTTTGCTGCAAAGTGCCTACGATGTACAAATACAAAAGCAGCAATTAATAATTTCAGGCTCTGCGCTTTGGCCCGATCTTGATTTATCTGCGCAAACTAGGCGCAGTAAAGACAATAGACCTGTAAGTTATGATAATGCCAGCTCTGTCACGCTAGAGCTAAGCTATGAAGTAGATGTGTGGGGTAAGTTATCTGATGCTAAACGCCAAGCCAACCTAAACTACTTAGCGCAACAAGCTAGTTTTGAGCAAGCTAAGCAGCAATTGGTGGCCGATGTTGTCACCGGCTGGTTTGATTTAGTAACCGCCCAGCAGTTACTCGATTTATATAAACGCCGAGAAGAAAACGCACAGCAAAACTTAGATATTATTGAATCAGGCTACCGCCAAGGTATTAATGAAGCACTCGATGTATATTTAGCCCGTAATGAGCTTAATAACGAGCGTACGCGTATTGCTAATCAACAAGCCACGCTTGTAAGCGCGTCGCGTTCTTTAGAGCGCTTATTAGGCGGCTACCCCAAAGGCGATATATCAGCAGAGGTTGAACTGCCTGTTTTTCTTTCGCCGATTAATACCGGTATTCCCTCTGAGCTAATTACACGCAAGCCTCAATTGCGCGCAAGCTGGTACCAGTTATTAGCAAGCGATGCAGGCCTAGCCTATGCACATAAACAGCGTTTCCCTAGTTTAAACTTATCAGCAAGCGTGAGTGATAGCACCGATAGAGTGAGCGATTTATTCTCGCCATCAAGCTTAGCGTGGTCTTTATTAGGCAGTATTTCTGCGCCAATATTTAATGGTGGCCAGCTAAAAGCAAATGAAGAAGTAGCACGCTTAAATGCACAAAAACAAGAGCAAGTATATTTAGATACCTTGTACGATGCATTCAGCGATGTTGAAAACGCAATTACTCAGCAGCAATCCTTGCAAGCCAGTTATAAAAGCACGTTAGAGGCGCAAGAAAACGCCCTTGCAGCAGAGCAATTGTCGTTTGAGCAGTACCAAAGCGGCTTAGTAACTTACACTACTGTGCTTGATGCCCAGTCGCGCTCTTTTGATGCGCAGAGCTCACTCATTGAAACAAAAAACCAGCTAATTGCTAACCGGATAAACCTATACGTTGCCCTTGGCGGCGATTTTAACGCCCCAACAAGCGAACCTAAGAGCAATAACGATGAAAACTAAATCAGCAAAACTTTTAATCCCAGCCGTAGTGGTGGTGGCCACCATTTTAATTGTTATGTTTATTAAGGGTAACCCACCTGAAGCAAAACGTTTTGGCTCACCTCCTAAAGCTACGGTGAGCGTATCGGTAAAAAAGATTGAACCACAAGACTACTTAATTTTTATTGATAGCTATGGCACGGTGAAGCCGCGTACTCAAAGTTTGTTAGTTGCTCAAGCATCTGGGCAAATTAATAAAGTAAGTGATGATTTTAGAGAGGGTGGTTTTTTTGAAAAAGGCGATGTACTGCTACAGCTAGATGATAGAGATCATCAGGCTGAGGTCAAATCGGCGCAGGCAGCATTACTTACTGCAGAGCAAAGTTTGTTAGAAGAAAAAGCCCGCGGCCAACAAGCAATTACTGATTGGAAGCGTTTAGGTGGATCATCGCAAGCGAGCAGCTTAGTACTTCGCGAGCCCCAACTAGCGGCTGCACAAGCCCAAGTACTTTCAGCACAAGCCGCACTTGAAAAAGCACAGCTTGATTTAGAGCGCACCCAAATTACTGCGCCTTACGCTGGGCGTGTGCTTAGTCGTAATGTAGACCTTGGCCAAGTGGTAAGCGAAAACACAGAACTTGCAACTATTTATGCCATAGACAGCGTTGAAGTGCGCTTACCAATTAAAAATAAAGACCTCTCGTATATTAGTTTGCCAGAGCAATACAGAGATGGCAGTAAAAACCAAGCCGGCTCACTCGTTAAGTTTAAATCTGACTTAGTGGGCGAGCAAACATGGCAAGGGCAAATAATACGCACTGAAGGCGCTATCGATGAAGGTGCGCAGCAATTGTATATTGTTGCGCAAATAAATGACCCTTACAAAGCCACGGCTAATAACCAATACCCAATTAAAATTGGGCAATACATCACAGCGCAAATTAGCGGTAAAACAGTGCCTGATGCGTTAATAATCCCTAATAGTACTATTTACCAAGGCAGCTACGTGTATGTGGTTGAAGAGGAGCTGTTAAAGCGTAAAAACATTACGCTTGCATGGCAAAATGCTACACAAGCTATGGTAAAAACAGGCCTTAATGCAGGCGATAAGTTAGTAATTACACCGCTTGGGCAAGTAAGTTCAGGCACAGCAGTAAGCATTTTAGGCCAAACCGATACGCAAAATATGCGAGCAAAAGGCCCAAATGGCGCAGGTAAAGGTAAGCGTCCATCGCGTGAGCAGCTAGAAAAAAAAGCGCAAGAAATGGGAATTAGTGTTGAAGAGCTAATACAAAAACGCCGCGCTGCACAAGGAGATAAGCCATGATTGCTTGGTTTACAAAAAACCATGTAGCAGCCAATTTATTGCTTATTACGTTACTGCTATCGGGTTTATTTAGTTTATCGAGTCAAATACCGCTTGAGGTGTTTCCATCGTTTGAAACAGATCGCATAAGTGTAAGCGTTACTTTGCGCGGCTCAACCCCAGAGGATGTAGAGCAAGGGGTTACCATTCGAATAGAAGAAGCCGTTCAAGATTTAGAAGGTATAGAGCAAATTTCTAGCCGCTCATCTGAGGGCTCTGCGTCGGTAACCATAGAAGTAGAAAGTGGCTACGACCCGCGCGAGTTATTAGCCGATATAAAAAGCCGTGTAGATGCTATAAACACTTTTCCGGCCGATGCTGAAAAGCCCATTGTGGCGCTTGCCGAGCGAAAACGCGAAGTAATAGCTGTTACCGTAGCGAGCGATTACGGTGAAAAAGAAACCTTAGAATACGCCGAGCAAGTTCGCGACGATATTTTACGCCTTCCGAATGTAACGCAGGTTGAGCTAAGTGGTGTACGCGATTACGAGCTCGCCATAGAAGTAAGCCAAGATACACTTCGCCAATATAATTTAACCCTTGCGCAAATATCCACTGCTGTGGCTAAGTCGAGCTCTGATATTTCGGCTGGTAATTTAAAAACAGAAGGGGGCGATGTACTTATAAGCTCAAAAGGGCAAGCTTACCGAAAAGATGAATTTGCAAACATTGTAGTTAAAAATCAAAGCGACGGTACAGTAATACGCTTAGGTGATATAGCAAACATTAATGATGACTTTGAAGAGACCCCAGTACGCACACGCTTTAATGGTAAACAGGCCGCCTTTATAGATGTATACCGTATAGGGCCGCAAAGTGCGATAGATGTCGCAGATGATGTAAAAAACTACATAGAGTCTAAGCAAAGCTCCTTACCACAAGGTTTTGAATTAAGTTACTGGGATGACGACTCTCAAGTTGTAAAAAGCCGTATTGCTACGCTAACCAGCAGTGCCCTTCAAGGGGGCATTTTAGTACTGGCTTTGCTAACCCTATTTTTACGCCCAGCCATCGCATTTTGGGTGTTTATTGGTATTCCTGTTTCGTTTATGGGCGCATTTATTGCGATGCCTATTTTTGGTGTAACCCTTAATATAATGAGCTTATTTGGCTTTATTTTAGTACTGGGTATTGTGGTGGATGACGCCATAGTAACGGGGGAGAACGTTTATACTCATTTAAAAACCGCAGAGTCGGGCGAACAAGCTGCCATTTTAGGCACGCAAGAAGTAGCAACACCAGTTACCTTTGGGGTACTAACAACCGTAGCGGCTTTTTTACCTTTAGCATTTATTGAAGGCGCGCGGGGTGCCTTGTTTGCACAAATTCCGGTGGTGGTTATTCCGGTATTACTGTTCTCGTTAATTGAGTCTAAATTTGTGCTGCCAGCTCATTTAAAGTACATAAAACTACGTAATCAAAAAACAAAATCATCAAAGCTTGAAGTACTTCAGCAGCGTTTTGCAGACGGATTTGAAAGCGCTATTTTAAAATACTATCAGCCTATTTTAGCTAAAGCATTGCGCTATAAATTAGCGACGGTGAGTTTGTTTGTTGGTGTGTTTTTTATAATTTTAACTTTAATAACCAGTGGTTGGACTAAGTTTGTATTTTTTCCGCGTATCCCAAGCGAAACCGTACGAGTAACATTAACCTTGCCCACAGGCACGCCGTTTGAAGTTACCAATAAGTATGTAATGGATATGTCGCAAAAAGCGCAGTTATTGCAAGACAAATACCGCGATGAAGATACCGGCGAAAGCGTTATATTAAATATTTTAGCCTCAACCGGTGGCCGTGGTGGCGTGTCTAACTCAGGCAGTGTGCGCTTTGAAATAACTCCTGCAGAGAGCCGCGACTCAGACATTGGCTCACGCGAGCTGGTAAGTGAGTGGCGCGATTTAATAGGGATTATTCCTGGCGCCGAAAGCGTAACCTTTAGGGCTGAAATAGGACGCAGCTCAGACCCTATAGATGTGCAGCTAAGTGGTACATCGCTCGATACGTTACAAAAAATTGCCGAAAGCGTTAAAGCGCGCTTAAGTACTTACCCAACCGTATTTGATATTGCCGATAGCATGTCTGATGGTAAAGAAGAGTTGCAAATAGAGCTTACCGAGCAAGGCTTTGCTTTGGGCTTAAACCGAGTTGATGTAGCAAACCAAGTACGTAACTCGTTTTTTGGCTCGCAGGTGCAGCGTATTCAACGCGGGCGTGACGACGTGCGCGTTATGGTACGCCTACCTATTGAAGAGCGCCGCTCTGTAGCCGACTTACAAAATATACTTATTACTACGCCTACGGGCGGCTCGGTGCCACTTTCGCATGTAGCTACATTAATTGCAGGGCAAAGCCCTTCTACTATTAACCGAATAGACCGCTACCGCACACTTAACGTGACTGCCGACATAGAAAAAAGCAATACCAACATGACCGCGCTGCAAGCCGACCTAACTGAGTATTTAGATGAATTAATGCAGCAATACCCAGGTGTTGATTACAAGCTAGAAGGTGAAGCTAAAGAGCAAAGAGAGTCGTTTGGCTCGCTTGCTTGGGCATTGTTATTTGTATTTTTTATTATTTACTCACTATTAGCTATACCGCTTAAATCGTACATGCAGCCAATTATTGTAATGAGCGTTATTCCGTTTGGCATGATAGGCGCTGTAATAGGGCACTGGGTTATGGGGATGGAGTTAACCATTATGAGCTTACTTGGTATGTTGGCACTTATTGGTGTGGTGGTTAACGACTCACTTGTGTTGGTCGACTTTATTAATAAAAAACGCAGTGAAGGCGGCAAAATTATTGATGCGGTTAAACTTGCAGGGGCTGCACGTTTTCGCCCAGTAATGCTCACAAGTTTAACCACCTTTATTGGTTTAATGCCGCTACTATTTGAAAAGGCGACTCAAGCACAGTTTTTAATTCCAATGGCAGTAAGCCTTGGCTTTGGTATTGTGTTTGCTACGTTTATTACGCTTATATTAGTGCCAGTAAACTATATGCTGATGGAGCGTTTTCAAAGCTGGTTTAGATAAATAACGAAATGTGTTCTAGGACTAAGCTGTGGTTGATTAATATCAATTGCAGCTTTTTTTTGCTAAAAATTTATAAAGGTAATAAAGAGTATTTAAAAACAGGGGAGTAGCAAAAAATGCAAAAACAGAAAAATAAGAAAAGTGTTCCCCAAGCGTGCGGTGTCCGGCGTCAGTCCTGAAACCAGAAGGTTTCAGGGCGGAAAGCTGCGGTCTACCGTAGGCTTCTCGGTACATGCCGAGCTTGCACAATAGTAGACGAACAGAAATCCTGGTATAAAATTTATCGGCTCAGGGACTTAACCAAACTCCGGCACCCCAGGGAACAAGTTCAGTATATAAGACATAATCCATTCCTTAAACCCCAAACGTAAAAAATTGAACCGTTCGAGCATTTTTCGCCCGCTGGTAACTCGCTATTTACTTATCATGCTACTTTTTGAGCAGGATCATACAATTAATTGGAGTTGCTTTTTATCGAGTGGTAGCATTGCCTTAACTAGCAAAGCGAAGATATAAACATGAGCGACTTACCAGATTACCAAAAAGCCCAGCTGCTTTTAGAAAAAAACGAAATTTTTGTCTCACCGGCAGAAGCGCACGGCGTAATTAGTGGATTACTAGCGTGTGGTTTAAGTATTGATGACAAAGAATACTTAGGCCTATTAAGTGATGTATTTAATGATGGCCAAGCGTTTAGCAACGACCTAAAGCAGTTTTTTGGCACCATTTATAAGCAAGTGGTAGCAAGTTTTAACGATGAAGCTTTTGCGTTCGATTTATTTTTACCAAGCGATGATGAAACACTCATCGATCAAGCCAATGGTCTCGTATCATGGGTTGCAGGGTTTATGCTTGGATTTGGTTTAAAGCAAAAAGATTACGGTAAGTTATCGGCAGATGTAAAAGAAGTTATTAGCGATTTTAGCGAAATTACACGCCTGGATACCATGTTTGACGAAACCGAAGAAGACAGCCAAGCCCTGCATGAAGTGATTGAATATGTACGTGTATCGGCATTGCTTTGTTTTGCCGAGCTTGGCAAAGAAAAAGCACCTAAAAAAACACTACATTAATCTAAATAAAACGGGTTGTTAAAGCATGGTTGAAATACAAAAGTCAGAATTTAAAGCACGCCGTGAGCGTTTACTTGCGAAAATGGATGCAAATAGTGTGGCCATTATTCCTGCGGCCAGTGAAGTAACGCGTAGCCGCGATACGGAATATGCATTTAGACAAGACAGCGACTTTTTTTACTTAACCGGCTTTAACGAACCCGATGCCGTTTTAGTGCTGTGTAATAACAGCGATACGCCAAGTACGTTATTTTGTCTTGATAAAGATAAGCTGGCCGAAATTTGGCACGGCCGCAGAATTGGCTTCGAAAAAGCTAAAAATGAGTACTTATTCGACGAAACTTACGCATTAAGTGAGCTAACTGAACAATTATTAGATTTGGTTAACGGTCAGCAGATTTTATTTTATGCACAAGGCGCTTACCCAAGTTTTGATACCAAAGTATTTACCTTGTTAAACACACTTCGCAGCGCGCCTAAAAAAGGCTATCAGGCACCGAGTACGATAAAAGATGTGCGTGGTCTTATTCACGAAATGCGCTTGTTTAAATCGCCAAGCGAAGTAAACATTATGCGTGAAGGCTGCGAAATAAGTGCCCGTGGGCATATGCGTGCAATGCGTTATTCGCACCCTGGTGCTACAGAGTTTCAGCTAGAGGCAGAGCTGCATCATCATTATGCAATGAACGGAGCACCGCACCCAGCGTACGGCACCATTGTTGGTAGTGGCGATAACGCTAATATTTTGCATTACACGCAAAATAGCGATGTGTTAAAAGATGGCGACCTAGTATTAATTGACTCAGGGTGTGAGCTACAAGGCTACGCTGCCGATATTACGCGTACCTTTCCGGTTAATGGCAAGTTTAGCGAACCTCAAGCCGCGCTTTATAACATTGTACTTAAAGCCCAAGAAGTGGCTTTTGAAGAAGTTAAACCCGGCGGGTTTATGTCGCATGCCAATAAACGTGCAATGGAAGTAATGACTCAAGGTTTACTTGATTTAGGTATTTTAACCGGCGACTTTGATGAGTTAATGGCAAAAGGTGCCTGTAAAGAATATTACATGCACGGCCTTGGCCACTGGTTAGGCCTTGATGTTCACGATGTAGGCGATTACAAACAAAACAATGTTGAGCGCGCATTTGAGCCAGGCATGGTTTTAACCATAGAGCCTGGGCTTTACATTAGTGAAGATTCAAACGCACCGCAGCAATATAAAGGCATTGGTATTCGTATCGAAGATAATTTACTTATTACCGAGTCAGGGCATGAAAACCTCACCCTGAGTGTGCCTAAAACCATAAACGATATAGAAGCACTTATGCAAAGTGCAAAAAGCGCATAAGCTTGGAGAAATAAAGTGGCTAAGCAGTTTGATGTCGTTGTTATTGGGGGCGGGCTTGCAGGGGCAAGTTGTGCGCTAAGCATTGCTAAAACAAACCCTTCACTCACTATTGCTGTAGTAGAAGCAAACCAAGTAACGGGCGATTACCACCCAAGTTTTGACGACAGAAGTATTGCTCTTGCACAGCAGTCGGTTGAGTATTTACAGCAGTTAAATTTATTTGAGCCAAGTGCGCCATACACAGCAGCAATAAAAAAAGTAAGCGTGTCGGATCGTGGTCACTTTGGTAAAGCACATATTAGTTGCGACGAGTTTGCTAAACCGTCATTAGGTTACGTGGTTGAGGTAAACCCGTTTGGCCGCGCACTTTATCAGCGTTTAACGCAAGCGAGTATTGCACTTTATTGCCCCGATAGCGTAAGCGCTATTAAGCAAAGCATAAACAGTAATGAGGTTACTTTACAAAGCGGCGAGCAACTCAATACTAAACTACTGGTTATTGCTGATGGTGCGCAATCTCCAACCCGTAACTTACTTGGTTTAGGCTTTAATACTCAGCCCTATGAGCAAGGCGCTATTATAGCCAATGTTGAAGTAGCAGGCGGGCATAACAACCATGCGTATGAGCGCTTTACCGAGCACGGCCCGATGGCACTTTTACCAATGAGCAATAACCGTTACTCATTAGTGTGGTGCATGAAACAACAGCACGTTGAGCAGCATACCGTTTTAAGTGAAAGCGACTTTTTAAATGCGCTACAAAGTGCATTTGGTTACCGAGCAGGGCAATTTACAAAAGTGGGCACACGCACAAGCTACCCGCTGGTTTATGGCCAAGCTGAATCATTAACGGCGCATCGTACAGTAGTCATTGGTAACGCTGCGCATGCTATTCACCCTATTGCAGGGCAGGGCTTTAATTTAGGCCTGCGTGATGTACAAGTACTTAGTAATTTAATTGCAACAAGTAAAAACGAGTTAGGCTGTTATGCGTTTACCCGTGAGTATTCACTAAAGCGTAGCAGCGATATAAATACCGTAATGAGTTTAACCGATGCACTGGTTAGGCTTTTTTCAAACTCGTCACGGGTATTAGCGCTTGGGCGCAGCATTGGGCTTTTCTCAATGGATTTATTTCCCGTATTAAAAGCACCGTTGGCCAAGCAGCTAATGGGGCAAGTTAAACAAGGTACACGTTTATGAAGCAAGCACAGGTTTGTATAGTGGGTGGTGGCTGCGTAGGCTTAACCCTCGCGTTAGGACTCGCTAAAGCCAATGTAAGTGTTGTGGTGTTAGACGCCGCGCCAAAGCAATTACCGCCAAGTGATGAATACGCCTTGCGCGTAAGTGCGCTGAGTATTGCAAGCCAAAACCTGTTTGAGCAATTAAACGTGTGGCCACACATAATGGCAGAGCGAGCGTGCGCATATACGCATATGGACGTACGCGATGCCGACAGCTTTGGTAAAATAACCTTTAATAATGAGCAACTTGAGCTTGATCACTTAGGCCATATAGTTGAAAACGATATTATTCGTTTTGCACTTATAAAAGAGCTAGAGCAACAACCAAGTGCCACGTTGATGTTTGATACTGAGTATCAACAAATACACCAAAGTGAGTCTGATGTATTTATAACCCTTAAAAGCGGTGAGCCTATTATTGCTAAGCTGCTGGTGGCGGCCGATGGCGCAAATTCGGCTATTCGTAAACAATTTAATATGGCGCTAAGCTTTAAAGATTACGACCATCATGCATTGGTTGCTACGGTTAAAACCAAAGAGCCACACGCAAACACCGCACGCCAAGTGTTTTTACCAACTGGGCCACTGGCTTTTTTACCCCTTAGCGATGACAACACCCATTCTATTGTGTGGTCTACCAGCCCTAATCATTGCGATGAATTGCTAGCAATGGACGACGCTACTTTTAATAAAGCTGTAATGGCAGCCATAGATGGCCAATGTGGGCTGTGTGAAGTGCAAAGTAAACGCGCAGCATTTCCACTTAAAATGCGCTACGCCCAGCAATGGGTGAGCGGCAAAGTGGTATTAATGGGCGATGCAGCTCACACCATTCACCCACTTGCAGGGCTTGGTATGAACCTAGGCCTAAAAGACGCCGCGTATTTAATTGAGCTACTGACCAGTGATAGTAAAGAGTTTGCGAGTACCCGCACGCTTCGCGATTATGAGCGCACCCGTAAGCTCGACGCGCAAAAGCACATAGCCATGATGCAGGGGCTTAAAGAATTATTTGAAGGGGCCAACCCGGTTAAAAAGCTGATACGTGGAGTCGGGCTATCACTCGTTGATAACCTAGGCCCAATAAAACACCTATTCGCCAAAGAAGCGATAGGCAAATAACGTAGGTTGGGAAGAGCGAAGCGAAACCCAACGTATAAAGTAAAGTAGTTAGTTTTTAGCTATCAGCTTTCAGCTGTTAACTTCCAGCAAAGAAAAACCGATGTTTAGTTTAAACATCGGTTTTTTGTTTTTAAGTGGCTTTAAACAGATTAAAAACTGCGCTTTTCACGCGAGCAAGCTTTGCGTCTACATGCAAAGTTTAACACTGAGCTTAATTTTACCTGTAGGCATTTAGCTTGCTGACGCGACGAGCGTAGCGCGTAATTACTATCGTTAGTTAAAAAGCGCTTTGCGTTAAATTAGTTACAAATTGGCTTGCGCTTCATTCACCATATCTTGTAGTGCATCAATTAACAGTGGGTCGCGCGAGTTTTGTTTAGCAAGTTTTAGTGCATGCTTCATGCTAGTAACAGCCTCTTTAAACTGTTCGTCAGCCGTGTACCCTTGCGATAACCGCATGTGGGAGTAAGCAGCATTAGGGTAATCACGAGTAAAGTGTTTAAGTGTAGTTATCGCTTTTTTAGTGTTATCAAACTTTTGCTGGCTGTGGGCAAACTCTACGTACACATCTTGTGGAATTTTAAGCTCAAATCCGTACTTATCACTCAGTGCTTGGTAGTAACCTGTGATAAGTGATACATCGGCAAATTTTCCGTGCTCGTCAGTTACGTTAAAAATTAGGTCACTAAATAAGTGAATTAGGCTATCGCTAAGGGCTGGCAGTATAGTGCCCATATGAGTAAAAGTAGGGTAATGCTTATATTCCCATTTTAGCTGTGTGGGCATTTGTTGTTCTAAATTTACTAACGTATTTAATGCGCCTGTATAAAAACGTGCGCCTTCACTCGCTACACTAATAAATAACTCTTGAGTGCCTTTAGAGTTTTTAGTGTATTTAATAATATTATTTTTTAACTCTTCGTCACTCCACCAACTATTTGGGCTTATAGCTATGTAGTTGTTAAATAATTCAGGCTGATTAACTAAAGTGTAAAGCGCTAATGTACCAGCATTAGAGTGACCAATTAAGGTGTTGTAGCCGTTAGTTGAGTAATTGCTATTTATGTAGGGCATGAGCTCGTCAGACACAAATTTTAAAAAGCTGTCGGTTTGCCCAGCATCAGGCCATTTATTTTTTACAAAGGTTTGAAACTCAGTTTTCGGCTCGCCATCTACTTTAGGTAAGTAATCACGCACGCGGTTAGTTGTATCAATACCAACAAGCATGGCATTAGGTATTTGTTCGTAATCAACTAAGGATTTTATAACACCTGACGCCGTATGAAAGTGCTCTACACCATCAAGTAAATAAATAACATAAAGCGGCTGATCGTCTTTTACAGTGTCAGGTATGAAAATTCTGATAGGCCTGTCTTCGTTAAGTATTTTTGATTGTAAAATGATTTTTTTACCAACGGTTATGTCGGTTGTAGCAGTGTCTGCGTGGCTTAAAAAAGAGGTACTAAAAGCAAGTGTAAATACAAGTGATAGTAAGAGCTTCATAAATATCCTTATTAAATAATGTGTTGCTTAATAATTGCACGGCTTTAGGTTTGAGTAAATGTTTATATTTTAGGCGCAAATGGAGGGGGTAAGTAATTAAAAGCTGCGCTTTTTACGCAAGCAAGCTTTGCGTCTACACAAACCCAACGCACTTATCGTAATTCTGCTTGTTGATATAAAGTGAACGCATATTAATATCACTCTGATAGCTTTAACACTTATCTATCAAAGCTTAAAAAACCTGCTTGCTTAATTATCCATCTAAGCGTAAAATGCGCGCTCATTTCGGCTTTTACACTATTAATTCCTTGCCTTAAACCGACCGGCCGAAACGGTAGAAGGCTCTATTAACCGTAAGGAATATCCATGCGTCATTACGAAATCGTATTCATGGTTCACCCTGATCAGAGTGAGCAAGTATCTGGTATGATCGAACGTTATACTGGTTCTATCACTGAAGCTGGTGGTACTATCCACCGTCTTGAAGACTGGGGCCGTCGTCAACTGGCTTACCCAATCAACAAGCTTCACAAAGCTCATTATGTTCTTATGAACGTTGAAGCACCTACTGAAGTAATCAGCGAGCTAGAAACTACTTTCCGCTACAACGATGCAGTGCTTCGTAACTTAGTTATGCGTACTAAAAATGCAGTAACTGAAGCGTCTCCTCTTGCAAGAGAAGAGAAGAAAGAAGCACCAGCTGCTTAATTGTTTTGAGTCCTAGCATGGCACGTAGTCAGCAGTTAGTGTAATGGTTAGCCCATATATGAATCAGCTGGTTATATCGGGGGTTGTTTGTAAAACACCCAAGTTTAGCCAAAGCCCTGCAGGCATACCGCATTGTATTTTTGTTGTAGAACATAAATCGATGCAAACCGAAGCAGATCTTAACCGTAATAGTTACGTTAGGCTTCAGGTTGTTGCCAGTGGTAAGCAAATGCAACAACAGACTCAACATTTGCACGTTGGGCAGGCATTGCAAGTGAGTGGTTTTTTAAATCGCCACGAAGGTCGTAACGGCCTTAGCCAATTGGTTTTGCATGCTCAGCATATAGAAAGAATTATTTGAGGAATTAATCTCATGGCACGTTATTTCAGACGTCGTAAGTTCTGCCGCTTTAAAGCGGAAGGCGTACAACAAATCGATTACAAAGATCTAGCTACTCTTAGAAACTATGTTACAGAAAGTGGCAAAATCGTACCTAGCCGTATTACAGGTACTAGCGCTAAATACCAGCGCCAGCTAGCAACTGCTATTAAGCGTGCTCGCTACTTAGCCCTTCTTCCATACACTGACTTACATAAGTAAGCAGCGGATTAACAGTTTTTAAAAGGTGTAGAAACATGCAAGTTATTCTACTAGATAAGATCGCTAACCTAGGTGGCCTAGGTGACCAGGTTGTTGTTAAATCTGGCTTCGCACGTAACTTCCTTTTCCCGCAAGGTAAGGCAGTTCCTGCAACTAAAGCAAACATTGAAACGTTTGATGCTCGTCGCGCAGACTTAGAAGCGAAAATCGCTGAACAGTTAACTGCAGCACAAGCACGCGCTGACAAACTAGAAGCATTAGCAGAAGTTACTTTAGTATCTAAAGCTGGTGACGAAGGTAAGCTATTCGGTTCAATCGGTACTCGTGACATCGCTGACGCTATCTCAGCTGTTGGTGTTGAAGTTGCTAAATCAGAAGTTCGTTTACCTCACGGTACTATCCGTGAAACTGGCGAATTCGACGTTGCAATCGCAGTACACTCAGACGTAACAGCTACTATTAAAGTAATCGTTATTGCTGAAGCTTAATTTTTAATTAAGCCCAAAAAGCCGTGCTTTTAGCGCGGCTTTTTTGTATCTAAAATTCCTCTTTAATACCCATCTAATAGCTCTATATAAAATTATTAAACTATTTTTATTATTAGTTTAAACCTTTCTTGTCTGTCTTTGCGTCTTAGTAATCAATACACTCATTAATACACGTTTTTAAATAAAAATAATTAAAAGGCGACATCACGGATGTTACACACAAAACCCGAGCACACGCCCCTATGCGACCTTGCACTCATTGAGCGTGTTAAAGCGGGGGATCAAAATGCTTATAAAGCATTATATGAGCTGCATATAAAGCGTGTTTACGGTTTATGTTTGCGCTTACTGGCCGATGAAGCGCACGCTGAAGATGCCGCCCAAGAGGTATTTGTGCAAGTTTGGCATAAAATAGCGCAGTTTGACGGGCGCTCACAATTTTCTACTTGGCTATATAGCGTAGCAAGCAACATTGCGATTAGTTATGTACGCAAGCATAAAAGCTGGTTAAACAAAGTTGTGAGCATAGAACAAAGCGGTATGGATGAGCAAAGCGCGCAAAGCTGTAAGGGATTAAACGGGTTAGATAAATTAATTGTTCGCCTACCAGAGCGCGCCCGCATGGTGTTTGTTTTATATGCTATTGAAGGCTACCGCCACGAAGAAATAGCCCAGCAATTGGGAATGGCAGTTGGGTCGAGTAAGTCGCAATATCATCGTGCAAGGCAGTTATTACAAGAGTGGTACGAGTATGAGTAAACAAAATTTTGATGACTACTTAAACGAGTCTTTAAACAATTTAAATAAAGACATAGCGCCCAATAAAGCACTTTGGCAGGGCATTGAGCACGCCATAGTTACAGCTAAGCCACCTGCTGTTAAAGCGCCATTATGGCCTAAATTGAGCGCTATTGCTGCGTGCAGTGCAGCGGCGTTATTAGCAATAAATATATTTATGAGCAATAACGAGCCAAGCCATGTGGCTGCTATGAGCGATTATTTTAAAGCGCAAAAGCAAAGTTTATTAGTGCAGTACAAAAACCAGGATGCACTTACCAATAACTGGCAAGCACAGTTACAAGAGCTTGAAGAAGCAGA
Source organism: Pseudoalteromonas sp. Xi13 (assembly GCF_003952205.1). NCBI lineage: Bacteria > Pseudomonadati > Pseudomonadota > Gammaproteobacteria > Alteromonadales > Pseudoalteromonadaceae > Pseudoalteromonas > Pseudoalteromonas sp. Xi13. Next base: position 737,083 of record NZ_CP034439.1, read on the forward strand.
GCAAGCAATTAAACAGGCACTTGAAAACGAGCCACAAAATCAGGCATTACTGACCATGTTGGCGCAAGTTTACCAGCAACAACTCGACTTAATTAACAAGGTGCATGCACCGCGTTGGCAGCAAATATAGGGGAATAACATGAAAGCAATTTTACTTGGGCTAAGCCTATTACCACTGAGCGTTTTAGCGGGCGAAAAAATAGATAAGCAAATAGAGGTACCAAGCGGCGGCACTATTTTTATTGAAAACCAACGTGGCGATGTAAACATAACCGGCTGGGATAAAAACGAATTTAAAGTCTCCGGCGAGCTGGATGACAAGGCCGAAGGGTTTGAGCTTAAAACGACAGGCGATAAAACCGAATTTATAGTAAAAATGCCACGCAATTTGGGATGGGGTAACAATGGAGATGGCTCTAACTTAACGGTATTTATGCCAAAAAGTAGTCGCTTAGAATTTGCTGGCGTAAATGTGTCAGTGACTGCAAAAACACTTAAAAAAGGCGCTGAGGTTGATGTTGTTAATGGTGAAATTACGGTAAATGACATTAGCGGTACTGTTAAATTAAGCACCGTAAATGGCGATGTAAACGCACAGAACTTAAGCGGCAATATTCAATTTGAAACCGTAAACGGTGAAATAAACGATAAGCAATCAAGCGGAGAGCTGCGTTTTAGTGCCGTAAATGGCGATATTAAATCAAGCACAACCGCAAACGACGTACGATTAGAAAACGTAAATGGCGATATCGATTTTACATTATCGAGCATAAAAAGCTTACGTATTAATACTGTAAACGGCGAAGCTGAAATACACATCAGCGAACTGCTAAAAGGGGCTGATGTTCGCTATGAGTCGGTAAGTGGTGATGCTGATTTTTACTTCCCGCAAAGCGTGTCGGCTCAGTTTGAGATTAAAGCGCACGCCAACGGTAAAATTATTAATAAAGTAACCCGCGATAAAGTGACTAAAGCTAAATACGGCCCTTCTAGTGATTTAGAGTTTAGCGCAAATGGTGGCAGCGCAAGTGTTGAAATGGATACTATAAGCGGGCGCATTGAGCTGCGAACTAAATAACGCTAATTAGCGTGTATGATTACAAAAAGCAGGAAAAGATTTCCTGCTTTGCTATTTGCACAGCCCCGCCAAGTCGATAGAATAGAGCCATTCAATTTTAGTACTGTGAAGTTATGGCCAAACCAGATAAGCAAGTCGATACCCTTAAAGTTCCTCCCCATTCAATAGAAGCTGAACAATCTGTTTTAGGTGGCTTAATGCTTGATAACCAAGCGTTTGACCGCGTAGCAGAGCTGGTTGTTGCGCAGGACTTTTATACCCGCACCCATAAGCTTATTTTTGAAGCCATGACCGCGCTTGCTGAAATTGGCGATCCGATAGATTTAATTACAATTTCAGAAAGCCTTGAAAAAAATAATCAACTTGCTGGTATTGGTGGTTTTGCTTACTTAGCTGAAATAGCTAAAAACACCCCAAGTGCTGCCAATATCGATGCATACGCCAATATTGTGCGTGAGCGCGCGGTAGTACGCGAAATGATTGGCGTAGCTAATGAAATAGCCGAAGCTGGTTTTAACCCAGAAGGGCGCACCAGCCACGACTTATTAGACTTTGCCGAGAGTAAGGTATTTAAAATTGCTGAGCAACGTACAAAAAGTACCGAAGGCCCGCAAAGCATTCATAACATTCTTGAAAAAACCGTCGATAAAATCGAAGAGCTATACCAGTCGCCGCAAGACGGTGTAACCGGTGTAAGCACTGGGTATGCTGATTTAGATAAAATGACAGCAGGTATGCAGCCTTCTGATTTAATTATTGTTGCAGCACGTCCTTCAATGGGTAAAACCACCTTTGCGATGAACCTTGCTGAGCACGCCGCAATGACGCAAGACAAGCCTGTGCTTATTTACTCATTAGAGATGCCCTCTGAACAAATTATGATGAGGATGTTGGCATCACTTGGTCGTATTAACCAAACTAAGGTACGTACTGGCCAGCTAGATGATGACGATTGGGCACGCCTTTCATCAACTATGGGGCTGTTGATGGAAAAAGGCAAAATGTATGTTGATGATGCATCGGGGCTTACACCTACCGATGTGCGTTCACGTGCAAGACGTATAGCGCGAGACCACGGTGGTATTAGTATGATCATGGTCGATTACCTTCAGTTAATGCGCGTACCTAGTTTATCAGATAATCGTACTTTAGAGATTGCCGAAATATCGCGTTCATTAAAAGCGCTCGCTAAAGAGTTACAGTGCCCGGTTATTGCGCTTTCGCAGCTAAACCGTACGCTAGAGCAACGTGCCGATAAACGCCCAATTAACTCAGATTTACGTGAGTCGGGTTCGATAGAGCAAGATGCCGATTTAATCATGTTTATATACCGTGATGAGGTATACAACGAAGACAGTACAGAAAAAGGCATCGCCGAAATTATCATAGGTAAACAGCGTAACGGCCCAATTGGTAAAGTGCGCTTAACCTTCCAAGGGCAATTTTCTCGCTTTGATAATTACGCGGGGCCAGCAGTTGATGATGAATACTAATGCGCCTAGCCACTGCCGAAATTAACCTAACCGCCCTTGCGCATAATTTATCGCAGGTAAAACGTTTTGCGCCAAATAGCAAAATAATGGCGGTATTAAAAGCCAATGCGTATGGGCATGGTTTAGTAAAAATTGCCCAGCACTTAAATAGTGCTGATGCATTTGCTGTTGCCCGAATTGATGAAGCCCTCGCACTGCGCGCCGGTGGTTTAACAAAGCCAATAGTACTGCTTGAAGGTTTTTTTAATAAAGCCGACTTACCTATTTTATTGGCTAATAATTTTCAAACTATTGTGCACGACGAAAACCAGCTTGCAGCAATAGAAAATGCCACCTTAGATGCGCCAATTACTTGCTGGCTAAAAATAAACACCGGCATGCATCGATTAGGCATAGCACCGGAGCAGTTTGACGCATTTTATAGCCGCTTGCAGCGCACACCCAATGCTAAAAGCACCATTAACTTGATGACCCATTTTTCGTGTGCCGATGATACGCACAATACTAAAACGGCACAGCAAATTAGCTTATTTGATACGCTTGTAAAGGGCATAGACCAAGCACATTGTTTATCAAACTCGGCCGGTATTATAGCTTGGCCAGCAGGACACGGTGATTGGATACGCCCAGGACTTATGCTTTACGGGGTGTCGCCAATGACAAACTGCACAGGGCAAGAACACAATTTAAAGCCGGTCATGCGTTTAACCACAAAGGTGATTGCAGTGCGTGATGTTGCCGCACACGAGCGTGTAGGGTACGGAGGCCGTTGGCAAAGTGATAAACCGACCCAATTAGCCGTAGTGGCTATGGGTTATGGCGATGGCTATCCGCGTCATGCCAAAGAAGGCACACCGGTTATGATTGCAGGGCAGCGTTACGGTATTGTAGGCAGTGTGTCTATGGATATGATAAGCATTGATATAGGCGAAAACGAGCACAATGTTAAAGTAGGCGACAGCGTTACAATGTGGGGGCCGGAGCTTCCGGTTGAAGAAATAGCCCACTGCGCCGATACTATCCCTTACGAATTACTGTGTAATATTACACCGCGCGTAAGTTACGAGTACCAGCGATAGTTAATAAGTGATATTTATTCTTTAATAAAGTAAATATCACTAAAGCCCATACGGGCAAATTCTTGGTCACGAAAGTTACGTACAGCCGAAGAGCCTTTTGAGGTCATTTCTATTTGGCGTACCATGTTTAAGTAGTTAGTTAAATCAATACCTTCGGCAGCGGCAATAGCTTGATACATGTCGTGGTATTTGTCTTTTGCGAAGTTAATTTCGCGCGGTTGGTTTTTAAATGTATAGGTTATTCTGCGTGCCATAATAAGCTCAGCTAATTGAGTGTAAGTGTAATTTTACACTGTATTGAACTGGCATTGAACGATTTGTTGAAATCAAATAATTAAAAGTAGAGTTTAAAATGAAATTATCAGTAGAGATCAGTAAATACCCACTTCATCAAGATTACATCCCGTTTATTAAGGGCTTTATTGACCGTTTAAACGAATACGACAACTTAAAAGTGATCACCAACACGCTTTCTACGCAAATTTTTGGCGATTACGATTTAGTAATGCAAGTGCTAAACACCGAAATTAAACGCTCGTACGAAGAGTTTGGTAAGGCTATTTTTGTTTGTAAGTTTTTATCTGGCGATTTATCTCCAGAGTAATCGCCTTTATTTAACGTGTATTAAAAACGGTAACCGCACACATGGATTTTTTAACACAAACCTTAAGTGGTTTTACAGCAATGTCGCATTGGGAATATATTGCGGTAGGGTTGTCTATTGCTTATTTGTTACTGGCAATAAAAGAGAGCTTATGGTGCTGGCCTGCCGCTTTTTTTAGCACGCTTATTTATACCATAATGTACTGGAATGGCGCGCTGCTTATGGAGTCGCTACTCAATTTTTATTACATGTACATGGCTGTATTTGGCTGGATGGTATGGCGCAAAGGCAAAGCAGATAATATTAGTATTACCTCATGGTCTACACAACGCCACGCCATTCTTATAGGCGCTACGAGCTTAGCGGCCATTATTATTGGCTATGTAATGCAAAACTACACCCACGCCGATTTTGCCTACCTAGATAGCTTTACAACCTGTTTTGCGGTGGTAACCACGTATTTGGTTGCTAAAAAAGTACTCGAAAACTGGCTGTATTGGATTGTTATTGATGCGGCCTCTATGTATTTGTATTACGAAAAAGGCTATTACCCAACGCTCGCGCTATTTATTTTTTACACTATTATGGCCGCGTGGGGATTTAAAACCTGGTACGAAGAGTACGAGCAAAGCCAAGCTAAGCCATTAGCGCAATTATAACGCATGCATCGTAATCCAAATATTGCCGCGTTATGTAGTGAGTTTGTGGCACCTGAACACGTGCTACAAACCACTAAATTAGTGAATGGTTTAAGTAACGACAATTACCTAATAAAAACCGCACAGCAAAACTACTTATTAAAATGCTACAAATCACATTGGCCTAAAATAGGGCTACAAGCCCAAACTGCACTTAGCCAACATAACGTTTGCCCTAAACCCATTTGGCTCGATAAGGCTAACAGGCGAGCTGCATTTCGCTATATTTGTGGTGATATTGCTACTAATAATTACAGTATTGACCTAGTTGAGAAGTTGGCACGCGTTCATAGTTACCCTCTAGCTACACAGCCAATGGATATTGCAAAAGAGCTTGTGTATTACGCTAATAGCAACATATATCAACAGCACAGCCGCTTAATTGAAGATACGCTAAGCGCCATTAATGACATGCCCTACAACAGTGGCTTTTGTCATAACGATTTAGTTAAAGATAACCTAATAGTAAATTCAAGTGGCATGTATTTGATTGACTTTGAATATGCGCAAACAAACGACGTGTATTTTGATTTAGCGGCACTTGCGGTTAGCTTAGAGCTAAATGCGCACGCAGAGCACACTTTGCTTGAGCAATATAGCGCCCAGCAAGCAATACCCAGTGAGTTTTATTGCGCTTATGACAAGCTACGTTACTTTAAAGTGGTGTTTTTGGTGTTGTGTATAGGGTGGTATGAGCAGCGCGACATAAATAATAAGGCAAGCACATTACGCGCGCAGCTAAATAAGTTATTAAACGAGATAAAAGATTAAAGCCCGCCAAAACGCGCGGCAAGCTCTTTGTACTTTGCTACTTCGTCAGCATCAAATTGGGGTTCACCGTTTTCATCTTCAGACTTGGCAATAAGCAAGCTCTCACGAGCAAGGCGTTTTACCCGCTCGGCTTTTACACCTAAAAACTCAGCCACTTGCTCAGTCGACATTAAACTCATAATTACATCCTCTATATAATCCGTAAGCATTCAGAACATGTTGCCAAACGGTTACTATTTTTTTATCGAATACCAATAAATAGCTTGTTTTTGGCAAGTTGTGAAGTGTTTTATCAAAAACAGTTTGATTTATAGGCATATAACTCAATGATGCTGGTATTTATTTAAAGATCTCTTTATTATTGCCAGTGCTAAAGCATTGATATCGCGAGTTAGTGTTTTGGCAACAAATGTGCTTTTGTGGTGAAATGGATATCACGTGGTCCACCTTGTGGTGAGCTATATAAAACAAGCGCAGTAATAGTGAGCTTATAATGCATTTTTGTAAGTTCACATTACAACTTAAGGTAATTATCCTCTAACTCATTAGTAGTTATGATTATTGGCCGCCCGTAGCTCAGCTGGATAGAGCGCACCCCTCCGGAGGGTGAGGCCAGAGGTTCGAATCCTCTCGGGCGGGCCATTTTACAAATCACTTCAATATTATTTATCTTCCATACCTTACACCAAAAAAGCCCCCTTGAGGAAATATGCGCTTAAATGCATATTTTTGTATTAATATATAATAATTATTCATATACTTGTAACAAATGTAATTTACTCTTGGATGTTAGACTAAAACTCATAACGTTTTGGCTGTGTTTTATTCTAAAGTGATGCTCATTAGCTTTTGAATCATAGGGATATTTTTTATTCATTTATTAACCTATGTTTTGGCGGCCTATTCGTGTATACAATTTTTAATATTTATTGGATTAACTCTGTAAAACCTGTAATTACAGCCTCAGTATTGATTGCTGTTATTTTGGCAATATTTTTTGTCGATACATTTTGCTCAATTAATATCTCTATTCCTGTCTTTTATATTGTTGTTATAATTTTTTACTCTAATAAAGAATCGCTACAGCGAGTATATGGCTTAAGTGCAGCCTGTATGCTGCTAACCGTTTTAGCCTTCTTACTTGGCCATTATAACAACATATGGTCTATCGAATTTGCCCACTGCTTTGTCAACCTAGTTGCTATTATTAGCACCACCTTTTTGATCAGAAAAAACAAATTAAAAAGTGAAAAGCTACGCTACAGCGAAGAGCTTTTAACGCAAACTCAAGAGCTGAGCAAAACAGGCAGTATTCGCTTCGATTCCCCAACAAAACAAGTTACTTGGTCACATGAAACGGCCCGTATTTTTGATTATGATTTAACTAAACAGCCAACGTTGGCATGTATTTATCGACGAGTACATCGTGCAGATATAGTTAATTTAAAAGAAGCGTTAACTGAATTTAGTGATGAATCATCCCTTGTTTCTGTGCAATTTAGGCTAATGCTTTCAAATCATAAAATTAAATATGTTTGTATGCTGTTAAAAAGGGTACCCCTTGGCGATACAAGGGCTGTATACATTGGCGCAATTCAAGATATTACAAAGTTTAAGTTAAATGAATTTGCTAAAACCAAAGCCCAGTCTGATCTGGCTCATGCAAACCGTGTAAGTGTGCTTGGAGAGCTGACGACTACGCTCGCCCATGATATTAATCAGCCGCTCTCAGCAATTACTATAAATAGCGAAGCTGCAGGGCGCTGGCTTGCGCAAAGCCCGATAAACACGCACGAAATAAAACAAAATTTACTTGGAATTAATAAAGGGGCTCAAAAGGCCAGTGACATTATTCAGTGCATTTATGCACTTGCTAAAAAATCACCTATCGATAAAACCTTAGTGCCAATTAATAGTATATTTAGCGAATCATTTGCCCTTATGGATGGGTTAATTAATAAAACAGATGTGGCAATTGATTATCAAGGGAACTCGGCTGATTGCACTTTATTTGCTAATAAAGTGGCTCTTCAGCAAGTGATAATTAACCTCTTACTTAATAGTATTCAGGCGTTTAAACATGATCAAGCAGATAAAAAAATTAGTATTACGGTACAAATAAATGGCCCAAATATAGAGATAACAATGAAAGATAATGGGCCTGGTTTTAAAAGTGATAGTGCGTCAAAATTTTTTAATGCGTTTTACACAACCAAAAAAAATGGCATGGGAATGGGGCTTACTATCTGCAGCACTATTATTAAAGATCATAACGGGAGCATTAAAATTAGTAACAATCCAACAGGGGGAGCATGTGTCATATTAAGCCTAAAGGCTCAATGTGATGGGGGAGAAGTATATGAATAAGCCTTTAGTAATCGTGATTGATGATGAACAAGCAATTCGTGAGGCTATAGGCAGCCTTGTGCGCTCTGTAGGATTGGACTTTTGCGGCTATGGCTCTATTCACGAATTTAATGCCACTGTAGATCAAACTCGCCCTAGTTGCCTAATTTTAGATGTGAGAGTTAATTTGGATAATGGGCTAGATTTTCAAAATAACTTAAAGCAATTAGGCTTACAAATCCCCATTATTTTTATAACGGGTTATGGCGATATTGCTATGTCGGTTAAGGCAATGAAAGCTGGTGCTATCGACTTTTTAACTAAGCCTTTTAGAGAGCAAGATTTACTTGATGCAATAATGCAAGGCCTACAAAAAAGCCAATCGCATCTAAAGCTACTGCAATTACAACAAAAATATAAGCAGTTAAGTATGCGAGAACGAGAAGTAATGAGTATGGCTGTAAGTGGTTTACTTAATAAACAAATTGCATCTGAGCTTAATTTAAGCCTAATAACAGTAAAAATTCACCGTGCGAATGCCTCTAAAAAAATGCAAGCCAGTTCATTTGCCGAATTAGTAAGAATGAACGAAATGTTACTTTCTTCGATGAATGGTTAATGAATAAATGCCTAATAAAACACCTCATTAACTTTAGGATCAATCACCCTATACCAAGGTATAGGCAGTACATACGCACGTACAGATACAGTAACATTTGAGTACAATTTTCATTATAAAGTTTACAGCGTAGCATTGCGCACAATTTAAACTACTGTGAAATATAATGGATATTAGAAAAGTAAGCATCGCAAAACGAGCTGTATTATTTTGCGCATTTTTAACATTAGTATCATGCCTAATTGGTAGCGGTGCTTTTTTTGTTTTATCTAAAGTTAACTCTATAACGAACACCATTAATGAGTATTGGGTGCCAGGCCTTATACAAGCGCAAGAGCTAAGTAATGATATTGCGAGTATTCGCTTAGAAGGTCAGCGCATTCGTGCCACAGAGCTCTCTTCAGTGATTGCCACGAGTAAACAAATTATTGTGCAAAACGAAGCAAATATTACAACCACCTTATTTTCTTTAAAAAATGCACATAATGATCCAGAAAAAACCGCAATAGCTAATCAGCTCAGTACTGCGGTTAATACTTATTTTCAAAGCCTAAATGAGCTTATTGGCAAAATAGAAAACAACTCGCTAAGCCAGCAGCGCTCAATAGAGCTCAATAAAGAGCTGGCTGTTAAAGGCAGTGAGCTATACCGCCACTTAGGCGCGCTTATTAAATATAATGAAGTGGGCGTGAGCAAAGCAACTCGCTCTGCGGATCAAACATTTAATAACGCAATCATAATTCTTGTTGCTGTTATTTTAGCCGCTGTGATAATTAATATATTGCTGGGAATGTTATTTATTCGCAGTATTGTTACTCCACTAAATCAGGCTGTAATACTGTTAAATAGCATTTCACAGGGCAATTTAAACAACCAAATTGAAATTAACGAAGCACATAATGACGAAACCAGTCTGCTTTTTCATAGCATGCGCGCTATGCAGCATAACTTATCAAGCATGGTTGAAAAAATTACTTTAAGCTCACAAAACCTGTCCTCAGCTGCATTTCAAATTAATGAAGTGATGGCGCAAAGTAATAATGATTTACGCTCGCAAAGTGAGCAAATAGATCAGTCTTCAGAATCAATTTCGCAAATGAATATTGCGATTGACGAAGTTTCGCATAATGCCAGTGTCACCTCTGCGTTATCGCAATCATCCGATCAAGATGCGCAGCAAGCAAAGGCTAATTTAGATGAGTCAATGCGCGCAATTTCTGAGTTAGTAAATGAAGTATTAGCCGTATCTAGCAGCACCAGCTCACTCGAAAAAAGCACAGATGAAATAGCCAGTGTTTTGGTCGTTATTCAAAGTATTGCCGATCAAACCAACTTACTTGCACTTAATGCCGCTATTGAAGCTGCTCGTGCAGGAGACTATGGCCGCGGTTTTTCTGTTGTTGCAGAAGAAGTGAGATCGCTTGCTCATCGTACGCAAGAGTCTACTAAAGAGATTGAGTCGTTAATTAGTAACATTCAACACCATACCAAAAACACCGTGGAGTCTTTAAAAGAGAGCTCGCAAAAAGCAGGCTATACCCTCACTCAATCTGAGCAAGTAAGCACCTCACTTGAGAAAGTAACGCGGGCAATTAGTGAGATAAACGGTAAAAATATTGTGATTGCTACAGCCACAGAACAACAAGCTATGGCAACGAAAGAGCTCAACCGAAATATAGACAATGTAAAAGAGTTATCTACCTCTACGGCCAGTGGCGCAAATCAGACATTTGTTGCTACGCAGGAACTTAATAATTTAGCGGCAGATCTTAATGATGCTGTGATGAGCTTTAAAATTTAACTGTTAAGGTTATAAATACATGAATAGCATTATTGGTGTTGAGCTAGATAAAACTAAACCTAAGCTAAATATAAAGTCGTTTTTAGTTAATAAAACCTTTAAGTGGGCAAGCTTTTGGGGCGGGACATTACTATTACTTTGCTGCTTTTTGTACATGAGTTATACGCAAATTCAAAAGCACACCATAGCGCAACAGTACAATCTTAATTTAGCATTAGAGTCACGTATTTATGATGGTCTTATTTTTCCGCGTTTAAGCTCGCTAAGAAAAATAGATCAGTTTATAAATCAGCAGGTGATTTTACAAAAGCAAGAAGTGTTCGCTTATAACCAGTCGCTGCAATACTCTCTGGCAAATATAAACGTATACAACGCGTTAGGCGATATTGTCCTTGGGGCAGAGCACGTAGAGCTTGAAAGCTTTATTAAAGCAAAACCGCCTTTGCGTGAAACGTTATACGCAGATCAAGGCAATAACTCTCTGCATATTATTATTCCTACACAAAGAAGTGGCGAGTTGTCGGGCTGGGTCTCTACACAAATGCCACTGGATGCAATTACTGCACTTTTTGCCTCTATAGATGTGGGTAAGCATGGCATATTAGCTATACGTTTAGATAATACTTATAGTGATTTAATCCATTACCCACGCCTTTTACCTAGCTCTGAGCAAAACTACCCTAAGCTATTAGATAGCATGGTGAGTACGTCAAACTCAGGCACCTTAAAAAGTGCTGATTACTACGATAAAAAGAACCGTTTATATAACTATAAGCGCATAGGCGACACCGCCCTTTACCTAGTCACCGGCTTAGCAGTAAAAGATTACTTAGCTGAGTGGATTATTTATGTATACATAGCCATTGGCCTAAGTGGTGCTATGTTGTTTTTAGTTTATTGGTTTAATAACAAGTTAGGGTTATCGGTAAAGCGTGAATACACCGCACTAGAAAGTTTAAAACTACACGAGATACAAACCAAGTTATTGCTCGATAGCATAGGCCAACCAATTATTATTGTGAATTTAGACGGGGGGTGTCGCTATTTAAATAAAGCGGCTTATAAACTCACGGCTATAGCTCAAGATGTGGTTGATGCAAATTACACCCTAAACGAGTTGTTTGGTCATAACGCGACATTTATACCTAGCTTGCTCGATAACATAAATAGTGCAAAAGAGTTCTCAGCTGAGCTATTAGAGTACACGAATGATCACGGCCATACCTTTTCGTTAGAAATTAGAGCGTATCCAAACTTACAAGAGCAAAAGCTGCTTGGCGCATTTATTAGTGTTCACGATATATCTGAAAAGAAAGCCGCAGCCGAAAAACTAGCTTATATGGCGATGCATGACCCATTAACAGGTTTAATTAACCGCTGGAAGTTAACAGAAGAGTTTGATAAAGCTGTTGCTAAGGCAAGTTACACGCACCAGGAAGTTGTGCTCATTTTACTTGATTTAGACAACTTTAAAGCGATTAACGACTCATTAGGGCATGGCGCAGGCGATTTAGTGTTAGTTGAAGTGGCAAAACGTTTGCAGCAATTTAATAATGAAAGCCATTTTATATCGCGTTTAGGGGGAGATGAATTTTTACTATTAGCCAATACTCAAGGGCTTGCTCAGCTAAATATTTTATTAAAAGAAATGCTATTTTTGTTTAATACCGCATTTGTAATTGACGACTACCAAGTTGTTATTACGCCTTCTATTGGCGTTGCGCGTTATCCTGAGCATGGAACAAGCTTTGAAGAAATGCTAAAAGCGGCTGATGTTGCGCTTTATGATGCAAAAGACAGTGGTAAAAATGCATATAGTTTTTACGCACCGCATATGGGTGAAGAAGGGGTTCGTAAGCTTTATGTGCAAACACAATTAAGGCAAGCATTTGAGCAGCAAGATCTGTATTTAGACTATCAACCGCAGTTTGATATAAATAGTCGTAAGGTTGTTGGTGTGGAAGCCTTATTACGCTGGAAGCATGCAGAGCTTGGGCAAGTTTCACCTGCTGAATTTATACCGGCAGCAGAGCGAAGTGGCTTGATTATTCCTATTACGCAGTGGATTTTAAACCAAACATGCGAGCAAGCCGCAAAGTGGGAAGCGCAATATAGTCAAAAAATTGTATTAGCTATTAACTGCTCTGCGCATCACTTTACACAGGGCTGCCTTGTAAGTGATGTAAAGAGTGCGTTGTCTGAGTCGGGGTTAAGCCCTGAACTACTCGAGCTTGAAGTGACCGAATCGGCATTATTAGAATCATCAGAAAAAGTAACAACTATTATTTCCGCTCTAAAAGAGCTTGGTGTTAAATTTGCGATAGATGACTTTGGTACCGGTTACTCTAATATGGCTTACTTAAAGCAATTTGCCGCTGACAAATTAAAAATTGATCGTTCGTTTATCTCTAAACTTGATAGTAAAAGTGATGTTTCTATCTTAGAGGCCATTATAACGCTTGCTCATAATTTTAATTTAATAGCGATTGCAGAGGGCGTTGAAATGGAAAGCGAACTCAAAACTTTACAAGATAATGGCTGCAACCAAGTACAAGGGTTTTTATTGTCAAAGCCTATATCGAGCGATTCAATACATAGTATGTTGGCAACACAATGTAATGCTTAATACTTAATATAAAATAACTAGGTTTGTACTTTTTAGTATGGTTCTAGTTATTTATTATTTGCTAAATCTCAAAAAGTAGACTTTTAGGGTTAAACAATGCTATTTAGTAGGCATATTCAATTGTAGAAAACGCTTCTGCCATGCTCATCGCGTTACCCATTTCAGAGCTCACCCCAGGTATGTTTGTTGACAGTGTTACCAAACAGCATGAAGGGCTCAACAGTATAAAAATAAAAACCAGTGGCTTAGTGCGAAACCAGGCAATTATAAAACGCTTAATAACCGAAGGCGTTTTAGAGCTGCTTATCGACTTTACCAAAGGCGATGCCGCCATACCCGATAAGTACAAACCTAAGAGTGCGCCCTCACAAAAGAGCACGACTTCAAGCAGTAAAACAAAGCCACCCGCTGTAAAACCTGCGATTACCCTTGAGCAAGAATTTGCCAAAGCTAGCATCAACTTTGAGCAGCATAATCGCAAGCTGCAAGCTTTGTATGGTGATGTAACCACAGGGCTGTCGGTTAATTTAAAGGTGATTGATGAAATGGCTAACGATATAGTCAGCTCGGTATTTAGAAATACCAGTGCAATGACCATTTTAACCCGCATAAAAGACAAACATAGTTACAATTGGCGCCACATGATTAACTGCGCTATTTTCACCGCCGTGTTTGCTAAATATTTAGGATATAAAGAAGAAGCCGTGCAGCAGCTTGCTATGGGCGCGTTACTTCACGATTTAGGCCAAGCTAAACTCCCGCAGGGGATTATTTCTAGGCCAAGTAAACTCACTAGCAGCGAAATGGATATTATTAAACGCCATGTGGCTCAAGGTTTAGGTTTGGTTAAAGGTGAAAAAGGCATTACTCCCCTAATACTCGACATGATAGTTAACCACCATGAGCGATTAGATGGCTCAGGCTATCCGCGTGGTATTACAGCTGAAAAGCTTAGTCGCCCAGCGCGCATGATGGCAATTGTTGATGTGTACGATGCGCTAACAGCCGATAGACCACATCAAGAAGGGGATGAACCCATTAATGCGCTGCGTTATTTGTTGGCTAACAAAGAGCTATTTGATGCAGAGCTAGTACAGCACTTTATTAAATGTTTAGGTGTGCACCCAGTAGGCACTATTGTTAAATTAACCAATGAGCGATTAGCTCTCGTGCTCGAGGGCAATAAATCAAATCCCATCAAGCCTAAAGTTAAGCTATTTTATAATGCTAAGCATGGGCACCACGTCACCCCTAAAGACTTAGACTTAAATGAACCTGATCAAAGTATTAAAATAGTGTCGAGTATCAAGCCACTCGACTATCAAATTAATTTGGCTCGTTTGTTAAAAGAGCACTTGTTGAATTAGCTTTTTTACAGCGCTTAAGCTTTTCGCGCTTAGCAGAAATATAAGCGCCTAAAAAACAACTTGCCATTAACGTTAGCCATAATAATGTTCCTTGCTGTACATGCAGTGCAATACAGCAAAAAGCTAACGACACTAATGCATTTAGCATGGCCCCTAACCAGTAATGGTTTACGGGGTTATCGCATTGGCCGGCTTGTGTGCAGGCACAATAGTTTGCTTTATAAAAACAAAACACACTGGCGCCACAAAAAATGAGCCCTGCAATAATAAGTAAAATGATCACCTATTTGCTTCCTTTGTGATTTTGTAATGAGTTTAAAATGCAGGGAATTACAAGTAAATCTAAATGATAATTAATTACAATTAGAGTATAAGCTCTAATAACACATTTCTGCTCCGATGAGTTTTAAATAGTTGTTAAAATGTAGTTAAAAAACGTGTTTTTTGGTGTTTTTTGTCGCTTTGTTACAGTTTTTTATAAGAAATTAAGGTAGTGTAGCCAAGTTTAAAATCCTAATAACAACACATAGATACCCAAACGCTTGTTTGGTTAAGGACACAACAATGAAATTTTCTAAAACTCTAATCGCAGCTTCGCTTGCGTTAGTATCTGCAGATACATTTGCTGCTGCGTTTCAGTTAGCTGAGCAAAACGCATCAGGCCTTGGCCGCGCATACGCCGGTGAAGCATCTATTGCAGATGATGCGTCTGTTGTTGCTCGCAACCCAGCATTAATGACTTTATTTAAAGATAAGCAATTAAGTGTTGCAGCAATCGGTGTAGTACCAGATGTAAGCATTGAAGGTGAGTCTACTAACAACGGTATAGACCCAAGTGCGTTAGATGACGATAGCATTGCGCCAAGCGCAGTGGTACCTGCCGCTTACTTTACTATGCCGTATAACGATAAAGTATCAGTAGGTTTTGGTGCGTTTTCTAATTTTGGTTTATCTACAGAATTTAACGATGACTACGTAGCGGGCCAAATTGCAGGCGAGACAGAAATTTTGACCGTTAACTTTAATGCAAGCGTTGCATACAAAGTAACAGAGCAATTTAGTTTTGGTATTGGCTTAAACTACATTTATGCAGATGCAACGGTAATTCGTAAAGTAGGCGCTAATACAAGCGGCTTTGATTTTGGTGCTGATGCAGTAAACCTTCAAGGTGACGACACAGGCCTAGGTTTAAACGTTGGCTTAATGTACCAACTAGACGAAAATAGCCGTTTTGGTTTTAACTACCGCAGCGAAACAGACATCACATTTGAAGGTGATTTCTCAAACGACCTACCAGTAGCAGCAGGCGGCACCGGTGGTGCACAACTACCAGGTTCTGTAGAGCTAACGTTACCTGCTATTGCTGAGTTTTCTGGCTCTCACCAGTTAGATGAAAAACTAGGCTTACACTACAGCGTATTATGGACAGGTTGGAGTAGCTTTGAGTCACTAGAAGCACAAGTAACTGCACCAACAGGCGACAAGTTTGTTGCTTTTGAAAAGCAAGAGCAGTTTGACGATGCATTCCGTTACTCTATCGGTGCTGATTACCAATACAACGAAGACTTACTTCTTCGTGCAGGTGTAGCGTTTGATGAGTCGCCAGTATCACAAACTCACCTGTCTATCTCTATTCCAGATACTGACCGTTTTTGGTTCTCGTTTGGTGGTAACTACGCAATCGATACACAATCAAATGTTGATTTAGGTGTAAGTGTTGTTCGTGGTAAAACACAGAACTTTACTGAAACTGATGATTCAGGCAGCCAATGGGGCTTTGAGTCAAAAGGCCATGCTGTTGTAATTGGCGCTCAGTACAACTACAAATTTTAATGTAGTTGTGCCTTGTGGTTAATCGCAGGGCACAAAAAAGCCGCTCACTTTAACAGTGAGCGGCTTTTTTAATGCCTGTTAAATTGCTTTAGCAGGCAACTAAAATTATAAGCTTTCTATTTTAGTTTTTTGCTCAAGTAGCTTGGTTTTAGCATCAGTGAATTCAGCAAGCTTCGCGTTCTCTTTTGCAAGTACGGCTTCTGGTGCGTTATTTACAAACTTTTCGTTAGCCAGCTTGTTTTGCACTTGGGCTAGGCCTTTTTCTGCTTTTTCGAGTTGCTTGTTTATACGTGCAAGCTCTGCTTCAACATCAATTAAGCCCGCCATGGGGATCATAATTTCAAGGTTGCCAACATATGATGTTGCACACGCTGGTGCATCGTCTTTGTTTTCAAGCAGGGTGAACGATTCAAGTTTAGCAAGCGAGGCAATAAATGACTCGTTCTCGTTAATGCGGCGCACATCATCGCTTGATGCGTTAGCTAGTAATACGTTAAGTGGCTTACTTGGGCTAATGTCCATCTCACCACGAATAACACGAATTGCTAAAATAAACTGTTTAACCCACTCTAAGTCGTCCATAGCTTGGGCATCAACGTTTGCTTCATTATAAACAGGGAAGCCCTGTACCATGATGCTGGTACCTGCTGTTTCAAGCCCTGCAAGTGGTGCAACGCGCTGCCAAATAGTTTCGGTAATGTATGGCATCATTGGGTGCATTAAGCGCAGTAGGCTTTCTAGTACCGTAATGAGTGTATTACGTGTACCACGTTGCTGTGCTTCATTGCCTTTAAATAATACCGGCTTAGTCAGCTCTAAGTACCAATCACAGAACTGGTTCCAAGTGAATTCGTAAAGTGTATTAGCGGCTAAATCAAAGCGGTAGTTATCAAGGTGCTCAGTGTAGGTTTTAACCGTTGCTTCAAATTGACCTAATATCCAACGATCTGCTAATGAGAACTCTTTTTGTGCATCGTTGAAGCCACAATCTTGCTCTTCTGTGTTCATTAATACGTAACGGCTTGCGTTCCATAGTTTATTACAGAAGTTACGGTAACCTTCTAGGCGGTTCATATCCCAGTTGATATCACGACCGGTTGATGCCATTGCTGCAAGGGTAAAGCGAAGCGCATCGGTACCGTGTGCCTCAATACCATTTGCAAATACTTTGCGCGTGTCTTTTTCGATTTTAGCGGCAAGTTTAGGCTGCATCATGTTGCCAGTACGCTTTTGTACTAAATCTTCAAGCTCGATGCCGTCAATCATATCTAGTGGGTCAAGTACGTTACCTTTTGACTTAGACATTTTATCGCCGTTGTCATCACGTATTAGGCCAGTAACATACACTGTTTTAAACGGCACTTGCGGCTTACCATTTTCATCTTTTATAAAATGCAGCGTCATCATGATCATACGCGCAACCCAGAAGAAAATAATATCAAAGCCCGTTACTAACACGTCAGACGGGTGGAAGGTTTTTAAATCATCCGTGTTCTCTGGCCAACCTTGCGTTGAGAACGTCCAAAGCGCAGATGAGAACCAGGTATCAAGTACGTCTTCGTCTTGGCTTAGCGTAATATCATCGGCAATGTTGTTGTCGCGGCGTACTTCAGCTTCATCACGGCCAACGTAAACGTTGCCTTCGCTGTCGTACCAAGCCGGAATACGGTGACCCCACCAAAGCTGGCGTGAAATACACCAATCTTGTACGTCGTTCATCCACGAGAAGTACATGTTCTCGTACTGTTTAGGCACAAACTGAATGTCGCCATTTTTAACAGCATCTTTTGCAGGTTCTGCAAGTGGCGCAACACGTACATACCATTGGTCGGTAAGTAGTGGCTCAATGACCACACCAGAGCGGTCGCCGTAAGGTACAGTTAACGCATGGTCTTCGATTTTTTCGAGTAAACCAAGTTCTTCAAATTCTGCGATAATCGCTTTACGCGCAGCAAAACGGTCTAGGCCGTGTAAGCGCTCAGGAATTGGCGCATCAAACTCAAGTTCTTTACCGTCAAAGGTGTATGTTTCACCTTGGCTTAGAATAGCTGCGTTTTTATCGAAAATATTGATCATTGGCATTTTATGACGCTTGCCAACTTCGTTATCGTTAAAGTCGTGTGCAGGGGTGATTTTTACACAACCCGTGCCTTTGTCTTTATCAGCGTGTTCATCTGCAACAATTGTGATACGACGATTTACGATTGGCAGTAAAATCTCTTTACCAATTAAATCTGTGTAGCGCTCGTCATCTGGGTTAACCGCCACACCTGAGTCACCTAGCATGGTTTCTGGACGTGTTGTTGCTACGACAATGTAGTCTTTGCCGTCTTGTGTTTTAACGCCATCAGCAAGTGGGTAGCGCAGATTCCACATGTGGCCTTGTTTGTCTTTGTTTTCAACTTCAAGGTCTGAAATAGCGGTGTGTAATTTTGGATCCCAGTTTACTAGGCGCTTACCGCGGTAAATTAGGTTTTCTTTGTGAAGACGTACAAAGACTTCTTTAACCGCTTCAGATAAGCCATCGTCCATCGTAAAGCGTTCACGGTCCCAATCAACCGATGCGCCAAGACGACGAAGCTGTTTAGTGATAGTACCGCCAGATTCGTTTTTCCATTCCCAAATTTTATTAATAAAATCTTCGCGGCCTAAATCGTGACGTGTTTTACCTTCTTCAGCGTGTAGTTTACGCTCAACCAACATTTGCGTTGCAATACCCGCGTGGTCAGTACCTACTTGCCATAATGTGTTGTTACCTTGCATACGCTTAAAACGCGTAAGGGTATCCATTATTGTATCTTGGAAGGCATGGCCCATGTGCAAGCTACCGGTGACATTTGGCGGCGGGATCATGATCGAATACGGTACGCCTTGGCCAGATGGCTTAAAGTAGCCTTTTTGTTCCCAGTCTTGGTATAGCGACTGTTCAATATCTTGCGGATTGTAGGTTTTATCCATTACACAGAACCTTAAATAAGTACTTAAATTAGTTGGTTAGCTTTATCCTAAACGGCTAGCTATTAATCTCTTGCGTGCTGATATTGGCACCAAGTTGGCGCAGCTTTTTAAAGCGCTCACGAGCGGCTTGTTTAGCTACAGACTCTACTGGTACAAAATCAAAAACTTGGCTAAAACGCCTAATAAAATCAGGCAGGTTAGTAGCTAAGTTAATTAAAACGTTACGTTTGCCAACAGGAGGCGTGGTGCCTATTTCTACTGGTGCGCCGGCTTTAGGGCCTTCGCCTTGCAGGTTATGCGGCACAAAACTGTCGGGATCAAATGCCCAAATGGTTTCGTCAATGGCATAGGCGGTGTGTTCGTTATCTACAAAAATAAATACACGATGCCCTAATCGATACTGCTCTGCGGCAATTTGAGCTGCTAAAGCAAAATGATCATCAGCCTGCGCTTTAGATTCATCTTGTTGCTTTAGAACGAAAAATTGAGCATTCATGTTCATTGTATCGGGGTTTCCCATGACATTGAATGTGCACATAGTTGATACACATAAATTAAGAGGCAGATTTTGCCATATAACGGGGTTTGCTTCAATTAATACACAGATAATTACAGCAATAAAAAAGGCGCCAAATGGCGCCTTAATACAAGTTAAATAACCTAAGCTCTGGTTAAAATATTTTTGCCTTATGGCAAATAAATTTAATGCTGTTAGCGCTAAAAATACCTGCTGAGTGGCTTTTCTAAATAAGGCTCAGGTTAATTAGATTATTAGTCGTGCGTAGCTTCGCTTACACCCGCTCGGTTTAATAAATACTGAGTAAGCATAGGAACAGGGCGACCCGTTGCGCCTTTTTTAGCGCCACTGCGCCACGCGGTACCGGCTACGTCTAAGTGAGCCCAGTTATACTTTTTAGTAAACTTAGATAAGAAACACGCTGCGGTAATAGTACCAGCAGAGCGCCCACCTAAGTTTGTAAAATCGGCAAATGGGCTATCGAGTTGATCTTGATAGTCATCCCACAGTGGTAACTGCCATGCACGGTCGCCACTTTGCTCCGACGCTTTTAATAAATCATGCGCAAGTGGGTTGTGGTTTGACAGTAAACCTGTTGCGTGTGCACCAAGGGCAACAATACATGCGCCTGTTAGTGTTGCTACGTCAATTACTGTATCTGGGTCAAAACGCTCAACGTAAGTTAACGCATCACATAATACTAATCGGCCTTCAGCATCAGTATTAAGCACTTCTACGGTTTGCCCCGACATTGTTGTTAAAATATCGCCAGGGCGATACGCGTTAGAGCTAGGCATGTTTTCACAGCCGGCTAAAACACCAATTACGTTAATAGGTAGCTGCATTTGTGCCAGTGCGCGCATAGCGCCAATTACACCGGCTGCGCCGCCCATGTCGTATTTCATTTCATCCATGGCTTCGCCTGGCTTAATTGAAATACCGCCTGAGTCAAACGTTAAACCTTTACCTACTAGCACAATAGGCGCTTGCTCATCGCTTGCACCTTTGTAGTTAATAACCGACATAACCGATTCGTTATCACTTCCGCGACCAACTGCTAAGTACGAGTTCATACCTAGTTCGGCCATTTTTTCTTCGCCAATAATATCAACGGTAATGTTGTCAAAATTGCTAGCCAGCTCTTGCGCTTGTTCGCCTAAATAAGCAGGGTTACAAATATTAGGTGGCATGTTGGCTACGTCTTTACATAGCTTACTACCTGCGGCAATGGCTAAGCCATGCTCAATGGCGCTTTCACCAATGGTCAGCTCGCGACGTGTTGGTACGTTAAACACAATTTTACGAAGTGGACGACGAGGGTCTACTTTTTTGCTTTTTAGCTGGTTAAATGTGTATAGGCAATCTTGTGTTGTTTCTACCGCTTGGCGAACTTTCCAGTAGGTATCACGACCTTTAACGTGTTGCTCTGTTAAAAAGCACACCGCTTCCATTGAGCCGGTTTCGTTTAAGGTATTAATTGTTTTAGAAATTATTTGCTTATATTGCTTATCATCAAGCTCACGCTCTTTACCACAGCCAACAAGCAATACGCGCTCGCTTAAAACGTTAGGTACATGATGCAATAATAACACTTGCCCCGGCTTACCTTCTAGGTCGCCACGGCGTAGTAAATTTGAGATATAACCATCGCTGATTTTATCGAGTTGTTCACCAATGGGGGATAACCTACGTGGTTCGTAAACGCCAACGACAATACACGCGCTGCGTTGTTTTTCTGGGCTACCACTTTTTACGTTAAATTCCATTGTTACTCCTGGTTGTGAGTCATATACGTTATTAATTGGGGCTAAAAAAATAAAATCTAGTCTTCGCTACGTAACTTATGTAGGGATAATCTTAATTTTAGCTGATTTTTTCTGACTCTTACTGTGTAATTGAACTTTATATGTTTAAGGGCTACTAATGCAACAATATATCGTGCACTTAGGTAGGATAATTAATTTTGTTAGCTTATAATAACGACTTATTTACCAGATAAAACTGGGTAAAATAGCTACTTTATTATCAAATTATCACTATTGTAGTGAAATTCTATGTTTAACAGGGGCGAGCATTGCTTATTTTTCGTTATTTGACCGCTGAGGTTTTAAAATCGCAGGTCGCCGTATTTTTAACTTTAATGACCATTTTTGTGTCACAAAAGTTTGTGGTTATTTTAGGAGATGCTTCTGAAGGGAGTATTCCTGCCAAATTAGTATTATCGATGATTGCGCTTAAACTGCCGCAATTAGCTTCGCTGATCCTGCCATTGAGTATATTTTTGGGCATTATTTTAGCCTACAGCCGTATTTACGCCGACAGCGAAATGACCGTTCTTAAAGCCTGCGGGGTGAGTGAATGGTATGTGGTACGCGTTACTTTAATTTCGAGTGTGGGTTTGGCTATATTAGCCGCCTCTCTCACCATGTACCTTGCGCCGTGGGCGAGTGAGCAAGAGTACCAATTAAAAGAGCAAGCCAAAGCCGATGCGGGTTTATCTGCGTTAAGGGCTGGGCGGTTTCAACAAACCGGTAATGAAAAAGCCGTGGTGTTTATTCATAACATTGAAAACGGCGGTAAAGAGCTAAACAAAGTATTTGTAGCGCAGCTGCCAGATACCGAAAAAGATGACCTTGCACGTTTAGTGTATGCCGAACAAGGTGTGGTGGTAGAGGCAATAAACGGCGAGCAACAATTAGTGCTAACCGATGGCAAACGCTACGAAACCGATGGCAAAACACCGGCTCTTAATTTAACGCAGTTTGATGGCTACAGCGTACAAATACGCGAGCAAGAAATAGAGCATCAGCGCCGTAAATTAGAAGCAATACCTACTAATCAACTATTGCCACTCAATACCTCTGAATCTATAGCCCAGTGGCAGTGGCGTATTGCAATACCGCTTTCTATTCCGTTACTAACGTTAATAGCAGTACCGCTAAGTGTGGTTAATCCGCGCCAAGGTAAGTTTGCTAAATTAGTGCCAGCCATTAGCTTGTACTTAGGTTATTTTATCTTACTCAACGCTGCAAAATTTGCCGTAGAAGATGGCAAAATACCGCCTTCAATTGGTTTGTGGTGGATTCACTTAAGCGCTTTATTTATAGGTAGTTTATTAATTATAAAAGGTCGCCCATTGGGCGCTTGGCTTAAAGCCGTTGTAACAAAACGGGAGTTAAGCGCATGATGAAAACACTCGATTGGTACTTAGGCCGCAGCATTTTACAAACCACCGGATTTGCTTTGTTGGTGCTAGTAGGGATTAGTACATTAATTAAGTTTATTGATCAGCTAAAGTCGGTTGGTCGTGGCAGTTACGATTTAATGACCGCAACGCTTTACACTTTTTACAGTATGCCGGGCGATTTAGTTATATTCTTCCCGATGGCCGCGCTTATTGGTGGCTTAACAGGCTTAGGTGCACTGGCTTCAAACAGTGAGCTGGTGGTAATGCAAGCTGCGGGTATGTCGCGCTTGCAAATTATAGGCTCGGTAATGAAAACCGCCGTGTTTATGGCTGTGTGTATGATGGCTCTTGGTGAGTGGGGCGCACCAGAGGCGCAACAACACGCCAAAGAAATGCGTAATCAGGCAATTTATGGCGGCGATGTATTCAATGCACAAAAAGGCGTATGGGCTAAAGATGGCAACAACTTTATTAATATTGAAGATGTAGATCAAAACGGCCGTTTAAACGGTGTGCACATGTATCAATTTGATAAGTCACTCGATTTAACTCAAATAACCAAAGCTAAAGTGGCCATTGGTCGTGATGAAGGTTGGTTATTACGCGATGTAAACAAGGTTCATATTAGTGATGAGCAAATAAGCAGTGAACACATTGATGAAGAGTTTTACCCTTCGCAATTAACGGGCGAAAAGCTTGGTGTTGTATCGGTAAAGCCTGAGTCGCTTTCCTTTACAGGGCTTTGGTCGTACTTAGGGTATTTACAGCAAAATGAGCAAGATACCAGCACCTATGAGCTGGCCTTGTGGCGTAAGCTAATGCAGCCAGTGTCTGTTGCCGTAATGCTACTGGTTGCACTGTCGTTTATATTTGGCCCGTTACGTACCGTTACTATGGGTGCGCGTATCATTATGGGTGTAGTAACGGGAATTGTATTTCACTTAATAAATGAGATATTTGGCCCTGTGGTAATGGTTTATCAAATACCCGCTATTATAGGCGCGGTACTGCCAAGTATACTATTTATAGGCTTTGCTACGTACATGATGAATAAGCGGGTATAGCCGTTATAAGCGCTTATTTAATACTAAAAAAGGTGACCTATGGTCACCTTTTTTGTTTTTATAACGCGTTATTCAAAAACTATTAGCAGTCAGCTTAATTAAGTGATCAATTTTGAGGCTGGAAAAACATCTTGATAGCTAGGCAAAAAAATCGCTATTTAGTTGCTCTCGGCAGTTGCTCCTGCATTGCTCTACCTTCTGCATCCATGCAGTCGTAAATGAGAATTTTTAACGCAGGTAGCGACAAGTTAGCCCCGCAAAATGATTAAGTATTATTGCGCATTGGTATAAATAGGTATTAATCTAGCTCGCGGTAAATACGTTTGTTTTCTTCTTTTGTAAGAGTAATTACCTCAGTTTTTGAGACATAGTCTTGCAGCGCTTTTTTGTTTTTAAAATCAATTAATACCACAAGATTACCTAAACCAAGCAGGGCACTTAGGCTGCGAACAATAGACTGCGGCCAACTAATTAAGCTTCCTTCACTAGTTTGTACTTTTAAACGCCATGCGCGCATGCCAATAGTTTGCCCGCTTTTAGTCCAAAAATAGCCAAAAAATACTAAGGTAACAATAACAAGTAGGGCGCTTCGAATACTCGACAGCAGCAGTGACTCTTGAATAAGTGCCGATACATCTTCAGCACCATTTAAACTAATAACATCAAGTGAAATAAGCCCTTGTACGGCAAACAAATAGAGCACAACCGTTAACATAGCAAACGCAATAATAGCTAACGTATCATAAACTAACGACGCAAAACGACGCCAAAAACCAGCTTGTGGAAACTCACCCGACATAAATACACTCTCACTGTTAATATGCGCGCTAGTTTAGCAAAAAAGCTCACAAATACTAAGCGCTATAGTTCAGTGATATACCTTGGCGTTATTATTAGCTGTATTTAATACTTCAACCAGTAAACGACATTTTGCACAGGCTGTCTAAATGTTAAGCGGTTGATCAGGCCAATGTCATAAAACGCTTGCTGCCACCCCTATTGTTTGTATAATGCTTGGCATAGAGACGAAGGCACATAAATAATCCTTAGCTCTAAAGTGGTTTTTCTTTATCTTCTCGTGTTTAGAAGGTTAAAGAAAAATGACGCCAGCGTGATGAAATTGGTATACATGGGGGATTCAAAATCCCCTGCCGAAAGGCGTGCCGGTTCGAGCCCGGCCGCTGGTACCACTTTTTATGACCCTAACCAAATTGGTTAGGGTTTTTTTATGTCTGAAATTAATTTTTATTTTTGTTTTATGTGTATTTGTTCTTAATTATCAGATAGTAAGTTACGGCATTTAGTTGTAGCCCAAGAAATGGGCATTAAATGGAAAAAAGGAAAAGTAATGAAAAAGGTAGTTGGTTTATTAGTTGCAACAATGGCGCTCTCTGGTTGTACTCACCGCATTGGAGATTTTACCGTTGCTTCAACAAAAAATATGAATCACACAAATAGTAATCATAGAGTTGATTACAACGAGCGAGTAACAGGAAAGGATGTTAAACATACAGTATTGATTTTCCCTACAGGCAGAAGCAATATGAAAGAAGCTATGGATAACGCCATTGAAAAAGCACCTGCAGCAGTTGGTCTTTCAAATGTAACAGTAAAAATTATTGATTGGTACATACCACTTATTTACGGACAAAGATATTACGAGATTGAAGGGAACCCAATTTACGAAGTAAAAGAAGAAAAGGCTAATTGATAGCTAAATAAATTTTATATGCCATGATAATTTATCATGGCATTTTTATTTAGAGAGCAATAAATTTCGACTAATAAACCTTACTTATTCTCTAAAAACGCGATGAACTCTCCAGCCGATACATACCAAATATCATCTTTATTTGAGATTGTATGAATAAGCTGCTCGGCGTAATCCCAGTTATTATTTTTAGTGTTTTTATCAAATTCCCACGAATGGCCCCAAATCATCATTACAGTGAGCTTATTGCTTTTAAGCGCAATATAGTGCTCTATTAATGGCATTGCTTTTGAGTGGTGAACGGTTGGGTTCCATGCCATGTAGTTGGTAGGGAGCTCAAAATTAAGGGTGTCGTTTACTGTTCGGGCATTAGTAAAGCCTGCTTGCTTTACTAATGTCATCGCGGTTTTATCGTAAGAGCCTAAAGGGTATGCAAAAGACTGCAAGGGGCTGCCTTTTATGGGCGATAAAATGTGCTTATCGCGGGCTAATTGTAATTTTAACTCAGCAGTATCTAAGCCCGCAAAGCCCGGATGTGAGTAACTGTGGCTTGCTATTTCATGGCCTTTATAAAGTGTTTTTACTTCACTTTGCTTTATATATTCGCCCTCTTTACCGGTAAAGGCTTTCATCCACGGTAGCTTTTTAGCAAATAATCCTGAGTTTAAATTAAATGTGCCAACAACCTGGTACTTATTAAATAGTTCCACGAGCTTTCTGTCTTGTATAACGCCATCGTCGTAGCTAAAAATAACAGCTTTAGTGGCGCCGTTAGGGTAGCTTTTTACAGGCGCTTTACTGGCTGCACACGTAAAGCTTGCCGCCATTAATATAGCAATTAATAAACTCTTCATTATAAAGTCTTCATTATGGGAGTTAATTGCTCAGCCCAAAGGGCGTAGCCTGCTTGATTCAAATGGGTGCCATCGGTCGTGAGCGATTTTTTAAGCGTGCCTTGAGGGCCTAAAAATGCGGTGTGCAAGTCTATATAGGTAAAGTTTGCGTGCTCAATTGCTTTAATTTGTTGGTTAACCGTTTGCACCATTTGCGTTATAAAATTGCGATGATCGGGCAAAATACTTTGTACATAAATTTGTGTATTTGGGAGTGAGTCATTGAGCTGAGTCACTATTTTTTCGATATTTTCACTCACCGACGCTAAGTCTTTAACTTGCTTTATATAATGGTAATTAAAAATATCGTTAACGCCAATTTTTAAAAATATAGCTTTAGGCGGGGCTGCTTTTAATTCGTTTAAACGCGCTAAAACACCGTAGGTCATATCGCCACTAATACCGCGGTTTCTTACGCGTAGGTCGTTAAACCGAATGCTCCAATTTAGCCCTTGCTCTGTAATGCTATCGCCAATAAATACAATATCGCCTTTGCGTAAAGGTTGTAGCTTAAAATGGGCTATACGCTCAGCATAGTGGTTATTTAGCCATTGCGATTGAAAAGGAATTGCCTTTTCGGCATTAGCTTTAAAGCTTATTAATACAGCACCTATAATTAATGTGCCAAGTAGAAAAGTGATGTGTTGGAGTGTGTAATTACTTGGTTTATAACTCATAAAAACCTGCGCTTATAGACATACTAACTTAGCAATGTATCTATAAACGCCGGTTTTTGATACGTGTTGCATTCGTATTCAGACTTTGTTTTTAACCACCCTTTTTATTAAGCCTAAGAGTTTAGCAATCCCTAAAGTAAGTAGCATAGGTACGCCTATTAAAATAAGCTCTTTTACAAAGGGTAAAATGTACATCAAAATAGGGGCTATTTTCGGCTTTTCACCCTCAGCTGCACCGTGGGAGTATCCCTGCTGATTTATTTGTGCGGCCCAGTTGGTGAGCTCTAAACTAACCAGCAAAAGGCTCACTAAAACAGATACAACTAACACAATGCTGGTGCGGATTTTCCACTGTTGTTTTAGGTGCTTCATTATTTAGCCTCCTTGGCAAACATGCGTTTAGTCAATTTTACTATCCAAGAAAAATTAAGCGCTAAATGCACACCTAGCATGGGCATAATGAAGGTGGCTGAATCGTGATGTATTTTCGACCAAAAGTCTTGAATGTTTAAACTAATATTAAGTGCGGGTAGTAGAGCCACCGACACTAAAAAGCCGCTTACAAACACTAATAACATCATTAAATAAAGTAGGTAATCCCACACTATATTAAAGCGCTCACGTGCTGTTATATTGGCAAATAAACGGCCAAAACTGCGTGTTACCCAATCCCAATGTAGCAATAAATGTATAACAAAAGGGATAATAAAAAATAGGCTAAACCACTCGTGTAAAGGGATGCCAGTGGCTTGAGGTGCACTTACTAGCATAAAGCTAATAAGCAGTAAGGTGTCCATTACATAACGGAACTTTTGTAAGTTTTGTTTCCAATCAGACATTATTGACCCTGAAATAATTTATTTATAATACCCATCCGCATAATTAAGTGAACTATTTTGAGGATGGAAAAACGTGTTGATAGCAAGGCAAAAAATTCGCTATTTAGTTGTTCTCGGCAATTGCTCCTGCATTGCTCTATCTTCTGCATCCATACAGTCGTAAATGAGAGTTTTTTAACGCAGATTGCGACACGTTTAGCCCCTAAAAATGATTAAGTATTATTGCGGATTGGTATGGTTGACGCTATTTAAGGTACGCCCCCCTTAAACAGCAAAAGGCTCAATAAAATATTGAGCCTTAAATCATGCGCAAATTATTAAATTAAAAAACGTAAGACGCGCTTAATTTAACATTACGACCCGCTTCGTAATCTTGCACTGTGTCGCTTGAGTATGAAGCGTGAGAGTAATACGTTTTATCAAAAATATTCTCAACACCTAAGGTCATGCTTAGTGCTTCAAGCTGGCTTGGTAGCCACTGCATGCTGATGTTATGAACCTGATAACCCACTTTATGAATATCAGCACCGCTTGATACTGAGTCATCAGTTCTGTTAACTAGGCTGGTCCAGTTAAATTTCAAGTCGTATTTTGGTACTTCGTAGCCAAGGTTTAGTGAAATGCTATCACCTACTTCATAACGCAGTTGCTCGCCTGTCTCTAGTTGTTCAGAGTCTGACTTAGAGTAACTTAAACGCGCACTAAATAGCGCTTTACGCAGTGAAAGCGTTGATTCAAAACCATCTATATCGTAATCACCCGAGTTTTCATAGGTACCAATTGGGCGACCTTTACCAATTGCCCAGTTGTCTATGTAATCTTCAATACGGGTTTTAAACAGGTTTAATGAAAAACCAAATGAGTCTAAGCCCATAATGTTTTGATCTTTAAAGGCAAAACCAATGGCGTTATTTACACCGGTTTCTGCTTTTAGGTCTTTATCAAAGTTAGTACTGTAATCAACGTAGCTTTCGCGCAGGCCAGGACCTTGAAACAGCTCTGTAGAGCTTGCGTTAACACTCCAGTTATCGTTAATTAGGTATTTAGCCGCTAAACCAAACGTTAACTCGTTCCACGATTTATCTAACGAATCGTTAGTACCGGCTGAGTACATATCTACTTTAAAGTAGTTGTAACGCACGCCAGGGGTTACAAATAACTGATCGGTTACAGCGATTTCGTCTTCAATATAAATAGCGTGAGAGTCGGCAGTGTCTTTATTGGTTTGTACGTGGTTTTCGATACGTTTTGAAACTTGCTCATACCCTTCGCCGCCGTAGCGTAATGTATGGTTAAAACCAGCAAGTGCAATTTTAGATGTTGCAAGGGCAGTGTAGCCCGTATGCTCAGAGTTGCCCTCAGTTCCTAGTGCAATATAGCTTAGCTCGTTGCGATAAACGCTAGCGCGTAGGGTAATGGCATCGCCTTTATCTAGCTCGTAGGCAAGTGAAGTGCTGGTACGTGTGTAGTCAATATCTTCTGTTTGCGCGTCTGAATCTTCAGCAAAGCCTGCACCAAAGTTGGTTTTTACGTAGTAATCGCCTTCATCGTTATATCTGTCGTATGAGAACACTAAACGGTTACTCTCGTTTACATCCCAGCCGAGCTTGAAGATGCCATCTACCGTGCGGCCTTCGTTACCTGTAACTTCTTTACCATTGCCGTTTTCAAAGTTATTTCTGTCGGTGTAGGTGTAGTAGGCAAGGGCGTCTATGTTGTCGGTTAGCTGACCATATACCGCAGCAGAGCCACCTGCGTAATCATTGGTACCTAAGTTTGTGTATAAGCGTGCCCCAAAATCTTCACCTGGCTCTAGTAAATCTTTAGCATCTTTGGTTTCAAAGGCTACACCACCAGAAAGGCCGCCAGTTAGCACCGAGTTAGTCCCTACTTTTATATCTACTGCTTTTAAAATATCAGCATTAATAAGTAAGTTTCCTGAGTGGTGGAACATATTATTGTTTTGGCTAATACCATCAACAGTAATGTTGAGGTCTAAATCGTCAACACCACGAATATTAATACCTTGTACAATAGAGTGCGAGCCACCTACGTCAATACCAGCTTGGTCACGGAGTAAATCACTTAAATGGTTGGCTTGTTTTCTTTCAATATCGTCTTGTAATAGCGAGTCATTAGTAATTGTTGTGCCCCATACTTCAATGGTTTCTGAGGTATCGGGAGCTTGTTCCGCTAAGCTTATGAATGACATACCAGTACACAAAGTACCAATAACAACGTTAAGCGCGTGCTTATTAAATGGGAGCGTGTTTTTCATGGTGAGTATGTTTATCTAATTTTAATATTATTAAGAATGATTCGTATTAAACCGCTCACCGCCTTAAATGGCAATTTAAAATACATACCCTACATGAATAACAGTTATTTAAACTTCAAATACTTTATTTTTTACAAGCTCTCTAAACCATTGACATACAGGGTCATTATGGTGGCGTTGATGCCAGTATAAAGCCACTTGTGCATACTCTGAGCTAAGCTCTGGGGGCGGGGTTCTGGCAACTACGTCATGCTGTTGGCACACATCTGCAGCAAAATGATTGGGCACATAAAATATTAAATCAGTGTTTTCAGCAATGCTGCCAATACTGTAAAAGTTTTTTAAGCGTATTGGCGTCGCTATATTATCAATGCCTAGCGCGGCAAAATTTTGTGCAATAGTTAATGCTTTTTCGCCCTGAATTGATATTTGTCCAAAATTACAATCACGCAATAAATCAACGCTTAATTCTTGTTTAGCCAGCCTGTGGGAGCGAGCCATTACTAATTTAAACTCGCGCTCAAACAACGGTTGTTGATATAATTTACCCTCTGAATTAGCGGGCTTGTGGCCAGTAATCACAAAGTGCGTATCGCCTTTAAGCAAATCAGAAAACTGCGGCTTAGGCAGGGTGTCTATTTCAAGGGTGATATTAGGCGCTTGCTCGCGAACGTCTTTAATTATTGTTTTTATAAATAAATGCATTTGCGGCGGTAGGCCAAACAGTTTTATGGTGGCAGTGCTGGTTTTAGGGTCGAAGGTTTGCTTGTTAACCAGTGTTTCTACCATATTTAAAATAGAATTTAGGTCTTGCTGAATTGATTGCGCTTTTGGTGTTAGCTCATACCCTCCAGCCATTCTTATTAATAATTGATCGTCAAACAAGGAGCGCAATTTACTTAACGAGCGGCTTATAGAAGGTTGGCTCATGCCTAAAGTTAAGGCGGTATTGCTAATATGTTTTTCGTTTAAAAGCTGCTTTAAAATAATAAGAAGGTTTAGATCGAGCTGATTTAAATTCATAGTTAGGTTTGCAAGTTATCAGTATTTCAAGCCATTATCCTAGCACTTAAACAGAGCTTGGCGTAAATGTGTTTTTAATAAAAATAAGCCAGCACATCAAAATACACCGCCGTTAAAAACAAAAACCAGCAATTAAGCTGGTTTTTGTAGGTTATGTGCGATTAGTTTTTTAAATCTATGGTGTATAGCGCAAAACCATTTTCGTCTGTTTTAAGTGGTGAGGTAGGCGCAACTGCAGGGAGTGTTTGTGCAATAGTAGCTACTTCATCAAGCGGTGATGTTCTAAACACAACGTTTAGCTCTGTGCTGGTGGTCACGGTGCTAAAGCGCCAGTTATTATCGGCCGAAGGGTCAATACTGCCTGTGCTACTTTTAGCGGCTTCGCTAATAATGTAGCTACGCAGCACACCGCGGTTTTCATCTGGGCCTTCAAATGTTTCACGGCTTGTACCATCAATCGCGGGGAAATTACCGCCGCCCGATGCACGATAGTTATTAGTTACAATTAAAAACTCTGCTTCTAAATCTATCGCTTCACCTTGGTATTGCAAGTTAGTAATGCGCGAATTGTTTTCACTTATTAATACGCCATCGTTGTCGTATCGTTTTGGCTGAGTGACGTCAATTTCAAAGGTAACGCCGTCAATAATATCAAAGTTAAAAGTAGGAAAAGTGGTATCGAGTAGGTTTTGCTCAGCGCTGCTGTTTACATCAATCTGATTAAACTGACCCGCAGAGCGTTCAAGCCACTCTTTAACATCGCTACCTGTTACTTTTACCATACGAATAGTGTTTGGAAACACATACAAACTAACGGTATCTAGTAAGGTAATATCGCCTGCTTTTACATTGGTATAATCTTCAATACCATTGCGGCCAGCTCTAAAAGGGGCTGCTGCCGAAAGCACAGGTAAGCCATCAAGCTCAGTGCCTTGAATAAATGCTTTACCCCACGCTATTTGTGCATCTGATACTATTTGAATTGACGGGTCGTCTTGCACCAAAGCAAAAAAGCTATAAATTGGATTTGAAATTTCAGCAAATGGTTCGCTCACCCAATCAATCGTTGCTTGGTGTTCAAGCTCAATTGCGGCAGCTACATCGGTATCTACAGCAGCTAAATCAACAAAGTCGCCGTTTTCATCTGTACCACTAATGGCGCGGGTTTCTACTTTTGAGCTGGTTACTTCCCAGCCGCCTTCATCGTTTGGCTCAACAATTAAATCAATAACCCCTAAGTTATTGCCAAAAAAGCCAGGCATAACAGCCGGTACGCCATTAAGTTTACCGTTTACGTTATCAATACCCGCCGATTCATAGCCATCGTACGACGAATCACCCGGAAACAAATGGTGGTTATGACCAAACAATATGGCATCTACGTCATCTACTTTAGACAGGTAAAGGGCCGTATTTTCAGCGAGGTCTTCTTGGGCGCTGGCTGTTAACCCAGAGTGCGGAATGGCAATAATAATATCGGCACCTTGTGCTTTCATTTGTGGAATGAACTTTTCAGCAGTAGCAACAATATCTTTAGCAATGACCTTACCTTGTAAGTGCGCGCTATCCCATTGCATAATTTGCGGTGGGGTAAGGCCTAAGTAACCAATTTTAATTGTTTGTTCGTTGCCGTTTATATCAAATACGGTTTTATCTTGAAGGTAGTACGGTGTGTAACGGTTTTCATCGTTGCTGTCGTCATCATCACCATCATCAACGTATACATTGGCATTAATATACGGGAAGTCGGCACCACTTAATGTGGCATCTAAAAACTCTAAGCCAAAGTTAAATTCATGGTTTCCTAAGTTAGCAACATCGTAATCAAGCAAGTTCATTGCTTTAAAGGCCACATGGGTTGCGCCATTTAAAATATCGTCTTTACGTACAATCGCTTCGTAATCGCCAAGCGGGCTGTTTTGAATTAAATCACCATTATCAACAAGTACACTGTTTTGCACTTCATTGCGGGCTTCTTTTATAAGGGTGGCGGTGTTAACAAACCCTAAGGTTTCTGAGGGGGCTTGTGCAAAGTAATCGTAGTTAGATAAATACATGTGTATGTCGGTTGTTTCCATTACGCGCAAAGTAACCGGTGCAGGCTCTGGTGTTTCTACAACGACAGGGTCGTTATTATCGTCATCATCAATGTCGCAGCCACTCAATGCGAGTGCAATAGTCAGTGCCAATGTTGATTTTAAAACGTGCTTTTTAGCGATTCGATTTTTCATGGTCATTCCGTGTAATTTAAAAAGAGTACAGTAAAAAAGATTTATTAAAGTATGATGAATCAAAATGTGAATCCATATTTACATTTTTAGATGGTGCTATTACAGTAAACAGTGTTTTAGTATTACTTTCAAACTTGTACGCCTTAGCGCTCGTAGTAAAAAAATAAATTTAAAAATGGTGTAGGCTATAACTTAACAGCACTTTTCGATAACACTAAATCGGTTGTTGGGCTTCATTAAAATAATAAAGGAAATCAGGATGAAAAAATCACTACTTTCAGTGGCATTAGGTTTTGCTGCACTTGGTGCGTTTAACGCACAGGCGAACCTTGATCAACACGTTAAAAATGTAGAGCAACAGGTAATTGAATGGCGACGCGACTTTCACCAAAACCCAGAACTTGGTAATCGCGAAACACGTACCGCAGGCATTGTGGCTAAACATTTAAAGTCGTTAGGTATGCAAGTACAAACCGATATTGCTTACACTGGTGTTGTTGGTATTTTAAAAGGCGCAAAGCCTGGCCCTACAGTAATGCTACGCGCCGATATGGATGCGCTACCGGTAACAGAAAAAACAGATGTGCCATTTAAATCAACCAAAACCACAAATTTCCGTGGCGTTGATGTAGGCATAATGCATGCTTGTGGCCACGACACGCACGTAGCTATGCTAATGGGCGCAGCCGAAGTATTAGCAAATATGAAAGATGAATTGCATGGCAACATCATGTTTGTGTTTCAGCCTGCTGAAGAGGGCGCACCTTTAGGCGAAGAGGGCGGTGCAGAACTAATGCTTAAAGAAGGTATATTTAAAAAATATAAACCTGACGTAGCCTTTGGTCTACATATTACATCGAGCCTACATACGGGGAAAATTGGCTATCGAAGTGGGCCGTTTATGGCCAGTGCCGATCGCTTTGAAATAACTGTACACGGTCGCCAAGCCCATGGCTCAGCACCGTGGACAGGCGTTGACCCTATTGCTGCCGCTGCGCAAATTGTAACGGGCGTTAACCATATTGTTAGCCGCCAAGTAAATATAACCAAAGAGCCTGCCATTGTGTCGTTTGGTAAAATAGCGGGTGGTGTGCGTAATAATATTATTCCTGAAGAAGTTGAAATGGTTGGCACTATTCGTAATTTTGATATGGATAATCGTGCGCAAATCTTTGAAAATATTAAAACAACCGCTACACATATTGCTAAATCATCGGGGGCAACGGCCGATGTGCATATTCACGAAGGTTACCCGGTAACGGTTAATAACCCTGAACTTACTGCGCAAATGTTACCTAGCCTTGAAAAAGCAGCCGGTAAACAAAACGTGCAAGAAATGGGTAAAATAACCGGCGCAGAAGACTTTTCGTTTTATGCCCTAGAAATACCGAGTGTATTTGTATTTTTAGGTGGTACGCCTGACGATCAAGACTTAAAAACGGTAGCAAGTAACCACTCACCTTATTTTTACGCCGATGAGTCATCGTTTAAAGTGGGTACCAAAGCGCTTAGCCAATTAGCGGTAGATTATTTAAATAGCCAAAAATAACGACATAACTACCCAGCGAGTAATGTAATTGCTGGCTGGGTTTTACTGTTTAAATTTACAAGCTGTACAGTACGTGCGCTTACAACTCAACATGTTTGAATTTATGTCTGAAACCCCTTTTTTGGCGCCTAAGCAACAACGCAGCCAACAAACCCAAGAAAAACTAGTAAAAGCGCTGCATCACAGTTTAAAAAGTAAGTTTTTTGAGCACATAAGTATAAAAGAGCTGGCCGATTACGCCGAGGTGTCGGTAGGTACGTTTTACCGTCGCTTTAAAAATAAAGAGTCGCTGCTGCCCATGTTGTATCAAGACTTTGGTATTGCATTAGATAACTGGGTAAGTGAGCTTGAGGCGCAGCATTATAAAAACTTAGACGATGTAGTTAACACTTTATGCCATAAAACCTATGTGTTTTTATCATCACAGCAGGGGGTATTTAGAACCCTGCATTTAAATTCGCGTTTACACAGCGAGTTATTAGGCAGTGATAAACACATAAACAGGCGAGTAATTTATCAGCGGTTAGCGCAATTAATTAGCCAAACAGATACCAAAGTGAGCGAAGCAGCGGCAGGTACGGCGGTATTTTTAATTGTCAGTTCATTGCTTGATAAAGTGCTGTATCACGATTTAACCCCTGCGATAGCCTGTGATTTATCGGCGCAGCAATACGCGCAAGAACTACCTAAAATTATTTTAGCTTATTTAGGTTAAGCACCTTTAAACATGCTCAAGGAGAGTAAAATGAAAATTACTGGAAGCTGCTATTGTGGTGAAATTAAATACCAAGCTCAGTCGCAAAATAATAACGTACTTGTATGTCATTGTAGCGATTGCCAACGCATGTCGAGTGGGCCATTTAGAGCGGTAATTATGGCTGAGCCAAACTCGGTGGTATTTACTAAAGGCGAGCCAAAAGAGTATGTTAAAACAGCACAAAGCGGTAATAAACGCGCACAAGGTTTTTGTGGTACGTGCGGCACTACACTTTACGCAACGAACGAAGCAAAAGCCGATAGAGTGTACGGCCTGCGCATAGGGGCAGTTGATCAGCGTGATGAATTTACCCCAGCTGCGCAAATTTGGTCGCAATCAACGCTTACATGGCTAAACGATTTACACCAAGTGCCGGCTTTTGAAACTACGCCTCAATCATAAGCGTAATGGGCGCTGAGTAAATAAAACAACTTATTAGCCATGCCTTGCTAGTGGGAGAGTCTCACTAGCAGCTATTTTAATTACCCTTCCTTTTGTATTCTTCTTTATATTTAAATCTGTTTATTGTTGCCTTAGAGCGTTTTTTTAACGCGAGTGATTAAGTATTTATGAGCTAAAGCGCTTGTGAATTATTTTCATATTTTATTGAAATATATGCCTATGCCCCCCTTTATAAAAACACATTTCCACTTTTTTAAAATGTAAGTTTTTGATATTTATAGATATATATTTAATTTTTAGCTGTACCTATTTGGCTTGTTATTTGCTGATAAATTCTTATGGACTGCATATTTATTATGAGGTGAAAAAAATGAGAATTTTATCTACAAGCGAAGTGGGGGCTGAATTAGAAGCGGCCAAATCACGTTTAAAAAAACTACCACACTGGAAACTCTCTGAAAAATTAGCCTTAGAGCTGCGCTTAAAGCAATTAAGTGCATATTTTAACGATTACAAAAGTTAGCGCTTAATTTATTAGCGTAAGAGATACGGAAATTAATGCCCTTGTTTAAAGCGGTTTTAAATAAGAATGTGGCTAAGGAAGAATAATGAAAAGCAAAAGATACTGTAAAACTGCCATTGTGTTAGTAACTTACCACTGCAATGAAGGTGTTATAGATCGGGTTAAAGAAATACAAAAATACGCCAGTAACTGCATCATAACCATTGTTGATAATTCAACGCAAAAGTATAAACAAAGGTATAACTTACGCCTAAGGTTAAAGGCGATTGACCCAAACATCATTTATATTGATCACCAGCTAAACTGTCGGTTTGCGGCTTATAACGTGGGGCTGCAAGCTACGTTGAGTGACTTTGTGGTTTTTCGTACAGATGACGACGTATTTGATGAAAAGCACACTTTTAAATTAATAAACGAAGGCTTTGAAGAGGACTTTGTTTTTACTCCTTATTACTTTGATAACACAAAGAAAGTAGATCGCACCTATCAAAGACCGCTGGAAAGCATAATATTTAAAAAAGATTCTTTATTAGAGTTTTTACCCTTTGAAACAGCGCCAAGCAGTGATTGGCAGTTAATGAAAAAAATGTTTACTGCAAAAAGCAAAAAGGAAGCGCCATGGGTTCTTTTGTATAAAAAGCCGCACGGACGCGAGGAGCTTGCAGTATGAAACTTGCGATTATAGCTCACCCTCGATTTCCTATTAAATCGCCCTATGCTGGTGGGCTAGAAGCCTTTACTGGTGCACTGGTTGAATACTACCAATCAGTGTATGAGGTTACTTTATATGCTCACCCAGACAGCGAGGTTAACTGTAATTTAAAATCGTTTCAGATAGATAACAGCCAATATCAACAATATCCCGATATAGTTGAAAACGATTTTATGCTTAAGGTAATGGCCGATATAACTAAAGAGCAGTTTGACGTAGTACATAATAACTCTCTTAATCCCATCCCCATATTGTGGGCCAGTAAACATAACATTCCCATGTTAACCACATTGCATACGCCGCCTTATTCAAAACTTAAAGCGGTTGTGGGGCTGGCTTCTTACTCGCCGTTTATACACTTCACCGCAGTGTCGCATTCTTTAGCTGAGGCGTGGAAGCCCTTTATAAACGACAAAGTAGAAGTTACTTACAATGGCATAGACCTTAAACGTTGGCAGGTAACAAAGAACCCTCAAGATTATGTGTTTACTTATGGCCGAATATTACCGAGTAAGGGCATTGATATAGCAATATCTACAGCGCAACAAATGGGTATTGCTATAAAATTTGCCGGCCCCATCGCAGATAAACACTATATGGATGATGTAGTACGGCCTTTGCTAAGACCCTGCGATAGCTATTTAGGGCATCTTGATCACCACAGTATTAAACTCCAATTGGCAAATGCCAAAGCTGCTGTATTTGGTACCCGCTGGGATGAGCCATTTGGGCTTTCTACTTTAGAAGCTATGGCAACAGGTACGCCAGTGGTGTCGTTTAATCGCGGTGCGTTTGCTGAAATAGTCAGTGAAGGGGCAGGCGTACTGGCTAAAGGTAATAACGTAAACAGTTTAGCCGCCGCGCTTGAAGCTTCTTTTTCGTTAAATAAAAATGATGTAATTAAAAGCGCGCGTAATTTCCCTATAGCTAAAATGTGCAGCGAATACAGTAACATATTAGGGATAATTGCATGAGAATACTAATGGTCGCCAGTCCTATAGTTTCTTTGCGACAACCTTTTAAGGGGGGGACAGAGGCCTTTGTTGCTAATTTAGCTAACGCACTTTGTAAAAAAGGGCACACTGTTGATGTGTTGTGTAAAGACGCTGATGAAGAAAACGAGTTTAACATTTTACAGTTAGATGAATCCCCCCTGCGTATGAAAGACAACATAACCACAGAAGAAGAAGGCCAAAAACTGTATCAGGCCGCCCAGTTTGCGCTAATAGATAATTCGTATTACGACGTGGTGCATTACCACAGTTATTATCATGCGATATATGATGTTGCATTACTGCACAATATAAAAAGCATGATTACTTTACATGCCCCTGTATCACCAAAGCTTGGCTTAATACATAAGCTGCATAAAGCGCGTAGCGATCATCGTTATATAGCCGTGTCTAACCGGTTGTGTAAAGAGTGGGAGTCTCAGCTTGGTAGCGCAATTAAAGTGATTTCAAATGGCGTTACTATGCCCAAAAGGGAATGTGTACTAGAGGAAAATAAAACCCATGATTTGTTTTGGATGGGGCGTATTAACGCCGAAAAAGACCTAGTATCGGCGATTCAAATAGCGCAAAAGTTACAGCGCAATTTATCTATAGCTGGCCCCATTGAAGATGAAGAATATTTTAAAGCTAAAGTCGAACCCTTACTTACAGACTCCGTTTGTTATTTAGGGCATTTAAAACATGATGAGTTATTTGCAGAACTTGCTAAATCTCGCTTATTTTTAGCCACCTCTAAGTGGCACGAACCTTTTGGCCTAACAACCATTGAAGCGCTTGCTCATGGCATACCGGTTATAGGCTTTAAAACAGCCATACCCGAAGAATTGCGATTTTCTAATGTGTGCACCGCACTAAACAATGTGGATGAAGCTGTATCAGCCATTAAAAAACTGGGCAAAATAACGCCGCAAGCGTGCCAATCATTCGCTAAAAACTTCGACTTTAACGTTACTGTTTCAAATTATGAGGCCGAATATGCAGCACTTATATGAGCCAAATTATGAGCCAAATTTACCGACTGTATTTTTTTATGTTCATCATCATGGCGCGGGCCACATTACACGCGCTGAGTTACTTATAAATAAGCTTCAAAATAGCTATAACGTAGTGGTGCTCTATGGCGATATAAAAGTCAAAATGGCTTTAAATAAAGTGTGTAAGCGGAGCGTTTTCGAAAAGCTGCCTTCAAAATGGGCAGGGCAAAGCTCAGTGCATAGGAGCTATAACGCAGCGTTTGAAGGAATAGAATTTAGCGAAGCGCCACTTGAGCGCTCTATAACTTTTAACTTATTAGCGCAGCAATACAAACCGGTATTATTTATAAGTGATGTATCGGCCGAACTCACTATTATGGCCAGAAGTATTGGTTTACCTGTTTTAATGCAGCGCCATTCGGGTGATATTAGTGGCGACCCTACTCAAGTGTTTGCCTATGAATGCGCGACTAAATTATACGCCCCGTACCCAAAGCAGTTAGAAATACCTCACTACGGCTATTTTAATAAAACCCATTATTTGGGGTTTATATCAAAATACACAGGTTGTGAAAGCGCCTCAAAAACAGATTTTGGCAATCATATTACTTTGCTAATAACAGATGCCCAAAGAGCGGCATTAATTGCACGTGTACTTACTAATTACACAGATCACGTTGAGGTTATTGGCTGCCACGGCGAGCCTATTAAAGGAGTAACCTATAAAGGGATGGTGGCTAATATAAGCCAAGCGATTACTGCAAGCGTTGTAGTTACAAGTGGTGGCAATAATGCAGTATCACAGTTGTTAGCACTGGGAAAAAAGCTGATTGTTATACCCGAAAACAGACCCTACCAAGAGCAAGATGAAAAAGCGCGTATGTTAGCTAAAAATAATCTTGCCGTGCATTTACCTTTTTCAGCGTTTTTACAGCAAAACAATGCCCTAATAGAGGCCGCATTAATTGATGCAAGAAAAACCAAAATGAGTAAAGCACAAATAATAAGTGATACAGAACAGTTTATTAGCGAATTTATTACGTTAGTTGAGGAGGTTGCAATTGAGCCATAAATTTTCAGTCGTTACTATTGTAAAAGGGCGTCACCAGCAACTTGCTAACCTTATTCATAGTATAGAAAATAGTACGCTGCGCCCAACCGATATGGTGGTGGTGTGGATGGATGAAAAAAACAGCCACAATGTTACCCCAAGCACGTCTTTTTTAACCAAAAATGTATATATGCAAAGCACAGGTTTACCCCTCGCTAAAGCGCGTAATACTGGGGTTGAAAATGCTCAGCAAAATAACGTTATATTTATAGACGTAGACTGTATTTGCTCTCCCACACTTTTTGAAAACTTACTGACTAAATTAACCCATAAATTAGTGGTAAGTGCCAAGGCAAAGTATTTACCGTATGTGCCTTGTAATGGTAACTACGAGCTATTAGTAGAGGAGGCTGTTGATCATCCAAAACGCAAAAACCTGCCTATAAACGAAAATGTAGATTTTTTAACTTTTTGGTCTTTAATTTTTGCGATTAATAAACGTGACTTTAATAAAGTGAATGGCTTTGATGAGCAATTTATTGGTTACGGCGCTGAAGACACCGACTTTGCTATGCAGTGTAAAGTTAACAACATAAAGCTTAATTACATTGATGATTGGGTACTGCACCAATACCACGACAAGTTTACGCCACCTATAAACTACGCTGAAGATATTTGTAATAACGCCAACACCTTTGCAAAAAAATGGCAGTTTTTACCTATGTTTGGTTGGCTAAAAAAAATGGCCGTTATGGATATAGTTAAAATTGACGAAAAGAGCCACAGCGTTAAATTTTTAAAAAAGCCGACCCGCGATGAGATAGAAGCATGCCGCTCTACCTCGCCGTATTAAATGAGGTGTGCTGCATGCTAAAAGCTAAACAGCATAAAATGATAAGCAAATATTATTAATTGAAATTTTTTTAACCAAATGACTGTCTATTTATAAGACAGTCATTTGGAGAAAAATATGTGTAGTTCACCGAAAAGTAGCCGAGCAGTCAAAAAGTCAGCCATTAACTTTAATGACGAACTAACCCAAGAGCAGCGTTTATGTTTTGCTGCAAAAGCTAATTTAGCACAGCTGCGCCGCGAGCAACGACAAGCTGCTAATAAACGCTTTGAGCAAAAGCATCGCCCCGCAAAAAAGCCAGCAACGGGCTTGTTTTCATGGTTACAGCAGCTAGTAAGTTAACTATTATTAAGCGTGGTGTTTTTGCCGCTAAACCATCCACATGTAGCACATAACACACCTGCACCTGCACATAACCAAAGCGGCGCACTCCAGCTGCCGGTACTTGTATGTAGCGCCCCAGCTACCATAGGGCCAATAGCCGCCAACAAATAGCCAATACTTTGTGACATACCCGAAAGCGAAGCCGCTTGCGTGGAGTTATCAGTACGTAAGCTAATAAACGACAGCCCTAAAATAAAACACGCCCCCGAGCTAAAGCCAAGTAGTAGCGTCCACACTAATGCAAAGCTTGGCATATAAAGTAGTCCTAGCGCACAGCACGCACTCAGTGATGCGAGTATAAAGCTAAGCGCACTTTGATCTTTTAATTTTCCTAGCAAAGGTATAAGCACAAGCCCAGGTATGGCGGTCGCAATTTGAAAAGCACCATGATACGCGCCTGCTTGCGTTGCGCTTTGGCCCGCTTCGGTGAGTATGCTAGGCAGCCAAGTAATAATGATGTAATTTAAAAACGAATTTAAACCTAGCAATAGTGTAATTTGCCAAGCAAGTAGGTAGCGCCATACGCTTTTATTAAGTGTTGAGGCCTGTGCTGTTTGTGCCGGTTTTGTGTGTTTATTTAATTGCGCCATCCACACAATTAAAGTGGTAATTGTAATGAGTGCACTAGCTCCTAATGCAAACTGCCAGCCTAACCCTTCATATTGGCTAAGCGGATAAACTAATGCTGAAAAGCCACCCGAGGCAATGCCCATAGTGAGTACATAAGCAGAGGTCATTACCGCTACTTTTGCCGCAAAGTCGCGTTTTATTATACTTGGTAGCAATACGTTAGCTATGGCAATACCTGCACCTA
Organism: Pseudoalteromonas sp. Xi13; assembly: GCF_003952205.1. NCBI lineage: Bacteria > Pseudomonadati > Pseudomonadota > Gammaproteobacteria > Alteromonadales > Pseudoalteromonadaceae > Pseudoalteromonas > Pseudoalteromonas sp. Xi13. The sequence continues at coordinate 779,808 of NZ_CP034439.1, forward strand.
TTATGGCTGTGCCTACAAATAGCATAATGGATGAATTAACCACCCGTGCGGCAATACCCAGTAATATTAAAAATACAGCAAAAAACAATGTGCGCTCAAGCCCTTGGCGTTTAGCCAGGCTTGCAGCCATAGGCGATATAATGGCAAAGGCAATTAGCGGTAACGTGGTAATAAACCCCGCCTGCGAAGCGGTTAAATTAAAATGCGCAATTATTTGTTCAAGCACAGGGGCAACCCCTGTAAAAGGTGCACGTAAATTGGCTGCAATAAGTAAAATACCTATTACAAGTAATACGCTTGAAAAGCGCGACATACCAGCATTACTGTGAGGTTTATGAGTCATTATTACAAAATAAATTAGCTAATTATTGGCGCTAGTATAAACAAATCAGCAGTATTATAATTTAGCTATACTGACATTAAATAACTAAAAACTGACAAAATATGTTTGAGCCTAAAGGGTGGGGGTACCTACAAAACTACGAGCACATGGTACAGCCTATAATTGCTAAAGTAGATACCGCACAAGGCAGTAAAGAATACCCGTTACACACTCACCCTAAGGGGCAGCTAATTTTAGCGCTTGATGGTTATGTTACCTGCGAAGCGGCTAACAAAATGTGGATGGTGCCAACGCACAGCGCTATTTGGGTACCTGCAAACACCTTACACAGCAATCGTGCATCTGATAACGCCAAATTATGTTTTGTATTTATTGATGCCGATAAGCACGGCATGCCACAGCATACCTGTACATTAGCAATAACGGGACTGGTAAAAAGTTTAATGCTAAAACTAGCGAGCGAACACCAAGCCTATAATGAAGACTCTAAAACAGCACGTTTAGCTCAGGTACTGTTTGATTTATTAATTGAAATGCCCGCCCAGCCGCTCGACTTTGTGTTATCTAAGCATGCGGTTATTCAAGCAATGGGGCAGCAGTTACTCGCACAGCCAAATAATCGTAAAACCCTTGCACAATGGGCACACGATTTTGCTTTAACCGAGCGGACGATGGCACGGCTTATAAAAAAGCAAACCGGTATGACCTTTGGTAAGTGGCGAATGCAATTACATATAATTACAGCGCTGCAGGCACTATCAGATGGGCAAAGTGTACAGCAAGTGTCGGCATTATTGGGGTACGAATCTGTAAGTGCGTTTATAACTATGTTTAAAAAGGTAATGGGAAAATCGCCCACTAAATATATGGGCGATTTAAATTAACCTTTATACATGGTTTTACCACGTGTACGTAGCCGAAAGCATGGCGTTACGCGGTTTACCCGGGAAGTACCTATCGCCAGTAAAGCTGGTGTAATCAGCACGCTCAGCATAAGCTTCGTCGGTAAGGTTAATTATACGTGCAAGCACTTCTAAATTATTGGTAACTTGCCACTTTGCACGCAAGCTTAAAATATCATGCCCCTCGTAGCTATGTAGGTTTTCTGGGTCGGTATAGTAACTACTTACGCTATGCCATTGCAGTGCAAGCGCTAGGTTATTAAAGGCTTGCCAGGTTAAATCAAGGTTAGCCACATTGCGAGGCGCGGTGTCTACGTTGTTACCGTTTATATTTAGCCCATTAATTAACTGATTATTGGTATACGTGTGCTTTGCATGCGTACCTGCAAATTGTAAGTTAAGCGTTTTGCTTAATGCATAATCTACTTCAAGCTCAATACCTCTGTGACGTGAACTGCCATCATTAACGTTAAAGAAGTCGCTATCGCGATAAATAGTATTGTGTTTGCTCATAGCATACACAGCCAATGCGTAACTTACATTGCTGTAATATCCTTTTAAACCAAGCTCGGCATTATTGGCTATTTCGGGGGTTAAATCGGCGGTCGTTTGCTCGCGTTGTAATTGGTAAAGCTCTGCCGCTTGCGGCGCTCGGTAGCCACGCGAAAAGTTAGCGTATAGCGTATTGTTATTGTTGAGCTTGTAGCTCACGCCAAATTTAGGTGAGGTATTGCTAAAGCTATTTTTACCACTGGCTGGGCGACTATAACGGCAACCGCCAAAACCACATTCTGTGCCGTCTTCTGTTGTGCGCCCTGTGAGCATATTATTAGTGTAATCGTACTGCATATGCTCATACCTGAGGCCGGCGCTAATAAACCATTTATTTAATTGCCACTCAACTGATGCAAACGGCGCATACAGGGTTGCGTTTACGTCGTAATCGTAGTGTTTGCCTTGCGGTACTGTGGCTACTAAAAATGCAGAGCCTTGAGTTGGCTCGTTTTGACTTTGAGTAAAGTCGCTGCGGGTGTATTCGCCATCAAGCCCTAGGTTTACTTTTACATTACTTTGCAAGTTATGTTGATAAAGCGATTGCACACCTATGCCTGTTTGACTGTTGGTTTCAAGCGGGGTGCCAGGTAAAAAATGCTTAAAAAAGTCCATGCTTTGGTCGCGCACATAAGGCGTAATAGAAAGCACATTGCCGTTTTTTAATTGCCACTGCGCGTTGCTCCACGCTCTAAATGAGCGGGCTTTTCTAAATGCATCGGGGTCAAAGTTTTGCTGTGCTATGTCTTCGTTTTTATAGCTTTCAAAACCCGTAATAAAGCCCGCAGTGTGCTGATCTAAATTTGTGTATGTAAGGCCAGAGGTAAGCAATAGGTTTGAGTGCTCAAAGCGGTGGCGAATATTTATTTTTTGCTGTTTAACGCTTTCATCATCACGGTAACCGGTATCGTCGGTAACACTGGCGTTTATGCCAATACCACTGTTGCCGTAGTCTTGCCCAGCGCGAAGCTTATAACGGGCATATCCGTATGAGCCATAATCAAGCCCGACTAATCCACCGCCTTGCGTGGTATCGGGCGTTATTACATTAATAACACCATGCACAGCATTTGAGCCATAAAGTGCAGAGCCGGGGCCTTTGAGTACTTCTATGCGCTGCGCCATTTCACTATGCGCTTCAAAAAGCTCGTTAATATTACAAAAGCCTGCAGCACGCAGTGCAATGCCATCTTCAAGGGTTAGTATGCCGCCACAGGCTGCTGCGCCCGAAAGCACCGGCGAGCGAAGTGCCGGTAGGTATTCTTGCCCATTTCCGCGCTGTACGTTAGCACCTGCAATACGTTGTAACGACTCTTCAACATGAGTAGGCGCAATGCTATTTAATTGCGCCTCAGATAAGGTACTAATAGTAAGCGGATAGGGGGTAGCCAGTGCTTCTGTACGTGATGCGGTGGTTGTTATGGTTTCTATTGCATCATCGTTTTTATTATCAGCAAGTGCAACGTGGCTGAGAGGCAGTAACAGCAGCAAAATATAAGGTTTCATACATTCCTTTAAGGTGAGTAACGCTTTATTAACGCCATGGTAAGGTGTTTTAAACGGTTTTTAAACCGCTTGCGTTAAAGTGCGCGTATTCTATATACCCGATAAGTTAGCGATAATATAAAGCAAGCCGCAGCGGGCACGGTTAAAGCAAGTAGGGCTAAGTGCTCATAAAGCATAAACCCGCACACTCCACCTAGTAAAAAGCCGGCAATAATAAGTATAAATATGACGCCTTTGCGGGTATCAAAGGGTTCACCTTTTAGCGCCTTGCTTATCATTAAACCTAGGTAGGTAAAAATACCGGTTAAATGAGTGGTGCGCACTACTGCGCCGCTGTAGTTAGTGGCAAGGACGTTTTGTAAACCACAGGCAGCAGAGGCAAGCGTAATGCCGTAAACATGGGCGCGGCTGAGTAAATAGGCGCTTAAAAGCAGTAATAGGCCTTCAATAAATAATAAGGTCTCGTAATGGCGTCCCAGCTTTAGCGAGCCGCCGGTAAGTAAAAAACCAGAAAGGGCAGAGCCAAGCATAAAGCTCAGCACTACAGCCAATAGCAATAGTGCGCTAGAGACGTTACTCATTAAGCTAATGCCAAGTAGCGTTACACTGCCCGAAAGGTGCGAAATAGCCTGATGCTCAAACCCTAATAACCCAATAGCGTTAACAATGCCCTATTATAGCGCGTCGTACTCAACCCATTTTGGTAATTTAGTTAACATTGCCTACCTTATTAATGCACACCGAATTGTGCTTTATAGCGCTTTATTTGCTCATCAACTAGTGCGGTGTCGACCATGCCGTGCTTAAAAGCAATATAAACAGGTAGGGCGTAGCCTTCAAGCTGCTTAGCATGAATGTTTTTATAGCCTTTTGAGTACCATAAACCGGCTTGATAATTAGTTATTGCGTAGTCAACACGCTGTTTATTAAGCAAATCAAACGTGGCTTTAGTGGAGAGTGAATGCATAAAGTTGCTTTGTTTAATATTATATTCTTTTGCCAGTACACTGGGTAATTTAACGCCTCTTAGCATAGCAATACGTGAATTTGATAAGTCATTATTAAGGTTCGCTTTTTGTGTGCTAAATAAACCAAATTGAGTGGTGTGTAGCGGCTCAGTGGTAAATTCTAAATATTGCGCACGCTCGGTATTATTAGCCAACGCAAAGTAACAATCGTAGTAACCTAACGTCATTTCTTTTTTAATGCGTGCCCACGGTAAATGAACCACCTCAATGTTTAAATTTAAATTACGCTCTATAAAAGCTAAATAGTCTATGTCTATGCCCGTAAAGGTATGTGTTTTATCGTCATAAATTGTAAAAGGCGGGTAATGGGTAGTTGCACAGCGCAGCGTTTTATTAGGCGCGGCTAATAATAGCGAAGAAAAACTAAAAGCTAAAAGCAGCAATAATGTGCGCATACATGTAAATCCGATTTTTTCTTATGTTAGTGTGTTTATTATACAGCGATATTCGGTTTTGAGGTGATGATCTATGTATTTTTTCTTCTCGTATAAGTTTAAATTTTAAGAGATAACCATGTTTAACGCAGAGCAGCAATCGCGAATTATAGAAATGGCGTGGGAAGACAGAACCCCCTTTGAGGCTATAGAGCAGTTATACGGGCTTAATTATTCACAGCTGGTATTGTTTATGCGAGAGCATATTTCAAAGGGGAGTTTTAAAGCGTGGCGCAAACGCCACGCAGGGCGTAAAACCAAGCATTTAAAACTGCGAGACCCAGCCATAATGCGCAGCCATTGCAAAACACAGTACAAGCCGAGATAAATCGCTGCTTACAGTTTCATATGATGTTCAGGCGTGTTTGATAATCTTTAGCTATTAACATTATTAGAGATTATTTATGAAAGCGTTTTTATATACTGTTTTTTTTGCGGGTGCCTTGGTTAGCGTTAATGCACAGGCAAAGCCCGACAAAGACAATCACGGCCATAAAAATGGCCACAATAAACATCAGCAGCACAACTATAAAAGCAGTAAGAAACTATCTAAAAAGCAGCAAAAAAAGTTAGTGCGTGCTGGGTGGACGCCACCAGGGTTAAATAAGCGTTACCATAGAGGCGACTACCTAGACCGCAATGTATATAAACAAGGCCGCGTTATTGAACGTTCTAGAGATAATGGTACAGTAAGTATAAAAATAGACAGTACAGTTATACACATGGTGCACGATACCCGAGAAATACTTTCAATTTTAACTCGTTAAGTACAATTTATAAGGATATTTAAATGCTCATTGCACTGGCTATAATCATTGGCTTTTTTTTATTAGTGACCTTGTTACCTATGTCGTACAGTCAGCACTACTTAGTGCGCAGCTGCGACTTCGTTCGACTACAGGTATTTTATATAGCCAGCGCTGTTGCAATTATATCGTTTTATTTACTGTGGCAAAGCGGCAATAGCGGGTATTTGTATACTGCTTTAACCGCATTACTAACCATGGCATTACAAGGTAAGTGGATATTTCCTTACACTTGGCTTGCTAAAAAAGAAGTTAAAACGGCCTCAGTGAGCGAAGATCACAGTGTTAGAATCATGTCGGCTAATGTGCTTATGTCAAACCACAATAGTGAGCAACTAATCTCACTGGTTGATAAACACCAGCCCGATTTATTAATTACCCTTGAAAGCGACAGCTGGTGGGAAAACAAATTAGCTGTTCTTAAAAAAAACTACCCCTATTATATTGAATGCCCTAAAGACAACCGCTATGGCATGCATTTATACAGTAAATTTAAAATTCTTGATGCGCAAATATGTGAGCTCATTGAAGATGATATTCCTTCAATTCATATCCTGTTCGAAAACAATGAAGGCCTTGAAATGCAAGGGCACTTTATACACCCCGCGCCACCAAGCCCCACTGAGGAAGACTCATCGCGCCCACGCGACTCAGAGCTAATAATGGTCGCTAAAGCACTTAAAAAGCCAACACGCCCGACCATTGTAGCCGGTGATTTAAACGATGTGGCATGGTCGCGCAGCACCCGTTTATTTATGCAAATAAGTGGTTTTTTAGACCCACGTAAAGGCCGTGGTTTTTATAACACCTTTCACGCAAGTTACTTTTTTATGCGCTGGCCGCTCGATCATTTATTTCACAGCCCAGGGTTTAAAGTAAAGCGTATTAAGCGCCTTGCAAAATACGGCTCTGATCATTTTGCACTACTTACCGAGCTGGTGTATGAAAACGCCAAGCAGCATTCATTAGAAGATAAATCAGACGAGCTAAAGCAAGAAGAAATTCAAGAACTTGCTATGAGCAAAGCCGATAAGCGCAAAGTACCAAGGTTTGAAAAAGAGTCGTAGCTATTAGCTTGTGTAGGTCGGATAAGCGAAGCGCCATCCGACACAGTAAAATACCTTGCCAATTATAATCAATATTTATGTTGTTGAGTGCCTCATGGCGTGAAGCTACCTTCCAGATTTAACTCATTTCTGCCCCAAAACGTGTTTAGGCGAATGCCTCAAAAGAGCGATAAGCGGTCATTGATACTGGCCAAATATCGTCATTAATAGATTGGTAAAACTGCTTTTTGCGCATATATTCATGAAAATGAGCGATAAGCGCATATTGTTCTATTTAACTTTACCTAAAAACTTTAGAAAACATAGTTATAGTAATACCTTAGGTTATTTGTTAAAACTATATAAAGTAGATAAATGAGCGTTAAGTCGGCAGAAATATGTGTGATGAGCGCACTATTAATTGTTATATCGCTGTAAACATCGCCTGTCGCCCCACTGTCGTGTGAATTTCGTAACCGACAATCGATTAAAACATGGATAGTTTCCTCTCACATTGGTAAGGAGCCCAAATGATAGTCAAACGTCTTAGAGAAAAACGAAACTGGTCGCAAGAACAACTTGCCACGTTAAGCGGCTTGAGTACTAGAACTATTCAACGAATAGAAAGTGGAAACAAGGCCAGCATAGAATCTCTTAAAGCCCTTGCCTCTGTGTTTGAAATTGACATTTCTAAACTTCAAGAGGAAATTATCGTGATAGACAAAACATCTAAAGAATGGAACAAAGAGCCAATATGGGTCAGGTTTTCGTTTTGGGGAGTAAAAGCAAGAAAGCAAATTGTTATGTTAGAAATTATAACGGTGCTCATGGGCCTATTAACTTGGTTCATAAAACCCGATGTAATTGCGACGCCGGCATTTTTTCTTCTAGCTTACATCTTTTCTAACATGAAGCACTATATTGATACGAAGAAATATTGGTGAGTAGCGATATAACAACTCAATAAACGCACTCACTTCGTTCGCCGGGACGCATACACGCAGGGCGGCTTCGCTATTATGCCCTACGTGTCTGCGCCCGTTATTGAAAAGCTAGGCTTAAAAATCAATTACCTGTGATAATTTAATATTTAAAAGGAATTAAAATGAGTTTTATTAATGAAATCAACGAAGCAAGAAGTGAGACTTTTAAAGAGTCTGTAAAACAAAGGCATGTTGATAAACAAAAAGAGTTACAAGAAGAACAACTTGAATTTCATAGTATAATTACTGAAACCATAAATAGAATCGACGAAATTAAATCTGGTATTTTAAATGCTGCGAAAAGAGATGATCACTCATATATCATCCTGGACAATTTCAAATGGGTTAAATCACCTTACTTTCTAGGTTCTGTTGATTTTGATGGTGCGGCACTTAATACAAGTGAACTCCTCTCAGGAGATCCAACATTATTAGGATTTAACTCTGAATGGCACAAGACATATCGTCAGTTTGTGAGAGAAACAATTAAAGATAAACTTTTTTTAAATCTCTGGGAGCAGTTAGAATCATTAGGCCTTGAGCCTTTTGTAACAAATGATGGTTTTAAAAATCAGTTTGGTGTCAAACTTTAAGCCTAGCAAGAGTCTAAGGTTACGACAGTCCGCTCATGGCACAGAGCCGACCTTCGGCTCTAACTCGTTTTTGTCCAAAAACGAGTTTACTGACCGTTTGCTCACCACTCTTACCTGCCTAGCTAAGCCAGGTTGTCTAAATTCTATGCTCAGTATTAGTCAATTGACAGCTTTGTTTTTAATTTCTCTTACAGTGTTTACGGTTTTAAATACACTTGTTGGATAGATCTATTCGTGCATAAAACCATGCAGATTCGTCCATAAAAAAAGCCTAAAAGTGATTGCTCACCTTTAGGCTTAATAATATTTTTTAAAATACGTATAAATATTCTTTAAATACGTGTATCTCAGGTGTAGCTATATTAGCTATTGATCATAATACATTTGATATTCACAAATTCGCGCATACCAAAGCCGCCGTGCTCTCGGCCGTAACCACTTTCTTTAACACCACCAAACGGTAGGTTGGGTTGGGCAAGGCCGTAACCGTTAATATTGATCATACCGGTATCAAAGTGCTTTTTAGCCAGTTCAATGGCTTTTTTCTCATCTTTAGAGAAAATCCCACCGCCTAAACCATAGCGAGAGTCGTTGGCGATGCGCATTGCATCGTCGTTGTCTTTTGCTTTAATGAGCGAGGCTACAGGGCCAAATAATTCGTCATCGTATGCTGGCATGCCCGGCGATAAATTATCAAGAATAGTCGGTGGGTAGTAGTAACCTGTTTGCGATGGTACTTCACCGCCTGTTACTACATTTGCACCGGCTTCAACAGATTGCATTACTTGGTCGTGAATTTTATCACGTAAATCTTCACGAGCCATTGGGCCTAGATCGGTATCTTCGGCCATTGGGTCGCCCATTTTTAATGCTTCAAATTGCGCTTTAATTTTTTCTTTAAAGTCATCATATAATGACTCTACAACCACAAAGCGTTTTGCCGATACACAGGTTTCGCCGTTGTTGATCATGCGCCCTGTAACACAGGTTTCAACAGCAAGGTCTAAATCTGCATCATCAAGTACTAAGTAGGCATCGTTACTGCCAAGCTCAAGCACTGTTTTTTTAACGTATTTACCTGCTTCTTCAGCTACTTTTTTACCGGTAGCGTCACTGCCTGTAAATGTTACGCCGCTGATTGCTTTGTGTGAAATAAGCGCGCTGGCAGTTTTGCCATCAATAAGTAAGTTGCTAAAGCAATATTCAGGGAAGCCCGCTTGTTTAAACAGGGTATCGATTTTCTCTGCCATACCAAATACATTACCGGCATGTTTAAGTACGGTGGTGTTACCGGCCATAATGTTAGCAGCACTGTAACGAATTACTTGGTATAACGGAAAGTTCCAAGGCTGAATACCTAATAAAACGCCCGTTGGTTGGTAGCTAACAATAGCGCGGCCGCCATCCATATCGCGCTCTTCATCGCCAAGTACTTGTGGGCCGTTTTCGGCTGTATAACGACAAATACCTGCGCACAGTTCAATTTCTTGAAAACCTTGCTCGTACACTTTACCCATTTCTTCGGTCATTAGCTTAGCAATGGCTTCTTTTTGCTCTTCGAATAAAGAGGCTAGTTTATTTAAATACTTAGCACGCTCGGTAAATGAGGTTTGGCGCCATTTTAAATATGTTTCGTGAGATTTTTCTACTACCTGCTCAGCTTCCTCTTGAGAAAGCAGCGTGTAGGTATCAATGGTTTGTTCAGTTGCGGGGTTGATTGTTTTAACTGTGTTACTCATTTTTATCTCCTTACAAATTAGTTATCAGTAAGGGTGCAAACACAACGCCAGTTTGTTTTATAAAGTAAAATAGAGCTTAAGTTATTGAATAGTGGTCGCTTTAAATTTAATTGTGGGATGTAAATAAAAAGCGAGTGATGAGCAAGCAGTAAAAAATACTGCTTTATGCAAATTTTACAGCCTTAGTTAAACAGTTGCTGTGCTATTTGTTTTAGTAGGTAAGTTTCACGAATGATAGACAGCCCTTGTTTTTTGCTAAGGCTCATTGTGCGCTCGTTGTGTGCAATGGCGTCGTATATATTGACCCATTTAGGCGTCATACCATTTTGTTGCTCGTAATGTTCAAGCTGTGCTTTGCCAAGCTCTTTGTCTGTATCGCATAAATAGCAATACGACTGTATATGTATAATATCAAAGTCGTCTTTGTACCAAGGGCGGTACTCTTCGTATAACCCAAAGGGTTTAATAACCTGTATATTTTGCGCGCCAGTTTCCTCGCTAAGCTCTCTTATTAACCCTTGCTCTAGGGTTTCACCTTCATCCACACCGCCGCCGGGTAAACTGTAGTCTTCGTAGCGATTGGTATACATTAATAAAATGTGTGCATCTTTAATCACAATGGCGCGGCCTGTGCGGCGGGTAAATTGAGTGCCTTGGTTTAAATTTATGCCAGGGTGGACCATTGTTTTTAATAATTGCATTTTGTCTCCTTTTTAAAAGCAAAATTATATCAGCTGGTATACTTAGGCGAGTAGTAAAAATAATTCTAATTATTTTTAAAAATTATGATCGGTATGGCTTAAGTTTACGTACATACTCGGTTGTTAAAATTAAACGTTAAATGACTCAATAGTTTAATCATTTTTAAGAGATTCTAGTAGCCCCTTTTATTTGCAAAATAGGGTGCGTAGAATAAGAAGAAAAGCATAGGGATTTATCATGTTAAACATACTTTTAGTCGATGATGACGTTGAATTTAGTGACGTTGTTTGCCACATTGTCGAATTCCTCGGGCACAACATTTGTACTGCAACTAGCTTAAAAGAAGCACATCAATGGTTTGAAAATAATACCTTTGATCACGTGTTGCTCGATTTTATGCTGCCAGATGGCAGTGGTCTTCATTTACTCGATCATTTAAAAATGATTGGGCAGTCTCCAAAAGTGACGCTTATTTCTGGCCACCCTTCAGTAAAAGGGATTTTGGCAGACATGTGTGAGCAAGATGTTGGGCATTTATTAAAGCCGCTGCAACGCGAAGACCTAGAGCTGGTATTAAATGGCCCTAAAAAAACAGCTAAAAAAGCTAAAGCTCCGGCTATTACTCGCCATTTTAATAGCTTAATTGGTGAATCAGAGCCAATGCAAAAGCTTTACACCATGATAGAGCGCGTAGCTAAAACCAATGCGAACGTGATGCTAATGGGGGAAAGCGGTGCAGGTAAAGAAGTGGTCGCCCAAGCAATTCATAACGCAAGCCAATGCGAAGGCCCTTTAGTGGCGAGCAACTGTGGTGCTTTGTCTAAAGAATTAATAGGTAGTGAGTTATTTGGCCATGAAAAAGGGGCTTTTACAGGTGCAATTGCCCGTAAAGAAGGGGTGTTTGAGCAAGCAGACGGCGGTACGTTATTTTTAGATGAAGTAACCGAAATGCCTATAGATATGCAGCCAAACTTACTGCGTGTGCTTGAAACTAAAAAAGTAACACGTGTAGGCGGCAATCGTGAACTGCCTATAAACTGCCGCGTTATTTCTGCGACTAACCGTTCGCTGACCGACTTAGCGCAAAATAATATTATTCGTGAAGATATTTACTTTAGACTTGCGGTTTTCCCCATTGATATACCTGCGCTGCGAGAGCGAAAAGAAGATATTCCACTGCTTGCGAAAGCCTTTTTAGAGCAACTTAACGATGAAAATGGCACTTCGTTTTATTGGCACAACGAGCAGCTAAAAGAACTACAGCAATATGAGTGGCCAGGCAATGTGCGTGAACTTCGCCACGCTATCCATCGCGCCTTTATTATGAGCGACCCACAATCGAGCGAAATTATACTTCCGGATAACTTAGAGTCGCCGTTTTCGCGTGTAAATACGCAAGTGGCCGACAACCATGTTTCGGCAGGGCAAACCATTGAAGAAGTCGAAAAAGAGTTAATCCACGCCACGCTAGATAAGGTGCAAGGTAATAAAACGCTAGCTGCGCAAATGCTAGGGATCAGTACAAAAACATTGTATAACCGATTAAACGCATACGGCGGAATTGGAGAATATAAATAACCTGAACTCTGAATAATAAACCTATCTCTAGCAGCTATTTTCAACGTTAACTGCGTTAAATTTGCTTGCAATAGGCCAGCTATTGATGCGTAAATTCGCCTTATTTTCATTGAAAATCTCTGGCTAGAGAAAAGAATTTGGTTATCACTATAATTTAATATTTTAGTGGCTCTCTTAATCAGAGTTCAGGTTGAATAAGTATAGGAAGTAATATGAGTGATGAAAAAGAAGTTAATACGCTAAATAAATTGGTACATGATGCGAGAGCTCCACTGAATAGAATTTCTATGAATGCAGAGCTCATTAAACTGGTATTAGAAAACGATATGCCAAAAGACAAAGCGTTAGCAGCACTCGATAAAATAATTTCAAACTGTCAGCAATGTAGCGAAAGCTTGCAAAACATTACTGATTTTAATAACAAGTAGTCATTTAAAATTAGGTATTTACACATAATGAGTAAGCAAAAGCAGCAGGGTAAAACGAATATAACGTGGGCCGCTTTTATCGCAATAGTACTGTGTATTGTTGTTGGCAATGCAGTTTTGGCATTAAGTACTATTCAGGGATTAACGCAAACCCAAAAAAGCTTGGATAACACCAGCTTATTAGCCGATGGTATTGAGCGTCTTCACTTATCAATTGTGCAGGCAGAGTCTGGCCAGCGCGGCTACTTACTCACCGAAGAAGAAGACTACTTAATGCCTTATTACGATGCGATAGGGCAAATAGAATCGCAAATGGAGCATGTAAAGTCTCTACACTCTGAAATTGATGGCCAAGCTGAGCGAATTGCTGAGTTATTAGTGTTAACAGAAGCTAAAATTAAAGAGCTTAAACAAACGGTTAAGCTGGCTACGAATGACAAAGAGCGCCGTGCGTTATATGTATTAAATACGCACAGAGGGCGAGAGCTATACAAAGATATTCGTGTTAAAGTTAATGATATTCAAGACCGAGAATTACTGTTTAAGGTGAGCCATTTTTCTAAGCTGGCACAAATAAAAAATGAAGCAAAAATCACCTTTGCTATTACAGCGGTTACCAGTGCGCTTTTAATAATAGGTATGTTTTTATTAACCCGGCTAAATTTAAGAAACGCGGCTAAATACCGTGAGGAGCTTGAAATACAAAACGAAACGCTTGCAACAAAAGTGTCTGAGCGCACGCAAGAGCTGACCTTATATTCAGATGAGCTTAGCCGCTCAAACCGTGAGCTTGAAGAGTTTGCGTTTGTTGCCAGCCATGACTTACAAGAACCACTACGAAAAATTCAAGCATTTAGTGACCGCCTAGAAACCATGTTTAAGGATGAGCTGGGCGAAAAAGGCATAGATTACATAGGCCGTATGAAAAATGCAGCGCAACGTATGTCTAACCTTATTAACGACTTGCTAGAATTTTCGCGGGTAACAACGCGAGGTAAAGACTTTGATGACACTGACTTAAAAGGCGTAGTTAACGACATTTTAAGTGATTTAGAAGTTGCCATTAAAGAAAGCAATGCGCACGTAGAGGTGGGCGAACTACCGGTTATACAAGCCGATAAAAGCCAAATGCAGCAGTTGTTTTTAAACTTACTGTCTAATGCTGTTAAGTTTAGAAAACCAGGTATTGAGCCACACATAAGCGTAATGTACGAGCACAAGGACGAGTTTAGTGAAGAGCACAACGAGAAAGTGGGTTGGCAAATTATTACCATAAAAGATAATGGTATTGGTTTCTCACAAGAGTATGCTGATAAAATATTTGTACCATTTCAGCGCCTGCATGGGCGTTCGGAATATAAAGGCACAGGGATTGGGCTTTCAGTTTGTAGGCGTATAGTTGAGCGGCATGGTGGGATAATTACCGCTCATAGTAAAGACGGTGAAGGGGCAACCTTCATAATAAAATTACCTGTGGAAACAACGCTTTTCACACTTCAAGGAGAGGCTTAGATGCCGTATTCAAAAGTGAAACCTATTACAATATTAATGGCAGATGATGACGAGGATGATCGCCTACTCACGCAAGATGCGCTAGCCGAAAGCCGTGTATTAAACGAGCTGCATTTTGTGGAAGATGGGGTTGAATTATTAGAGTACTTAGAGCGCAAAGGTAAGTTTGAAGATAAAAATTCATCGCCACGCCCAGGGTTGATTTTGCTTGATTTAAATATGCCACGTATGGATGGCCGTGAAGCACTTGAGGCCATTAAGGCAAACCCAAACCTTAAAGGCATACCGGTTGTTATTTTAACCACCTCTAAGCAAGAAGAAGACATGGTTAAAGGTTATAACTTAGGAGCGGCCTCTTATATTACTAAACCGGTAACATTTGATGGCTTGGTTGATTTAATGAAAACCCTAGGAAAATACTGGGTAGAATTTGTAGAGCTGCCAACAACTTTTAACGACTAAATAAGTAGCAACATTAAGCCCCTAATTAGGGGCTTATTAAATGCAATTAAAAGGAGGTAGTATGTTAGATAAAGTGACTCGCTTACTTTTAGTAGAAGACGATGAAGATGATTACATTCTCACTTGCGACTACTTAGAACAGTTAGATTCACATACATTTGACATAGAATGGATAAGCTCTCCTGAGCAAGCAATAAGCATTTTAAGTAAAAACGATCACGATATTTGTTTGCTTGATTATCGATTAGGCGCCTCAAATGGGCTAAGTGTATTAAAAAAGGCCATTGCTAATGGGTTTAGCGGGCCAATTATTATGCTTACAGGGCAATCTAATGATGAATTAGACTCTGCAGCACTTGATGCCGGCGCGGTAGATTACCTTATAAAAACAGAAATGAGTTCGAGCCGGTTTGCTCGCGCTATACGTTATGCTTTAGCGCGTAAAGATGTTGAAGGCGAGCGAGTAGAGCGTTTAAAAGCCGAGGCAGAGAACCGCTCAAAAGACAGATTTTTAGCCCACTTAAGCCACGAATTACGTACCCCGCTTTCATCTATATTAGGTTACACAGAGTTACTGCTACAAAGCGACTTTAGCAAACAGGCCGAAAACGAACTAGGGGTTATTTACCGAAACGGTAAGCACTTGCTGAGCTTGTTAAACGACGTGCTCGATTTATCTAAAATTGCTGCCGACAAATTAGAGCTCACCTTAAGTGAAGTAAACTTAGATAGCATGCTGGCTGATGTTTACACCTTAATGCGTGTATCTGTGCTTGATAAAGGTTTAAAGCTTCGCTTTGAGTCTCTACAGCCTTTACCTCTTATTGTTAGAGTAGATGCCACCCGCGTACGCCAAATACTCATTAACTTAATCAATAATGCGGTTAAATTTACCGAAAAGGGCGAAATAGTGGTTAGTGCCTGGACCGAGTGGGTTGAAGGCCAAGAAATGCTATTTTTTAGTATTAAAGACTCAGGCATGGGGATTGCCCCTGAAAAACAAGCATTAATTTTTAAACCCTTTGAGCAAATAGCCGATGTAGAATCGCGCTCTGTTGGCGGAGCAGGCTTAGGCCTTGCTATTTGTGCCGAGCTATTAACGCGTATGCACGGCAGTATTGATTTAACCTCTAGAATGGGAGAAGGCTCTACCTTTACTATTTCGGTGTACCCAGGTGATATAAGTGAAGTAGAACGCCAAGTATTAAACTTTAGTAGTGGCTCGCAATTACAGACAAAATCAGCGCCATGCAAAGTGACCGGCCGCGTATTAGTGGTTGATGATTTACGCGACTTACGCATGTTAGTTGGCCATATGATTAGCACATGTGGTGCGCGCGTAGACTACGCCGAGCATGGCCAGCAAGCGCTTGAAAAAGTAAGAATTGCACAAGCGTATCGCTCGCCTTATGATATTATTTTTATTGATATACATATGCCTGTAATGGGTGGTAAAGAAGCGACAATAGAGCTTAGAAAAATGGGCTACACAGGCCCAATTATTGCGCTTACTGCCGCCACTATGAAAGGCATACATGAAGAACTGGCCGCCCTTGGCTTTAACGATGTAATACCAAAGCCCGTTGATAGCTCTTCTTTGTATCAATGCTTACAAGATTACTTAGTATCGCCAGAGCATGCGCCTCAAGCTAAAAACATTCACAGCGACAAAGCTGTAATAGAGAAAAAACAGCGCTTTTTATTGGTTGAGGACGACCAAGATGCAGCGCAAATTACGCAGTTGCTGCTAGAAAGTTTAGGGGTAGAAACCGTTATTACCTCAACGTGTGCACAGTGTTTACAAACCCTCAATCATGACCAACAATTTAATAAGGTATTGCTCGATATGCACTTACCTGACGGGCGTGGTGTAGATTTAGGTAAGCAAATTAACGAACGTTACCCAGACTTAAGCTTGGTGATTGTTAGTGGTGCAGAGCCCGATCCTAAGCAGATCAAAGATTTAAATATTAATCATGTACTTTTGAAACCGATTAATCTGAGCTTATTAGAAACCTTGATCAGCTCGTAATTTAGAAGTTATTTTATGCAGTCGATAAAATTAGAAAGTGAGTTATTAACGCCCTCTAAAGTAGTATGCGTTGGGCGTAATTACACCGCGCATATTGCCGAGCTTAATAATGAGCTACCAGATCAAATGGTATTGTTTAATAAACCGAACAGTGCGCTTTCGTCTACCTTATTTGCTACGCACAATAACGACACACTGCATTATGAAACCGAGCTGTGTTTTGTTATTAAAAATAATGAGTTGGCAGGCGTAGGTTTAGGGTTGGATTTAACTAAACGTACCGTGCAAAGTAAGCTTAAAAATAAAGGGTTACCGTGGGAGCGCGCCAAGACGTTTAACGGCTCGGTATTATTAACGCCCTTTGTCGCTATAGCGGATGCTGAGCAGGCGTTTACGTTTGAGCTTAAAATTAACGATAACGTTATTCAACAAGGCGATACGCAATTTATGATACACAAGCCTAAAGATATTTTAAGTGAAATTAATGAGTTTATGCACTTAGAAAATGGCGATGTAATAATGACAGGAACGCCTGCAGGCGTAGGGGAAGTGCCTGCAAACAGCGTATTTACAGTAAGCTTGTATGCTAATTCGACCTGCTTGTTATCGCAAAGTTGGCAGGCACAATAGGATTAAGTATTTGCTGTTGGTAATGCTTAGTAAACTGCGGAAAACTTTGCTCTAACCAAAAGCGCTGACTATTTATATAAGCAGGCGATTGCAATACCTGCTTATGTAGCGCTTTATTTATTTTATTAAGCGCCTTGGTAGCAAAATCATTCGGTGCTCTTACTGCACACCCTATAGCCCCTAAAACAAACTCTCTAGGGTCTTCTTCAATTGGTAAACTGACTATATTTTTAAACTTACTGTGGTTGACAAAATAATCCCTCATAAACGGGTAGTCTATTGTGTAATCTAAAAAGCCGCGACTTAAGCGAGCAATAACAGCTTGGCTTTCATTCTCGCTGCTCCAGCTTAGCGATGCTTTATGATACACCGTGGTGTTTTCGATTATTTTATTAATTTTTGAAGTAAACTTGCGCGCCGCGGCTTGACCATACACATATTGCTCGTCTGACAATAAATGAATAAGTTTAATAGGGCTGCCATACTTAGCGTGTATTTCTGGAGCAAGTTTTTGAGTGGTTAAAACCGAAAAAGGCGGGTAAACCGTGGTGGGGGTAGAAAACTGTAACACCCCATTGGCCGTTTTTTTATGAATAACACACGGAAAGCATACATTATCGCCTTCATTTAAGTGCTTATTAATTCGCTCTTGCGGCACGATTAGTCGTGTATGTTTTACATCATCAATGCTGTTAATTAGTTGCTCGGTGAGGTTGTCGCAAATACCACCTTGCGGCGCATGCGAATCTTTATCCATATGAAAGGGGGGCGTGTAACTTTGTAGCCATACAATTTCTTTAATTGGGTGAGTATTGTCAGCGTACCCGTAACGCATTAAACCACCTAGGACACCAAAGAATAAAATTACATTTCTAAGCATAACTCACTAAAAATAATCCATTTAAGTTAACTTTAGTATAGTTTTACTTTGTATATGTTCAAATGTAAGAGAGAAAAAGGCAGTAAAAAAACTGCCTATTATTTTGGTTTAATATGGCTGCGGGTAATCTTTAAAAATAGTGCCAATTTCAGTTAGAGTGTCGTCGCTTAAAGTTATGCTAAAAGCGTCAATGTCTTCTTTTAATTGGGCCATGCTGGTCGCACCAATAATTGACGAGGTAACGCCATCGACTTGATTACACCAAGCAAGAGCCAATTGGGCTGGGGTTATGCCGCTTGCATGTGCAAGCTCTACATAACGCTGCGTGGCTTTTTGCGCGTTAGGGGTATCTCTAAAAATGCCATTGCGCTGCATAAATGTCCAACGCGAGCCCGCTGGGCGTGCGCCGTTTAGGTATTTACCCGTTAGCAGGCCAGCAGCAAGCGGCGACCAAGGTAAATAAGCAATGTCTTCATGGATACACTGCTCAATTAAATAGGGCCAATCTTTAGCGTGCGCTAGGCTAAACTCGTTCTGAATAGACACCATACGCGGTAAGTTATGCGCTTTTGCTAAATTTAAAAATTGGCTAATGCCCCATGGGGTGTCATCTGAAAGGCCACAATATTTTATTTTTCCGGCTTTAACACACTCATTAAGGCCCTCTAAAATATCAAGCATACCCGCTTGTTGTTGCTCAGTATCTACGTCACTAAAAGTGAGTTTACCTGGCCACTGCCTGCCAAAGTGTGGGGTAGAGCGATTAGGCCAATGCAATTGGTATAAATCTATGTAGTCGGTTTGTAGGCGTTTAAGCGAGTTATCTACGGCCTCAATGACAGCGCTGCGTGTTATATCGCCGCCATCTCGTACCCACGACAAGCCATTGCCTGCAATTTTACTCGCCAATACAATATCACTGCGCTTTTGCGCATTGCGACTTAGCCAGTTACCTATAATTTGCTCTGTTTTACCGTAGGTCTCTGGTGAAGGAGGAACGGCATACATTTCGGCAGTATCTATAAAATTAACGCCTTGTGCCAAGGCATAAGCTATTTGCTCATCGGCGTCTTGTTGGGTATTTTGTTTACCCCAAGTCATGCTGCCTAAGCATACTCTAGAAACATCAACACCGCTGCTGCCTAACGGACTGTATTGCATTTAAAATCCTTAAATTATGTAAGATCTTGAGAGTGGATAATTAATACCAATTCGCAATAAACCTACTTAAGCGAATTGATGTAGTGCCGATAGTAATGGCTCTGAAATAGCCGCTTTTTGTCCTGTTTTAAAGTCAAACATAACAACTTGAGAATAGCCTGTGGTAGTAATAGCTTGCTGAGCATGGCTAAATACAGAGTAATTCATCATAAAACGGTCGCTTTTTATATCTGAAATAGTAATACCTACGGTTAAGGTATCTGGGAAGGTCACTGGACGTTTATAGCGAATATTGTTTTCACTAATGACCGGGCCTATTCCACCTGGTTTTATCGTATCAAACTGATTTATTTTATTTAGAAAATCGATACGCGCAATTTCAAAATAACGCAAGTACACCACGTTGTTAACATGTTGTAGGGCGTCCATATCGGCCCATGCTACGGTGATATCGGTATGAATAGGGTGCTGATCTTTGAACCTTTGCATGTATGTGTACTCTTAGTTTTAAATGAATGAGGTTATCAATATGGTGTTTGTAGCTCAAGACAATAAATGCCATGTTTTTTTATAAGATGATTGTACCTATTTATTTTTAGGACTACAGTTAAATAACACAGACAACACACACACGAGAACACACATGCAAAATATAATTAATTGGGCTTTAGCCAGTTTAGTTTTTATAGCGTCTTTTGCTTGCTATGCAATGGGTAATGCCTCCGGCGGCATAATGCTTTTAGCTGCGGGGTTTTTATTGGAGTTTGTTTTTTGGCTACATTGCTTTAAAAAATCAAAGCGCTTTAAGCAGCCGTTTTAAAAAAGCGGTTTAAAGCTTGCGCGGTTTAACGCGCTACACCTAGTCGCGCTTTAACTTTAGCAAGCTAAACAGGCTTTAATGGACTTGCTTAATGAAAGTGAATCCTTAATAATGGCTGTATAAATAAACAGTTATTATGTGGTAATGAAAAAGTTTATTCATATCGACATGGACTGCTTTTATGCAGCGGTTGAAATGCGCGATAACCCCAAACTTGCCAGTGTGCCTTTAGCGATTGGTGGCAATAGCCGTCGTGGTGTGCTCTCTACAGCAAATTATATAGCGCGCGAATATGGTGTTCGCTCGGCTATGTCTAACTACCACGCTAAGCAATTATGCCCCGATTTAGTTATTGTGCCTGGGCGCATGGCGGTTTATAAAGAAATTTCTAACCAAATACGCGCTGTATTTAAACGCTACACCGACCAAATAGAGCCGCTGTCGCTTGATGAAGCTTACCTCGATGTAACCAACAGCACCGCATGCAAAGGCAGCGCAACGCTTATTGCTCAGCAAATTAGAGCAGATATTTATAACGATACCGGCCTTACTGCCTCTGCCGGAGTTGCCCCCATTAAGTTTATTGCCAAAATAGCCAGTGACGAAAATAAACCCAATGGCCAATTTGTGGTTTTGCCGGATGAAGTTGATGCGTTTTTAAATAATTTACCGCTGGGTAAAATCCCTGGTGTGGGCAAAGTAACCCTCGAAAAGCTTAATTTAAAGGGGTTATACACAGGTAAAGACGTTCGCGAGAAAGGCGTTAATTGGATGCAGCAGCATGTGGGGAATTTTGGTGTATCGCTTTATCAAAAATGTGCTGGCGAATATATTGGTAAAGTAACCACTGAGCGAGTGCGTAAATCCCTTAGTGTTGAACACACCTATGAATACAATAAAAATAGCTTACAAGAATGTTTAGATCAGTTACCTAAATTACTGGAAGAGCTAACAGCGCGTCTTAATAAGCAACAGCTACAAAACCGTATTAATAAGCTAAGCGTAAAAGTGAAGTTTGCAAACTTTGTTGTTACCTCAGCGGATCAAGCTCATCATCAATTAAATACTGCTATTTTTACTGAATTACTCTCTAAGGCGTATCAACGGGGTATGCAGCAACCGGTTCGCTTATTAGGTATTGGGGTAGGTGTTAAAAATGAACCTAATTTAAATCTGCAACTGAGTATTCTTGATTAACTACACGCTTTTTTGCAATTTAGAGTGCTTTAGCAAAGTAATTTAAACATAGAGTAAGCAGGGGCTGCCTTTACTAAAAACTATATAGTGGTTGTTAATTTCTTCTTAAAACATGGAGTCACTTTAGTTTGCTGTAAAACCAAGTTGCCAGATTAAAATGAGCTGATCGCAGTTGGCTGGTTTTGTGTTTTTATATCAACGATAATAGCTCCTTATGTTTTCTAACAGGAGTTTTACTTATGGCATATCCTCAAGCGATAGCTGCACAATCACTTAGTGCAAGCTTTGACTCATTTTCTCACGATGCACTTATTATAATTAGTGATGACTTTTCTCAATTAGCCAATAACTCATTAAGTGATGCTATCGAATCACACGCTAAAGTAGATTCTCGTATTGGTAAACAAGTTACGTTTTTAGTGGTTGATAATGTACGCGTTGTTTTAGCGCCTACGGGGCCGCTTAACCGCGATTACGATGATGTAAGACGCTATTTTGATGCCGCTAAACTAGCGATTAACGAAGCAAAAGCCGCGGGCAGTGTAAACCCTGCTATTTACTTACCAAAATTACATACAGATGCGCGTTACCAGCATGCATTAGAAGTGGCGTATTTAGGCGCATGCCAAGCATTATGGCAACCTTTAGAGGCGCGCGAATACCACGGCGAAAGCATTGAGCCTATTACGCAAATAGGTTTAATAGATGCAAATGAGCAAACAGTTAAAGCTGTAAATGCAATTGCAGCAGGGCAATATGCGGCACGTGATTTATGCGGTACTGAGCCTGAACGTATGGCGCCACCACGCTTTGCCGATTACTGTGTTGAGCTTTTTAAAGGCTCTAAAGTAGCGGTTGATGTGATTGACGATATTAACACGATAGATAAAAACTACCCTATGCTTAGCACCGTTGCTCGCGCATCTTATGCGGTTGAGCGCCACCACCCACGTGTTGTTAAGCTAGAATACGTGCCAGAAGGTGAAGTAACGCGCACGCTAATGTTTGTTGGTAAAGGATTAGTTTACGATACCGGCGGCGCCGATTTAAAAGTAGGCGGTTACATGGCAGGTATGAGCCGCGATAAAGGCGGGGCTGCATCCGTTGCGGGCTTTATGAAAGCCGTGGCAGATTACCAACCTAAAGGCGTTAAAGTTATTTCTTACCTAGCTGTGGTTCGTAATTCAATTGGCTCTGATTGTTTTGTACCAGATGAAATTATCACTAGCCGTGAAGGCGTACGTGTACGCATTGGTAACACCGATGCAGAAGGGCGTTTAGCTATGGGTGACCTACTTAGCGAAATGAAAGATGTAGCTAAAGGCGAAGTTAATCCAACATTATTCACCGTAGCAACCCTTACAGGCCATGCGGCACGTGCTATGGGCCCTTACGGAGCGTATGTTGAAAACGGACCTGCACGTAGCGCTAATACCTCTCGTCAAATAGCGGATTGTGGTGATTTATGGGCAGATGCAGCTGAGGTTTCTCGCTCTCGCCGTGAAGATTACGACTTTATCAAACCGCGTACCCTCGCTGATGATGTTTTATCAAGCAATAATGCGGCCTCTGCTGTTACAGCCCGTGGGCATCAATTCCCTATGGCGTTTTTAGCCGTTGTTGGTGGGCTTGATAAACACGGTAACGACTCTGAGCAGCCGCTTCCTTATGTACATATGGACATTGCTGGTAGTGGTGTTGAAGGCGGTGATTGGCAGCACGGTAAGCCAACCGCAGCATCAGTAACCAGCTTATTTGCACGCTACTGTATGTAATACCAATCCGCAATAATACTTAATCATTTTTCGGGGCTAAACGTGTCGCTATCTGTGTTAAAAAATTCTCATTTAGAACAACTAAATAGCAAATTTTTTGCCTAGCCATCAACACGTTTTTCCATCCTAAAAATAGATCACTTAATTATGCGAAATGGTATAAGCTAAAAACGCTTATGTAATAAAAAGCCCTGTTAATTCAGGGCTTTTTTTAATTATTTTAATTTAAAGCGATTAACCACGCTCGAAAGCCCTTGGCTACTTTGTTTAAGGTTATCGCTGGCATCGGTAAGTTGCTTTGTATTATTTAGTGATTGCTCGGTTGATTGAGATAGCTCGTTAATACGTAAATTAACCTCGTCAGCAGCTCGTGTTTGCTGCTCGGTGGCACGGGCTATTTGGCTGTTCATGTCGGTAATTATAGATACCAGCCTTTCTATTTCATTGAGCGATGTATCGGCAGATGAAACCTGCTCTACCGTCGTCACCGACAGTGCTTGGCTTGATTTTACCGCCTCTACAGCCGCTTTAGCGCCTTCTTGTAATTTAGTGATCATGGCTTGAATTTCATCTGTGCTTTGCCCGGTTCTGCTGGCTAATGTGCGCACTTCATCGGCAACAACTGCAAACCCTCTGCCGTGCTCGCCTGCACGAGCCGCTTCTATAGCAGCGTTGAGTGCAAGTAAGTTTGTTTGCTCCGATATACTTCTGATCACATCAAGCACAGAGCCTATATTGTTACTTTCGTTTGCTAAATCTTCAGTTACTTGGCTCACTGTCTCTATATTACTTGAGAGTGTTTCTATGGCGGTAATGGTATTCGCTACCACGTTTTTACCGGTTGAGGCATTGTGCGCTGCATCATTGGCTGCTTGTTCAGCGGCTTCGGCATTGCGACTCACATCATGAATTTGGTGCGTCATTTGCTCCATGGCGGCGGCTACTTGTGTGGAACTGTCGTTTTGTAGTTCAATGAAGGAGTGGCTTGTTTTACTTGACTCATCCACCGTATGAGCGTGTTTGCTTACATCATCAGCACTGTGCGATACATGTACTAACGACTCGCGCATTTTTAAAACAAATAAATTAAAAGAGCGTGACAGCTCTGATATTTCATCATTGCCCGATTCGCTTAGCGTACGTGTTAAGTCACCTTCACCTTGCGATATGTTTTTCATCATATCTGCGGCAAGACGAGTAGGCGTGAGTATACTTTTACCAATAAAGTAACTTAATAAAATGACAGCAATAATCATAACTAGGGCGCTAATTATGATGAGGTTACGCTGCTCGCTAAACGCTTCATCTATTGAATCTAGGTATACGCCTGAGCCAATAATCCATTGCCACGGGCTAAAGCCTTTTACAAATGCGACTTTATCTACCGGCTGATCTTTTCCTGGTTTTGGCCATTTATAAGGTATAAAACCTTCTTTTTGTTGTTTTACAATGTTCACCATTTCTACAAAAAGTGCTTTGCCATCGGGGTCTTTATTATTACTTAAGTCTTTACCGTTAAGCGCAGGCTTTATTGGGTGCATTACCATTTTGGGCTGGTAGTTGTTTACCCAAAAGTAATTTGTTTTGTCATAGCGCAGCGCTTTTATAGCGGCCAGTGCTTGTGATTGAGCCTGCGCTTGTGTGAGTGTATTGTTTTGTTCAAGCTGGTGGTAATGCTCAATAACACTGTATGCCGTTTCTACTACATTTTGGGTTTTTAGATATTGCTCGTTTTTGAGTGAGCTATATTGATGAGTTAGGCTAGATATACTAAGTACTATTAGGCCAAATACAACAATGGCTATTAACAGTAAAAAACGTTGAAAAATACTGAAACTACGTAGGTTAAGCATTAATTTGTCCTCAATTAGTGTACGCCTTAGCGCATAGAATAAGCGTAGCTAAAAAAAGCGTTTAATCTAGGCTCACTAACTTATTAAGACAAAAAAAAGGCTGATTTTTCAATCAGCCTTTAGTCTATTTAGTCGTCATATGATTATTTAACATCAAAATGTCGATTAAAGAAGTTTGTAATGGTTTGGTGTAAATGTGTTTGCACCTGTTTACCGCGTAAGCTGTGTTTTGAGCCTGGGTAGGTCATCATTTCAAACTGTTTTTCGTTATCTTGTAGTTGTTTAAATAATTTAGTGGCGTGGGTAAATAACACGTTGTCATCGGCCATGCCATGGTAAATCATTAACGGGCCTTTTAAGCCATCAGCGTATGGGAATACGGCGCTGTCTTCGTAGCCTTTGGCATTGGTTTTTGGATGACCAAGGTAGCGCTCAGTGTAATGGGTGTCGTAAAGTGCCCAGTCGGTAACTGGTGCACCCGATACACCGGCTTGAAAGTAATCGCCCGCTTTAAACATGGTCATCAGGGCCATGTATCCGCCATAACTGTGGCCATAAATACCAATGCGTTGTGGGTCTACGTAATCAAGCGTGCGTAAAAACTCAACGCCTTTAATTTGATCAGCTACTTCTACAACACCTAAGTGTTTGTAAATAGCGTCTTCAAACTTTTTACCACGGTTGTATGAGCCTCGGTTATCGAGCTGAAAAATAACATAGCCTTGTTGCGCCATGTATTGAAAGTACAAGTTTTTGCTGCGCCAGCTATTTGTTACGCGTTGTGCATGCGGGCCGCCGTATACATTAACAATTACTGGGTGCTTTTTACCGTCTGCAATATTACTTGGTTTAAACAAGCGGTAATGCATTACTTGGCCATCTTCAGCTTTAATTGTGCCGTACTCTGGAGTTGCTAAATCACTTAAATAAGGTGTTAATGGGTGGCTATCATCAAGCTTATTTTGTTCAAGCCATGTGATAAATTCGCCATTTACTTTACGTAGTGCCGCCGAGTTAGGCTTGTTTACCGATGAGCTATTATCAATAAACGTTTTGCTGTCTTTAGCCATTACCACTTTGTGGTATTGGCCTTGTTCGGTGATGCGCTTAATATTGCCTTTTTTAAACAGTGGTGCGCTGTATAAATGGCTTTCAAGCGGGGTGTCTTTACGTCCTGCAAAATACACTATGCCTTTTTTCTCATCTACGCCTTTTAAGCTATCAACAACCCAGTCTCCTGAGGTGATTTGTCGAATTAGCTGGCCGTTAGTGCGGTACAAATAAAGGTGTTTAAAACCATCGCGCTCAGAAGCCCATACAAAATGCTTTTTGTCTTTTAAGAAATGCAGATCAAAGTTTAAATTGATCCACGTATCGCTGTTTTCTGTTAACGCTACTTTTTGCGTTTTAGTATCGCTATTGTAAAAGCGTAGTTCTAACTTATGTTGTGAGCGATTTTGCCATTGATACGAAAGTGTAGTGCTGTCTTTTAGCCACTTAGCACGTGCAATGTAAATATCTTTATCGTCGCCTAAATCAACCCAGTCAACGTTTTGATTATTTAAAGACACAACGCCCAGTTGTATTTCAACGTTGTCGGTGCCTGTAAATGGGTAACGTTGATTAAATAGCTTTACTTCGTCTGCATAAATTTCGTTACGGATGGCTTCTTTTACTGGGGTTTCATCTACGCGAGTGAATGCAATTTTAGATTCATCGCCAGCCCACCAGTAGCCAGTCATCCGGCTCATTTCTTCTTGTGCTACAAATTCGGCCATGCCGTTTTTAATAACGCCACCGCCATCTTTGCTCAGTTGTATTTCTTTACCTGAATCAAGTGCTAAAGCGTAAAGGTTTTGCTCGCGAATAAACGATACATAGTTACCTTTAGGAGAAAAACGGGCATCGGTTTCAAACGCTTCTGTATTGGTAAGTTTTTTACTTTTACCAGATGCAAGCTCGTAATAATACAGGTCACCATTGAGTGGAAATAACAGGGCTTTGCCGTCTTTAGACCATTTATACTCTAAAATACCTTTACCAAAAATACGTTGGCGTTCGCGGCGTGCTTTTTCCTCATCAGAGAGGTTTTCTGGGCCTGAAAATAGCTTTGCAGAATCAACCAGTATTCTGTTGGTGTTATCTTTTAAGTTGTATTCCCATAAATCATAACGGTTGTAGTCATCGGTTTTACCTTGCAGGTAAGTTACGCGGCTACCGTCTGGTGAAAACTTAAGTTGTACGGGAGCTTTACCCGACAAGCTCGGATCATCAAAAATACGCTCTAGCGATAATGGTTTTGCTTGTACGCTTAGTGCGCCAACAGCTAGCGGTAGTGCGAGGGTTAAGTGTTTTATTTTTTTTAGCACAAGGTTGCCTTAGCTTATTATAAATATTGTATTAAATGGTAAAGCTAAGCGTGTGCAACTGCAAATAAATGCTATAAAGTGGCCATTATTAAAGACTAACTAGGATGTGACGATGACGAACCACACTTTTGAACTCGCCCCAGAGCTTAAGCGCGATTGTATAGAACTGGCAGATTGGCCTTTATGTAAGGTGCTATTACTTAACGACAGCCAATACCCTTGGTTTGTATTGGTACCTAGAAAACCTAATTTAAAAGAGATCATCGATTTATCTGATGCCGATCAAATTGTATATTTAAAAGAGTCGGCCAAACTCAGCAAGCTTATTATGCAAGTGTTTAGCCCTGATAAATTAAACGTGGCCGCTTTGGGTAATATGGTGCCGCAATTACATATTCATCATATTGCACGTTTTACAACTGATGCTGCGTGGCCTGCACCGGTGTGGGGTAAGTTTCCTGCAAAACCATACACAGATGAGCAAATAATAGCGCTAAAAAAAGCGCTGCAGTTATAAACTACAGCGCTTTATTAAACTATTACAAAGTATTACGTGTTGGGTTAGTTAAGGCCTAACACGTCTTTGCCTTGTTTAAAGGTTACATCAACCGGAATATTTGCTTGGCTTAGTTTTTCTAAGTCTTTAGCCAGCTCTTCTTTAATATCGCCATGAGTGGCAATTAGTTGATCTACTTTTTCGTAATCGCCGTCACCTTGTAATGTTAAAATTAAGCGCGACAGCTTAGCCATAGCCACGCCCATTTTTTCCATATTTACACGGTATAAGCCCTCTTCATTTTTAGAAAAAGCGCCTTCTTGTGCAAAAAAGTTAAAGCGGATCATGTTGGCTTTACCATGTGCGCTTGATGCACCAAAACGTACTGAGCGGAAAATACCCGCCATAAAGGTGGTGTAGTAATCTTCTAATGTGCCTTCGGTAATTTCGCCTTTTTTAAGTAACTGCTCAACCATGTATAAACCTAAAATATCGGCTTTACCTTCTTCAAGTGCACTTGCGTGCTCTTGTAATGATTGGCGCACAGTGCCTTTATTTGTAATGGTGTTTTTAATACCTAGGCCATGAGCCACTTCGTGAAACATGGTATTGGCAAAAAAGGCGTTAAAGGTAATATGCTTACGTTGCTCAGGTACAATTAATTGCTCAGCAATTGGCACTAAAATTTTATCAAATTTTGCACGCATTGCGTTTTTAAGCTGCAGGCGACGAGTGCCTTTTTCAAGCTGTACTTGCTCATCGTTTGGTAAGTTAATGGCAATCGTTTTGCTGCCCGCATTTGAGTGACCTGCATAGTAAACCACATCGTAAGCATTTAAGTCAGCGTCTGAGCCCGGCACTTCTTGCTTATATTTAGCATCTACCGGTAAACCTTTTTGAAGCTCTGGTAAAAAGGCCGCAAATTTAGCTAGGCGCTCGCTCCATTTTAAATCTTTAATTAGTACATACGACTCATAAGCAGAGCGGTAGCCAAAGAGTTGATCTTCGTAGGTTTCAATTGGGCCAATAACCACATCAACGGGGTTATTTTTCATGTCCATCCAGGCAAAATCAGAACCCTGAAAATCATCTTTTTGTAGTGCATCAGCACGTAGGTTTAAGTAATTGGCAAATTCTTTATCATCGGCAAGCTTACTGGCTTCACGTAATAAATCTGCTGCTTTAGCTAACTCCTCAGCGTATTCTTTTGAGTAAGGCACGCTGTAAAGGTTACCTTGCTCATCACGTTTAATTAATGAGTAAAGGCCTTTTTTATCTTCTACGTCGGCGTTATTTAGCTCTTCTTTTGTTATGTCGGCTGGGTAGAATTGTGCGCCAAGGGCTTTTTCTTTGTAGCCTGATAAAAACGGTTCGTCACCATTTAAACGATCCCAAGGGCCGTAGTTAATATCAGCAAATTTACGTACTTTTTCATCACTTAGCTTTGCTAAAAAAGCGTCTTTATTATCGCCAAAAGCCTGCTTCCAAAATAGCTCGTCCATAATTTTAGAGGCATCGATAAGCTTAGCAACCATGGCTTTTTGATTCTCACTTAAATGAGATAGGTCGGCTTCTAGGCTAAAGTCGGTGTAAATTTCTAAACGTTGTTTATCAATATTAATTAAATCTGGGCCAGCTTGCGCGGCACTTTTTTGAGCAAGTTCTACACCTGTGGCTTCGGTCGAAGAGGGGGCTTGCTCTGAGCATGCACTAAGAAAAACGACGCCTGAGAGTAAAATTGCTTGGCTAATTTTGTTTAAGATCATTTGATTGCCTGTTAAAAAAGTAAGTTTAATTATTTGTACGCTTAAATTTAATTGCTAGCGCGTACAAACGTTTCCTTATAGTGACTGCATTAAAGCAAAACTAAATGGTAAATAGCAAGTGTTTGGCGGTGTACCGCGCCTACAGGCGATAATAACAATTAATTTATATAATTTTCTTAACTTTATCGGTAAGTTAGATAATACTCATTGTATTACTCATTTTATCCGAGGTTAGCAGTTGCATTGCGGCCCAGAAACAAAAGGATGACAGTTCTATGTCTACAGAAAATGCACTATTAACGATTTTGGTTGATAGAATCAATAACGACACTTTGGTTTTACCTACGTTACCTGAAGTTGCAATTAAAGTGCGCCAAGCGGCCGATAACCCTGATGTAAACCTAATGCAAATGTCAGACGTGATTGGGCAAGACCCGGCTCTTTCAGCGCGTATGATTAAAGTGGCTAACAGTGCAATTATGGGCCGAGTGGTTAAGGTGTCTAACTTACAGCAAGCGGTTACGCGCATTGGTTTACGCCAAATTAAAAATATAGCAACCGCAATGGCAATGGAGCAGCTGTTTGTTTCTAATAATGAGCTAATAAAAGGCTACATGAGTAAAGCGTGGCAAAAAACGCTAAATGTGGCGGGGCACTCAATAACGCTTATGGCGTTTTATTTACAAAATAATAAACGTACATCGTTAAATAGTGACTCTATTACGTTGGCGTCGTTGGTATATAACATTGGTGTATTGCCTATTTTAACCGAAGCTGAGCGCCACCCAGAGGTGTTTGCTAACCCAAGCTTTTTAGCACATGCAATTCAAAAGCTCAGTGGTAAAATTGGTGGCTCAATTATGGGAGCGTGGGAGTTTCCACCTGAATTTGTAAATGTTGCTAGGCATTGGGCCGACCCTACGTATCGCCCTGAAGAGATTGGGTATGTTGATTTTATTCGTATTGGCGCTATTTTAGAGGGGACTTTACAGGTTTCTGATAAATCAGCGGCTTTACAAACCTACATAGATAAAGGCGTTATTCCTTCTATGCAGCTATTTTCAAGTGACGAATACAACGACATGCTTGAAAATGTAAAAGACACATTTAGCTAATTAGCAGTTATAAAGGTAAAAGCAAAAAGCACGACTAAGTCGTGCTTTTTTTGATTTTAATAGCGCTTATAATTTTAGCGTTTTATAAATCTTCTGCATCACCTAAACCGGCCGTCAGCTCTTCAAGCAGTAGCTTGATTTCTTCTGAGGCTAAAATAAAGTCAGCATCTAATTTAACTGCCATATCTTCTTTAGGAATATCGGCGTTTTCTTCTTTTAAAGTTTCTGAGTAGCTTAAACGCTTGATAGAGCCATCGTTTTGCAGCATAAACTTCAGGCGTTCTTGCCAATCAAGTGCAAGTTTGGTCACGCGTTTACCATTTTCTAGGTGCGATTTAACTTCATCACACGATAAATCATGACCTTTTAGTTTAACTTGTGCGCCACTGTCGTCGGCTTCTTCTAGCTCAGCATCAAAACCTATAGCAAAGTTTTCAGGGGTGCTGAAGTTAGTTAACCAATCAGTTAAAAATACATCTAGGTCGTAGTTTGCAAAAGCAGGTACTACCGGTAATGTGCCCAGAGACTTACGCAGCAATGCAAGTAGCTCTTCTGCTTTATTAAAACTGCCGCTGTTAACTACAACCCAGCCGTTTTCTTGGTCAATAAAAGCAAACTGTAGGCTCGATTTTTTAAACGCTTGAGGTAATAAGGTAGTTAAAATGTTTTCTTTTAACTCGTCTTTTTCTTTCTTTTTAACAGGGCGGTTTTCTTCCGCTTCTATTTGATCTACTTTTTCGGCAACCATTTCATTAACAACAGATGCAGGCAGCACTTTTTCTTCACGTTTGGCACACACTAAAATGCTTTTTTGTGAAAAATGCGCGAGCGAGTCACCATGCTTACCAAATGCTTTTGTCCAACCAAATGTAGAAAGGTCTTGAGAGCCACAAGGGCGAAATACATCTTGTTCTAACGCTTTTTCAAACTCTTCTTGAGTGTACGAAACATCTTGCTTAAAGCGATAACAAATCAGGTTACTAAACCACATAAGGTAACTTTTCCATCTTTTAAATTTGCTCAATCATAGCAATAAAATGGGGTTCTCGAAATGGCTGATTTTAAGCAAAGCCGTTATTGATTAAATAATGGCTTTGGCATGTTTTTAGGAAACTCAATATGGTAATGAAGCCCTTTGCCAGGCTCACTGCTTGCCTCTATTGAGCCGCTCAGTGTTTGCTTAACTAGGTTAAAGGTTATGTGTGTGCCTAACCCACTGCCGCCTTGGTCGCGTTTTGTAGTAAAAAATGGGTCAAACAATTTGGCTAATTGCTCTTTCGTTACGCCATTACCGTTATCGGTGTAGTCAATAATAAGGAGTGTGTCATCGGCGTTAATATTTATATCAATATTGCCCTGCGCAATATTATCAAAACCATGAATAATTGAGTTCATAATTAAGTTGGTAAAAATTTGGCTAATTGCCCCTGCAGGCAGATTAAGAACTAAATCATCCGGACACTGTAAATTTATGGTGTGCTTGGTTTTTTTAAGTTTAGGGTGGAGCGATAAAATTACTTCGTTTAAATAATCTTTAAAGTTAATTGTTCTTACAGCTTCACTGGCTTGGTCTACCGCTATTTGTTTAAAGCTGGCAATAAGCTCAGAGGCTCTATCAAGGTTGGTTGTAAGCAAGGTCGTGCTTTGCTTGGCTTCGTTTATAAACTCTTCTAATGCTTTGGGCGATAAGGTTTTTTCTTTGTAGGCATTTTCTAACGTGTTTAAACGCTCTTGTAAAAACGATATAGCAGTTACACCAATCCCAATAGGTGTATTTATGTCGTGTGTAATACCGGCGACTAATCCGCCTAGTGCAGCCATTTTTTCGGTGCCTACTAAGCGCTCTTGAGCAAGGCTTAGCTCGTCAAGGTAGCGTTCAAGCTCTTTTTGTTTAGTTAATAATTCTTCTTCGGTGTGTCTGCGTAAATCAACTTCTTCGGTTAGTACCAGCTTTTGTTTTTCTAGTTCGTACTTTTGCTGTTGTAAATCCATCATAGCTTGGCTTAAGTTTGACGTTTTACGGGCAACATCTTGTTCAAGCTGTATATTGTGCTGGTCGAGCTTTTCGTTACTAACAATCAACTCACGTTGGGTATGCTCAAGCTCTTTTCTGTATTGAACTACTTTATCAATTAAGTTATTAAAAGACTGCTCCATAACGTTTAGCTCGTTATGCTCTTCGGTCTCAATGTCTATGTGTTGACCTTCTAAGTCATCAAGCTCTAAGTTTTCTATTTGATCGGTTAACTCGTTTAAAGGGTCGGTGAGCAGCTTTCTAAATGCCATTAAAAACAGAATGATCAAAAAGGTGGTTTTGATCATGGCGTTACCAATTAAAAAGTAAATAGATACCATTATTCGGCTAAATACCACATCGCGGCTAGAAAACAAGGTCACATCACCTACTTGAGTAGCGCGCCCCGAAAATTCAAAAATTAGGGGAAAGGTATAACCAAAGAGACCCGATTTGGTGTCCTCTATGATGACTTCCTCTTGTACGAGTTGTTGGTTATAAAGTTTGTGTATATCCAAAGAGCGCCCCAGCTGCGAAATAATTTCACCGCTGTCGTCGCGCACTATAATGCCCTCCACCATAGGTATAGCAAGTAAGCCTTCTGCGGTTGTAATTGTTTGCTTTGTGTTTAGTTCCCAAATTGCGCGTGTTAAGCTTCGGCTAAAGGTTTTTTGCAGCGTACTTAGCTCATCACGAATGTAGTCTTTAGTATTTACAAATTCTGCAAGCACCTGTCCACATGTCACCACAAAGGTAAGCAAAAAATACACTGATAAAACATTAGTTAACAATTTCTTAGAAAGGCTTTTTTGTAACATATGGGATTTACTCATCCGGTGTAATTATATCTAAGTTGCAATTTCTAACTTAAAAGTTAGTCAATAAAACCTTAAAAATAAATAAAAAATTTATATTTTAAAGAGATAGCCCAGCTATTGAGTCGTTTTGTTTTAATAATAGTGCACTAAACTGATTTAAATTAATTTTAATGGCTACTGAGATTTCAAAAACGATGATTTTTAATAGGCAGCTAGAGCAATTATTAATAATATTTAACGTTTTATTGTAAGGTTACAGTATTACATTATGCGAACAAGCAAAGTGTTAGAGTTTTAGGAACGTGTTAGAATAGCAAAAACCAACGGACGGCTCGTTTTTATAATTTTTAGAAGGTTATTTTAGTAGTTAACATGATGAAATTTTCTATATTAGTGTGTGATGACTCCACTGTTGCACGCAAACAAGTTGTGCGTTGTTTAAATGAGTGCGTGAGTGCCGACATTCAACAAGCCGCAAACGGGGCCGATGCGTTGGCGCTTTTACGCTTGCAGCAATTTGATCTTTTGTGTTTAGACTTAACCATGCCAGAAGTTGACGGCGTACAAGTGCTGGAGCGCATTAAGGCAGAAAAAATTGAGTGTTTTGTACTGGTGATCTCCGCTGATATACAACAACAAATGAAGCAAAAAGTCGCGCAGCTTGGTGCTATCGACTTTATAAATAAACCTATTAATAAATCGGCTTTAAGTGAAGTTTTGCATAAATTTGGCATTCATTAGGTTTTTTCATGTTAAAAAAGGCTGTTTTATCTTTTAATTTGGGGTTGACAGCATAGCCTTTGTTAAGGCAGTCTTAGCTCTATGAAAACAATTAATCGCGCACTGACCATTATTATTACAACCACCATTCTTACTGGATAGTGGCATAGGTCGGTGCAACAAATTTAAAGGCCTGTGTTCACTAAGAACACAGGCCTTTTTTCGTTTTATGGGATGAGGAACATAAATAATGCGCGTTTTAAAATTTGGAGGCTCTTCGCTTGCCGACTTTGCCTGTTTGCAACAAGTAGCTTTGCTGGTAAAAGCACAGTTAAAAGATGAAATGTTACTGGTACTTTCTGCACCCGGTGGTATGACTGATTCATTAGTTGCGCTGGCAAGTGCCGCTGAGCAAGGTCAAGATTTTTCTCAGCAATGGCAAGCTTTACTAAGCCGATGCGAGACATTAAAAGCAGAAGTAGAAAAAAGCAGTGGCGAAGTAACAAACTGGCCAGATTTTAATGAGCTTAAAAATAAGCTAGATGGTGTGGCGCTTATTAAGTGCTGCCCAGATCAAATTCGTGCTTTTGTAATTAGTTTTGGTGAGCGTGTTAGCGTATCGCTAATGCAAAGTTTATTAAGCTCGCACAATGCACAATACCTTGAAGCAACGCGTTGTGTTGCCTCTACTGGTGGCTACATTGATGCTGAGGCCGACTTAGTAACGAGTAAAGCACGCTTTCAAGCAGTACTTAAAGAAAACCCAGCCACC
Organism: Pseudoalteromonas sp. Xi13; assembly: GCF_003952205.1. Lineage (NCBI taxonomy): Bacteria > Pseudomonadati > Pseudomonadota > Gammaproteobacteria > Alteromonadales > Pseudoalteromonadaceae > Pseudoalteromonas > Pseudoalteromonas sp. Xi13. The sequence goes on from NZ_CP034439.1 coordinate 814,840, forward strand.
ATTTACATTATGCCAGGCTTTACAGCAAGCAACGAGCAAGGCGAACTTACTACACTTGGTCGTAATGGCTCTGATTACTCAGCAGCTATTGCAGCGGCATGTTTAGATGCTGAAATTTGCCAAATTTGGACTGATGTTGATGGTGTGTACAGTGCTGATCCGCGCTACATCAAAAAAGCGACTAAAGTTGATTTCTTATCTTATAAAGAAGCGATGGAGCTTTCTTACTTTGGCGCTAAAGTACTTCATCCTAAAACCATTTTACCGTGCGCGAAAGCGGGCGTACCGTGCGAAATTAAAAATACCCATAACCCAGATGCTCAGGGGTCATTAATTGGTAACGACTATTCATCTGATGAGCCAGTAAAAGCGCTTTCTAGCTTGCAAGACTTAGCAATGCTTACCGTGTCAGGCCCTGGCATGAAAGGTAAAGTGGGCATGGCCTCTAAGGTATTTAATGCCCTTGCGCACGATAACGTATCGATAGTATTAATTACTCAATCATCGTGTGAATTTAGCATTAGCTTTTGTGTGCACGAAAGCGATTTAGCGCTCGCGCTAGAAGCCTTGCAAAGTGCATTTGAACTTGAATTACAAGCAGGCTTAATTGAGCCGGTACAAGTACAACGTAACCTTGCCATTGTCACTTTAGTGGGCGATAACATGCGCGCACACAAAGGTTTAGCAGCACAGTTTTTTGCTTCTCTTGCACAGGCCCAAGTAAACATTGTAGCCATTGCGCAGGATTCTACAGAAAGTGCTATTTCGGCGGTTATTGATGGTGAGCTGTGTAACGATGCAGTGAAAATATGCCATGAAAACTTTTTTACGCACGTCCCTTCAATTGACGTATTTTTACTTGGCTGTGGCTTAGTAGGCCAAGAGCTTATTTCTCAGTTAGAGCGCCAGCAAGCGTGGCTTGAAAAACGTAATATTAAGTTAAACCTATATGGTGTTGCTAATTCTCGTCAATTGCATTTAGACAGCGAAGGTATTGCATTTGATGACTGGCAGCAAAAGCTTGCAGCATCAGAGCAAGCGTTTGATTTAAATTTAGTTGAGCAGTTTGTAAAACAAAATCACTTAGTAAACCCCGTGCTTGTAGATTGTACGTCTTCTGATGCGCTAGCAGCTCAGTATGTGGATTTTTTAAATGCGGGCTTCCATGTGGTTGCCGCTAATAAAAAAGCAACAACCAGCTCGTATGATTATTACCAAGACTTAATTGCAGCAACACAAAAAAATAATCGCAAGTTTTTATACGAAACAAACGTAGGTGCAGGCTTGCCGGTAATCGATAACCTACAGTCGTTATTTGGTGCAGGTGATGAGTTACTTGAGTTTAGCGGTATTTTATCAGGCTCACTGTCGTACATGTTTGGTGCACTAGAAGATGGTTTATCACTTTCTGAGGCAACAATTAAAGCAAAAGAAAGCGGTTTTACAGAGCCAGACCCACGGGATGATTTATCGGGTACCGATGTAGCACGTAAATTACTTATTATTGCTCGCGAAGCCGGCATGAAATTAGAGCTTAGCGATATTGAAGTTGAGTCGGTATTACCACAAGGTTTTGCACAAGGCGACAGCGTAGATGAATTTATGGCTAAACTGCCAAGTTTAGACGCCGAGTTTAACGACCGTATTCAAAGTGCGGCAGCAGAGGGCAAGGTACTGCGTTATGTAGGTACAATTAAAGAAGGTCACTGTAAAGTAGGTATTGAAGCGGTCGATTCATCGCATGCATTAAATGTTATTCGTGATGGTGAAAACGCATTAGCTATTTTAAGCCAGTATTATCAACCACGCCCGTTTGTAATTCGTGGTTACGGTGCAGGCTCTGCAGTAACCGCTGCAGGCGTATTTGCCGACGTATTAAAAACATTATCGCGCTAGGAGAGCATTATGATAGAAGTATATGCTCCGGCGTCTATTGGTAATTTTGCAGTGGGCTTTGATGCACTTGGCGCAGCGCTTGCGCCTATTGATGGCAGCTTATTAGGTGATGTAGCCGTAGTAAGCCCCGCAGCAAGTGATGAGTTTGTTTGCTCTGGCGAATATGCGCATAAGTTACCAAGCGATGCGAGCGAAAACCTAGCATATCAATGTTTAGTACATTTTAGAGCGCACGTTGCGCCAGATATGCCAAGTGTAAAATTAGAGCTTAAAAAGAATTTACCAATTGGCTCAGGGCTAGGTTCGAGTGCGTGCTCGGTGGTAGCAACCTTTGCTGCGCTTGATAAGTTTGCTCAAACCAATTTAAGCCAAGTTGAGCTGATTGAATTAATGGCTGATTTTGAAGCGATAGTCAGTGGCGGGCGTCATTATGACAACATCACCCCGTGTTATTTAGGGGGCTTACAGCTTACAGGCGATTTAATTCCTGATAAGTCAATTGCGCTACCAGTTGATGAAAACTGGTACTACGTAGCGGCGTTTCCTGGGTTTTCGCTTAATACCGCAAAGGCACGCTCGGTATTACCTAAAGAGCTAAGCATGCACGCAGGGGTTGAGTTTGCACAGCGTTTATCGGCATTTAGCAGTTTGTTATTAACGCAGCGTTTTGATGATGCACTGAGCATTATGCAAGACGATATAGCAGAGCCTTACCGAGCGCCATTAATAACAGGGTTTAGCGAAGCGAAAGCAAATTTGCCAGCGCTTGGTGCAGAAATTGTCAGTATTTCAGGTGCAGGCCCTACGTTATTTACAGTGTGTAAAACATTAGAAGCTGCTGAAAAATGTGCGCAGTGGTTAGCGCAAAACTATATAAATGAGCAGGGCTTTTGCCACATTTGTAAATTAGATAACGACGGCACGCGTCAATTAACAGTTTTATAGGATAGGCATTTATGCAATTACATAATTTAAAAGAAAATTCTCAAAAAGTGTCGTTTGTTGAAGCGGTAAAAACAGGGCTTGGGCGTAATCAGGGGGTATTTTTCCCTGAAAGCTTAGCGCCACTCGCCGATGTAGATGCGTTATTAGATATGAACTTTGTTACCCGCAGTAGCAAAATTTTATCACACCTTATTGGTGATGAATTACCCGCTGATACCGTTGCTCAAATGGTTAAAAATGCATTTAACTTCCCCGTAAAATTGGTAGAGGTTGAAGACAATAACTATTGTTTAGAGCTTTTTCATGGCCCTACGCTTGCGTTTAAAGACTTTGGCGGGCGCTTTATGGCTGAGTGTTTAGCACAGTTTAATCAAGGCGAAAAAGTCACGATTTTAACGGCAACCTCTGGCGATACTGGCGCTGCTGTTGCACATGCGTTTTACAACAAGCCAAACATAGATGTGGTTATTCTATACCCTAAAGGCAAAATTTCGCTTGCTCAGCAAAAGCTATTTACTACGCTTGGGAACAATATTCATTGTTACGCGGTTGATGGCAGTTTTGATGATTGCCAAGAGCTGGTTAAAAAGTCGTTTTTAGATGACGAAGTTAAATCTACACTTGGCCTTAATTCAGCTAACTCAATCAACATTAGCCGCCTAGTGGCACAAGTATGTTATTACTTTGAAGCCATTGCTCAGCTACCAAAAGAAAAGCGTGCTACAGCGCATATTTCAGTCCCTAGTGGTAACTTTGGTAATGTATGTGCCGCCATGATTGGTGCTGTAATTGGTTTGCCGGTGGGTAAATTAAGTGCGACTACAAATCAAAACGACACCGTGCCACGTTACATGCTTGATAAAAATTGGGCGCCAAATGCAACACTTGAGTCGCTTTCAAATGCGATGGATGTGAGCAAGCCAAATAACTGGCCACGTGTGCAAACAATGTTAGATAATAACTGGTTTAGCTACGATAATTTTTACTCAACCAGCGTGAGCGAAGAAAATACGCAAGCAGTGATGAAAAATATTCAACAAACGGGTTATGTTGCAGAGCCGCATACCGCCATTGCATACCAAGGTCTTGTAGAGAATAAAGCACCCGGCGCAGCAGGTATCTTTTTAGCAACTGCTCACCCTGCTAAGTTTAAAGAAAGCGTAGAAGAGATCCTAAATATTGAACTTGATATGCCAAAACCACTTAGCGACGCACTTGCTAAACCTTGTTTAGCAAGCGACATTAACCCTGATTATGAAGCGTTACGCACTGAAATACTCGCTAAGTTAGGCTAACTAACTTAGCGTTAAAAAAGCGGCTTTGGCCGCTTTTTTTGTATTTTGAACGCGCTAAATAAAGTATTTATCATTAACTAATTAAATGTAAAAAATAAAAATCATTTAAATTATTAATGCATTTATAAAAAAATATCATCTTAAAAACGCTGTGAAATAGATTCAATCCCTGTTTAAATATCCTCAACTTAAGAGCGTAGGCAAAGAGTCGTTTAAAGCGTACAATAAAGCCTCTAAAAAACACCATACACGTTGCCCTAGGAGACCCCAATGTTAGAACGTAGCATGAATATTTCGGATTTTGATCCAGAGTTATTTGACGCGATAAACAAAGAAACTGCTCGCCAAGAAGAGCACATTGAATTAATCGCATCAGAAAACTACTGTAGCCCACGCGTACTAGAAGCACAGGGTTCACAGCTTACAAACAAATACGCAGAAGGTTACCCGGGCAAACGTTACTATGGCGGTTGTGAGCACGTAGACGTTGTTGAACAACTTGCAATTGATCGTGCTAACGAGCTATTTGGTTCTGACTATGCAAACGTTCAGCCACATGCGGGTTCTCAAGCAAATGCAGCTGTTTTCTTAGCATTATTAGAAGCGGGCGACACTGTACTTGGTATGAGCTTAGCTCATGGTGGTCACTTAACGCACGGTTCACACGTAAGCTTCTCAGGTAAGCTATACAACGCAATCCAGTACGGGCTAGACGAAGCAACTGGCGAAATTGACTACGCACAGGTAGAAGCGCTAGCACTTGAACACAAACCAAAAATGATTATTGGTGGTTTTTCTGCGTACTCAGGTATTGTTGATTGGGCTAAATTCCGTGAGATTGCTGATAAAGTAGGTGCTTACTTATTTGTTGATATGGCTCACGTTGCAGGTTTAATTGCAGCGGGTGTTTACCCAAGCCCAGTACCTCACGCGCATGTTGTAACAACAACAACACACAAAACATTAGCAGGCCCTCGTGGTGGTTTAATTATTTCTGCTTGTGGCGACGAAGCAATTTACAAAAAGCTTAACAGCGCTGTGTTCCCAGGTGGCCAAGGTGGTCCTTTATGTCACATTATTGCTGCAAAAGCAGTGGCATTTAAAGAAGCTCTACAACCAGAATTTAAAACATACCAAGCACAAGTAGTTAAAAATGCTCAAGCTATGGTTGCTGTTATGCAAGAGCGCGGTTACAAAATCGTATCTGATAAAACAGAAAACCACTTATTCTTACTTGATTTAATCGATAAAGATATCACAGGTAAAGATGCAGACGCAGCGCTTGGCAATGCAAACATTACTGTGAACAAAAACTCTGTACCAAACGATCCTCGCTCACCGTTTGTTACTTCTGGTTTACGTATTGGTTCACCTGCAATTACACGTCGTGGCTTTAAAGAAGCTGAATCGAAAGAACTTGCTGGCTGGATTTGTGACGTATTAGACAACATCAATGATGAGTCAGTACAAGCGCAAGTTAAAGAAAAAGTTAAAGCAATTTGTGCAAAACTACCTGTATACGCTTAATTGCATAAGCAGCAGTAATTTAGATCACAACAAGGGGCCTGTTTACCTTTCGAGGTTTAATTTGCAGTAGTATGTTTGGTTTTTAGGCAAGGCAGAGTCTATGTAGTGTGGTTACTCCACACAAATAGGCGATAACGCAGCATAAATGCCAAACATGCACTGCCCTCGGGTTCGTCCTAGGGGCGATTTACTCTTTGTTGCTCGGTTTTTACTTAGCCCACTAGGTTACAAACCTCGCGCCGCGATCAAATCACCCCTAGATAGAACAAATTTAATCCTGAAAGGCCAACAGGCCCTATTTTTTTGCTAAGATAAAAGGCCGCTAAATAGCGGCCTTTTTTGTTTTAAAACGGAAGTACCGAGTTATGCATTGCCCATTTTGTACCGCAAAAGATACTAAAGTTATTGATTCTCGCCTAGTCGGCGGAGGCCACCAAGTTCGCCGTCGTCGTGAATGTAACGAGTGTCACGAGCGATTTACTACCTTTGAAGGCGCCGAGTTAGTTATGCCACGTGTAATTAAACAAGATGGCAGCCGAGAGCCCTTTAATGAAGATAAACTACTCAATGGCCTTAATCGTGCCCTAGAAAAACGCCCTGTTAGTACAGAGCAAGTGGATGAAGTGGTTAATATTATTAAATCGCAGTTGCGTGCTACCGGCGAGCGAGAAATATCAAGTCACCTAGTGGGTGAGTGCATAATGGAGGCGCTTAAAAAGCTGGATAAAGTAGCCTATGTGCGGTTTGCCTCTGTGTATCGCTCGTTTGAAGATATACGCGAATTTGGTGAAGAAATTGCCCGTTTAGGGGAGTAATAATGCAAAACCAAACAACCTTTACCGCGCAAGATGAAATGTACATGGCACGTGCCATCGAGCTTGCAAAAAAAGGGCGATTTACAACCACCCCCAATCCTAATGTAGGGTGTGTTTTAGTTAAAGATAACCACATAATTGGTGAAGGGTTTCATCAATTAGCTGGGCAGGGACATGCTGAGGTTAATGCCCTTGCTGTAGCAGGTGAAAACGCAAAAGGCGCGACTGCGTATGTTACGCTTGAACCGTGTAGCCATTACGGACGCACTCCGCCGTGTGCAGAGGGTTTAAAAGCCGCAGGTGTAGTAAAAGTTATTGCGGCTATGGTCGACACCAACCCACAAGTAGCAGGTAAAGGGCTTAAAATACTCAGCGATGCAGGTATAGAGGTTGCATTTGGGCTTTTAGAGCAGCAAGCGCGCGCACTTAATTTAGGTTTTTTTAAGCGTATGGAGCAGGGGCTTCCGTATGTTACGTGTAAAATGGCGGCCAGCATTGATGGTAAAACCGCGCTAAAAAATGGCCAAAGTAAGTGGATCACCGGCAGCGCTGCGCGACAAGATGTACAACTACATCGAGCACAAAGCTGCGCTATTTTAACGGGCGCCGATACGGTTATTACGGATGATGCTAAGCTCAATGTGAGGTTAAGCGAGTTGCCACAGGCTTTACCTACTGAATTACCCCTACGCCAACCGGTGCGTGTTATAATTGACTCACAAAATAGGCTTACACCAGAGCTGGCAGTATTTAATATTGAAAGTGAAATAATAATTTTTACTACCAAGGTTGATAAATCAACGCAGTGGCCGCATTTTGTAAGGCATATAGAAGTGCCACAGCAAAATAACAAAGTTAATTTAACGTCTGTTTTAGCACACCTTGCTAAGCTGCAATTTAATCATGTTTATTTAGAAGCGGGTGCTACACTTGCCGGTAAAATGACAGAGCTTAATTTAATAGACGAATATATATTTTATCTAGCGCCTAAACTAATGGGGTGCGATGCAAAAAGCTTAGTTAATTTTGCACCGCTAACAGATATGCAAAACACCGTTAATTTGACGTTTAAAGAGTGTGTGAAAATAGGCGATGATTTACGTATAACCGCCACAAAACACATTCCAACCACTTAATTAAAAGAGTAGGGCTATGTTTACTGGAATAATTGAAGCCACAGGCAAAATTGCGCTATTACAAAAAAAACAAGGCGATTTAGCCATTCGCATTCAAAGCGCTAATCTTGATATGAGCGATGTAAAGCTTGGCGATAGCATTGCCACTAATGGCGTATGTTTAACGGTAGTTGATAAGCACATTGATGGCTTTAGTGCCGACTTATCAAACGAAACTATCAGCTTAACTGGGTTTGCAAATTATAATATTGGCCAAACAGTTAACCTTGAAAAAGCCATGCAGCCGGTTTCACGTTTAGGCGGGCATTTAGTGTCAGGTCATGTTGATGGCATTGCAACCATTACAGCCATTACTAGTAATGCGCGTGCCACAGAATATTGGCTAAGCACCGATGAAAACTTAATGAAGTACATTCCTTACAAAGGGTCTGTATGTATAGATGGTATAAGCCTGACAGTAAACGCTGTACAAGGTAATACATTTAAATTAACCATAGTGCCGCACACAAGCGAGCAAACCACCATTGCTGATTTTAAAGTGGGCACACGCGTTAATTTAGAAGTCGACCAAATTGCACGTTATTTAGAGCGCCTTATTAAAGGGGCTGAGCAGCCGACTGGCTCAGATATTTCAATGAGCTTACTAGCTAAAGCTGGTTTTGTTAAATAACGACACTGATAACTTACACGAGCAAATTTATGAATTTACACAGCGCACAAGAAATCATCGACGACATTAAAGCCGGTAAAATGGTTATTTTAATGGATGACGAAGACAGAGAAAACGAAGGTGATTTAATCATTGCAGCAGAGCACATTAGCGCCGAAGCAATTAACTTTATGGCCACTCATGGTCGTGGCTTAATTTGTTTAACTATGACACAAGAGCGTTGTGAGCAGCTTGATTTACCGTTAATGGTTAAAAACAATGGCGCAGCGTTTTCTACTAACTTTACTATGTCGATTGAAGCATCTAAAGGTGTAACAACAGGTATATCAGCAGCCGATAGAGCGCGTACAGTTCAAGCGGCAATTGCAAAGGGTGCTGTACCAAGCGATATCGTGCAACCTGGGCATATTTTTCCTATTATGGCACAACCAGGTGGCGTGTTAACGCGCGCAGGCCACACCGAAGCTGGGTGTGATTTAGCACGTTTAGCCGGCCTTGAAGCCTCATCAGTTATTGTAGAAATTCTCAATGCCGATGGCACTATGGCGCGCCGCCCTGATTTAGAAATATTTGCTAAAGAGCACGGTATTAAAATTGGCACAATTGCAGATTTAATTGAGTACCGAAACCTTAACGAAACCACCATAGAGCAAGTGGCTAAGTGTAAATTACCCACTGAGCACGGTGAGTTTGATTTAGTAACCTACAAAGATACGATTGACGGCCAACTGCACTACGTATTGCTAAAAGGCGAAATTAAAGAGCAAGAACCAACGCTTGTGCGCGTGCACTTACAAAGTACCTTTAACGACATTTTGCTTTCAGACAGAAGTGCGGACCGTAGTTGGGGGCTTTCTGATGCAATGGCTTACATTGCAAAAAATAACGGTGCACTGGTTATTTTAGGTAAACAAGAAAGCACCGAAGAGCTAGAGGCCACAGTAAAAGCATTTGCTGCTGCCGATGCTGGCGAAAATGTTACGCCGCGTAAATTTAAAGGTACATCGCGTACCGTTGGTGTGGGCTCGCAAATACTGGCTGATTTAGGTATTAAGCAAATGCGCTTAATGAGTCGCCCTAAAAAGTACCATGCACTTTCGGGCTTTCATTTAGAAGTGGTTGATTACGTTGAGCCACAATAAGGGCTCAGCTTTTAACTAGTCTATTTTTTTATTTTTATGGTATGATGCGCAGCAATTTTTGCGCAATCGCAACCGCTTGAACATATTTTTAGGGTTATCAAATGAAAATTATTGAAGGTAATAAGTACGCTCCAGGCAAAAAATTCGCTATTGTTATTTCTCGTTTTAACGATTTTATTGGTAGCAGCCTACTAGAAGGTGCTGTTGATGAGCTAAAGCGTACTGGTGGCGTAGCCGATGATGACATTACCGTTGTGTATGTACCCGGTGCAGTAGAGTTACCTTTAGCGGCAAAACGCATTGCGGCAAAAAAAGAGTATGATGCAATCATCGCATTAGGCGTAGTGATCAGAGGTGGTACACCACACTTTGACCTCGTTGCTGGCGAATCTAACAAAGGCCTTGCAAATGTATCGCTTGAGTATGATATCCCGGTTGCATTTGGCGTATTAACCACAGAAAGCATTGAACAAGCAATTGAACGCGCTGGTACCAAAATGGGTAACAAAGGCGGCGAAGCGGCATTAGGCGCGCTTGAAATGGTTAATGTGTTAGATAAAATTTAAGTTTAAGGAATTTTTGTGAAACCAGCAGCAAGACGTAAAGCACGTATCTTAGCACTCCAAGCCGTTTATTCTTGGCAATTAAGTGGCAATTTAATTGCCGATATCGAACAACAAATGTTGATCGAAAACGACGTGACTAAAATTGATGTTGAATACTTTAAAGATTTAGCGCGTGGCGTTGCCGTTAATTATAAGCAACTAGATGAAGCTGTATCTCCGCATTTAACACGTCCATTTGATGATTTAGATATGGTAGAGCGTGCAATTTTACGTTTAAGCGCGTATGAGCTTAAATTCCGTGAAGATGTGCCATACAAAGTAGCAATCAATGAAGGCATTGAGCTTGCTAAAATATTTGGCGCTGAAGACAGCCATAAATTTGTAAACGGTGTACTTGATAAAGCTGTTAAGCATTTACGCAAGTAATACTAACCTTGCTAAAGCGCTCTGCTAAAGAGCTTAGCTTTAACAGTTAGTACACGTTAAAAAGGAGAGCCGGCATAGGTCGGCTTTTTTGTGTATGAAGGAATTTGAATTAATAAACCGCTACTTTAAAGGTCGTGGTATAACTCGTCGTGATGTAAGCCTAGGAATAGGGGACGACTGTGCATTAGTTACCGTTCCGCAAAACTGCCAACTTGCAGTAACAACTGATACGCTTGTATCGGGTGTTCATTTTTTTGATGACATTTCTCCCCGAGCATTAGGACACCGAGCACTGGCCGTAAATCTAAGTGATTTAGCAGCCATGGGGGCTGAGCCAACTTGGGTGTCGGTGGCACTAACCCTACCAAATATTAACCAGCAGTGGATTGAAGAATTTACTGAGGGAATGCACGAAATTGCTGAGTACTTTAATGTACAAATAATTGGTGGCGATACTACGCAGGGCCCTTTAACAGTTACTATATGCGCTAAAGGCACTGTGCCAGAGGGCAAAGCTTTACGCCGTGCAGGTGCTAAAGTGGGCGACTGGGTATGTGTAACCGGCACGCTAGGTGATGCAGGCTTGGCTATTGAATCTCGCAAGCGTGGCCTAAGTATTGAGCCCGAGCACTTAAAGTACATAAATAGCCGCTTTGATTACCCCACTCCACGGGTGGCTGCAGGGCAAGTATTACGTGGCCTTGCTTCATCAGCTATTGATGTGTCTGATGGCCTTATGGCGGATTTAAGCCACATACTTGATATGTCACAAGTCAGCGCCAGTATAAATATTGAAAACATCCCAACCTCAGACGCTATGCGTTCAAGCCTGAGCTTTGAGGCGCAATTGCCGTATATTTTAGGCTATGGCGATGACTACGAATTACTTTTTACTGTCTCTGAAGATAATAAAAGCATGTTGGAGCTTAAATTACGTCAATACGGCGTAGAAGCAACGTGCATAGGGCAAATAAAAAGTGGCGAAGGGCACATTGAGCTTTTACACCACGGTGAAAAATTTAATTTTGAGCAACAGGGCTTTGAGCACTTTGCCAAGGAGCAGGTTTGACTAGCAAAAAACAGTTTAATTTAAAGCGCCCGCACCAGTTATTTGGCCTAGGGTTTGGCACTGGCCTTGCGCCTGTTGCGCCAGGCACCTTTGGTACATTTGCTGCTTTACCATTTATTTTTATGACCATGTATTTTCCGCTTTGGCTACAAATCGTGTTTGCCGTGGTTATTAGTATTTTTGGTATTTGGGCGTGTGGCAAAACCGCCGATGATTTAGGTGTGCACGACCATCCAGCCATAGTGTGGGATGAAGTTGCGGGTTATTACATTACGATGATTGGCGCAGCGCTTAGTTGGCAAACCCTACTTGTAGGCTTTTTATTATTTAGATTTTTTGATATTGCCAAACCTGGCCCGATCAAAACGCTCGATAAGCGAATGGACGGTGGCGTGGGTATAATGGCAGATGATGTACTTGCCGGTATTTTTTCGCTTATTTGTTTGCAAGCGTTAATAAAAGCAGGTTTACTACCCTTTTAATTTTTGTGTTTTATTTGTTTAACTAGGTGGCAGCGAAATGATGCGATTTTTACTGGTATGTGTACTTATGTTGTGTGCCATGCCAAGTTGGGCTTCTATTACTGATTACGTTGTTAAGCAATGGAATATCAAAGATGGCTTGCCTTCGCAATCGCTAAAAAGTGTTGTGCAAGATCAGCAAGGCTATATGTGGGTCGGAACGCAATTTGGCCTTAGCCGCTTTGACGGCACAACGTTCACTAATTACAACACACAAAATAGTCCTTTTTTGCCAAGCAATGGTATTAATAAACTGCTCATAGATAGCAATGGCTATCTGTGGGTGGGCACTAAAAGTGGCTTGGTGGTCATAAACCCGCAAACGCTTGCCGCACAAGAATTTAATATTAAAGGCCCAGTTAGAGACATATTAGAAGATGCCAAGGGCAGCATTTGGATTGCAGCTAATGGGCTTTATTATGTAGACCGCAACCAAGTTGATTTACGTGATAAAGCGAACGAACTCGTTCCTATTGTAAATGCTACTGTGATCACCCAAATAGTGGGGTCGGTTAGTCAAATGGCGCTTTCTCCAGAGGGAATTTGGCTTGTCAACGACCGTCATTTACTACGCTTAACTAAAAGCGCCTCTGATTTTTCAAAACTCAGGTTGGAGTTAACAGCTAAGGTGTCATTGCCTGAGCGGTTAGCACAAACCATTGTTCATGATCTGTCTTTTTTAAATGGTAATTTATATTTAGCCTCTGAACTGGGTGCCTACTTTTTAGATTTAGATGATGAGCTAAGACCTTTTCCGCTGCCGAATGCGAATAACTCAGCTGTGTATAAATTTATGAGCGACACCAATGGTGGCTTATGGGTTTCTACGTATGGACGACTGCTTTTTAGAGCTAAGTCGGGTGAGTGGCAATGGGTTGAGCCAAGTCAGCTTGATCAAAGTATTTGGTTTGCCGATATTTACCGCGATAGCCAAAATAATATTTGGCTTGCAAGTTTTAGCGAAGGCTTATGGCTTGCACACGAAGGGCGTATAGAACGCCACTCTGCTTTATCGCAAATGACTGAGGCCGTTATGGCAATCAGCCAAGCGCCCGATGGTAATTTATGGGTGGCAAATAAAAGTGGTATTGGTTATTTCGATTTAAATAAAAACTTTGTCAATAAAATACCCAGCGCGCAATTTGGCCGTGCAACAGTACACGACTTACAGTTTGATGGCTCGCGTTTATATATAGCGACCGGACGAGGGCTGTTTTTTTACGAGCAAGATAAACTATACAGTTTTCCTGGCAGAGCGCTGCGCGACAATCCAGTATTTGCTATTAGCCCATCAAGCAAAGGCGGTTTTTGGATAGGTACAGGGCGTGGCTTGTATAGGCTGAGTTATGGCGGGTTAACACCCTTTGCATACAACGCCTTTTTAGGCAGTAAATTTATAACGTATGTGCTCGATAAAGCAAACTTTGGTGTAATCGGGACCAGTAAAGGGGCGTATTACTTTACTGACCGTGGCATTGAAAAAATAGGTGACCAAACCTCGCTCGAAAGTGCATACATCACCAGCGTATTACACATAGATGGTGTAGGTATTTTAATTGGCTCGCTTAATGACGGCTTATTTTACAGAAGCTTACAAGGGCATTGGCGACAGTTAGATGCAGCCAACGGCTTACCCTATGGCTCTATTTTTAGCCTAGAGTATGACGAAACTTATAAGCGTGTATGGGTAAGTACCATGAAAGGTGTTTACCGTATGCCAGTAGCGCAATTTAAATCAGAGGTGTCGAGCTTAAAAGTGGAAGAGGTTATTTCTTCTTTTGATAGGCAGCTCGATGGTAAAGCAAGCCAGTGTTGTAACGGTTTAGGACACGATGCCGTTGCCATGACCGATTATTCAATTTGGTACCCAAGCTTACAAGGCATTGTAGAAATACCTAAAAATACCGAGCTATTTGGCCTAAATGTATTAAAGCCTAAAGTAGAAACACTAACCACACCTCTGCGTGCATTAACTACCGCAGCATTGGGCGAAAAGCCTTTACTAGATACTGATGAGCGCGACATAACGTTAAAGTACACCGCCATCGATTATTATGCGCCAAATAGTATTGAGTTTAGATATAAGTTAAGTGGGTTAGATAGTGATTGGCGCTATGCTAATGCACGCCGAGAAGCCATTTATACAAATTTACCGGCGGGGTCATTTTTATTTGAGCTTGAGGCAAAACGCCAAGGCGAAGATTGGGACAGAGCGCAAACTGCCGAGTATGCATTTGTAGTACCGCAGCGCTTTGACGAAACTATTTACTTTAGATTGCTAATTGTTAGTGGGTTTATTTTACTGTTTTACTTTATTTTTTGGGTATTTAGAGCGCAAGAGCGCCGTAAGCAAGAAGTACTCGAAGCCCTGGTTACAGAGCGTACATTAGAGCTGCGCCAAGCTAACGATAAATTAGGCCAAGTAAACTCACAGCTTAAACTAGTTAGTCACTCAGATGAGCTTACAGGGCTACGTAGCCGCCGCTTTTTGTTTGATCAGCTCCCTAAAGATATTGAGCATTTCCAACGTAATGCGCAGTCTTTACAAGCGCAAGGTAAGTCACTTGTACTGCTTATTATCAACTTTGATAACTTTAGCCGTATAAACGATGCGTATGGCCCAATAGCAGGCGATAGCTGCTTACAACAAATGGCAGCACTACTTAATTCACGTACCCAAGGCTCTGACTATGTAGCACGCTGGAGTGGGGATGAGTTTTTATTATTGCTGCGCGATTTTAAGTGCAACATGATTGACAGCTATGCCTCTGATTTATGCCAAGCAATCGCATTAAATTCGTTTCAATTACCAAACGGTAAAACAACCAATATTACGGCTTCATTGGGGTGGTCTTTTTACCCGCTGCCACTTTTAGGTGGGCAAGTAATAAGCTGGGAAACGTCGATAAACTTAGCCGATATAGCGCTTCATCAGGTTAAAAAACGCGGTGGTGACGGTGTGGCAAATATTACGTTTGATAAACAGTTAGATGCGTTTGAGTTTGAGCAAAATTCGAATGTAGATCAGCAGCTGGGTATTTTACAAAGTAATGGCTTAGCAGATATTAAAGTGTGGATGCGATAATGCCCAACCTACAAAAGTAGGCTAGGCATGGTGAGGGTAACGCTATTTAATTACTGGTTTAGCCACGCTGGTAAAATAGCCACTGACTCAGGAGCACTAAATGCCATACTTGCATCGGCACTTATATCTCCCCCTGCGGTACTTAAAATATTATTAAAGCGCATAACTACGTTGTTAGACTTTTCGGCAACGTATAAATCGGTTCCGCTATACATAATATCAACAGGGTTTCCTAATAATGTATTGGGCCCGCTAATCGTCGCGCTTATATTAACTAACCCCGAGGCATTTGCGGTATTATTTAATACATAAATTTTGCCATCGTCAGCAACGGCTGCGCTGCCTACATCAGAAAGTATTAACGCACCACTTAATGAGTCGTAATCTATTCCATGAATATTGGTAGGTCCTGCTAGTGCTTGTGAATTATTGGCAGGTGTAATTAATCTATCTTCTGTACTTATTGTGGTCTCGCCACTTAGTAGCTTATTTTTAACTTGATCAAATACCGCTACAGTGCCATTAGTTAGCGCAACAAAAGCGCGGTCAGTGTTACTGTCGTAATCAACATCCCACGGGCGTGCATTATTGGCAAAAGTTAAGGTCATAAGAGGCGATACATCGCCGGTGGCACAGCTTGAAAATATAGCAATGCTCGGCGTGGTTTCATTATTTTCAGCCACCAAAATCATTCCACTATCGGAGGCAATATCTAATCCTTTAGGTGAAATAAGGCCTGTATTGCTTCCTGAAATCAGTCTATCTTGGCTGGCGTTAAATGTTTCGCCATCACGGTTATAAGCCACTTTAGTAGAGATGACGATTCCGCCCATTCCTGTACTGGCATTATCGAATGTTGCGTAGCTATTACCTGCTTTATCAAAGCTAACGCTTTCTATTGTTTGGCTTGCATTATAGCTTGCAAGTTCGCTACTTAATGTTGTATTTAAACGGCTAATTTGGCCTGTTGTATCACCCGCAGAGCTTGGATTACTGGATACGGCTACGCCTAATAGCACCATATTAGGCTCAGTACTATCTGATATATCAGCCATTGAGCTTTGAGTTAGCGTGTTAGTAATTGACTCTGGCTTAGTAGACGCAGTACTTAAATCGGGCGCTATATCGCCACTTTCACCGGCAAATATATTACTAAACACTAAAATTGCATCGTTTGATTTTTCGGCCACACGTAAATCGCTACCCTCAAGGGTAATATCTACAGGGTTGCCTAACATAGTCGCAGGGCCTGAAATACTGCGTGCAACAGATGTATTACCTTGCGCAGTTGAGGCATTATTTATAACAAAAAGCGCGCCATCGGTAGCATCTGATGCGCTACCAACATCCGATAAAATAAGTTTATTGGTGGTTTCATCATAAACAATACCGTGAATATTTACCGATATTTGCACACCATCGGCATCGCTTGGTGTAATAGTACGACTTGGCATAGCGGTAAATTCACCGCTTACAAAATTATCATAAACCGCGACATCACCGTTGGTAAGTGCTACATAAAGTCGGTCGTTTACGTGGTCATAATCAACATCCCACGGGGCGGCTTCGGTAACAGTGGTAGCAAGCGGCGCGGCATCTCCCGCTGCAGCACTGCCAAATGTGGTAATTTGCATGGCACCAAAATCAGCTATAAATATCAGCCCGCTATTTTTTGCAATCGCTATGCCCTTAGGATTAACCAGTGTAGTGGCAGGGCCTGTAATTTCACGGTCTTGATTAGTGCTAAAGCTTGCACCATCATCGCGATTGGCAAGTTGGCATATAGTTTTAATGCTACCATTTTCGCTGTCGCTTGCTTGTATTAAATTACCGAGGCTATCAAAGGCTACGCCTTCATTTGCAGTGGTATTAAAGGTTTTTAATTTGGCAGCGTTCTGGTTTATTAAATCAACAGTGCCTGCGTTTTGCTCACCGTTATTAGCTAAAATAAACGTGGCAGCACTAAAGCCGGGGTTACCGTTTGTGCCATCGCTTCCATCTTGACCATCTACTCCCGGCGTACCGGCTAAACCGTTTTCTCCATCATCACCGCTACACCCTGAAATACCAAGTACTATCCCAAGCGCTAATGCTGAAAAACAAAGGGGGCGTTTAAGTGAACTGTTTTGTGTATGAAGGTGAGTTAAATTAGCTTTTTTCATCATTTTTACCTTTTAATATTCCATCAAATGAAAGTAAATAACGTGCCTGTTTATACTCCTCAGTACGTACTATTTACTGTGTTAACCTCATAGGGATAACGCGTAGAAATACACATTGGATGCAAATATTTAAAAATAAAAAACAAAAAAGGAGCCATCGGGCTCCCTTTAAAAACTAGCTAGCAAAAATAATTAAGCGATAAACGATTTTATTGAATTTAAAATGCCTTGTTCACCTAAGCCCATTTCATCGTGCATTTGCGCTTGTGTGCCGTGCTTAATAAATTCATCAGGAATACCTAAGTTAAGCACTTTTAGATTGGCTTTTTGCGCTGCTAAATATTCATTAACCGCTGAGCCTGCGCCACCACAAATAGCGTTGTCTTCAAGCGTTACTATTACATCATGAGTTTGGCTAAGCTCATCTAATAAACTTGTATCAAGTGGCTTAATAAAGCGCATATTAACTAGCGTTGCCCCTAGCTCATTTGCAGCAAGTTGCGCGTTTTCAAGCAAAGTACCAAAGGATAAAATAGCAATTTTAGCACCTTGCTTAATGGTATTGGCTTTGCCTATTTCTAGTAGCGTCATTTCGCTTTGAATATCGGCAGTACCGGCACTACCACGAGGGTAGCGAACTGCTACAGGGCAATTAGCCTTATAACCGGTATAAAGCATATGGCGGCACTCGTTAGTATCACTTGGGGCCATAATAACCATGTTTGGAATACAGCGCATAAAGCTTAAGTCGTACGCACCTTGGTGTGTTTCGCCGTCGGCGCCTACAATACCAGCGCGGTCTATAGCAAAAAGCACAGGTAAGTTTTGCAGTGCAACATCATGGATAAGTTGATCATACGCACGTTGTAAAAAGCTCGAGTAAATAGCTACAACGGGTTTTAACCCTTCACAGGCAAAACCGGCGGCCAATGTGACAGCGTGCTGCTCTGCTATGGCTACATCGAAATACTGCTCTGGGTGCTCTTTTGAAAAGCGCACCATACCTGAGCCTTCACGCATTGCCGGGGTAATAGCCATTAATTTTTTATCTTGCTCGGCCATATCACACAACCAATCACCAAACACCTTAGAGAAAGTGGCGGCACCAGGTTTAGATTTAGGTAAGCTTGATGTATTAGGGTCAAACTTTGGCACACCGTGATAGCCAATAGGATCAGCTTCTGCGGGTTTATAGCCTTTTCCTTTTTGGGTTTTTATATGTAAAAGCTGAGGCCCTTTTAAATTACGCATATTACGCAGTGTATCTACGAGCATATTTACATCGTGGCCATCAATTGGGCCAATGTAATTAAGACCTAGTTCTTCAAAAAAGGTACCTGGAATAACCATTCCTTTTAGGTGCTCTTCTACTTTACTGGCAAGCTCTTTAACAGGAGGCACGCCAGAGAGTAACTTTTTACTGCCTTCGCGAATATTTGTGTAAAAGCTGCCAGATAAAATACGCGCAAAGTGATTAGTTAACGCACCGACGTTTTCAGAAATCGACATTTCGTTATCATTTAAAATGATTAACATGTCAGATTTTACATCGCCCAAGTGGTTCATGGCTTCAAATGCCATACCTGCTGTAATGGCGCCATCGCCTATAACGGCAACAGTTTTGCGGCCTTTACCTTCTTTTTGAGCCGCAATAGACATACCAAGTGCTGCCGAAATAGAGGTACTTGAATGGCCTACGCTAAAGGTATCGTATTGGCTTTCTTCACGAAAAGGGAATGGATGCAATCCGTCTTTTTGACGAATTGTATGCATTAAATCGCGTCGTCCCGTTAAAATTTTGTGCGGGTACGCTTGATGGCCTACATCCCATACAAGGCGATCTTCTGGTGTGTTATACACATAATGTAGAGCAACGGTAAGCTCAACAGTTCCTAAACCAGACGCTAAATGGCCGCTACTTTGCGAAACAGAGTTGAGTAAATAGTCTCGTAACTCGTTGCTAAACGCAGGAAGTTTATCTTGCGCTATATCGCGTAAGTGGGCTGGTTCGTCAACCAAGTTAAGTAATGGATACTTGCTACTATCAAGTGTCATGGTATTTATTTTATCCTTCGCTAACACCGGTGCTAACTTATTAGTTGTTACCGCTGTTGAGTAATAATGTCAGTGCTAAATGGCAATACGTATATGTAACACTCAATGGTCACGTTTAATCAGGTAGTTTGCCAGCGCCGCTAGAGTAGAGGTATCAGCATCTATTTTGTTTAATGCTTGATGCGCTTGCTCTATTAAATTTTGCGCCATTTGCTTGGCACCTTGCATACCTAATAGGGCCGGATAAGTTGCTTTATTAGCAGCTAAATCAGAGCCTTGTGGCTTACCTAAAGTAAATGTGTCACCTTCAACATCTAAAATGTCGTCGTGCACTTGAAATGCCAGCCCTATAGCATACCCAAAAACACGTAAGTTTTCTAAGGTTTGTTTGTCTGCTTTTTCGCTACATAATGCACCCAATGTAATGGCACAGTTGATTAAGGCACCCGTTTTTAATTTATGAATTCGTTCAAGCTGTTGTACTGTAATCACTTTATCTGTGGCTGCAATATCTAGCCCTTGCCCGCCTACCATGCCTTCAAGCCCCGATGCTTTAGCCAGTGCGCTGATCATTTTTACTTGTGTTGATGCGCTGCAGGTAAAATTGTGAGCCGAGATAAGCTCAAAGGCTAATGTTTGTAGTGCATCGCCTGCTAAAATTGCATGCGCATCGTCAAACTCTATATGGCAAGTTGGGCGTCCACGGCGAAGGTCGTCATCATCCATGGCTGGTAAATCATCGTGTACCAACGAGTAGCTATGAATACACTCAATAGCAGCAGCAAGAATATCTAAATCTTGCTTATTAGCTCCGAGCATTTCACCACTTGCGTAGACTAAAAAGGGGCGTAAACGCTTGCCACCGTTAAATAAGCCGTACTGCGTAGCTTCTTTTACTGTGTGTGCGGTATCAAGGGGTTGATCAAAGTACTGTTGCAGGGTCTTTACGACATCTTGTTGAGCACATTCTATTTTTTCTTGTATGCTCACGGTTATTCCATATCGTTGTTAAATGAAGTAAGCGCTGCTTTTTCGTCATTACCCATCAAAATAGACACTTTTTGTTCTGCTTGTTGTAACTTACCCGTTGAGGCGTTAGCTAAGGCTATACCACGCTCAAATTGCTTTAACGACTGCTCAAGCGATAAATCACCTTGTTCCATTTCACCGACAATGGTTGATAGTTCTTCGAGTGCTTGTTCAAAACTTAGGTTTTCAGGTTTTTTAGTCGCCATGTTTAATTTCAGCCAGCATGATAAATTTAGGAGCCAATTTTAGGGGGAATGCTAAACTAGGTCAAAGGATGATCGTTGTTTTTTGAGTTATATCAGTTTAAATCGTATTTTTACCATGTATAAGATGCGTATTAGTGCTCACTGTGTACAATAAAATTAATCAGTCGCTAGGCGAGTAGGGTATCTTGATCTAAAATTAGGCCAAACACAGTGTTTTACACTTTTTTCAAAAATGGCTTAAGTATTTCAGTATCTTGCCGATAAGCAGTTAATAATAAAAGTTTGAATAACAAAGTATAATACTTTGGAGGAAATGTGGATTTAGCAACCATAATTGGGATCCTTGGCGCAATTGGTTTAATTGTCATGTCCATGTTTATGAGTAGTAGCGGTGAAATGGGGATGTTTGCCGATGCGCCTTCTAGTGTAATTGTATTTGGTGGCTCACTATTTATTGTGTTATCAAACTTTACCTTGTCGCAGTTTTTGGGCATAGGTAAAGTTGTTGGTAAAGCATTTGTGTTTAAAATCGAATCGCCAGAAGAGCTGATTGAAAAAGCAGTTGAACTTGCTGATTCAGCCCGTAAAGGGGGGTTTTTAGCCCTCGAAGAAGCCGAAATACCAAACCCTTTTATGCGCAAAGGTGTAGATATGCTCGTTGATGGCCACGATGCTGATGTAGTTCGTGCCACGCTTCAAAAAGACATTTCTTTAACCACAACTCGTCACGAACTGGGCGCCGGTTTATTTAAGTCACTTGCCGATATAGCCCCAGCAATGGGTATGATAGGAACGTTAATAGGCTTAGTTGCTATGTTATCTAACATGGATGACCCTAAAGCCATTGGCCCCGCAATGGCGGTGGCATTATTAACTACTTTATATGGTGCATTTTTAGCAAATGTAGTGGCTATTCCTATTCAGGTTAAACTTGAGCTTCGTAAAGACGAAGAGGCCATGAACCAGCGTCTAATACTGGATGCTATTTTAGGTATTCAAGATGGCCAAAACCCGAAAGTAATTGAAGGTATTTTGAAAAACTACCTTGCTGAGTCTAAGCGCAAAGTAGATACCGAGGAGTAACCATGTCTGATCAAGAGTGCAAATGCCCACCCCCAGGTTTGCCTGCTTGGATGGGAACATTTGCCGACTTAATGTCGCTTTTAATGTGCTTTTTTGTACTTTTGCTCGCGTTTTCAGAAATGGATGTACTTAAATTTAAGCAAATAGCAGGCTCGATGAAGTTTGCATTTGGTGTGCAAAACAAAATAGAAGTAAAAGATATCCCTAAAGGGACCTCGGTTATTGCTATGGAATTTACCCCTGGTAAGCCTGAACCTACCCCGATAGAAACCATTCAGCAACAAACGGTTGAAATGACCCAGCAAATGTTAGAGTTTCAAGCGGGTGATGAAAGCTCTGCTGGTGGTAGACAAGAGCAACGTGGCGATAAACGTGGTGGCGAGTCACGTAGTACATCGCAGCAGCAATCTTCAGAGCAAGCAACTTCAGCCGCCGATCAAGAACAAACTAACGAGTTAGTGAAAAAAATAGCGCAACAGCTCGAAAAACAAATTATCGACGGTGCAATCGAGCTTGAATCTTTAGGGCAGCAAATCATTATTCGTATCCGTGAAAATGGCTCATTTCCCTCTGGCAGTGCTTTTTTACAACCTAAGTTTAAGCCCATAATTCAAGATATTGGTGAGTTATTAAAAGATGTACCTGGTGAAATTACGGTATCGGGTCACACCGATGATTTTCAGGTTTCTAACGAGTTATATATTAATAACTGGGACTTATCGTCAAAGCGTGCTGTAGCAGTAGCAAGCGAATTACAAACGGTACAAGGGTTTGATAAAAACCGTATGATGGTAGTAGGGCGTGCTGATACTCGTCCACTTGTGCCGAATGATTCAAACGAAGATAGACGCCGAAATCGCCGAGTAGAAATATCAATCTTACAAGGTAAGGCTAAAGAGTCAGACCCTATTGATGTGCGCTAGGCTAGTAGCGGGCGCTAATTTCTCTAATTAAGTTTCTTTTTAAGGTACTTAATCGCCTAAGTATCTTGGCAAGTTCATTATTTTAGCTTAAAGTACATTTCCTTAACATATGTAATGGATGTGCTGTGAAAGTTATAATTAAATATTGTGATATGCCAGGTAATGGTGATGGTACCGACGACGATACAAAAGAAAAATAAGGTAAAACATTTTGCCTGATTGGTTTTTGTATTTCGTTAGTATTTTAAGTAAAAGCTGGGTCTTTATGCTAAGCCCGGCTCTTTTAATATTTTTTATATTTAAAGATTACTTAGCCTTTAGGTTTGCATTACTGACCGTCGCTTTTTTCTTCTTTGGGGGGATAACAGCCTCTAGCTTGAGAGAGTTTGACGATATTTATATCTATCGTTATTTAGTATGGGCGGCTACCGATATTATATGGATGGCGTTAATAGCTTATTGGGGAATAAAAGATAAAGTTTATTTATGGCAATGCGTTATTGGTCAGTTAGTGGTTATTGGCGCACCTATATTACAATTATTCAGATTAGTTGACCGTCACCTTTGGGATTTGGCGTACAGCACCATTATTTACAAAACGTTAATGCCCTTTATCAACATTGGCACCGTCATAGTGTGTTATTTACCTTTAATTATGCTTTTCGCTAAAAAAAGTAATACCCCCTCAAAAATAGAAAGCGCTCCACCTTCTAAATAGCTGTGCTAAACTACTGTTCATATAAACAGTTAATGAGCAACTCCCATGAAACTCTATATCGCAGAAAAGCCATCACTTGGCAGAGCTATTGCTGATGCATTGCCAAAACCACATAAAAAACACGATGGTTATATAGAAGTGGCTAATGGTGACTGTGTCTCGTGGTGTATAGGGCACTTACTAGAGCAAGCTGAACCTGATGATTATGATGCGCGTTTTAAAAAGTGGCAATTTGAACACCTCCCCATAGTGCCAGAACAATGGCAGCTCAAGGCAAAAACGAAAACGCGTAAACAATTAACTATTTTAAAAAAGCTAATTAAGCAGGCATCAGTACTCGTGCATGCGGGCGATCCCGATCGCGAAGGCCAATTGTTGGTTGATGAAGTCATAGAGCAAGCCAAAATAAGTAAAACCAAAAAGCAAAGCATTCAGCGTTTACTTATAAGTGATTTAAATTTAGCGGCGGTAAAAAAAGCGCTTACGACTATGCGTTCAAATCGTGAATTTATTCCGCTTAGTGTGTCGGCGCTTGCGCGTTCACGTGCAGATTGGCTATTTGGTATGAACCTTACGCGTGCTTATACGCTGGCGGGTCAAAAAGCAGGCTTTGGCAATGTGTTGTCGGTGGGTCGCGTACAAACCCCAATTTTAGGTTTAGTGGTTAACCGGGATAACGAAATAGCTAACTTTGTGTCAAAACCATTTTATGAAGTGTTGGCGCATTTAATAACCCCTGAGCAGCAAAGCTTTGTGGCCAAGTGGGTACCAAGCAAAGCCTGCGAGCCGTACCAAGATGAAGAGGGCCGCGTTTTAAATAATGCATTAGCCGAAAACGTCGCCTCGCGAATAGCCAATCAACCAGCTGAAGTCACTGCGCTCGAACAAAAACAAAAAAAACAAAGCGCGCCGCTGCCTTATAATTTATCGGCACTGCAGATAGATGCTGCAAAGGCATTTGGTATGGCAGCTCAGCAAGTACTCGATATTTGCCAAACGCTTTATGAGCGTCATAAGTTAATTACTTACCCTCGTTCTGATAATCGTTATTTGCCTAAAGAGCATCATTTAGATGCGCCTGCAATTTTAAAAGCAATTGCAGCTAATGGCGGTCAAAATACTGAGTTTGTGAATGGGGCAGACGCTAAAAAACGCAGCAAATGTTTTAACGATGCAAAAGTGGCTGCGCACCATGCAATTGTACCTACCGCCAAACAACTAAAAACAGTGACTTTGGCGGCTGATGAAGCAAAAGCATATCAACTTATTAGTAGGCATTACTTAATTCAGTTTTACCCCGATTATATTTATAACGAAACTAAAGTAGAGGTAACAATTGCGGGAGGTTTATTTAAAGCCAATGCAAAGCAAGATGTAAGCTTAGGGTTTAAGGTATTAATGGGCAAAGCCGAGCTAAAAGATGAAGCAACCTTGCCTCATTTAACAAAAGGCATGGCGCTTAACTGCACTAAAGGTGAAGTGGTAGAAAAACACACTACGCCACCGTCTCATTTTACTGATGCAACATTGCTAAGTGCCATGACCGGCATTAGTCGTTATGTAAAAGATTCACAAATTAAAAAAATACTCAAAGAGACCGATGGGCTAGGAACAGAGGCAACCCGCGCAGGCATTATTGAATTATTATTTAGGCGTCGTTTTTTAAAGCGCGAAGGTAAATCAATTAAAGCAACACAAACAGGCTTGGCACTTATTAGTGTTTTACCAGAGGGCTTAGCTAGCCCCGATTTGACCGCTAAATGGGAGGCGAGTTTAGGCAACATTGCTCAACAAGCAATGAGCTACCAGCAATTTTTACAACCACTGCTGGTGGAGCTTGAAGGTTTTGTACAGCAAGCAGCTAGTTGTGATAGCCATGTATTTTCAAAGCTACCTAAAACGCCACCTAAAAAGCGCTTTGCTAAGGGTGGTAAAAAAGCACCATTTAAAAAATCAAATTATAAAAAGAGCTCAGCAACCACTTAATCGCTGAGCTCTCAAATACGCTTATTTTTTATTAAATAACGCGACTGCAGCGTTACTCATGGCTTTTATACCGGTCGGTAATGCTACTTTATAATCTGGCGCAAATTTACTTGAGTGTAATGAGGGAAGTGTTCGGTTACTTTTCATCGCATTTTTATATTGCTGCTGGTTTACTCCACCTAACCAAAATAACGTAATAGGAATGTTTTCATCAGTTCTACCGTACAGTCCAAAATCTTCACCAGCCATAACCGCTTTTGTCTCAAGTACATTAGTTTCGCCAATTGCATCAGCAATAGCACTCCTAACAATATTAGTTTGCTGAGGGTTATTGTAAGTAGATGGAATAGATTCATCTTCATGAACGTGAACAACAGGGTAGTGTGACTCAGTAAGGCCAGCACTTTGAGCAATACCCGCTGTTATACGTTTTATTGCTGCTATTTGCGCCGTACGTACCTCTGGGTTGTAGCTTCTAAGCGTAAGCTGTAGTTTTACTTCATCGGAAATCACATTATGCTTTGAGCCACCATGAATAGAGCCCACAGTCACAACGGAAGGCTCAAGTGGAGAAAGCTCGCGGCTTGTGATTGTTTGTAATGCTAATACCGTACGCGCCGCAATAACAACAGGGTCTACGGTTGTGTGCGGGTAGGCGCCGTGTCCGCCTTTACCTTTTATAGTTATATCTACTGAATCAACACTTGCCATGGTGTATTCGTTTTTCATTGATACCTTACCCGCAGGCACGCTGGCACTAACATGCAGCGCAATAACATGATCAGGCTTAGCATATTTACTAAATAAGCCTTCACTTAACATGGCTTTTGCTCCACCGCCAACTTCTTCTGCAGGTTGCGCAACCATCATTAACGTTCCTTGCCACTTATCTTTATGGGCAATAAGTTGCTCAGCAGTACCAATAAACGAGCTCATATGTATATCGTGGCCACAGCCATGCATTACACCTACTTTATTCCCATGCTCATTGGTCACTTGTACTTTAGATGCATAAGGTTTACCGGTTTGCTCTGTGATTGGTAGGCCATCGGTATCAGTACGAATCATTATTGTAGGGCCGGTGCCATTTTTATAAATCCCTACCACACCATAGCCGCCCACATTATCTGTTACGTCAAACCCAAGGTTTGTTAATTGCGCTGCTATTTTTTGGCCAGTTTCTTGTTCGTGATATGAAAGCTCTGGAGATTGATGTAAGTCGAGGTAAAACTTTTCAATAGCTGGCATACTCTTAGTTAAATCTAAGCTTAGTGACTTAGCGAAAGTAAGTGGGCTTGCTATCATTAATGCTGCAGCTAGATAGGTGATTTTCATGTTTTCCCTCATTATTTGAAAGTATTTAATACTTGTATTTATTATGTTCGTCTCCATATAAAAACCTAAATAAATGAATATGGCAATTAATTCAATGAGCAACATAGTTAGTATCAACGCACAAAACCTTCAGCAAGTACTCGGTGAAACATCACAACAAAAGTTGGTGCTGCTTAACTTCCACTCACCACAAAGTCCTGAGTGTATTAGCCAAATCGGTATATTAGAAAATTTAGCTACGCAATATAAAGACCATATTGTAGTGGCTAATCTTGATTGTGACGCAGAACAAGCACTCGCCTCGCAATTAGCGCAGCAGGTTGGCTTGCAAACCTTACCTACACTTGTGTTGTTAAAAGATTCAGCTCCAGTAGATTTATTAGCGGGTGCACAAACAGACACGCAAATTCGCGAAGCCCTGAGTAAGCATTTACCAGCGCAACAGGACCTACTTCTTGAACAAGCAAAACAAGCATTATTAAAGTCGGATCTAAATGCTGCATTTAATTACGCAAAGCAAGCGTATGAAATAGACAGTGCAAACGCACGTATAAAGCTTGTGTTAGCCGATATATGCATTCAAATACACAAGTTAGATGATGCGCAAGCACTCATTGATACAATTGACGCCCAAGAGCAAGATGCTTATTTTCATAATATAAAAGCTAAATGCGAAGCGGCTCTAGAAGCTACCGACTCGCCAGAGATAAAAGAAAAGCAATCTCAAGTAGAAAAGTACCCAAATGATTTAGACCTGAAAATAGAGCTAAGCCAATTGCTAAATGATGCAGGACGAAAAGAAGAAGCACTCGAAACACTCTTCAGCGTACTTAAAAAGGATCTTAACTTTAATGACGCTAAAGCAAGCTTTTTAGCAATTATCGCTTCTCTACCAGATGGAGATGCACTTGCAGCAAAATACAGAAGAAAGCTTTATAGTATTTTGTATTAATACGCGCAGTTAATAAATTAACTTAAAAGCACCTTATAGGTGCTTTTTGCGTTTTATACATCGTTATATTTAAAACAAACTGGGCTTTACATATAGGTTTAGTTTGTTTTTTGTACTGTTTTTGGCTCGTTAGAGTGAAAAATACACGAAAGAGCTTTTATTTATAGTTTTTATTAAAAAACGCTTGCGTAAAAATCCGTTCTCCCTATAATGCGACCCCACTGAGACGGCAGAGCGCAACGCATAGCGAGGCACGAGCTACTCAGTGAGTTGAGTAAAACTTAGTTTTAAAAACTTTCAAGTTTAACAAAATTAAGTGTTGACAAAAAAATAGGAAAGCGTAAGATGCGCAGCCCTAGCGAGATAAAGTTTAACGCTTTAATCGCAACGTTCTTTAACAATATAAAGCAATCATCTGTGTGGGCACTCGTACAGATTGAGTTCTAACAGCCAAGCTACTTCGTTCTTTATTGAGCAAGTGACGAGGCAAACAAATTAGAGTCTCAATTGAAAACTGAGTGACCAACAGAATAGTTATTTCGATAATTATTCGGCACAGTCAATTCAATATCGAAAGATATTAAATAAATTCAGAATTCATTGAGCTGTCGAAAGACAAAAAACTTTTTAATTGAAGAGTTTGATCATGGCTCAGATTGAACGCTGGCGGCAGGCCTAACACATGCAAGTCGAGCGGTAACAGAAAGTAGCTTGCTACTTTGCTGACGAGCGGCGGACGGGTGAGTAATGCTTGGGAACATGCCTTGAGGTGGGGGACAACAGTTGGAAACGACTGCTAATACCGCATAATGTCTACGGACCAAAGGGGGCTTCGGCTCTCGCCTTTAGATTGGCCCAAGTGGGATTAGCTAGTTGGTGAGGTAATGGCTCACCAAGGCGACGATCCCTAGCTGGTTTGAGAGGATGATCAGCCACACTGGGACTGAGACACGGCCCAGACTCCTACGGGAGGCAGCAGTGGGGAATATTGCACAATGGGCGCAAGCCTGATGCAGCCATGCCGCGTGTGTGAAGAAGGCCTTCGGGTTGTAAAGCACTTTCAGTCAGGAGGAAAGGTTAGTAGTTAATACCTGCTAGCTGTGACGTTACTGACAGAAGAAGCACCGGCTAACTCCGTGCCAGCAGCCGCGGTAATACGGAGGGTGCGAGCGTTAATCGGAATTACTGGGCGTAAAGCGTACGCAGGCGGTTTGTTAAGCGAGATGTGAAAGCCCCGGGCTCAACCTGGGAACTGCATTTCGAACTGGCAAACTAGAGTGTGATAGAGGGTGGTAGAATTTCAGGTGTAGCGGTGAAATGCGTAGAGATCTGAAGGAATACCGATGGCGAAGGCAGCCACCTGGGTCAACACTGACGCTCATGTACGAAAGCGTGGGGAGCAAACAGGATTAGATACCCTGGTAGTCCACGCCGTAAACGATGTCTACTAGAAGCTCGGAGCCTCGGCTCTGTTTTTCAAAGCTAACGCATTAAGTAGACCGCCTGGGGAGTACGGCCGCAAGGTTAAAACTCAAATGAATTGACGGGGGCCCGCACAAGCGGTGGAGCATGTGGTTTAATTCGATGCAACGCGAAGAACCTTACCTACACTTGACATACAGAGAACTTACCAGAGATGGTTTGGTGCCTTCGGGAACTCTGATACAGGTGCTGCATGGCTGTCGTCAGCTCGTGTTGTGAGATGTTGGGTTAAGTCCCGCAACGAGCGCAACCCCTATCCTTAGTTGCTAGCAGGTAATGCTGAGAACTCTAAGGAGACTGCCGGTGATAAACCGGAGGAAGGTGGGGACGACGTCAAGTCATCATGGCCCTTACGTGTAGGGCTACACACGTGCTACAATGGCGCATACAGAGTGCTGCGAACTCGCGAGAGTAAGCGAATCACTTAAAGTGCGTCGTAGTCCGGATTGGAGTCTGCAACTCGACTCCATGAAGTCGGAATCGCTAGTAATCGCGTATCAGAATGACGCGGTGAATACGTTCCCGGGCCTTGTACACACCGCCCGTCACACCATGGGAGTGGGTTGCTCCAGAAGTAGATAGTCTAACCCTCGGGAGGACGTTTACCACGGAGTGATTCATGACTGGGGTGAAGTCGTAACAAGGTAGCCCTAGGGGAACCTGGGGCTGGATCACCTCCTTATACGATTTAGAACTTATTTGTTCGTAGTGTCCACACAGATGATTGTTAGTTAGTTTTACCCTTTGGGTTTAACTGATTAATATGCTCTTTAAAAATTTGGAAAAGCTGATAATAAAATTCTGATAGATACTTTGTATTTATCAAGAGTTTTCAAAAGTAAAAAAGAATGATAGCAGTATCATTCAGTGCCAATTTAATCATTCGTGATTAATTGGTGTCTACTTTAGTATTCAATATTAACTTCTGGCGAAGTTAAACTGTCACTAACAAAGACCCGTTTGGGTTGTATGGTTAAGTGACTAAGCGTACACGGTGGATGCCTTGGCAGTTGGAGGCGATGAAGGACGTATTAACTTGCGATAAGCCTAGTCAAGCTAGTAAAAAGCGCTTGAGACTAGGATTTCCGAATGGGGAAACCCACCTGCTTGCAGGTATCGTTAACTGAATACATAGGTTAACGAGGCGAACGCGGAGAACTGAAACATCTAAGTACCCGTAGGAAAAGAAATCAACCGAGATTCCGATAGTAGCGGCGAGCGAAATCGGAACAGCCCTTAAGCTTATTATGTGTTAATGGAAGGCTCTGGAAAGTGCCACGATACAGGGTGATAGTCCCGTACATGAAAAGACATTTTAAGTGAAATCGAGTAGGTCGGAGCACGTGAAACTTTGACTGAATATAGGTGGACCATCATCTAAGGCTAAATACTCCCAACTGACCGATAGTGAACCAGTACCGTGAGGGAAAGGCGAAAAGAACCCCTGTGAGGGGAGTGAAATAGAACCTGAAACCGTGTACGTACAAGCAGTAGGAGCCTACTTGTTAGGTGACTGCGTACCTTTTGTATAATGGGTCAGCGACTTATATTTTGTAGCGAGGTTAACCGATTAGGGTAGCCGTAGGGAAACCGAGTCTTAACTGGGCGAATAGTTGCAAGGTATAGACCCGAAACCCGGTGATCTAGCCATGGGCAGGTTGAAGGTTGAGTAACATCAACTGGAGGACCGAACCCACTAACGTTGAAAAGTTAGGGGATGACCTGTGGCTAGGAGTGAAAGGCTAATCAAACCGGGAGATAGCTGGTTCTCCCCGAAATCTATTTAGGTAGAGCCTCGGACGAATACTTACGGGGGTAGAGCACTGTTAAGGCTAGGGGGTCATCCCGACTTACCAACCCTTTGCAAACTCCGAATACCGTAAAGTAATATCCGGGAGACACACGGCGGGTGCTAACGTCCGTCGTGAAGAGGGAAACAACCCAGACCGCCAGCTAAGGTCCCAAAGTCATAGTTAAGTGGGAAACGATGTGGAAAGGCCCAGACAGCCAGGAGGTTGGCTTAGAAGCAGCCATCCTTTAAAGAAAGCGTAATAGCTCACTGGTCGAGTCGGTCTGCGCGGAAGATGTAACGGGGCTAAACTATGCACCGAAGCTGCGGATTCATCTTAGGATGAGTGGTAGGGGAGCGTTCTGTAAGCGGTTGAAGGTGTACCGGGAGGTATGCTGGACGTATCAGAAGTGCGAATGCTGACATGAGTAACGATAATGCGGGTGAAAAACCCGCACGCCGGAAGACCAAGGGTTCCTATCCCATGTTAATCAGGGTAGGGTAAGTCGACCCCTAAGGCGAGGCCGAAAGGCGTAGTCGATGGGAAACGGATTAATATTTCCGTACTTGGTATAATTGCGATGGGGGGACGGAGAAGGCTAAGCAAGCATGGCGATGGTTGTCCATGTGAAAGTGAGTAGGCTAGTGACTTAGGTAAATCCGGGTTGCTGTTAGGCTGAGACACGAGACGAGCACCCAAGGGTGTGAAGTTGCTGATGCCATACTTCCAGGAAAAGCCTCTAAGCTTCAGATTATACCGAATCGTACCCCAAACCGACACAGGTGGTCAGGTAGAGAATACTAAGGCGCTTGAGAGAACTCGGGTGAAGGAACTAGGCAAAATCGTACCGTAACTTCGGGAGAAGGTACGCTCCTATCTGTGATGAGACTTGCTCTCTAAGCGGACGGGAGCCGCAGTGACCAGGTGGCTGGGACTGTTTATTAAAAACACAGCACTGTGCAAAATCGCAAGATGACGTATACGGTGTGACACCTGCCCGGTGCCGGAAGGTTAATTGATGGGGTTAGTTTTCGGACGAAGCTCTTGATCGAAGCCCCGGTAAACGGCGGCCGTAACTATAACGGTCCTAAGGTAGCGAAATTCCTTGTCGGGTAAGTTCCGACCTGCACGAATGGTGTAACCATGGCCACGCTGTCTCCACCCGAGACTCAGTGAAATTGAAATCGCAGTGAAGATGCTGTGTACCCGCGGCTAGACGGAAAGACCCCGTGAACCTTTACTACAGCTTGGCACTGAACATTGAACCTACATGTGTAGGATAGGTGGGAGACTTTGAAGCAGCGACGCTAGTTGTTGTGGAGTCGTCCTTGAAATACCACCCTTGTAGTTTTGATGTTCTAACGTTGGCCCCTGAATCGGGGTTACGGACAGTGCCTGGTGGGTAGTTTGACTGGGGCGGTCTCCTCCCAAAGAGTAACGGAGGAGCACGAAGGTTGGCTAAGTACGGTCGGACATCGTACGGTTAGTGTAATGGTAGAAGCCAGCTTAACTGCGAGACAGACACGTCGAGCAGGTACGAAAGTAGGTCATAGTGATCCGGTGGTTCTGAATGGAAGGGCCATCGCTCAACGGATAAAAGGTACTCCGGGGATAACAGGCTGATACCGCCCAAGAGTTCATATCGACGGCGGTGTTTGGCACCTCGATGTCGGCTCATCACATCCTGGGGCTGAAGTCGGTCCCAAGGGTATGGCTGTTCGCCATTTAAAGTGGTACGCGAGCTGGGTTTAGAACGTCGTGAGACAGTTCGGTCCCTATCTGCCGTGGGCGTTTGAGAATTGAGAGGGGTTGCTCCTAGTACGAGAGGACCGGAGTGAACGAACCGCTGGTGTTCGGGT
Source organism: Pseudoalteromonas sp. Xi13 (assembly GCF_003952205.1). Lineage (NCBI taxonomy): Bacteria > Pseudomonadati > Pseudomonadota > Gammaproteobacteria > Alteromonadales > Pseudoalteromonadaceae > Pseudoalteromonas > Pseudoalteromonas sp. Xi13. Next base: position 847,513 of record NZ_CP034439.1, read on the forward strand.
TGTCATGCCAATGGCATTGCCCGGTAGCTACGTTCGGAACTGATAAGCGCTGAAAGCATCTAAGCGCGAAGCAGGCCTCGAGATGATTTCTCACTAGACTTTTAAAGTCTCTGAAGGGCCGTTGAAGACTACAACGTTGATAGGCAAGATGTGGAAGTGGTGTGAGCCATTAAGCTAACTTGTACTAATTACCCGTGAGGCTTAACCATACAACGCCAAACGCGTTTTGTGACAGAAACAAGCGACAGAAGTTAATAGCTAAAGTAGATAGATACTTAGACTTAAAAAATATTATCAGAGTTTTCCAAATTTAGTTGGTACGTGAAAACGGACTGACACCCTAATTTGCTTGGTAACCATAGCGTTTTGGACCCACCTGACCCCATGCCGAACTCAGTAGTGAAACGAAACAGCGCCGATGATAGTGTAGCATTTGCTATGTGAAAGTAGGACATTGCCAGGCTCCAAATTCAGTCGAAGGACTTAAAGCTTAATAAATAAAAATAAGAAAATTGAACAGAATTTTCTTGGTAACCATAGCGTTTTGGACCCACCTGACCCCATGCCGAACTCAGTAGTGAAACGAAACAGCGCCGATGATAGTGTAGCATTTGCTATGTGAAAGTAGGACATTGCCAGGATTCAAATACGAGAAAGCCCGACTCGAAAGAGCCGGGCTTTTTTACGTCTGAAGAAAAGTTAAATACGTACAATTAATACACACTAATCTACTTCTAGAATGTAGGTCGGGCGAGCGTAGCGACTCCCGACGCAATGATAATATTCCATTTGCTATTTGACTCTCCACCGCTGTGGTTACTACGACATTGCCAGGATTCAAATTAAAGAAACCCGTTACAGCGATGTAACGGGTTTTTGCTGTCTGGGGCTTAATAAAAAGCCAAGATCTCATGCTAACTCAGTCTCTGTAATGCCCGCCCTTGTAAATCCTTTGAGCCACAACATTCATACCCCTATATAACGCTAAGTTCCTGAGGCAAAGTCACGGCTCACATCGTGCTCAGTGTAATCAGTTTTTTATAGCCTCGCAAAATGATTAAGGCTTATTGCGGATTAGTATTGCTTTGATATAGAAAATATCACTTTGAAAATAAACATTAAGTTCATGCTTATCTGCTATTTTATTCATGTAACATAGCTAGGCGTACAGAAGTTGTGCGTGTTAAAATCAAATTTTTATAAATGCCAAAATAGAGGTGTCAATTGCCCACTGCTGACTACCAAACTGTACTAGATGAAATAGCACACGAAGTGCGCCCTTTGTTATCACAAGGTAAAGTTGCGGATTATATACCTGCACTTGCTGAGGTTTCTAGCGAGCAGTTTTCTATTGCTATTTATACCACCGATGGCGAAACCATTTGTGCGGGGGATTGCTCAAAACGTTTTACTATTCAGTCAGTTTCTAAAGTAATGACGCTTACAATGGCGCTACAGCGCTATGGCGATGAACTATGGCATCGGGTAGGAAAAGAGCCCTCAGGAACCGCGTTTAATTCCCTTACGCAGTTAGAGTTCGAAAAAGGCGTACCACGTAATCCTTTCATTAATGCTGGCGCGATTGTGACGTGCGATGCTTTGTACAGTCGATTATCCGCACCTCGCCACTCAATGCTTGAAACGTTTAGGTTACTTGCAGGTAATAGTGCAATAGTGATTGATAAAAAAGTGGCCAATTCTGAGTATGAGTTTAGGCATAGAAATGCGGCAATGGCGCATTTAATGAAGTCGTTTGGTAATTTTGAGAATGACGTCGATGATGTACTTTGGTCTTACTTCAATTTTTGTGCGATTGAGCTTAACTGTATTGAGCTAGCTAGAGCGTATAACTTTTTAGCGAATAAAGGGGTTGATTACAGCTCGGGTAAGCGCGTTTTGAGTAGTCGCCAGAATAAACAATTAAATTCGATTTTATTCACCAGCGGCTTATATGATGCGGCAGGAGACTTTGGCTACAGAGTGGGTATGCCGGGTAAATCGGGTGTGTCAGGCACTATACTAGCGGTATTACCGGGTAAGTTTACAGTGGCAGTATATTCACCAGGGCTTAATGAATTTGGTAACTCGGTGGCGGGGATAGCAGCATTAGAGCTGCTATCTAAAAAGCTCGATATTTCGATTTTCTAAAATACCGCAATAGGGAGCACGCACAGCTCCCTATTTATTGATCCCAGTACACTTGCTCTAGGCAGTCTTCGCGCTCTGGTAACCCACGTGATAAACGTGGAGAGTGCTGTACTAATACCTCGTAACTTGCGCGGTTAGCGTACTTACTAATTTGTGCAAGAGAGGAGTAGGTTATTGCCTTTTGTTCGTGTTTTGCTGAGTTAGCGACATTTAACTTATGATAAACGTTTGCTGATAAATCGTGTAACACGGCAGCCAACGCACAATCGCCAGCACCATTGGTGTTTTTGATTGAATCAGGCCCACCCATGAATGGCGCCGTATGGCTATACGCTTTTATCGGGTTTTCGCAATCTGATTTTTTCATTGCACGAGAAAACTCATAGCGATTAAAATCGGCAATGGCACCTGGTAATAGTGGGTACTCGGTTGCACGTTTAAAGCTCTCATCAACGTAACCGGCCATAAATAAGCCTTTTTCGCCAGCGGTACAAATAACTAAGTCTACCCAGTCAAGTGCTTTGTCTGCGGCTAATAACGGGTCTTCAAAGCCAGTAATTGCTAGCCCTTCTTCTTCGTTCATGGCAAGTATATCGACATGCTCGTTTACAAAGTTAGCCCACCAGGTTGGATCTTGCTCAATTAAAAACTTAGTGCCGAGTGTTAAAACTACCGGTACACCTGCATCGTTAGCGTATTTAACTGCTTGCATGGTTGCTTCAGTCATTGTCTCATCACCCTGTGTACGCATTAGGTAGGCGCTGATCACAAGTGCTGATGACTGCTCAATTAAGTGTTTATCGATAGACTCAGGCTTTAAGTGATTCATTAAACCGGCGCTAATTGCGAATGTACGCTCGCCTGTTTCATCAATTAAGGTAAAACAACGGCCAATAGGGCCATCGACAGGTTGTAAATAGTCTAAATCAACGCGGCTTGATGTGTTACATAAAAAGCGGTAGGCATAGCTGCCAATTTTTATGTTTTCACTCATAACACCGAGCAATACTGAACGGTCATCTGCTAGTACAGAGTAGTTATGCATTGTGTTACCAATGGTGCCACCGGCAAATTCGTAATCAACCATGTCGTTTAGTTTTAAACGGTCGTAAAGTGCGTTAGTAATATCGCTATCAATAACTTGCGACATTCCTCGGCGAAGTTGAAACTCGTCTAAAAAAGCCTGATCGACTTTGGCTTCAATATCAACAACGATCTGATCGATACCCGTAATGTAACTACGTTGTAATCGCTCAGTTGCGTTTAGCTGATTAGTAAGTGGATCTTTAGCTTCCACTGGAAAATAATGTTTATGTCTGCGGCGTCCAGGAAATTTCATTTGCTACCTGTGTTGTGAGCTAAATAAAAAAAGCGTGAGATTATAGCGTAAATCACACTCTATGAGCCACGATAAACCACATTATTTTGTTTTATTTTTGCAATAATTTAATCAATTACGCATTTTAAACAGGCAAGTTGATATAATACCAAAAGAAAATTTATTTAAAGTAAGCACTATGAACGATCTAAAAAGCGATGAGTATTGGATGGAGCAGGCATTAGTTTATGCCAATAAGGCGCAGCAATTGGGCGAAATTCCGGTAGGAGCTGTCCTTGTTAAAGATAATACGCTTATTGCAGCGGGTTATAATCGTTCAATTACTGATAACGACCCCTCTGCGCACGCCGAAATGATTGCAGTGCGTGAAGGAGGGAGAGCTTTAAATAATTACCGTTTAATTGATTGCACTTTGTACGTTACGTTAGAGCCATGCTCTATGTGTGCCGGGCTGTTAGTGCATAGCAGAATAAAGCGCCTTGTGTACGGTGCGCCTGATGCTAAAACAGGCTCGGCTGGGTCGATTATGAACTTATTGCAAGAGCCGAGGCTGAACCATCAGGTAGAGGTGTTAGGTGGGGTGCTTGGTCAAACCTGTGGTAGTACTATTTCGGCGTTTTTTAAACAACGCCGAGAACAAATTAAAGCGGCTAAAAAAGTAGCTCGTCAAATTAGTGACTAGTTAGCCTTATCTGAATCTACTTCTATCATTTGCTGCATCGCAAACATGCGACGACGCCAAATAATTTTTTTATGTAAGTTACGTAGCATAATACGACGTCTGGTGGCTGTTGAATGAATAATATTGCGTTTTAGTTTTTGCGTGCGTCTACGTTTTAGCATGTGTTCTCCTAATGCGTGAGAGTGAGAAAGGCACAAGATATATATTAAAAATCAGGTAAATATACTATAAACACACATTAGTGATCATTTCATGACAAGTAAACAGATTTTTAATTTAGTTACTAGAGTGGTTAGGCCTGAAGGGGAAATTAGCGCCTGCTAAAACGAGGAAAGAATCGTTTAATGCCCACATTTTAATGTTTCACAGGCCTGAACAGCCCATTTAATAACGTAAATATAAACGCTTTACTGAGACTGCTGCGTGTTATTTTCACCTTGCTTACTTTTTTCTTCAGGTGAAAGCGAAGGGGTAGGTTCGGTTTTATCGTTGTTTACAGGCTTTTTGCTTGGTTGAGCTGCTTTTTCAACTTCAACTTCAGGTTCTGATTCAGGTTCTGGCGCGAGGGCATTATTTTCATCAAGCCATACAAGTGCATCGTAATACCTGCGAATGTTATCAACATATTTTACCGCAACATCGCCACGCGCATAGCCGTAACGGGTTTTACGGTAATAACGTTTTTTGATTAAAAGTGGTAAGCGCTTTTTAACATCGGCCCATTTATCAGGGCTCGCCCCTTGTTGTTCGGTAATAATGCGCGCGTCGTTAACGTGCCCCCAACCTACATTATAGGCTGCCAGGGCAAGCCAAGTTCTATCGGGCTGCGGGATTCTATCGGGGATGCGTTTAACGAGCTTAGCTAAGTATTTAGCTCCGCCACGGATGTTTTGCTCTGGCTCTAACCTATTTGTTACGCCCACTTGTTTAGCGGTACTGCGTGTCAGCATCATAATGCCTCTCACACCTGTAGGCGATTTAGCGCGAGGGTTCCACATAGATTCTTGGTAGCTAAGCGCAGCAAGTAAGCGCCAGTCAAGGCTACCTGCATATTGCTCAAACCAAGGCCTATAAGTGGGTAGCGTTTCTTTTATAGCTTCTATGTATGCAAGCGTATTAACGTAGTTAAACTGACGTACGTGCCCAAAGTACTTTTCTTCGAGCACATACAGCTGGTTACTTTGTTTTACGTCACCAAAAAAGGGCACTAGCAGTGCATAAAGCGAATCATCTTTTGATTTATTAAGGATCCAAGCTATGGGGTCATTTCGGGTAACTGAAAAGCCGATACTTAAATTTGGGTGGTAGCGTCTAAACAGCGAAAGCGTGTGTGAGTCGGCGAGGGTGTAATCTATTTCGCCATCGATAACGGCTTGTAAAAGCTCCTCTTCATCCAGTTCTTCGGTTTCTTGCCAAGTTAAATCTGGGTTACTCTTTTTTATTTTTTGTAAGGTTAAAGAGTGGCTGCTTTTGGCTATAACTGTAAAGTTTCCATCAAGGTCGTCAAATTCACGTGGGCGAACTCGACCTTGTTTATAAACCAACTTTTGGCTAATTGTTCTGTAAGTGGGGCCATAGCGGTATTGCTGTGCACGCACTTTGTTGTAGGTAAGTCCTGAGGCTATTAAGTCTAAATCGCCGCTTTCAAGGCGCTCAAACATATCGGATAAATTAAAAAACGGTACTATTTCTAGTTCAACACCTAGGTAGTCGGCAAAAGCTTGAGATAGCTCGTATTCAAAACCTTGCTCGCCTTGCACGGCTTGGTAGTAGTTGCTGGCACTGGCAAGGGTACCTACACGTATTTTATTTTGTGCTTTAATTTGGGCAAGTTGAGTTTGTTGCTCCTGCATATTACACGCACACAACAACATAACTAAAGTGATGATAATTATTAGCTTTTCTTTCAACATTAACCGCCCCATAAAGCTCATACCCCGTTATACCAAAACTTCACTATGGCGTCACTTAGCGTTTAGCTTTTATTGGTAATTTTGCTACTGTTTATATAAATAAAAAGTTAATTTTCTGAAAAGCGCAATTTGGAGTTAAAACTCGGTGCTACATAGACTATAATGCCCGCCTAAAATATCGTTCAATCCCTAACCCCGGATGAAATTATCTATGTTGATCCTTCGTGGTGCACCAGCACTTTCAGAGTTCAGAGTTAATAAAATTTTAGCGCGTTGCAAACTATCGCAACTTCCAGTCACCAATGTATATGCCGAGTATGCACATTTTGCCGATTTAACCTCGCCTTTGAGTGTTGATGAGCAAACTAAGCTTGAAAAACTACTTACTTACGGTCCAACTATTGCCGAGCATACCCCAGCTGGCACACTTATTTTAGTTACCCCTCGCCCTGGCACCATTTCACCATGGGCATCTAAAGCAACCGACATAGCGCATAACTGTGGCCTTAAACAGGTTCACCGTGTTGAGCGTGGTATTGCTTATTACGTAGAAGGTGAACTAAGTGCAGAGCAGCTTGCTCAAGTAACGGCGTTATTACACGACCGTATGACTGAGGCAACGCATAGTGAACTTGCTTCTGCAGCGCAGTTATTCCGCAATGACTCGCCTCGCGAAATGTCATCAGTTGACATTTTAGGTGGCGGGCGCGAAGCATTGGCTGCAGCAAACGTTGAACAAGGTTTTGCGCTTGCTGATGACGAGATAGACTACTTAGTAGAAAACTTTAAAAAGTTAGGCCGTAACCCTAACGACATAGAGTTATTTATGTTTGCGCAAGCAAACTCTGAGCATTGTCGTCATAAAATATTTAATGCTGATTGGACAATTGATGGTATTGAGCAGCCTAAATCGCTGTTTAAAATGATCAAAAATACATTTGAGCACAATCCTGAAAATGTGCTGTCGGCGTACAAAGATAACGCAGCAGTAATGAAGGGCTCAAAAGCGGGTCGTTTCTTCCCGAATGCGCAAGGTGAATATGCGTATCATCAAGAAGACATAGAAATTTTAATGAAGGTAGAAACCCATAACCACCCAACAGCTATAGCACCATTTTCTGGTGCGGCTACAGGCTCAGGTGGTGAAATTCGCGATGAAGGCGCAACAGGCCGCGGCTCTAAGCCAAAAGCGGGTTTAGTTGGTTTTACTGTTTCTAACTTACGTATTCCGGGTTACGAGCAACCGTGGGAAAGCGACTTTGGTAAACCTAATCGTATCGTAAATGCGCTTGATATTATGATGGACGGCCCTTTAGGTGGCGCGGCATTTAATAATGAGTTTGGACGTCCTAACTTATTAGGTTACTTCCGTACCTACGAAGAAAAAGTAACAAGTCACAATGGTGAAGAGGTGCGTGGTTACCACAAGCCTATTATGCTTGCCGGTGGGTTAGGTAATATTCGTGCTGATCATGTTCAAAAAGGGGATATTCCAGTCGGTGCAAAACTTATTGCACTAGGTGGCCCTGCGATGAACATTGGTTTAGGCGGCGGTGCAGCATCAAGCATGGCATCGGGCCAGTCAAACGAAGATTTAGATTTTGCTTCTGTACAGCGTGAAAACCCAGAAATGGAACGCCGTTGCCAAGAAGTGATCGATAAGTGTTGGCAACTAGGGGATGAAAACCCAATTGCGTTTATACACGATGTAGGCGCCGGTGGTTTATCTAATGCGTTTCCTGAGCTTGTAGATGATGGTGGCCGTGGTGGTAAATTCCAACTACGTGATATTCCTAACGATGAGCCGGGCATGGCCCCACACGAAATTTGGTGTAACGAATCGCAAGAACGTTATGTACTGGCTGTTGCTGTTGAAGACTTTGATCGCTTTGAAGCCATTTGTAAGCGCGAACGTGCGCAGTACGCAGTAATAGGTGAAGCCACAGAAGAGCGCCACTTAACTGTTGCCGACAGCCACTTTGATAACAGCCCTGTTGATTTGCCGCTTGATGTATTATTAGGTAAAGCACCTAAAATGCATCGCGATGTAACTTCAAAGCAAGTTACCGGTAAGGCAATTGATGCAGAGTCGATTGATATAGCCGAGGCTGCTCAGCGTTTACTGCGCTTACCTACCATTGCAGAAAAAACATTCTTAATTACCATTGGCGATCGCTCGGTTACCGGTTTAGTAGCACGGGATCAAATGGTGGGTCCTTGGCAAGTACCTGTGGCTAACTGTGCAGTTACCGCAGCAACGTACGACACTTATCACGGTGAAGCTATGTCACTGGGTGAGCGCACGCCGGCAGCACTATTAAATTACGGTGCATCGGCGCGCTTAGCCGTGGCAGAGTCACTAACCAATATTGCCTGTGCCAACATTGGAAGCCTAGAGAACATTAAGCTATCGGCTAACTGGATGGCTGCAGCCGGTCACCCTGGTGAAGATGCCGGCCTTTACGAAGCTGTAAAAGCGGTGGGCGAAGAGCTTTGTCCTGCGCTTGGTTTAACTATACCTGTAGGTAAAGATTCTATGTCGATGAAAACGACATGGAAAAACGAGGATGATAGTGCTGAGCAATCAGTTACTTCTCCGTTATCACTTATTATTACTGCCTTTGGCCGTGTTGACGACGTGCGTAAAACAGTGACTCCGCAGTTACGTACTGATAAAGGCGATACATCACTTATTTTAGTTGACTTAGGTGCGGGTAAAAACCGACTGGGCGCATCAAGCCTTGCACAGGTTTACAAGCAGCTTGGTGATGTTACTCCAGATGTTGACAGCGCTGAGCTACTGAAAGGCTTTTACAATGCCATGCAAGCACTTGTCGCTGATAGCAAGCTACTTGCTTATCATGACCGCTCAGACGGTGGTTTATTTACTACTGTAACTGAAATGGCATTTGCTGGGCACACCGGTGTGACTGTTGATTTGGCTGGGTTAACCGGGACAGACCTAGAAGCACTTTATAACGAAGAGCTAGGCGCGGTAATTCAAGTTGCTAACAGCGATTTAGATGCCGTAAATGCTGTATTTGAGCAACACGGTGTTGCTGCAATTAGCCACGTGATTGGCTCGCTTAATAGCGACGATAGCATTGTATTTAACCGCGGTGAGCAAACTGTACTTAATCATACTCGTACTGAATTACGTACTATTTGGGCCGAAACAACGTACCAAATGCAAGCACGTCGTGATAACCCTGATTGTGCTAAGCAAGAGTTTGATGCCAAGTTTGATGCAAAAGATCCAGGCTTAAACGTAAAACTTAACTTTGACTTAAACGAAGATATAGCCGCACCGTACATTGCAACGGGCGCTAAGCCGCAAATGGCTATTTTACGTGAGCAAGGCGTTAACTCGCATTTAGAAATGGCTGCTGCGTTTAACCGTGCTGGTTTTGCCGCTGTTGATGTACACATGAGCGATATCCTCGAAGGGCGTTTAACCCTTGAGCAATTTAAAGGCTTAGTGGCATGTGGTGGTTTCTCTTATGGTGACGTATTGGGCGCCGGTGAAGGTTGGGCTAAGTCTATATTGTTTAACGATATGGCACGCGATCAGTTCCAAAACTTCTTCCACCGTGAAGACACCTTTAGCTTAGGTGTGTGTAATGGTTGTCAAATGTTATCAACATTGAAAGAGTTAATTCCGGGGACTGAGCATTGGCCACGTTTTGTAACAAATAAGTCAGAGCGTTTTGAAGCTCGCTTTAGCTTAGTTGAAATACAAGAAAACCCGTCTGTGTTCTTTAATGGAATGGCTGGGTCGCGTATGCCAATTGCTGTATCTCATGGTGAAGGCCATGCAGAATTTGCAAACGATGCCGCCACTAAAGCTGCGCTTGAAAGCGGCACTGTTGCGGTTAAATTTGTAGATAACTATGGTAAGCCGACAACGCAATACCCGGCTAACCCAAATGGTTCACCAGAGGGTATTACCGGTATTACCTCTACTGATGGCCGTGCCACTGTAATGATGCCGCACCCTGAGCGTGTATTCCGCGCTGTTGCTAACTCGTGGCACCCAGATGAGTGGAAAGAGGATAGCCCATGGATGCGTATGTTCCGCAACGCACGTAAAAATGTAGGTTAAAAACGACATATACAAGTTAGATTCATAATCTAGCTGTAAAATAAAAAAGGCTGCACTGTGCAGCCTTTTTTGATTGCGTAGATTTAAAATTACGATAGTTTGTAAAGTATAAATAAAAGCTTATAAGGACAGTATGTTAAAGCGCGTTGGTTTAATTATGGGTGCTGTATTGCTAAGTATAGTTTTGCTTGGCTATGTATTTCGTTTGCCACTATTACAATGGGCTGTAGCGCCTGAGCTTGAAAAAGCAGGTGTTACCTTAAGCTGCTTAGATTTTTCGCTTACGAGTAAGTTAAATGTGCGCGTGCAAAAAGCCTGTTTAAGTTACCAAAATCAAGAGCTTGCTCTTACAGGTATTACTGCTAATACTAAGCATGTTAAAGTTAAACACGCAGTACTTAATGTAAATCCATTTCCTCAAAGTAGTAAAACAAGCACTGCTGCCACAATTTTAGATTTAGCGCTTCCTGAAAAAAGGCCAACAATTACAGTTGAGCATTTAACTATACACAGTGCGCTTTTAAAGCGCCCGCTAATGCTAAATATCACCGAGCCCACGCTTAACCAGTTTGTAGTCAATGGTGATTTAAACGCAAGCGCAACGCTTTACAATAATAAGGTACAAGGGCAGCTTAAAGTTAATGATGGATTATTGAAGCAACTACTTAAAACAGATAATGAGTTATTAAGTGGACTTAGCTTTGATACATCGCAAACATTTAGCTTTAACGGGGTAGAGGCAAGCCTTACTGGTGATTTACAAGCCCAGTATGACTATAAAATACAAAGCTGTGATATAACAAACAGCTCCAAAGGTGTGCTAAGTGCTACCTATAATTTAAATAGCCAAAACCTTGAGCTTGACCCAAGCAAGCTTAAAAACAATGTAAAACTTAGTAATAACTGCCAATCTCTTATTCCTGAAAGTGCCTACAAGTCATTTGCTGTAAAGCAGCTTCCACTTAATTGGCAATGGGCTTTAGCTAAACCAATTAACTTTGCACATAACAACCTAACCTTACCGTTAATAACGCTCAAAAGCGCAGAGCAAGCCAAGCAAAATATAGATATAACGTTTACAGATACGTTTATAAATACTGCTGCACCGTTACAAAGCGCCCGCACACAGCTAAAGGCACAGCTACATACAGATGAAATAGACGCTATAACGCTAAGTACGCAGCTTAAAAACGCTCAATTAAGCGGTAATTACGATATTGCGCTTAACTCTTTGCCTAAATTTTTACCGGCTGAGGCTAATAATATTAAAGCCAAGGGGGATTTTACAGTTACTCAACTTATTGACTTTAAGCCCGAAGGTAGCGCACGTATTGAGTTAAGCTTTGATAGCGCAGCTGCTTATGGCAGCACCCTTAACGGCTACACAGGTAACCTTGAAGCAAGTATGAATGAAAAGCTCTATGCAAAAGTAACGCTTAAAAGTAAGCTTAAAAGCGTGCAATACAACGAGTATAAACTCACCGGTATTAATAACACCCTTAATGCAAGAGCAAACTTAGGTGTGGGAGAGTTATTTGCTCACTTAAATGCAAACACCCAAATAAATACACTCACTAGTCCAAATGTCGATTTAAATACTATAAACGTAACGTCAACTGGGCTGCAAAGTCGCGCGCTTGACGCGTCTCATCATGTATTTGTAAATGGTGTTGAGTTGGTGGCCAATCACCATGTTTCAAAGGTAGCGCATCCGTTTGAAGTGATTATACCAGAGCAAAGTGTGCTTTCGTTAAATTCAATCGTTAGCCAATTTGAACCGTTAGCTCAGCTAACCCAAGGAAAATTGGGTGGGCGTATAAGTGGTGATGTGAATTTACAAAAAGCAAATTTTACTATAACGATGACTGATACCAGTGCACTGTATAACGACTACTTAGCTAATCAATTTAGTATGCAGCTAGGTGGGCAGTACGATTCAGGGCAGCTTAATGTTGCCCCTACTACCTTTAATCTTAATGAATTACGTGCAGGCGCTGTAGTTAAAAGTATCACGGGTAATATTAAAGTGGTTAATAATAGCGCGCAGGCCTTTGATGTTGAAGGCGATATTTTTGGTGGTAAATTTTCTTTAGATAAATACACGCTTTTAAAGCAGCAGCAAACAGCTAATGTTACGTTTGAAAATGTTGATGCCAGTAAATTAATAACGCTTGACGATAAGTCGGGTATTACCCTAACAGGTAGGCTAAAAGGGTCGTTGCCGTTTTATTTTGATGACACAGGGGTTGAGGTACAAAGTGGCAGCCTAGCCAATCAAGGCCAAGGGAAGCTTATTATTAGTAATAACGAAGCGTTTGACGCTGTTATGCGCCAGCAACAAGAGTTACAACCTGTGCTTGGGTTGCTCAAAAACCTTGATATACAAAAGCTTAATAGTACAGTAGCACTTAAAAGTGATGGCTGGTTAAACTTAGGTGTTAACTTACAAGGCTTTAATGAGCCAGAGCAGCAACAAGTTAACTTTAATTATAATCACGAAGAAAACGTGTTTACGTTGCTAAGAGCGCTTAGACTGAGCGACGAAATAACGCAAAAAGTTGAGCAGCAATACTCTAAAAAAGGAAACTAATGATGAAAAATTTGTTGAGCATTAAGGCCGTTATTGCACTTGCTGCTATTAGCGCTTTAAGCGCATGTACCCACAGAGTGGAGGTGGCAGCGAAAGAGCCGATAACGATCAATCTAAATGTAAAAGTAGATCACGAAATTCGAGTAAAAGTAGATAAAGAACTCGATAACTTATTCAGTGACGACAGTGAATTATTTTAGGAGCTAAATGATGACTATAAAAAATAAATTAAGTATTGCTACTTTAGTAAGTGCGGTATGTTTGTCGTTTTCGGCGTGGGCTATTAGTTTAGATGATGCTAAAAACCAAGGCTTAGTGGGTGAAGATAGCTCAGGTTACTTAGGGCTTGTTGTACAAAACAGCGAGGCAAAAGCCGTGGTTGAAGAAATTAACGCTAAACGTAAAGCACAGTATTTAAAGTTGGCTAAAAAGAACGATTTATCGCTGGTACAAGTAGAAGCACTCGCAGCAGCTAAAACAATCGAAAAGACCAAAAGTGGCCACTATATTGAAGTGAATGGTAACTGGGTTAAAAAGTAATACAAGCAGCTAAACATATTACTTAAAAACCGAGCGTTTAGGCGCTCGGTTTTTTTATATTTGCTAAAAGTTGCTGCCAAAAGTCGAATCCTTTGCGCCTTGCAAGCTTTATATTGTGCTCTGGTATAGATTCAGGCTCGTTATAGTGATCAAGCGCTTCGCTCATACTCAGTTCGCGAATTAAATGCAGTGTAGGGTAGGGTGCTCGGTTGGTGTAATTTGCCGGATCATCTTCATTGCTGTCGGCAAATACGTAATCGGGATGAAAATTAGCAATTTGGTATTTACCTTCAAAGCCTTGTGCTACCAGTAAGGCATTGGCTAAATCGACTAAATCTAAAAAGTCTTCAAAATCGCTAAAGCCGTTATCAAACAGTATTAATGTGGTTTCGCGCTCTGGATTTTGATCAAGCTGCACACACTGCTCTAGCATGTCCATTACAGCGTCATCAATTTTTATTGCATGGCTAAGCACATAATGAATACAGTTGTTTTCTACTTCTTTACGGGCAAATGGGCAAAAGTTATATTTTACAATAACAGATGACACCCACTCGCGGGTTTGGGCAATTGCTTGATGAGTCATGCTTTTGGCTCTAAATACTGATTTATAATGGTTAATGTTTTTTCAATGGCGCCTTGGTTTTTTACTACACATTGCTGCGCTTTAATACCCAAGCTTTGGCACGCTTTGGTGTTTTGGCTTAAATTAATTAATTGTTTAGCAAGCTCATCGGTATTTTCAACAACGACAGCCCCTTTAAGTTTAATTAGCTCAGGGTAGATATGATCAAAATTATACGTATGTGGGCCTGTAATAACACCAACCGAAAAAGCAGCAGCTTCTAGTGGGTTGTGCCCACCTCGGCGAATTAAACTACCGCCTATGTAACTTACATTCGCTGCGCCATATAAACACTGAAGTTCGCCCAGTGTATCAGCTAATAGTACCTGCTCGTTTTGATAGTTATTGTTGCTGCGACGACTAAAGCTAAGTGGGCTTTGAGTTAACGTATCGGCTACTTTATCAAATTGCTCAGGGTGGCGCGGTGCTATAACTAAAAGTGCATTAGGGTGTTTTTTTAATAGCTGCTGATGGGCGTTTAATATCATTTCGTGTTCAAGCGGGTGAGTAGAGCCTGCCACCCATACAAAACGTTCTTTGGTTTTATATTCGGCTTTAAGATTTGCAACTTTAGTTAGTTGCTCATTGCTTGGCGTAATGTCGAACTTTATTGAGCCTGTAACATGGCTTTTTGAAGAGGGTAAACCAAGTTCAACAAAGCGCTTAGCATCATTTTTATTATGACTTGCAAGCACTGAAATTGAACGCATAATTATATGGGTTAACCCTGCCACCTTTTGATACCCTTGTTGCGATTTTTCGCTTAGGCGAGCATTAAGCACTAATACCGGAATAGTCTTTTTATGGCTTATTGCCATTAAATTAGGCCACAGCTCAGTTTCTAAAATACACAGTGCTTGTGGATTTACGCGCTTTAAAAATCGAGCGCTCGAACCAGCAAAGTCTATAGGTAAATAACAACACGCCACGGTATTTTTAAATTGTTCACTAATTTGCGCACGCCCGGTAGGAGTATTGCAGGTAATAAGTATATTAAGCTGCGGGTGTTGTTTTTGCAGAGCTTTAATCAGTGGCGCTGCAGCAAGGACCTCACCTACTGAAGCGCAGTGGAACACAACCGGTTTAGCGCTATTATTAAATAAATGTTTGCTAATAAAACCAAAGCGCTCTTTAAAGTGCGCGCGGTAGCCTTTATTTTTTTTACCTCTTAGTACATACAAGTAAAATACAATCAGTGGGCTAATTAAAATTAAAGCGAGTGAGTAAAAAATGCGTGCCATACTGAACTTTTATTAAGGTAAGTGGCGCTAGTTTAACGCGAAAGTGATAATTTCTGAACATGTGAAGCACTAAATTATAATTCAGTTCAGCTATATTCCCATAAAATACACACAACTAAATAAAACTATGGAATAATGGATTTAATTTTTTCCTGCCATTTCAGTTCCTAGAGGAATTTTTCATGTCAATTATCGATTCTGTGGCAACAAGCTACGTTGAAAGTTTAAACCGTCATCAAGCCTTATTTGAAACGATGGAGGCTTATCATCAAGAGTCTATGCAATTATTAGAAGCGTGCCACAGTGCATTGCAAGCTGGTGGTAAGGTTATTTGGTTTGGCAACGGCGGCAGTGCTGCCGATGCACAGCATTTAGCTGCCGAATTTGTTGTGCGTTATAAGTTAGAGCGTGGCCCACTTGCCTCAATGGCGCTGACCACAGATACCTCAATATTAACTGCGCACAGTAACGACTACCACTTTGATACGGTATTTGAACGCCAAGTTCAGGCTTTATGTAAACCAGAAGATTTAGTGATTGGTTTAACAACCTCAGGTACCAGCGCCAATATTAATTTAGCACTGGAAGCAGCTAATAAAATTGGCGCGTTTACGGTTGCCTTAACCGGTCGCGAGGGCGGTAAAGTAAAAGACATTGCTAAATTGCCCATTATTATAAAAAATGATGAAACAGCCCGTATCCAAGAGGCACATATGTTTATTGGCCATTGGTTATGTGAAGCTATCGATATGGTTGTTGCGGAGCAGCAGTAATGGATTTATCGCTATTAAAAAACTTATCTAAAGCGCGTATTTTAGTTGTCGGCGATGTCATGCTAGACCGTTACTGGTATGGCGATACAGGGCGTATTTCGCCAGAGGCTCCAGTACCCGTTGTTAAAGTAAGCAAGTTTGAAGATAAAGCGGGTGGTGCTGCAAATGTTGCAAAAAACATTGCGCGACTTGATGCCAAAGTGGGCTTACTTGGTTTAATTGGTGAAGATGAAAGCGGGCAAATCTTAGAAACTATTTTAAAAGGTGAAAAAATACATTCACAGCTTGTTAGTGTATGCGATTTGCCCACTATTTCTAAAATGCGTGTAATTAGCCGCCATCAACAACTTGTGCGCCTAGATTTAGAAGAAACCTTTAGCGAGCAGCATAGCCAGTTGTTATTAAACCGTTTAGAGCTGGTGCTTGATGATTACGACTTTGTGGTATTTTCTGATTACAGCAAAGGCTCGCTGAGCTTAATTAAAGAAATGGTTAGCGTTGCTAAAGCGGCGGGTAAAACCGTGCTTATAGATCCTAAATCGCCCGACTTACACTTATACGAAGGCGCAGACTACATTACCCCTAATTTACATGAATTTAATTTGGCTGGGGGTAAAACAGGCTCTGAAGAAATATTAGCACAAAGCGCGCGTGAGCTAATTAGTAAAAATGGTATTAAAGCCATGCTACTTACACGCTCTGAGCAAGGTATGTCATTAATTAACGCTGATGAAAAACACGACTTTGCAGCGCAGCAGCTAGAAGTAAGCGATGTAACTGGCGCAGGCGATACTGTTATAGCCACGCTTGCGGTGATGCTAGGGGCAGGTATGGAGCCTAAAGATGCGGTAGAAATTGCTAATTTAGCCGCAGGCATTGTAGTAAGTAAATTGGGTGCGGCAACGGTTTCACCAGAAGAGCTTAGCCAAAAGCTTGGCCAATACTTACACACCAATGGCGAGCACTACCAAACTCCGTTTGACGATGTATTGCAACACATTGAGTTTGCTAAGCAAAATGGCGAAACGATAGTGTTTACCAATGGCTGTTTTGATATTTTACACGCAGGCCACGTACGCTATTTAGCCCAAGCCAAAGCGCGTGGAGATAGACTCGTTGTTGGTTTAAATAATGATGATTCAATTACGCGTTTAAAAGGCCCTGAGCGCCCTATAAATCCACTTGATGAGCGCGCAATGGTATTAAGTGCACTCGCCTCTGTAGATTGGGTAATTCCCTTTGGCAGCGCGGACGAAAACGACACACCGGCTAAATTAATCGAGCAAATAAGCCCCGATATTTTAGTTAAAGGTGGTGATTACACCGTAGAGCAAATAGCTGGCGCCGATCATGTGCTACGCCATGGTGGCAAAGTAGAAGTGCTGACATTTTTAGATGGTTGTTCAACCTCTAAAGTGATTAGCAAAATAAAGCAGTAACATTTACTGATTAAATAAAAAAGGGTTGAAAACGCAGTTTTCAACCCTTTTTTGTTATAAATAGCTGGCTTTAAAATGCTATTTTTAAATATACGGTCTAAAAATTATATTCGTACTTAGCAAACGCTGATGTGTCGTTTTCTGCGCCATCGTTGTTTGATGCAAAAGCGCCGAGCGTTAAGCGCCCACCCATAGCCAGCTGCCTGTAGCGTAGCTCAACTTGTTTTGAGTTATAACCGGTTTTGGTAATTGTATTACCTAAATCGGGGTTACTAGGGTAACGGTCGCGATTATCGCTGTTGTAATCCACACTACGTAGTTTTACTTGCCAGTCATCACCATTTGAAAGCTGACCTAAAAGTGTTAATACCACTGACTGCGCATCATTATCAAAGGTAGAGCCAATAGTGCGGCCGTGGTAACGATAGCCCGATTTATAATCGGAGTGTTCGTAGTAGCAGTTTTCACTGGTTGATTCGGCCGAGCACGATACACCTGTGTCTATGTATTCAACGTTAACGAGCACATTTTGATTGTAAATGCGCTGCGTAGTTTGTACGCCAAATAAGTACGCTCTGTCGGCTGGTTTGAATTGCGAGCTGGCATCTTCGCCAATTGTACTTGCGTAGATTGCATACGGGTGACTAAATAAAGTGTCAGACCAACGCACATCTATGCCAGCAAGCTGATTACCAATTTTAGTCTCTAGTGAGCTATCACAATTTTCATTGCCATCAATACAATTAGTTTGCCCAGTAATAACATCAATAAAATCACCTGCTGAGCTTGGTTGGCCTTCACCGGCCCACTGCGCAGACCAACTTAAAGCAATTTCAAGCTGTTGCATCGGGCGAAAGTTAACACGGCTGCTCCAAAGCAGCGCATCAGGAATAACACGGGTCGATTCTAACTTTGCCATTTGCGCGGTAAAGCTCCATTGCCCAAGCCAACTTAACCAAGGCGTTTCAAACGCTGTGCTTTGCTCACGGGTTACACTTAGTGCCGGCAGTGGCTTTGCATTACCCGACATAATTAAACTGTTATCAACACCTGGGCCCCAAAACTGCTCTACGGCACCGGCTCTAAAAATCCAATTGCCCAAGCGGTAGGCTAAGTAGCTATCGTCAAATGAGGTATCGTTACAATCTTCAAGTGCTTGTTCGTTAGTGGCTATATCATCGGTTGTTTTGCCATCAACTAAGCATTGCTTACCATCGTTACGGTAATTAATGGCTACCTTCGCCGCAAAGTTATCGCCAAGGTAGGCGTAGGCCGCAGAAAGCTCAGATTCTTGTGTGTTGGTTGCCCCAAAGCTGGTGGCTATAATTGGGTCTGATGCGGCAAACGCTGAGAGTTGCACACTGTGCGAGCTACTATTTTCTGACTTATAACGATGTTTTACACGAAGCAGTGCATCTTGCAGGCTGGGAGATAAAAGTTCAAGCTTGCTCGATTCTAGCTCGCCAATAAAGCTTTTCCACATTAGCGGATAGGTGGTTACAGGCGCTAAAATAACACCGGCATCAGCCAGTTGTTGAATGTCAGCTCGTAGACCGTAATCGTCTGGCTTTACCCAGGGCTCTGCTGTTACTGATGCGCTCATAGCGCAAAAAAGAGAAGAAAGTAGAAAGATTCTGTTTCGCAAAGTTCAGATCCTTGTGATTAAGATTGCGGCTAAGTTTACCAATCTAGCATGGCTATTGCAGTAAATAATCTATTTTAGGGCGTTAAATTTGTGTATAAAAATGTAACCTAGCTATCGTAAAAACAATGGGATTGATATACTGCTGCGCAAATAGGAAATAGAGAATGCAATGAGCAACAAACGACTTTTATTTATACCCGTATCATCGCCACAAGGAATAGGTGAATACATGCGCTCGTTGTTGCTAGCCCAAAGCCTTGAAAGTGAATGTCTAGGTTCACTTACTATCCACTTTGTTTTAAATAAACACACGAACTACGCTAAAAACTGCCCATATGATACCACCTTGCTTGAGCGCTCTGCGACTAAAGAGCGCGATAAAGTGTGTGAAGTTATAGCCGATTTTAAACCTGACATTGTAATATTTGATTGTGCAGGGCGCGCTGCTCACATGAAAGCTGCAAAAAAAGTGGGTGCCAAAGTGGTGTTTATTTCTCAGCATGCGAAAAAGCGAGCGAAGGGCTTAAAACTTAACCGTATCAACCTAATTGATAGCCATTGGGTGGTACAGCCTGATTACTGCATTGAACCGCTTAGCTGGGCTGAAAAAGCTAAAATAGATATGTTTTCTTTGGCTATGCCTAAAAATGTGGGCCCTTACATAGCATTTTCATCAGCGTGCGATACCAAACAGGTGTTAAAAAAATATCAGCTTGATGAACAAAGCTACTTTATTGTGAGTGCAGGCTCTGGCGGTCATGTGCTAAATAATCAAAACTGTGCAGATGTTTTTTTTGCCGCTGCAGAGCAAATTTCATTGCAAACAGGGTTAAAGGCGGTGGTGGTATTTGGCCCTAATTATAATAAAGCGTTGCCAGTATCAAATACGGTTATAAATTTGGATACGTTAGAAAATAGTGAGTTTTTGTCGCTTATGGAGCAAGCTAAATTTGCATTGTTAAGTGCTGGCGACACCCTATTGCAAGCGGTTGCTGTTAAAACGCCTGCTGTGGCATGCGCTATATCAAAAGATCAAACACAGCGCCTAGCAAGTTGCGCCACAACTGGCGTGGTAATTAAAGCAAACTTTGAGATTGAAGACATAGTAAATAAAGCCAGCGCTTTACTAATAGAGCCGCATTTTAACCAGCTACTAGAAAAATATTCTTTGCTTGAAAGCGCCCATAGCTATGAAGAAATAACGCAAGGGGTTAAAAGCATGCTGATGGTTGCCGATAGATGAATATAGTGATTGTAATAGACTCGTTAGCGGGTGGCGGCGCCGAAAAAGTGATGCTAACCCTTGCTCAGCAGCTAGTAAAAACGCATAGCGTTACTATTTTATCGTTGGCTAATAAATATGAGTACACGATCCCTGCGAACATAAAGGTTGAAAGTTTATTCAGTGATAAAGCCACTAAAGTGGATCGTTTTTGGAAAATAAACAAAAGTGTAGCAAAACTAGAGGCGTGGTTTAACAACAAACAAAAACAAACTGGCCCCATAGATTTAGTGCTTAGCAATTTAGATAGAAGCAATAACTTATTGGCTAAAAGCCAGATTAAAAATGTTCACTTTGTTATGCATAACTCTGTTAATGCAGAGCTAGCGAGGCAAAAAAAGCTAGGCCCGTTTTCTTATCACTATCTTAAAAAGTCAAAGCAAAACTTAAATGGAAAATCCTTGGTGTGCGTGTCTAAAGGGGTAGAGCAAGAAATTACCCAAGGGCGTTTAATTAGCCCAACCGCCATCACAACTATTTATAATCCCTTTAATTTAGTGGATATAAAGCGCCTCTCAAATGAGGTTAATACGCAAATTCCACAATCACCGTATGTTATTCATGTAGGGCGGTTAGCTAAACAAAAGCGCCACGATATTTTATTTGCGGCATTTGCAAAGCTTGATAAAAAATACAAATTAGTCCTTTTATGCAATAAGCCTAGCAAAGCATTTAAGCTTGCAAAAGCGTATGGTATTGAGGGACAACTTATAGTGCCAGGGTTTGAACAAAATCCGTATAACTGGATTAAGCAGGCCGAGGCATTGGTATTAAGCTCTGATTTTGAAGGGCTCCCTACAGTGTTAATTGAAGCATTAGCTGTTGGCACGCCTGTAGTAAGTACTAACTGTACGTTTGGACCGAGCGAAATTTTAACAAACGACTTGGCTAAATATTTAGCGCCTGTAGGGCATAGCGATGAGCTAGCGGCTAAAATTGAGCTGGTTTTAAACACTAAGCCTAATGTAGATAATGCCGATATTTTACAAAAGGTAACGGCCGAACAAGTTGCTAAGCAATACTTAGCTTTGTGTGGTTAATTGCCCTTTATAAATAGCCAATAAAGTTTGCCAGTCATTACTTTGCCAATAAAAAGCGTTGTTACGTCCTTGCTCTTTTAAAAATGAGCGCTCTAAACGTGCCATATTACTTTGTTGCCATTGCTTATTTAATGGTTTTATTTCGCCGCGATCAAAGTCGATAATATAAACCTCGCCCGTTTCATTAAATAAAATATTATTTATATTCAAATCAGCGTGGTACACACCTTTTGAGTGAAATAGCGCAACAGTATTGGCAATTCGCTTGAGCTCATCTTCTGTTAGTGGGCGTTCAATTAAAATATCGAGCAGGCTTTTAGCCCCTTTTACAGCCTCTGTAATTATATCGCCACGATAAATTAAGCCTGCGGTTGTTACCTTAGCGGCAATGGGTTTTGGCACATTTAAGCCAAGCTCAATAAGCCTTATCATTAAGCTGAACTCTTTATACACACGGGTGTTTTTAAGCCCAGGGTAGAGGTACTGATCGCTTAACAACTTGCCAACTATACCGCCGCGCCAATAGTGCCTAAGTACAGCGGTTAAACTATCGTGTTTAAAAAACCAGGCTGTGGCGCGGCCTTTTTTAGCACCGACTATTTTATTTTGCTGCTGCCAATAATCTGCATCAAACCAGTTTAAATCAACCTCGTTAAAATAATCTGGGTGGCTTAAAATAGTGTGCTTACCTTGCGTTAGTGTTTTAAACATAGCTCGTTAAAATAATTCAATAATGCGTGTATATTAACGTGTTTTATAGCGCAGCATAAGTGCTTGCATTAGTGCGAGTATAATTTAAGATCGCAGTCTATTATTTAAAGCCAAAGTGGAACGCGTGACTCAAGTGCCTAATTACTCCTCAATTTGTATTTTAAGACTCTCTGCCATTGGTGATGTATGTCATGCCGTTAGTGCTGTACAAGCCATTCAAAAAGCGCACCCCAATGCAAAAATAACGTGGGTAATGGGTAAAATAGAAGCCATGTTACTTGCCGATTTACCTGGGGTTGAGCTGGTGGTTTTTGATAAAAAACAAGGTAAGGATGCACTTAAAAAGTTAACATATTCTTTTAAAGGGCAGCAGTTTGATGTGCTGCTTAATATGCAAGTCGCATTAAGAGCTGGCTTTGTTGCACGTTGTATTCCGGCTAAAGTAAAAATAGGCTTTGATTGGGCACGTTCAAAAGAATTACATAGCTTGTTTATAAATAAACGAATAGCTCCACAAAAAGAAGCGCATGTGCTAGAGGGATTTAAAGGCTTTGCGGGCGCCATTGGAGTTAAAGACTATTCACCTACCTGGGATATGCCTTATACCTTAGCGGATGAGAACAAAGCAGATGCGTTATTAGGGCCTGCGTATTTGGCAAATAAGTTATTGGTAATATCGCCTGCGGCCAGTAAAGCACAGCGAAACTGGTTGCCAGAGCGCTATGCTGCCCTTGCTGATTACGCGCATGAGCAGGGCTTCAACGTGGTACTAACGGGCGGCCCAACTGAGCTTGAGATTAATTTAGCTAATCAAATTATAAAACACAGTCACTGCACTATTTTAAACTTAGTAGGTAAAACAAAACTTAAAGAGCTGTTATGTGTGCTTAAGCGCGCTGATTTAGTTTTAGCCCCAGATACCGGTCCTGCACATATGGCGGTAACGGTAGGTACGCCGGTTATTGGTTTATATGCGCATTCTAATCCTGCACGTACAGGCCCTTATTTATATCAAGACTACGTAGTTGAGGTGTATCATCAAAATCTGCTAAAGCAAACGGGTAAAACAGCTCAACAATTGCCTTGGGGTACGCGCGTTAAGGGAGATGACCTTATGAGCCAAATAACCGTAGACAGTGTTAAAGCTATGTTTGATCATGTGGTACAAAAAGAGTCTATAAAATGAGTGTAATAGAAAAAAACAAAGCACTTTTTTTAGACCGAGATGGCGTGGTAAATATTGATCATGGCTATGTTTATCAAAGTGAAAAATTTGAATTTATAGACGGTGTGTTTAGTACCTGTAAAGCATTTTATGATGCAGGTTATAAAATTATTATAGTGACTAATCAATCAGGAATAGGGCGAGGTTACTACACTGAAGATGACTTTTTAACTGTAACTCAGTGGATGAAAACACAATTTAGTAAGCACAATATTAAAATTACAGATGTGTATTTTTGCCCGCACCATCCCAAAAAAGCGATGGCGCAATATTTAAAACAGTGCCAGTGCAGAAAGCCAGCTCCAGGTATGCTGTTACAAGCTATGCAAGAGCATAATATTGACCCTTCGAGCAGTATTATGGTGGGTGATAAACTTAGCGATATGCAAGCGGCACAAAAAGCAGCTATTAGCACGCGAGTGCTAGTTCGCTCTGGCCAAAAATTTGACGAAAGCGCAAAACAATACGCCGATTTAGTTATTGACTCTATTAACGATTTACCAGCACACTACTTGGTATAAAGTGCGTTTATATTTTCGCAACTAAAGTGTTAAGTATTGCTGCCATTACCTGTATTAGCGACGAGCTGCAAACAGTGCATTTTACTTGTTAAACTTTTACAATACACCCCAACATAAACAGTGGCTTTAATGTTGTTGTTTACCCGTTCATTTAATTGGAGACTACAGATGAGAGCATCTGCTTTTTTTAGCCAACTACAAGAGCAAATTGAAGACGTTAAAGCGCAAGGTTTGTATAAAAGTGAGCGTATTATTACCTCGCAGCAACAAGCTCAAATAGAAGTTGCATCTGGCGATAAAGTTATTAATTTTTGTGCTAACAATTACTTAGGCTTAGCAAATAGCCCTGAGCTAATTAAAGCAGCGCAAGGTGGTTTAGATGACCATGGCTTTGGTGTTGCTTCAGTACGTTTTATTTGTGGCACGCAGGATATTCATAAAACACTTGAGCAAAAAATTAGTGCGTTTTTAGAAACCGAAGATACAATTTTATACTCGTCTTGTTTTGATGCTAACACGGGCCTATTTGAAACTATTTTAGGCGTTGAAGATGCTATTATTTCTGACTCTCTAAATCACGCATCAATTATTGATGGCGTACGCTTATGTAAAGCTAAGCGTTTTCGTTATGCTAATAACGATATGGAGGATCTTGAAAAGCAACTTATTGCAGCTGATGAAGCGGGCGCTAAAACAAAGTTAATTGCCACCGATGGCGTGTTTTCGATGGATGGCGTAATTTGTAACCTTGAAGCTGTGTGTGACCTTGCTGATAAGTATGATGCATTAGTGATGGTTGATGACTCACATGCGGTAGGCTTTGTTGGCGAAAACGGTAAAGGCACGCCTGAGTACTGTAATGTGCTTGACCGTGTAGATATTATTACCGGCACGCTAGGTAAAGCGCTGGGCGGTGCATCAGGCGGTTATACCTCAGGTAAAAAAGAAATTGTTGAATGGCTGCGTCAGCGTTCACGCCCTTATTTATTCTCAAATTCATTAGCCCCTTCAATTGTAACTGCGTCAATTAAAGTACTCGAAATGCTTGAAAATGGTGGTGAGTTACGCGCTAAACTTTGGTCAAATGCTAAATATTTCCGTGAGCAAATGGAAGCCGCTGGCTTTACGTGTGCGGGTAAAGATCATGCCATTATCCCTGTAATGCTTGGCGATGCTAAAGTTGCTTCATTAATGGCAGACAAACTACTCGCTGAAGGCATTTATGTAACCGGCTTTTCGTTCCCTGTTGTGCCAAAAGGCCAAGCGCGTATTCGTACACAAATTTCAGCTGCGCACAGTATTGAACAACTAGACACCGCAATTGCTGCCTTTACCCGTATTGGTAAAGAAATGGGCGTTATTTAATTTTTTATAAACCGAAGTATTGCTTCGGTTTTTTAGTTGAGTGTTAACTATGAAAGCTTTATCAAAATTAAAAGCCGAAACCGGCATCTGGATGACCGACGTACCCAAGCCTGAAGTAGGGCATAACGATCTACTTATTAAAATTCGTAAAACTGCGATTTGTGGCACCGACGTTCATATTTATAAATGGGATGAGTGGTCACAAAAAACCATTCCGACCCCTATGGTTGTAGGCCATGAGTACGTGGGTGAAGTGGTTGATATGGGGCAAGAAGTACGTGGCTTTGCAGTAGGTGATCGCGTATCTGGCGAGGGGCATATTACGTGTGGGCATTGTCGTAACTGTCGTGCTGGTCGTGTGCATTTGTGCCGAAATACAACGGGTGTAGGCGTTAACCGCGAAGGCGCATTTGCTGAATATTTAGTTATTCCGGCCTTTAATGCGTTTAAAATTCCTGACAATATATCTGACGAACTTGCGTCTATTTTTGACCCGTTTGGTAATGCTGTGCACACCGCTTTATCGTTTGATTTAGTGGGCGAAGATGTGCTTATTACAGGGGCTGGGCCAATTGGTATTATGGCGGCGGCCGTTGCTAAGCATGTGGGTGCTCGCCATGTTGTGATTACCGATGTTAACGAATACCGTTTAGAGCTTGCGCGTAAAATGGGCGCTACACGTGCCGTAAACGTTGCGAATGATAAGCTTGAAGATGTAATGAATGAGCTAGGTATGACTGAAGGCTTTGATATTGGCCTCGAAATGTCAGGTGTGCCAAGCGCCTTTAATTCTATGTTAAATAACATGAACCATGGTGGCAAAATTGCCATGCTGGGTATTCCGCCATCAGATATGGCCGTAGATTGGAATAAAGTTATATTTAAAGGCTTAGTGATCAAAGGTATATATGGTCGCGAGATGTTCGAAACGTGGTACAAAATGGCAAGCTTGATTCAATCAGGCCTTAATTTAGACCCTATCATTACGCATCAATATTCGGTAGATGACTTCCAAGCTGGCTTTGATATGATGATTTCAGGTCAATCTGGTAAAGTAATTTTAAACTGGGAATAGTTTAAAGTTTGCATACAGAGGCGGCTTAAGCCGCCTTTTTATTATATTTTTAAAAGAGATTTCAATGGCATTTAAACATATATCTATAGCACAAACGCACGAATTGCTTGATAAAGAAGATGTAGTGATCGCAGATATACGCGATCCTAATTCGTACCAAGCAGGGCATATTCCTGGCTCTGAAGCGCTTTCAAATGCCAATATAGCTCAGTTTATGATGGAAAAAGAGTTCGATCAGCCCATTATTATTGTTTGCTACCACGGCATGAGCTCACAAGGTGCGGCTAGTTATTTAGTAGAGCAGGGCTTTGAAGATGTATATAGCATGGATGGTGGCTTTACCGCCTGGGAAGCGGCTTACAGCGAGAAAGTGGAACGATGATTGAGCTAGGTAGTTTAAATAATCCTCGTGCCGCACAGGGCTTTATAGATTATTTAAAAAGCCAAGGCTTAGAAGGGCAACTGCGCAGTGCTGATGGCAGTAATGTTATTATTTGTGTTGCGGGTGAGCACTTTCATCAAGTGCAACCTTTGTGGGCTGAATTTGTACAAAACCCCAATCATGAGCGTTATCAACAAGCCTCTTGGGATGTGGGCAGTACACAATCTGGCTTAACGTATCAAGGACAGTCGCTTAATTTAGTGGCGCGCTTTAAAGCACTAAGCTGGCTAAATAAAACCGTAAGTATTGTAAGCGTTGCTATTTACTTTGCATTTTTATTGGGTGGCTTTGAGCAAATTTATACTGCTTTGCAGTTTAACCCGACCCAACCACTGAACTGGTTAACGCCGGCACTTGTTCATTTTAGCGCAATGCACATTGTATTTAACCTAATTTGGTGGATGTCGTTAGGTGATAATATTGAAAAGCAATGCGGCAAGCTGAGTTTAGTTGGGCTATTTGTGGTTACTGCACTTATTAGTAACTGGGCTCAGTTTTTTATTGTGGGGCCTAACTTTGGTGGCTTAAGTGGCGTTGTGTATGGTTTATTGGGTTTTTGTTGGATTCACAGCTATTTAAATCCTAAGCAACCGGCGCTAGTCAGCACTGCCATTATTGGCTTTATGTTAATTTGGCTGGTACTCGGTTTTGCTGATGTGTTGTTTGTTGGTATGGCTAATTGGGCGCATTTAGGTGGGCTTTTAAGCGGCATGGCTTATGCCGTAACCGCTAATTTATTTAATGCTAAAAAAGCGTAAGCTTAGTGGTATAAATACTTAGTAAATAATACTTCACGAATAATCTCTTGGCCTGTTTCTTCTTTTAACAGGCTTTTTAATTTTTCGGCACACTTTGCTCTAATTTCTTCACGCCCAGTAAGCGACTTTATTTTTTCTTCAGGTTCTTTAGATAGTATTTCTACTAACGCATCGCGCAAAAGCGGGGTATGGTGTTCTACAATAGCAATATCTGCATTATTGCTAAGCATTAAATCTATAGTCACGCGTACATAGCCCATTTTTTTACTTGAAGCGCCTATGTAATTGGTAATTATGTCTGGCTCAAAACCAAAATAGCCCACTGTCGATTCCGCTTTTGCCGAAAAGCTAAAACAGTTTAGGATCAGTGCTAAAAAACCTGCGTATACTATTTTTTTCATCTTTAGTGTGTTTCCATTTTCTTAATACAAATAGTTTATACTTAATAGCGCCTAATAAACAGCTCCTGCAATTATTTATCGGCAGTAAAACATCACTTTTTCAAATGCTTTGGCAATGTTATCATCGTCTCGGTTTTTATTTTATTGAGCTATTGTGATTACATTTCCGCTTTCTATATCTGCCAATTGGCAATGTGCTTCTTTGGTAAATAACTTATCTGCGTTAGAGCAAGAGTGGCTATTTGAGCCACATTCATTAACCGCTAAATTAAAAAGTAATGCACAAAGTTTTAGTGTAAAAGTGCTTAATGAGCAAACTTTTACCCTAAGCGATGCACAGCAACAACTACTTGGCTCAAATACAAATAAAGCGCTTAATCGTGAGGTGCTTTTATTGTGTGACAATACACCCATGGTGTATGCCCAAAGTTGGCTGCCCAGTACACAAACGCAAACAACACTGCATAATATGGGCGCGCGCCCTTTAGGTGATGTTATTTTTCAGCACCCTGAACTTACCCGAAGTAATATTGAAGTAGGGCGCTTTGACTCAGAGCATGCGCTGCAATCACTTGTTAAAGAGTTGAATTTAACTACGCACCCTTTATTAGGTCGTCGTAGTGTGTTTTCTATTAATGATTATCACTTTTTAGTGTGCGAAGTATTTTTACCCGGAGCCTATTTGTACTCATGAAATTAGCCCCTTTGCAATTACAGCATAGCCCTTTTTATATTCAGCTCATGCGCATTGACAAACCTATCGGTACATTACTATTACTGTGGCCTACTTATTGGGCTCTATGGCTTGCAAACGCTGGTATGCCAAGCCTAGTTAACTTTATTGTATTTACCTTAGGCGTAATTGTTATGCGCAGTGCTGGCTGCGTTATTAATGATTTTGCAGATAGAAAAATAGACGGCTCAGTTAAGCGTACAGCAGGGCGGCCTTTGGCCACCGGACAAGTAAGTGCAGGTGAAGCACTGAGTTTATTTATATTACTGATAGCCATTGCTTTTGTATTGGTATTGCTACTTAGCATCAACACTATTTTATTGTCATTTGGGGCGTTGGCACTGGCATTTTGCTACCCGTTTATGAAACGCTATACACATCTTCCGCAGGTAGTCTTAGGCGCTGCATTTGGTTGGGCGATACCTATGGCATATATGGCATCAATTGACTCATTACCGCTGCAGGCGTGGCTGTTATTTGTTGCAAATATTTGTTGGACGGTAGCGTACGACACAATGTATGCCATGGTCGACAGAGATGACGATTTAAAAATAGGGGTTAAATCTACTGCTATTTTATTTGGTAAATACGACCGCCATATTATATTTTTATTAAACGCTAATTTTATAGCGTTGTTGGCGCTTATTGGCTTAATTAACCAGCTAGGCTTAGCGTTTGTTGCAGGTTTATGTACTGCCGCTGGGTTACTTATTTATCAACAAGTGCTTATACATAAACGTGCGCGTGATGCATGTTTTAAAGCGTTTTTAAATAATCACTATGTTGGATTAGCTATTTTTTTTGGCTTGTTCTTGTCATTTGTATTTGCGCGTTAATTTCATCTCAACGCTATTAATTTAACTTCACTATAGCCACTAGTTGTTGTGGCTATGTCGGTTTTATCGTGGCGGGTCAATTACTCCACTTATTGAGGCGTTCTTTCTAAACCAGCCAGCAATAGAGTAGCGCTCATTAATGGCCGGTAATACCTCGTGTGCAAAACGCTCGCTTTCAAACATAACGAGTGTCCCCGCGGTGGGTTTAATTATTATCTCTACTTGCTTACTTTTTGGCTTGTATATAACAAGCTCGCCGCCTTTCTCGGGCGTATTTAAATAAAGGATTGTTGTAAATACGCGGTTAGATCGCCCTTTAAATGCATCAAAATGCTTTTTATAAAAGTCGCCTTGGGTGTATTTAGCGTAGTGGCACTCATAATCAAATAAGCCCATAAAAAACTGTCGATTAAGTGTGGTTTTTATACTTTCCATTGTTGCTTGATAAGTTAGCTGTGCTAGTGAGCTGCCATCAAACCAATAGGTTTTATCTTTACGAATGGTTTTATCTATTTGTAAGTCATTTAAACGGCCAATACCTGCAGCGCTAAAATGCGGGTTAATACGGTGGCAATCGGTGATTAAACTCTCTACTAGCTCGCTAATAAGTGCGTTAGGAATAACAACATAACCATGGGTTTCTATTGCATCTAAATAAACATCAGAACTAAAAAGTGCGTTCATTTATGTCTGTTGATTAAAAAAGGTGCGACAGTATAGCCTAAAAAAATTTAATAGCTAGTGGTTTGTGCTCCGCTACTTAAGCAAATAAAAACCTAACGCGTAAGCATAAAAACTAAAAGGGCTTTTTAGGTTAAGCAGCTGTGCTGCAGGTTTTGGTAACAAGAAGAGTAAATCAGTAAGGGCTATCTAAATTGGTTGCCCTTAAAAGGTTTAAGGGCAATGCGGTATGCTTTTTTATATTGGCTTAATTAATAGTCGTAGATGCTTTTTTGATAAGAGATAATAAATGGTCAATGTGTTCGCCAACTGCTGCTTGTTGGCTTGTTTGTATAACAAGTTGTTCGTGACTTAAGTCTTTATTTGTTTTTAGCTGTACAAGCTCTGTGTGCTCTGCAAGAGTGCTCGCGTGTTCAATACTAGCAATAGCAAAGTGATCTGATTTAACCAACCCTGACATTACTTGCTCAATGCTGCCTACCTTAATGCTAGCCGATTTATTGAGCATATCGATGGCTTCGTTAAGCATGCTTTGTACTTGTTTAGACTGAGAAAAACAGCCGTACATAGGGTAGCTATCTAAATCGTGTTTGCTGATATCGCTTTTATTTGCTAACGGATGGTGTTTAGAAACAAATAATACCAGTTGGTCTGGCAGGTGTATGTCGCTGCCGATGCTGTTAATTGCCTGCGAATAAACACTGATATCAATCTCGCCCTCTTGCAGTTTGCGTGCAAGTTCGTGCTGCTCTTGCAATTGCATTTCTATTTTAACATGGGGGTATTGTGCTAAAAATTGCCCGCATGAGATAGGCACTACACTGCTGGCTTTGTTGGTATAGCCAATGACTAACTTTTCGTCAGTATTGCCGTTAACCGATTGAGAAATTCGTTTTTTTGTATGCTCAAGTTCGGCAAGGGTGTTTTTGGCGTAATCAAGAAATAGCTCGCCTTCGGGTGTTAACTTTACTGAACGTGTTGAGCGTTTCACCAGTTCGTACCCCATTTCGTCTTCTAGGGTTTGAATGCTGCGCGTTAGCGCTGATGTGCTAATTTGAGTTTGTTCGGCTGCTTGTCTGAAGTGGCGTAACACACCAAGCGCTACAAATTGTTCTAACTGTTCAAATCTCACTTTATAGTCCCTTTTTATAAGTAAGTCGCGTGTGCCGCGAACATCAATAATATTAGATTCGAGCTTTCAAAAAGCGAAGCCTAATATGTAACTGTGTTTGCAAATTTATGACATATTTGCCTCAGCATATCCCTCTTTTAGTATTATTTAAAGAGAAGACGCGTTTAAAAGTATTACCAATTAGGCTTATTTATAGTGATTTATTACTCTATTTAAAACTAAGCTATGTTAGCAAGTAAGACTAAATACAATGACTTAGGCGCTTTGATGCTTTTAAAAGTAATACTTTAGACATAATTTAGCATTAATTAATGAAAAAGTATGCCAGAAAAAAGGCTATAGGAAAATCCTACGTAGTGATTCGTAATGAAGTGAGGCATAAACGCTTATAGTTTTAGGTTATGCCATCGCTTTATTCTTGTTTAAGAATTTAGAAAAATAAGCCGCTAAGGCTTACTACTTTTGTTAGTAAAGTTTTTAGTAATGCGGTTACTTAGGGGTTTGTCTTCAATACTTTGTAGCTCTATTTCTATGGCATCGCACGAAATATGAATTTCAAATAACGATGTTAATAACGAAAGGCTTAAGCACGCTAAACTCACCCCAAACAAAATAATGCCTGTGGTGTTAAATTCTATAAATAAGGCAAACATTGATAGCGTACACAATAAAAAAGACGCCACACCATACACTTGCATGGTGCGTATTAGTTTAATGCGCTTTCTTAAGTTTGTTATTTGAGCCACAACAACGGGGCGAATAGACTCACCTTCTCGTGAATTTAATTCTCGGATTAATTGCGCTAGTACTAAAAAGCGGTTTGTGTAGGCAAGCAGCAACAGTGAGATTGCTGGAAAAAGTAAACCTGGGGTAGTAAGTGTCATTGTTTTATCCTAAAAAGTTACCTGCTATACACTTTAGTAGAGTATCGTAGGATATTGTAAACACAAAATAATTGAGGTGATAATTGCAAAATATTAATACTCATAGTACTCAGCAAGCTTTTCAGTGGGTAACGCTCTACAAAGCAGATAACACATTAGAGGCAAATATAATCAAAGGGCTGTTATTAAGCGCGGGAATTGAGTGCCAAATTCAAGGTGAAATGCTTCAAGGCGCCTTAGGCGAAATCCCCTTTGAACAAACCCAAGTAAGTGTGCAGGTTTATTCGATAAAAGAGCGCCACGCGCGCGAAATATTGGTAAACTACCAACAAGTAAAACAATCCGCTCCAGATTGGGTATGCCCTAACTGTAATGAGCATAATGGATCAACATTTGATTTTTGTTGGTCATGTGAGACGTTAAGAAATGACAAAAGCGAATAACTTTCAACGTATTAGAGAGCTAAACTACTTACAAAAAGCGGTGTTAGCAAGTGCTTTAATTGAGCGTATGTTACCTAATTATGGTTTATTTAGTGAAGCCACCGGTTTTGGTGATGAAGCCTTATTACGCAGTGCGTTAAATGTTTGCTGGGAAAAAATATTACTACCAAAAAGTAAAATAGATCTCGAAAAACAAGTAGAAAAAATTGAGCCAAATGTACCTGAACTTGCCGACTTTGATATGTTTGGCACTTACCCCGCAATAGACGCTGCAACCTCGCTTTTGAGCCTAATGCACGGCTTGATGGGGCAAGACGAGCAAGAATTTATAAGCGTTAGTAAAATATCGCAAGCAACGGTGGCGCGTTTTATTGAATACCAAATGACGGTTGAAGGTGAAGTAGCCGACAATAAAGCCGTACGAGAACACCCATTAATGCAATACGAAATTGAAGTGTTGAGTGAGCTAATCGACTTTGTAGAAAATATGGGCCGCGTGACTTCTGAAAACGTTAAGGCACTTAAAAAGCAGGCCGTTGCAGATGGACAAACCAATATTGGTTTGGCGTTATAGTTGTAATTAATTAACTGTGGTTAATTGCTCTCTAGCAATTTTTAGCGTTTATTACGTTGAACTTAGTAAAAACCTTAGCTAGAGAATGATAAAATTAAATAGTTTTAAATATGTGTGTAAATCTCTTAACCACAGTGCGGTTAAGCAGTAAATAAAGGCAGGAGAAGTAAAGTGCGAATTTTAGGCATTGAGTCATCGTGTGATGAAACCGGTATTGCAATTTACGATGATGAAAAAGGCTTATTGGCTCACCAGTTATACAGCCAAGTAAAAGTACATGCAGATTATGGCGGTGTTGTACCTGAGCTTGCATCGCGCGATCACGTTCGTAAAACCCTGCCACTTATTGACGCTGCGTTTGCTCAAGCCGGTTGTGGCCCTGAAGATTTAGATGGCATTGCATACACCGCAGGCCCTGGTTTAGTAGGGGCGTTATTGGTAGGTACCTCTATTGGCCGCTCTTTAGCCTATGGTTGGGATATTCCAGCTGTTGCCGTGCATCATATGGAAGGGCATTTACTTGCTCCTATGCTTGAAGAAAACGTGCCTGAGTTTCCCTTTATTGCTTTGCTCGTGTCGGGCGGCCATACCATGATGGTAAAAGTAGCCGGTATAGGCCAGTACGAAGTATTGGGTGAATCTGTTGATGATGCCGCAGGTGAAGCATTTGATAAAACAGCTAAACTGCTAGGGCTTGATTACCCAGGCGGCCCTCGACTAGCTAAAATGGCTGAGCAAGGTGTTGCAAAACGGTTTGTTTTTCCACGCCCTATGACGGATAAGCCAGGCCTTGATTTTAGCTTTAGTGGCTTAAAAACAGCAGCTTCTATAGCGATTCGCGAAAATGATGATGACGCACAAACCAAAGCAGATATCGCCCATGCGTTTCAAACAGCAGTGATTGATACATTGGTTATTAAGTGTAAGCGTGCTCTAAAACAAACTGGGATAAAACGTTTAGTGATTGCCGGCGGAGTAAGTGCAAATACACAGCTGCGCTTACAGCTTGAGCGTGTTATGCAAGGGATGAAAGGACAGGTTTACTACCCACGTACTGAGTTTTGTACTGATAATGGCGCAATGATTGCCTACGCTGGTATGCAGCGCTTAAAAGCAGGCCAGTTTGCCACACTCGACATGAAAACTAAACCGCGTTGGCCAATAGACAGCTTAGAAGCCATTTAGCATCAATAATTATTGATTTTTTTCATTAGTGGGTGCTTTTTTAGCGCCCACTTTTGGTTCTTCACCTTTAAAAAGGCGAATAATATTAGTGCGATGACGAAATATAATTAGCACGGTAATAAAGGTTACCGGTAGGGTGTAAAGCGGTTTAATCAACCACGTATACAGTGGAGCAAGTGACACCGTGACCAAAGCGCCTAATGAAGAAAAGCGCGTAATAGCAACCACAATAATCCAGGTACTTATTAATAGCCCCGCCAACGATAAACCAATCGGCAATAAAGAGCCAAATGCAGTGGCTACTGCTTTTCCGCCTTTAAAACTAAAAAATAGTGGGTACATATGCCCTAAGCACGCGGCAACGGCGACCAAACCAAGTGCTAAAGGCGTTAGGTCTAAAAAATAAGCCCCCCATACGGGGATGGTGCCTTTTAAAATATCAAACACTAATACTAAGCACGCAGGAAAGGCTCCACCTAAACGATACACATTGGTGGCACCTGGGTTATTTGAACCGCTGCTGCGAGGGTCTGGCAGTTTGAATAGCCGAGACACTAATATAGCCGATGAAATCGACCCTAATAAGTAGGCTAAAACAAACAGTAAAATGGCTAACACAAAGTCCCTTATTTTTTAATTGCTATACCCATCGATAGCACTTTTACGCTATTATTGGCGGCACAATTTATCGTGAAAATTATTAACTGCTGTATTTTGCAGTTAATCTAGCTATTTGGCTATTGTAGAAGTAATTTTTACATATTTAAACACTGCTTAAAGCATATACAGTATTAATTTTATCAATGCATTGTATGCTTAGAGAGTGTTTATAGTTATTTGGAGTATCAATGGATAAGGTTTTTATATCTCAACTACACGTCGACACAATTATTGGAGTGTACGACTTTGAAAAAGAAAGTAAACAAAGCCTTTATTTTGATATTGAAATGCTCAGCGATATAAAGCCTGCAGCAGCAAATGATGACATTAATTTAGCACTCGATTATGCAAAAGTAAGCGAGCGAGTGATTGAGCACACTACGGCTAAGCCGGTTGAGTTACTTGAAACCTTAGTAGAGCAACTAGCAACTATTATATTAACCGAATTTAATACACCACAAGTAACAATTAGAGTGAGCAAACCGGCCGCTGTAGCGCAAGCAAACACCGTAGGTGTAGAAATAACACGCACAAAGGCTATGAGCTAAATGGCGCAAATTTATATCAGCTTAGGCTCAAATATAAATAAAGCGCATTATATTCGCTGTGCGCTTGATGCACTTGAGCAACACTTTACAAATATTGTGCATTCATCTGTTTTTGAAAGCGAAGCCGTAGGGTTTAAAGGAAATAACTTTTATAACTCGGTGGTGGCTGCTACCACATCAATGCCGCTTGAGCGTGTATGTAAGTTATTAAAACAAATAGAGCGTGATAACGGGCGTAAAGCGGATGATAAAAAATTTAGCCCCCGTACATTAGATTTAGATCTGCTCTTTTACGATGACGTTGTTTGCGATTCGCCTGCACAATTACCTCGCGATGAAATTACCAAAAACGCTTTTGTACTTCAGCCTCTTTGTGAAGTCGCCCCCAATTTTTATCACCCCGTTGCTAAGCAAACCATTGCTGCGCTATGGAGTGCGTATAACAACCCTCAACAAAAACTATGGAAGGTGGAGTTTTCTAACCCATGAGTATTTTAGAAATAATTATTTTAGCCCTGATACAAGGATTTACTGAGTTTTTACCTATTTCGAGCTCAGCTCACTTAATTTTACCTTCGCAAATTTTGGGATGGGAAGACCAAGGCCTTGCTTTTGATGTGGCTGTGCATGTTGGTACGTTAATAGCGGTTGTTATATATTTTCGTAAAGAAGTGGCTGATATTCTCAGCGCCTGGTTTAAATCGTTTGGCGCCCAAGGCACCACCGACGACAGTAAACTTGGCTGGTGGATTATATTGGGCACTGTACCTGCTGCGTTATTAGGCTTATTGCTAAAAGACGTTGTTGAGCTGTACCTGCGCAGTGCGTGGGTTATAGCAGCTACGACTATTATTTTTGGTTTATTACTTTGGTACGCCGATGCCAAAGGTAAGCAAATGAAAACAATTTATCAGCTTAACTGGAAAACAGCGCTGCTTATTGGCTTTGCTCAAGCGGTGGCTATGATCCCTGGTACCTCTCGCTCTGGCATTACCATGACAGCGGGTTTATTGCTGGGCATGAACAAACAAAGCGCAGCGCGTTTTTCGTTTTTACTCGCTATACCTATTATTTCTATGATGGGCCTTTACTACACGATAGAGCTGGCTTTAGGCGATCATGTGGTTGATTGGAGCACATTAATTTTAGGTGTAGTCCTTTCGTTTTTATCGGCGTACGCCTGTATTTTCATGTTTTTAAAAGTGATAGAACGAATGGGCATGCTGCCGTTTGTAATTTACAGACTTTTACTTGGCGTAGGCTTAATTGTATTTTTAACGCTGTAATTTAGCTTATTACCAGCAAGCCCTCTTATTTAAATAAGAGGGCTTTTTTATTTTATTAACGCTGTTTTAGCATCAGTGAATTGACGAGACGTGCATAGTCACGAAGCCTAAAATTTGGCATTATAGCGCCATTAAACTTCACAGACGTGCGAAGTACGAAAGGATTTAAAAGTTATGCATATTCATATATTAGGCATTTGCGGCACCTTTATGGGCGGTATAGCGGCTATTGCTAAATCGCTTGGCCATAAAGTGACTGGCTCTGATCAAAATGTTTACCCGCCGATGAGCACTCAACTTGAGCAGCTGGGCATTGAGCTAACCCAAGGTTACGACGTAAAACAGTTAGAGCCAAAGCCAGATATGGTGGTTATTGGTAATGCCATGAGCCGAGGTAACCCCTGTGTAGAATATGTGTTAGATAAGGGCTTGCCGTATACATCGGGGCCAGAGTGGCTTAAACATAACCTATTGCAAAATGCTTGGGTGCTTGCGGTGGCAGGCACACATGGCAAAACCACCACAGCAAGTATGCTGGCGTGGATTTTAGAGTATGCAGGTTTAAAACCCGGGTTTTTAATTGGTGGCATAGTTCAAAACTTTGGTGTGTCAGCCAAAGTGGGCGAAACCCCGTTTTTTGTAATAGAAGCGGATGAATACGATACCGCTTTTTTTGATAAGCGCAGTAAATTTGTGCATTACTTACCACGTACGCTCATTTTAAATAACCTTGAGTTTGACCACGCCGATATTTTTGACGATTTAAACGCAATAAAAAAACAATTTCATCACTTAATGCGTACATTACCTCATACTGGCAAGGTAATTTGGCCAAAAGACGATTTAGCACTTGATGATGTTATTAAGCAAGGGCTCTGGAGCGAAAGCGAAACCCTAAATGGTGATTGGCATTATGACTTGCTAAGCGCTGATGGTAGCCAATTTAATGTGCTTTTAAACAATGAGCTTCAAGGTACGGTTAATTGGCAAGCAATAGGCGAGCATAATGTTAAAAATGCCATTATGGCTATCGCGGCAGCGCGCCACGTAGGTATAGCAGTTGAACATAGCATTGCAGCGCTTGAAGAGTTTATTAGCCCTAAACGGCGTATGGAGCTTAAAGCCGATATAAATAACATTAAAGTGTACGACGATTTTGCGCACCACCCAACAGCAATAAAAACCACGCTTGCGGGGTTACGTGCAAAAGTGGGTGATGAAAAAATTATTGCTATTTTAGAGCCTCGCTCAAACACCATGAAGATGGGTGTGCACCAACATACGCTACTTGCTTCGTTAAGTGATGCCGATGACGTGCTGTTATTTGAGCCCGATAACCTAAATTGGTCTCTTAAAGCGCAAGCCGATAATGCCGGTATGCAGTGTTTTAATAGTACGCAAATGATTATTGACACTGTGCTTGAAAATATCATGCCAAATCAGCACATATTAATTATGAGCAATGGCGGTTTTAATGGCTTACATCAACACTTAGTTGATGGTTTAGCTAAAAAATACAGCGGAGAATAATGTGCAGTTTAAAGATAAAATTACACTGGCGTTTAGTGGTGCTTCAGGCGCGCCTTACGGTTTAAGATTGCTTGAAGTATTACTCGCGCAGCAATTTCAAGTGTATGTACTTATATCAAGTGCTGCGCGCGTGGTGCTTGATACAGAGTCAAACATTAAACTCTCAGCTAATGAAGATAAAGCAACCGAGCAGTTAAGTGCTTTATTTAATGCCAAGCCAGAGCAGTTAAAAGTATTTGGTAAAGATAACTGGTTTAGCCCTGTAGCTTCAGGCTCTGCGGCCCCTAAAAAAATGGTAGTATGCCCGTGCAGTGCAGGGTCTGTATCTGCTATTGCGCTCGGAGCGTCAGATAACTTACTCGAGCGTGCAGCCGATGTAGTTATTAAAGAGCGAGGGCAATTAATTTTAGTGCCACGCGAAACGCCCTTTAGCGAAATTCACCTTGAGAATATGTTAAAGCTTGCGCGTTTAGGGGTCACTATTATGCCCGCTGCGCCTGGTTTTTATCACAAGCCACAACGTATTGAAGACTTAGTTGATTTTATGGTGGCGCGAATTTTAGATCATTTAAACATTGAACATAACCTAACTAAACGTTGGGGTTATGGTGAGGGTAAATAATGAATAAGCAAAATGTTGCTTTAAATATAGAAGGCCTGACCAAGGTTTATAAAAACGGTGTAGAGGCCGTGAAAGGTGTTGATTTACAAGTTTTTGAAGGCGACTTTTTTGCCTTACTTGGCCCAAATGGCGCCGGTAAGTCGACCACTATTGGTGTTATATCGTCCTTGGTAAATAAAACACAAGGTAAGGTGGAAGTGTTTGGTCACAACATCGATACCGACCTTGAAGCTGCTAAAGCGCATTTAGGCCTTGTGCCACAAGAGTTTAACTTTAGTCAGTTTGAAACGCTTGGCCAAATATT
The DNA here is from genome assembly GCF_003952205.1 of Pseudoalteromonas sp. Xi13. Lineage (NCBI taxonomy): Bacteria > Pseudomonadati > Pseudomonadota > Gammaproteobacteria > Alteromonadales > Pseudoalteromonadaceae > Pseudoalteromonas > Pseudoalteromonas sp. Xi13. The sequence continues at coordinate 886,788 of NZ_CP034439.1, forward strand.
GGTAAATCAAGCAGGCTACTACGGTGTTACCCGCGCAGAAGCGCATAAGCGTGCCGATAAATATTTAACTCAGCTTGGCTTATTAGAAAAAAAAGACAAGCAAGCACGTACGCTTTCCGGGGGTATGAAACGCCGTTTAATGATTGCCCGCGCATTAATGCATGAGCCAAAGCTACTAATATTAGATGAACCCACAGCAGGGGTTGATATAGAGCTGCGCCGCTCAATGTGGGACTTTTTACGCCAAATTAATGAGCAAGGCGTAACGATAATTTTAACCACGCATTACCTTGAAGAAGCCGAGCTGTTATGTAAAAACATCGCCATTATTGATACTGGCCGTATTGTTGAAAACACCACTATAAAAGCATTACTAGCTAAGCTTGATAAAGAAACCTTTGTGCTTGATTTAAAACAGCCAGCACAGCCAGTCACCCTTGAGGGGTACTCGTTTAGCATGCCTGATGAGCACACCATAGAAGTTGAAGTGGCTAAATCTCAAGGGTTAAATGCAGTTTTCAGTGCGCTAACCGAGCAAGGTAACACTGTTTTGAGTATGCGTAATAAAGCAAACAGATTAGAAGAGTTATTTGTAGGGTTACTAGAGCAAGGGCGGGGCGAATAAATGTTTAAATATGGCGTAGCCTTAAAAAGTTTATGGATTAAAGAGTGTATTCGTTTTTTACGTATTTGGGTGCAAACCTTAGTACCGCCGGCGATTACGATGAGTTTATACTTTGTTATTTTTGGTAATTTAATTGGCTCGCGTATTGGTGAAATGGGTGGATTTAGCTACATGGAATTTATTGTTCCGGGGCTAATAATGATGTCGGTTATTACCAACTCATATTCTAATGTTGCTTCTAGTTTTTATTCAACCAAGTTTCAAAAAAGCATTGAAGAGCTATTGGTTGCGCCTGTGCCTAATTACATAATTGTACTTGGTTATATGGGTGGCGGTATGACCCGCGGCATGATGGTGGGCTTTATTGTTACCTGTGTATCGCTGTTGTTTGTGGATATTCAAATACACAATATATTTGTAATTATGGCGACGGTAATTTTAACCTCAGCGGTGTTTGCACTCGGTGGTTTAATTAACGCTATTTACGCCAATAGTTTTGACGATATTAGTATTATCCCAACCTTTATTTTAACGCCACTAACATACTTAGGCGGCGTATTTTATTCAATTACGCTACTGCCAGAGTTTTGGCAAAATGTATCGCAAATAAACCCAATTATTTATATGGTTAATGCGTTTCGTTATGGCTTTTTAGGCGTGTCGGATGTTGATTTAAGTGTCGCGCTTGGCGTTATATTAGTATTTATTACGGTGCTATTTACTTTAGCGCTAACGTTAATTAAAAAAGGTGTGGGGCTTAGACATTAATGAGCGATGCAAATTCACGCAGTATTGTATCTAATCAGGCGGGTATACACGAAAAGCTTGATGAAATCGTTAACAAGCATTTAAACGCAGAGTTTAAAAAGCCTATTGCTGAGCACACTCAACAAGCGTTTGATGAAGTCAATGAGCAGGTTCAAGCTTTTAATGGACCGCTTATTATAGACTCATGTTGTGGAGTAGGGGAGAGCTCGGCTAATTTAGCTAAGCGCCACCCAGATGCATTAATTATTGGTATTGATAAATCGTCGCACCGCTTAGATAAGCACGATGTTGAATATAAACAAACAGACAGCGGCCAGTACATTTTGGCCCAAGCTGACTTAAATGACTTTTGGCGTTTAGCTGTGGCTGCTAATTGGCAGCCTACTCATCATTATTTGCTTTATCCTAACCCATGGCCTAAATCTAAGCATATCCAGCGTAGGTGGCACGGCGCGGCTATTTTTCCGTTTATTGTTAAGCTAGGTGGTCGCTTAGAGGTGCGCAGTAACTGGGATATTTATGTAAAAGAGTTTGCCAGAGCGCTTGAGCTAACGGGTTATCCTTGTGAGGTAACGCTGTATGAGTCAAACGAAGCGATTACTCCGTTTGAGCGTAAATACTGGGCCAGCGGCCAACAAAGCCATCGTTTAGTGATAGACCTTTAAACGGTCACTTCCTCTTGGCTTGATGAGTTAACATGTGGCGCTGGGTAAGCAAAGTAATTGCCTTGCATCAGTGCCACATCTACATTTTTAAGCGCATTTTCAATACTTACATTTTCTACCGACTCTGCCATGAGCGTTAAACCAAGTTGCTTTGCAGCATGAACTGTATGCTCAATAAATAAGGCTATATTTTCATCACTTACTGCTTGTTTTACTAATGCGCCGTCGAGTTTTATACCGTTTACTTCAAGCTTTAGCGCATTCGAAATATTTGAATAACCACTACCAAAACCAGTAATAATGACATTCACCCCTTTGGTTTTTACCATAGAAATAAACGTTTTAACCTCTAAAAAATTAGTAATAGCGTGTGATTCTAAAAGGCCAAGCGTTATGTTTTCTGGGTGCGGGTAGCGCTTAAGCTCGTTAGCAATGTATTCACTCAAACTAGGGTCGAGTATATCTTTATCGCTGATATTTAAGCTCCAGCATATATCTGTTTTTCTAAACCGCTCTATACATTGGCTAAATAGCGTGCGCGTTAATAGTCCGCCCATTCTTGAGCGGCTCACTACATTTAAAAATGAGTCGGGTTTTAAAATTTCGCCATTTTTAGTTACCATTCTGGCTAAGCATTCGTAATGTACTACTTCATTATTAGTGGTGTGAAACATAGCCTGAAAATAAGGCACTATGCGGTTGTTATCAAATGCTTCTTGAACCTCTTTGGCAAGGCTTACATTGTATTGATATTGGTTTTTTACATCGCTCATTACTTTTGAGTAGCTAACAACCTTACCGCGGCCATGTTTAGCCTGAAGCGTTGCAATGTGCGCGTTTTCAATCAGTAGTGATTTATTACCACTGGCGATACCTGCACAGTAAGTTATATAAATAAATGGGTTTGTTAATACCGGGCTGTTTGCGTTATACGACTCAACTAAATCGCTCAGTTCGCTGCTTTTAAAGCTTTTAGGGGTAAGCACGGCAATTTTATTGGTAGCAAGGCGATACACCTTACAGCTTTGCGGGCTGCGACTTTGATAATGACTGAGCAAGTTTTTCATTACGTTGTCGCCAACTTGAGTGCCATAAAAGCTATTAATATCTTCAATTTCGTTCACCCAAATAATGGCAAGCTGCATGTGGTGTGAATTACTCTTTTTGATAAAGTACTCAAGCGCAATATGATTGGCAAAGCCCGTACTGGCATCTGTTGCTAGGGTACGCTTTAACAAATATATAAATAGCTGCAACCAGTACCGCAATAAAAAAGAAAAAACACGCCGTTATTATGGCTTTAGTGACGCTGTATTGAAGCTTTTTATTTAAATCATCTAAGGTTATGTCGGCACCCGTAATGTAGGTAGTACCATATTTATCTACAAAGGGAATAAAAACAGTTTTAAAATCACCCCATTGGTCGCTAGATTGCTCAAAAACAGGCTCGGTAGAATAAAACGCGCCCCTGTTAATGTCGGTGGCCTCTGGGTATAAATCAAGAAATTGCGTAACCCGCGCATTTTCTTGATCGTCTTTAGTGTAGCTGGATGAGGTAAAATAAACTTTGTTATCGCGCATGATCATCGAATAGACGTAAGCTATATCAAGCGCTTGTGCAAGCTCTGAGAGTTGTTTGCTTTTAGTTTGGTAAACCGAAAAACCAATATCGTAACCTTGGCTAATTCTATCGTGGTAACTTTGCCCTAAAATATGTTTTACGCTGGTGGCGGCATTTAGAAGGCGCTCATCGACAGCGTGCATTATTTCGCTACGCGCTGAGCTATAGGTGTAATAAACATAGACTAATAAACTGACCAAAAACAATGTAAAGCCAGCTATAAACCACTTCCCTTTTAATTTCCCTGTGAGCATACTTGTCCCTTATTGTTACACATATTAAGTATACGCATAAATGCAATTTGCCCAAAACTAAAATGTGACTTTTTAATAAAATCCCATTATTGAAAATTTTTTACAATATTTGTCATCCGTTTAGTCGCTTTTATGGCTTAAAGGAAGACATTTTACTTATATTGCAGTAAAGTTAGCGCAATTTTTAAAAGAAGCACGCTGCTTATAATAGCGCCATAGTTTGGCATTTTTAACTGTTAAACGCGTGTTTTAGCTACACACACACTAGGTATAAAGATGGATCAAAAGCGTTGTGCCGTCGCCTCTAAAGAAAGCCTTAAGCGTATATTTACTGTACCTGAAGCGCCAGACTCAACTTTAAGCAAAATTGAGCTTGAAATTTCGAGTAATTTAGCAGGGTTTTTAAACGAAAATATAGCGGCAATTGAAAAACCATTACACGAAATTGAAAAAGATTTTCAGGCTGCGGTGATCCCAGAAAACCCAACGTTTGTATCTGCTTACGCCCAAGATATTATGGAGCAGCTAGTTGCCCATTCGGTACACACGGCTGCGCCTAGCTTTATTGGGCATATGACATCGGCTCTTCCGCATTTTTTACTACCGCTTTCAAAATTGATGGTGGGGCTTAATCAAAACCTAGTAAAAATAGAAACCTCAAAAGCATTTACGCCCCTAGAGCGCCAAGTGCTTGGCATGATGCATCATTTAGCTTACTCGCAAGATGAGTCGTTTTATTCAAAATGGATGCACAGTGCTAAAACATCACTCGGTGCTTTTTGTTCCGGTGGTACAGTTGCAAACATAACGGCACTGTGGATTGCGCGTAACCGCTTATTAAAACCTGACGGCAGCTTTAAAGGTATTGCCGCTCAAGGGCTCGTTGCCGGTATGCTGCATTATGGCTACAAAGGGCTGGCCGTTTTAGTGTCGGAGCGAGGGCATTATTCTTTAGGTAAATCAATTGACTTACTAGGCATCGGCCGTGAAAATTTAATTGGTGTAAAAACCTGCGAAAATAATAAGGTTGATGTGAATGCCATGCGCGAAAAAGCCTTAGAGCTTGAATCGCAAGGCATAAAAGTTATGGCAATTGTAGGGGTTGCTGGCACAACCGAGACCGGTAATATAGACCCTCTTGATGATATGGCCGATTTAGCACAGCAAATAAACTGTCATTTTCACGTTGATGCAGCGTGGGGTGGGGCAACGCTTTTATCGCAAACGCATCGCCCATTATTAAAAGGAATTGAGCGCGCAGATTCAATTACCATTGATGCACACAAACAAATGTATGTGCCAATGGGCGCAGGCTTGGTGTTATTTAAAGACCCAACTGCTACGGATGCAATAGAGCACCATGCAGAGTACATATTACGTAAAGGTTCAAAAGATTTAGGAAGCCATACACTCGAAGGCAGCCGCCCAGGTATGGCTATGTTAGTACATGCTTGCTTACGCGTTATTGGCCGCAAAGGCTACGAAATGCTTATTGATCGTAGTATCAAAAAAGCACATTACTTTGCTGATTTAATTAAAGCGGATGAAGACTTTGAGCTGATTTCAGAGCCTGAGCTGTGTTTGCTTACATACCGCTATGTGCCTAAACAAATTAAACAAGCCATAGCCCAAGCAGATGCCGCAACACGGTTAGAAATTTTCGCGTCGCTCAATCGCTTTACTGCCAGTATGCAAAAACGCCAACGTGAATCAGGGCGCTCGTTTGTATCGCGTACTCGCTTAACCCCTTCAAAGTACGATAATCAGCCGACGGTGGTATTTAGAGTGGTATTGGCTAATCCGCTCACATCGGGTGTTATATTAAAAGAGATTTTAGCTGAGCAAAAAGAGCTTGCTAAAACAGACCCTGTATTTAAAAAGTACTTAAGTAAGTATATGCAGTAACGCCTAGGTATAAACTAAAATAAAGGCGCCAATGGGCGCCTTTGTTATTTTTGCTGTGAGTTTTTAATACAGTCTTCTTTTTAAGCGTTTAAGCGTTTAAGCGTTAAAGCAGTTTGCCCTAATAATGTCAGTTATAATTTTTTGCGATGGGTTTATTTTCTCCATTGCTAAAAATTCATCAGGTTGGTGGGCTTGATTAATTGAGCCTGGCCCCATGACTATTGTTTCACAGCCAAGTTGCTGAATAAACGGAGCTTCTGTGCAATAATTTACTGCAACGGCTTTTTCTCCTGCAATTTTTTCTGCCATTTTAACGAGTGCGCTATCAATGCTGCCACTAAAAGCTGGAATGGGCTCGTGTAAATCAATTACGCTCACTGCGCTTGGGTATTGCGCGTTTATATCGCTGGTGGCATCAATAAGTAAAGCTTGTAAGTCTTTAATGCTTAACCCGGGTAGCGGACGCATGTCTATGTGCATTTCGCAGCAGCCACAAATTCGATTTGCGTTGTCGCCACCATGAATATTACCTAAATTTAAGGTAGGGTAAGGTATTTCAAAATGTTCAACTGAATATTTATTCTTTAACTGCTCTTTTAAGATCAGCAATTTTGTAATCACTTTATGCATGACTTCGATGGCGTTAAGACCACGTTCGGGATCGGAACTATGACCTGAACGGCCAATCACTCTTATAGCCGTGCTCATATGTCCTTTGTGAGTAAATACAGGAGTCATATCAGTAGGTTCACCAATAATACAACGCGCAGGTTTTAAATTAGGGTGCTTACAAATTTGCTGCGCTCCCGCCATGGTGGTTTCTTCATCGGCAGTGGCGAGTATTAAAATAGGTTGTGTTTGCTGTTTTATATCAAGCTCACTAATAGCTTGTAATACAAAAGCAAAAAAGCCTTTCATATCAATACTACCTAACCCATATAAGTTATTGTTATGTTCAGTGAGTTTAAACGGGTCGTGGCTCCAGCGGCTATCGTCAAACGGTACGGTGTCTGTATGGCCTGCAAGCATTAAGCCGCCATCGCCTTGCCCCCGCTTTGCAAGTAGATTGTATCGGCCTTTCCCACCTTCTAACTCTATAATTTCGCAAGTAAAACCTAAACTTTCGCACCAACGTGCTAGCAACTCTATTACCCCTTTATTACTCATACAAAGTTCATCTTCTATTGCACTAATAGAGGGGGCTGCAATGAGTTGTTGGTACATAGAGATAAATGACGGCAAATACATAAAAAAATCCAAAATAATTATTCAATTTAATTGCATAACAATATAAAAGTATTTATGATGAATATCAATTCACTTTTTAAGCATAAATATATTAAGTATAGCCATGAAGATAATGCGACGATAATCAACAATTCATTGAGAAAAGTATTAGCTAGCATCTAAGCTAGTGTAAGCGAACACCACACCTATTTAGTAGTAAATTTATAAACGAGTAAAAAATGAATGTAGCGATTATTGGCGCAAGCGGTTATAGCGGCGCAGAATTAGCAAGCTTAGTTGCTAAGCACCCTAATTTAACGTTATCGGGCTGTTATGTCTCTGAGGGAAGTTTAGATAAACATAAATTATTAAGTGATTTATACCCAGAGCATAGAAATCTTCTTGATATTCCTCTACTACCACTGAGCGAATCAGCGTTTGATGACATAAATTCGAGTGCCGATTACATCTGCTTATGTACTGATCACAAAGTAAGTGTTGATTTAGCCCCGCAGTTTTTAGCTATGGGTAAAAAAGTATTTGACCTATCAGGTGGTTACCGCCTTGCTAGCAACGACGACTATGTTACTTACTATGGTTTTGAGCACCAACATCCTGAGTTGTTAAACGAAGCAGCCTACGGGTTAGCTGAGTGGAATAGCAGTGCAATTGCCAAAGCAAATCTTGTGGCTGTAGCCGGCTGTTACCCAACCGCTGCGCTTAATGCGTTAAAGCCGTTGCAACAGGCAGGCTTGTTGAGTGATGAAAAAGTGATTATTAATGCTGTTTCAGGTGTTACTGGCGCAGGGCGTAAAGCCAGCGTAGGTACTCACTTTTGTGAAGTATCGCTTGCCCCGTATGGTTTATTTAACCATCGTCATGGGCCTGAAATTGAACAACACCTTGGCCACAAGGTGTTATTTACACCGCACTTAGGTAACTTTCCGCGTGGAATTTTAGAAACTATTTATGTACAGCTTAAGCCAGGCGTTACCAAGGAAAACGTATCTGATGCTTATCAAGTACTTAAAAACGAACCGTTGATTCGTTTGTTAGCTGATAAAGTGCCATCTATTAAAAGCGTGGTAAAACAACCCTATGTTGATATTGGTTGGCAGCAGCAAGGCTCTCAACTGATTGTTATAGCAGCGATAGATAATCTATTAAAAGGCGCTGCGGGCCAAGCCTTGCAATGTATTAACTTATCAATGAATTTAGATCACACCACTGGCTTAAAAGGAGCCTTTTAATGAGCACTAAAACGTGGGTAATTAAATTAGGTGGTGCTGTACTTAATACTGAAAACGCGGCAAAAGCTTTGTTTGATGTATTAAGCGCTGATCAAAATAATCAGTTTGTTATTGTTCATGGTGGTGGCTCGTTAGTTGACTCTTGGCTAAAACAAGCAGGCTTTGCTAGTGCAAAGCACCAAGGACTGCGTATTAGCCCAAGTGAGCAAATGCCTTACATAGTGGGGGCGCTGGCTGGCTGTGCAAATAAGCAGCTGGTAAGCCAAGCTATTAATGCAGGCCATAAACCTGTTGGCCTTTGTTTGTATGAAGCCGGAGTTATGGCGTCTCAAAAGCTAAAAGCGCTTGGACAAGTAGGTAAGTGCGAAAGTAATGATGATTCAATTGTTAACGATTTACTTAAGCTTGGTCGGTTACCTATCGTGAGCTCTATTGGGTTTGATGAGCAAGGTAATTGGTACAATGTTAATGCTGATGAAGCTGCCGCAGCGATTGCTAGCAACTTAAATGCAGAACTTATTTTTATGACAGATGTAGAAGCAGTACTTGATGCAAACAAGCAGCCGTTACATCAACTTGACACAAAACACATTGATACTTTAATTGATGAAGGGGTAATTTTGGGCGGAATGGAGGTCAAAGTTAAGACCAGCCTGCACGCTGCCCAACATTTACGACGCGGTGTGTATATTTCCAGCTGGCAAAAGCCAGACAATTTAACTGCTTTGCTACAGGGCGAGCATGTCGGAACAAAAATTACACCATAGGGTTATCATGTTAGAGAATTTTTTAACGGGTCTAGAATTAGACCAAGAAGGCGCACTAAAATTACTAAAACTAGCGCGTGATTTAAAAGCAAAGCCAGAAAAGTACAGCCAAGTATTAGCGGGTAAGTCAATTGTTACCTTATTTGAAAAGCAAAGTTTACGTACGCGTTTATCGTTTGATATTGGTATTAACCGTTTAGGCGGCCACGCTGTGTATTTAGATCAGCAAAACGGCGCTATGGGTGCACGTGAATCTGTAAAAGACTTTGCACTTAATATTTCTACGTGGGCTGATGGTATTGTAGCGCGCGTAAACCAGCACAGCACGTTAACCACCTTAGGTGAATACTCTAGTGTACCTGTCGTGAATAGCTTGTGTGATTTATATCACCCGTGCCAGGCATTGGCTGATTTTTTAACGCTACAAGAAGTACACGGCGATGTAAGCGAGCTAAAAGTGGCTTACTTAGGTGAAGGTAACAACGTTACTCATTCACTTATGTTATTAGCGGCAACGCTAGGTACAGATTTTGTTGCTGTTACACCAAAAGGCAGCTCGCCTGATTCGCAAATTCTTAAAAAGGCAGAGCAAATTGCTGCAATGAACGGCGCATCAGTAATGGTAAGCGACCGTGTAGAAGCCGCTGTAGGCGCTAATGTTGTATATGCAGATACGTGGGTGTCTATGGGCGATGATACGCCTCTTGAGCAAGTTAAAGAAAAATACATGCCTTATCAGCTAAACCAAGCATTGCTAGAACAAACAGGTGCGACTACGGTATTACATTGCCAACCGGCTCACCGTGAGTTTGAAATTACCTCTGAGGTAATGGATGGCCCAGCATCAAAAATTATTCAACAAGCAGAAAATCGCATGCATGCGCAAAATGCTCTGCTAGTTACATTACTAAATCCAAATTTTGTTAAGGAACACCTATGAGTTCAATTAAAAAAGTCGTTTTAGCCTATTCAGGTGGTCTTGATACTTCAGCTATCGTGCCATGGTTAAAAGAAAACTACGGTTGTGAAGTAATTGCCTTTGTTGCCGATGTAGGCCAAGGCGCTGAAGAGCTTGAAGGCGTTGAAGAAAAAGCAATCGCATCAGGCGCATCTGAGTGTTACGTAGTTGACTTAAAAGATGAAATGGTAAGTGAATACATTTACCCAACGCTTAAAACGGGTTCTATTTACGAAGGTACTTATTTATTAGGTACGTCTATGGCGCGTCCTATTATTGCTAAAGCGCAAGTTGAAATTGCACGTAAAGTAGGTGCCGATGCACTTTCGCATGGTTGTACTGGTAAAGGTAATGACCAAGTACGTTTTGAATCATGTTTCGCAGCGCTTGCACCCGATTTAAAAGTAATTGCACCATGGCGCGAGTGGGATTTATCAAGCCGTGAATCATTATTAGATTACTTGGCTGAGCGTGATATTCCGTGTTCTGCCTCAGCAACAAAAATTTACAGCCGTGATGCTAACGCATGGCATATTTCGCACGAAGGTGGCGAGCTTGAAGATCCATGGTGTGAGCCTAGTGACCAAGTTTGGACCTGGACTAATTCACCAGAGCAAGCACCCGATAAAGCTGAGCATGTAACGCTTACGGTTATTGAGGGTGAAGTGGTTGCCGTAAATGGCGAGCAGCTTAAGCCTTACGACTGTTTAGTTAAATTAAACGACATTGCTGCGCCACATGGTGTTGGCCGTGTAGATATTGTAGAAAACCGTTTAGTAGGCATGAAATCGCGCGGCTGTTACGAAACACCAGGCGGTACCGTTATTATGGCGGCACTGCAAGCCATTGACGAGCTAGTGCTTGATAAATCAAGCCGTAAGTGGAAAGAAGTACTGGGCGGTGAATTTTCGCACTTAGTTTATGATGGTCGTTGGTTTACACCTCTTAAAGATTCTATTTTAGCGGGTGCAGAAGCGCTTTCTACACTTGCTACAGGTGAAGTTGTACTTAAGCTTTACAAAGGCCAAGTGACAGCCGTTCAGAAAAAATCACCTAATAGCTTATACAGCGAAGACTTTGCTACATTTGGTGAAGACGACGTATATGACCAGTCACATGCTGAAGGCTTTATTCGTTTATTCTCGCTTTCGAGCAGAATTTCAGCAATGGCTAAAAAGTAAATTATTTATAGCCCCTTGTATTAGGGGCATTACAGGGTTTGGAGAGATTTCATGGCATTATGGGGCGGACGTTTTTCTACGGGTCCAGATGAGGCGTTTAAACAGTTTAACGACTCACTTCCGTTCGATTATCAGTTAGCAGAGCAAGATATTATTGGCTCTGTGGCATGGGCAGGTGCGCTTGAGCAAGTAAATGTACTTACAAGCGATGAGCACACTAAGTTGGTTGCAGCACTAAATGAACTGCTTGAAGAAGTAAAAGCAGATCCACAAGCAGTGGCAACCTCAGGCGCAGAAGACATTCACTCGCACGTAGAAGCTGCACTAATCGAAAAAGTAGGTGATTTAGCTAAAAAGCTACACACAGGCCGAAGCCGTAATGACCAAGTAGCCACTGACTTTAGATTATGGTGCCGCGATACTGCCGATCATTTACTCGGTGCAATTGCTGCACTAAAAGCTGAGTTTGTGGCGTTAGCTGAGCGCGAGCTGGGCACTATATTGCCAGGCTACACTCATTTACAACGTGCTCAACCTGTACTATTTAGCCATTGGTGTATGGCTTATGTAGAAATGCTAGAGCGTGATGAAAGCCGCTTGCAAGATGCCAAAGCGCGTTTTAATTTTTGCCCTCTAGGCAGTGGCGCACTAGCAGGTACTGCCTACCCAATTGATCGCCAAGCTTTGGCGCAAGGCCTAGGCTTTACTGGCGCAACTAAAAACAGCCTTGATGGCGTATCTGACCGTGATTTTGTAGTAGAGCTTTTAAGCTGTGCCTCTATTTCTATGATTCATTTATCGCGTATGGCTGAAGATTTAATATTTTATAATTCTGGTGAAGCCGGGTTTATAGAGCTTGCTGATAATGTTACCTCTGGCTCATCGTTAATGCCGCAGAAAAAGAACCCTGATGCACTAGAGCTTATTCGTGGTAAAACGGGCCGTGTATTTGGCGCGTTTAGTGCCATGATGATGACCTTAAAAGCACTCCCTCTTGCGTACAATAAAGATATGCAAGAAGACAAAGAAGGCCTTTTTGACGCCATGCCAACTTGGCTTGCCTGTATTCACATGGCGCAAGCGTGTATTAAAGGCGTAAAAGTAAACGGCGATAAAACACTCGCAGCGGCAAAAGGCGGCCATGCTAATGCAACAGAGCTTGCAGACTACTTAGTAGCTAAAGGTGTGCCATTTAGAGAAGGCCATCACATTGTGGGTGTACTTGTGCAGCTTGCTATAAGCGAAGGTAAAACTCTTGAAGAGCTTTCGCTTGAGCAGTACAAATCGGTTAATGACGTATTTGAAGATGACGTTTACCCAGTACTTGAAATAGATGCCTGTATTAAAGCACGTCAAGCGCTTGGCGGTACATCTATTGAACAAGTTAGTAAAGCGGTTAAAGAAGCCAAAAAAAAACAGCAAATAACGGTTCGTGATGCAAATTTAGATGATGTTGAAGATATTGCTAGGCTGATACAGCACTGGGCCACTGTAGGTGAAAACTTGCCGCGTGCTAAAAGCGACATGGTGCATTCAATTAACGAATTTGCAGTAACAGAAATAGACGGCAAAGTGTCGGGATGTGCATCGTTATACATTTACGATACGGGACTTGCTGAAATACGCTCTTTAGGCATTGATCCACAAAGCGCGGTAACTGGGCAGGGTAGGCAGCTTGTAGAGCACTTATTAGCAAAAGCCAAAAAATTGGCGCTTAATCGCGTTATTGTACTAACCCGTGTGCCAGACTTTTTTGAACAGCAACGTTTTACTTTTTGTAGTAAAGAATCGTTACCAGAGAAGGTAATGAAAGATTGCGAACTTTGCCTTCGTAAAGAAAATTGTGACGAAGTAGCAATGGAATATATTTTAAAGCCAAGTACACGTGCGGAGATCCCGTGTAAATACGTGGCTTAAATTCCCTGGATATAAAAAACGTACGGTTACCCCTGTACGTTTTTTTATGTGTATAATGCGCTGGTCAGATGAGTGAGGTGTCAGCTAGGGTTTTAGATTTAGTTTTAATAAATAGCTGTAGGTAGCATGTGTTTTTAATATGTCAAAAAATGTTGGCACATTGGTTGCTTTGTATAAGTCAGATAGCAAAATAGCTATCACTGCTTAAAACAGGTAATGCAATTACCTACATGATGGTGTGATTAAAGGTTGCGCCAAATAATATTAAAACTTATACAAGGATCAATCACATGCACGTTTCAGCTAATAGCCAATTACAAATGCAAGCATACAACAAAACACAACAATTACAGCCTGCAACGGAACAAACTGCTAGCCCTAAAACCCTACAATCTGATACAGTAAGTTTCTCTCAAGAGGCGATGAGTGCTGCGAGTGCCGATAACCTTAAACGTGGTGGTGCTATTGTAGTTCCTGTAAGACCAAAGTAATAAATTATAGGTTTTTAATGTTTTTAACTGAGTTTTTTGGGTTGTTTTCCTTATCAGCTTTTCTGATGTGGGGATTTTTGATGGCGTTTTTTTTTAATGTTTTTGTTTATACATTAGATGTCAAAAGAAGAACGACCTTATTACTCAGTTCGTTTATCATGATGGTTTCTTACACTCTATCGGATTATTTTTTTACATGGCTCTCTATTCAAAATACTTTATATTTAGACTGGGCTCTGTATGATTTTGCAACAATTTCAGCACTTCTATTTGCATATATATGTATAAAAAATACAACACCATCTTTTTTTTACTTAATATTAGGCTTATCAATAAACTCAATTTTTTTTCTAGGCATGTATCTAGATATGTATATATATAAAAACCAAACTCCTTGGTTTTTTTGGGATGTTTATACATTCACTGTAAACTTAATTGATCTAACTATGGTAATTGCCCTGATAGTAGATAGAGATTTCTTAGGTATTCATAAACTTAAGAAATTCACAAGCCAGCTTTTTATGAAAAGTTCAAAGCTTTAATAAGCTAATAATATTTAAATTTAAAAACTTCACATCATTGGGTATATTTATCTTAATCTCTAACTTCGATTTCGCTTATATATTAAGCGCTATTGTGCAGTGGGGGTTTCTCATGGCCTTTTTATACTCATTAGTATCCTCAATAAATAACCCCTTTAAAGGCTTTGTTGTACTTTCGAGTATTATGGCAATAGGTTATTTGCCTTGGATATTCACAAACTTTCAGACGGTTACTTATTTAGATTTTGCCCTTTTAGATATCGCTATTTTAGTTGCTGTGTATGTAACTCAGCGTTATTTTATTAAAGAGAAAACGACAGCTTATGTCTACTTAATCATCGGCCTTAGCGTTAACACCTTTTTAGCCCTATGCATGTATCTAGATACCAATATTCTATATAATTACACCTACTGGTGGTTTTGGCGCTTTTATTCATCGGCTGTTATGCTTTCTGATTTGTGTATGATTGCCGTACTAATTATCAATAGAGACTTTTTAGGCTTAATTAAGCTTAAAAGGTGGCTTTTGCAGCTAGCATTTTAAAGACGAAGTATCGATACGTTTATGGCGATGAAAGTTATAGTTTAGATAAGTAAAATACTAAGCTAGGTGCTCAGTTAATGGTGTTGTTTATTATTTTTGAGGTGCTTATTATTAGCGTTTACTTTTAAGATGGATATCATCTCTTTTTTATTAGATGTGAGAATTGCCCATATAATCGGTGTGGTATTGCAATGGGGGTTCCTCATGGCATTTTTATATTCTTTAGTCTCATCTATCAATTCACGCTTTAAAGCGTTAGTTATACTTTCATCGATTATGGCTATTTCGTATTTTCCAGGTGTTTTGTTCAATTACCAAACCATTACTTACCTTGATCTCGCTATTTTAGATGCTATCACCATTGTGGTTTTAATTATTGCCCAATACTTTTATATTAAAGAGAAAACGGTTGCATTTATGTATCTTATGCTTGGGCTGAGTATCAACATGTGCTTTGCTCTAGGTATGTATTTAGACTCTTATATTTTACATAATTACACCTATTGGTGGTTTTGGGGGTTGTATTCATCAGTGGTGGCCATTTCTGATCTGAGTATGATTTTAGTGCTGTTTATCAATAGAGATTTTTTAAAAATTATTTATTTAAAAAACCTTATTTACTCGTTCTTTGCTAAGAAACCGCAATAGTGAATAATGTTCTAATCCCTCCTGAAGTGTCAGTTTATATCGGTGTGTTAGTGCAGTGGGGGTTTTTAATGGCCTTTTTATATTCACTAACAACTAGCATTAACAATCCAATAAAACAGGCTGTATGGCTATCTTTAGTTATGGCTATATCTTATTGCTTTAGTTTCTTTATTGATATTTATGATATTACCTACATAGAATTATTTTGCTATGACGTAGTCACTTTGTTTTTTATTTTTTTTCTGCGGTATTACTTACCTGAAAAGCGCATATCTACTTACTTATTATTTGGCTTGAGCATTAATTCGTTATTATTTTTAGCTATGCACATAGATGTGTTTGTACGTGGTAATTACGAACCGTGGTGGTTTTGGTCTTTTTATACGGTTGTGATTAATATTATGGATATCATCATGGTTAGTATTTTGTTCATTAAAAAGGATTTTTTAATGTTAGTGCATGCTACTGATAAGTGGGTGAGCGGTGTTATGAGATTGAAGCAAAGTGGCTGATATTCTTTGGGGACTGGTCGATTTAGGGTACAACGTAGGCGTTTTGTTTACGTGGTTTTTTATTCTTGCCTTTTTGTATAACTTATCGGCAAGTATTAATAAGTTAGATAAGAGCAGAGCACAGCTTTCATTTCTTATGATGGTATCCTACACAGCTAGTTTGTTTATGGACCCACTTATTGCAACGCCGCACTTAAACTATTTTTATCATGATGCTGTAACTATCCTGGTTTTACTTCTGTGGCGTAATTTCACCAAACAAACTATACCTACGCCCTTTTATTATTTAATTGTAGGGCTAAGCTTTAATGCCTGCTTATTTTTAGGTATGCATTACGATATCGAAGTGCGTGGCACATTGTATTATTGGTGGTTTTGGAATGTTTATGTGTTTGGCATGTATTTTACTGATTTATTAATGCCGGTGGTTTTAGTTGTTAATAAAGATATCTTAGGTTTAGTAAAGCTAAGTAATTATTTAACTACAAAGTTGAAGCGTTTCCGATATGCATAACCTGTTATGGGCGATGGCTGATCTTTATGATTACATAACCATTTTAATTACATGGCTGTTTGTTTTTGCATTTTTATATTGCTTATCTACAAGCATAAATAAGTCAGATAAAAGTTTAGCCCAAATATCATTTATTATGATGGCTTCATATACATCAAGTATGGTTATGGACCCGCAAACAGCCACACCTCACTTAAAACTGTTCTTATTTGATGCAGTTACCATAATCGCTTTGATGATATGGATGATTTTTTTATCGAAAGCTAAACCGATCGCTTTTTATTATTTAATCGTGGGGCTAAGTTTTAATGCGTTTGTATTTTACGGTATGCATTACGATAGTATCGTTGTTGGGAATATAGAGTATTGGTGGTTTTGGGGGCTTTATGGTATTGGGCAGCTTACAAGTGACTTAGTAATGGCATTGGTTTTATTTATAAATAAAGATATTTTAGGGTTAATAAAAGTCAAAAAATATCTCGTTAAAAAAATGGGTGCTTATTAATGCTCCAACATGTATTTATGGCATTGAGCACAGTAAATGACTACCTAAGTATTTTTATTACATGGGCTTTTGTAGTTCCATTTCTTTATAATTTTGCTTGTACAA
This sequence comes from Pseudoalteromonas sp. Xi13, assembly GCF_003952205.1. NCBI lineage: Bacteria > Pseudomonadati > Pseudomonadota > Gammaproteobacteria > Alteromonadales > Pseudoalteromonadaceae > Pseudoalteromonas > Pseudoalteromonas sp. Xi13. The sequence continues at coordinate 903,787 of NZ_CP034439.1, forward strand.
TAAACTGCCGCAATAAGCATATTATGTACATTTCTTTGGTGATGATGCTCTCTTATACGCTCAGCCTATTTATGTTCAAAGCATCATTTATCCTTACAGGCTCAATATATTTAGATTTAGTAATTGCAGATTTACTTACCATTTTCACGCTTGCTTGCCTCTCCTATAATTATAAACATGCTAACGCCACAGCCTATTATTATCTTCTTTGTGGTTTAACGTTTAATGCAACATTACACATGGCTATGCATTACGATTATGTGGTGTTGGTTAGTTATGACTATTGGTGGTTATGGGGGGTCTATGGGGTTGGCCAGTTTTCGAGTGACTTAATAATGGCAATAGTATTAATTATAAACAAAGATATTTTAGGCTTGGTAAAGCTTAAACGCGCTTTATTTAACCGCAATGAATTACAAGTTATGGCTAAAAAGTAGTTAGGTATATTAGCGCACCTAAAGTGCGCTAATTGTGTTTATTTAGCTTGCGTCGCAGCCTAACCTTAGTTTTAAAGCATCAACTACAAGTGGGCTTACAAATTCGCTCACATCGCCATTATGGCGGGCAACTTCTTTTACCAAGGTTGATGATATAAACGAATTGCGCTCAGAAGGTGTTAAAAATACGCTTTCTAAATCTGGATTTAGGCGGCGGTTCATATTTGCGAGCTGAAATTCGTAATCAAAATCAGATACCGCTCTAATACCGCGAATAAGCACATCAGCTTTATGATCAAAAGCTAAATCGGCTAGTAAGCCTGAAAAGCCAATCACTTTTACATTACTTAAATGCCCTAAAATAGTGTTGGCTAAATCAACTCGCTCATCAAGACTAAAGCACGGCTTTTTAGAAGGGTTATGAGCAATAGCAACAATAACCGTGCTAAACATTTTAGCTGCGCGCTGAATTAGGTCGGTGTGGCCGTTGGTTAACGGGTCGAAGGTACCAGGATAAATTGCCGTAACGTTCATAGATTTCACTAACTATTATTTTTTAAGTAGTCTATCAGTGTTTGTTCTACAAATCAGCCTAGGAGATCAGGTTGAGCTTTTATGTTTGATATTTAATCAGTGAAAGTGCTTTAAAAGCGTTACTATTTTTTAAAGTGTAATTACGCTGCTTAGGCTTTACTTTAGTTAACAGCACCACATTAATACAAATGCCTGCGTGGAGCATAATCAGACCTCGTTTTTAAAATAGTAAATTATGATGGTATTTAAACCAACCTGATTTGTTTATACTGCAAGGCTGATATTTAGTGTAATGTAGTTTATAAGTTAATTTGAGTCGTCGCATATGAATACTAAGGATAAAATAATACACACCAGTATTTCGTTATTTAATGAACATGGTGAGCGTGCAATATCAACCAATCATATTGCATCACATTTAGGGATGAGCCCGGGTAATCTTTACTATCATTTTAAAAATAAAGAAGACATTATCCGACATATTTTTGCGCTTTACAGTGAGCATTTACATACTCATTTTAAACCCATTGAAGCAAACGATGATGCGTTTGATCATTTAACTGCTTATTTAGATTCATTATTTGAGCTAATGTGGCGCTATCATTTTTTTTACGACAACTTAGGCGACATCCTCTCCAGAGATGAAAGCTTAAAACAAGCCTACATTGGTTTTCAGTCAACTTTATTAGAGCAGGTTCGCCAAGTTATTTTAGGCCTGCGCGATAACGAAATGATTGCCATAGAAGAGCAAGATGCGCTTGAACTTGCCCATACTCTTAAGCTAACCGTTAGTTTTTGGACTCCGTATATTAAAGCGCGTAGGCTCAGTGGTAATTTAGCTGAGCAAGATATTTATCATGGCATTTTAAAAGTATTAGCATTATTTAGGGCTTACAGCACCGAAAAAAGCATACTTAAAATGAATCAGTTACGTGAAAAATACACCCAACTTGCAGAGCAAGCGCCAGCGCTTGCCTAACTGCTGTTGGTTGGTTAGTTCCTAGACGCAAAAATTTTTGCTATAATCGCGCGCCCAATGCCTGGGAGCGCGAATTCCCGCAGTCTAAGAGTGAACTATGCTTAAATTTATCGTCAAACTACATCCTGAAATTGCCATTAAAAGCCGTTCGGTACGTAAACGCTTTACTAAAGTGTTAGAAAATAACATTAAAATTGTATTGCGCCGTGTTGACGAAAAAGTACAAGTAAGAAACAACTGGGATAATATTTCTGTTGTAACTAAGCTTGATGATGTACAAACACGCCTAGATTTTATCGATAGCTTGCAGCGCATTCCTGGTATTGTGCAATTTATTGAAGTGACCGAAACTGACTTCACAACGCTTGACGATATCTATAAAAAAACCATAGACCTAGTAGGGCACACTATTGTTGGTAAAACGTTTTGTGTACGCGCAAAGCGTATTGGTCAACACGACTTTACTTCTACCGATTTAGAGCGTTACGTGGGGGGTGGTTTAAACCAGCACGTTGAAGGCGCGCGCGTTAAGTTAAGCCGCCCTGAAGTAACTATTCGCTTAGAAGTAAAAGACGATAAAGCCTACATAGTTACGCAAACTCACCTAGGTATGGCAGGCTTTCCACTGCCAACACAAGAAGACGTGCTTTCGTTAATGTCAGGCGGCTTTGACTCAGGTGTAGCAAGTTATCAGATGATCCGTAAAGGCGCTCGCACGCACTTTTTATTCTTTAATTTAGGTGGCGCAGCACACGAAATTGGTGTTAAACAAGCCAGCTACTACTTATGGAAAAAATTTAGCTCTACTCATAAAGTTAAATTTATCACGGTTGATTTTGAACCTGTTGTAGCCGAAATTTTAGAGAACGTTGAAAACAGCCAAATGGGTGTTGTGCTAAAACGTATGATGATGCGTGCTGGCAGCCAAGTAGCCGAAAAATTAAATATTCAAGCCTTGGTAACTGGTGAGAGTATAGGTCAGGTTTCTAGCCAAACCTTAGCTAATTTAAGTGTAATTGACCGCGTAACAGAAACCCTGATTTTGCGCCCACTTATTCAGCACGACAAACAAGAAATTATAAATATTGCACGTAAAATTGGCACCGCAGAAATGGCCGAAACCATGCCTGAGTACTGTGGCGTAATATCTAAAAAGCCAACGGTTAAAGCTAAACTTGACGTTATTAAAGCCGAAGAAGAAAAGTTCGACTTTGATGTGCTTAATACTGTTGTTGAAAACGCTCGCATTATGGATGTGCGTGATATAGACGTAGAAGCTAAGCAAGAACTTAAAGAAGCTGAGTCGGTAGTTGATTTACCAGCGGGTGCAGTGGTTGTTGATATTCGCTCACCAGAGGAAGAGGATGCCGCGCCGCTTGAGATTGACGGTATAGATGTAGTGCATTTACCGTTTTTCCGCTTAGCGACTAAATTTGGTGATCTGCCAAAAGATAAGGATTACTACCTGTATTGTGAAAGAGGGGTTATGAGCCAGTTACAGGCGCTTATTCTTCATGAAGCAGGCTTTACGGGTGTAAAAGTTTATCGCCCGTAAAGGTTAACCGTAATTTAGAGCGTGGTTTATACCACGCTTTTTTTTGCCTTAATTTTAGCAAGTAGGGCATCGTTTAGCGGGGTGCTGATATTTAATCGCTTACCTTGTTGGCTAATATAGCCACAAATGGCGTCTATTTCGGTTTGTCGGTTATGCGCTACGTCTTGATGCATTGATGAGTAGTTTTCAGCGGTTAGCATCATTACGTTGTAAGCGTTGTTAAGTGCATCAGCAAGTTTAATATCAAGCTTTAAAGCCTGGGCTATTTGGCATGCCTCAGTTAATAAGTTAAAAATAATGCTATTAAAATAAGGGGCACGTAACTGACCATTTTTAATATCATACAGTGCGCTTAATGGGTTAATGGCAATATTTACTAATAGTTTTTCAAAACGTAGCTGCTCAATATTAGTACAGTAGCTTAGCTGCGGCACGTTTTGCAGTTGCTCACACATTGCTTGTCGATAACTGTGCGCGCAAGGGTTGCAGGCACCTAATACGCTTTTACCTTCACCGGTGTGCTGTACTATAAAGTCGTTTGTTTTAAAGCCAGCCATGCTGGTGGTTAAAAAGTACAACGCTTGTTGCTTATCGAGTTGCTCATTGAGCGTTTCAACATTACCCATTCCGTTGTGCGATACAATAAGTACACTACTTGGCGATAAAAAGGGTTTAACTTGCGTAAAGGCCGATTGCACCTGAAAAGCCTTTACTGCAAAAATAACAATATCAAACGCGGGCTGTTCATTAATTTGCTTAAGCGTAATAAACCGCGCATTAATTTTTTGCGAAGGCTGTTTTGCTTTGCAATAAAAGCGTGTATTTGCAGTGGCTTTGCGTGTTAACACATGAACAGAGTGAGCTTTAGATAAAAAATGGCTTAGCAATAAACCAATAGCGCCATCGCCAATAATAAGAATATTAGCCATAAGGGTTCTTTTTTCGAGGAGTAAAAATGGTTCTTAGTAAAAAGTACGTGGCTGCACCGGCAAAATCAGCAACAAAATCACCTAACGAGGCCTGCCTGTAGGGAAGCGCATCTTGCATTATTTCTATTGCTGCACCGTAGCCCGCAAGCAAGAGTACTTGCGTGTACAGCGGTAACTTAAAGGCTTTATCCATAATGATGGCAAGTATAAAAAATATCCCAAAGTGGGCAACTTTATCAACATGTGGAAATAAGTTCGTAACGCCGCCTTTTATTTCTTTGGCAAATAAGAGGGTAAACACCACAATACTAATCAAAAAAACTGCTTGGTAAACACGCCTTGTCACGATAAATCCTAAAACCGCTTAAAAAAGAGGCTGCAGTATATCAAACTAAATTAGTATCGCACCTGAACAAGTGGCAGAAAAATGTAAAGATTTATAATTTTAGCGTTATAATCGGCGCATAAATTTAGATTTAATAGTTAGGAGAACCCAATGCCTTCATTTGATATCGTATCAGAAGTAGAAATGAACGAAGCTAAAAATGCAGTAGATAACGCAAACCGTGAGCTAGAAACGCGCTTTGACTTTAGAGGTGTTGACGCATCAATTGAGCTAAACGACAAAACAATTAAACTAAAAGCTGAAGCTGACTCACAAGTTATGCAATTGTTTGATATTTTAGCAGGTAAAATTTCTAAGCGTGGTATGGACGTAGCAAGCTTGGAGCTGCAAGACATCACTCGTGCTGGTAAAAACGTGTTTCGTAATGTTGCACTTAAACAAGGCATTGAGAAAGACATGGCTAAAAAAGTAGTTAAAGCCATTAAAGACTCAAAAGTAAAAGTACAAGCTGCTATTCAAGGTGAAGAGGTACGTGTAACGGGTAAAAAACGTGACGATTTACAAGCTGCTATGCAAGTCGTTCGCACTGCAGATTTAGGTCAGCCTTTTCAGTTTAAAAACTTTCGCGATTAATTAGCTAAGTGTCTTTAGTATTTTAAAGTGAAGATTTAAATGTGTGGTTATTAAATATATTAGCCACACATTTTACCCCTCCCTAATTACAGCCTTTACTTACTCTCAAGCCTAAACCCCTTTTACCTGCGTAAAATTAGTCCACTGTTATTCCATACTCTTTTAACGTTATTTAAATGCATTATTAAACCTGCTTATCACGCAGTTGCGTATATTAGGCTATTCTTAATATCAATATTACTTAATAGCGACTGTTAAAGGCTTTAAATGCTTAAGTTTCTTGTTTTTATAATTATTATTGCATGCAGTAAGTTTAGTTTTGCCAAGCCAATAAATGTAGATGTGTTGGTAGAAGACGGTTACTTTCCAATTATTATTAATGCCGAAAAAGAGCAAGGGTTAGCGCCTGAGTTTGTAAAAATACTCAATGACTCTCAAAGCGAATATAAATTTACTCTTAACTCTTTGCCTGTAAAAAGGCTCAAAAAGTGGGTCGAATGGGGTGAATTCGACATGTTGTTTTTAATGGCTATGCAATGGGTGCCTGAGGTAGCAAGAAGTGCCTTACAGGAAACGAGCTTTTATGTTATTGCTAAAAATGAGTTGTATACGCTGGCACAAAATGCCCAAAAGCAAAGCTATTTCGATGACTTACATGCTTTAACAAAAGCGGGAGTATTGGGGTATTCCTATCGTTTTGCTGATTTTAAAACCGATGCACAGTATTTAAGTGAAGAACACCAAGTTAGTTTAACAATCGATGAGTTTAACGTTGTTAAAATGCTGCTATTAAAGCGTGCCGATGTAGGGGTGTTAAATAACATAGCTTATCAATACTTTAAAAAGAACAACATTTTTAATATGAACCTGCTTTATAAGAATAATACCCCAGATGCTATATACGATACTCATTTTTTAGTTAACCCTGCGCGCAGTAAAATTACGGTAAAACAAATGGATAAGCTTTTAAATTCGTCTGAAATAAAACCTAAAATCACAGCGCTTTTAAGTTCATACGGCGTAACATCCAGCTTTACTGAAAATAAATAATTTAACCTTTAGCTATATAGACGTCCGTTGACATTTGTAAACAAACTGCTCACAATAACCGCCTATTTTCAAGGTGCTTGCTGGTTGCTAAATACAGGGTTTAAAGTATTAAAACTAACAGCGAGATAATCGGGAAGTTGGTGCGCCTTTATGATAAAAGCAATCCCAACACTGCCCCCGCAACGGTAAAGTATTAACGCATTTATGTGTTTACTGAGTCCGGAGACCGGCCTTGAAGTAATCTTACTTACTTAAATCTTTGCGGTGGGCAAAGATAGGGAACATCATGCTAAATAAAACAACTCTTGGCGTTGCTATCTCGGCTGCGCTGTCTTTTTCTGTATCTGCTGCACAAAGCCCAATTGAAAAAATCACTGTTACCGCTAATAAATTTGAACAATCAATAAATAATGTATTAGCGAGCGTTAATGTAATTGAACGCGCCGAAATAGATGCAAGCAATGTACGCGATTTACCAACCTTATTAAGCACTCAAGTGGGTTTTCAAATTAATCCTAATGGTGGCTTTGGCCAAACGTCGGGCGTATCTTTGCGTGGTACAGGTTCTGGCGATACGCTAATTTTAATTGATGGTGTACGCACGGGCTCAGCCACGCTAGGACAAAAAGCATTAAGTAACGTGCCGCTAAATAGTATTGAGAGAATCGAGATCATAAAAGGCTCGCGTGCAGCTGTGTATGGCTCAGATGCATTAGCTGGGGTTATTAATATAATAACGCGTGAAGCGAGCAATGTATCACTTGATGCCACATTTGGCTCTAACGCTTATCAAAACTATCAGCTTGCAGGTTCAGTAAAATCAAATGAAGTGGTTAGCGCATTTAATGCAGGCTTTGAAAAAACCGATGGTTTTGATGCATTACAAGGTATAGCGTCCGATGACGACAGCTATGAAAATAAAAACGTAGGCTTTAAATTAAACTATGCAGATGCACACTACGGTAACTTTAAGCTACTAGGCCAGTACAGCGAAGGTTACGCGGATTACGATAGCAGCTTTAGCCCTGCAACGAGCACGGTTGAAAGAGGGGACTTTAAAAACTATCAACTGTCGGCGCAGTGGAGCAAAAACTACACTAACCAATCTCACGCTATAGATGTTGCTTTTGCAACCGATGATTCTGACAGCACATATGTGGACTTTTATACCGGCGGGCCAATAACCAGTACATTTATTACTAAACGCTCGCAAGTAGATTACAGCGGCCAATACCGCTTAACAAATGCGCTTAATATTAGCGGCGGCGTTAATTGGTATAACGATGATGTATCGCACAGCTCGCAAGCATTTGATGAGGATAGCCGCGATGTATTAGCAGTGTTTGTTGGAGCTTATTACGACACCGACACTGTGCTTGCCAATTTAACTCTTCGCCAAGACGACGATGAACAGTTTGGTGATGAAACAACCTATACTGCGGCGGCTGGTTATCATTTATCTGAAAACTCAACATTTAGAATTAGTCAAAGCACAGGTTTTAAAGCGCCAACATTTAACGATTTATACTACCCAAATTTTGGTAATCCAGATCTCCAACCTGAAAAATCAATAAACCGCGAGCTTGGTGTAAATGTTAATTTTGACAGTGCACAAGTCGATTTTGCAATTTTTAGAAACGACATCGAAGATAAAATTGATTACGATGAAAACTTTGCGTTAGCTAATATAAACGAAGCTCGCTATGAAGGGGTTGAGTTTAGCCTTACACAACAAATTTTAGGGTTTGATAGCCACTTTAATTTTGCATATTTAAGTGCCGAAAACAAAGAAACTGGCGATGAGCTACGCAATGTTGCCAAGCGCACTGTTAATTGGGAGCTCGCAAAGCAATTTGGTGATTTTGATGCTCGCATTGATATGGAATACCGCAGTGATCGCGAGGGGGCAGTAACGCGCCTAGGATCGTATACACTTTGGAACCTAGCGGGTAACTATCATGTAAACGATAATATTGAGCTGTCGCTTCGTGTAGAGAACCTATTTGACAGAGATTACAATGTGGTTGACTCAAGAGCTGACTTTACAAGCGGTGACGTATATTACTACAACACCCCAGAGCGCCGCTTTTTTGCAGGTGCAAGCTATCAGTTTTAATAGCGTTTTTAATATACAAAAGCCCGATTTATATCGGGCTTTTTAATGTGTATTTATACCAATTCGCATTAATACTTAATCATTTTCAGGGGCTAAACGTGTCGCTATCTGCGTTAAAAAATTCTCATTTAGAACAACTAAATAGCGAATTTTTTGCCTTGCTATCAACACGTTTATCCATCCTCAAAATAGATCACTTAATTATGCGGATTGGTATTAGAATTGTTTTAACAACGCAAATTAGCTAGTCAGCTAAAAATTCTTTAAATACAGTTTCAAACTTGTGTAACTTAGGCGCAATTAAAATACTACAGTAACCCTGCTGTGGGTTTTCGTTGTAGTAATCTTGATGATAATGCTCCGCTGGGTAATATGTGGTAGCAGGGCTAACCTCTGTCACTATTGGCTCGCTAATATGGTTTTGTAGCTGAGCTATCAGCTCATTGGTTTGACTTAATTGTGCATCGTTGTGGTAATAAACAACACTTCTATACTGTGTGCCAATATCGTTACCTTGGCGATTTAATTGCGTGGCATCGTGTAACGTAAAAAACATGCTAAGCAGTGTTTCAAAACTCACTACAGCGCTGTCAAATTCCAGTTGCACAACCTCAGCATGGCCTGTTGTACCAGAGCAGATTGATTTATACGTGGGGTTGTCGGTATGGCCGCCGGTGTAACCTGAGCTTACGTTTAGTACACCTTTTACTCGTCTGAATGCAGCGTCTATACACCAAAAACAGCCTCCACCAAATGTTGCTAGTTGTGTTGATGTGCTCATAAGTTGTCCTAATTATGTCTGTTACATTATTAAGGCGAGCATAAATTGAATACGCCGTAACAGCAAGTTACGGCGCAGTGTAAGCTCAGTTAAATTTCTTCGCTGTCTTTTAGCGGGTGAGAGTCGGCTTGCTTATTTAATTTTTGCTGTAAAAACTCTGGCGACTGTGTGTTGCGGGCTAGGGCATAATACGCCGCAGGCACAACATAAAGCGTTAGCAATGTTGATACAATAACCCCTGTAAATACCACCACACCAATTACCATGCGGCTCTCTGCGCCTGGGCCTGATGCCAATACTAAAGGCACTGCGCTCATTACCGTAGTCAGAGAGGTCATTATTATTGGGCGCAGGCGCTGAGTGGCCGCTTGCAAAATAGCCTCGCTAAATTCTACGCCTTTATCACGCAGTTGGTTGGTAAATTCGACTATTAAAATACCATTTTTAGCGCTTAAACCTATCAGCATTACAATACCAATTTGGCTATAAATATTAAGCGTTAAGCCCGTTGCCCATAGGCCAAACATAGCGCCCATTAGGCCAAGTGGTACTGTTAGCATAATGACAAACGGGTGCATAAAGCTTTCAAATTGCGCAGCTAAAACTAAAAAGGTCACAGTTAGGGCAAGCACAAATACATAGGTCATGGCCGATGCGCCTTCGTAATATAATTGTGATTCACCTTTATAATCTACAGCGCCGTCAATGTCGTTTTCTTCTGCAGCTACTTTGTTTAAAAAGTTAAGTGCTTGTTCAAGTGTATAACCGTCCGCAAGATTAGCGCTTAGTGTGATGGCGCGCATTCGGTTATAACGGTTTAAGCGCGATGCTGTGGCCTCTTCTTTTAAGCTTATAAGGCTATCTAGCGGGACCAGTTCACCACTGCGTGATTTAAGGTAAATATTTGAAATATCAGTAGGGTTTGTAAAGTCTTGTTTAGTGCCTTTTAAAATTACATCGTATTCTTCACCACGGTCAATAAAGGTGGTAACACGGCGCTGTCCTAACATGGTTTCTAGCGTGGTGCCTACATCTGATACTGACACACCTAAATCGGCGGCTTTGTTTTTATCTATGCTGACTAAAAATTGTGGAAAGGTTTCTTTATAGTCGTGATCGATTCTTACCAAGCCTGGATTTTTTTCTGCGCGCTCTATAATGCGGTCGCGCCAATCAGCAAGTTGCTCGTAATCGTTACCTTGTAGTACAAACTCAATGGGGCGAGAAGAGCCACCACCGCCAATACCACGGCGCATAATAGCAAAGGCACGTACGTCTGTTACTTCGGTCATTTTGGCGCTTATTTCGTCCATAACTTCCCAGGTAGAGCGCTTGCGCTTATCCCAATCGGCCATGCCAACGATAGCAACACCGCCACTGCCGCCCCAGCCCGGTACGCGTACTAAAACACGGCTTAATTCGCCAGCTTCTGAGTAAGGAAGCAGGCGCTCTTCTATTTTGGCCATGTTGGCTGCGTTATTTTCATAACTTGCGCCTTCAGGGCCGCTCATCATAATAAAAAAGGTACCGCGGTCTTCTTTTGGCGTAAGCTCAGAGGGCACTTGTAAAAACAACGAGTAGCTAACAAAACCAGCAAGTACTAGGCTTATCATTAAGCCCCATTTTTTGGTCATATTTGAGGTAAGCGATTGGCGGTAACTGTTTTCAACTTTGCTAAAAACGCGATCCATCCATTGGCTAAATTTACTTTCTTTTTCTGACGCTTTTAAAACTTTAGAGCACAGCGCCGGCGAGAGGGTAAGGGCAGTAATACTAGAGAAAAACACCGCGGCACTTACAGCCATTGCAAACTCTGTAAACAAAGCGCCAATTCGTCCATCCATAAATACTAAAGGTACAAACACCGAAATTAGCACAAGCGTTGTCGCAATAATTGCAAAGCCTACTTCGCGGGCACCTCTAAAGGCCGCTAATAAAGGTGGCTCGCCAAGCTCAATCCGACGGTGAATATTTTCAAGCATTACAATGGCGTCATCTACGACCAAACCAATCGCTAATACCAGCGCAAGTAAGGTTAATAAGTTGATTGAATAACCCATGGCAAGTAAAAACATAAAGCTGCCAACAAGTGCTACAGGCACAGTAACGGCGGGGATAAGCGTAGCGCGAATATTACCTAAAAAGATAAATATTATTAACACCACTAATCCCATAGAAATGGCAAGCGTGCTATATACTTCGTTGATTGACTCTTTAATAAAAATAGACGAATCGTAGCTGTCTTGAATAGTGGTGCCCTCTGGCAAATTACGTTTTATTTTTTCAAGTTCACTGCGGGCGTTGTCTACCACTGTTAAGGTGTTTGCTTTAGCTTGCTTTACTATGCCAAGGCCAATCATGTTACGGCCGTTACCACGGAACAGGCTTTCATCGTCGGCGGCTTCTAAATGTACATCGGCAACTTCACCTAAACGTACAAGGTAGCCGTCTTCACCGCGTTTAATAACTAAGTTTTGAAAATCACGTTGGTCTTTATAGCTACGCGCTGTACGTACGGTAAAATCGCGGTCGATAGATTCAATTTCACCTGCTGGTAGCTCTACGTTTTCACTGCGTAGGGTGTTTTCGATATCACTTGAAGTGATCCCACGAGCAGCCATGGCTTGGCGGTTTAGCCAAATTTTCATGGCGTATTGGCGCTCACCACCAATACGTACATTTGAAACGCCATCTACAACGGCTAATCGGTCGACAATAAAGCGCTGTGCATAATCGCTCAATTGCAGCGAGTTCATGGTTTCACTGTTAAGTACAAACCAAGCAATAGGACTCTCGTCGCTGTTTGACTTAGACACCTCTGGTGGGCGCACTTGCTCTGGTAGGTTGTCTAGTGCGCGAGCAACTCGCTCTCGTACATCGTTTGAGGCTGCGTCAATATCACGGCTTATATCAAACTCAATAACGATATTAGAGCGCCCATTTCTGCTTGAAGAATTAATACTTTTAATGCCTTCAATACCCGATATCCGGTTTTCTAATATTTGCGTTATTTTTGTCTCGACTATTTCTGCCGAAGCACCAGTGTAGTCAGTACTAATACTGACAATAGGGGTTTCAATATCAGGGTATTCTCTAAGTGGTAGCATCGAAAAAGCCACCAAGCCAAATGTTAGCAGTAGTAAGTTAATTACTATGGCAAAAACAGGGCGTTTAACACTCGTATCTGTAATTTTCACCGATTAACCCTCAACACTTACTTTGCTACCAGGGCGAATTTTAATAATGCCTTCGGTAATCACTTGCTCGCCATCGCTAAGGCCTTCATCAATCGCTACCCAGCCGTTATTTCTGCCAGCAACATGCACTTCTACCTTGTTGGCAATACCATCTTTAACTTGGTATACAAAATGTTTATCTTGCAGTGGGATCACGGCTTTTTCTGGCACCATAAGCGCCTGATTACTACTAAGCTCCAAAGCGGTGTTTAAAAGCATACCAGGGCGTAATAACCCGGATTTATTAGCAAAGCTTGCGGTTACTTCTACACTGCGAGTAATCGAGTCGATACGAGAACTAATATGGGTCACTTTGCCGGTAAAAGTGCGCCCTGGGTAGGCATCGTTTTGAGTATGTACTTTCATGCCTAGGTTAAGTTGAGATAAATATTTTTCAGGGACTTTAAAGTCAACTTTTATAATACTAATATCATCAAGCGTTGTAATAATTGTATCGCTACTTACATAAGCACCAACCGACACTTCTCGTTTGCCTAATAAGCCAGAAAACGGCGCGGTAATTAGCATTTCATCAAGTTTGGTTTTAGCGCTTTCTAGTTGGGCTTGCGTGGCATCTACGCGAGAAAGCTGCTCTTCTAATAATGATTTAGCGGTAGATTGCGTACGAGAAAGCTCAGTAAGGCGGCTTAACTGACGTTTTTCTTCTTTTAAATTAATGCCTAGCTCTTTTACAGCGTATTGTTCTTGCTGATTTTGCAGCTGCACAAGGCGTTGGCCTTTACTTACTAAGTCGCCATCTTCAAAATATATGTGTGTAACATAATCGCTTTGTGCGCTTTTTATATAAATTGCTTGGTTTGCGCGTGCACTGCCTATGGCTTCAATCATAACGGTGTTTTCTTGAGATGATACCGTATGAGCCATTACCTGTGTGGGTGTATCACTTGAATTAGATTGTTCACCATGGCTAGATGGCAAATATAAGTACACACTTAAAATAACAAGAAGCGTAATTAAAAATGGAAAAAGAGCTTTACCTGACTGTTTTGAATACATCGTTTTCATACCTGAAAATAAATTGTAAGTATTGTACGAAATAAGACCGTGAAAAGGCGGTTATGTGTCTCATAAATTTGTGCGTTAGGCGTAAAAATTTATGAGACTAATTACTTGTTCCCATTTAACACTAAAATTATGATAAAACGATGAAGCAACCACCGCAGTGTAAAACCTGTTTAACAATGAGAAAAATAATACTTTGGGGTATTGTTATGTTTTTATTTTATATGGCTTTTTACCAATATGGGTAAGCCAAGTTCAATAATAAAATACAGGGCGCAAGGGGCGCGCAATGGCATTGAAGTACTTACTGTAGGCAGCGTAGGTTTGGTATTTATTATGCTGTTTAATTTACTGCGCCCGGGTGAAATTAGCTTAATAGAAATTTTTTTAGTAAGCATGTGCATAGCTGCTATTTTTATTGGTTTTTTAAAAACACAGGAACCTTATTACAGTTTAGTGCTTAGTGAGTCCTTACTTGTGTATCAGCATAAGTATGGCCAGTGGCAATTACATGTTAGTAACTTACATCACAGCGGTATTCCTAAGGTGGCTGACGGCCTTGAACACCTTGAATTAAACGCAGTAGGTTTAAAACTCAATGATATGGACGAATTTTTAAGCGCTATACACCCACGCATTGCCGGAAAACTACTGATAGAGCAGCGTAATTTATTTATGCAAGCTGTTCAAAAACATTGCAAAAATGGCAATTGCCCATCAGAATGGTTAATAGAAGAGACACAATACACCTCACCTAAAGGATTTAGCTATACTGGACTTATAGCTATGTTTGCTAACAGAGCCAAGCACCTTGAGTTGTTAACGGGATATAATTTACTGTTACCCGCAAGTGTATTAGAGACAGACATTTGGTCGTTCAGTGCCGATTTAAATAAATGGAAACGCGCACCTGAACGGTTTATAGCATCGCAAGTTGGACACTAAATGCGATAGTAGGAAAAATAATGAGCCAAGAAAGATCTTTTATAAAGAGTGGTCGCAATACCATCATCCATAAAGATAAAAAGCTTGATCTAGTCATTGTAAATGCAGAGCAGCACCCACGTATAAAGGTAACTCAAAATGGTTTGGAGCCATTTAAAGAGGACCTACCTAAAAACCGGCGTGATGCCAAAGAGCGTTACCTTGAAATTGTTAATGTAAGTAGCGCTGATATTTTTGGCGAAGAAAAACAGCTGTTGTTTATTCAGGCGCTTGATGGGCGTGAATACAAAGTAGATTACTCAAAAATAGGCACTAAGCTGTTTGTGCGTATTCATCAAGATACGTATATGTAATACCAATCCGCAATAATGCTTAATCATTTTGCGACACGTTTTCCAGCCTCAAAATGGTTCACTTAATTAAGCGAATTGGTATAACTCTAAATGGCACCTTTATTGCTAGTGATTACACTATAGTAATTATTTGACATTATAGGTGCGTTTTATGAAAGCGTTTGCTTTTACTCCCCTTATATCTTGTTTTTTATTGGCTGCCTGTGGCGGTGGAGGCAGCGGTAGTGATGACTCTGCTGTTGAAACCTCGGTTAATGCCGGAACCGATCTTCAGGTTGTAGAAAAAACAGAGTTTACAATCACCGCACAAGGCTCACCAGCCGACGGTACCTTTACTTGGCAGCGCGTTAGCGGGCCATCTGTGGACGGCTTCCCGCTTGAAGGTGCAGAGCAAACAATTACTGCGCCCGATGTTAAAGCCGATAGTGAACTTGTACTATCTGTAAGCTATCAAACAGATAATGGCAGCTTAGTTAGTGACAACGTGAGCATATTTATTACCTCAAGTAATCAATTACCGCTTGCTGTTGTTAGTCAAACAGCCCCAGAAACACTACCTTCAACCTATAACGACACCGTAACGTTAAGTGCTGAAGAGTCGAGCGACCCTGATGAAAATGGCCAAATTAATAGCTATCAGTGGCAATTAATTTCAGGCCCTGATTTAGATGTAACCGACTTTGACAACTCTACGGTAAGTTTTAGCCACCCGCTGCTTGAATCAAATACTAATTTAATATGGCAATTAAGCGTTACCGACGACGAGGGCGGCGAGGCAAGTACTGAATACAGTATGACATTAAATAAAACAGACGAGCTGGTTGTGGCCAATGCCGGAGATGACCAAAACGTTGAAGAATTTGAGGAAGTGACCTTAGATGCAAGTGAAAGTGACACCCTAACAGATACGTTTTCATGTAGCTGGCAACAATTAACGGGCAATGCCGAAACGCTGGCAAATACTAGCCAATGTACCACGACATTTTTTGCCTCCGACGTTGATTTAGATACCACATTGAGCTTTGAAGTCACTGTTACTGATTCTAAAGGGCGCACTGACACCGATACCGTATTTATTGACGTATCACCAAAAGCATTAGGGTTAATTAACGACAGTGGCCTAGGCGAGTGTTATAACAATACGCAGCGTATCAATTGCCAAAGTAGTGACTTTCCGGGTCAAGATGCAGAGCTTGGACGAGACAGCTTTGCCAACCAACTCGATAAAGCAGGCCAAGGTAACCTTGCGTTTGACTACACTAAGCTAAATCAGTTTGCTGATGAAGTAGCTGATGATAGTGACGACTTTACTTGTATACGCGACAACGTAACGGGGCTTGTATGGGAAGTGAAAAGTGTAGAATCAGGTACATTACCTAATACCACCTTACGCGATGGCCAAAATCATTACTTTTGGGATTTAGGCACGACAACCTTTACCGATACCAGTACCGCTAATACCACCTGCCCAGATGATACAAGCTGTGGTGTGCAAACCTATATAAATGAAGTGAACGACTTAGATTTTTGCGGCGGTACCAATTGGCGCTTACCAACTTACACTGAGCTGTTGAGCTTAATAGATTATGGCAAGCAGGGCGAAAACGTATTAATTGATGAAGCGTTTTTTCCAAATATGCCAGAAGCAGGCGCTATAGATGATGTGAATTTACCGTACTGGACATCGCAAACTGCAGCCGATGGTACCAGCTTATCGCAAGCGTACATTATTGATATGAGCAACGGGAATGACTTAGCCTACCCGAAAGAAAAGTACGCGTATGTACGTTTAGTCAGAAGCCGATAGGAGAAAATCATGAAAACATGCTTACTATTTTCAATGGCTGTATTTAGCGCAAGCTTTCAACTAGCCGCAGCGCAAACGTGTTACGACGGGGCGGATACAACAACACCAACCACACGCTTCACCCTTAATGACGATGGCACAGTGTTAGATACAGAAACAGGCCTAATGTGGCAACGTTGTAGCTACGGACAAGTTTACGATAGCGACACTGAAACATGTACAGGCTCTTCTCCGTCACTTAATTGGCAAGAAGCACTTAGAGGCGCAGAAAACGACACCACTGCCGATTACGACGATTGGCAGGTGCCTAATATTAAAGAGCTTGCCAGTATTTTAGAGCACAGCTGCACCGAGCCAAGTATTAACGAAGAGGTGTTTTTAGGCACTAAATTGCAAAACTACTGGAGTAATACCTCAGGGGTAAGCACGATGAGCTCAGCATGGGTTTACCAGTTTGATAGCGGGCTTAATAGCTTACATGCTAAAACCAGTGACGTGTATTTACGTTTAGTGCGTTACGAAAACTAAGTAAAATAAAATAGCCAAGCACTTAGCTTTAATACAAAAGCGCCGCTAAATTTAGCGGCGCTTTTTTGTTTTACATAAATTTACGTTATTTCAATAATAAAGCGCATACAACGTTGTTACTTTGTCGTTTTTTTTGCCATTATAGGCCGAGTTTTAATGACGAAGGAACATTGCGGTGTATTTAAGCTACTTTGGCTTGAGCGAAAAGCCATTTTCGATCTCGCCCAACCCCCATTATTTATTTTTAAGCGAACGCCACAAAGAGGCACTTGCCCACTTAACCTATGGATTAGGCGAAGATGGCGGGTTTGTATTGCTAACCGGCGAAGTGGGAACAGGCAAAACCACCATTACCCGCAGTATGTTAGAGCAACTGCCAGAGAACACTCAAGTTGCAATGATCCATAATCCGGCGCTGTCGGAGCTTGAGCTTTTGGCCAGTATTTGTGATGAGCTAAACATTACTTACGATGCCCAAAATGCCACCCTTAAAAGTTTAACCGACATTATTAAGCAGCACTTAGAGGCTAATAACAAAGCGGGCGGGCACACAATTTTAATTATTGATGAAGCGCAGCTCCTTGCCCCCGATGTGCTTGAGCAATTACGACTATTAACTAACATAGAAACTGATCATAAAAAACTGTTACAAATAGTCTTAGTGGGCCAACCAGAGCTTCAGGCATTATTAAAACGTACTGAGCTTAGGCAGTTAGCTCAGCGAATTACAGCACGGTATCATTTATTACCGCTCACCCAAGGGCAAACAGTTGCGTATATAAAGCATCGTTTACATATTGCCGGGTGTGATAAAGGCGTGTTTTCGCTCGATGCGATGCAAGCTGTACATCAGTTAACTGGCGGCATTCCACGCTTAATGAATTTAGTCTGTGAGCGCGCGTTAGTCGGGGCTTTTTCTAAGCAGCAGCTTATTGTTGATAGTGATATTATAAAACAATCAGCCCAAGAATCACTGCCTATGGACTTTGTGGCTGCGCAGAATAATGCACCTAAATCCACTGGCCGTGTTTATTATTACTTAGCATTTGCTGCTTTGTTCGCAGTAGGTGTTGGCATGTCGTTTATTATATAGTTAGGTAATTTATGTCTTATTTATTAGATGCATTAAAGCAATCTCAACAAGCAGATATGAGCGCCGAGCAATATGATTTGCAGTCAGCGCAGTTAAAACAGCAGCAAGCACTTACGCGCTATAAAAAAATGGTGTGGCTACTTGGCGGCGCAATTGCAGCATTTATTGCTATAGCGGGTGGCTTTACAGCAGGTAAGTGGTTTCAAAGCAGCGCACTATTAAACGCAACCCAGACGGTTGATGTTGTTAGCACTGATAGCAAAAAGCAAAAACAAGCAGTAACAGATGAGCCAACTACAGCGCAAAATAAAGCCGAAAAGCCTGTAACATCACCTTCTTCAGAGGCTGAAAAAAATAGTAATAAAGCAACGATTGAAGGGCAGTTGGTGTATGTACAAACACCTACCGGGGTACAAAAAATGTTGCTTACCCCACAGGGGCAGTATATCCCTATTAATGATAATCTGGCGCAGCAGCAACCAGGTTACAATGTGCAACCCCCTATAAATGCTAACGGGTATAATCAAAATGCGTTTAATCAGCAAACTTACAATGCACAGCTACCTAATACGCAAAGCTATAATCCACTTGCTTATAATGCACACGGCCAAAACACGCACTTTATGCAGCCACAAACACAAAATACAAGCTCAGCAGGTTTAGATATGAGCAAGTATAAAGTGCTTGGAAAACCACTGAATGGTGAAAATACCCCAAGCACGCAAGCGCCGCAAAGTAGTCCGGAGCTTGATGCTGTACCGAGTAAATTAAAAGATGCCTTTGCGCAAGCGATAAAAGACTCGGAGCAAGAACAAGATTACGAAGTAACCCAGGCCTCACGCAGTTCATCTCGAGTTAAACCGGTTGAGCTATTACCAGATGGCTTACAAGCCATGCTGCCAAGCATTAAATACCAAGCACATATATACTCTTCAAGTGCAGATAAACGCTGGATAAAGCTTAATGGGAGAGAGCTACACGAAGGGGAGAGCATAGGGGCACTAACAGTGCGCGAAATTACCCCAGAGCAAAGTGTACTTGATTTTGATGGTTATGAATTCAGTATTAAAGCTTTGCAGGATTGGCCGCAATAAAGCGCAGCTAATAAAGTAAAGCCGCAAAACTGAGGCTTTACTTTTTAACTCAAGGTAAAATAGCGTTTTTGTAAAAGCGCTCTAAATCAATGTTGTAGTCGGTCGGCTTAACAGTTGATTCGAGCTTGTCAGCTGTTTTTTTATTTGCCAAGTTTATATCTTGCATTTCCGTGTAGCGACCGTGTTTAGCACTATAAAATGTTTTAACCACCGGCTTTAAAGGCGTTTCAGGGTTACTCTGTGTAACTAAGCCTACTTTTTGGCTAGATAAGCGCACTAAGGTGCCTACTGGGTGAATGCCAATACATTGGATAAACTTAGTAAGTAGCTCACCATCAAAGCTATCAGGGCAACCATCTTTTAAAATTTTAAACGCTTTTATAGGCTCCATACCTGCTTTATATACCCGCTCTGCCGTGAGTGCATCATATACATCTACAATTGACGCCATACGTACGTATTGGCTTATCTCATCGCCTTTTTTGGCAAACGGATAGCCTTTTCCGTCTAAGCGCTCATGGTGTAGGCCAGCAATATCTACAGCAATGCCCGTTAACCCCGCTTCTTCTAAAATTTGCTTAGAATACAGAGCATGGTTTTGCATAATTTTAAATTCGTCATCACTAAAGCGACCCGGTTTATTGAGCACTTTATCAGGAATTTTAATTTTTCCTATGTCATGTAACAAAGCACCTGTAGTGAGCTCTACAATAATGTCGCGCTCTATGCCTAAGTGCTTTGCAAAAATACCCATTAAAATAGAAACGTTGATAGAGTGCTCTAATAAGTAAGCATCTTTTTGGCGCATTTGCGTTAAGCAGGCTAGGGCATCTTGGTTTCTAAAAATAGAGTCCATAAAGCCACTGGCAAGTTCTTTAAAAGGCGCTATGTCTATATCTCTACCCGCTTTTATATCGCCAAAGGCCTTTTGTTGAAGTGTTTTAGCTTCGTCGTAGAGCTTTTTAGCTTTGCCCATTTCTTGTTCGCTACTATGAACTTTAAGCCAAGGGTCGCGTTTTTTAATCTCAGTCTTAGGCGCTGGGGCTTGGGTGTCGGGCTCGGGTGTAGTTAATGTTTTATCTGGATCTATCTCTATTTCTAAAATGCCCGCTTTTTTAAGCTTATCGATACTCGCCTGAGTTTTAACCCAGCCTTGGTTTTTAATTTTAATGCGCCCAGTTTGTTTTGTAACACTTTGAACAAACATGCCAAGCTGTAATTGCGAAATAGAGATAACTTTCAATTTTTTTGCTTCTGTAATGGGTCTTTGTTTAAATTAGCATCATTATACGTTTCAATATAAAAAAAAGGCACTTTTAAGTGCCTTTTTTTTACATTTTTAGTTAATTAGTACTAGATGGGCTATTCGTCATCTTCTACTAGGGTCATCAGTGAAGTATTACCACCAGATGCGGTAGTATCTATACTGATCGTTTTTTCAGTAATTAAGCGCTTAATTAACGTATCGTAATACTCTGAAGTAATTACTGGCAAAATAGCGCCTTTACGCTGTGCAAGTTGTTGGCTGAAGTAACCTAAACGAGATGAACGTGCAGCAACCACCGCACCCGCTAAGTGAGGGTGAGCCAAAATAGCTTGTAGCTGATTAGGTTTTGCAACCTGGAACACGCCCTCAGCAACGCCTGTGGCAATAAACTTATCTTTAAAGGCTACCGCTTCATCGTAAAATAGCTCTGATGCGACCGTAATTACTGTATTACCTGCAGCAAGTGCTGTGATGATTGAAAGCGCCCAAAAGTTAAATGACGTGCTTTTATCTGCATAACATACTACACAACCACGTGCTTCAAGGTGCAAGGTGTTTGATTCACCAGTAGGCCCAGGCAAAGTGGTAAACTTACGCATGTGTTTTTCTAAACGGTTAAGTTGTGCACGCGCTTCTGAAAGCGTTAATGCCAAATCGTCCGCTAGGTCATCAATAATTTCGACCGTTGCTACTTTAGCAAGCAACTGACGAACAGCCGATACACGGTCATTTAGCGGTGTTGCACGCCAAATTTTCTCATCGCGCATTGAGTTAGCCATCAGCTTTTCAACTTGCTCGTTTGCACCGCTGTAATGGTGTAAATCAAGCTCATCTGGCGTTAGGTTAGTCATTTGCACGTTATCAGGTGATGCTTTCTCTTTTACTAAACGCTGCAGGTAGTTAGGGCCACCGGCTTTAGGGCCAGTACCAGATAAACCACGGCCACCAAACGGTTGCACACCTACAATGGCACCAATCATGTTGCGGTTTATATATACGTTACCCGCACGCGACATTTTAGCTAGGTACTCACAACGCTCTTCAATACGTGAATGAACACCCATTGTTAAGCCGTAACCTGTGTTGTTAATTTGGTCAATCACGTTGTCGATATCATTCGCTTTAAAGCGAACAATGTGCACACATGGACCAAATACTTCACGTTTAAGTACTGATAAATCTTCGATTTCGTATAAACGAGGGGCAAAAAAGTAGGCGCCATTTTCGGTGTTATCAGGGATCTTACATTCGTAATGAAGTGTTGCATTACCTTTTAAGTATTCAACATGATCATTTAGCGTTTTAAGGGCTTTTTCATCAATTACTGGGCCTACATCGGTAGAAAGTAATGACGGGTCGCCAATATGCAGCTCGGCGAGTGCGCCTTTAAGCATTTCTATAATGCCATCGGCTACATCTTCTTGTATAAATAATACACGCAGTGCTGAACAACGCTGACCTGCACTTTGGAAACCTGAGCTTATTACATCATCAACAACTTGCTCTGGCAGCGCTGTTGAGTCCACAATCATACAGTTTTGGCCACCGGTTTCTGCAATTAGCGGTACTTGAATATCGTTACGCGCAGCCAGTGTTTGTGAAATCAGTGTGCCTGTTTCTGTAGAACCGGTAAACATAACAGCCTGAATACGCTCATCAGGTACAATTGTTTTACCTACCTCAGAACCGCGGGCAATCACCGGCTGTACTACATGCTCTGGTAAGCCAACCGAAAGCATTAGCTCAATAGCGCGAAGTGCAATTAAGCTTGTTTGCTCTGCAGGTTTTGCAATAACAGTATTACCAGTCACAATGGCAGCGGCCACCTGACCTAAGAAAATAGCAAGCGGGAAGTTCCACGGGCTAATACATAAAATTACACCGCGTGCTTCAAAGCGCTCATCGCTTGCAAGTTCTTCTGCACGTGCCGCGTAGTAACGACAAAAATCAACGGCTTCACGTACTTCGTCAATACCATCTTGCGCAATTTTACCGGCTTCTTTAATACAAATAGCGACGAGCTCATCGTGGTGACGCTCTAAAATATCTGCCACGCGGCGTAATAAATTAGCACGCTCTTTTACAGATGTTTGTGACCATGACTCAAACGCCGCTTCTGCATTGGCCAAAATGTCTTTCATCTCATCGCCAGATTGCAGTTTAACGTGGCCGATGATTTCGTTGTGATTAGCTGGGTTTTTAATCGCTAATGCGCCTTCAGGTACTTGGCTTTGATCAATTAAATGCTCGTTAAACCAGCTTTCAAGGTTTTCTTTGAATGGCGTAATTACATTAATATCGGTTAAGTCCATGCCTTTAGAGTTAGCACGTTCGTCGCCGTATAAGTCGATTGGCATTTTAATTTGCGTATTGTACTTATTACGTAAACCTTGCAGTGTTTCTACTGGATCAGGTAATAGCGACTCAACTGGTTTAGTGGTATCTACAATGGCGTTTACAAACGATGAGTTAGCGCCATTTTCAAGTAAACGACGTACTAAGTAGGCAAGTAGGTCTTCGTGCTGGCCAACGGGTGCATAAACACGGCATTGAATTTTTTCTTCATTTACGATTTGGTCAAATAAAGATTCGCCCATACCGTGTAAACGCTGGAATTCAAATCCGGTGTTATCGCCTTTAGCAACTTCTAAAATAGTGGCAGCAGTGTAAGCGTTGTGTGTTGCAAATTGCGGGTACAGTACATCGCGTGCTTCTAGCATTCTAATCGCACAGGCTTTGTAAGATACATCGGTAGTTGCTTTACGCGTAAATACTGGGTAGTGCTCTAAACCACCTTGTTGCGTGGTTTTAATTTCTGTATCCCAGTAGGCACCTTTTACAAGGCGAACCATCATTTTGCGGCCTACACGAGTAGCAAGTTCAGTTACCCATTCAATAACAAAAATAGCGCGCTTTTGGTATGCTTGTACGGCTAAACCAAAACCTTGCCAGTTACCTAAATCTTCATCGCTAAATACCGCTTCTATAACATCTAACGAAATATCTAAGCGGTCAGCTTCTTCTGCATCAACTGTAAAGCCAATGTCGTATTTTTTAGCAGCAAGCGCGAGCTCTTTCAGTTTAGGTACAATTTCGGCCATTACGCGGTCTTTATGCGTGAATTCATAACGTGGATGAATAGCAGAAAGTTTAACTGAAATACCAGGGCTTTTAACTGGGCCACGGCCATTTGCCGCTTTACCAATTGCATGGATTGCGTTCATGTAGCTGTCGAAGTAACGCTTGGCATCTTTCATTGTGCGCGCGCCTTCGCCTAGCATGTCGTATGAGTAAACGTAGCCTTTTTGCTCTTTTTCAGCAGCGCGTTCAATGGCTTCGTCAATGGTGCGACCCATAACGAACTGCTTACCCATAATTTTCATGGCAAAGTTTACAGACTTGCGAATCACAGGCTCGCCTAAACGACCTATGGTCTTTTTAAGCATGCCAAATTGCTGTTCTTTGGTTTTATCTGTGTAGTTAACCATTTTACCGGTTACTAATAATCCCCACGAAGAAGCATTAACGAATAAAGAATCGCTGCTTCCTAAATGAGAACTCCAATCACCTTTAGCAAGCTTGTCACGAATTAACGTATCTTGCGTGGCTTTGTCTGGTACGCGAAGTAGGGCTTCGGCCAAACACATTAACACTACACCTTCCTCACTAGAGAGTGAGAATTCATTTAAAAGTGCGTCTACACCGCTTTGACCGTCTTGATCTTTTCGAATGTTTAAAACAATCTGGCGAGCTCTTTCCCATGCACGGCTTCGTGCTTTAACACCCACTTCTGCAAGTGGTAAAATATGATCAATAACAGCATTTTCATCAATGCGGTAAAAATCACGAATTTTCTGTCTTGTAGGACAGGTTGTTGTCAAATCGCCATTGAATAACATAAGCAACCCTTAGGAATGTTAATATGTAAATAGTAGAACAAAACTTATGTGCTTGGGCTGTTGAGCTAAAGCAACTTTGCTACCAATAAATTACCAGTGATGTAATGCGTGCATTCTAATTAAATTTCAGCAGAATATGCTGGTTAAATTTCACGATTTACGATAATTTACAGGGCATATTTTCAACTTATCCGTATAAAATTCTGTATGACAAGTCCAAATAGATTACGCCTGCTTGATCGTATCGATTTAGCAATATTAGACGTTCTTCAAAAGAACGGCAGAATTTCTAATGTTAACCTAGCAAAACAGGTTAATTTAAGTCCTAGTCCATGCCTTGACCGTGTAAAACGTTTAGAGCAAGAAGGCTATATAGAAGGGTACTTTGCAAAGCTTAGCGAACAAAAGCTGAATCAGAGCTTAGTAGCGCATGTGCAAGTATCGCTGGTGACATCTAACACGGCTGTTTTTAAAGTATTTAAAGAGCATATACTTAAAATTGAGCAAGTTGTAGAGTGCGATATGGTAGCGGGAGGGTACGACTACCTGCTAAAAATTAGGGTCTCGGATATGGATGAGTATCGACAGGTGCTAGGAGACTTGGTCGATATTCCGGGCGTAGGTACTCACCATACTTACATGGTAATAGAAAAAATTAAGCAGGATCCTGGTTTACGTTTGGATGTTTAAAAACCAAATGCTTATTGCAATACATTACACACACATTAAAAAAGCACCTAAGGGTGCTTTTTTAATGATTAGCCAGCGGCTATTAAACTTAGTTAACCAAGGTTTAGGTTAATTAAGCCCACCCTTCGTAGCGCTTACGGCGCGAAAGTACAACGGTAAGTATAATACCTAAAAACAAACCTATAAAAGCAATAGCGCCACCATAAGTAAGTAATTGGCGTTTTTCTTTTGCAGTGGCTGCTTGTTTTTGAGCACGTTCTTGCTCAAGTGTTGTTTGCAGCTCAGTAATTTGTTGATTAAGCAATTTGTTTTGATTAGTTAAGCTTTGATTATGTTCTTGTAACTGAGGTAGCTCAACTTGTGCTTGGCGTAGTTTGTTTTGCACTGTGCTCATCTCGCTACTGAGTGTTTGATACTGCTGATGAAGCCCTGGCGTTTGCGATATAAATTTAGACTCAACCCAACCTTCACGGTCTTTATCGTCTTTTATTTTTATAAAGCCGTTTTCTTCTTTTGATAGCACGGTTAATTTAGTACCCGCATCTACAGAGCCAAGTAAGCGGTAGTTTTTACCTGCGCCAGAGCGCATAAAGGTATATAGATTATCGATTATATAAGCTGAATTTGCATCTGATGAATTGGCTGTTTGAGCTTCTTGTGCTTGGCTTATAAACGAGGTGGCTGTTAAAAGTAGCCCTAGTAAACAGTGTTTTAGCATTTATCTACCTTGTTAGTCTATCCGTGTCCGTTGTGGTTGTGATTGAGATTTTCACATAAGTAGTGAGATAGTATGGATTAAACGCGTTAATAGCAAGGTTGATATTGTAACCCAGTGCGGGTGTTGCTCAGCCAAAAAGGTTAAAAAATTTGCAAAATGAGGTGGCTTTGTTTATTTTGAGCACTTATTTATTTTAAAGGTAATCCTCAAGCCTAATGGATACTGAGATAGAACTGAAGTTTTTGGTATCAGATGCCGTTGTTCCACTGATCCCCTCGCTAATCACACAATTTGCTAAAACGGTTATTAATAAACCTTCACGTAGTTTGCAAAATGCCTATTACGATACCCCAAGTAGAGAGCTAAGAGCCCTTGATATAGGTTTTAGAACCCGCTGTGCCGACAGTAAATGCGAACAAACAATAAAGCTTGCTGGCGAAGTTGTGGGTGGGCTACACCAACGTCCTGAATACAACTTACCCATTGAATCAAGCCGTCCTGATTTATTAGCATTTAATAATGCTATTTGGCCTCATGGTATGCAAGTAAATGCTATTAGCGATAATTTATATCCTATTTTTAGCACTAACTTTATTCGTCGTACTTGGTTAATAGAAACCCCAAATGGCGCAAAAATTGAAGTCGTGCTAGATAAAGGCGAAATAGCTGCATCAGGTAAGGTTGATATTATTAGCGAGCTAGAAATAGAGCTTGTTGAGGGCAACAGAGACGAGCTATTTGCTTTGGCAGATAAACTTGTTAGCCAAAACTGTATTCGTTTAGGGCTTTATTCAAAAGCAGCTAGAGGCTACCGACTAGCCGATGAAACACCGCTTAAACCAAGTAAGTCTATTGGGTTTGTAAAATTAAAAAAACAAGCAACTCAAGAGCAAGCACTAATAGAGGCCATGAACTTTGGTATTCGTTTTGTGCAAAAGCATGAGCAGTGTTACTTTGACAAACCAAGTTTAAAAACGCTCAAACGTGTGACTGATGGCATTAGCTTAATTAGGCATAATTTTTGGTTGTTTGACGATATTGTAAGTAAAGACAGTACTGAGCAATTAAGAACAGAGTTAAAGTGGCTGTTAAGTGAATTAGCCTGGGTTGAAAATGCAATTCAGCTAAAAACTTATACATCTAAACGCCATGCATTTTATAAAAAAATAAATGCAGCGCCTGCATTAGCGCAAGTTATTAACGATTTAAAAGAGCTACAGCCAAGCATTGATGATATTAATGCTTTGTTTCAAAGCGCGCGATACAACCGTTTATTGCTGTCGTTAACTACCTGGTTGGTAGATAAACAATGGCGTAAGTTTTGGGGGCAAACTCAGCTACAAGCGGCAGAGCAGCCAGTAGCTAAAATTGCTAAACGTTTATTTAATAAAGATTGGCAAAATTTAGATAAGCTACTTCCTAAAGAGCAAACGCTTACAGCACAAGATTATTTAAGCTTACGCACCCAATTAGAAAACAGCTTATTAAGCGGTAATTGCTTAGGGTCATTGTTTGACAAAGAAGAGCGCTTAGAATTTAGACTGCCGTGGCTGGATATTTCTCATGGTATGTACGAGCTCAGCACGCTGGAATATTTAAAGCAGCTTTGTGGCGGGCAAGAAGACGAGCAGTTGGCTAAAATTCAACAGTGGCTAGATCAAAAGTCAGATTACTTAGTCAGTGCAATGGAGCAAAGCCGTTTAGCGTCTTTTGATATAGAGCCATACTGGCAGTAATATATTTAAGCAGGTGTGTATGGGCACCTGCTTTAATCTTTTTGTTGAAACGTTCTTAAACCTCCTAAATTAAATAACCTCTTAATTTCTACGTAATAAAAATGGTGCGTTAGTCACTCGTTAACTATGCTTATAGTCATAAACCTGCAGCGGTAAGACTAATATGAAGTGTAGTGTTGTTTTGCTTTTTTTATTCAATAGTATGGGTGTCTATGCTCAAACCTTTACTTTTGGTGTAGTTCCGCAATATGAGCCTCAAAAACTCACTGCAATATGGCAGCCCTTTCTTAATAAAGTAACCGAAAAAACAGGCGTGCAACTAAAGCTTGTTACCGTGGAATCAATCCCGGTTTTTGAGCAAGGGTTTGCAGATGGCGATTACGATTTTGCTTATATGAACCCATGGCATAGTGTGATTGCTTACGATAAGCAAGGCTATTTACCGATAGTGAAAGATGCTGCGCGCCATTTGCAAGGCGTATTAGTGGTCAATAAAAACAGTAATATTGAATCCGTTAAGCAGCTTGAAGGCGCCGAAATTGCTTTTCCTGCGCCTAATGCATTAGGCGCTTCTTTATTAATGCGGGCGGAGCTTGCCCTATTGTATGGCTTAACAATAGAGCCTGTGTATGTACAAACGCACTCATCTGTTTATTTAAACGTGGCACTTAACGCAACGCCTGCCGGCGGCGGGGTAATGGGCACATTAAAGCAACAGCCTCAAAATTTGAAGCAAAAGCTAAAAGTTATTTACAAAACGCGGAAGGTTAGCCGCCACCCCATTGTGGTTCACCCTAGAGTAAATAATCAGGTACAAGCGCAAGTTCAACAAGCAATTATAGAAATAGGGAGCGACCCTAAACAAAAACACTTACTAGCGGGTATTCCTATTATTAACCCAAGTAAAGCAAGCATTGACGATTATAAACAATTAACGCAATGGGGTTTACGCTCGTTTTATGTTGAAAATTAACTGGTGGCGCAGCCTAAGGGTTCAAAGCTTTATTGCGGTAATGGCATTTGGCTTTTTATTAATATGCTTATTTATTTTTTACGCTTTGCCAGAGCAAGCTAGGTGGGTAAACGATGGCCTTTCTAGCGCAGCGCAGCGCTCTTTACAGCAACTATCCACATCAATAAAAACCCCTTTATTAACGCGTCAATACGCACAGCTGTATGAGCAAATAGACGCGCAACTTAATACAAACCCTAATTGGAAAGCAATTAGGGTAGTAGAGCCGACTACAGGTAATCAGTTATATCCATTAGATGAGTGGCAGCTGTTAGCGCAGCAGGGCAATGTTACGTTAAATGAGCATATTACTTTTTTAGATAAACCTTTGGCTGAAACAACGTTAGTCGTTAATTTTGAAGACGAAATAAACGAAGCGGCCAAGCTACATTACACATTAATTTATATACAGTTTTTTATACTTGTGGTGTTTTTTATTGGCTTAGCTTGGTTGGTCGATTATAGAATTACCAGCCCTTTACGGGCGCTCGAAGTCGCCTTTTCTAAACTGGCTAAAGGGAACTTTGATTGCCACGTTAGCGTTCAGCAAAAAAATGAGATTGGCAGCGTCATAAATGCATTTAATAAAATGGCCGGTGAGGTTGCTACTAATCATCAAAAAGTAAACGCGCTGAGAATTCAAGCCGAGTCGGCCAGTAAGGCTAAGTCTGACTTTATGGCGAGTATGAGCCATGAGCTTAGAACGCCGTTAAATGCTATTTTAGGGTTAGCTCAGCTTTATCAATATGACAGTAAAGCAACCGAGGTACACAAAGACAATGCGCAAAGTATTTACCAAGCTGGTGAGCATTTACTTTTACTAATAAACGACGTGCTAGATTTAACTTCTATTGAATCGGGGAATATGCAGTTTAATTTTAAATATGCCCCCGTGAAAGACATGCTACAGCATAGTATTGAAATGGTGAGCGAACTTGCCAGAGTTGAGCTTGTTACTATAAATACTCACAATATTGACTCCCTTGAAGGTATTTACTTATATGTAGATAAGCGCCGTTTTAAACAGGTACTGCTTAATTTACTTTCCAACGCAATAAAATATAACAAAGTGCGAGGTAAAATAGATATACGCTGCGAGATTGCTGATTCAAGCCGCTGTAATATTGATATTGAAGATACAGGGTGCGGTTTTTCAGAAGATGATATTTTAAGGCTTTTTAAACCCTTTGATAGACTAGGGGCAGAGACCAGTAAAACACATGGTACAGGCATAGGTTTAGTTATTACTAAAGAGCTTGTAGAGCGTATGCAAGGGCAGCTACAAGTAAATAGCCAAATAAATAAAGGCGCGTGTTTTACCATTAGCTTTAATAGTTTTAAAGAAAGCGCTTTAACGACTATACAAGCTGATGAACCGATAAATCACCCCAGCAGTGAGCCCGCAAACTCAGCCACAGGTAAACTCCCAGTATTAAATGTGCTGGTGGCAGAAGATCAACTGACTAATCAGCAGGTTTTAAAGCAGCAACTGACCATGCTTGGCGTTAATTCAACGTTTGCAAATAATGGTGAACAGGCCTGGCAAATGCTCCAAGATAAGTGTTTTGATATGCTACTTACCGATATTCAAATGCCGTTGTTAAATGGCCTTGAATTGGCTAAAAAAATCCGAAAAAACACACAGTTCAATGAGCTAATAATTATTGCTGTTACTGCCAATATAATGGAAAAAAACATACAGGATTGTTACAGCGCTGGGATGAACGGTTTTTTAACTAAACCGATAGAGCTTGAAAGCCTAAAAGCACTGTTAATGAAACACTCGCAAGGCATTGTTCCTTCGCATACACAGCCGCTGCAAATAACAGCGCAAGCAAGCTCTATGTACAGTCAATTAGATATGCCTTTATTGTTTTCGATGTTAGGAAAAGATACGCATGTACATTGTTTAGTCTTTCAGGCGTTTTTACAGACCGCTTATGAGCAAGTTAAATTAATTGAAGCATATACACATAGTTTAAATTATGCCGATTTATCTTTTCAGGCGCATGGTTTAAAGTCATCTGCTAAATCGGTTGCAGCGTTAAAGTTAAGTGATACCTGCCAGCAGATAGAAAGCTTAGCCGCGCAAAATAAGGTCGATGAAGCGTTATTATTTGCACTACAAACAGGATTTAATGAAGTGGTTACACAGTTAAAAGTGTACTGTAATAAACATGAGGCATCTTCTTAATGCCTCATGTAATGGCCCTTTTAATTAATATTTAGCGGCCTGCCCTTTAGCGGGTAGGGAGCTTAAAATGAAGTCGCGTAAATCGTTATTTGAAAGCTTAAGATCTTCATGTCGTAGGTACATCATATGGCCGCTGCGGTACCCTTTAAAGCTTAACCTGTCTTTCATTTTTCCACTTGGGTCAAGCTGCCATAACGTGTATTTAGCATCAAAGTAATTTGTTGCGCCATCGTAGTAACCCGCTTGAATCATGACGTTTAAATACGGGTTTTGCGCCATCGCTAAACGTAAGTTTTCGCCGGTATTATTTTTACTGCGATCCCATGGGTGAACATTGCCAAATAAGTTGTATTTAACATCCGTTTTATAGTTGAGCTCTTCACGCAGGTAATAGTTAATTGCAGGCGTAAATGAGTGCAGCCAAGAGGTAAGCTCAGCCCAGTAATCAGGTGATTCGCCAGCATCGCGTTTATCAATACCTAAATAGCGCGAATCTAGACGTCCGACAGTTTGTCCGCGCTCACGTAAAAGTTCTTTCCAAAAAAATCGAGTGGGAATATCTAAGTTGTTTTGCGCTACAAACTGCTCTGAAAGGCCTGCATATTCGGCCATTTTCTTTATTATTTGGCGTTTTTTATCGGCATCGATAAAGCCACCTTTAGCGAGGGCAGGAATAAGCTCATTAATAGTGAACTGTTCTACTTCGGGTAAAAGTTCATTGAGATCTTTTTCTTGCAAGTTTTTATTCAGTGCTTTGTGATACCACGCAGTTGCAGCAAAATAAGGTAAGCGATTAGCCGCTTTTATAGGGCCGTCGCGTTTTATACCAATATCGGTCGGCGATACTAATACCACCCCATTAATGTACATCCATTGACTGTTTTGTAGTTCATGGGCAAGGCCTGATACACGAGTAGTGCCGTAGCTTTCTCCAATTAAAAACTTAGGTGAGCGCCAGCGCTCGTTTCGGTTAACAAAGGTATTTAGCCATTCAGCTAAGTATTTTATGTCGGCATTCACACCAAAAAAGTGCTCTTTTTGTTGCTCTTTCGAAAGCATTTCACCTTTGGCGTTTTCTACTACGCGTGAATAACCTGTATTTACCGGATTTACATAAACAATATCTGCTACATCTAATACTGAGTAGGGGTTATCTTTTACGCCATAAGGCTGAATGGGGTAGCCTTCGTCATCAATTTTTAATACGCGTGGGCCAGTATAAGCTAAGTGCATCCATACAGATGCAGAGCCAGGCCCGCCATTAAACGATATCAGTAATGGGCGAGCTGCGGTGTTATCGACTTTATCTCGTGTGTAATAGGTATATTGTAATGTGGCAATGGCATCGCCATTATCATTCCACACCGGCTGAGTGCCTGTTTTAACTGTGTAGCTAAAGCGTTCACCATTAATTTTAGCTTTATGCTTAGTGACTACGTGGCTATCAATGTCTATTTTTCGTTGGTTTTCTGCTGTTGCAGTACTGCTAAGCAATACGATGGCAAGCGCTAAGGTGTAACGAGTTAATTGGACAAGCTTCATTGTCGTTCCTTATTTTTGTTTAGGTGCTATTTAAAATAAAAAACACACAAATAACAAAAGTATTGAGATTAATGGTCGATAATACTGGTTAAGCCTAAGCTTATACACGCCGACATTGTTTATTTAGGGATAATTTATCTTAGCGTGTTTAGCTTAGCTAAAAAATCAAGTATATTTGGTCGACTTTGTATTTAAATTAAATACACGCCTTGCGCTTAGATTAATGGACTTAGCCTACTTACTGGCTACATAAACAGAACTTTATTGGATGTTTTTCATAACTTGTCGCTTTAGTGCAAGTTTAAGTACGTAAAATAACAAGATTAAAGAGAAGTTTATGCAAAGAGTATTAGTGGTTGAAGACAGTAAAGTAGTGCAGCAGGTGCTACGCCACTTATCGGCTCAATATTTAGATGTCGCTGTCGATTTTGCCTGGTCATTAAATGAATGCCAAGACTATATTGAGAAACATAAATACTCGCTGGCTTTAGTTGATTTAACTTTGCCCGATGCACCTAATGGCGAGGTCGCTAAATTCACACTTTCACACGCCATTCCTACTGTGGTACTTACCTCAAAAATTGATGAATATAAGCGCCAACAAATGCTAGAGCTTGGTGTTATTGATTACGTAATAAAAGACAATCGCGATTCATACCATTACGCTATCAAGTTAGTAGCTCAGCTTCTGAGAAATCAAGGCTGTAAGGCGTTGGTTGCTGATGATTCAATGCTAAGCCGCTCCTTAATGAAGCAAATGTTAGAAAAGCAATTATTTGATGTAACCGATGCGCAAGATGGTCAGCAAGCACTCGAAATAATAAAAAGTAACCCTAATATAAAATTGCTCATGACCGATTATGCGATGCCATTAATGGATGGCTTTGAACTGGTTAAAGCGGTGCGTAATTTTAGAGGTCGCGATGATTTGGCCATTATCGGGCTTTCGGGGGCAGGTAAACATGGGTTATCGGCTCGGTTTATTAAATACGGTGCCAACGACTTTTTAACAAAGCCATTTATGAATGAAGAGTTTCATTGTCGTGTTATGCAAACAATGGAGCAGTTGTCACTGATTGCGGATATTAAAGAAAGTGCTTACAGAGACTATTTAACAGGTATGTATAACCGCCGTTATTTTTACCAATATGCAGAGCAACTATTAAAAAAACAACAGCAAAACACGCTTGCATTACTCGATATAGATTTTTTTAAAAACATTAATGACACCTTAGGCCACGAAGCGGGCGATCAGGCACTAAAGCAGGTAGCCACATTAATTAAAACTACGTTTTCTAAGTTTATTGTTGCGCGGGTGGGCGGCGAAGAGTTTGCCATTATATTAGATGATATAGACACGGCGCGTGGGCGAGAGTACTTAGAAGGCTTTAGAAAAAAACTCGCTAAGCATGAGTTTTTAATCGATGAAAAACCGTTTTCTATCACCATTAGTATTGGTGTGGCTGATTTTCAAAGTACTGATTTAACACAAGCCATGCGCATCGCTGATGCTGCCCTTTATGAAGCCAAAAACAATGGCCGAAACTGTGTTGTGTAGATATAAAAAATAACATTAATTACAAGCTAGTAGGGCGTCACTTTTGGAGATGCACCAATGTAGCTAAGTTGTTAAAAAAGCGCACCTTGATGGTGCGTTTTTTTTGTTTTTAATTTACTATTCATGATTATCTTATTGATATTAAATGTTTTTTAATAGTGGCACAAAGGTTGGATTATGTAAGCCAACAGGATAACAATAAAGCGTCCGAGGGGGCCACTATGAAAATGATTAGTGCAATCATAAAACCATTTAAATTAGATGATGTGCGTGAAGCGCTCGCTGATTTAGGTATTGAAGGGATGACCGTAGTTGATGTTAAAGGTTTTGGACGTCAACGAGGCCATACAGAGCTGTATCGTGGAGCAGAGTATCAGGTAGATTTTATTCCAAAGATCAAACTTGAAATTGCTACTCGTACTGAAAATTGCCAACGCGTAGTTGAAGCAATTACCAAAATTGCATCAACAGGCAAAATTGGTGACGGTAAAATTTTCGTGTACGACTTAGATCAAATTGTGCGTATTCGTACGGGCGAACTTGATGAAGAAGCAATTTAAGGGGGCTGATTAATGGAAAACACAATTGTAGAACTCAAATTTTCACTCGACACCTTTTATTTTCTGGTGTCGGGTATATTAGTAATGTGGATGGCAGCAGGTTTTGCCATGTTAGAAGCGGGTTTAGTTCGCTCTAAAAACACCACTGAAATTTTAACTAAAAACGTGGCGCTGTATTCTATCGCATGTACCATGTTTTTATTGGTTGGCTACAACATCATGTATGTAGACAACGCTGAAGGCGGCATCATCCCTTCAATTGGCGCATTAATTGGCACGCAAGCGGCCGATGCTGACCACTCTTTAGAATCTGACTTTTTCTTCCAAGTAGTATTTGTTGCAACGGCTATGTCGATTGTATCGGGTGCCGTGGCTGAACGTATGAAGTTATTTGCTTTCTTAGCATTTGCAGTTGTTTTAACTGGCTTTATTTACCCAATGGAAGGTTACTGGACATGGGGCGGCGGTTTCTTATCAGAAATGGGCTTTGTAGATTTTGCAGGCTCTGCCATTGTTCACGGTGCTGGTGCTGCAGCTGCTTTAGCAGGTGTAATTTTACTTGGCGCTCGTAAAGGTAAATACGGTAAAAATGGTGAAATTTACCCAATTCCAGGTTCTAACCTACCACTTGCTACATTAGGTACGTTTATTTTATGGATGGGTTGGTTTGGTTTTAACGGTGGTTCGCAATTACTTCTTTCAGATAAAGAAAATGCAACAGCTGTAGGTCAAATTTTACTTAACACCAATGCCGCAGCGGCAATGGGTGCAATTGCTGCACTGTTTGTATGTAAAGTGTTGTGGGGTAAAGCTGATTTAACTATGGTACTAAACGGTGCATTAGCAGGTTTAGTGGTTATTACAGCAGACCCACTTTCACCATCTCCATTAATGGCGTGTTTACTAGGTATTTTAGGTGGCTCACTGGTTGTATTTAGCATTGTAGCTCTAGATAAAGCGAAGATTGATGACCCAGTTGGTGCTATCTCTGTTCACGGTGTATGTGGCGCGTTAGGTATTATGTTAGTGCCTGTATCTAACGGCGATGCAAACTTTGTAACACAGCTTATTGGTTTAGTGACTATTTTAGCCTTTGTTTTTGTAGCTTCATTTATTGTGTGGGCTATTTTAAAGCAAACTATGGGTATTCGCGTAACCGAAGAAGAAGAGCTAAGCGGTATGGACCAACACGATTGCGGTGTTGATGCTTATCCTGAGTTTGTATCTGTTCGCAGTAACTAATATTAAATAGATTAATCATTGTGTTCACAAAGCCCTACCTTGGTAGGGCTTTTTTTCGTTTCAGGGAAGGTTAACTTTTCAGGTGTTAGGCTATACCCAATATGCTAAGCTCACACTCGTGAATAAACCTTGGAATAAATTACACTTAAATGGCTGACAACAAAAAAACACCCAGTAGTAAAACCACTCCTAAGCGTGCACCTAAAGCAACCAGCTCGCCACGTAAAGCTAAATCAAAAACGACTAAAAAAACGTCAAACACTGTTGTTAAACGCACATTTATGCGAAAAACATGGTCTGTTTTTTGGAAATTGAGCTTAGCTGTTTTTATTGCTATGGCCATGTATCTTATTTATTTAGATTCAAAAACAACACGTATATTTGAAGGTAATAAATGGCAGTTACCTGCCCAAGTATACGCACGCTCAATGGAGTTTTACCCAGGGCAGTTTTTATCTAGTCAAGAGGTTGTGTGGGAGCTTGAGCGCCTAAATTATTCATCAGTTAATAGGCTAAGCCGCACGGGGCAGTTTGTAAAAACAGCCGATAGCATAAAAATTTACCGACGCGACTTTGAGTTCTATGATGGCCTTGAAGAATCGCACATTATTGAGCTGCGTTTTGCCGGGCAAAAGGTAGCAACCATTAAAGATAAATTTGGCAGGCGCCTAAACAGCGCTCGCCTAGAGCCTGTGCAAATAGCCCGTATTGGAAATGATTCAAAGCAAGATAGAGAGTTTGTACCGCTTGATAAGTTTCCGCCTATGTTGAAAGACACGTTATTAGTGGTAGAAGATCGGGATTTTTATCAGCACCATGGTGTGTCGGTATTTTCTATTTTGCGCGCGCTATATTCAAACATTAAAGCAGGGCGTACCGTGCAAGGTGGTAGCACCTTAACGCAGCAGCTTGCAAAAAATATATACCTAACGCGTGAGCGTTCTTTAGTGCGTAAAATAAATGAAGCATTTATTGCGCTTATTTTAGATTACCGTTATTCAAAAGATCAGATTTTAGAAGCTTATTTAAATGAAGTTTACCTAGGTCAGTCTTACAACCAAGGCGTGCATGGCATGGGCTTAGCCTCTGAGTTTTATTTTTCAAAGCCTGTTGATGAGCTGGAATATGACCAAATAGCGCTGCTGGTGGCGATGGTCAAAGGGCCTTCGTATTACAATCCTCGTCGCTATAAAGAACGCACTATGGAGCGTCGCGACCTAGTACTGCGCTTAATGGTTGAAAACAAGCTACTAACTACAAAAGAATACCGTGCATCACTTAAACGCCCAATTGATATAGCGCCTATGAAAGCAAGTTTACAAAAGTCATACCCTGGCTTTTTAGAACTTGTAAACCGTGAGCTTAAGCAGTTATTACCTGATCAAAAAACACTAGATGCCGGTGTGCGTGTATTTACTTACTTTGATTTGCAAAAACAAACGGCAATGGAAGAGTCCATTCAAAAAAGTTTACCGTATTTAGAAAAACGCCCTAACACCGATAAACTCGAAGCAGCCATGATCTCAGTTAATGTAGAAAAAGGCGGTGTGTCGGCATTAGTGTCGGGGCGCGATGTTCGCTACTCAGGTTTCAACCGAGTGCTCGATACAAAACGAAATATTGGCTCTTTAGTTAAACCCGCGGTGTACTTAACAGCCCTGCAGTTACCACATTATAACTTAGCCACATTACTTGATGACTCCCCTGTGCAGGTAACAAATGAGCAAGGTAAAGTGTGGCAACCTGAGAACTTTGATCACCAATACCGAGGTGCATTACCACTTTATAAAGCCTTTAGTAACAGTATTAATATTCCTGCGGTAAATTTAGGCCTAGATGTAGGTGTTGATAAAGTAGCAAATACGCTCAAAGGATTAGGCGCAAAAGGTAATATAGATGAATACCCCTCGCTGTTACTTGGTGCTGTAGAAATGTCGAGCTTTGAGGTTGCCCAGCTTTATACCACTATCGCAGCAGATGGCGAGTATAGAGAGCTTACCTCTGTATCTGCGCTAACAGACTCGGTAGGTAACGTTTTGTATAAGCATAAAGTTAAGTCTGAGCCGCGCTTTGCAAAAGACGCTGTATATATGACTAAATATGCCATGAAGCGAGTAACAAAGGACGGCACCGCTAAGCGTCTAAACTTACACTTTCCATCAATTCAGCTTGCCGGGAAAACAGGCACTAGTAATGATTTACGTGATAGCTGGTTTGCAGGGTTTGATCAAAACACAGTGACCGTTGCATGGCTTGGTAGAGACGATAATAGAAGCACCGGTTTAACAGGGAGTGTGGGCGCCTTAGAAGCTTATATTCGTTACTTAAAACCGCTCAACCCTGAAGCAATAGCAGATACACGCCCGCCATCAATAAGATGGGCTTTCGTCAATGAAAGAACGGGTTTACAAGCACCGCCCGGATGTGGAAAAGTCATTCAGTTACCACTAAGAGCCAGTGAGTTTGAACCTAGACCGCAGTGTATACGCTAATAAAATAAAACCTTAATAATAAAACCGCTAACTCAGCGGTTTTATTATATTTAGCTTAGCTATTAAGATTTAAAAAATTGCATTGATTTAGTTAAGTCATCAGAGAGCTGACTAAGTTGCTGTGCGTCTTGCCGTGTAGATTGTGCAGAGAGAAGAGTTTGATCTGCTAAGTTACTTACTTCTTGCGAATCACTTAATGCTTGAGTGGTTGCGTTAGATTGCTCTTTAACCCGCAGTGCTATCTCTTCGCCTTGGTGTTTTATATCGCCCATGCTTTGCTCTGCACTTTGTAAAATATCGTTTGTTTCGGTGGCGGCGTTTACCGATTGTTCCATCTTCTGGACACTTGAGCGCATTTTTTGTTGTGTATCGTCAGAAGCTTGCTGGAGTGAGCTAATAATTTGGTGAATTTCTTGGGTTTGAGTTTGTGTACGCTGTGCAAGGGTTCTTACTTCATCAGCTACCACGGCAAAACCACGGCCATGTTCACCGGCTCGTGCTGCCTCAATGGCGGCATTAAGTGCAAGTAAGTTAGTTTGATCGGCTATTTCGCTAATGCCTTTACTTACTTTACTAATTTCTTGGCTATCTTGAGCGAGTCTATCTAAGGCTTGTTGGCTTTCGGTAAATTCAACCTGAAGGTCTTGCATGTATTTGGCTAGTTCCATGGTGTTGTTATAGCCTTGCTTTACATGCTGCGCGGCATCTTGTGCTGTTAACATCGCTTGATTAGCGGACTCTTCTACACTCACTGCACTTTGCTCCATATTACTTAGTGCATCATGAATAGCGTTTACCCGTATTTGCTGTTTTTCAACATCGTTACTCGTTTGGCTGCTTGCCTGTGAAAGCGATTTAGTGGCGCCGCATAGCTCCACAGTACTTGCTTTTACATTCTCTAAAAGTTTTGAAAAGGCATTAAGAAGTGCATTATATCGCGCTGCAATAATATCCATTTCATCATTAGTACTTGAGTTGATAACCGCATTTAAATCGCCATTTGCTGCTCTTTGCGCAGCTTCGGTAAAGCGATTAATGGTATCAACTACCGCAAAATAAAAACCAACCATTAAGTAAAATGCAATCAATAAACTAATTAATGATGCAGCTAATACAGTGTTTCTTGTCAAGCGTTGCGTGTTCAGTTTTTCATTTATTAGCGATTCAAGGGTAGGGATGCTTTTATCAATTAGTTGGCTAATACGACTAAGCACTTGGCTGGTAAGCCCTGCAAATTCGTTTTGTGTAAGCTGTATATCATCTGGTTCAAGCAGCTTTTTATCAATGGCTGTTTTAAAAGCGGCTATGGCGTTATGTAAATTAGTGAGAGAGGGCGTCAGTGCTTTATTTACAGATGCATCGGCCGTGGTGGCAATTGTAAGTATTTTATCGAGTTGCTGCTGGTACAAAGGTAGCGACTTACTTAAGTTTGAAAGCGCAATAAAAGTCTCTGGTGTAAAACGCTGATTAGTAAGAACAGTATTAGCGCTTTGCGCTGTCGCATTTATCTGCATAATAAGCGCAGGTATAGGCGTAACTAATGCGCGATTAACATAAGCACTCGCAAGTTGGTTATCTAAGGCCAAATTAGACTGTATTGAAACCAGCTCAAGTACGTCATTCATTTGCTCATCTTTTACATTAAAACCACGTGCTTTAGCTACTTTTACATTTTTATAGGTTTCACCCTGCATTTGATTTGCAAGAATGTCTCTGTAGCTCAGTAAACCTTGTTTTTGCATTTGAGAGACGCTTATACTCTCGCTTAATAAAGAGACTAAAAAAAACAAACTAAGCGCAAGGGGTAATAATAAAATACCAAAAACTAAACCAATTTTAGTTTTATATTTTAAGTTGCCCATTAATGATATAGCAGGTGCTGCTAAGTGCCTTAAGCTCGTCATACGTTTCTCTTGTGGGGTAAAAGTGAGTCTAAAAAGTGAGACCGTATAAAGGCTAAAAACCATTCAATTATCAATACGCACAAATAAAAAAAGCCCGTAAGGGCTTTTTTTAACTACAGAGTTAATAACGCACATTATTAACACATGTATTGGATGCTTATAGCTTAGCGAAGGCGCGCTCTGCAGCTTCAATAGTCGCTTGTACTTCTTGCTCTGTATGCGCTGCACACACAAAGCCTGCTTCAAATGCAGAAGGTGCTAGGTAAACGCCTTCTTCAAGCATTAGGTGAAAAAAGCGTTTAAAACGTTCTAAATCACATTCTGTAGCTTGTTTATAAGTGGTTACTTTTTCAGCATCAGTGAAGAAAAAGCCATACATACCGCCAGCGTAGTTAGTGGTTAAAGGAATGCCTGCTTTTTTAGCGCCTGCTTCAAAGCCTTCACAAATAGCTTTAGAAATAGCTTCTAACTTATCGTGCAAACCTGGCTCACTTAATAGCTCAAGCGATTTTAAACCCGCAGCCATTGCAATAGGGTTACCAGAAAGAGTACCGGCTTGGTAAACCGGACCTACTGGCGCAATGTAATCCATAATTTCGGTTTTGCCGCCAAAGGCACCAACAGGCATGCCGCCGCCAATGACTTTACCTAAACATGTTAAGTCAGGTTTGATGTTGTAATACGCCTGAGCGCCACCTAATGCAACACGAAATCCGGTCATTACTTCGTCAAAAATAAGCACCGATTTGTACTCATCACATACTGCACGCAAGCCTTCTAAAAAGCCTTCTACAGGAGGAATACAGTTCATGTTACCCGCTACTGGCTCAACGATGATACAGGCAATGTCGTCTGCGTATTTTTCAAATACCGCTTTTACTTCATCAAGGTTATTAAACGATACGGTAAGTGTGTGCTTTGCAAAATCCTCAGGGATACCAGGTGAATTTGGCACACCCATGGTTAATGCGCCAGAGCCTGCTTTTACTAATAATGAGTCGGCATGGCCGTGGTAACAACCTTCAAACTTAAGGATTTTATCACGCCCTGTATAGCCACGAGCTAAGCGAATGGCGCTCATTGTTGCTTCTGTTCCTGAGCTTACCATGCGTACTTTTTCGATTGAGGGAACAAGCGCTTTTACTTTTTCGGCCATTAAAATTTCAGCTTCAGTGGGCGCCCCATAACTTAAACCGTTTTCTACCGCTTCGTGAACAGCTTGCTTTATAGCTGGGTGGTTATGGCCCATGATCATCGGGCCCCACGAACCTACGTAATCAATATAACGGTTGCCATCAGCGTCAAAGGTAAACGCACCCTCGGCTTTGGTAATAAATAGTGGCGTACCACCAACACCGTTAAATGCACGTACAGGTGAATTTACGCCACCAGGAATTGAAGTTTGTGCACGATTAAATAAATCTTGGCTAATTGTCATGAAAAATCCTATTAGTTGTCGCTTGGTAAAAGTGTTTAGCTGTCGCGTTTGCGGCTAAACCAAGGTACGTCTACTTCATATTGCTCGACTTTGTTTTCTACGCCGAGGGTTAAAGCAAACAGTGCCATACGAATTAACACGCCATTTTGTACTTGGCGGAATATAGCT
Source organism: Pseudoalteromonas sp. Xi13 (assembly GCF_003952205.1). Lineage (NCBI taxonomy): Bacteria > Pseudomonadati > Pseudomonadota > Gammaproteobacteria > Alteromonadales > Pseudoalteromonadaceae > Pseudoalteromonas > Pseudoalteromonas sp. Xi13. Next base: position 945,646 of record NZ_CP034439.1, read on the forward strand.
AAATTGTCGTTACTGTTTAAGTCGTTATCAAGCTCATTAGCTTCTAAACGGCTATCGCGTGGGAGCGGGTGCATAAGCACGGAATTTGGCTTACAGTGCGCGTTATAAATTGATTGGCTAATTCTAAAGCCGCCACGGTATTTATTGGCTTCTTCTTGTGAAGGGAAGCGCTCTTCTTGAATACGTGTTTGGTACACAATATCGGCTGCTAAGTTCCCTTCCATTTTGTTTACTAATTGTATTTTATGGCCTGCATTTTCTACCGCATCTAAAATACTCGTTGGCATTTGTAGGCCATCGGGCGCTACCATCGAAAATTTTACGTTTTTGTAATGGCACAATAATTTAGATAATGAATGTACTGTGCGGCCATATTTTAAATCGCCAACTAAGGCGATATGCATGCCATCAATGTTTTGATCAAATCGGTTGAGTTCGCGCTCAATAGTAAGCAAGTCAAGTAGTGCTTGAGTAGGGTGCTCGTTTGGGCCATCGCCACCGTTAATTACCGGTACGGTACAACCGTCTGCAAATTCGCTTACCGAGCCTGCATCAGGGTGGCGCATAGCGACAGCATCAGCGTAAGCCGAAATAACACGCGCAGTGTCGTAAAGCGATTCGCCTTTAGCAAGTGCTGAGCTTTGCATACCGGTTGTTTCGCGCACGCCACCGCCTAGTAAATTAAAGGCAGTACCAAAGCTTACACGCGTACGCGTGCTTGGTTCAAAAAACAAATTAGCTAAAATAGCGCCTTCTAGCACTGTTGTTTGCTTTTGTTTTTTAGCATAAGGCTCCATTTTTTTCGCTACTGCAAAAATACGCTCAATGCAATCTCTGTCGAGTTGATTTACCGACAGTATATGTTCACCTTGGAAACTTAACATGGGGTTGTTCCTAATCAATCAAAGGGGCGCGATAATCCATAAAAATGGGGCACGCAATCGCGTGTGTTATAGCAAGTATTGTAAATTGCAGCGCAGTTTAACATGCGCTACACAGCTTATAAATTAGGTTTTATTACCGCAAGCGCTACAATAATTAGCAGCGCAATAACTGGGAGCTCATTAAAAATACGATAAAAACGGTCCGTTTTGGTATTTCTGTCGTGTTTAAAGTCGCTCAGTAATTTAAAGCAGTAGCCGTGGTATAGATATAAAATAATGACCAGTACCAGTTTGTAGTGCAGCCACATGCTGTATCTAAACCACTCACGGCCATATTCTACAATAGTCAGTACACCAAAAACGGCCGTTAAAATAGCAAACGGGGTAACAAAAAAGAGTAGCCGGCGTTCCATCACTTTAAGCATTGAGTTACAGGCTTTTTCTTCGCTCATTGCGTGGTATACAAATAACCGAGGTAAATAAAAAATACCGGCAAACCAGGCAATCATAAAAAAAATGTGCAGTGTTTTATAAATTAGTAAAGCGCTCATAAGAATCCTAAAGTAGGCTGTTACGAATAGTTAAAATATTATTTATTTGATCCCAGCGTAATAGCCCCATTATTTGCTGATCATCTAGCAAGTTGTATACATACAGGGCGCCGCTGCGTTTATCTTTTAAAATATCAAAGGCATCAGCTAAGGTCGACTGGCTGCTAATGCCTTGTAAACTAATGTAGTTTATATTTATGTTTTCGCCCGACATCAGGGTAAGGTCGTACTCTGCTAGGCGATAGCCGTTTTCTTCATCGTAAACTATTAAAGGGGTTTGGCTGTCCATGGCGTCTAAGGTGTTTTTAATTTGCTCTTTATCGTCTGAATAAAGCAGTTTAAAGTCCTCATCCATATCATCCATTATACCCACTTTTTGTAGCGCCTCCGTTGCGGGCGATACATGATAAGGTAGCCCCTGAAAATCAAGCTGTTGCAAAAATATAGACCGATTGCCAAATACTTGCAGCGCCGTTACATAGGCGGTCGTTATCACTAACATGGCCGGTACAATAATCTCTGGCGAGGACGTAAGCTCCATCACAGTTGTTAATGCTGCTAACGGCGCATGTAATGTAGCTGCGAGTAATCCTGCCATTCCTAATACGCCGTATGTGCCTGCAATGTCAGCACCTGGGCTTATAAATTGGGCAAAAAAGGCCATTAAAGTACCTGTTAATACACCTAGCCCAATAACGGGGCCTATTAAGCCACCCGGTATTCCTAGGCCAATGGCAAACAAGGTCGCTAGCAGTTTAGCTATTAAAATAGTGGTAAGTAGCTGCGCGTTTTCAGGCGATTCAACCGCAATAGTAATCGCACTCATACCCGAACCCATCGCTTGGGGCACTGCATAGGCAATAATACTCGCAATACAACCTGCAATGAGTAAACGAGGAAACATGCTTAAAGGTTTAAATGTTTTTATGATCAGCATTAAATTTTGATTAAAGCTATAGGCAATTGCCCCTAAGGCCATGCCACATAAAATTAAATATGGGTAATGCCAACCACTCAATGGCGTAATGCTAATAAGTGCAAGCTCTGAGCCTTCACCAAACACAAATTGGGTTGCTAATGCACCAGTTAGTGCGGCAAGCATAATTGGCACAAAAATATGCACTTTGTACTCACGTAGCACCACTTCCATTACAAAAATAACCGCAGCCAGTGGGGTATTAAACGAGGCCGCAATACCAGCGGCGACGCCACAGCCACTTAATGTACGCATGGCGTTATGCGGTAAATGAAGTTTATCGGCTAATATACTTGCGCCAGTGGCGCCCATATGAACAGATGGCCCTTCGCGGCCCACCGAAAAACCACTAATAAGTGCCAGTGCACCACCAACAAATTGGTTTACGGTGTTGTAAAGCGGCATTTGCCCGTAGTGGCGTTTAATGCGATGAATAACAAAAGGAATGCCTAATCGGTAGTGCTTAAAGCCAGTAAATGCAGCAAATGTAGCAATCAGTAGTGCAGCAATTAACGGCATTAAAACCCGTTCAAGAGTGGGGATAGTCGTAAAATTATCGGGAGTGTCTAAAAATAAGCTTTGAAAAAACAGAATCGTTAAGCGAAATAAAATAATAAAAAATGCAGCAATTAAACCAGCACTTACGCCTAATAAGCATAATTGCACAGAGGTTTTTGGTTTTGCTAATCGACGCCTGAGTTGCTCAAGCCACATGCTGTATTCTCCGCCACATTTTTTCAGCGAGCAGTTTAACAAAAGTGTGCAGGTAAGTCCTTGTGATTTTGCAATTTTAAACACTTATATTAACAAATATTACAGCAATCACTGAAAACACATTTTGCTATCGTATCGGTTAAAGCAATAGTTAAAAGCCTAAGATAGCACAAGAGATGTTTGACTATACTTGATTAAAACACTCGGGTATTAGATAATCACGCCATTGCGATATTGAGGGTTTTAAAATGTCTGAAGAATTACCAATAAAGTTCAGCGATGCAGCTGCTGTTCGTGTTAAACAGTTAATCGACGAAGAAGAAAATCCAGATTTAAAACTGCGTGTTTACGTAACAGGTGGTGGTTGTTCTGGTTTTCAATATGGTTTTACTTTTGATGAAAAAGCAAATCCTGGCGATTTAGAAATAGTTAAAAATGGTGTAACCCTGGTTATTGACCCAATGAGTATTCAGTACTTAGTTGATGGCGAAGTGGATTACACCGAAGGGTTAGAAGGCGCACGCTTTTTTGTATCTAATCCTAATGCAACGACTACCTGTGGGTGTGGTGCAAGTTTTAGCGTTTAAGCAATTTACGCTTAGCTATTAAAGCCGCGTTAGCGGCTTTTTTAATGCCTAAAATTCAATTGGGCTGTAATGGGTAAACTGCATTATTAATACAAAAAAGCCTAATACAAAAGCAGAAAAGGCAAGTATGTATAAAAAGCCTTTTTTACCTTGTTTAATGGGTACACCGTAGTGACGTAAAAACAAAAACCATAAAAAGCATAGTAAAATAGGCAACAAAAATAAGACTCTAAACATACTTCCTCTTTAGTCCCTTAGTTAGGGAAAAACGTTATTTATGGGAACTTTTTTACCCTTACTGTTGTTTAAACATCAATACAGCAAGGTTATTCGCACGTTAATTTGTAACAAAGTGCTTTTATCTTACAATTAATTTTTTAGGAAAAAACTTAATATTTTTGGTACGTTAACTTAAATATTCAGCATAAGTAAAGGTTAGTGGTTGGGTGAATTTATGCAAACTATGTAATTAATTATTTAACCGAACTGTTAATAGTATATAATGTATCCAAGAGTGAGACGGGCAAAATTTCACTCTTAATAAAAATAAACCTATATCCTATTTTTGCGGGTTAGCACTGAATAGATTGGTAGGTTGAATAAGTAGCAATACCTTTGCTTATTTAAGCAATAGCTTGCTATTGAATAATGTAGTGGGTATCTGCTTATATGCCTCCAATCATTGTGTGACTACTGCTTTGACGGGTATGTCATATCATCTAGTAGGAGATGTAAAATGATGGGCAAGACTGTTTCTTCTGAAGAAAACGAAAAGCTAACTAAATGGCTTAAAACAAAACGCCATGAAAAGGGTCATACAATGCGTAGCCTGGCACAAGTGCTAGGAACACCTCACTCATTTATCGGTAAGATTGAAAATCAAGAACGCCGCTTAGATGTTATTGAGTTTGTACGTTACTGTAATGCACTTGAAGTTGATCCGCATGAAGCGCTAGGCTTAATTAAAGCGGATTAATATTGTTTTGCTTAGGGTGTTATAAGGGGCACTTGAACGGCCTAAGCAAATCACGTTAATGCAGGGATGCATTACATATTTTTATGGTAATTTTGCTCTAACTGATAGAGCTTATGCCTAATCAAATATAAAAACACCAGCGAAGGTATTACCATTAATGCCGTTAACACAAAAAATAATGCCCAATTTCCCATTAGCCAATCATCAATAACCACACCACTGTAACTTGAAAGCAATGTACGCCCTAAATTACCAAGCGAAGCCAGTAATGCATAATGTGTTGCACTAAATGCCCGGTCACATAACATCGATATAAATGCCACCATAGCCACTAACGACCAAGCCTGAGTAAAGCCGTCAATTACAATAGCAAAAGCGTATAAGCCCAAATTAGGGCCAACCAGCGCAATAGCCGAAAATGCTAAATTAGACCCCGCCATAGCAACACCACTTATAAATAGCCCTTTTACAATGCCGTACTTTTGATTGAACAAGCTGCCCACAAAGGTAAAAGCAATGGTGAGTACTGCAGTGCCTACTTTTGAAAAAGTGGCTATATCGCTGTTGCTAAAGCCTATTTCTTTATAAAAAACAATCGACATACGCCCTAAAAAAGCTTCGCCTATTTTAAATAAGAAAATAAATGCTAATAAGGCAAGGGCTGTTTTAACCCCATTTTTAGCAAAAAAGGTTTTAAAGGGATCAACCACTGTAACGCCAAGCCAAGCAATCACTTTAGTAAAGGGCGTTTGCTTAATGCTGGCTAGTTTTTCAAGGTATACGCGCTCAAGCTCTGCGTGAACAGCTTCTCGGTTTGATTTAGGCTCTTTGGCAAACAACACGCCGCTCATTAGTATCAACATAACAGCGGCTAAAAAGTAATACACTTGTGGCCAATCTAAAGAGGGGATATCGGCCATGTAAAAAGGAATAGCCCCCAGTAATGCGTAACCTGTCCACCAACCCGATGTGGCCATAGCAGCAGCTGCAGTGGCTTTATGAGATTCGTTTTCGCTTAACGTGTCTATTCTAAAAGCATCAATTGCTATGTCTTGTGTGGCAGAGGCGACTGCGATGAGTAAACACAAGCCGGCGGCAATCGCTAAGTTTGCTTTTAAATCAAGCCCCGCTAAAAGCAGGGTGCCAATAAACATAAAGCTTTGGCAAAATAAAATCCAGCTGCGACGTTGCCCAAACCATTTGTACAATAACGGCAGTTTGGTTCTATCAATAAGCGGCGACCACATAAAGTTAATGCTGTATGCGCCAAATACAATACCAAATAAGCCAATCATACTGCGGCTTAGGCCTTCATCTTTTAGCCAAGCCGACATCACAGAGCCAATCAGTACCCATGGAAAACCACTGCTCATACCAAATATAAAAATATTGATTAAACGTTTATCTTTAAAATACGAGAAATATTCGCTTACTGAGAGGGTTTTGCTCATAGGGCCTTCATTGGCGTTGGGTGCAACTTAGTAGCACCTCAGTGATTTATAATGGGGTTTGCTCAAGTACTTTAATATTTAAAATAACAACGGGCGTTTTTGGTACAAAGTCGTAGCCAATTTTTTCATTAAAGCCGGTTTCTACAGCCATAATTTTATCTAGTGTGTCGTAACCATCCATTACATTGCCAAACACGGCAAAGCCCCAATCTCTACCTGGGTTTAAATGATCGTTATCATCCATATTAAAAAAGAACTGGCGAGTTCCTGAATGCGGTTCACGGTCTTGATACGCCATAGCGATGCTGTACATATCATTTTTTAAACCGTTGCCACTTTCGTTAAATATAGGGTCGTTTTCGTGTAAGCCATCAAGGTCTTTATCGTAGCCACCGCCTTGTATTACAAAGTCACGGTCGTTTTCAACATCACGTTCTACACGGTGGAATATACTGCCTTGGTAACTTTTATCCATTACGTAGGTTAAAAAGTTATTTACCGTAATAGGGGCTTTTGAGCGGTCTAGCTCAACCACAATGCTACCCAATGACGTGACTATTTCTACACGCGGGAAAATATTGTCTTTTTGAACAAAACGGCCTTCTTGCGCGGCAAAGGTGCTTACACTAAATAGTAGGCTTAAGCAGATTAAAAATCGTTTCATTGTTAACCTTCTAAAAATTCAATTAATTCTGGGTCCGATACAATGCGGGTTATAATTTGTTCCGTCAACTTATTGAGTTGACCTTCAATTTTGGCGCGATCGTGGCTCAGCGGCCCTTCTAAATTAGCACTGCCACGATACACTTTACTAAAATTGCTGGTAGAGCGAATGACCCGTACGCCTAGCTCAATGTGCGCTTCGCTGGTATGGCTCATGAGCTTTTCAGTCACCTGTGCTTGTAAGGCATGAATGTCTAGTTCAAAGCGGGTTGTTGCTAGGTTTGAAATACTTGCCCCGTTACGGTTTAGCGCGCTATCTAATACGCTTTTAACAGAGGTTACAATATCTTGGCTGGCAAAGGTCTTGGTTTTGTCCGACTCAACAAGCTTAAGGGTGGCGCTATCACCACGTAAATCAATAACGCTGGTACTTAAACTGGCTGAAATAACGCTAATTTGGCCACTTTTATAAACCGGGTTTAGTATCACTTGGTTTGGTTGGTTACTGCATGCGCTAAACACCAGCATGGAGCAACAGGCTAAAATAAATTTAGTTAATTTCATTTTATAGCATCCCACTATTTTTAGTTGCGCTGAGCACTACAAACTTTTTGTTTGAACCTAATAGCTTACAGTTACCAAACATACGATTTAATTTATCGTGATAATCTAAATGACGATTACCAATAATACGCAGCTCGCCACCTTCTTTTAATGTATCTTTTGCTTGTTTAAACATTTGCCACGCAATGTGGTCGGTAACAGCTTGGGCTTGGTGAAATGGAGGGTTACACAACACCATATCCACACTGTCTCTTGCAAAGCCGGTTAAACAATCGTTTTCTATAAATTGGCAATCATCAAATTTATTTGCTTGGTTAAGTTCTACATTTAAACGTGCAGATTCGACCGCCATGTACGACTCATCAACAAAGGTTACCGACGCATTTGGACAGCGTGATAACGTCATTAAACCCACCACACCATTACCACAACCTAAGTCGATAATACTTTTTGCTTTTGAGGTTTGCGGCAAGTAATTAAAAAAGAACCGTGCACCTATATCTAACGAATCGCGCGAAAACACATTGGCATGGTTCGTTATATTAAAATCAGTGCCTTCAAGCTGCCAACTTACCGGGAAGTTAGCTTCTTTATAACCGCCTTTTGCTGTACTTAATATTAAACGCGACTTTTTAACAGCCAAACTTGTTTTGGTTTCGCCAATAAATTGCTCAAACGCTTTTATAGTTGAGTTATGAATTTCCTTTGTTTTACCCGCGGCAATAACCGGTGTGCCTGGGGCAAGTACTTCACTCAACTCGCTTAATTGAAACTGTAAAAACCCGACGTTACGCGGTATTTTTATAAGTACTAAATCAACCTCTTCAGGCAGCGCAGATAAGCTATCTAACTGTGTAAATTGGGCTGTTGATAGTTTATTTTCTTTTAAATTATAGGCTGCAGCTTGGTGGCTAATATAAGAATCGTTAACTGAACAAACCGTTAATTCACTAAAATAACAGGCCAGGGCACCAAACGCGTCGTTTAAAATTAGTAATGAGCGACAATCAGGGTGATGTTCGTTAACATAATTGATAAGGTACTCGTCGGCCGAATCCCACGCTTGTAAACTGCGGTTTTTTTGATCCAAAGGGAAACGTTCAAGAGTAAATGTTTTATCGCCTAGCTGGGCTTGCGTCGTCATAATGGTTTGTTGATCAGTAATCTAATGTAGGTAAATTCTAACATGCAACGGCAAAACGCCAACCCCCAACAGTTACCAAACGGCTTTTCTTATCAAAGTAAGGCGCTTAGTGCGCAAAAAAGCCTCGATTTATTTTATTATTTACAAAAAAATCTTAATTGGCAGCAGCCTAATGTCACTGTGTATGGCAGAACAGGGCCCATTCCACGTTTGCAATGTTTTATGAGCGACTTAAATATTGAATATGGTTACTCACACAGTAAACAAATAGTAGAGCCGTGGGATAAGGTGCTTTTAGCAATGCGAAAACGTTTAGAGCGATATTTAAATAAGCCGCTTAATTCGTTATTAGTCAATTATTACCGTGATGGTAACGACACCATGGGCTGGCACAGTGATGATGAAATAGAGCTAGGTCCTGAGCCTACCATTGTATGTATATCGCTTGGTGCTGAGCGCGTACTCAAATTAAAACAAAAAGCCACGAATAAAGTCACCGACTTAAAATTACAAAGCGGTAGTTGCTTAGTGATGAGTGGGCATAGTCAGCGCGACTACCAGCACGCAATCCCCAAACAAACAACGCTTGCTCACCCACGGATCAGCTTAACGTACCGCTTTATTGAGCACATTAAACAAAAGCAATTTAGTTAGTTAAATTAACTTGTTATAGTAGCTGCACAATTCAGTGACTAAATATGGTGTTTTAATGTCAATGCAACAACAAATTCAAGACAAGCTTAGTAGCGCGATTGCCTGTAAGCATTTAAACGTAATTAACGAAAGCCATATGCACAGCGCCGGTACTGAGTCGCATTTTAAAGTAATTGTGGTAAGCGAAGAATTTGCGGGTAAACGATTACTACAGCGCCACCGCCAAATTAACGAAGTACTAAAAGATGAGCTAGCAAATCATATTCATGCCTTAGCGATTCATACGTACACGCCAGATGAATTTTCAGAACAAGGTGGCGAAGCACCTGACTCTCCAAATTGTATGGGCGGCTCAAAGCTAAATTAACCACACTGTAGGTTAGCCAATATAAATAGGGGTATTTGATCAGGTTTAACTGATCAGATCAGTGTTTTTAGTATTAGCCTTTAAACTAGCGCTAATTTTTATTGTAAAAGATATAGGATGATCAATGGTCATTAAGCCTAAAATTCGTGGATTTATTTGTACTAACGCACACCCTGTAGGTTGTGCAGAGCATGTTCAAGAGCAAATTAACTATGTAAAACAACAAGGCGAATTAAAAGATGCGCCTAAAAATGTACTCGTAATCGGTGCATCTACTGGCTACGGCTTAGCGTCTCGTATTACGGCGGCATTTGGCGGTGGGGCTAAAACACTGGGTATTTTCTTTGAAAAAGAAGGTACAGAGCGTAAAACAGGTTCTGCTGGTTGGTACAATACAGCAGCATTTCAAGACGCTGCAGATGAAGCTGGGCTTTGGTCAAAAAATATTAATGGCGATGCGTTTTCTAACGAAATTAAGCAAAAAGCAATCGAGACAATCAAAGCAGATTTAGGCAAAGTAGACTGTATTATTTACAGCTTAGCATCGCCTCGTCGTACCGATCCAAATACAGGTGAGGTGTATTCATCTACACTTAAACCTATTGGCAGTGCTGTAACCACAAAAAATTTAAATACGTCAAAGCGCGAAATTGACGAAGTAACAGTAGAAGCCGCAAGCCAAGATGACATCGACAACACCATTAAAGTGATGGGCGGTGAAGATTGGGAAATGTGGATTGATGCATTAAAAGAAGCAGATGTACTAGCCGATAACTTTAAAACCACGGCTTATACTTATATAGGTAAAGAGTTAACGTGGCCAATTTACGGGCACGCAACAATAGGTAAAGCAAAAGAAGATTTAGACCGTGCAACTGCCGCAATTAAAGAATCGACAAAAGATTTAAATGGTCAAGCCTATGTGTCGTCTTTAAATGCTGTTGTTACTCAGGCAAGCTCTGCTATTCCTATTATGCCGCTATATATCTCTGCTTTATTTAAAGTAATGAAAGCCGATGGCACTTATGAAGGCACCATTGAGCAAATTCATGCTTTATTTAGCGAAAACCTATACGGTGAAAACCCACGCTTTGACGAGGGCGGCCACTTATTCCAAAACTACAAAGAGCTAGAAGACGATGTACAAGCACGTGTGCAAGCTGTTTGGGATAAAGTAGATACGAGCTCAATTGATGAGCTAACCGATTATGTAGGCTACCATAACGAATTTTTACGTTTATTTGGTTTTGGCATTGACGCTGTTGACTATGAGCAAGATGTAGATGCAGTGAAGCCAATTGCAAACATGATTGACTAAATCATACTTTGTAATTATAAAAAGTCGCTTATTGCGGCTTTTTTGCTTTTAGTGTTTTAGATATTTTGTGGCAGTTAGGTGCTTAGGCTACCACTTTGGTCTACCTTGATTTTTATTTAAAACACTTAACAAAACTAAATAAGCGTTTCTGTCGTATAATTTTCATAAATACACTCGCATAGTCGTACATAATGATGTTAAAATCGAAGCAATATGTGAGGAGTTTTACTGCGTTGCTTGTTTGATATTCCTAGCAAGTTGTTCTTTTGTACCTTGATATATCTTGGATAACTCAAGTGGCGACGTGGTTGATACGATTTTTCAGTTTCTTTCCGTTAATTAATGCAAGTGCGTATGATCAACATAAAAAAAGGTCTGGATTTACCCATAGAGGGCGCGCCTCAGCAAGTTATTCATGATGGTTCTGCCATCAAACGTGTAGCTGTGCTAGGTGAAGAGTTTATCGGTATGCGTCCAACCATGCATGTTCGTGTGGATGACCAAGTCAAAAAAGGCCAGGTACTTTTTGAAGACAAAAAGAACCCAGGCGTCCTATTTACTGCACCAGCTTCTGGTACAGTAAAAGAAATTAATCGTGGTGCTAAACGTGTGCTGCAATCTGTTGTTATTGAAGTAAACGGCAGTGAGCAAATCACCTTTGACTCTTTCAATGCAGATGAGCTTGCAAGCTTATCGCGTGAAAAAGCCAAAGAAGTACTTGTTCAGTCAGGTCAATGGACAGCACTTCGTGCTCGCCCATTTAGCAAAATAGCTGCGTTGGATGCAAATCCTAGCTCTATATTTGTAACCGCTATCGACACAAACCCTCTTGCTGCAGATCCTGCAGTAATTATTGCCGAAAATGCAGCTGCATTTGAAGCGGGTCTTGCTGTTGTTTCGCGTTTGACCGATGGCAAAGTATTTGTATGTAAGCAAGCTGGCAGTCAAGTTCCTAGCTCGTCTATCGCTCAAGTAGAAGTACATGAGTTCGGTGGCGTGCATCCAGCAGGCTTAGTTGGTACTCATATTCATCACCTTGATGCAGTATCTGTTAATAAACAAGTTTGGCATATTGGTTACCAAGACGTTATCGCGTATGGTCACTTATTCCTTACTGGTGAAATCAACACAGACCGTGTTATTTCGCTTGCAGGTCCTCGCGTTAAAAACCCTCGTTTAGTGAAAACACAACTAGGTGCTTCATTAGATGATTTAGTGGCAGGCGAATTAGAAGACGGTGATAACCGTGTTATTTCTGGTTCTGTTTTATCTGGCGCTATTTCTTCAGGTCCTCATGCATTCTTAGGCCGCTACCACGTTCAAGTATCTGTTTTACTTGAAGGTCGCGAAAAAGAGCTGTTTGGTTGGATTGCACCAGGTAGTGATAAATTCTCTGTAACGCGTACATTCCTTTCTCACCTTGCACCGAGTCGTTTATTTAAAATGACAACGTCTACAGGTGGTTCAAAACGTGCCATGGTACCAATTGGTAGCTACGAGCGCGTAATGCCGCTAGATATTTTGCCAACCCTATTATTACGTGACTTAATTTCACGTGACTTAGACAGTGCAATTTCATTAGGCGCGCTTGAACTTGATGAAGAAGATTTAGCGTTATGTACCTTCGTTTGTCCGGGCAAATACGAGTATGGTTCTATCCTACGCGATTGCTTAACAACGATCGAGAAGGAAGGCTAAGAGATGGGTTTAAAGAAATTTTTAGAAGACATTGAGCCGCATTTTGAACCAGGTGGTAAACACGAAAAATGGTACGCCCTGTATGAAGCAGCCGCGACTATTTTTTACACGCCAGGTTATGTAAATAAAGGCGCAACTCACGTTCGCGATAATATCGACCTAAAACGCATGATGATTTTAGTGTGGATGGCGACGTTCCCAGCTATGTTTTTTGGTATGTTCAACATCGGTCATCAGGCCGCAGGTGCTTTAGCACAAGGTTTTGAACTAGCAAACTCTTGGCAGGTTGGCTTGTTCCAGTTATTTGGTGGTGAATTAACCGCTGAGTCGGGCTGGGGCGCTAAAATGTTCTACGGGGCATGTTTCTTCTTACCAATATACGCCGTTACTTTTGCAGTAGGTGGTTTTTGGGAAGTACTATTTGCTTCTGTGCGTAAGCATGAAGTTAACGAAGGTTTCTTCGTAACCTCTGTATTATTTGCACTTATTTTGCCTGCGACTATTCCTTTATGGCAAGTGGCGCTAGGTATTACGTTTGGTGTAGTTATTGCTAAAGAAATCTTTGGTGGTACAGGCCGTAACTTCTTAAACCCTGCATTAGCGGGCCGTGCGTTTTTATTCTTCGCATACCCTGCACAAATTTCAGGTGACACAGTATGGACTGCAGTAGACTCGTTCTCTGGTGCAACTATGCTAGGTCAAGCGTTTGTAGGCACTCTTGATTACAGCAACATGGAGCTATGGTGGAATGCGTTTTACGGTTTCATTCAAGGTTCTGTAGGTGAGACATCTACGCTTGCTGTGCTTATTGGTGGCTTATTCTTAATTTACGTTCGCATCGCTTCTTGGCGCATTGTACTAGGTGTATTCCTAGGTATGGTGGCAACTGCATTCTTATTAAATGCGGTTGGCTCTGAGAGCAACCCTGTATTTGCAATGCCTTGGCATTGGCATTTAGTACTGGGTGGTTTTGCGTTTGGTATGTTCTTTATGGCTACTGACCCTGTATCAGCTGCATTTACCGATAAAGGTAAGTTCGCATACGGCGCGCTTATTGGCTTTATGGTAGTTATGATCCGTGTAGTAAACCCTGCTTTCCCAGAAGGCATGATGCTAGCAATCTTATTTGCTAACTTATTTGCTCCACTGTTCGATCACTTTGTAGTGCAAGCTAATATCAAGCGGAGGTTGGCACGTAATGTCTAGTAATAACGAATCAATCGGCAAAACGTTAACGGTTGTTGTAGCACTATGTTTAGTGTGTGCAATTATTGTATCGTTTGCTTCTGTACAGCTTCGTCCTTTACAGCAAGCTAATAAAACTCAAGATATTCAACGTAATATCTTAGCAGCAGCTGATATTGAAATCGCAAACTCTGTATCTGACACATTCGATGGCAAAATCGAAGCACGTGTTGTTGATATGGACACTGGCGAATTTGTTGAAGATGCTGATCCAAACTCATTTGATTTCGAAAAATCGAAATTCGACCAACAAAGAAGTTTTGCACTTAAAGCAGAAGGGATTAAGGACATCGCTGGTATTCAGCGTATGACTAAAAACTCGCCTGTTTACATCTCTAAAAAAGAAGATGGCTCTACAGATGCAATCATTTTACCTATCCAAGGTTACGGCCTTTGGGGTGTAATGTATGGTTTCTTAGCGCTTGAAAGCGATGGCGAAACAGTTAAAAACATCAACTTTTACAAGCATAGCGAAACACCAGGCCTGGGTGGCGAAATTCAAAACCCACAATGGACAGCTAAATGGCAAGGTAAAGAGTTACCTATTAACATTATGAAAAGCGGTGCTAGCAACGAACATCAAATTGATGGTTTATCAGGTGCTACATTAACTTCTAATGGTGTTGATCACACAGTTGACTTTTGGACTGGTGAAAACGGCTTTGGTCCTTTCCTTGCGAAGGTACGTGAAGGAGCGTTGAAATAATGGCTGATACTAAAGAAATGAAGTCGGTCCTATTTGGTCCGGTTTTAGCTAACAACCCAATCGCATTACAAGTACTTGGTATTTGTTCTGCTCTGGCGGTAACGTCTAGCTTAAAAAATGCCTTAATCATGTCAATTGCTTTGACATTAGTAACGGCGTTTTCTAGCTTGTTCATTTCAAGCATTCGTAACCACATACCTTCATCAGTACGTATTATCGTACAGATGACGATCATTGCTTCACTAGTAATTGTTGTAGACCAAGTGTTACAAGCATTCTCTTACGCTACGGCGAAAGAGCTTTCTGTATTCGTTGGCCTAATCATTACTAACTGTATTGTAATGGGTCGTGCTGAAGCGTACGCAATGAAGTCGCCACCACTTATGTCATTTTTAGATGGTATCGGTAATGGCTTAGGCTACTCAGTGGTATTACTTACTGTTGGTTTCATTCGTGAGCTATTTGGTAAGGGAACACTATTCGGTGTTGATATTATCCCATTAGTACAAGATGGTGGTTGGTATCAACCTATGGGTCTATTGATTTTACCACCGAGTGCATTCTTCATCATTGGTTTATTCATATGGGTACTTCGTACTTATAAGAAAGACCAAGTAGAAGCTAAAGCGTAAGGGGCAAGCAGTGGAACATTATATTAGTTTATTTGTAAAAGCGGTTTTTATTGAAAACTTAGCTTTAGCTTTCTTCCTAGGTATGTGTACTTTCTTAGCAGTATCTAAAAAAGTAACTACATCAATTGGCCTAGGTGTAGCCGTTATTGTGGTACTGGGTATTTCTGTACCAGTAAATAACTTGGTTTACCATGCCGTACTTGCACCGGGTGCATTAGAGTGGCTTGGTTACCCTGAAGCAGACCTTAGCTTTTTACGTTTCTTAACGTTCATTGGTGTTATTGCAGCACTCGTGCAAATTTTGGAAATGGCATTAGATAAGTTTTTCCCTGCACTTTACAACGCATTAGGTATCTTCTTACCACTAATCACAGTTAACTGTGCGATTTTTGGTGCGGTATCATTCATGGTTGAGCGTAACTATAACTTCGGCGAGTCTGTTGTTTATGGTGTTGGCGCTGGTGTTGGTTGGGCGCTTGCAATTACATTACTTGCAGGTATCCGTGAGAAAATGAAATATTCAGACGTGCCAGATGGCCTACGTGGTTTAGGTATTACCTTCATCACTGTTGGTTTAATGGGTCTTGGCTTTATGTCATTCTCTGGTATTTCACTGTAAAGGTAGCGAGGATAAATCATGAGTTATGAGATTTTCTTAGGCGTTGGTGTTTTCATCGCTATCGTTGTACTACTAGTTTTAGTTATCATTGGTGCTAAATCTAAGTTAGTTGCAAGCGGTGACATCATCATCGGTATTAATGGCGATCCAGACAAAGCCATTAAAACATCAGCAGGTAGCAAGCTTTTAGGCGCGCTATCTGAATCAGGTATTTTCGTATCATCTGCATGTGGTGGCGGTGGCTCTTGTGGTCAGTGTCGTGTACACATTAAAGAAGGTGGTGGCGATATCTTACCAACAGAACTTGATCACATTTCTAAAGGTGAAGCGCGTGAAGGCTGTCGTTTAGCGTGTCAGGTAAATGTTAAAAACGACATGGAAATTGAACTTGAAGAGTCAATTTTCGGTGTTAAAAAATGGGATTGTGAAGTTATCTCTAACGATAACAAAGCAACGTTCATTAAAGAGCTTAAGTTACAAATTCCAGATGGCGAATCAGTGCCTTTCCGTGCGGGTGGTTACATCCAAATCGAAGCGCCTGCTCACCATGTTAAATACGCAGATTTCGATATTCCTGAAGAGTATCGTGGCGACTGGAATCACTTTGGTTTCTTCGACCTGGAGTCAAAAGTAGACGACGAAACAATTCGTGCATACTCAATGGCTAACTACCCAGAAGAAGAAGGCATTATCATGCTTAACGTGCGTATTGCTACGCCGCCGCCAAGAAACCTAAGCCTACCATGTGGTAAAATGTCATCGTACATTTGGTCACTTAAAGCAGGCGACAAGGTAACTATTTCAGGTCCATTTGGTGAGTTCTTCGCTAAAGACACCGACGCTGAAATGGTATTCGTAGGTGGTGGTGCAGGTATGGCACCAATGCGTTCACATATCTTTGACCAACTTAAGCGTTTAAACTCTAAGCGTAAGATTAGTTTCTGGTATGGTGCGCGTTCTGAGCGTGAAATGTTCTATGTTGAAGATTTCGACGGCTTAGCAGCTGAAAACGATAACTTTGTATGGCATACCGCATTGTCTGACCCACAACCAGAAGATAACTGGGAAGGTTATACAGGCTTTATCCATAACGTACTTTATGAAAACTACTTGAAAGATCATGAAGCGCCAGAAGATTGTGAGTTCTACATGTGTGGTCCTCCAATGATGAACGCGGCTGTTATCGGCATGCTTAAAGACCTAGGTGTAGAAGACGAAAACATCTTACTAGATGACTTCGGTGGCTAACACCCATATCAAAACAGCTTAGTTTTGGTTAAAATACGGGCCTCGTCGCACTTTGTGCAACGGGGCTTTTTTTATTTTATTTTACATGGGCTAATTTAATGAACAGAGTAAGCAGTTCTCAAGGCGCTATCAGTATTTTTTTATTAACTATAATGCTATTTATCTCTGGCTGTGGGGCTGATAAAACACCTCAGGAGGTATTTTTAGAAGGCAAAACGATGGGCACCACCTATCATATTAAATACTTTGCCGACGATAAAAGCGTCGATGCCACTAAATTACAGCAGCAAATAGATACGCAATTGAAAGCGGTTAATCAGTCTATGTCTACGTATATCCCCGATTCTGAAATTAACACATTTAATAAATTACCCGCCAACCAAGTTATGCCAATTAGTGAAGACTTTAGGGCTGTGGTGAGTGAATCGATTCGTTTAGGTAAGTCGACCAAAACGCTCGATGTTACGATGGGTCCGTTAATAGATTTATGGGGCTTTGGACCTGATAAAAAACCAACTAAGCGCCCAAGTGATGAAGCACTTGCTGCAATGATTGAAAAAATTGGTGTAGATAAACTTAATCTTACTGAGCAGGGCCTTGCTAAAACAGTTGATGGTTTAGAGCTGTCGTTTTCGGCCACAGCGAAAGGGTATGGCATTGATAAAGTAGCGCAATTACTTGAAAGCCAAAATATTAGTAACTACATGGTAGAAATAGGTGGGGAGCTGCGCATTGGCGGTGAAAAGCCAAATAACCAAGATTGGAAAATCGCGATAGAGCAGCCAGATGCGCCACCAGGCGAGCGAAAAGTTCACCGTGTATTAGCGCCCGGTACGAATGGCATTGCAACATCAGGTGACTACCGTATTTTTTATAAAATGGCTGGCGAAACCTACACTCATTTAATAGACCCAGTAACAGGCATGCCAATCAAACATGACTTAGTGTCGGTTACTGTATTACATCCTAGTGCAATGACCGCAGATGGCTTAGCAACCGCATTAACGGTTATGGGAATGGACGATGCTAAAGCATACGCTGAAAAGCACGATTTACCTGTGTACTTAATGTCTAAATCAGACAAAGGCATTGTGACTTACGCGAGCACTGCATTTAAGCCTTATTTGTAATATAATAGCGTTTAGCTAAAACTTTATTCGTGCTAAACGCATATTACAACCGATTTTTTGAAATAGACTTCTCTCGCATCTATGTGGGTTTTGGGTGTATAATTTAGCGGTCGCTCAACAATGTTTGAGCATAATTTATTGCTGATCAATAGGGGCTAAGCAATGTCACTTTTTCTTCTTACATTTGGTTTATTAATTTTAATCGTGATAGCTATGGCTGTTGGTATGATCGTGCAAAGAAAATCTATGGCAAGTAGTTGCGGTGGATTAGGCTCGGTAGGTATTGATAAAGCCTGTGATTGTGACGATCCATGTGATAAGCGTAAAAAGCGTATGGCTAAAGAGCAAGCCTGGAAAGAAAACCAAATTATTTAAGCAGTAGCTTAATGACAAAAAGCGCCATATGGCGCTTTTTTTGTACCTGTATATTTAGTACTCATACCTTCTTTTAATTAAACACAACCTTAATGTATTAGACCAAGGTCTATAGTTTAGTTTTTTTCACCTATTAGGTTTATTTTTCTCGTTTGTCAAATTGGAGCTAACACTCTAAAGTTTAACCATAGACACAGAGCAAGGCTCAAGTCATAAGCTTGAGGCATAAGTTAGCCTCGCTTAAAAGAATCTTTATATTGTGTGTGAAGATGTTGTCAGTGTGAAAGGCAACTCAAGTTCGGTGGTGACTTAGCTTGAGTTGTTTTTATTCCCTACAACTGCCGCGCAGTGTAAACCAAGAATCTTTATATTGTGTGTGAAGATGTTGTCAGTGTGAAAGGCGACTCAAGTTCGGTGGTGACTTAGCTTGAGTTGTTTTTATTCCCTACAAATGCCGCGCAGTGTAAACCAAGAATCTTTATATTGTGTGTGAAGATGTTGTCAGTGTGAAAGGCAACTCAAGTTCGGTGGTGACTTAGCTTGAGTTGTTTTTATTCCCTACAATTGCCACGCAGTGTAAACCAAAAATCTTTATATTGTGTGTGAAGATGTTGTCAGTGTGAAAGGCAACTCAAGGTCGGTGGTGACCGGTTTTGAGTTGTTTTTATTCCCTACAATTGCCACGCAGTGTAAACCAAGAATCTTTATATGTGTGTGAAGATGTTGTCAGTGTGAAAGGCGGCTCAAGTTCGGTGGTGACTGAATTTGGGCTGTTTTTGTTTGTGCGGCTTTATTATTAACTTCATTAATCCCCCTTATCTCTACTCCTCACGCTTCCTAAATATAAAATATTTATAAACTAAGTCTTTATTTTTATTATGTTATTTTTTATTAACAAAATAGCTGCGAAAGCTTAACGCAAAACTTTATATTTTTTGTTGAACCGAAAACTGTCTTTGTTATACTCAGCATCGAACTTTCAGTAAGTTTTGAAAGTTTGTTTGATACGGATCAATTCTCACTAGGTAAATGTGTGCTAGCCGGTTTGATTGTATTTAGCACCTCGTTTTAGGGCTTACAGCAGCAATGTTTTTTAATTTTTCCATTGCGCGCTTTATTACTCTAATTTTGTTATTAGTCATTTAGTAGGTTAATGTCTTTGAACACACTTTCTTTGCATCATACAAATACGGCTTTTGCTTCTAGCAAACCGCACACGTGTGAGCGCTTGAATAAAGCGGGCAAGGGCGTGTGTGTCGCTATAACATTATTAGTGTTTAATACGGTAATGCTGCTAAGTGGTGCATTAGAGGATGCCTTTCAGCTTGAAGCGTTGTTTAGCAATGGCTCTATTGTTGAGCCTGTTTTGCTGCACATTACGCAATTTTTAGCTCATCCGATCATATCTAGTCAGTTACTCATTGGCCTTTGCTGGTTATTGTTCCATATTTTTCCGGCGCGTCGTGCTGGAATTATCCTTCGTAAAGCCGCTTTCGCTTTTCGCGAGGCAAAAGTACACCAACCTGTGTCCGCTGCACATGGTTGTCGTGCTCCACCTAGCTTTACAGGTTGTCTGTAAGGCTTCACTTGTTGCTGGTTTTAATTATTTTTTCTTGCTGTAAATAATTAAAGTTTGCATTAGCAATGTAGCCGCGTGTTTTAAACACGTCAGCCAACCAACACTCACCCAAGTTAACTTTTATTACGTTATATAAATGCGTTTAGAAGCTGGGTTTGTTGCTAGGTATTTTTTGCATCCACTTGCAGCGGGTTCAGTCCCCTTTATTTTTATAATTTAGTTCTAGTTAACTTGGGTTTTTATTGAAAAATCGTTGCTTAATTTTTATTCAAAGCAGCAAATTAAAACTCTAGGTTTGTAGGATACTCCCTTGTTAATTCGTAACCTTTGTAATATTGCTTTAGCTAGTACGGTGCTGGCGTTGTCAGGCTGTAAAGGCGGGATACTCGATCCAAAAGGCCAAATAGGTATTGATGAGAAGAACTTAATCATCATTGCTACTGTCCTTATGCTGCTCGTAGTAATCCCCGTTATTGTGATGACTTTGTATTTCGCATGGAAATACCGAGACACACAAGATCATGAAATTTATGCACCAAAATGGGCTCATTCAAATAAGATTGAAGCCGTTGTTTGGGCTGTTCCTATTGTTATCGTTATTATTTTAGGTGTTATTACCTGGCAGTCTACCCAAGACTTAGACCCCTATAAACCTATTGAAGGTAAAGGCGAGCACCTCACTGTAGAGGTGGTTTCATTAAACTGGAAGTGGCTATTTATTTACCCAGAGCAAGGTATTGCAACGGTAAATGAATTGGTATTTCCGGCAAATGTGCCGGTGGAATACAAAATCACTTCAGAAAGCACAATGAACTCGTTTTTTATTCCTCAGCTAGGTAGTCAAATTTATTCTATGGCAGGCATGGAAACCAAGCTTCATTTAATCGCAAACGAGCCGGGCACATTTAAAGGCTTTTCTGCTAATTACAGTGGCGCAGGTTTTACAGGTATGAAGTTCAATGCCATTGCCACCCCAACACAAGCTGATTTTGACACGTGGGTAACAAGCGTTAAAGCCAATGCTAATAACCTCACTCATGCCAATTATGTTGAGCTTGCAAAAGCCAGTGAAAACAATCCTGTTGCCTATTATGGCAAGGTCGACGACGGCCTATTTCATACCATTGTGATGAAGTATATGCAGGCACATGGCGATATGAACAAAAAACATCAAGCAATGAGCGAACATGGGCAAATGAGCAAAAAGCACCATGAAATGAATGAACACGCAATGCCTTCATCTCACAGCCAGGGCGAGGAATAATAATGTCGTTTTTAGGTAAACTTTCACTCGACGCAATTCCGTTTCATGAGCCAATTATAATGGTTACCATGACGGTGATAGCGATTGCCGGGCTTATTATTGCCGGGCTTATTACTAAATATAAAAAGTGGGGCGTGCTTTGGCACGACTGGATCACCTCTGTTGATCATAAACGCTTAGGCGTAATGTACATCTTTTTAGCATTAATAATGCTGTTTCGTGGTTTTTCTGATGCCATTATGATGCGTGCGCAGTTAGCACTTGCTACCAGCGGTGCACCTGGTTATTTGCCTCCTGAGCATTACGACCAAATATTTACAGCGCACGGCGTTATCATGATCATATTTATGGCTATGCCATTTATGATTGGCCTAATGAACATTGTATTGCCACTACAAATTGGCGCACGCGATGTCGCTTTTCCATTTTTAAATAACCTAAGTTTTTGGTTTACTGCCAGCGGAGCCATTTTAATTAACTTGTCGCTTGTATTTGGTGAGTTTGCAAAAACAGGTTGGGTGGCGTATCCGCCGCTTTCGGAGCTGACCTTTAGCCCTGGGGTGGGGGTCGATTATTATATATGGGCCTTGCAAATATCCGGGCTCGGTACGCTTTTAACTGCAGTAAACTTTTTAGCGACTGTGTTTAAAATGCG
Organism: Pseudoalteromonas sp. Xi13; assembly: GCF_003952205.1. Classification (NCBI taxonomy): domain Bacteria; kingdom Pseudomonadati; phylum Pseudomonadota; class Gammaproteobacteria; order Alteromonadales; family Pseudoalteromonadaceae; genus Pseudoalteromonas; species Pseudoalteromonas sp. Xi13. Next base: position 967,646 of record NZ_CP034439.1, read on the forward strand.
TGCCCCAGGTATGACCCTAATGAAAATGCCAATTTTTACATGGGCATGTACATGGGCAAATATTTTAATTGCAGCATCTTTCCCTATTTTAACTGCTGTGCTGGGCATGCTAACGCTTGACCGTTACCTTGATTTTCACTTTTTTACCAATGCAGCGGGCGGCAACGCCATGATGTACATCAACCTGTTTTGGGCGTGGGGTCACCCTGAGGTTTATATTTTAGTACTGCCTGCTTTTGGTATTTTTTCTGAAATTATCTCAACCTTTGCCGGTAAACGTTTATTTGGTTACAAATCGATGGTGTATGCCAGCGGTGCAATCTCTATTTTAGGTTTTATTGTTTGGCTACACCACTTTTTCACCATGGGGTCGAGCGCCAACGTTAATGCGTTCTTTGGGGTAATGACCATGGTTATTGCCGTCCCAACTGGCGTTAAGCTATTCAACTGGTTGTTTACCATTTACCGCGGCCGTTTACGTATTAGCGTTCCTGTACTTTGGACATTAGGCTTTATGGTTACCTTTACAGTAGGCGGTATGACCGGCGTACTACTGGCTATTCCGGGTGCCGATTACGTGTTGCATAACAGTTTATTCTTAATTGCGCATTTCCATAACACAATCATTGGTGGCGCTGTATTTGGCTACCTTGCAGGTTTTGTATTTTGGTTCCCTAAAGCAATGGGCTTTAAGCTTAGCGAAAAATGGGGTAAAGCGTCTTTCTGGTGTTGGATAGTTGGTTTCTTCGTGGCGTTTATGCCGTTGTATGTACTTGGTTTTTTAGGTATGACACGTCGCTTAAACCACACTAATAACCCAGATTGGAACATGTGGTTATACATTGCAGCAGGCGGTGCTGTCATTATTATGTTTGGTATTATTTTCCAAGTCGTGCAGCTCTTTGTTAGCTTTAGAGACCGCGAAGCACTTGACGATACAACCGGCGACCCGTGGAACGGTCATACACTAGAGTGGGCAACTAGCTCACCTCCACAAGTGTATAACTTTGCCACTATTCCTCACGTTGATGACATTGATGCCTGGACCGAAGCGAAAGAAAAAGGCCAAGCGTATCAAACAAAAGCAAGCTACAGCCCAATTCATATGCCTAAAAACACAGCATCTGGGGTGTTAATTGCAGCAAGCTTAACTGTATTTAGCTTTGCCATGATCTGGCATATCTGGTGGTTAGCTGCCGTTGGTTTTGTTGGCGCAATTGCCTTATTTATCAAGCGTTGTTACACCAGCGATGTTGATTACTATATACAACCTGATGAAATTGCACGTATTGAAGCTGCGTATAATTCTAGTGGAAATAAGGAGCTAAGCGCGTGAGTACACTATCTGCGAATGTAGAAACTGCCCATTTAGACTCAGTTTCGCACGATGATCATGCACATGAGCATCACGATACCTCTGGCGATACAATCTTTGGCTTTTGGTTATACCTAATGACCGATTGTCTATTATTTGCCTCGTTTTTTGCCACTTACGCCGTGCTGTTTATGAACACAGCCGGTGGTGTATCAGGTAAAGACATTTTTGAACTCGACTTCGTTGCAGTAGAAACCGCTGCGCTACTCATTAGTAGTATTACTTTTGGCTTTGCCATGATTGCCGCACAAGGGCAAAAAAAGGCACTAACACTCACCTGGTTGTTTATTACCTTTTGTTTAGGTGCTGTGTTTATAGGCATGGAAATTTACGAATTTCATCACCTAATTGTGCATGGTAATGGCCCACAACAAAGTGCCTTTTTAACCTCATTCTTCTCGTTAGTAGGCTTACATGGTTTGCACGTAACTGCGGGTCTAATTTGGATGAGTATTATGATGATAGAAGTGGCTAAACGCGGCTTAGGTAAACAAACAGTGACACGCATAAGCTGCCTAAGCCTATTTTGGCACTTCTTAGACATTGTTTGGATTTGTGTATTTACCGTTGTTTATTTAATGGGAGCAATGTAATGAGCCACAGCGAAGCGCACGCGTTAAAGCAAATGCAAAACGAGCACCATGATGAGTCTCATGGCAGTGTTAAAACGTACTTAATAGGCTTTGTGCTATCAATAATTTTAACCGCCATACCGTTTTACATGGTAATGGAAGGCGACTTTTCAAAAGTAACTACGCTTTGGAGCATTGTTACTTTAGCTATTGTACAAATTTGGGTGCACTTAAAATACTTTTTACACCTTAATTTTACGACAGAAGATGGCCGTGCAAGTACCTTCTCATTTTTATTCAGCGCCCTAATTATCGTCATGGTTGTTGGGTTATCGGTTTGGATAATTTACGAATCTAACGCAATGATGATGTACTAGGAGTTGAAGATGTTTCGTCGTTATTTATCAGTGACTAAGCCAGGCATTATTATGGGCAACCTTATCAGCGTTGCAGGCGGTTTTTTACTTGCCTCGCGCGGGGATATAGACCCATGGCTAATGGTTGTTACGCTTATTGGCTTGTCACTTGTGGTTGCATCGGGCTGTGCTATCAACAATGTAATTGATAGAGACATAGATGTAGCCATGGCACGTACTCGTACGCGGGTTACAGTAACAGGCGAAATGTCGGCCTTTGCTGCACTGAGTCACGGGGTTTTATTGGGGGTTGTAGGTTTTGGTTTACTCATTGCTTACACCACACAAGCCGCGGTATTTTTTGCAGCGTTTGGCTATGTCATTTATGTTGGGGTTTATAGCCTTTACATGAAGCGCAATTCTGTTTATGGCACGTTTGTAGGTAGCCTTTCTGGCGCAGTGCCTCCTGTTGTAGGTTACTGCGCTGTAACCGGGCAGTTCGATATAGGTGCATTAATACTATTAGTAATGTTTAGTCTGTGGCAAATGCCGCATTCATATGCCATTGCTATTTTTCGCTTTAAAGATTACCAAGCCGCAGGTATTCCCGTATTACCCGTAGCGCAAGGTATTGATAAAGCGAAGCGCCATATTGTACTTTATATTGCTGTGTACGCTTTAGTCGTCATGCTATTACCAATAAGTGGCTACACTGGCGCCGCCTTTATGGCTGTGGCGTGTATTACCAGTTTTTGGTGGTTACTTATGGCACTGCGTGGCTATCGCCGTAATATTAATTTAACGAGCTGGGCACGCCAAGTGTTTGCTTTTTCTATTATAAATATTACAGCACTCAGTATAGCTATGGCCGTTGACTACCACAGCGCAGCGCCACAACTGCTTACACTGATATAATTTTTTAAAACTTTATATTTCCAAAGTTAATCCAAAGGCTCGAAAGGGCCTTTTTTCATGTTTGAAACTATTTTTTTAAACTTTCTGCTTCGTAAAACAAAGGTTTTAGGGTGCCGCAGTTTATAAATTTATACGTTAACTCATTCTGGCTAGGAAGGAGGGTTGAGGTTCTAAACTTTTGCATACAGGCATTTACCAAATCTACAAAAATTAGGTGGCTGAAACTAGGTGCTTGGCTAATTTTATGTATGTAAATTCGCTCTGTGCTACCTAGGTCTATCATGTCGTATTCTTGCCACTGGCTAGCTTTAGCTAAATCTTTTAATTGGCGAGCATATAGCTGCTTACTCATTTCTATTGTTCTGTTTGTGTAAATTAGGCTGCCTGCTTTTTTGTAATTGCCTTTGTACACATCTGCGGTAATGGTTATTTCTTCACCGCGCATTAAGCGTTGAATATTAAATGGTTTGGGCTTTAGTGTTATAAGCTCAGCGTTGCGCACAACATCTAAAAAAGCCACATCGGGGTTTTTAATCCTATACACCACTTGTACATCGTGCGGTAATTTATAGCTGGGTAAGTTAAACGCATAAATTCCTGAACCTTTATTCACCAGTGCTATTGCATGCTCAGCCTTGTATTTGGGGTTGAGCGGGGGCAATTCAGCTGCCTCTTCCTCAGCAAAAGCGTATCCGCTTATAGTAATGATCAACAAAGTAAGAAGTAAACGCATAATAATCTCAATTAATTTATGAGCTTAAAGTGTAATATATAGCTTTAATAACTCTAAATTTACTAGGTTTATTTTAAATACACATAGTAAAAAGGCTCGTAAGAGCCTTATTGCGTTTAAATATGGTAGGTTTTTACTTAATCGCTTTTTTAACTTCACGCCAGTCAATAATTTTAAAATTTTGTGGTTGAAGTGGCATACGGTTGTAGCCGTCTTGCACTATAAGCATGCCTTCAGGATAGCCTGGTAAAGCTTTTGCTGTAACGGTTAAGCCGTCCGTTTCACCTGCGCCGTCAATGCCTTTATCTAGATTAGCAATCACATTAAATTTACCTGCAAAGCTTAGGCTAGGCTGTGTATTATCTGATATTTTATAAAGTACATAGCTATTATCGCCTTGGCTTGATACTACTAAATAACGAGCATCATCAGCATGATAGATTTCCATGCCTTCAACATCAGCAACAAGTTGCTCATTTATACCTTGTAGCATGACCGCTTTGTTGCCAGAAGTTGGCTCTGCACCGATATACCAAATGCCTGCATCTTCTTCACCTGCAAATAATTGGCCGCGCTTATCATCAGCACTACAGCCTTCAGGCTGGCTTGGCAGGGTAAACTCTCTAACCAGTTCACCGCTTAAGTTACCTTGCTCACCGGTGAGTTTATATTGCTGGAACAAACCTGATTTATCATTAACAAATACGTATTGACCAGATTCCGACGAATACATACACATACCGTAAATCTCAGTCAGGTTAGTCGCTACTTCTGTTACATGGTTTACTTTGTTCTGGCTATCGACAGTAAACACGCTAATACTGTTAAGCGTGCGGTTGCTGGCTGTGATCCAAGTCTGGGTTTCGTTGTTTATAGCCTGATGCTGGCGTACATCAACATTATTTAAACGCCCAACATTAAGCGATTGTACTTTGTTGCCAGCAAGATCATAAACCATCAAGCCGCGGCGTTTATCTGTGCCTAAAATTAAGCTGCTTTTAGCGTCGTGTTCGTTTATCCAAATTGCTGGGTCATCTGCTGCATCACCAAATGCTGCAACTGGCTTTGTTTGTGCGCTGGCATAAATGTGAGTCATAGCGACTTTGTTTTGTGAAGTAACTGTTTGCGCAGTGTAGTTAACATTTGCTTGAATGTAGGCACCTGTTTCATCATCAATTAAAACTAGCTGCGCTTGATTGTTATTGAGCAAACTCGCTGCAACAGATTCAATAGTGTGATCGCCAGAAAGTGACCACTGACTTAGTTTTTCAGTATTTTCGTGGTAAGCATAGATCATATTGCCATCAGTGGCAGTAAGCCATAAAGTACCATCTTGTGATACTGATAATGCCCCGATTTCACTGTTTAATTCACCGTAAGGCTCAACTAATGCCACTGGCTGTTTATTGGCATCGGATTCAGCATCAGCATTGATAGCCCAAACGCCGAGTTCAGCTTCGCCCACATACAAGGTTTTTGTTTCGTCATTAACTGCGCAACCGGAGGCTTCAGTAACGGCTGAAAATTCACGAACAGCGATGTTTTTTGCTTGCTTGCTCGCTAAGTCAAAAACAATGGTTTCACTGATCAAACCTCGAACATCCGGCACAAACGCTGATACAGTTGCATTATTATCGTTTTTAAATAAACACACAGCATCTGGTTGTGCTTGTGGTGGACTGATACGTGTAAGCTCAGTTAGCTGCCAAGTTTGACCATTTTTTTCAAGCTCAAAGATGACTACATTGTCTTGGCTTTTATCAATGCTTGCGAGTAAAAATTGCTGCGCTGATAGTTGTCTTAGTGAAATTGACTCAAAGTTATCGGCGAGCAGTACACTGCTTTTCTCATTGTCGGCAATTAATAAACCTTGGCTTTCACTGGCAATAAGCCATTGATTAATACCAAGTGCAGCGGCTTGTGAGCCTTGCATGTTTTGTTGTGGGCCGAATAATTTAGTTTTAATACCTGTTTTTTTAATATATGGCTTTGCAATCGCTTTATTATTTTGCGTATCGTCATTACTTGTACAACCGCTTATTGCAGTTATTAGAAGTGCACTGCCAAGCACCGCTGAAATTGTATTTAGTTTAAAGTTCATTATTTTATCCTTTACTTATCTATGTGCTTTTCAGTGCTAAAAAGTACTTCACCAAGGTGATTAATCGCACTTACACTGAGTGTTTCGCCATTGATAGAGATACTTAAAAAACCAGGTGTTGCTTCTGCGTAGCGGGTAAATTCACGTTGTTTTACAAACCGTGCTTCACTGCCTCCACCTGAGACAAAGTGAGCCACTTTGCTACTTTTTGGTTGGTTGTATTGCAAGTCGTGCTCGTGCCCAGCGATATAAGCTTGCACGTTATGACGCTCCAAAATAGGTTCTAAAATGTCGCGAAGCCCTTGGTTACGGCCAAAGCGTTTACCACTTGAGTAAAGTGGGTGATGGCCTACCACAATTTTCCACTTTGCTTTACTGCCTGCAAGTTGGGTTTCAAGCCAAGTAAGCTGGGTTTTATAGCCTTGCCCTTGGGTAGAACGGTATTTATCACGACCTTTGTATTGCGGCTGAATCGGGTTGGTATCTAAAAAAACCATTAACACTTGCTCGTTGTTTTCAAGCGCAAATGTTTTACTGTAGTACCTTGCAGGTAACTGCCAACGCTGGCTTTTTTCTGTGTAGTCAATTTGTGCTTGAGCATTACCCAAGTAATCGTGATTACCTAACACAACATACCAGTCTTCAAAAGTATGCGGGCCATGATATATGTTCTCAAAGGCTGATTGCCAAAGCGGATCGTTAACGCTTGCCACACCATTTGGGTAAAAGTTATCGCCAGTCGAGACGATAAAATCAGCATCGGTTTGGTACATGGCAATTTCTAATTGGTGTGCGACTTCTTTTTGATAAAAGTGGCCGTTATGTCCCCAGTCGCCAATTACCATAAAGTTAAGGCTATCAGGTAGCGTATTTAACTTAGCTATTTTTTGCTGTTGATAAAGCTCATCTTTATAAATAACAGGCTCGACTGCACTGAGCGCTGATGAGCTCAGTAGGGCGGCCATTATGAAAGACAATTTAAACATGTTCTAACTCCAAAAAAGCACGTAATGGCTTGCCAATACGTACTTAAAATGACAATACCCGTGATTAAAATGCGTAGCGCAACATTAGTTGAACCACAGGACCTGCTTCTTCAGACTCAAGCTCATATTCATCAAAGTCACGGCTGTTTTGATCATCAAGTGAGTCAAATTTGTTAAAAACTTCATCTTTACTGGCATCAAGTAGGTTTGAACCCACTAGGCGAAGGGTTACGTCATCCCAGCGCTTTTCAACGAAAAGCTCTAAATCAGCACCGTAAGAGGTGGTAACTTCTTCACCTACAAAGCGTCCGTATGCATCACCTTGGTTACGGTAAGTTGCACCAAATGATGCACGCAGTATTGGTAAATCTTGGATAAAGCCAATGTTATAAACATAATCTGATTGGTCATTAAACTTACGTTTACCAAAGCTGTCTTCAACTTCACTGTCAAGCCAAGAGTAGTTTAAGAAAATACCAGTATTTGGCATGTTGATTGCGCTCAGTGGCGTTGATAAATCAAACTCAATACCTTGTACTGTGCCATCGCCAGTATTTTGTGGTTGCAGTACAAATGTACCTTCGCCTTCTGAGCCTTCAACACCTGTGCTGGCAATTTCAATTAAATCGCTAACGTCACGGTAAAATACGTTTACACCGACAACGCCACTTTTACCTAAACGGTATTCGTAACCTAAATCGATACCCCAAGAAGATTCTGGCTTAAGGTTTGGGTTACCTAAAAAGTCATTATCAGCGAGCTCTTCTTCAAGTAGGGCGGGTGTCATGTAGTCAAAGTCAGGGCGACGTAAGCTACGTGCAATAGAGGCGCTTACTCGACCGTTATCACTTACACTGTAACGAAAGTGAGCCGACGGTAAGAAAAAGTCATAGTCATTTTTTGCAGTAACGCCTTCATTGGTATCGGTAATGTTTGAGTCAGTTGACTCCCAGCGCACACCCATCTCCCATGAGAACACATCGGCTTCGTGTTTGATTAATGCAAATAAGTCAAAACGGTCTTCTTCAAGCGTATTAACGCCTCCGTCTACTGCTTCAAATTCATTGTTAAATTGCGCTAACGACATTGGCGTCTGGCTAAATTGATCCCAGCCAGTAAGTGTTTGCTCACTTTCATCTTCAGATTCAAAAATTGCTGTGTCGCGCTCTTTTCCTTGAACAAAAGCACCAAACTGAACTTCTTTTGAGTCACCTAGCAGTAAGCTATGTTGCCATTGTAATGACCATTCTTTATCGTCAATCTCAACAGTTTCTTCTGCTTCCTCAAAAACCATTGGGAGCTCAGATGTATCAAGTTCAACTTCTTGCTCGTAAACTGACTCTTCAAAGCTGGCATAGCCTACTTTAAACTTGCTGGTACCGCCGAGTAGTGATAATTCATAGCCAGAATTTATGTTGTAGTTGGTTTGATCAATGTAGGAAACGTTTGCGTTATCCGAGAGTAAATTACCGCCTTCAACAATAGAGCCTGAGGTTGCAGATGCATCATCATATTCAAAAGAGCGCTCGTCTTCGGTACGGTCTGTATCAACCCACATGGCGCTAATATCAAACTTGCCACCGTTATCAAATACCTTTTCAAAGCTGGCATTTAATGATGTGTCATCGCCATCACGAGTATCAGATTGATCTTCACGGTTATCAAAATCATCAGTTGCATAATTAGGGTTATTTTCAGGGCTATCACCATAACGTATGCTTGATTTTTGTTTTGGGTTATAACGACCTTGAAAATTAGCCCCTAGTAGTAAACGTCCACCTGCAAACTCAGTACCGTAAACGCCCGCAAAGCTTTCTTTTAGTTCACCATCATCATAGCGTAAGCCTCCTGCGCGAATGTAACCGCCATCTAAGCTGTAGCCATCGCGAAGTACAATGTTAAGGGTGCCCGCAATTGCATCGGCAGAGCGGTTGGCACTTGATGAACGAATTATTTCTACACGCTCGATTAATTCTGCTGGAATACGGTCAACAAAAAATGAGCGATCAGCGCCAGCGCCTGGAACTTCTTCGCCATTGATCAGTACTTTTGTGTAAGCAGGGCTCAAACCGCGCATACGTGCGCCGTCAGATTCAAGCACATCTGATAAAAACGTCACACTCGGTACACGCTTTAGTGCATCACCTGCGGTGAGTGGTTCAAAACGCTGAAAGTACTCTTGTGAATACTCAAGTGTTGGCGCAAGTTCTTGTGAGCGGTTGCGATAGCCTATTTCGCCATAAACTACTAACTCTTCAGATACTTTTACATCAGTTGTGTGTTCTTCTTGTGCTGCATGTACTGCTAAATTGCAAAGTGATAGCGCTGTTACCAGTGCTTTAAGTTTAAAGTGTGCCATGTAATTTGCTCCTGTTGCTGCTTGGTTTGAAAGCAAACTAATTAAATTAAATGACGCAAATGTGACAACACCCTATTTAGATCAGCAGGTTATTAAGGTTTTAAACGTTTTACCTAGGCGTGTGAGCTAATCGCACTCCCAAGCAATATAGCGTTAATGGGCCATGTGCAGCTTATAAGTAAGTGCATATCATTTAGCTGTCACATCATTGAGCTAATATGACCCTGCTACAAAAAATGCACTTCGGGTAGCATAAATAGATACGCAATTTAAATAAGACAAACTATGCGATTTAATCCCTTTATTAGCCATCGGCTTTTAACAAACAGTATTATAGCTATGGCGTTATTAGCCATATTTTTATGTGCCTATTTAGGGGAACTCAAAGAGCTGCAACACATACAATGGCTCGATATTATTGGTGAGGGCGGCATAGTGATTATGACCCTAACTTGGATTGTTGCCTTACTTATTTCGCGCCCGCCGGGCAAAGTTACTCGTTATTTGGTGCTTGGGCTTGGTTTATTTATGTTCTCGGCCACGCTCGATTTGCTCGATGAATGGTTAATGCAACCTGCGCAGCAGTGGCTAAGCTGGATAGAGTCACTGCCAGCCCCCGTTGGGATGCTGCTAACCAGTTTAGGTTTATACCATTGGCACCAAGAACAATATGTTTTAAATAAACAGCTAAGGCGCCGTGAAGCTCATTTACGTGAGCACGACAAAGTATGCCCCGTTACCGGCGTTTATACAGCCGAATACTTACAAAGCGTTTTAAACACGCAGCTTAAGGCGCCGCAGCCAGTTTTATTAGCCGCTATTGATATACGCGACTTCGCTAGTTTTAATAATGAGTTTGGTTTTAGCGAAGGGGATCGACTGCTACGCGAAATAAGCGAGCTTATACTAATGAACTGTCGGTTAAGCGATGTGGTATGTCGTTATGCGGGAGACTGTTTTATGGTACTAATGCCAGCCACATCAAAGCAGCAAGGCCAAGAGCTTCTTAGGCAAATAACAGCCGCATTAAAACATTGTGCTTTTAAAGTAGAAGGCTCTGGGCTTGCTAAGTTTCAGTGCGTGACTACCCACATCATACAAGCGCAAAAAAGTGATACAGCTCACATGCTAATGCAACAATTGCGCAGCGGCCTACAACTACAAAAACAACAAAGAGCCACCAGCAGTGAACAGTTATGTTAGCTTAAGTGACAAGTATTTAACTGCACAGGGGCTTATAACTGCCGTTGTAGAGCTTGCGCAAAGTAGGGGGGTTGCCCTACATAAGTTGTTACGCGGCACCGGGATTTTTGAGCAAGATTTACTCAGCGTTGAGCATTGCTTTAGTTTAGAGCAGCAAGTTAAATTACTAAGTCAATTTAAACGCCTAATGAACACCCCCGACAGCGGTTTTTTACTAGGGAGTCAATTAGTTAACGATTCAAGTAGCGCAGCACAAAGTGTATTGTACAGCGCTAAACTAGGAGCGGCACTGTTACAAATACAGCGAGCGCATTTACAGCTTTGCCCTTTGTTTTTTAGTCAGCACTATGTAAGTAATCAGCAATTTTATATGTTTTTAAATGCTGCTACAGGGCTTGATGACGATCTACATAACTACATTTTAGAAATTTACAGTGCTGCGTTTTATAGTTTATTAAAGCGTTTAAGCCCGCACTATCCGCAATGTGAGTTCGACTTTAGCTTTAAGCGACCGCGTCATATTCATCAGTACGAGCAACATTTAGGTTTAAAGCTGCGTTTTGAGCAGCCAACAACTCGTTGGGTAATTAGCAAAACATTACTTCGCCAAGCTAACCCGTACGCCAGCGAATTACGCTTTATGCAAGCACGCGCTCAATTGGCTGTAAAATCACACGAAAAATACACCTTTATAGAGGCTGTTTGGCGCTATTTACACACTTATAACGAGGCAAGTTTAGAGCAAACCGCCCAGTATTTTGCCATGAGCCCAGCCACGTTTAAACGAAAACTAAAATGCCATAATATGCGCTTTTCGAGCTTAGTTGATGAGCAAAATAAACATAAAGCCATTTATTTACTTACCTTGCGCGCTAAGTGCAATGAGCATGTTGCTGAGCGTTTGGCATTTTACGATATTCCTAACTTTAGGCGGGCATTTAAACGTTGGACAGGGCTAACCCCAAGCCAGTTAAAAGTATAAAGCGCACAGGTTAATACTTCTTTTAAAAACCCGCAGCCTGCTCAATTACTATTGCATGGCGCTGCGCTAAACGCGTATGGTCTCTGTCGTAGCCGCCACCAATAACACTGGCAATAGCGGTGTTATGTTCAAGGCAGCGCTTAAACACTAAATGGTCACGCTGTTTAATGCCGTCCCAGCTTATATCTAGTTTGCCTAAGCCATCGTCTTGCCAAATATCTACACCGGCATCGTATAAGACTAAATCGGGGTTGAGTTCTTTTAGTAAAAACTGCAGCGTATCATCCACAACGCCTAAGTATTCTGCGTCTTGCATATTGTTAGCAAGGCCTATGTCTAAATCGCTGGGGGATTTTCTAAACGGGAAGTTTTTTTCGCAGTGTATAGAGCATGTATACGCATACGGTTGATGCGCAAGCATTGCAGCTGTGCCATCGCCTTGGTGTACGTCTAAATCAAAAATGAGCACGTTGGTCACTTCACCGCTTTGTATTAATGTTTGCGCGGTAAAGGCTAAGTCGTTCACCATACAAAAACCTGAGCCAAAATCAGTGTGTGCATGGTGCGTACCACCTGCTAAATGACAGGCTAAGCCATGCTTTAATGCTAAGCGTGCAGTTTGTAACGTGCCTTGTGGGGCGGTGAATGTGCGGTCCATTAGCGGTTGCGACCAAGGTAAGCCAATGCGGCGCATGGCTTTTTCGTCTAGACGGTTATGCCATAAATCGTGAATGTAGTTTTCGCAGTGTACCAGTTCAAGTGGTTCAGGGGAGCCCAAAATAGGCTCTACTAAATTATTACCTGCAATGCCTAAACCTTTAACCTGCTCATATAAATGAGCAAATTTACTCATTACAAATCGGTGCTTAGGGTCAAAGCTAAACGAATAATTACTGTGATAGACCAAAGGTAAGTGAGGGTTTAGGCGCATAACCGTATCAATAATAAAGTTTGCGCTATGGTAATAAACTTAGCTAAGGGAGTCTATTGCCGCTATTCAATCAATGAGGCAAGCTCGCGATGAAGTAATTGTTCATCGGCTAAATTAAGTTCAACTAACCGTTTTAAATAGGTAATGCTGTTTATATCTATATGGTGGCAATTAAGGCCGATGTGTTTATCTTCTATGTGGCAAATAAACACCTCCATTTTTATTTCTATATCGCTTTGTGGCAAGGTAAAGCGCAAGGTGGCTTCGCTATTTTTTGTGCCACTAAACGCCGCGCATTTAGTAATGAGTGCGCCATGTAAAGATACATCGAGTAATTTGCATGGGTAGCTCTCTCCTGCAAATTCTAATTGGGCCGCGGTTGAAAAAAGAATACGCGAGAACTGACGTCGATTTTCCATAAAACGAGTTGCCTTTATTGTAATATTTAAATCAAGCATAGCGGGAAATAGCCCATAGCGATAAAAAATGGCATAAAAAAACCCCGCATAAATGCAGGGTTTGTTATATCAGTTAACAATTAACCAATTTTTTTATACTTAATACGCTTAGGTTGTGCAGCTTCTGCGCCTAAGGTCTTTTTAAGCCACTCTTCGTATTCAGTGTAGTTACCATCAAAGAAGTTAATTTGGCCTTCGTCGCGGTAATCTAAAATGTGTGTTGCAATACGGTCGAGGAACCAACGGTCATGCGATATACACATTACACAGCCTGGGAACTCTAAAATAGCGTTCTCAAGGGCGCGAAGTGTTTCAACATCAAGGTCATTGGTTGGCTCATCCAGTAGTACTACGTTACCACCCGCTTTTAAAAGCTTAGCAAGGTGTAAACGGTTGCGCTCACCACCTGATAAGTCTTTTACAAACTTTTGCTGATCGTTACCTTTAAAGTTAAAGCGGCTAACGTATGCACGGCTTGGGAACTCAAAGTTACCAATTTTTAGTACGTCTTGTCCGTCAGATATTTCTTGGAATACAGTTTTGCTTTCGTCCATGTTGCCACGGAACTGATCAACCGTTGCAAGCTCTACAGTTTCACCTACGCTAATGCTGCCGCTATCTGGTTGCTCTTCGCCGCTTAGCATTTTAAATAGGGTTGATTTACCCGCGCCATTGGCACCAATAATGCCCACAATCGCGCCTTTTGGCATACTAAAGCTTAAATCGTCGATTAAAACGCGGTCGCCAAAACTCTTACGTAAGTTATTAACTTCAAGTACTTGGTCGCCTAAACGCGGGCCAGGTGGAATAAATAGCTCGTTAGTTTCGTTACGCTTTTGGTAATCAGACTGCTGTAGCTCACTAAACTGCGCCATACGCGCTTTAGACTTAGCTTGGCGACCTTTAGGGTTTGAACGTACCCACTCAAGTTCTTGAGCAATTGATTTTTGACGTGCTTTTTCAGATTTTTGCTCTTGTTGTAAGCGCGCATCTTTTTGCTCAAGCCAAGAAGAGTAGTTACCTTCCCACGGAATACCTTCACCACGGTCAAGCTCTAGTATCCAGCCAGCTACATTATCAAGGAAGTAACGGTCATGCGTTACCGCCACAACAGTGCCTTCGTAATCATGTAAGAAGCGCTCAAGCCAAGCAACCGACTCAGCATCTAAGTGGTTAGTAGGCTCATCGAGAATAAGCATATCTGGCTTTTCGAGTAATAAACGACAAATAGCAACACGGCGGCGCTCACCACCTGAAAGGTGCTCAATTTTAGCATCCCACTCAGGTAAACGAAGTGCATCAGCAGCGCGTTCTAAAACGTTATCGATGTTGTGACCATCGTGCGCTTGAATGATTGCTTCAAGCTCGCCTTGCTCTTTTGCTAGGGCGTCAAAGTCAGCGTCTTCCATTGCGTACTCGTTGTACACTTCGTCAAGGCGATTAAGGGCATGTTTTACTTCGCCAACAGCTTCTTCAACTATTTCGCGTACTGTTTTGCTTTCATCCAGTACTGGCTCTTGCGGTAAGTAACCAATTTTAGTACCAGGTTGAGGGCGAGCTTCACCTTCAAAGTCTTGATCAACACCGGCCATAATGCGAAGTAATGTAGATTTACCAGCACCATTTAAACCTAGCACACCAATTTTAGCGCCAGGGAAAAAGTGCAACGAAATATCTTTTAAAATTGTGCGCTTAGGTGGCACAACTTTAGATACTCGACTCATCGAGAATATAAACTTATCAGGTAAAACCATGGAGGAAAGCCTTCAAATAATAATAAAAATTTCAATGTTGTATTGTAGTGGCTCACGGGTGAAACAGTCAACGAATGGCGGGTTTTAAAGCGCTAATGGCTGCAGGTTGATAAAGTATAAAATCATGAATAAATTTCATTTAGACATCTATACATCTAGAGGTTGATATTTTTAGCATACTGTTCATAATGAGAGCGTATAAATTCTCGGTTTTTATGAGTAGGAGTAAAAAATATGCCAATTACAGTGAAAGACGAGCTACCGGCTATTGCCCGTTTACGTGAAGAAAACGTGTTTGTAATGCCAAAAAGTCGCGCAAAAACGCAAGAAATTCGTCCTATGCGTTTGGCTATTTTAAATTTAATGCCTAATAAAGTAGAAACCGAAGTGCAGTTTATTCGTTTGCTTGCCAATTCTCCTTTGCAAGTAAATGTAGAGTTATTGCGCCTAGATACGCACCGCAGCAGTAGCAACTCAGAAGAGCACCTAGATACCTTTTACCGTTATTTTTCAGAAGTGAAAGACAATAACTACGATGCGCTAATTGTTACCGGCGCGCCACTCGCACACCTTGAATACGACGATGTTGCGTACTGGGATGAGCTAAAAGTGATTATTGATTGGGCAGAGCAGCACGTTACCTCTACGCTGTTTTCGTGCTGGGCGGCGCATGCGGCGCTGTATCACCGTTACAATTTAAAACGCGATTTAAAAGAAGATAAACTTTGTGGTGTGTTTACTCACCAGTGTTACTTTGATCACGGGGCACTTACTCGTGGCTTTGACGACACCTTTTTAGTGCCGCACTCACGTTATGGCCACATAGATATAAATAAAATAAATGCCTGCGACGATATAGTCGTGCTGGCTGGCTCAGAAAAAGTAGGCGCTTACTTAATGAAAAATAAGTCGGGCAGCCAAGTGTTTATAACCGGCCACCCAGAATACGATGCCGACACACTAAAAGCAGAGTACGAGCGAGACTTACAAAAAAGCCCTGATGCGCCAAAACCCGAAAACTATTTTCCAGATAACGACGCAAGCAAAAAGCCGTCAAAAACGTGGCAAAGCCATGCCTTTTTGCTGTTTTCGAACTGGTTAAATTACTACGTGTACCAAACGACCCCTTATGATATTAATTTAGTTAGCCAAGATGTGAGGACTAACAACTATGCCGAATAACGTGCAAAACAATAATAAACACAGCGAATTAAGCGCTGCATTAAAAGAGCGTATTTTAATTTTAGATGGCGCCATGGGCACCATGATCCAAACTCACAAGCTTGAAGAAGAAGACTACCGAGGCGAGCGCTTTAAAGACTGGCACGTACTAATTAAAGGCAATAACGATTTATTAAGCCTTACAAAACCTGAGTTAATTGCCGATATACACCGCAGCTTTTTAGCCGCCGGTGCAGACATTATTGAAACCAATACCTTTAACTCAACCACCATTTCGATGGAAGATTACGACATGGCAAGCATAAGCCGTGAAGTAAACCTAGAGTCGGCAAAACTCGCACGCGCAATATGTGACGAGTTCACCGCTAAAAACCCAGAAAAACCACGCTACGTAGCCGGTGTGTTAGGGCCAACCTCTAAAACCTGCTCAATTTCGCCAGATGTAAACGACCCAGGCTATCGTAATATTACCTTTGATAAGCTGGTTACTGCGTATGTTGAGTCTACCCTTGCATTAATGGAAGGCGGCGCCGATTTAATACTTATCGAAACCATTTTCGACACGCTAAATGCAAAAGCGGCCTCATTCGCAGTAGAAGAAGCGTTTGAGCAAGCAGGGCGCACATTACCTGTAATGATCTCAGGCACAATTACCGATGCCTCTGGGCGTACGCTTTCGGGGCAAACCACCGAAGCATTTTATAACTCTATTCGCCATATTAAGCCGCTTTCTATAGGCCTTAACTGCGCTCTAGGGCCAGATTTACTTCGCCAATACGTAGAGGAACTTTCGCGCGTATGCGAAACATTTACCTCAGTACACCCAAATGCAGGTTTACCGAATGAGTTTGGTGAGTACGACCTAGAAGCAGAGGACATGGCGAAAGAGATTATAGACTGGGGCAAATCGGGCTTCATAAATATTGTTGGTGGTTGCTGCGGCACCACGCCTGCGCATATTCGTGCGTTTGCCAATGGGCTTGAAGGCGTTAAACCTCGCGCGTTGCCAGAGCTTGATGTTCGCATGCGTTTATCAGGCCTTGAAGCCTGTAACTTAAACTAGGAGCCAACATGACCCAGCAAATTGCAGTATTTACCAATGTTGGCGAGCGTACCAACGTAACCGGCTCTGCCATGTTTAAACGCTTAATCATGGAAGAAGATTACGAGACCGCCCTGAATGTTGCCCGCGAGCAAGTAGAAAACGGCGCCCAAGTTATTGATATAAACATGGACGAAGCCATGTTGGACTCAAAAGCGGCAATGGTTAAGTTTTTAAACTTAATTGCCTCAGAGCCTGATATTTCTAAAGTGCCCATTATGGTTGACTCCTCTAAATGGGAAGTAATAGAAGCAGGCCTTAAATGTATTCAAGGCAAGGCTATTGTTAATTCAATATCGCTTAAAGAAGGGGAGGAGCCGTTTAAACGCCAAGCTAAAATTATTAAACGTTTCGGCGCTGCCGCTGTTGTAATGGCGTTTGATACCGACGGCCAAGCCGACACCGCAGACCGCAAATACGAAATCTGTGAGCGCAGCTACAAAATATTAGTCGAAGAGATTGGTTTTCCGCCGGAAGATATAATATTCGACCCCAATATATTTGCCGTAGCCACCGGTATAGAAGAGCACGACAACTACGCCGTAGAATTTATTGAAGGCACACGCCGCATTAAGCAAAACTTACCGCACTGTAAAGTGTCGGGCGGGGTGTCTAATGTCTCGTTTTCGTTTAGAGGTAATAACCCCGTACGCGAAGCCATTCACTCAGTGTTTTTATACCATGCGATAAAAGCGGGTATGGATATGGGTATTGTAAACGCAGGGCAACTTGCGGTTTACGACGACATCCCCGAGGAACTTCGTAAAGCCGTAGAAGATGTAATCCTTAACACCGACCCCGGTGCAGGTGAGCGCCTTGTAGAAATAGCCCCTAAGTTTTCGGGTATGGCACAAGCCGAACGCGTAGAAGATTTAGAATGGCGCACATGGCCTGTTGAAAAACGCCTAGAGCACGCCCTTGTTAAAGGCATTACCACATTTATAGATGAAGATACCGAAGAATGCCGCGCAGCTGCCGATAAACCTATTCACGTAATTGAAGGGCCATTAATGGATGGCATGAACGTGGTAGGGGATTTATTTGGCGCAGGTAAAATGTTTTTACCGCAAGTTGTTAAATCGGCCCGTGTAATGAAACGCGCAGTGGCCTACCTAGACCCATACATAGAAGCTGAAAAAGAAGAAGGTGCCACTAACGGTAAAGTGGTTATGGCCACCGTAAAAGGCGACGTGCACGACATAGGTAAAAACATTGTAGGCGTAGTACTGCAATGTAATAACTACGAAGTAATCGACTTAGGCGTAATGGTACCTGCCGAAAAAATACTGCAAACCGCGATTGACGAAAAAGCCGACATAATCGGCCTTTCGGGTTTAATTACCCCATCGCTTGATGAAATGGTACACGTAGCCAAAGAAATGACCCGCCGAGGTTTTGAATTACCACTTATGATTGGCGGCGCTACGACCTCTAAAGCGCATACTGCCGTTAAAATTGAGCCGCAGTACGACAAAGGCGTAGTGTATGTAAATAACGCCAGCCGTGCGGTGGGCGTGGTATCAAGCTTATTATCTAAAGAGCTAAAACCGGCCTTTTTAGAAAAAACTAAAGCCGAGTACGAAAAAGTACGCGAGCAACAAGCGCGCAAAAAGCCACGTTCAAAACCAGTTACCATACAGCGTGCCCGCGATAACGCAGCCAAGCTTGATTGGGATAACTACACGCCACCGGTGCCTAAAAAGCTGGGCGTGACCGAATTTAAAAATGTATCAATTGCGACTTTACGTAAATACATAGATTGGACCCCGTACTTTATGACGTGGTCAATCGCTGGTAAATACCCGCGCATAATGGATGACGAAGTCGTTGGTGAGCAAGCACGTAGCTTATTTAAAGACGCTAACGACATGCTCGACGACCTTGAAAAGTCAGGTGCTTTGCAACCTTTAGGTGTAATTGGTTTATTCCCTGCAAACCGCGTGGGTGATGACATAGAAATTTACACCGACGAAACCCGCAAAGAGCTGTTAACTACCTCATGCCATTTACGCCAGCAAACCGAAAAAACCGACTTTGCTAACTATTGTTTAGCCGACTACATTGCGCCAAAAGGCACACCAGATTACTTTGGCGCGTTTGCAGTAACGGGCGGTTTAGAAGAAGACGACCTAGCCGACGCGTTCGACGCACAGCAAGACGACTACAATAAAATAATGGTAAAAGCGGTTGCCGACAGGCTTGCCGAGGCGTTTGCAGAATACTTGCACGAACAAGTGCGCAAAGAGTATTGGGGTTACGCAGCCGATGAAAACTTAAGTAACGATGAGCTAATTCGCGAAAACTACCAAGGTATTCGCCCAGCGCCAGGTTACCCAGCGTGCCCAGAGCACACCGAGAAAAAGAAAATTTGGCAGTTGCTCGATACCGAAAAACGCATTGGCATGCAGCTCACCAGCTCATACGCCATGTGGCCAGGGGCTGCGGTTTCGGGCTGGTATTTCTCACACCCAGAGGCAAAATATTACGCCGTAGCCGCTGTGCAAAAGGATCAGGTAGAAGATTACGCCAAGCGAACTAATATGACGCTCGAAGAGGCTGAAAGGTGGCTATCGCCTAATTTGGGGTATGAGCCAGAGTAAAAGAGCAGCGGTCAGTTTTTAGCTGTCAGCTATCAGTAAAAGAAAAACGAGCCTAATTTGGCTCGTTTTTTATTAGCTTATTAATTAATAGTATAAAATTGTAAGGTTCGATTAATGTCAGTTATTTACCATTGCTTTTTAATAGTTTGATAACTCTAATTACCCTTTCAAGAGTGATAGTAAGTAGTAAAAATAATTCTGTAAACTCACGCATAATACTTCTCCTCAGTTATTGTTGAGTTAATAGTATGTTCAGAAATTCAATTGGTCAAATTTTATAAGTTGTTGTTTCTGTTGTATTTAATTTTTCATCTGGTAGGCGTTTTTATTATACTGGGTTCTTTGGGTATTATGCTGGGAATTACTGGAGGAAAAGATTATTTTTTTTAAAAAAACTGAAATAAACTACTTTTAAATTGTTTTTTGCTTGAGTAGTTATTTTTAGAATGTTTTAAAGCGGCTTTTCACTAATATTAACTCTCATAAAGTTGTACAGGTACTTTAAACTTAAGGACTATTAATGAAGTATCTAAATTACATATTGCTTTGCCTATCCCTATTTTTCACATCGAACACATTTGCGCTTGAGCAAAAGTATCACGAGAGTGTTTTACCTGTTATTGCTGCTTTTAAAACGCAGGATAAAACTGCGATTGCTGCGCATATTCGCTACCCTCTAAAAAGGCAATATCCATTGCCTGACATTAAAAATGAAGCTGAGTTTGTTAACCGCTTTGATGAAGTGTTTGACGATGAGCTAGTTGCCGTTATTGGCAGCTCTAATATTAATACCGATTGGGATAAAGTTGGTTGGCGTGGCATTATGCTAAATAACGGCGTGGTATGGGTTAATACTGACGGTAAAATTATCGGTATAAATAGCCACACAGCTAAAGAGCAGGCATTTGCTAAACGCTTAATTGAACAAGACAAGCAATCACTTCATTCAAGTATTAATACATTTGAAGAGCCAGTGCTTGATTGGAAAACGGCTAGCTACCATATTCGCGTTGATGATTTAGGTGATAGAAATTACCGTTATGCAGTGTGGAGTAGTGATAAAAGGCCAAAGGACAAGCCTGAACTGGTTTTATTAAACGGTGATATTACCTTTGAGGGTAGCGGCGGGAATCATCATTATACGTTTAAAAACGGACGCTATAGTTACATATTACACGTTACTATTATTGGCTGCGATACATCGCCACCTGGTTGGCTTGAAGTATATAAAAATGATGAGCAGTTATTAAAAGAATCAGTTATAAGTGCTAAGTAGAATCAGTAAACCCTTCTTATCTCTATCCAATAAATCTGCCACTTAATAACAGCTATAAGTTGGCGGTTCGTCGATAAAAATTTCAATAAACCAATCCTAAGTGGTAGGCTAAAAAAGTAGCAAGTATTCAAACCGTTCTCGCGCAACAAGGCATTCCTTTAAAGCGCTTTGCCAAGGAGTTAAATATGATCACGCTTACCGTTAATGGTAATAAACATGAGTTTACAGGCGATCCGTCAACGCCGGTGCTTTGGTATCTTCGAGATGAATTAAATTTAACCGGGCCTAAATTTGGCTGTGGTATGGCGCAGTGTGGTGCGTGCACCATACACATTGATGGCGTAGCGCAGCGCTCGTGCATATTACCGGTATCGGCTGTGGCAGGGCGTGCTATTACCTCTATTGAAGGGTTAAGCGAGCAAGGCGACCACCCCGTACAAAAAGCCTGGGTTGAGCATAAAGTGCCGCAGTGCGGGTTTTGTCAGTGCGGGCAAATAATGCAAGCGGCAAGCTTATTAGCCGCTAACCCCAACCCCACTGATGATGAAATAGTGAGTAATATGTCGGGCAATATTTGCCGTTGTGGCACGTATCCGCGTATTCATAAAGCGATTAAGTCGGCGGCTAAAACCATTGCGGGCGTTGAGTATTTTGACCCAAATGAACAAGGGGAAGAGGTATGAAAAACGACAATACATACTTTGACCTAAACCGCCGCCAATTTTTAAAAACCAGCGCAATAGGCGCATTAGTATTAGGCACTTATTTTGTAGGCAGTGCACCAAAAGCGTTTGCAGGCGTGTTAGAACAACCGTCTGAGCAAGCAAAACGTGCCAACTTATTTATAGCGCTACGCCCCGATGGCATGGTTGAAATAACCTGTCACCGCTCTGAAATGGGCCAACAAATTCGTACCGCCATTGCCCAAATTGTGGCAGACGAAATGGAAGCCGCGTGGGATAAAGTGGTTGTTATTCAAGGTAAGGGCGACCCTAAATATGGGGATCAAAATACCGATGGCTCGCGCAGTATTCGCTACAACATGCAACGCCTACGCGAAATGGGGGCAAGCGTACGTTATATGATGCAGCACGCAGCTGCTAAATATTGGAACGTTGAGCCGCAAACCTGTACAGCTAATCAGCACGTGGTTACCCACAGCTCGGGTAAAACGGTTGCCTATAAAGACTTAATCGACCTCGCACTTGGTATTACCCCGCCAGAGCCTGACAAGTTAACACTTAAAACACGTAAAGAATGGCGTTATATAAATACCGGTATGGCGCACATAGATTTAACCGATTTAGTAAACGGTAAAGCCACATTTGCTGCTGATGTTCGCGAGCCAAAAGCGCTGGTGGCTATGATTGAGCGCCCGCCGGTAGTAGGTGGTGTGGTTAAATCGTTTGATGCCAGCGCCGCTAAAGCAATTAATGGCGTAGTTGATGTTATTGAAATGCCTGTACCAAAAGGTGCGCCGCAATTTCAGCCAAAAGGCGGCATTGCTATTGTTGCTAAAAATACCTGGGCAGCATGGCAGGCGCGTAAAGCACTAAAAGTGGTGTGGGATGATGGTAAAAACGGCGATTATAATTCAGAGAGCTTTAAAAAGTCGTTATTACAAACCGTTAATGAGCCGCAAGCTCATGTGCGCGAAAAAGGCGATGCAGCAAGCGTATTGGCTAAATCGAGCAATAAACTTGTAGCCGATTACTACGCGCCGCACCTAGCTCAAGCACCAATGGAACCACCTTGTGCTACAGCGATGTATCATAAAGACCGCGTTGATATATGGGCTGCAACGCAAAACCCGCAAGCTGATATGAAAACCGTAGCTGCGTTACTTGGTATGGAAGAGAGCCAAATTAACGTGCATGTCACCATGTTAGGTGGCGGGTTTGGGCGTAAATCAAAACCTGATTTTTCAGCAGAGGCCGCCTACATTTCAATGAAAGTAGGGCAACCTATTCGCGTACAATGGACGCGAGAGGATGATATTCAGCACAGTTTTTATCATGCGGTATCGGCTCAACATATTGAAGCGTCACTCAATGAAAAAGGTAATATCGAGGCTTACTTACATCGTACGGCGTTTTCGCCAATTATGTCAACGTTTAAAGAAGGGGCAACGTCGCCTGCAGGTTTTGAGCTGCGCTTAGGCTTTACCGATAACCCTATAAACTCACCTAACTTAAAGCTAGAAAACGGCGAAGCACCCGCTAAAACAAGAGTGGGCTGGATGCGCTCGGTATCAAATATTTTTCATGCTTTTGCTATTCAGTCATTTATTGCTGAAGCGGCGCACAAAGCAGGGCGCGACCAAAAAGACTATTTACTTGAAACCATAGGCCCTGATCGCATTTTAGATGTAACCGAGCAAAATGCCTCGTACGATAACTATGGCGCCGATAAAGACGTTTATCCATTAGATATTGGTAAATTACGCCATGTTATTGAAAAAGTGGCTGAGATAAGTAAATGGGGCCGAAAGCTGCCAAAAGGTCGCGGGTTAGGCATTGCTGCGCACCGCAGCTTTTTAACGTATGTGGCTACTGTGGTTGAGGTAGAGGTATCGGATGCTGGTGATTTAAACGTGATTAAATCGTGGGTCGCTATTGATGCGGGTACGGTTGTAAACACCGATACCGTTAAAAATCAAACGCAAGGTGGCTCTATTTACGGTATTACAACCGCAATTAGCGACGGTATTACTTTTGATAAAGGCCGAGTACAGCAAAGTAACTTTCATGATTATCGCGTACCGCGTATGAGCGACTCACCACTAGACGTAGAAGTAGAAATAATACAAAGCGATGCACCACCAGCAGGTGTAGGCGAGCCCGCAACACCGGTTTACGCCCCTGCATTGTGTAACGCTATTTTTGCCGCTTGTGGTAAACGCATTAGGCAACTGCCTATAGGTAATCAATTAAAAGCGTAAATAACGTACTTTTATTTAAGCCGTTAAACAAAAAAACCGCCAAATGGCGGTTTTTTTAGAAGTTAGCGATTAGTGAGTTTTTTCAAACTCATCTACTTCACGCTCTGCTTCTTCTTTAGATTTACCGTACTGTTGCTGGATTTTACCCACTAGCTCTGTACGGCTACCTTCAATTTTGTCTAAATCGTCGTCAGTAAGATCGCCCCATTTTTGTTGCGCCTTACCTTTAAGTTCGTTCCAATTACCTTTCATACGATCGCTGTTCATAAGTATCTCCTTACTTAGTTTTAAATAACGTTCAGTATAAAAGGAGCAAAGCGTGTACCAACCAGTCAAATTTTTATTTTGTTTTTATAATCATTAATTTATATATTTAAGCGAGGCGTTACTTTTATTGCAGCGCGTATGTTCTTAAAAAATGTACAGAGCGGTCTGTAATTATTTCTGATTATGGATACGCGTAAACTCATCTGCTTTTGCGGCGCGTTTATTTTTGGTTTTTGTTACAATGCACACAAAGCAATTTTGGGTAAATAGCAGTGCTGCCGGTTCAAAACATATATCAACAACTTCTAACTACATTACAAAGTAACCCCATAACGTTATTACAAGCACCGCCTGGTGCGGGTAAATCAACCTGGTTGCCGCTACAGCTTATGCGCGACGGCCATTTTAAACGTATTGTAATGCTTGAGCCGCGCCGCTTAGCTGCACGTAATATTGCCAATTACTTAGCACAGTGCCAAAACGAAAAAGTGGGGCAGAGTGTTGGTTTGCGAGTACGTGGTGAAAGCAAAGTAAGTAGCCATACGCGCCTTGAAATAGTCACCGAGGGCATGCTTACCCGCATGCTACAAAACGACCCCGAATTAAGCGATATAGATTTACTGATATTTGATGAATTTCATGAGCGCTCAATTGCAGCCGACACTTCACTGGCCTTTGCTTTAGAGACCCAAAGTGCGCTGCGCGACGATTTAACCATACTACTTATGTCGGCCACCCTTGATACCGAGCGCTATACGCAATTTTTTGATTGCCCGGTTATACAATCAAGCGGGCGTAGTTACCCCATTGACGAAGTGTACATACCAATAAAAGATGAGAGCCGCTGGTTAGATGCTATTCCCTCTTTAATAAAACAAGCACTAAACGAGCAAAGCGGTAGTGCGTTGGTGTTTTTGCCTGGGCAGTTTGAAATAGTACGTGTGCAGCAGGCCCTTAATGATTTGCCAAGTAATTGCTTAGTTGCCACATTGTTTGGCGAGCAAGATAAAGCCAATCAGCAAGCGGCGATTGCCCCTGCGCCTAAAGGTATGCGCAAAGTTGTGCTTACCACCAATGTAGCCGAAACTAGTTTAACCATTGAAGGCATTCGCATTGTTATTGATAGCGGCAAACGCCGCGCGGCGAGCTATAACTTGAAAACAGGCGTAACTGAGCTTACAACACAAAGTATATCGCGCTCCTCTGCTGTGCAGCGAGCAGGGCGTGCAGGGCGAATAGAGCCAGGGGTTGTTTACAGGCTTGGCTCAAAGCAAACATTTGAGCGACGTAATAGCCACGATAGCCCAGAAATACTCACCTCAGACATAAGCCAACTTATGCTGGAGGCAAAACAGTGGGGCGCAAGTATTAGCGAACTCACCTTACTTGATACGCCAACAGCGCAGCAATGTACGCAAGCGGCAAACTTACTAACCATGCTTGAAGCAATCGACTCCAAAGGTAAGCTCACTAAATTGGGCAGCAACATGCTGGGTTTTGGGGCGGATATTCGCTTAGCGCATATGCTTTTAAAAGCGCAAGCGCTTGAGGCAGAACTCCCTGGTATTTACCGTTTAGCACTTTATTTAGTGGCGCTGCTTGAGAGCCGAATAAACAGCGCCAACGAGCTAAGCTTGGCGCTACATAGCCAACAACAAAGGCCACACCCAGTATTTAAGCAGCAGTTAAAATACTGGCAAAGCCGTTTAAAAGTAACCGACAGTAACAGCGAGCTAAACACCGAGTATTTAGGTTTCCTGGTGGCATTAGCTTACCCCGATCGCATTGCAAAAAAACGCGGCAATGGCTACTTACTTGCCAATGGTGCGGGCGCTGATTTAAACACCGATTACTGGCATAACGATGACTACCTTGCTATTGCAAGCATGGGCGGCCATAAAGGCACGCGTATTTTTGCAGCCACCGCACTTAGCCCATTTGAGCTACAAGATTACTTACCGCATTTGTTTACTACGCTTACCCGCTGTGAGTTTGATGAAAAAACCGCGCGCTTTATCCATCAAGACGAAGTAAAGCTCGGCGCCATTACCCTTAGAAGCCAACCAAGTAAGCAAAAGCTTGATAAAACCGAGCGCGCCAAAGCGTGGCTTAATTTATTTACCAAGCATGGTTTTGCATTATTTAATGAACAACCCGATGCGCAGCAATTATTAATACGCATGAGTTTAGCCAGTCAGTTTATGCCAGATACGTTCCCGGCAATAAGCGAGCAGCAACTTATCGAAACAGCTGATGATTGGTTAGGCGTATATTTACAGGATATAAAAACGCTGGAGCAGCTTAAAAAGTTTAACTACTTTGAAGCACTGCAAAATTGTTTTGACTGGACACAGCAAACAGCCCTAAAAACACTGTTACCGCTTAGGTTAACGGTACCGAGTGGCTCAAATATAAAAATTAATTACCAGCTAGATGGCCCCGCAAAACTTAGCGTGCGCATGCAAGAAGTGTATGGTTTAACAAGTACGCCAATGCTTGCAAATGGCAAGCTGCCACTGCTTATGGAATTACTCTCACCAGGTAAGCGTTCATTACAGCTTACGCAAGATCTTGCGCACTTTTGGGCTAGTAGTTATCGCGATGTACAAAAAGAAATGAAAGGACGTTATCCCAAGCATTTTTGGCCCGAAGATCCAGCCAACAGCGTGGCAACCAATAGAGTAAAAAGCAAAATGTAGGTTTATTAACTTAAAAATATTTGTTTTATTTTTGAACATGTGAATATAGTGTACCTATAAATAAATCAATACTTTTAATTACAAGGAAGAAGTGATGAAACGACTATTTACATTAGCTTTGCTATTAGTGAGTGCCTTTTCGGTTAATGCTGAAAAGGCACTGGACTTAAACAAATTTGCACAGCATTACTACAACACAATGACCGCCACGCAAGCGCCTAACGCAAGTGAAAAAGAGCTTGAAGCTTACCTTAATTTATTAACAGACGATGTAGGCAGCCAGCACATACCGTATCAAGTAGATGACTCTCGCACTGCAGAGGGTAAAAAACTAATGCGTAAGGGCATGCGTTTTTATTTAGGCGCGCACACCTTATACGAAAGCGAGCTGCTTAATACCTTTGTATTTAACGATAGCGGCTTTGCGATTCGTTATAAAAACCACGCTAAGGGCATCCATCCGCAAAGTAAGCAGCCAATCGAGTACACATCAGTAATGATGGAAGTAATAGAAGTTGAAAACGGTAAAGTGGCGATGATCCGTAAATATCACGAATAAAACGTAAAGTGATAAAACGCGCTAGCCATTAAAGCAAAGTTAATGGCTAATTGGGCTGTAATAGCTTTTTGTTGTTATGTGTTTAAACTTCTTTACCACCGTGTTGCTCTGCTAAATCATCTAGCTCGGCAGAGGTGTAATCAAACCCGCTTTCATCATACTCGTAAGTGACTTTTACACTGTCGCCGCCATTAAATAGGCGAGTTTTAACTTGGTTTACGGGCCAATCTTTTAGTACATGCACAAAGCGGTTAGCAACTTGCGAGGTTTCAAAGCGGTAGCGAATTTCTGTTTTCATAAAAAGGCTCTGTTATTGTATGGCTTAGCTAAAAGTGAGTAGTAAAATTACACTATTTAATGCATTACCTCCCCTCATAATCTCTTGGGTGTGTTGATTTTTGTGGTTGAATTTGCGGCCGTATGTTTGGTTTTTGGGCAAGGCAGAGCTTATGAAGCTTGGTTATTCCCCATAAATAGGCGATAACGCAGCATAAGAGCCAAACATGGGCTGCCCGTTGGGTTCTTTCTAGGGTGATAAACTCTTATTTATTGGTTTTACTCATTCTTACATGGATGTAAGTCATTAAAATAACGCAGAAGCCGTTATCGAGCCTACTAAGTTACAAACCACGCGCCGCGATTTAATCGCCCCTAGATTGAACAAATTTCTATCCGCCAAGGTCAACACGCCCTAGTATACCTTTAATCAATACACTGATATAAGCCTCTAAAACAGTAAGTGAAGCAAAAAACCACACTTAAACGCTATAAGTGGTGCGTTTTTAAAATAAATAATAATTATTACAAATAGCTTTTATATCTAAAAAGTTAATGTGATTTTATTTTTACGTAATGTTCGCACTTTGCTTTAAGGCGCAGTGTTCCTTTCTAAAAATACTTATCTAGTACAAACCAAGCATTGTTATAAGTTTTTGATAGTAAGTTACTTTAATGAGTATATTTTCTTTATGCAGCGAATGTTTTGCTAAGGGATTTACGTGTTGTTTAGCTATGTTAAATAGTATTTTTGCCGATCTCCCTTTGTTTTAAAAACTAAAACTATTTTAAAAATAAAACAAAAAAGCAACATTTAGGTTGATTGTTAGGTATTTGTAATTAGAATAGTCGCTATTACAAATAAGAATGATTCACATACAATATTAGGATTCAACATGAATTTGCGTAAATCTCTCCTTGCTAGTGCAGTAATTACTGCAACTATGGGTTTAACTGCGTGTGGCGGCTCAAGCTCTAGCGATAGCACCGAAACACCAACTACTCCAACAGTGACTAATTCGGCACCTACCGCTATTAGCTTATCAACAGCGGCTGTAACAGAAGATGTAGTAGGCGCAGTAGTCGGTACTTTAAGTGCAACCGATGACGATGCAACAGGCATGGTATTTACACTTTCTGATGATGAACAGTATTTTGAAATTAATGACAGTAATGAGCTAACGCTTAAAAGCACATTAGCGCTTAATGCTGAGCAAGTAGAAACAGTTGATGTAACAGTAACTGCAACCGATGCTGGCGATTTAAGTTTTACACAAACACTGAGCGTATCTGTAACTGATATTGAAGCGCAAGATGGCGTAAACGTTTACGAATTTGCCTCAACAGTTAATGCTAGTAATTCTGCGGTAAGTTACACAGGCCAAGTGGCTCGTCATGCACTTTCGGCGCAAATTAAAGCTTACATAAGCTTATTAAGTGTTGATTACATTGAAAGCGAAGGCTTAACGGGCGATGCCGTTAAAGCGCAGTTAATGGCTTATTGGAGCGATTACGAAGCCGTAAAAGATAACAGCTTTTTGTTTATTGATGGCACAACTACATTGCAACAGTCGTTTGCAGAAATTTCGAGTTCAGGCAAAACCTTAACAGGTAAAATTGCCGGTAACGATGCGTCTAAAATGGAAGAAGACTGGCTAACAGAAGGCACATTTGAAGGTTGGAGCGACTTCGGCACTCAAGCAAAAACGCCAGAAGGGCTTATTTTTCATTACTTTGATTTACTTGCTGCTAATGTAGATGCAATTGCAAGCGGTACGCAGTCTGAGGATGTAAACGGTAATGACATTACTGCGGCATACATCACAACAAGTGGCCTTGATTTAAACCAGCTTATTCAAAAGCACACGCTAGGTGCGTTAATGTTCTCGCAAGGCACTGACGATTACCTAGACGAAGGGCTTGATGAAGATAACACCGATGCAGCAGCCGATGGTACTTACAGTACTTTAGAGCATCAATACGATGAAGGTTTTGGTTACTTTGGCGCAGCACGTCATTATTTAGAATTTAGCGACGAGGCTATTTCGGATGGTAGCGCAAGCGCCGATATTGATGGCGATGGCAAAATTGACTTAGCGAGTGAATACAATTGGGGTAACTCTACCAATGCAGCTAAACGTGATAAAGGCGCGGTAGTAGCAACTGACTTTAGCAGCGCAGCAATGACGGCGTTTATTGCGGGTCGTAAAATTATTAACGATGCTGCACCAAGTGCATTAACTGATGATCAAAAAACGCAGTTATTAGCACAGCGTGATATTGCTGTAGCCAATTGGGAAAACGCAATTGCAGCCACCGTTGTACACTACATCAACGACACATTAGCCGACATTGATACAGTACAAGGTACACAGGCAAGTGCTGATGATTTTGCTAACTTAGCTAAGCACTTTAGTGAAATGAAAGGCTTTGCACTGAACTTTCAATTTAACCCATTTTCACCTTTTTACAGCGACGATAACGCAGGTAAATTTGCCGAGCTACATACATTACTCGGTGAAGCGCCACTGCTAACAGATGCATACAAAGCGCAGTTAGTAGAGGCACGTGATTTGATGCAGGAAGTTTACGGCTTTGATGCTCAAAACGTTGAAAGCTGGTAATAACCACCCGTTTTAGCACCAAGGAAGGTCAGCCCACGGGCTGGCCTTTTGCCGTTTAATTTTCAAAGTTTTTAGGGTTGAAATAATGATCAATTATGCAAAAAAAGGGGTTGTGGTTGCAGCTACTGTATTAACCCTTAGTGGGTGTGGTGAAAGTAGCTCAAGTAGCACAGGTAGTGATTTTCAAAGTAGTGATAGCGGGCAAACTACTACGCCTGCGGTTACAGAGTTTGATGAAGCACAACTCGTTGCTAACTTAGTCGATAATGTAATAACACCGACGTTTGTTTTGTTTAATCAACAAGCACGAACACAAACACAGGCCGTTGCAAATTACTGCCAAGCTGAAATACAAAGCGTACAAGAAAGCTCTGAAGAGGCCATTGCGCTGCGTGCTCAAGCACAACAAGCCTGGCTAGATACCATGGCGGGTTGGCAACAAGCCGAAATGATGCAAATGGGGCCGCTTCTTGATAACGCAGGGCAGTTACGTAACCAAATATATTCATGGCCTACTTTTAGCCGCTGTGGGATAGACCAAGACGTGGTGTATAACCAAGATGGTGTTATTAACCAAGATCAAAACCGCCCGTATGCCATTAGCGAAAGAACAGCAACACGCCGCGGCTTATTTGCAATTGGGCATGTGTTGTTTAACGAGCAATTAGCACATCACTGTAGTGTGGCAAATGACGCCCTTGCAGATTGGAATAACCGTACAGATTTAGCGCGTCGTCAGGCTCGTTGTGAGTTTGCTGTGGTGGCAAGTGAAGATGTTTTAAGTTCGTCAGCGCAGTTATTACAAGCTTGGCAAGGGGATAGCGGTTTTGCTAACGAATTAAAAAATACCGGCCAAAGTGGCTCTCGCTTTAGCACAACTCATGAAGCGCTTAATCATATTAGCGATGCACTGTTTTATATCGACACAATAGTAAAAGATAAAAAATTAGCAGAGCCGATTGGTATTTTTTCAAATTCGTGTGGCGCATCGGCGTGCCCTGAAGATGTAGAAAGCCTAGATGCGAAAAGCTCTTTAGATAATATTCGTAACAACTTAGTGGCGTTTGAAGCGTTAATTATGGGTAATTTAGACGCTGAGCAAGCAGGCACTGGCTTTGATGACTTTTTAGATGCAGAGCAAGCACAGGCTACTAAAACACGTTTAGTTGAAGGAATAGCAGCCCTTAAAGCCACTTTAAATAGCATAGATAGCTCGCTGGCCGATTTACTAATTGATAACGAGCAACAGGTACGTGATGTACATGGGCAAGTGAAAGTGCTAACCGATGAGCTAAAAAATGACTTTATTAATGAGCTAGCACTTGAGCTACCTACCACCTCTGCAGGCGATAACGACTAAGGGCGACAATGAAATACAATAAACTTACAATTGCATTGCTTATGGCCGTAAGTTGCCAAGCAGTGGCAGAGCAAAAAAACGAATTAGAACATATTCAAATTATTAGCCATAACGATAAATTGCGCACCGAAGCAGGCTCGGCTACTTTAATTGGCGAAGCGCAACTTGAACAATTTGAGTTTGATGATATTCATCGTATTTTATCGCAGGTGCCTGGGGTAAACATACGCGAAGAAGATGGCTTTGGGCTAAGGCCTAACATTGGTTTTAGGGGCGTAACCCCTGAACGTAGTAAAAAAATAACCATTTTAGAAGACGGTGTTTTAATTGGCCCTGCGCCGTATTCGGCACCGGCGGCTTATTATTTTCCGCTTACTACACGCATGACCGCAGTTGAAGTGTTTAAAGGCCCAGCAGCCATACATTATGGCCCGCAAACGGTGGCGGGTACGCTTAATTTAGTGTCGCGCCAAGTGCCTGATGATGCCAGCGGTATGCTTGATATTTCAGCAGGCTCCGATGGCTATAAAAAAGCGCACGCGTATTATGGTAATCGCGAAGGACAGTTTGGCTTTTTAGTTGAAGGCGTTCACCTAGAAAGTGACGGTTTTAAAGAGCTTGATGGCGGGCAAGACACAGGCTTTGAAAAAGACGATCTATTAGTTAAATTAGATTACACACTCAATAGCGAGCAGTTTAAGCAACGCTTTGAGTTAAAGCTGGCCTATTCAGATGAGCTTTCTAACGAAACCTACCTTGGGTTAACCGAAGAAGATTACCAGCAAACACCGTATCGCCGTTATGCCGCCAGTGGCCCTGCAAATATGGACACTAAGCATACGCAAGTGATGTTTACCCACCAACTTAGCAGCGACAATTTTGCCCTTACAACCCGCGCCTACAGCAACGATTTTGAACGTGCATGGCTTAAACTCAACGCGGTTACTAACAGCAGTGGTAGTTTGTCGGATATTTTGGCAGACCCAACACGCTTTGAGCGTGAATACAGCGTTATTAGTGGCCAAGCCGATTCGGTTCAAAGTGGTGAAAGCAATGTGTTTTTAACCATGGGAACTAACGACAGAGCCTTTTTCTCACAAGGCATACAGTTTGATGGTGATTGGCAAGTCGCTGCGTTTGGGCTAGAGCACTCACTCTCATTCGGGGTGCGTTTTCATCAAGATGAAATAGAGCGCGATCATTTTGAAGACACATACGCCATGGTTAACGCGGTTAACACCCGTACAGACACCGCGAGTGTATTTACCACACAAAATACCGAATCTACCGATGCGTGGTCGTTATATATTGAAGATAAAGTAACCTTTGATAAGCTAACTCTTGGTTTGGGCGTGCGCGGCGAGTTAATGGATATGTCGTATCAAAATGACGCCCCTGGCCAAGAAAACGATTGGCAAGATAAATCGAGCCGTATTTGGTTACCTGGTTTAAGTGGCTTTTACCAATTATCGGCCAATGCAGGGTTACTTTTTGGTGTACACCAAGGGTTTGTGCCCTCGAGCCCATCTAGCCCTGTTCGTGAAGGAGATGAAGAGTTTGAAAAAAGCGTAAACTATGAATTTGGTGGCCGTTACAACAACGGTAACAGCCAAGTGGAAGTAGTGAGCTTTTTTAATGATTATTCAAACTTAGTAGAAAGCTGTGGCCAGTCAAATTGTGGAATCGAAAACGAAATTGACCGCGAATTTAGTGGTGGGGAAGTGGATGTATGGGGCGTTGAGTCTCAATTTTCACACACTTATGTATTAAATAAGCACATTGATGTGCCGGTACGCTTAACTTATACCTACACGCAAAGTGAGTTTAAAGAAGAGCTATTTAGCGAATTTACGCAGTGGGGGCATATTCGCCCGGGCGATCATTTACCGTACTTGCCTAACCATCAAGCTGCGCTGAGCTTAGGCCTTGCACATAACGATTGGTCGGTTGATGTATTAATAAAATACACCTCAGAAATGCCAGAGGCCGCTGGCGTAGCTTATACCGCTGGCGAGCTTGGCAACACCACAGGGAATGATTTTTCATTACCGTTGGCAGGTGTCGATGTACCCGCTACAACAGTACTAGATATTGCTGCGCGCTACGAGCTTGAGCAATATGGGCATATTTACGCTAAGGTAGATAATCTGTTTGACCAAGATAACATTGTTAGTCGTCGCCCATATGGCGCGCGCCCGGGTAAACCGCGTAGCGTAGCCGTGGGTTACAAATATCAATTTTAAGAGGTAAGTTATGCTCGAGACTATATGGCAAACGCTTCTTCAAACGCCAAATTATTTGTTTGATGCCAATAAACGTATTTTTATTGGCTATAGCATTGCGGCGTTAGTGATTGCAATGTTGCTGTATTTCTCGGGCCGTGCCCAGCAAAAAAAGCGCACGTGGCGTGGGCTGGGGCGCTATTTATTTAGTAAGCGTATTTGGCTGAGTAAAAGTGCCAAGCTCGACTACCAATTATTAATTATAAACCGCTTACTTAAAGCCGCGCTGTGGGTGCCTATAGTGTTAACTATGGTGCCTGTTGCAATTGGCGTAAGTGATGCCCTGCAATGGCTTTTTGGTGAGCGCGCAGTATGGCAGCTGCCAAGTACTGTGGTGTTAGTTATTTTTACCGTTTTATTGTTTATATTTGATGATTTAACACGGTTTTTATTACATTTAGCACTGCATAAAGTGCCGTTTTTGTGGCATTTTCATAAGGTACATCATAGCGCGTTAGTGCTCACCCCAATGACCATTTATCGCAGCCACCCGTTTGAAAGCTATTTATATGCCTGTCGAATGGCGTTAGCCCAAGGTTTTGTGGTGGGCGTTTGTGTGTATTGCTTTGGCCGAAATTTATCAATGTTAGATATTTTGGGGGCTAATGTATTTGTATTTGCCTTTAATGCTTTAGGCGCTAATTTACGCCACTCACATGTATGGTGGAGCTTTGGTAAAAAAATAGAAAATTGGTTAATTAGCCCAGCTCAGCACCAAGTTCATCACAGCGATAACCCAAAACATTTTGACCGTAACCTAGGCTCAGCGTTAGCCATTTGGGATAGAGCCTGTGGCACGCTGATAAAAGCGCATCAAGTAGGTAAAATTACCGTAGGGGTTGGCAATAACGACCGGGGGCACAACAGTGTAATGGATGCGTATTGGCGGCCAATTTACGAGAACCTACAAACGCCTTGGCAACGTGTGGCTAAAGCCGCTAATAAGGTGAATGTTTTTAATAAAAAAAAGCCCATTATTGAGGTTAATATTAACGACAAAACAGTTAAATAGCGCTCGGTTACAAAAAATAAAAGGTTAAATTGTAAATTTTGTGTTTCAATAATCGTATCAAACTCGGTACATACACGCGTACCTTCTTTAATTTACGATGATGATTTAACATGCATTACAAATCAGTTTTATTAGCAAGTTGTGCTTTATTGCTAAGCGCCTGTGGTGGCTCAGGCGGCGATGACACGCCCACCGTCAATTCAAATAAAATTCCTACCTTGTCGGTTGCCGACATACCCAGCGAATTAACTAAAGGCCAAACCATTGAGCTAATTGCAACAGCAAGCGATGAAGACGGCACAATAAGCAGTGTGGTTTGGCAACAAACTGCGGGCACCACGTTATTGAATGAACCATTAGATGCGTTAAGTACCCGCCTTACTATACCCGCTGCGCAAAGTTATGAGCCTATAACGTACTCATTTAGCGTAACAGCCACCGATAATGAAGGGGCAACAAACACTCAAACCGTTACATTTGTAGCCAAAAACAGCATGGACATACACAGCGCCGCTAGGTTATTACACCAAGCTAGCATGGGCCCAACGCTTGCTGAAATAAACAGTGCTCAAGGTTTAAGTGAGCAACAATGGCTCGATAACCAAATAGCACTGCCAGTTAGGTACCATCGAAACTACTTGGTAAAACTTGAAGATGACGAAGACTTTAAATATATAAGCCGAATAGATGCATGGTGGAAAGCGGTGCTACAAAGTGACGACCAACTACGCCAACGCGTTGCATTTGCACTGAGTGAAATATTGGTCGTATCGGATGAAAATAGCGATTTACGTGCACAACCAGAGGGCATGATCACTTACTACGATTTATTGCTCAAACATGCGTTTGGCAATTTTAGAGAGTTACTTGAAGAGGTAACGCTTTCGCCAATTATGGGCACGTACCTAAGCCATTTAGGGAACGAAAAAGCTGATGAAGCACTTAATATTCGCCCAGATGAAAATTACGCCCGTGAGGTTATGCAATTATTTACCATTGGCCTAGATGAGTTAAACCTTGATGGCTCCGCTAAGCTAGATGCAAACGGTAATAGCATAGCAACTTACGGACAGGCTCAAATACAGGGGTTTGCGCGTGTATTTACAGGCTGGACATTTGACGGCAGCGAAACCTTTAAACGCAAAAGCCGCGATTATATAAACCCTATGCAAGCTTACAGCGAATACCATTCGAGCAAAGAAAAAGTACTATTAAATAATGAGGTTATACCGCCTGGTTATGGCCCAGAGGAGTCGCTAAAAATAGCCCTCGATAATTTATTTAATCACGACAACGTAGCACCGTTTATTTCTAAGCAGCTTATTCAGCGGTTAATTACCTCAAACCCTACTGCGCAATATGTAGAGCGCGTTGCACGTGTATTTAACGATAATGGAAGCGGTGTACGAGGCGATTTAGCCGCAGTTGTTAAAGCTATTTATTTAGATGACGAAGCACGCCATTTTGGCAGTGTACTTAGCTATCAAGGTAAAATTAAAGAACCACTTTTAAAAACTGTGCAGTTTTGGCGAAACCTTAATGCGAAGTCGCAGCAAGGTTATTATAAAACGTGGAACTTAGTCGATAGCTATGGGCAAGGCCCCATGCAGTCGGGCTCTGTATTTAACTTTTTTAGACCCGATTACCAAAGTGCGGCGTTACGCACCCAAGGTTTGGTAGCGCCTGAATTACAAATAGCCAACGATGCGACTTTAATAGGCACAATGAATGCCTTATTTGCAAGTTTGGTTTGGAGTACAGCCGAAGCGCATACCGAGTTAAACCCTGCAGGAATTTATGTTTATGTTCAAAGCGATATGGATTACTTGGCGCAAAATGGCATTAGCGCACTGATAGAGCAATATAATACCCTGTATTTTGCCGGCAATATGAGCGCTGACACTACACAAGCTTTACTCGATTTAGATGCCTACTTTGACGAGGATCAGTACCGTGTGAGGGTTTCGTACTTGTTATACATGATTGCTATTTCACCTGAATTTAACGTGCAGTATTAGGAGCGCATAATGAGCCTAAATAGAAGAGACTTTTTGTCATTATGTTTAAAAGGCGGGGTATCGGCAGCCGCTTTAACCAGTTTGCAGCTACAAGCGTTAACGGGGGCAACTAATGCAATAGAACTCGGTGATTATAAAGCCCTAGTGTGTGTATTTTTATACGGCGGAAACGACTCACTTAATATGTTGCTACCCCTTGAGGGAGAGCAGCGTAGTTTATACGAGCAAAGCCGGCAAAACCTCGCAGTAGACAATCCGCTAGCGTTAAGTGTTTCTCAGCAGTTTGCAGGTGGCGTGGGAATTCATCCCTCACTTGCGCCTTTACAGAGCGTGTTTGAGTCGGATGATTTAGCCTTTGTTGGTGGCGTAGGCACTTTACTTACTCCCACCACATTAACAGATTACAAAAATAACGCGGTGCCTTTACCTAAGCATTTATTTTCGCATAACGATCAGCAAGCGTCATGGATGTACGGCCGAGAAAAAGCCTCTTTAAACAGTGGGTGGGGCGCACGTATGCTAGAGCGATTAGCTGTAGAGGATCAGTTTGCGGCAAATATCTCTCTCGATGGCACTAATTTATGGCAAACAGGCACAAATACCAGTGCCTTTGCGCTCAACAAAAGTGGCATAAGCACAATTAACGCCTTTGGAGGTTATCAGCCCCGCACTGAGCACGTTACTAACATAATGAATCGCTTGTTAGGCAATGCAAGCCATGTACTAGGGCGTGAATATGCAAATGGCTTAAATAGCGCAATTACCAACACGCAAACGATGAACAGTGCGCTTGAACAAGCCCCAGCGCTTACTACCACCTTTAGCGATACTAGCTTGAGTGAGCAATTAGCCGCGGTGGCCAAAGCAATTAGTGTGCAGTCGTCGTTAAGTACTCAGCGCCAAGTATTTTTTGTCTCTATGGGGGGGTTTGACACCCACGATGATCAGCTTACTGCGCACCCTGCGTTATTAAATACGCTAGCTCAAGGACTCAGCGAGTTTAACAGTGCCATGAAAGAGCTAAACATGAATGATAAAGTCACCACGTTTACTATGTCGGACTTTGGCCGCACGCTCACCTCAAACGGCGATGGCACCGACCATGGCTGGGCGGGTAATCAAATAGTAATGGGCGGCGCGGTAAAAGGACGTTCTATTTATGGCCAGTTACTTACTCAGCAATTAGAGGGCGAATACGATACCGGTGGCGGGCGGTTAATTCCGCAAGTGGCTAACGAGCAATACTTTGCAACGTTAGCGCAGTGGTTTGGCGTGCCTGTTTCGGAGCTGGTTGATATTTTTCCAAATTTAAGTAACTTTAACAGCGCGACCTTAGACTTTTTTGTGTAATGATACTGACACGCCAGCCTAGGTTCGTTAGTTTAAGGTTAAAGCGCCGCTGCTTGATAATAAAAATTCGTTATTTAGTTGTTTTAATTAGCTTATTTTAAGGTTTTTGAACAAAATTTATTATTTAAAGCACTTAAGTATCACTATAAAGTGGCGTTGGCTGTTAATTGTAATCTAAACCCAGTGCTTGGCAGTATAATGTACTGGTTTCAAATACTTAAAATTAAAGATCACACATGATAAAGGAATCATAATAATGAAAATTTTAGTGAGCTTAGTAAGTTTAATCGCTTTTTTACTCGTTTTACTGCCAGGGCCTTTATATAAGTATGGGGTTGTTGAACTAAGTACTGCGTTTGCAGGGTTTAGATTTGCTGTGTATGTGGGTGGCGCTGCATTAGTGCTGCTTGTTATACAGGTTATTTTTATGCGTAAAACGCTTAGCATGGGCAGCACTTTAATGTCGTTGGTGTTTGCAGCCATCGCGATTGCAATGCCACTGAGCATGATGAGCAAGGCTAAAAGCGTACCCGCGATCCATGATATTTCGACAGATTTAATTAACCCGCCAAAATTTGTGGCAATTGTACCGCTGCGAGCGGATGCTAAAAACCCAGCTGAATACGCAGGAGAAGAAACAGCCACGCAGCAACGCAAAGCTTACCCTGAGCTAAAAACACTAAATTATGCACAATCAAAAGCAGACTTATTGGCTGCTACCGAGCAAGCGGTTAAAAATTTAGGGTTTGAGCTTGTTAATGTTAATGCGGCTACGGGCATTGTAGAAGCAACGGATACCACCACATGGTTTGGTTTTAAAGACGATGTAGTTGTGCGTATCAATGATGAAGGCAGCCAGCGCTTTGTCGATATACGCAGTAAGTCACGCGTGGGGCGCAGCGATTTAGGAAAAAATGCTGAACGTATACATTCACTCATTGATGAGATAAATACGTTACTGGATAAGTAACCAACATTTAAGTTAAAAAAGCCCAACCTTGTTGGGCTTTTTTGGTCAGGGTGCATTCACTGCGCCGGCGTTAGGGTGAACCACATCAAAGTGCATACCGGTATTATTTTTAGAGGCAGCCCTTATGGGATTGGTTTTAAAATAAAGCACTTAAATAAGCGAAAAGGTAGACGACTTAAATTTTTACAGACTATGGAGTTGTTATGAAAACAGTAGGATATGCAGCAAAAAGCGAAGGTGCGCAACTAGGTGAATATACTTTTGAGCGCCGCGATTTACGCGATAACGATGTAGAAATTGAAATTTTATATTGTGGCGTATGCCACTCTGATTTACATGCAGTGCGCAATGACTGGGGAGGCAGCCGTTACCCGTTAGTCCCTGGGCACGAAATTGTAGGTAAAGTAAAAGCCATTGGCAGCGCTGTTAAAAACTATGAAAAAGGTGACACGGTAGCGGTAGGCTGCATGGTTGATTCATGCCAAAGCTGCAAACAGTGTGATAACGGCGAAGAGCAATTCTGCCAAGAAGGCATGGTAGGCACATACGCAGGTAAAGATAGAGAAACCGGCGAGATGACCCAAGGTGGCTATTCTAAACATATTGTTGTTCGTGAAGAATTTGTACTATCAGTCCCTGAAAATCTAGAGCTTTCGCGCGTTGCCCCTTTATTATGTGCAGGTATCACTACTTACTCTCCATTACATAAGTGGGGCGTTACAAAAGGCAGCCGTGTTGCCGTTGTAGGGCTTGGTGGCTTAGGTCACATGGCTGTTAAAAATGCCGTAGCCATGGGCGCGAGTGTAACAGTGGTTGGGCGAAGTGAGTCTAAAAAAGATGACGCAGTAAAACTTGGCGCGCAGCATTATTTAGTGTCGACTGACGAAGATGCAATGAAAGCGTCGCAGTCGGCTTTTGATATTATTATTGACACCGTACCTGTTAAGCACGATTTGTCTATTTACACACCCTTATTAGACATAGATGGGACGCTAGTTATTGTTGGGCAAGTTGGCCCCGTAGAAGAGCTAAACACTGTGCCTCTTTTAATGGGTCGCCGCCGCATCGCAGGATCACTGATTGGTGGGATAGAAGAAACCCAGCAGATGCTAGATTTCTGCGGCAAAAATAACGTATTGCCAGAGTGCGAAATGATTAATATTGACCAAATAAACACCGCGTATGAGCGAATGGAAAAATCAGACGTACGCTATCGTTTTGTTATTGATATGGCGTCGTTAGAGGCCCAGTAAGGTGGGTGATTAAATACCCTTATTAAAGTAAAAGAGCGGCTAATTGTATTAGCCGCTCTTTTTATATGCTTAACACGTTTGTGCTGCGGGTTGTTGTTTATTAAGTTGCAAGTAGCTTAAAAACCACATTACTAAGCCACCTAAAAACAACGCCGCTGCGACATAACCTGTTTGGTTAGGCGCTGCACCTTGTGCAATAACAGCCCCGCCAACCCAAGGGCCGATAGCATTTGCGGTGTTAAATGCGCATTGTACTAATGCACCAATCATTGCATGGCCCTCTGGGGCTACATCCATTAATAAAGATTGAATAAGCGTTGCCAAACCTACACTGCAACCAATAAAAAATATAACCGCATACAGCATCCAAATATTGTAACTTGCGCTAACGTAGGCAATTGCAAATACGATGGTGCACACCAGTGCAAGGCCTGTGGTTTTAATGGCAGATTTATCGGCCGCTTTACCTAATATGTAATTACCTAACGTACACCCAATACCAAACATCACCATAGCGATAGAAATTGTGTAAGGGGCTGTTTTAGTTACATCTAAAATTGTATCGGCAATGTAAGTGTAAATACAAAACACGCCGCCAAAGCCAATAATAACAATACCTAAAATAGACCACACCAGTTTATTTTTAAGTACGCCAAACTCGTTAAGTAAGTTAGATGGCTTAGCGTTATCGATATTTGGCACTACTTTGTATACAAATATAAACGCAATAAACGCTAAAACCGCAGCGCCACCTAAACAATAACGCCAGCTTAGATTTTGCCCCACCAAGGTAACAATAGGCACGCCAACGATGGTTGCAATGGTTAAGCCCATAAATACTTTTGACATAAAGCTTGCGCGTTTACCCGAAGGGGCAATATCGGAGGCAAGCAAAATAGCGGCACCAAAGTAAGCGCCGTGAGGTAAGCCGCTTAAAAAGCGAAAAATAACGAGCTGCTCTAATGAGGTTGCTAATGCACTCAAACCATTAGAAATACACATTAGGCTTAAAAAAATCAGCAAAGCTTTGCGTTTTCGCATATTGGCCGTTGTAAGCATTAATACCGGCGCGCCTACCACAACACCAATAGCATAGGCGCTAATTGCATAGCCACTTTGCGAAGGGGTTGAGCCAAACGTTTCACTGATCAGCGGCAGCATAGGCATCATTGAAAATTCTGATAATCCTAAAATAAACGTACCTAGTGCTAACACTAATAAAATAGCAGCTTTATTTAACTGATTAGATGCCGACGCAACATCTGCACTCATAGAAGATCCTTTAACTTTGATTTTAAAAATAGTGAATAGCCACACATTAATTGCGTGGAGAGTAAACATATATTAGGTGTGGAGTGTGTCAGTGAGATGGCTATTTTAAGTTAAAAAGTGTACTGCGTCATGTATAAAAAATAGTATTTTTGGCTTGTTTTACTTTTGTTAATTGCTATAAAGTGTGACTTATTGGGTTAATTTATAAAAAGTTTTTAAAAAGCAGCTCACTAGCAAGTTTTTAATTGCTCGCAGAAAAACTAAAAAACACCTATATTTACAAAGTTATTACATTTATTGCTAGCTTACATATTATTTTTATATTTGTTTGTTATTGTCATCCTATTATTATTCCCTAAAGGTTTAACACATGTTTGGTCTACGAAAAGATAACGCCAAAGTTGAAGAATTGGAACGTCAACTCAATGAAAGTAAATCAGTACTATCCGCTATTTATAACCATGTAGCGTATATTGAATTTACACCCGAGGGAAAAATTTTAGACGCTAATGAGCTTTTTTTAGATACCGTAGGCTACAAAAGAGAAGAGGTAATAGGCAAGCACCACCGGATTTTTTGCGATTCAGACTACGCTAAGTCGAGTGAGTACAGCCAATTTTGGCAAGCACTACAAGGGGCAAACTCAACAAGCGGTACCTTTATGCGATTTAACGCTAATGGCGAAAAGCTATGGCTAGAGGCTACTTATTTTCCTGTTGAAGTAAACGGGGTGGTTACTAAGGTTATTAAAATAGCGTCGGATATTACAAAAAATTATGTACAGCGAAAATCTCAAGAAGCGCTCACCGAAGCGCTTGATAAGGCGCTGGCTACAATAGAATTTAACCCCGATGGCACTATAATTAAAGCAAATCAAAACTTTTTATCTACGGTGGGTTATTCACTTGCAGAAATAGTTGGCAAGCATCACAAAATGTTTTGTACTGATTCTTTTTATCAAAATAACCCTCGGTTTTGGGAAGAGCTAAGCGATGGACAGTTTAAGTCGGGTAAGTTTAAACGCATAACCTCTGATGGCTCGCAAATATGGCTAGAGGCAACTTATAACCCCATTTTAGATAATAAAGGCAAAGTGATAAAAATAGTGAAGTTTGCCTCTAATATTACCGATCGCATAAAAGACAACGAAGCCGTTAGTGAGGCCGCACAAATTGCGTATGAATCGGCGGTGTCGAGTGCGCAAACGGCAAAAACGGGCTCAGATATATTACATGATGCAATTGCAAACTCAGATGCAATTGTAAGCCAAGTACTTAAATCGGTTGATTTAATTAAAAACCTGAATGAGCAGTCAGCAGTTATCGGCTCTATTGTGTCGACCATAAGCAGTATTGCCGATCAAACTAATTTATTGGCGTTAAATGCAGCCATTGAAGCCGCCCGAGCGGGCGAGTACGGGCGCGGCTTTGCCGTGGTAGCCGATGAAGTTAGGCAGCTTGCAGCAAGCACCAGCAGTTCAACCAACGAAATTGCAACCGTAGTTAAAAACAACCAAGAGCTGACTAACGATATTTCAAAGCAAATCACCTCCGTCTCTGATTCCTCAGAGCAAGGCCGAGAGCTAATAGCGAAAGTCTCAGAAGTAATTCAAGAAATAGAACGCGGCGCAGATGCTGTTTCTGCAACAGTGTCTAAGCTTAACGCGAGTTAAGTGGCAGTAAGTTCTCAAAGTGCGACATTTTGTCGCGCTCTAAACTTGTAACTACATTGTATAATTTATGCCATATATAACAGTGGCATAAATTATAAATGGCTCATATTCAACATATCCAACATTCTTATTTATTCTCTCCTTTAGCACTTTTATTAACTGGCCTTTTTTCTCCTGCAGTATTTGCAGATGATAACACTTTAGAAATTATTGAAGTGCATGGACAGGTACACAATAAGCACTTATCGCTTGGTTCGTCAGAGGCAATGCTTAGCAATTTAGGTGTTGATTTTTCGGCTGCGGGCGGGGTGTCTAACTTACCTATTTTAAATGGTTTAATGGGCGATAGAGTAAAAGTACTGATTGATGGCGCAGAGGTTACTGCAG
Organism: Pseudoalteromonas sp. Xi13; assembly: GCF_003952205.1. Taxonomy (NCBI): domain Bacteria; kingdom Pseudomonadati; phylum Pseudomonadota; class Gammaproteobacteria; order Alteromonadales; family Pseudoalteromonadaceae; genus Pseudoalteromonas; species Pseudoalteromonas sp. Xi13. The sequence continues at coordinate 1,011,473 of NZ_CP034439.1, forward strand.
CGTGCGCTAATCAGATGAACCCACCTCTTTCTTACGTATCAGCTAATCAAGTAATGGCTTACAAAGTAGTTGCTGGTGTTTCGCCAGTGAGTGCTGGTGGCGATAACATTGCAGGTGTAATAAGCGTTAACTCAATTTCACCACAATATAGCGAAAGTAGTGAGTTAGCATGGCACTCAGGCTATGTCTCGGCTAAGTACAGCAGTGTTGATAACGGCCAAAAACTAGGTTTGGGAGCACGTTTAGCAAGCGATACTGTGAGCCTTAATTACCAAGGGTCGTTTAGTGATGCCAACAGCTACAAAGATGGAAAGGGGAATGTGGTACTAGATACATTATATCGGGCTCAAAACCACAGCCTAACTGGCGCGATACGTGACGATAAACAGCAAGTTGTGATAAAGCTTACGCATCAAAAAATACCGTATCAGGGTTTTGCTAACCAGTACATGGATATGACTGATAACACCAGTTATGGCGCTATTGCCCAATATAAGCGCAGTTTTGAAAACAGCGAGCTACAAGGGCAAGTTAATTGGCACAGCGTTAAACACGAAATGGGTTTTTTTAGTAAAGAAAAAACCGGCATGATGCCCATGAAAACAGATGCAAAAGACATAAGTACACGGCTTAAATGGCGCCTTACACTTGATCAAAATAGCTCATTACTACTTGGACAAGAATATTATAATTACCGCATTGATGATTGGTGGCCGGCGATTGAAGGCTCAACTATGATGGGGCCAAATGATTATATAAATATTAATAGCGGTAAGCGTGAGCGTATTGCCTTATTTGTAGAATATGAAAGCCAAATCAATAACAAGCTCTGGTTAAATACGGGTTTAAGGGTTGAGGGTGTTAATACACAGGTTGATGAAGTACAAGCCTATAACGATGGCATGATGAATATGGGCAGTATGAGCGCAATGACAACTGCCAATAATGCGCTAGCTGCCAATAACTTTAACAATGCCGATAGAGACATAACCGACACCTTAGTTGATGTAAATGTGTTAGCTAATTACCAAGTTACACTATATGACGAGCTGCAATTAGGCCTTGCCCGTAAAAGCCGAGCCCCTAATTTATATGAGCGTTACAGTTGGGGTGTAAGTAATATGGCAAGCACTATGATTGGCTGGTACGGCGACGCTAATGGTTATATTGGTAACCCAAACCTCAAAGCTGAAACCGCCCATACCATCAGTGCAACGTATTCAAAAACAGCAAAAAATGATGCGTGGCGGGTAAGTGCTAATGTGTGGTACACCGATGTAACGGACTACATTGATGCAGATATTGTACGTAGTTTTAATAGTTATGGATTAGCAAATACAACACGTAACATTTTAAGCTTTACTAATGTTGACGCCACACTTTATGGCGCAAAGCTTGATATAAGTAAGTCACTTTATCAATCAACACAGTTTGGCGAATGGCAATTAAAAGCAAACATAACGAGCACTCGTGGTAAGCGCCGCGACACTAACCAACCGCTTTATCAAATTAAGCCGTTACATACAGCGCTCTCATTAAGCCAGCAAATAGGGGTATTTGAAAATGCACTGTTGTGGCACTGGGTGGATACAAAATCACGCGTTGATGTTAACCGCTTAGAAAACCAAACCGTTAGTTACAGCTTAGTTAATATAAGCTCTAAAGCTACTTTTGATGCGCTTACGCTGGGTATTGAGGTGGTAAACTTATTTGATACGTTTTATCAATTACCCCTAGGCGGGGTAAGTATTGCAGCGCTTAAGCAAGGTAGCAGCACGGGGTTTACTCAATTAGCTGGGCAAGGGCGCTCATTTAATATAAGTGCCAGTTACGCATTTTAAACCCATATAAAGCGTTGAGAATAGGTTGCTTGGCGCTTTAGTTTAATCAGATGTTGGCGTAACTTGCTCGGCGTTGGTTGTTTGCTGCGCCTCTAAAGCTAGTTTTTCACGCTCTGCTTTTGATACATACGCCGGTTTATTACTTTTATGCAATTTAGCATTAGCACGTTTATCTTTTTTCTGAAATTTGGTGACAATTTTTTTGCGGCGGTTCATTAGTACTAATACTCTGATTAATTAAGGTCGCGCATTATACAACCAATGCAATGTAAGCCGCTATCTAAATTTAAAGCGCGATTGTTGTAACCCTGCCGCAAAGGTCTATTTAATACTATTGCTTGGCGGTATAATTTAGCTTTAATACCAATTTAATTATTTAAGCGATTTATTATTGCGCATTGGTAGTAATGATTCATACAAAAGGATACGTTTTGAAAAAGTTAGCTTTGCTTTGCAGTGCTTTATTTGCTTTTAGCGCACATGCACAATTACATACAAATATTGATAGTGTTGCCGATTACGCTGTTAATACTTATCAACAATCACAAATTCACACGTTAACTAATTTAGTGGCTTTTCCTACGGTAAATAAAGAGTCGATACCCGCGCCACAAAATCCTGACTTTATTAATTTCAAATCTGTATTAAAAATGAAAGCTGCAGAGCTTGGGTTTGATTACCAAGACCTAGGCTACACCGTGCTTATAGGCATGGGAGATCAAAACGAAAAGGTTACCGTTGTAACCCACGGAGACGTACAACCTGCCAATGCCAGTAAGTGGAAACAAAGCCCATTTATTATTGATACCTCAGAGCCTGGCAAATTAGTTGGGCGAGGCACAGAAGACGACAAAGGCGCAATAGCCACCGCACTATACGCCATGAAAGCGATTAAAGATAAAGGCATAGAGCTTAATAACCGCATAGAGCTGATGATTTACCTAGCCGAGGAATCTGACTGGGGCCCGCTTACAGAATTTATGAAAACCTACGAGCAGCCCAAATACGCCGTAACCATTGATGCATCATACCCAGTTGTAGTAGCCGAGAAAGGCTGGAGCTTAATTGCTCCTACTTTTGATGCTACCTCAAAACAAACCGGTATGTATGTGAGTGATTTAGCGGGTGGCGCGTTTAAAAGCCAAATACCAGAAGATGCAAGCTTAGTGCTGCATAACGCAAGCGCTGCAGTTATTAACTCATTAAAAGCTAAAGCTAAAACACTTAGTGAAGTTGAGTTTAACTTTGAAGAGCAAGCTGAAGGCTTAAAAATAACTGTAAAAGGGGTGTCAGCGCACTCATCAGAGCCAGAGTCGGGCGTTAATGCTATTGCTCACCTGAGCGAGCTATTTAAAGACGTAGCACTTGAAAATAATAGCGATGGCCAGCTTATAAAATTTGTAAATCAATTAATTGGTTTAGATATTCATGGTAAGCAATTTGGTAATATTGCCTACGAGCATGAATTCATGGGCCCAATGAGCGTAGCCCCTACCGTAATTGAACGCGATGGTAGTGCACTAACGTTAGCCATTAACGCGCGCCGCCCAGTTGGTAAAGATGAAAACCTACTTAAAGCGCAAATAAACAGTGCGATTAAGGAATGGGAAACTGCAAATAACGTAACGCTTACTAAAGTCGAGACCATTATTGGTACACCCATGCTGTTAGATAACGCGCCGCACGCACAAAAGCTGCTTGATATTTTTAAACATTTTACAGGTGACGAACAAGCTGACTTTGTATCAATTGGCGGAGGCACTAACGCAAAATTATTTGATAATGCAGTATCGTTTGGCCCTTCAATGCCAGGCAAACGTTATACCGGCCACTCAGAGCATGAATTTATTACGCTTGAGCAATTAGCGCTTAATTTACGTATGTATACCGCAATGATGATAGAGCTAGGTAATATGTAAGTTATAGCTGTTTTAATATAAAAGCCGCCTTATTTAGCTGAAGTGACTCCAGCAAGGCGGCTTTTTTGTATTTACTAAAACTGAGCTACAAAACTGAGATTGTATATATCGTAGTCATCGTTATCGGTGTAATTAGCTGTAAAATAGTAGTTATCGTTAATAAAGTATTTACCTTCAACAACTAAATCTGAGTCGTATAAACCAACGCCAACTGCAACATGCTTATTAAAGTAATAATTTGCCAACACATTAAAAATTGAATCATCGCCAGCATCGAGATAGTCAGCATTTATAGTAAAGTAGCGTTCATCGTAAAGGTGAGCAAAGTAACGAGATGATAAGTCCCACGACTCTATTTCATCATCCGTCTCAACAGTAAAACCAATGTAGTCGGTGTCATTAATTTGGTGATTATATTGGGCTTTAAATAAATAAACTGTATCGCCATATTCGTAATCTACCATACGTGCAGATACTTTTAGCGAATCAGCAAATAAGTAACCTATGCCAAGTGAATAGGTATCAGTATCGCCAATATTAGGCAGCTCTATGGTTGCAAAAGCATTACCGTAAAAGCCTTCTCCAAAAATCCCTTTTCCACTATAACCATCTGAATTAAAGTAATTTAAGCCTATATTACTATCTGTATCTAGGTAGCCATAATCATCCCACACTCCCGAGCTTTGTTGCTCTTCAAAGTAATAATGCGTAGATAATCCGTACACATTATCGCTGTAATAGCGTGAATCTATTTTTGCGTAGTTGATTGTATTAAACCATTGCTTTGATGCTGATTGTTCAGCGTTTACTGACGCTGCACAGCTAAGTGCAAGCAAAGAGAGTGGTATTAAGTAGCGCATAAGTATCCTTTCTTATAATTAAATAGGTGTATCTAGAAAAGGTATTATATTAAATACTCTTTAGAATACATTTAAATAATTGTAAGTAACTGTATGTTTGTATAAGTATTTGTAGAGATGCGCTTGAAGGGGTCGCTATAAATTTATGACTAATGTCATATTAACTGATGACAAATAGCACCTTTCAGGCTTAAAAATTAAGGCAATAATAACCTTACATTTTAAGAGGAGAGCAAACATGAATACACCAACATTTTTTGATAATTTAAAACGTTACTTTGTGGCTTTGGTATTTTTGACCGCGATAAACTTAATTACATCGCCAAATTATTTATGGGTAGTATGGCCTGCTTTAGGGATGGGCATTGCATTGCTAAATGAGTTGTTAAACTCAAATAACTCAAAAAGGGTTAGGGATGAGTGTTAAGCCAAGTAACAGGTTACCTGGCTTAACGCGAAAAACCGTAAGGTTTAAAAATTACGTTTTATGCGGTTGAGTCGAGCGTTGCTTTTAGGGAGATTTCGGTATTAAGTAGCTTTGAAATAGGGCAGCCTTTTTTAGTTTGCTCACACAATGCTTGAAATTGCTCGTTAGCAATATCTTTAATACGTGCGTTTACTTCAAGCGCTATATGGGTGACTGCAAAGCCGTCATCAACCTCATCAAGGCTTACAGTGGCTTTAGTATCAATTTTATCGGCTTTAAAACCGGCATCGCCAAGTGCAAGTGAAAGCGCCATACTAAAGCAGGCACTGTGCGCAGCTCCCACTAATTCTTCTGGGTTAGAACCAGGCTCGTCTTCAAAGCGAGTATTAAAACCAAATGGTTGTTTATCAAGTGCGCCGCTTTGTGTAGAAATACTGCCTTTACCTGTTTTAATATCGCCTGACCAGGTTGAGTTTGCCGTTTTTTTAATCGTCATCATCTTCTCCTTGCGTTGCATGTAAGCTTTTCAGGCTGAGTAAGTGCTATTTACATAAAACACCTAAATACAGCCTTAAAAGCCGAGTTATTCATACCATTGCAAAATAGACGCCAGCTCACGCATAGCATAAAGGATTAATACCTTTTACTTTTTATTACGTTTACAGCGCTCTGAGCAGTAAATAACGTTATCCCAATCGCGCTGCCACTTTTTACGCCACGCAAAAGGCTTGTTGCAAACAGGGCACATTTTTTGTGGTAAGTGGCTTTTTTTATGTGGCATATTAATTACTTTTTGTGGTGTTTTTTTGTGTGCGAGTAAGCCCTACATGCTTTTTTAATATGTTAGGAATTGCACGTTTAACATCGGCGCGCTCGCGGTATTGCCATAAACGTTCGCGCGCTTGTTTGGAGGCTTGAGTTAAATCAAGCATGGGCTCGGGGTAGTCTTCACCAAGTTTAAAGTCGTTAAACAGCGCTTCCATTGGTGTTTGTTGCCAAGGCTCGTGTAAATATTCTGTCGGCAGCTTTTCAAGTTCGGGGCACCATTTTTTAATAAAGGCGCCGGTTGGGTCTTGATCTTCAGATTGCTTAATTGGGTTGTAATGCCTAATGGTGTTAATACCCGTAACTGAGGCCTGCATTTGTATTTGTGGGTAATGAATGCCAGGTTCAAAGTCTAAAAAGTAATTTGCCAAAGGTAAGCTTGCCTGCTGCCAGCTTATATTTAAATGATGCGTTACAAAGCTAACCAACATAGCGCGCATTCTAAAATTAATATAGCCCGTGGTTTTTAAGCAGCGCATACAGGCATCAATAATAGGTATACCCGTTTGGCCTTGTGCCCAGCGCTCAATATCGTGTTGTACGTTGTCATCGTTTCTATATGGGAACTGATGATACCCCGCATTGAGCGCTGTAAATTCCATCGTACTCTCACTTTCAAACTTTTGCATAAAATGGCAGTGCCAATGCAAGCGCGATACAAATGCAGCAATCGGGCGCTTCCATCCTTTTTTGCTTGGGTGTTTTGCATGGTATACATCAATAGCCGTTTGATAAACCTGTTTAAGGCTAATATTACCCCACGCTAAATAAGGCGAAAGCCTAGAGCAATGAATACGGCTTAAGCTGGGGCTAGATATGCCTTTTTGATATCCCTTACCGCGCTCAGCAAAAAAGCTTTGCAATATTGTGTGCGCAGTTAAAGGCCCACCAACTTGAAAGTTGTCATCATTTTGCGTGTAGCTGTCGGGTAATTTAGGGGGTTGGTAGTTATTAAGTGTAATGGTTTTTATGTTTTTCCAATTAGGAATAGCAATAGGGGCCTGCATTGTTTGTTGCCAGCGTGCGTTCCAATCTTTACGGTTTTTTTTGCCACGAATAACGCCGCCCGTTTGTGACTCAAGCCAGTTAACTTTGTTAGCTTTACACCATATAGCAACGGCTTTATCGCGCTCAAAGGTATTGTTTAAGCCAATTTCTTGATGGCTAAATATGTTTGCTATTTGGTATGTTTGATTAAGCGTGTTTAACAGTGTCAGCATGTCTTGGTTAAAAATATACAGCGTTGCTTTGTAGCGAGTTAGCTGCTGATTTATTTCGCCTATTGATTGATAAACAAAACACCAATGGCGCGCATTATAATGTGCATCCTCAAGCATTAGTGGCTCAAAGTTGTATAGCAGTAACGTGGGTAAATCATCACTAAATGCATTTTTAAGTGGTTGATGGTCGCTAAGGCGTAAATCGCGTTTAAACCACACTATGTTTATTTTTTCGCGCATATTTAAAAAAGTGGCTGCAGTTATGAAATACTGTACGCATTACAGCGCATTTACGATTTGCAGTACGACGTATAAAGGAAAATTATGTTTTTAGATTTAAAACAAAACACGCAGCACAATGTTTACTCGTATTTAGTGGGGGGTATTAGCCCACGGCCTATTGCTTGGGTAAGCACACTTAGTAAGGAGGGAATTGCTAATATTGCCCCGTTCTCTTTTTTTACAGTGGCCAGTTGTAACCCGCCAGTGCTGAGCGTGACCCAAGTAAACCCACGCGACAAAGCCAATAAAGACACGCTTTTAAACCTTCAAGCCACTAACAACTGCGTGGTTAATATTGTTAGTGAAGAGCTAGTAGAAAAAATGAATCAAAGCTGCGCTAATTATCCACATAATGTGAGTGAATTTGAGGCGGCAAATATTGAAACAATCGCCAGTACACACGTAACATCCCCAGGCGCCGCAGCGGCTAAAGTAAGATACGAGTGCACCTTAAGAGACGTTATTCAGATAAGCGACGAACCCGGTGGCGGCAAGGTTATGCTACTCAACGTGGTGGGAATTTATATTGACGATAACGTGTTAGTGAATGGCTATATAGATCCCACGCGATTAAACAGCGTAGGTAAAATGGGTGGAGACTACTTTAGCTCTACTAAAGATAAATTTGTACTAAAGCGGCCACAATTGTAAAATAACAGATTAACTTTATACACTTACTGTTAACTCATTAAGCGTTACTTATAAAAACAAATGGATATTGAATGTCTAAACTTTACCTCACTTTAGTATTTGCCCTACTTAGTTTTAGCTGCCTATCAGCCTCTGATAAAAAGCTACCCATAGAAGCGTTTGCAGGCTTAAAAAGCATAAGCCAAGTTAAGCTCTCACCAGATGGAAATAACATTGCGTATGTTAGAAACCTTGATGGCGATTTAGTTTTAATGGTGCAAAGCCTTACAACAGGCAAGGGCAAGCCGATTATTAAATCGGATAACCACACTGTATTTTTTGACTGGTTTAGTTGGGCAAATAATGATGTGTTGTTATTGGGCGCACGATACATTAAATATCAATTTGGTGGGGTTAAGTATGCGTCTACATTAATGTATTCGTATAATCTAAATGATGATAAAGGAATAAAACTGGCGTTTAGAGCAAACAACACGCGTGATGAAAAGCAGCCTCAGTTTTCTGACCGAATTATTAGCTTTTTACCGGAGCAAGAAAATAAAATACTCGTGCAGGGCGATTTTAAAATAGCCAATACCCCAGCTGTGTATGAACTTGACCTAACCACTTTACGCAAAAAACAAATACAACGTGCTCGTGCAGATGTAACCAGTTGGTTTGCTGATAGACAAGGCAAGGTTCGTATTGCTAAAAAAATGGATGAAACACAATTTACTTACGAGCTGTACAATGAGCAAAATGAGTCGTGGCAAACACTATTTAGCTACGAAGTATTTAGTGAGCAAAGCATTTCGATACTTGGCTTTGATAAAGATCCTAACTTTTTATACATCACTGCGCTCCATGAAGGGCGTGATGCATTATTTAAGCTTAATCTAACAACTAACAAACGTGAGCTCATTTTTAGCGACGACAAGTATGATGTCGATGGCGATATTTTTTACTCACGTAAAACTGGCGAAGTGGCAGGCTTTACGCATTCGCATTTAGAAGATGGTATTGCGTATTGGGATGAAGACTTAGACAAGCTACATCGCTCTTTACGAGCATCATTACCTAAAGATTCATTTGAAATGGATATTGTTAGCACCAGCGACGATCAGCAAAAATATGTACTTTATGTCAGCTCAGATAAAACATCAGGCGCCTATATGTTAGGTGACAGAAAGCGAGGTGATTTAACATTTTTTGCAGACGTTTACCCACACATTAACGAAAGCGTATACGCCGGTAAAGAGCGCATTAGCTATAAAGCACGTGACGGGCTTATTATAGAAGGCTACTTAACGCTGCCTGTTGGCTATGAGAAAGGCGATAAGTTACCCACTATTATATTTCCACATGGTGGGCCTATGGCGCGAGACTATGCAGGCTTTGACTATTGGACTGCGCTACTGGCATATAATGGTTATGCCGTGTTACAGCCTAACTTTCGTGGCTCAAGTGGTTATGGTTATGACTTTTTAATGCAGTCGATCCAAGGTTTTGGTTTAGCCATGCAAGATGACTTACAAGATGGAGCTAACTGGTTAATAGACCAAGGGATTGCTCAGCCAGATAAAATTTGTATTGGTGGCGCAAGCTACGGTGGATACGCCGCCTTAATGGCTGTTATTAAACACCCTGAAACATTTAAATGTGCGGCAAGTTTTGCAGGGGTAACTGACCTTGAGCATATTGTGAGTAAAGCCCGACACTTTACAAATAAAGACATAGTACGAAAACAGTTTGGAACAAATAGCGATAAGCTAGAGGCCAATTCGCCGGTCAATTTTGCTAAATCAATCAACAAACCTGTTTTACTTGTGCATGGTAGCGACGACAGTGTTGTCCCTATTTACCATAGTAGAGAAATGGAAGATGAACTAGATGACGAAGATAAAGATGTTACTTACATTGAGCTAGAAGATGGCGATCATTACTTGTCTTATCAGCCGCATAGAATTAAAACGTTACAAGCGTTTCTCGATTTTTTTGATAAGCATTTAAAAAACGATTAATAACAAAGGCGACTTAGGTCGCCTTTTTTGAGCGTAATTTTTTATATAATGCACATTGTTTGCACTTTTACTTGTTAACGTTATACGTTGTTATTAAAGGCGCTATTTATAAGTCGCTATAATAGAACACGCAATTAATACAATTGGTATTACAGACTATTCTTTAAAGTGCTTAGAGCTTTTAATAATACGTTTTAGCAGTAAAAAATACGCTATAAATAACAGCTCAAATGCTTTTAGAGTCAGGTTTATAAAAAATAAATGAAAATTCATAACAAACTTTTTTTAATATTATTTAGCTTCACCTTTAGCATTATTGCGGGGCTAGTTGTGCTTATTCAGTACAGTATTGGCCAAGGTATTATTGATTTTGTAAACGCCAAAGAAGTAAAAGCATTAGAGCCATTAGCGGTACAGCTGGCTAATAAATACGCGCAAACTCCCTCGTGGGATAAAATTATAGGTAACGATCAGCGCTTTTTAAGGTTGGTTGAATCGCAATTGCAATCAAGCCAGTTTTTACCTAGTTTACGCGATATGCCACAGCGCCCAGAAATTCGCGGTGAACGCAGACCCAGACCCCCACAGCATATGGCGCAACGAGATCGTCGCCCACCGCCCGAGCATGCCGCGCACTATGCACTACTTGATGAAAACCAGCAGCGTATTTTTGGTAAATTATTTGAGGATTTAAAGTACATTAAAACGCCCATAGAGCTTGAAGGTAAAACAATTGCTTACCTTGCTGTTTCAAAAAGAAAAAGCCTAGCAGATGGGTACGAGCTGGATTTTTTAAAGCAACAAACTAACTATTTATGGCTTATTGCGTTAACCGCAGGGCTACTTACCTTACTGTTGTCTTTTTTACTGGCAAGGCATTTAGTTGGCCCTGTAAAGCAAATTGCCAGTGGTATGCATAAGCTAACCAAAGGGCAGTACAGCACAAAGCTTTTATTAGATAGAAAAGACGAGCTGGGCCAGCTTAGTGAAGATTTTAACACCTTGGCCTTTACGCTCGCTAAAGATGAGCAAGTACGTAAACGCTGGTTAGCTAATATTTCTCATGAACTAAGAACGCCCATGAGCATTTTACTCGGTGAGCTCGAAGCTATGTTGCTTGGGATACGTGAACCAAACAATAAAAATATTAGTTCTGCTAACGATGAAGCGCTGCATTTAAAGCGCTTGATTGACGACCTACACATGTTAAACAGCGCAGAACTAGGCGGCATGCATTACACCATGCAACCTACCGACGTAGGCTTTTTACTTAACTCCATAGAGCAGAAGTATCACGTTATTTTTGAGCAGCACGCTATTAATTTTTACCTTCTTAATAGTGCTAACAACACCACAGTAAACGCAGATAAAACACGTATACTGCAATTACTAGATAATATCTTAATGAATGCGGTGCATTATGCCCAGTGCTCAACTATTTCTTTAAGTGCCAATAACGTAAATATTAAAGGCCAAGCCTATTTAGAGCTTATAATAGAGGACAACGGGATAGGCGTTGAGCAAACGCATTTATCGCACTTGTTTGAATATTTATACCGTGTAGACAGCTCTCGCAATCGCCAAGAGGGTGGCTCTGGTTTAGGTTTGTCTATTTGTCAGCATATTGTTAAAGGTCATAATGGCGAAATATCAGCCGTAAAAGCCAGTATTGGCGGGCTTGGCATTGTTATTAAATTACCCTTATTAGTTCAGTAGAGGATAAATATGAGTGAGCAAATACTCATTGTTGAAGATGAAATAAAACTTGCCAATTTAATGAGCGACTTTTTAACAAGTCATCATTATCAAACGCACCTTATTCATCATGGTGATGAAGTACTTAGCTGGCTTGAAAGTAATAAGCCAAGTGTTATTTTATTAGATATTATGTTGCCAGGGCAAAGCGGTATAGAGCTGTGCAAAGCGATAAGAAAGTTCTCTAATGTGCCCATTATTATTGTTTCGGCAAAGGTAGAGGAGATTGACCGGTTACTCGGACTTGAACTGGGCGCCGATGACTACATTTGCAAACCGTTTAGTTATGCTGAGCTGGTGGCGCGAGTAAAAGCAATTTTAAGGCGTGTTAATACCACAAAAGAGCCGGTAAATAATGCCATGACACTGGATGAAAGTACTTACAGTGTAAACTATAAAAATAGCAGTATAGAACTTACTAATTTTGAATTTCAGCTATTTAAGCCCTTGTATTCCAACCCTAACAGAATCTATTCACGCGATAGCTTAATGGACACCATGTACGCAGACCAACGTATAGTTAGCCACCGTACTATAGACAGCCACATAAAAAAGTTACGTAAAAAGCTTGATGAAGTAACGCAAACCGACAGCGTTATTCAGTCGGTTTACGGTGTGGGCTATCGGTTTGTTCATCCTCAATAGCTAAACGTGAGCGCAGTTTTACTCATCGTCAGCGTTTTTAATACGCTCTAAACGGTCGAACTCTTCGTATTCGGCCGCTTGTATTTCATCGAGTACCGCATCTACATCTGCAGATTCATTACTGTCTTCAAATTCTCCGCTGAGCACAGTGTTTGGCGTTAAGCTGGCCTCTTCAAACAGTGCCCACATTTCTTTAGCGTAATGAGTGTTTAATAGGCTAGGTGCAAACTGCGCATAATAACGGCGTATATTGTTTACATCGCGCGTAAACATTGCTTGCGCACTGTTATTGGCTGCGGCGTTTACAGCTTGTGGAAGGTCAATAATTACAGGCCCTTTACTATCAACAAGTACGTTAAATTCTGATAAGTCACCGTGGATAATACCAGCGCACAGCATTAATTTAATATAATGAACCATCATACTGTACTGCTCAATAGCGTCTTGATGTGTAAGGGTCACATGCCCTAACTGTGGAGCAACATCACCGTCTTCATCGCACACAAGCTCCATTAACAACACGCCATCAATACAGTAATAAGTATCAGGAACTCTGACGCCAGCGCGTGATAAACGTGAAAGCGCGTCTACTTCTGCATTTTGCCAAATTTCTTCTTCTAGTTGCCGCCCATAACTGGAGCGTTTACCCATGGCGCGGGCTTGGCGTCCGCCTCTTACTTTTCGGCCTTCTTGATACTGAGCTGCCTTTTTAAAGCTGCGTTTAACGGCATCTTTGTAGACTTTAGCACAGCGAATTTCGCCACCGCTGCGCACCACAAATACATCCGCTTCTTTACCGCTCATTAAGCGGCTTATCACTTCATCAATTAGGCCATCATCAACGAGTGGCTGGAGGCGTTTAGGTATTTTCACTGCGATACAACTAGAAAAATTGGAAGATTAAACATGTATGTTAATAAGTCCTTAGTATGTTAGCTCTCAAAACAGGTGTTGAAAGTGGTTTTAAGTAATTAGTTATCACAATAACCGAAATACCGAATAAGGTAAAAATAACATGATAAAAATCGGATTTATTTTTATTTCCTTATTGTTTGCACAATGTTTGCGTTTTTTAAGCGTACTTTATATTCATACCCTTTATTAATATTTAACCCAAGGTGACCACGATGAAGCATTTTTCTACTTTTGCCGTTGCTGCATTATTATCAATGGCTTTTTCAGCCAATGTTGCAGCCAGAGGCGGTGATAACCCACCACCTAAACCTGACTTTTCAAGCATAGATGCAGATGGTGACGGTGTGATTAGCCTTGCAGAATTTAGCGAAAGTGCGCCACCGCAAGGCGATGCGCAAACTATTTTTGACGAAATAGATGCCGATGGGAATGGCGAAATTAGCGAACAAGAATTAAGTGAACACAAGCCACCACGCCGCTCACGTTAAGGGAGATAAATATGATCAACAGTATTGGTAGTTCAGCGAGTTTTATGACTCAACAATCTAGCCAAGTAAGCGCTTTAACTTCAGAGCAAACTGAGTTTGTTAAAGAAACACTTGCAGAATTTGATGCACAAAACCTAAGTACGGAAGATGCGCAAAGTATTCAAGCCGCATTTGAAGAGCAGGGGATCTCGCCTACAAAAGAGTTGGCTGATTTAATGAGCGAACTTGATTTTGACGCTAAAAGTATTGGCGATGCAGGACGCCCTGAAGGGCAGCGCCCGCCACCGCCGCCGCAAAACTCGCTAGAATCTGTTGATACTGACGAAGTGGTTAGCTACTTAGATGAGTTATTAACTGAGTATTCAAGCCAGCTATCTGATGAAGATAAAGAATCAATTCTTTCATCGGTACAAGAAAAATTTGGTTTAAGTGAAGGTGATTCACTGCTAAATGTAACTGCTTAGGTGTTATAACTTGAGGTAAAGCTGACTGTTTATCCTTAGGTCTTAAGTCCAAAGCCCGGCAATTATTTTGTTGGGCTTTTTTAATATACCAATTCGCTTAATTGGTCACGTATTATTGCGCATTGGTATTACTCCGCTTGAGGCAAAAAAATCGCGCTAATAGCACCTAACAAACCGAGCAGGCTATACAGCAGAATAAGCTGTGCGGTTGATAAAAATGCTTCTAAAAGCCCTATACTGCCTAACATTAAAAGCAAAATGCCAATTACAGTATTACTAACCGACACGTAATCAGTGCGTTTATTGCCTTGTGCCATATCTACTAAATAGGTTTTACGCCCGAGCCGTACGCCTTGATGAGCAATGCAAAGCAAAAAATAAAAACCAGGTATTACCCAAGCATATTCAAACAGCTGGCTATACCATGTGGCTATTACAAACACACTCACGCCGTTTATGGTGACAAGTAACGCACTGATCACAAGCACTTTTTGGCTAGAAAAGTCGCTGAGTCTTCCCCATATTGGCCCAGAAATTAAACTTGCTAAGCCAGACACGGCTAAAAATACTGCCAATAATGAAAATTCAAACTGCTGATAGCTTGCTAAAATAATATAAAAAGGCGCGCTTAGGGCTGAGCAAAGTAAAAAGGCGCGGGTAATTACAAAGTGTGCAAATTGTTTATCTTGATAAAGCAGCTTTAATTTACTTAGCGCATTTAAAAAGCCATTTTTACCGCCTTGTGTCGCCCCTTTGTATTCGTTTATGCGGCTATAAAAAAGTGCAGCAACAACCCACAAAACGGCGCCTAAACACAGCGCAATTAATACCGTATTTTGCTCTTTTTGCCCCGAAAAAAACCACATCATTAAACCAAAAGTGAGTGTTGCAAAGCCGGCAATACTTGCCGCTAGGCCACTAATATTGCCCCGCTTTTTTTTAGGAATAACTTTACCTAATACATCTTTAGCGGCAATAGAGTTAAACCCGCGGGCGAGGCTAAAGAGCACCAGCAGGGCTAAAATTGCATAGCCAGCCTGAGCGCCTTCTAGCACAAATGAAACACCAACCATAGCGCCAATACATACCGCTTGGGCAAATGCACCACAAACCCATACCCACTTTCTTACTGAGAGTTTACGGATAATATTGGCTATCGCTAATTGTGGTAATAAAGAGCCCGATTCTCTTATAGGCACCAGCCACGCTATAAACGCGCTTGGTACGTTTAAGCTTTGCATTAACCAAGGCAGAGTGACTTTAGGGTTGAGGAGGGCATCGGCAAATTTACTAAAAAGCTGACTTGTTAATAAAAGAATAAAGTTACCGGCCACTTCTTTGCAGTCATCTTCGTTTATGTCTTTACAGGCACGTGCGTCTTCATCGTTGTTAAGGCGTTTATAGACTTGCTCTTTAGTGAGTTTTTTCATACTGCTAGCTACACAATTTGTTTTGCTCTTTGAGGTACGAATCTACAAAGTGTTGTTCCATAGGTTTAGAAAAGTAATAACCTTGTAGATGAGACACGCCAATTTCTTTTAACATGTTGGCTTGCTCTAGGGTTTCTACACCTTCAGCGACTACTATAAAATCAAGTGTTGAGGCCATTTGCACAATCGCATGAATTATACTTAAGCCTCGCTTATCCATATTTTGAATGAAACTTTTATCTATTTTTACTATGTCTACACCAATATCTAACATGCTCGACAAGGATGAGTACCCAGTACCAAAGTCGTCAATAGAAATACAAAACCCTTGTTTTTGCAGTTCTTTTACTGCTGCTAAAAAGGTGAGCTTATCCTCAGCAAACACAGATTCAGTGATTTCAAGGTGCAGGTTTTCTGGCTTTACACCGTATTGATCAACGATATTTACAACCTTAGTGACAAAATCAGGGTCTTGAAGTTGTATTACAGATACATTAACGCTCACAGCAATAGGGGGGTGTACGTTTTTAAACGTGCAAGCTTGCACACACGCTTGCTCAATAACCCATAAGCCAAGTTCGGTTATGAGGTTGTATTGCTCGGCAATGGCAATAAATTCATCAGGAAATATCGCTTCGTCATTTAATTGCCAGCGTAAAAGTGACTCAAACGAGGTCACCTTCGCTGTTTGGCTATCCACAATAGGCTGAAACACTAACCGCAAGCCGTTGTCTTTTATTGCACTTGCCAAGCGCTTGCTGAGCAATTGTTCACGCTCTTGTTGGCGCTTTAAGTCATTGTTGTAGATATTTACGCAGCCTTTGGCAATACGTTTTTGATGGTACATTGCTAAATCTGCTGAACGAATTAACGCGCTTAAATTACCCTCATGCTCAGGAAATAACGCTATGCCAATAGTGGCAGATACCCAGCTTTGGTATTTGTATCGTTCATGCTCGGCACGAATGCTTTTAATAACCTTTTTGGCAAAATCAAATAAGTCTTGTTCATCTTCATAGGTTGTTAAAATTAAAAATTCATCTCCGCCCCAGCGGCATTTGTATAAGTGGCGGGTGCAAACGTTAGTGAGTCGCTCGGCTATTTCTTTAAGTACTTGGTCGCCAACTTTATGACCCATAGAGTCATTAATTTGCTTAAAGCCATCTAGGTCTACAAACAGTAAAGCGAGTTTTTCCTCGGGGTGATCTGCCAGTTGTTTATTTGCCACTTTTAAAAAAGCGGTGCGGTTTAACAAGCTTGTTAGCGGGTCAGTATTTGATAAACGGTAAATTTCTTCTGTGCGTGTTTCTACTTTACTTTCCATTTCGTTAAGTAGTTCGCGGTTTTGATTTCGTAATTTTATGGCCTTTTGGGTAAACGTGGCCGACTTATAAGAAGAGGCGACCATAATTGCCGAAAAAGTAATGCCTAAAAAACCTAATACATAGTGGTAATAGTCATCAGATAAGGTTAGTACTATAGAGTAAGGCATTAATAAAATAATGCTGTAACACACCGAGGTAAAGCGACTACCCGAGAGCAAATTGGCTGAGCCTCCAGCAAATGCCGACAAAATAGCTATTGTGGTGGTAATTTCAACGGTGGATGAGCTTTTATGAAACCACAGTGCGTAACATGACCACGAAATCGCGGTCGCTATACACCCCACCGAAAAGCGTTTTAAAAAGCTATTTGCATTAAAAGGCTGGTTAACTCCTTTGGTGTAGTTAAAGTAAATAACATCCATTAGCCTTGCTGCTAAAACAACCAGCATGAAAAAAAGCCAAATTATTTTTTCTTGATTTGTTCTCTCATCCGTTAGGTCAAATGCAAATACAAGTACAAAGCTAACTAACGCCGAAACACCAATGCCAGATAAAGCATTAGAATATAAAAGTTTTACGGCTTCTCTGCGTTCATCACTATTTAAATTTTTATATTGCACTCATTAAAGCCTTATGAAAAGTAATGCGGGTAAAGCAGGTTAGATTTTATAAAAACACAATAATAAATATAGTTTAATGACAGGGAAATGCAGATTTTAAATAAAAAAATGCCCATAACACAATGTCTTGTTATGGGCTGTTAGATTAAAAGTCGCTGGCGTTATGTCGTTCGCTAAGTTGCTCTTCTTCAGGGCCCCAGGTGCGATTAACACGTTGACCACGTTTAACAGCGGGGCGCTTTGCTATTTGCTCTGCCCAGCGCATTACATGAGTGTAAGAGGCAACATCTAAAAACTCAGCGGCGTCGTATAATTTTCCAAGCATCAACGAGCCATACCAAGGCCAAATGGCAATGTCGGCAATAGAGTATTCGCTACCCGCCATGTATTCGTTTTCACTTAAGTGGCGATTTAATACATCGAGCTGGCGTTTAGTTTCCATAGTAAAACGGTCTATTGGGTATTGCATTTTTGTTGGTGCGTAGCTATAAAAATGACCAAATCCGCCACCTAAATAAGGCGCTGAACCCATTTGCCAAAATAGCCAATTACGGCACTCGGTCTTGGCTTTAAAATCTTTTGGGATTAGCACATCAAATTTTTCTGCCAAGTATTGTAAAATTGAACCCGACTCAAAAATGCGTGTTGGTGGCGTGGTAGAGTGATCCATTAGCGCAGGAATTTTAGAGTTTGGATTAATATCAACAAAGTCTGAGCCAAATTGGTCGCCTTCGCCAATGTTAATTAAATAGGCATCGTAGTCGGCATCGGTTAGGCCAAGCTCTAATAACTCTTCAAACATAATGGTCGCTTTTTGGCCATTAGGCGTGGCTAATGAATAAAGTTGAAACGCATGCTTGCCAATGTCTAAGGTTTTGTCATGAGTGGCGCCGGCAATAGGGCGGTTAATATTAGCAAATTTACCACCACTTTCGCTGTCCCACGTCCAAACTTTAGGCGGCGTGTATTCGTGTTCATTACTCATAAATAACCTCAATTTAAAAATGTAATTAATTTATATACTCATAGATAACAAGCTGGGGGCGTAAAAAATTAATTAAAGGCAATGAAAAAATTATCGTGCTTTTAATTTATCTGCTTTGGCAAGTTTATACCCTAAAAAGAACCCACTTAATGCTCCAAAAAGGTGACTCTCGAACGAGACATGAAAGCGTTGTGGTAGCACGCCCCAAATAAATCCGCTGTAAAGCACTGCCACTACTAGGGCAATAACAATAGACTTAAATGAGCGCCTAACCACGCCATAGCACAGTATAAATCCCCATAAACCATAAATAACGCCGCTTAATCCAACATGAAAACTACTTCGACCAAAGGCCCACACTAATAGCCCGCCAATTAACGCAGTAAATATAAACACGGTATAAAAGCGTTTTACACTGTATTGGCAAATTAGCCAGCTAAGTACAGCAAAAGGCAACATGTTGCTAGCAAAGTGCCACCAGCTGCCATGTAAAAATGGGGCGCATAAAATGCCGATTAACCCTTGAACGCTGCGAGGGTAAATACCTAAACCATTAAGCGTAATGCCAGGTAAACTATTGATCACTTGTAGTATTAGGCATATAAAAACTACGCTAAATATTGCAAATCGCGTACTGGTTATCAGTGAAGATGATGATGGGGTAGTTGGCATATAAACGCTTTAGTAGGATTGTTTTGTACCAGTATAGGAGTATGTTTTCGCTATTAAAAGCGATTTAATAAGCGCGGCGTTATGCGCCGCGCACAGGGGTTATTTTAACCTAGTTTAGTTAATAGTTTTTTCGCAGCAAGCTCTGAACTTGCTGGGTTTTGGCCTGTAATCACTAAACCATCTTCGAGCGCTAATACGCCCCAGTCGTCGGTTTTTTGATAATCGCCGCCTTTTTTGATTAGTTCATCTTCAACTAAAAATGGCACTACGTCTGTTAATTGCACGGCAGCTTCTTCTGAGTTAGTAAAGCCTGTTACTTTTTTACCAGCTACCAGCGCATTGCCTTGTGCATCTTTAACATTTAAAAAAGCGGCACTTGCGTGGCAAACAGCCGCTACTGGCTTTTGCTCTTCTACAAACTTTTCAATAAGTGAGATTGAATCGCTGTTATCTACTAAATCCCAAAGTGGACCGTGGCCGCCTGGGTAAAATACCGCGTCAAAGTCGCTGGCGTTTACTTCACTTAACTTTTTGGTGTTTGCCATAAGTGTTTGTGCTGCGCTGTCGTTGTCATAGCGCTTTGTTGCATCGGTTTCAAAGTCAGAAAGCGTGCTAGTTGGGTCAATTGGCGGTTGGCCACCCGCAGGGGATGCAAGTGTTACCTCTGCACCAGCATCAACAAATGCATAGTAAGGTGCTGCAAATTCTTCTACCCAAAAACCTGTTTTTTCGCCTGTGTTGCCAAGCTCTGAATGTGAGGTAAGTACCATAAGTATTTTTTTAGCCATAACAATATTCCTTCGATTAGTGAGTAAATTAAAGCTTGGTGTTAACCAAGGTGTTGTAATAACTATATGCACTTAAAAGGATTTAAACAACGATGATAAATTTAACTTTATTGGTTTAATTATTGATACAATTATTGAGTTGAATAATCATTGGTGGGTTTGTGATGAAAGTGTCGTTTGAGCAACTTAAAAGCATGGTGGTATTTGCGCAAATTGTCGAGCAGGGCAGTTTAACCGCGGCTGCAAAGCAGTTGGGGTTAACGCGTGCGGTGGTAAGTTATCACCTTAAAAAATTAGAAACGCAATTAGAAGTTACGCTGCTAAATCGCTCAACCCGCACTATGGCGCTAACTGAGGCGGGCATTGCGTATTATGAGCGCTGTAGAGTGATCACAGAACAAGCAAACGCAGCTAATCAGCAAATAGAAAACATTAAAAGTGAGCCACAAGGAGTATTAAAAATTAGCTGCCCTGTTAATGTAGGCATGCAACTAATTGTGCCTGCAATTAATACGTTTAAACGCCAATACCCCAAAATTGAAATAGACCTGCAACTAACCGATGATGTGGTTGATATAATAAGAAACGGCTTTGATATTGCTATTCGTGGGGTCGCTTTAAGTGACTCAAACTTACAAGCCACTAAACTAACAACCATGAGTACCTGTATTTGTGGCTCAGCTGAGTATTTTGAACACTTTGGCAAACCTAAAACGCCAGCTGAATTAGCCTTGCATAAATGGGTGGTGTACCAGCTTAGCAATAAAACATTAACCCTTAGCAAAGAGGGCAAAAAATACGATGTAATACTACAAGGCGGCATAAGCACCAATAATGCCGCTGCGCGTACCGCGTTTGTAGAGGCAGGGCACGGGCTCGGGCGCATTCCGTTGTATGATGCGTGGCCTAAAGTGCAAGCAGGGCTGTTAGAAATAATTCTTGATGATTATAAAACAAAAGATATTGAGCTTTATGGTGTGTTTCCACCTGGGGCGGCAGGCTCCAAAAAGCTCAGGTTGTTTATTGATTATTTAAAAGCCTATTTTGTTAAACAGCATACTGCACTGGGCATGCTAAAAAGCACGTAAAACCGCACTTAATTACAAAGTACGATTAAATAATGCAACTGCTTGTTGGTACATAGTAATTGCAAGCGCGGCATCGTAACGCTCGCCCTCATCACGCATAAACGCATGCTGTGCGTTTACTTCTTGCCAGTGGTAGTTAATACCCGTGGCTACACATTGCTGGTAAATTTTACTTCGGCCTTGTTGCGGTACATGTGGGTCTTGCTTACCCCAAATAAAGTGTATTTCACCTTGAATATCAGCCATGCGTTCAAACGAATTGTTACCTGCATTGGCCGTTAAGGTATCACTATGAATATCGGTGGCGTATAAACAAAATGCAGCTTTTATGTGTGGGTTTAATGCGGCTCTGTAAGCTAAATGCCCACCAATGCACACACCCATGGCGCCTACTGTGCCAGTGCAGTAATCTTGATTTTGTACAAAGTCGATGAGTGCTTGTGTGTCGCTGTCGTGGTGCTCAAGTGGCTTTTGCCACTTATCGGCATTGCCTTTATCTTTACCCGCGTCATCGTACGCAAGTACAGTACCAATCGGGTTTAGCTCATGAAATACCTCAGGCACTAACACAACAAAACCGTGGCTTGCTAAAATAGCAGCGCTGCGCGCAATAGGTGCGGTTTGCTGAAAAATTTCAGAGTAAAAAATAATACTTGGGTATTGGCCAGCTGCTTGTGGGCGGTAAACGGTAGTACGCATTAAGCCTGTTGGGGTGGGTAGGTCGGTATTATGGTGTTGGATTATCATAAAAGCGCTCTGTTAAATAATTAATAAGGTTATGGTAACTGAGCGCAAAAAAATAAACGACCACTGATACTGGTTTTTTAAATGCTTGCAGGCATTTTATTACAACTTGCGTAGTAGCTTACGGTCGCGGGCCAATCCGAAAATATACCCATAACCCCAACATCCTGCGCGAGTACATCAACCACCGTCATCATGTCGCCATCGTTATCGATAACATCGGCGATTGATTGATAGTAGTAGCCACCGCCCTCGTTAAGAGGCCCCGAGCGCTCAAGGCTCCATGCTATCAGTTCAAGCCCTGCAGCTTTTGCATCAATGGCGTATTGTGAGGGGACAATATTACTTTCGTTGTCTATGGTGAGCATCATCCAAATAGGGGGCGCTAATATTTTAACGCCATCGGCTACTAGCTCTTCCATACTTGGTTGCCACGTTGCAGGGTTACTTGGATCAAAGCCCGCTTCGCTGTCACGGCCATCTAAATATACGCTTTGATTTGCAAAGTCGGGGTTGTTATTTATCCAATATTTCACATCATCAAGATTAAACGATTGCGGGTACACATCACTGCTTGGTACGTCCAATTGCGTGTATTCATCAAGCATTTTTTGCGCGTATTGCTGTTGTGTCATTCCCTCAAAAGGCATGCTAACTTGCGGCGATTTTAGCTCTGGGGTCATTTTTACACCCAGGCTTTTAAATAACTCAATACTTTGTTTATGAGTTACTAATGTTCCACCTGTGGCGTATAAATCGGTGCGCCAGCTGGGCGTGCCTTGCATATATTCGGCAATAGTAGTGGCTCGGGTGTTGGCGCCATCCATTTTACCTTCAAGCGTTAAAAATTCGCTCAGGCTGATATCGCTTGTGCAGCATTTAGCGGTGGCAGGCGTGCCACTTGCCGCGTTAGCTGGAGTAAAAGGCACACTGCATTTAGCGGCAAGTTCAGGAATGGCTAATATATTGGTGGTAGTGTGCAAATCGCACTGAGAGTGGCGACACACGAGCTCTTTGTCGCTGGTAAAGGTTACATCGCACTCGACAATACCTGCGCCCATACGCGCCGCAGCTATATAAGACTCCTTTGTATGCTCAGGGTATTGCATTGGCGCACCACGATGACCAATAGAAAAATCTGTACGGTAAAATGGCCCATCTGTACACGATTCTAATTTTGTTTTTAAATCGCTCTGTGCCATATCGTTAATAAGGTAGTCGGCACGAGTACCTAATTGAATATCAGGCGCCTCGCCTTTTGCAACTTCAACAATTACAGGCGTCGGTACTTCAACAACCTCAACAGTGGTATTGGTAACGACTACGTCTTTTTCTACAATTTCGACATCGTCGTCGCAGCCGCTCAGTAGTGCAAGTATTACTGAGCTTGTTATTAGGGTGAGATGTTTCATGTTTGTTCCTTAACGTTATTTTATTCAACCCTAATCGCATTCAATGACAAATTAGCTACAAGGATGTGACGTTCTGTTTATTTGTCCCCAATTGATTAATTACCAGTGCTGCTAACATGATTGCCCCCCCCATACTTAAGCGCATAATGTCGGCATTTTTATTCCATATAAGCACGTTAACAATAATACCGGCAGGAATAAGCACGTTGTTCATAACGGCTAATGCTCCCACATTTACTTTTGTTGCCCCTTTGTTCCATAAAAAGTAACCAAGGCCCGAGGCTACAATACCTAAGTATATTAAAATACTCCATTGGGTAGGTGTACTCGGCAATTTGCTTGTATTGCCAAATAAAGCGTAGCAAGCACTCGCCACCACTAAGGCGCCAATAAAAAACCAACCAAATACGGTTTTGTCATCCAACTGATTAGTGGCCATTAAACGTTTATAAGTTACTTGCCCGGTGGCAAAACTAATATTGGCACCCTGAACCAGTAATAAACCGATGATGAAATGACTATTGAGGCTTTCCCAGCGAATAGCTACCGCGCCCAGTACGGCAATAAGCGCAACCGCAAAAAAGCGAGGGTTAAAATGCTTATTAAGTGCATCGTTTAAAAGCGTTATATAAAGCGGCGTCATAACGGTAAAGAGCAACACTTCGGGTACGCTTAAAAATAAAAAGGAGTGATAGTAAAAGCTGTACATAACACCCAGTTGCACAGCGCCTATCAGCATTAGCTTAAGTGCGAGTGGCTTTGAGGTAAGTTTAGGTTTTAAAAAGGGTAAAAAAACCAATGTGGCTAATGCAACTCGTATTAATACGCTAAACCACGCATCAACTTGGCCTGCTAGGTACACACCAATTAAACTAAATGAAAAAGCCCAAAGTAGGGTAACTGCAAATAAATAGCCCATAATTGTCGTTTTTTATAATTTATAGTGTGGCTAGTTTATCTGTTATAAACAATAAAAGCCCGCAAGCGGGCTTTTATAAGGTTAAAATTAATAAACGAGGTTATTAATCAACTAAACCACGGCGCTTAAGAAGTGCATCTGTCGTTGGTTTTTGGCCTCTAAACTCAATGTAGCTTTGCATTAAGTCGCGGCTGTTACCTTTTGATAGGATTTCTTCACGGAACTTGTCACCGTTTTCACGGGTTAGGCCACCGTTATTTTCCATATGGGCAAACGCATCGGCTGCAAATACTTCAGTCCATAGGTAGGCGTAGTAACCTGCTGAGTAACCACCGGCAAAAGTATGGCTAAAGTAGTTTGATTTATAACGCGGTGGCACTGGGTAGTAATCAATACCGTGTGCTTTTAGCGCATCGCTTTCAAACTTTTGAACATCACTGATTTTTTTATCAGAACCAAATGAATGCCATTCCATATCAAGTAAAGCAGCTGCTAAGTATTCAGTAGTACCAAAGCCTTGGTTGAATTTTTGCGATGCTAGTACTTTATCAAGTAATGCTTGTGGAATTGGCTCACCTGTTTTGTAATGCTTAGCGTAGTTAGCAAGTACGGTAGGTTCAATCATCCAGTCTTCGTGTGCCTGTGAAGGAAATTCAACAAAGTCACGTGCTGTAGCAGTACCCGCTAGGCTTGGGTATTTAACATTTGAGAATAAACCGTGCGCAGCATGACCAAATTCATGGAACATAGTCGATACTTCGTCGAAGGTCATTAGCGTTGGCTCACCTTCAGCCGGTTTTGGAATGTTTTGTGCGTTGTAAATAACCGGTTTAGTGCCTTTTAAGCCGCTTTGGCTTACATATGCACTCATCCATGCACCGCCACGCTTACCTTCACGTGCGTATGGGTCCATGTAAAATAAACCAATAGCGCTGCCATCTGCGTTAAATACTTCGTACGCTGTTACATCTTCGTGGTAAACAGGTAAGTCTTTACGCTCTTTAAAGGTGATACCGTAAAGCTTGTTCATTGCGAAGAATAAACCATCATGGATCACAGAGTTCATTTCAAAGTAAGGCTTAACTAGCGCAGGATCTAGGTCGTACTTTTCAGCACGTACTTTTTCTGCGTAAAACGCCCAATCCCATGGCTTAAGCTCAAAGCTTTCGCCAGAATCGTTAATTACTTTTTGGATAGCGGCCGCTTCTGCTTTGGCTTTTTCAACTGCTTTTGGTGCAAGGTCATCTAAAATACCGTACACGTTGTCGGTTGTTTGTGCCATACGCGAAGTCATTACATACGATGCCCAATCTTTAAAGCCTAACAGCTCTGCTTTTTGTGCACGCAGGTTAGTTTCTTCAATAATGATAGGGCCGTTAGTTTTAGCAGCACGGTTTGTAGAGGCTTTAAAAATTTGCTCGCGTAGCTCACGGTTTTCAAGGCTTGATAAGATAGGCTGCTGAGTGGTATTAACCAGGGTGATCATGTAGCCATCTTTGCCTGCTTTTTTAGCTGCGGCTGCAAGGCCTGCAATTTCACCTTCAGATAGGCCAGCAAGTTTAGATTTGTCTGTAACAACAATAACGTCTTCTTTAAACGATTTTAAAATGTTTTGAGAGAACGCAGTAGATAGCTCTGCAAGCTGAGCGTTTATTTCACGCATTTTTGCTTTTTCAGCATCGCTTAACTTAGCACCGGCTTTTACAAATTGCTTGTAGTAGAAATCAACTAAGCGTTGATCTTCAGCGTTAAGCGCATCTTTATTGTCGTAAATAGTTTGTACACGCTTAAATAACGCACCATTTAGGTAAATGTCATCAGAGTGAGCAGATAATACCGGCGCCATTTTTTTGCTTATACGTTGGTATTCGTCATCTGAAATTAAACCCGATAGGTTGTAAAAAGCAGCAGATACGCGGTTTAACAACTCACCAGATTTTTCCATCTCAACAAGTGTGTTTTCAAATGTTGCTGGTTCTGGGTTGTTTGCAATAGCTTGAACTTGCGCAGTGTGCTGAGCAATACCTGCATCAAAGCCTGCTTCGTAGTCTTTTGTACCAAACTTATCAAACTCTGGTGCCATGTATTGTAATGGGCTTGGTTTGAATAATACATTGTTTGCGTTCATATCTTGCACTTGTGCTGCGCTCTCTTTAGCTGTGTTCTGAGTTTCGTTAGATGAACAAGCAGATAGGATTAGGGCACTAGCAATAGTAGTGGCGATCAGTGTTTTACGCATAATAACTCCATAAAAAGATGAGCCGAAATAGGCTTTTCGAGTCGAAAACCCAGTTAACTTATCAAATTTTGGCGTTTATACAATAAAGTTTATCGGTATTAAGCGGGATTTAAACGCAAATTAGCTACTAAAAATGCGATTTGGAGGTAAAAGTAGCCTTAAAAATAAACGTAAGGCTACTTAAATATTGTATTGTGTGTGTTTTTTAAAGGCTAGTTATAGCCAAGAACAAAGCGTTTTTCAGAACCAAAGCTATTAGATTGCTGGCCAAATTCTTTATTAATAGTAGCAAGTGTTTGTTCTTGCTCAGCAAGAAGGCACAAAATTTTATTGCGGTAATCTAGGCTGCTTTCAAACAAATTTAAATCTACCTGCGGCTGCAAAGTAGCGAGTCTTTGATTTAGAGTAAGTTGTGACATATGTAATCTCCAGTGCTTGTACACTATTTATATAGCACTCGGTGCAATAAAGAGTTAATAAATTGTTTAAACAAAAACGTTAAACCTATTAACTTAGCGTTTTAACACTATTATGCCGTGCTAAGCTTAGCGAAGACTGAACCACACTCATTTTTACTGAACAAATAACAAACAATAAATAATACTTTGGAAAATACATGACGCTCGAACACATTCAACATTATCTCAGCTTGGTTATTTTTACCTATAACGATGTACACATCACCGTGGCTAAGGTTATACAAGTTCCTTTAATTTTATTTGCTATGTGGTTTGTAGTAACGCGCATTGGCAAACTTATTAAAAAAACACTGTTGGCCAAAAAAATCAGCCAAGACGCGGTTCATCTGTTTACGCGCATTTATTTTATTTTGAGTATCGCAATATTAATTTTCACCTCGTTAGAGGTTTTAAGTATTCCGCTTACGGCCTTTGCATTTGTATCAGGGGCAATAGCCATTGGAGTCGGGTTTGGTGCGCAAAACATTATTAATAACTTTATTAGTGGCTGGATTTTAATGTGGGAGCGGCCAATTCGTATTGGGGACTTTTTAGAAGTGGGTAATGCAAAGGGCGTAGTAGAAACTATTAATACGCGCTCTACCCGCATTCGCCGTAACGATGGTGTGCATATGTTAATCCCTAATTCGCAACTATTAGAAAACACAGTGACTAACTGGACCTTAATAGACGGTAATGCCCGCTCCTCGGTTAGCGTAGGTGTTGCTTATGGCAGCGATGTATTGTTAGTTAAAACGTTAATTCAACAAGTACTTGATGATCATGATGCGATACTAACAAATCCAAAAGCCTCTGTTTTATTTGACGACTTTGCTGATAGCTCACTGGTGTTTAATGCAATTTTTTGGGTTTGTGCAGAGTCAGAAACCATGCTCAGAAAAGTACGTAGTGATATCCGTTTTAGTATCTATGCTGTTTTTGAAAAACACGATGTGGTGATTGCGTTTCCACAGCGCGATATTCACATTGATGGAGAAATTGCGTTAAAGCGTACCCAATGAATTTAGCCTTTAAAATTTAGCAAGCATTAACGGGTTTTAACTGCGCGTTTCTAGTTTGGGTTTATTTGTAAAAATACGCAGTTTGCTACTTTAAAGTGACTTTTGAAAGAAAGGACATATGTCCGCATTATTAGTCTTTTGCATCTAAAAGCGGGTAAAAAAGCTATAAAATGAGGTTAAATGTTGCAAAAAAGTTTACTTTTTTGTACATATTTATGCAGTAAATTTGTAATACGATGGTATAATCTTCATCGTTCGTTCAGCCTCATTACTCCGTTTTTGTACTCTCGGTGATGAGGTCCGCGCGCCATAAAGCTAGACGCGAAAAATTGTACGAGCCCGCAATGAATACATTGCGCAACACAAAAAACCGTTGAACAAGAGTGCATACAAAAGGTTTATACCCGACATGAAAGCAATCAAAAAAACTGCAATAGCGACCATAATTAATGCTGCTTTATTATCTGCAGCTGGTACCTCTGTTTCTACTCTTGCTGCTGAAGAAGAAACTGCAAAAAAAAATAACCAATTAGAAGTTATTCAAGTTACTGCTCGTAAACGTGTAGAAAATGCACAAGAAGTGCCTGTTGCTGTATCTGCATTACAAGGTGATAACCTTGATGCTTATAGTTCTGCTGGTATGGATATTCGCTTTATGAGTGCGAAAATCCCAAGTCTTTCAATCGAATCATCGTTTGGACGTTCTTTCCCTCGTTTTTATGTTCGTGGTTTGGGTAATACCGATTTCGATCTTAATGCTTCACAACCTGTTTCATTAGTTGTTGATGAAGTGGTTCAAGAAAATGCCATTTTAAAAGGCTTTCCAGTATTTGATGTTGAGCGTGTAGAAGTACTACGTGGTCCACAAGGTACTTTGTTTGGCCGTAATACGCCGGCTGGCCTAGTTAAATTTGATACTGTTAAACCAAGCCAAGAATTTGAAGGTTACGGTGCTGTTTCTTACGGTAGCCGTGGCGCTGTAGATACTGAGGGCGCTGTAGGTGGTGCATTAACTGACCGTTTATCTGCACGTGTATCTTTGCTATGGCAAGATAAAGATGATTACATCGACAACCAAGCGCCTGGCTTTGAAGCGAAAGACGAGCAAGGCGGCTACACAGAAAAAGCAGCGCGTATTCAGTTTTTATACGAAGGCGATGACTTTACTGCTCTTCTAAACTACCACACGCGTGACCTAGACGGCTCACCAATTGCGTTTCGTGCAAACGTTATTGAATCAGGCTCAAACGATTTAGTAGACAACTACGAGCATGATGTTGTTTATCAAGATGCCGCTGTACGCAATACCCAGCAAGTTGAATCTGAAGGCGCAAGCTTAAAGCTTGAGTGGGATATTAGCGATGAATACACGCTAACCTCTATTTCAGGTTGGGAAAGTGCAGAAATATACTCACGTGCAGATATTGACGGCGGTTACGGTGCTTCTTATATCCCTGATTACATGGGTCCAGGTTTTATTCCGTTTTCTTCAGAAAGTGCGGATGGTATTCCAGAGCAAGATCAGTTAACGCAAGAGCTTCGCCTTGCTAGTAACTTCAGCGGTGACTTAAACTACCAAGTTGGTCTTTTTTACTTTGATGAAGAGCTTACAATCGAAAACTTTAGTTACGATACGTTCTCTTCACCTGCTGGCGCTTTAAACGGTTATGTTCAGCAACAACAAGACACGACAGCATGGGCTATTTTCGGCTCAGTAGATTACATCTTCTCAGATAAGTTAAAAGTAACAGCGGGTCTTCGTTACTCTGATGACGAAAAAGATTTTGTTGCAGACCGTACAATTAGCCCAATTGGCGGTGGTGCTTTATACGTAGAGCGCAGTGTAAGTGACAGCCACGTAAGCTGGGATTTATCTGCAAACTACAAAGTTAATGACGATGTAAACTGGTACAGCCGTGTAGCAAACACGTTCCGTGCGCCTAGCTTACAAGGTCGTATTTTATTTGGTGATGACGTAACAACGGCTGAGTCAGAAACCGTTACTTCATTCGAAACCGGTATTAAATCAGACGTTCTTGATGGCCAAGGCCGTGTAAATGCAACGGTATTTTACTACACAATGGACGACCAACAGCTTACTGCGGTAGGTGGTGGTGCTAACTTTAACCGCCTAGTTAACGCTGATAAAACAACAGGCTACGGTTTTGAGCTAGATACAGAATGGGTATTAAGCGATGAGTTTAATGCAACATTTAACTTAAGCTACAACAAGACTGAAATTAAAGATGATGAGTTAGCTGTAGCGGTATGTGCTCAATGTATCGTGAATGACCCTATTAATGATGCTGGTTTAGCTGTGCTAGATGGCAATAGCTTACCGCATGCTCCTGAGTGGATCTCTAACTTTACCCTTCGTTACAACAAAGAGCTTGAAGATGGTAACTTCTTTGCGCTAGGTGATATTTCTTACCGTAGCGAAATTAACATGTTCCTATACGATTCAGTAGAATTTGAAGGTAAAGCATTAACAGAAGTAGGTTTACGTGCAGGCTACGAGTGGGCTGAAGGTGACTACGAGTACCAAGTATCTGCATTTGTTCGTAACTTATTTGATGAGCAACAAGCAATTGGTGCGGTAGACTTCAATAACAATACGGGTATTGTTAATGAAGAGCGCTACATTGGTGCTGAATTTAAAGTTAACTTCTTCTAAAGATAACCTTAAATTTTATTAATTTTTAAAAGCCTGCCTAGTGCAGGCTTTTATGTTTTTATAAAGCTGGTAAAGTAGCGTTAATTAACTTTAATGAGATAGAAAAATGGCTGGATTTTGGAACTACCGTGTAATTTTTTGTGAAGCAACGAAAGATGAAGCAGCGCAATACCAAATACACGAAGTAGAATATAACTTAAATGGCAAAGTAACTAATTGGTCAGAAACAGGCGCAGCACCTTTTGGTACAACGCTAGATGAGTTAGCAGCTGATGCCGATCGTTTAAAAACGGCGCTAGAAAAACCAATACTTAAGGTTGTGCGCAAAGCCCGAGGCTACGAACTGGTTGATGTTGAAACCGGTGAGGAAGCATTTGCTGAGCCACCTGCTGGCTTAACAGCATAATATTATAAAGGCGCCTAGGCGCCTTTTTTAACGTTAAAATTTAAGGAATGAGGATGTGCTTAAACGCAGTATTGTTTGATATGGATGGCACGCTAGTTGACTCTGAAAGCATGCACTTTGAGTGTTGGAGTCAGCTGCTTGCACCCTACAATGTAAGTTATAACGAAGTGGAGTTTTGTCAGCGCTTTTCAGGGCGCCCAACGTTAGAAGCAGCAATTGATATTAAAAATGAGCATAATTTAGACGTCAGCGCACAGTTTTTAGCAGATGAAAAATATCGATTATTTGGTGAATACGTAAAAACTAATTTACCGCCTGTTATGCCTTTTACTGAGCAAACCTTACACGCTGTTAAAAACAGTGGGCTAAAAATGGCGTTAGTTACCGGTAGTGCTCGCAGCGAAGCTATGCCTATTTTAAAAGGGCTAGGTTTTTATGAGTTATTTGATACTGTAGTGACAAAAGACGATGTAACAAATCCAAAGCCAGCAGGCGATCCTTACCTTTTAGCGCTTGAGCACATACATGTAGACCCAGAGCATGCAATTGCTGTTGAAGACACCTTTACGGGCGTTTGTGCTGCAACTAATGCACAGGTTAGAGTCGTTGCGATTGCAAATCATCATACAATTGACCATGACTTTAGTAAGGCGACGTACAAAATGGCTGACCTAGGTGAGTTTTGGCAGTGGGTCGAATCTCAACTATAGTTAAAGCCTTATTTTATTTGCAGGGATGCAGTAATGGCTCAGCTAAAGTACTTACTTTTCATTGTCAGCTTAATTGGCTCATCGCTTGTTTTTGCGGCGCAGCCTCAGGTGTTATTGGCAAAAGTATATGATGAAGCTAAACATGGCAATATTAGTGAATACCTCGTTAGTGAAAAATTTGATGGTGTAAGAGCAATATGGACGGGCGATAAATTTATTACCCGTAAAGGAAATGCGATTAACGCCCCGAATTGGTTTACGGCGCCATTACCAAATGTTTGGTTAGATGGGGAGCTGTGGATAGCACGCACTCAATTTTCTTTGGTCAGTGGGATTGTAAGAACCAAACGCCCCAGTAATTCAGATTGGCACGCTATACGCTATCAAATATTTGATATGCCAGACTCAACCCTTCCTTTTAGTGCGCGTTATAAAAACTACCAAGCCTTGGTAAAACAAATCAATAAGCAGCATATAACTGCAGTTAAGCAACACCGCTTTACTAGCACAGCCCAATTAACAGCGTACTTTGAAGATTTAACTAAGCAAGGGGCTGAAGGGGTGATGCTGCATTTAGCCAATGCTAAATATAAAAGCGGGCGCAGCAATACATTATTAAAGTTAAAGCCCTATCTTGATGCTGAAGCGGTTGTGATTGCACATTTACCGGGTAAAGGAAAATACACCGGTATGTTAGGTGCATTAAAAGTAAAAACACCCCATGGGCAAATATTTAAAATAGGCACGGGCTTTAGTAACAAACAGCGCCAAACACCGCCGGCTATAGGCAGCACGGTAACGTATCGGTACCATGGGTTAACAAAACATGGCTTACCACGTTTTGCGAGCTTTTTAAGGGTGAGGGAGGGTCATTAGCGTTTATAATTTTGGCAAAGTATGCTAAATTGCGCGGCCTTTTTCTAATGTATGGTGAAGTATGTTTGTAGGTTTTGATTACGGTAGTTCTAATTGTGCCATGGGTGTTATGGAGCAAGAGGAAGTACAGTTAGTGCCACTTGAGCAAGGAAAACATTATTTACCTTCTACTCTTTATACACACCACAGCGCATTAGTTGTCGACTTTGTGGCAAAGCATGTAAAAGGCACAGCCCACGAGCATGACTTTTTAACGCAGCGCCAAGCTTTATTAAATACACTCCCGCGTATTAAGTCAGATCTTGATTTACAACCTACAGATGAAACGCTTTTTATTGGCCGTGAAGCCATTAGTGAATATGTGCAGTTTCCTGAAGAAGGCTACTTTGTAAAATCTCCTAAATCGTTTTTTGGTGCCACAGGCTTAAAGCAAGGGCAAATTAATTTTTTTGAAGATATTGCTACCGCAATGATTTTAAAAATAAAGCAACGCGCAGAGTTTTCACTTAAAACCCCCCTTACGCAAACGGTTATTGGTCGTCCAGTTAACTTTCAGGCCGTTGGCGGTGAGCAGTCAAATCAGCAAGCTGTAGGTATTTTAGAGCGCGCAGCTAAGCGTGCGGGCTTTAAAGACGTGGAGTTTCTATACGAACCGCTTGCAGCAGGGATTGATTACGAAAGTAGTTTAGTGGAAGACCAAAAAGTGCTGGTTATTGATATTGGCGGTGGTACCAGCGATTGCTCGTTTGTACAAATGGGGCCAAGCTTTAGAGGCAACAGTGAGCGCGATAATGACTTTTTAGCCCACAGCGGTAAGCGAGTTGGCGGGAATGACTTAGATATAGCGCTTAGTTTTCATGGTTTAATGCCATTGCTTGGTTTAGGCAGTACCTTTAAATCGGGCCTACCTTTACCAAACCAACCTTTTTGGCAAGCCTGTAAAATTAATGATGTAAATTTACAAAGTCAGTTTTATAGTGAAAGCCACTATCGAGAACTCACTGCCCAATTACGCGATGTCAGTGCACCTGCGCTTTTCAAACGCTTAATTCATTTACAGCAAAATAAACAGGGCCATCAGTTAGTACAGCAAGGTGAGGCGGCTAAAATAGCGCTTTCATCGGCAGATGCTTTTGATTGCGATCTTCGCTTTTTAGATAATGACCTTAGTAAAAACCTATCGGTAAGCGATTTAGCGGTTGCAGTAGAAAGTAGCATTAGCCAAATAGTAACGTTAGCAAAACAAGCAATTACCGATGCAGGAACCACACCAGACGTTATTTATTTAACAGGGGGGAGTGCGCAGTCACCACTTATTAAAGCCGCGTTAAGTGAGCATTTAGGTGATATTAAAATGCTGAATGGCGATCACTTTGGTAGTGTAACGGCTGGCCTAACAAAATGGGCCAGCATGCTTTATAAGTAGCTTAAAAGGCTTTAAAGACTAATTTGTCGGGTTGCGAGGTATTTTTCGTAATCTGGCAAAGTACGTTCAAGCTCAGTGTCCATTAAGGGCGAGCTTAATAACATGTCGGCGCTGACTTCATTACAGGCCACAGGAATATTCCAAACAGCAGCTAAACGCAGTAATGCTTTAACATCAGGGTCGTGTGGTTGCGATGCCAACGGATCCCAAAAAAACACCAATACATGAATTTCGTGCTCGGCAATTTTAGCTCCTAGCTGTTGATCGCCCCCCATAGGGCCACTTAATAGCTGAATAACCTCTAGCCCGGTGGTTTTTTCGATTAAATGGCCTGTGGTGCCAGTACCGTATAAGGTGTGTCTGCTTAAGGCTTCTTTGTGTTTTTCGCACCATAATTTAAGCGCGGCTTTTTTACCATCATGCGCAACTAAGGCAATATTTTTATTAGCGGGTAGCGATTGTTTTTTTTGTTCCATGCTGCATCTTATTTTGTTGAGTAACCAAGGTTTTGGTTAAGTAATACCAATTTAGTGTAATTAGTATAATAAATTAATGGCCAGTGCAATAAATACCATGCCAGTCACTCGGTCTATCCAAAGTTGGCTATGTGGGTATTTTTTGAAAAATTGCGCTATTTTGTCGCCAAAATAAATATACGTACAGTCAATTGGGAAAGCAAAAATAGGGTAGAGCAGACCAAAAAAAGCTAATTGAAACGTTGCCGATGATAAGCTTGGGTCTACAAACTGAGGGATAAAAGCAATAAAAAATAACGCGACTTTAGGGTTTAATACCTCGGTCATCATGGCTTGAAACATGACATTTGGCTTTTTACTGGTGCTTACATGAGGCTTATCATCACTAGCGCAATCCACGGTATTTGGCTGCGAAAAAGTGCTTTTAATCATCACAAGCCCTAAATAGCACAAATAAGCCGCGCCTAAGTACTGTACTGCACTATAAGCGGTGGGCGAGGCTTTTAATACCGCGCTTAATCCAATAACAGCAAAAAATGTGTGTATTACTCCACCTAAAGCAAAGCCAAATGCGCTTTGCATACCTGCCGCTCTGCCATTGGCAAATGTTTGCGCCATTAAAAATGCGTTTGATGGCCCAGGGGCCACCGCCATTAAAAAGCTCGCTAGTAAAAAGGATACTAAAAAATCAGGGTTGATCATGTATTAACCGGGTGCAATGTATGGGCTTTTTTACTCATTAAAATTAGCCAAAGTGGTGCCAGTAACAATAAATGAAAAGCAATTAGCCAAGGTGTGCTAAGGCCTAAATATTGCGTTAAAAACACAAGCACACTAGCGCCACTCATTTGCATAGCACCAATTAAGGCAGAGGCTGTACCGGCTTGTTTTGGAAAGCGCGATAACGCCATACCAGCCGCAGAGCCTAAGCTCAGGGCAAAACCAAGTGCAGCAATTAAAATAGGTAGCATAAGCGCAATGGCCGATTCTATATGGCTAAGTGCAATCATTAATATGCCAGAGGCTACCAATACTGTAACTCCAACGCGCAGGGCTTTTTGGCTATTACGTTTAATATAAATGGGGGTAATAAAGCTGGCTACAATACTTAATACGGCATTGAGCGTAAACCAAAAAGTAAAGTCGGCAACGGTGCCCCCTAAGTGCGTAATGATCCACCCAGGTGCCAAGGTGACATACACAAGAATCGCCGACATGGCGACCATACACAGTAAGCTATTAAATAAAAATATCGGTGTTTTTAATATTGGCACAAAGCGGCGTAAGTCCAATATATGCCCTTGGTAGTGACTATCAGCAGGGCGGGTTTCTCTAAATAAGGTGAGCGTAATGACTAGGCCCGCTAACGCAAACAAGGTTAAAAACATAAAGTTCATGCGCCAGCCAAATTGCACGGTAAGCCAAGCACCTAAAATAGGCGCAAGCGCAGGAATAAAGCACACAATTCCATTTAAATAGGTAATCATTTGCCCGCTGCGTTCGCTGCCGTATTTATCACGTACAATAGCAAAAGCAACAACAAACGTAGCACATGCGCCTAACCCTTGCAGAGCGCGTGAAAACATTAATACAGCAAAAGAGGGCGCCATGTAGGCAAGTAAGGCTGAGCCTGCATATAAGCTAACACCTACAACCGCTACCGGCTTTCGGCCAAACTTATCAGCAAGCGGCCCTGCAATTAATTGCCCTAAACCCACAGTAAGCATAAAAATAGCCACTGTTTGCTGAACCTGTTGTTCGGTTACGTTAAATTGCGTGGCAATAGTTGGAAAAGCGGGAAGATAAATATCAATTGCCATAGGGCAAAATATTACGAGTAACGCTAAGATGAGTAATAAAATTAAGTTAGGTTTAGCGGGCTGTGTTTGCATTAGGTCTCCTTTTGCTGGCTATTTTAGGTGCCCGCATATAAAAAAGAAAGGGCTTATGAGTGAGCCTCGCTTTATTGTGATAAATATTTCATGACATTAGGATTAACAGCACAGTGAATTGCGCTTTTTTTAACTGGTCTGATGTGTTAGTTTGAATTTATAAACACAAAATGGGAAATAACAATGAGTAATAAATCAGCCCTTTTAAAAACCTGGCTTAAATTTAAACGCTTACCTTTTGGCAATTGGTTGTTTAGCAAAGCGGTATGCATAAAAGCCCCGTATTTTGGCTCAATGAAACCTTACGTACTCGATTTAAGAGAAGGGCACTGTAGCGCTGTCGTAAAAAACCGCCGTAGTGTGCATAACCATATTGGGACTATTCATGCTATTGCACAATGTAACTTAGCTGAGCTGTGTGCTGGTGTAATGGTAGATGCCACCGTGCCTTATAAAACGCATCGCTGGATCCCAAAAGGAATGACGGTACACTATTTAGCAAAGGTTGATACCGATGTAACTGCTATTGCAGAAATCGACTTGCCTCGCCAATGGGTAGATAAAGAAGATTTAGTGGTGCCAGTTAAGCTTTACAATACCCGCAATGAACTGGTGTTCACTGCAGATATTACGATGTACATAACCGAGAAAAAGTAATGAGCGCTTAATTAGATTTGGCTTTATCAGCGGCTTGCTTATTAACAAACGACAAGTCGCTATCAGCATCATCAAGCAAAGTTTTTACTTCTTTAGCCGGCTTTAAATCTTCGCTAATAAGTTCCGGTTCTTCTTTTTCAAAGCGCTGTTTTAAGCTGCCTTCAATAATGGCTCCCGCATCAATACTTAGTGTATCGTGAAAAACATCGCCATGTACGTGAGCGCTGCTTTGAATATTCACTTCACTTGAGTTTAGTGAGCCAATAATTTTACCTTTTACAATGACACTTTTAGCTTCAACCACACCTTCAACAATGCCGGTAGAGCCAATTACCAGGTGCTCTGCCTTTATATCGCCATCAATTCGGCCATCTAGCTGCACTTCGCCTTGGCTGGTAAGTGTGCCAGTTAAGCGCACATCTTCAGAAATAATAGAAGGGGTATGATTTACTCTTTTTAACGTAGTTTGACTACTTGGTTGCTTTTTTTTACCGAACACGAGAAAGCGCCTTTGTTATTTTTAGAGGATTGACATGTTTGCCATCGAGTAACACTTCATAGTGTAAGTGGGTACTGGTACTTCTGCCAGTACTGCCCATTAATCCAATTACCTCATTTTTAGCAATTGTTTGGCCTTTTTTCACTTTAATTTTATTTAAGTGGCCAAAACGGGTGACCAAGCCATTTTTGTGCTCTAGCTCGATAAAGTTACCATAGCCGCCATTTTTACCTGCGCGCAATACACGTGCATCAGCAGGGGCAAAAATTTCGGTTTTATGCCAGCCGGCTAAATCAACACCTTTGTGAAAAGCGCGGCGGTTGTTCATCGGATCTTTACGTAACCCAAAGTTGCTCGAAATATAGTATTTAGCCGCAGGCAAGGGCAGTGAGTTAGGCAGCTCTGTTAAAAAGTTTTCAAGGTTGTTAAGTAATAATAGCTTATCAACAATGGCTAAAAACTGCCCTGGTATTTTAGTTTCATCAAATACATCTAACGGGCCACCTTGCGCACTGGTTTGTGCGCCCAGTGCTAAATGTTGTTCAAGGGCTGACTCTAAGCCTGCGCCTTTTAACATCGCTAAAATTGCATCATGGCGTTTATTAATTTGCGCATCAATAAGCGCAAAATTATGCTCGTAGTATTTATTTAAGCGCTCATAACGTGCGGCAAAAGTGATTGGCGTTAGAAGGCTGGCGTGTTTGTTTTTCGGCTCTTCATCTACAAGTGGTTCATGAAACTCGCCTTTGTCTTGATTAACAGGCGATTCAAGTTGTTCTTCTAGTTTTATTGTCTCTTTACTAATAGATGCGGGGAGGGATTCAATCATACCTTGCAAAAGTGCCTGCTTTTGCTCTAGTACAGCAAGTTGTTCTAATTGCTTAGCGTGCAGTGCTTTTTGTTCTTGGACCTGTTTTTGCCACACTTGTTGTTTGTCAATTTGGCTTTGTTCTATGTCGGTAATTTTATTTGTTTGGCTATAAACACGAAAACTAGAAATACCGACCCAAGTAATAGTGCCTAAAATAAGCAGTACTGTAAAAAGCTGAAACCAAGGCGCCAAAACAACATGCTTAACTTCGCCATTTTGACGAATAAGCAACTGACGGGCTGGGAAAAATTTTTGGTAAAAAGACTTAATAAATACTGACATGGCACATAAACACTCGCTATTAACCGGATTAATGTATCAATTTCAGTTTAAAAAGCCAGAAAAAATTTGTAACTGTTCAAAAATTAATAAAAAAGGGCTGCTATTTAGTAGCAGCCCTTTATTTAAAATAGTCACAAATTAGCTAGCTTGTTGCTCGTCGTTATCTTTTATTGATGCTACGTTGTCGGCTTTTTTAGCTTTAGCTGTACTTTTTGTTGTGGGCTCTTTTGCGCCTTTTAACACCGCCATAAAGTCATCTTTACTCTTTGCAATTTCAAGCGCAAGCGATTCAACCTGTTGCTCGCTCAGTGGCACATCTACTTTTTCCAGCATTACTTCAAGCGATTCTGCTATATCGAGCATTTTGTCATAGGCATCCGCTTCTTTTTTAGTAGTAAACGTCATTCGCTCAACTCCGTTTCGTTCTACAACATATTTAACAACAACAGCCATGATCTCTCCTGCTTGATTGCGTGGTAATGTGGTTACTGACCCGTAGGTCACTGTTTTTATATACAGTAAATGTTTGTGTGTAAAATTGCAAGTATTCGGTGCATTTTTAGCTTGTCATCAATTTGACAAAAAAGCGTAACTTTACTTTAGTTAAGCAATCACTTGTTGTACCAGCTGCATTTTAGGTTTTCGGATTTAGGTGATTATGCACTGGAAATAATGTAAGTGATGCGCGTTGCTCCTTATTTAACATTATTTCCTCAAATAAAAATTAAGCACATGTTTAAAGCCAAATTAGCCGTTTAACTATAACGCTTTGGTATAAACAAAAATAAGGAATGACAAATGAAAAATCTATTAACGCTACTTATTATTAGCTTTTTAAGCTTTAGCGCGTTTACCCACGCTAACCCTGTTGAAGATAAGCCTATGGTTGAAATGCCGCAAGCGCCGGTTATTAATATTAATAGTGCCGATTCAGAAATGCTGGCCAAGTTGCCTGGTATTGGTAAGAAAAAAGCGCAGGCTATTGTTGATTACAGGGTTGAAAATGGCGAATTTGCCCAGCTGAGCGATTTAGCTAACGTAAAAGGAATAGGTAAAAAGCTTGTAGCTAAACTAGAAGGAAAAGTTTCTTTATAATAGGCAGGGCGCTAAGCGCCCTGTGAATACTGCTCAAGTGCTTTGGCTAAATATTTTTTAGCGAAGTTTATTTCAATCGGGGTTGTTAAAAGCGGGTAACATAGGCCACCTAAAATTAAAAAGGGAATGAGTTCCCACCCTTTAAAAACAGTAAATAATAAAAACAATGGGCTGAGCAATATCAGCTTTACTATTCTTAATAACACTCTATCGGTGGCAGGTAGCATGCTTAGCGCAATAGCAACAACGGCTTGTCGCTGCCTCACTTTAAGGTGCTTTAGTTCAGGCAGCTGACTGGTAAAAAACGTAAACATATTAAATAGTCTTTTTAGTAAGTAAGCGAGTGGTAACAATTACAAAAAGCGTGATAGTAAATAACGCAAATAGTATTTCCATCCATGCTGGCATACTTAATCCCGCAAATTGCCAATCGATATTACCGCAATCCCCTGTGGCTTGAAAAAAGCTTGGGATCCATTCATGCAATGGCATAAATGAAGGAAAGTTTGGCTCAAACTCACAGCTAAATGCAAAGGGATCGGTGGTTGTTTGCATTTCAATGTGCTCACGCGCAATAAAGTAACCCCACACACTTGATACACCCCACACTAAATAAGCGATAGCGCGTAGTAATTTACTTTGTGGTTTAGTTGCGCCAATAATGCCTGCCCCTAATAAGCCTAATACCGCAGTTCGCTGGTAAATACACATAATGCATGGAGCAAGTCCCATCTGGTATTGAAAAAACAGTGCGGTGACTTCTAATAAAAATACAATGCCTGTAAATAGTAGCCATGGAGTACGTTGAGTAGGGAGTTGTGCTAGCCAGTTCATAAAAAATCCGCATTGAAATAAGACGTTGAATTATGTACTAGGATAAAGTAACGAGCAACAAAAAGGGTAAAAAAGCTACCGAAGTCGCTTTTTTTAAGATGAAATTAATAAGCGGTTTTGGCCAATCCTATTTAGGGAAAGGTTAAGCTTAATTTGCTAAGTGAACATGTAATATAAGATTTGTTCGCTAAAAAGGCTTGTTTAAACGTTACAGTTGACATGCTCTGCTGTATGCGACTTTTGAATGTGCTTGTTGCCGCACACGGGAATTATTGTAGTAATGTAATGGTTAAGCAAAAACAGCAATAGCATTAATGTACCTACTATGAATAGGGTTAATTTATTTAGCTAATTAGGCCTAATTTAAGCATGTTGAATTTTATTATTTACTATTGCGAAATTTTCAGCGGCTGTTTGGCACTTATATCAACGAGTTTACTTGTTAGTTATATTTCATCTGGTACAATCTGTCAGTTATTCGTATAAAACGATGAGTTGTGATTAATTCGAGTGGGAATTGAATGAGAATTTTTAAAGCTAAAAGCCCAGCAGGATTTGCTGAAGAGTATATAGTTGAATCTATCTGGAACGGCGATTTCCCTCCAGGTTCAATTCTACCTGCAGAGCGTGAGCTTTCTGAGTTAATTGGTGTAACCAGAACAACCTTACGTGAAGTACTGCAACGTTTAGCACGCGATGGTTGGCTAACTATTCAGCACGGCAAACCAACCAGAGTGAATAACTTTTGGGAAACATCGGGTTTAAACATACTCGAAACGCTGGCGCGCTTAGATGAAGACAAAATGCCAGAGCTGACCGATCAGTTATTATCTGCACGTACTAATATTAGTGCTATTTATACCCGTGCAGCGATAAAGCTTAACCCTGAGCGTGTTATTGAGATTTTATCAAAAAGCGATGAACTTGAAGACACTGCGCAAGCTTTTGCAGATTACGATTACAAAGTACACCACGAATTAGCTGTCGCTGGTAATAACCGCATTTACGTACTTATACTTAACGGTTTTAGAGGATTTTACTTTAAAATTGGTTGTCATTATTTCTCAGACGCAGGCACTCGCCAGTTAGCACGTCAATTTTATAAAGACCTAACAGTATTGGCTGAAAACCGTGAGCATGATGGCGCGATTTCAATGATGCGTAAGTTTGGCCATCAAACCGGTGAAATCTGGCAAAATATTAAAGGCGATATGCCTTCCGATATCATGGATTAGCCCATTTTTAAAACCTGCAAATGCAGGTTTTTTTATAGGCGTAATAAAGTTTTAATATCTGTTCGGTATTTTCGATTGTGCACATCGCTAAATACGATTGTTCTTTTTTCCTTATTAAATTTAAAATGCCACGTAATTATGTGTTGGCGCTATTGTTTTTTAATTTTTAGCGCCCATATAAGTATCAGCATTGCGTATGCAATCGACAACAAACTCAAAATATTTGGAGAATAAAATGGGTGTATTAGTAGGCCGCCAGGCACCAGACTTTACCGCTGCAGCTGTACTAGGTAATGGTGAAATTGTAGATAGCTATAACCTTCATGAAACAATTAAAGGTAAAAAAGCAGTAATCTTCTTTTACCCACTAGATTTCACGTTTGTATGTCCTTCAGAACTTATCGCATTTGATAAGCGTTATGAAGAATTCCAAAAGCGTGGCGTAGAAGTAATTGGTGTTTCTATCGATTCACAATTCTCACACAACGCATGGCGTAACACTGCTGTAGCAGACGGCGGTATTGGTAAAGTTCAATACGCACTAGTTGCAGACGTTAAGCACGAAATTTGTAAAGCATACGACGTTGAGCACCCTGAAGCGGGCGTTGCATTTCGTGGCTCTTTCCTAATCGATGAAGAAGGTAACGTACGTCACCAAGTAGTGAACGACTTACCACTTGGTCGTAACATCGACGAAATGATCCGCATGGTTGACGCGCTAGCATTTCACAGCGAAAACGGCGAAGTATGTCCTGCTGGTTGGGAAGAAGGTAAAAAAGGTATGGACGCAAGCCCTGAAGGTGTTGCTAAGTTCCTATCTGAAAACGAAGGCGAGCTATAATTTAGCCCCTACGTTTTAATAAAAAAACCGCCTAATGGCGGTTTTTTTGTTTTTAGCATAGCCCATTTAATAATGGGCTATATTAAATTAAAACGAGAAGGTTACTTTAGTGTAGAAGTAACGACCTCGTGGGTTGTGTACACCCGATGCATAACCGTAAAGGTCGGCATCGCCATCACCAATAGCAAATGGTGGCTCTTCGTCGAATACGTTATTTACACCAAGCGACACTTTAGTTGCATCACTTACACGGTAAGATGTTTGTAAATCTACCAATGCTTGCGAGTCAACCATACGCGATGTATTGCTATCAAAGTCTAAATTACCGTCAAAGTCTATATCTGGGGTATCTTCAAACTCGCCTACGTAGCTAATATTTACGTTGGTATTAAATTGGCCAATTTCCCAGTTAGTAGAGAAAATCCAGCGGTGCTCTGGGTAATTGTATTCACCCGTGTAATCGCGGCCGTCTTTTTCAAACTTGTTTTGGTACGCCCATTCTAAGTTAAATTTAAGTAAGCCTAAATCATCCAGCGAATGGTTGTAATTTGCTGATAAATCAACACCTGACACTTCTTGCGAAGAGACGTTTTCAAAGGTGCTGTATATTTTTTGAATGGTGCCTAAGCTATTACCACCACTAGGTGCTAAGCGAACACACACCGTGCTATCTTGGTTATTACACTCAGA
This sequence comes from Pseudoalteromonas sp. Xi13, assembly GCF_003952205.1. Lineage (NCBI taxonomy): Bacteria > Pseudomonadati > Pseudomonadota > Gammaproteobacteria > Alteromonadales > Pseudoalteromonadaceae > Pseudoalteromonas > Pseudoalteromonas sp. Xi13. The sequence continues at coordinate 1,054,931 of NZ_CP034439.1, forward strand.
GTTATAAATTGGGCCAAATTCTTGTTCATCAATTTTATTATCTTGGGTAATACTCCACACATCTACGCTTAAACCAAATTCAGCAGAAGGTGCCCAAATAAAGCCAACGTTCCATGATTCTGACTCTTCGGCTTCTAAGTCAGGGTTACCAGCAAATTCAATGTTGTAATCTAGCGCGTCACAATCAAGGCCAGTTGCTTCACAGCGATAAGTATCTACAAAAAACTGACTTTCTTGTGATGGACCTAAACCTACTTGTGCAAGCGATGGCGCTCTAAACCCTTGTGCCCACGAACCACGAATGGTTATTTCGTCGGTAGGTGCCCAGCGTAAAGCGACTTTAGGGTTTGTTGTATTACCAAAGTCGCTGTAATCATCGTAACGTCCAGCGAGTTGTAGCTCTAGGTTTTCAGCAAGTGGGATTGAAAATTCCACATAGGCTGCGTATTGGTCGCGCTCTGCTGCAGCAGACACAGACTCAGTACCAAAAATTAAACCGCGCTGAAATTGGTCATCCGGTGTATCGGTTACATCTTCTTCACGGTATTCAATACCCGCGGCCATCATAACCACATCATCACCAAAGCTAAATGCTTCACCAGAGATGTTAGCGTCGAATGAGGTCATATGAGACTCACCGCGGCGAACTAAGCTTGTGGTAATTCTGTCAATAACTTCTGGGCTGTTATAGGTGCCACCAAATGGGTTGTAGTTACCGGCATCAATTTCTTGTTGTAAAAAGTCGGTGCGAACCCAACCTTGCGAGCGATCGCCTGTTTGAAGTGATTTACTACGGCCTTTTTGAACCGCAGCTTCCCAGCTCCATTCGTTGATTTCGCCTCTTAGGCCAGCTACAAAGCGAAGCGTGTCTGATTCAATATCCCATTGGCGAGCGCCCGCATCAACCGTACGGTAACGGCCAATTTGAATATCTTCACCAAACGGGTTGTTAGGGTGGCTAGCTGGTACTGTTAAACCTGCATCTTCATCAAGTGGAGTAGGGGCACCGGCTGCAACTGAGGTATTATGCTGCACTGCCATTTCTAAAAAGCCGGTAATACCATTATCAAAATTGTATTCAAATTGAGAAATAGCACCTACGCGCTCAGACTCAGGGGCGATGTAGCCAAATGGGCCGTAATCAAATAAACAGCTGCCGCTTGATGTAGCGTTTTCTGCAGGACAATCTGGATCAATTGTTTTTACACCATCAACATAAAAGTAGCCTGGAAAGCCACGAGAAGAGCGAAAGTCTTCGCCGCCATAAGGCGATTGGTTAGCGGTGCCTAAGCTGCCCATTTCATCTGACGAAAGCGAGGTGTTTTTAAAGTAATCAATAATAATTGAGGCACTGCTTTTTTCGCTAGTTGTACCCCATACTAAACTTGCTGTTGTTTCTTCGTAATTAGGGCCATCGGTACCACCGTAGCCTAAGTTTAGTTCAACGCCATCTATGTCTTTTTTCAAAATAACGTTGACTACGCCCGCTACTGCATCAGAGCCATAAATTGCTGATGCGCCATCTTTTAAAATATCAATGCGCTCAATCGCCGATACCGGAATACTATTAATATCGACAAATGAGTTTGTTATACCTTCGGCAAAGGCACTAATAGCCACACGGCGGCCGTTGATTAGCACCAATGTAGCATCAGCACCTAAACCACGTAGGCTGACCGCGGCAGATCCATTTGCAGTTGAATCTTGGTTGTTGCCGCGAGTTGAGAAAGTACCGCTGCCTGCCACAGGCATTCTTTCGAGGAGTTGTTGAAGGTTATCGTAACCCATGTTTTCGATATCTGCTCTGCCAATAGATTGTACTGGCGAAGGCCCTTCGATATCGGTGCGTTTTATGCGCGAACCTGTTACTTCAATGCGTTCTACTTTTTTTGCTTCTTCAGCAGCATAAGCTGTTGTTGTAAACCCTGCTGAAAGTGCGATTGTAGCACCTGCAATTATGCTAGGTGTAAATGCAATTGATTGCTTCATCCTTAAGTCCTTGTTGATATGTTATAAATTTAGTTGCTTAACAAGCGATGACATTAATATCATGTAACTTAAGTGTTATCAATCTACACCCTTTGCGATTTTAGTATGAGTTTTTGTAGAGTGTTGAGGGAAAAATATTCAATAATAGAAACAACGAAAAAGGATAGACAAGGCTAAATTACTCGCTTTGTACCATAAAATTTGCGCACTAAAATGGGTAGGCATCTAAAGAAATTAAAAAAATAAATAAAGTGTAATAATTTATTTATATCATGCACAGGGATGAATTAAATAAAGCTGAGGGGAATTTGATCAGGTTGTTTTAAATTTAACCGGTGAGAAATTAAAAAAAACGCCTAAATAAATTAGGCGTTGTGTTTATACTTTATGTTTCATGAGGCGTTCTTTCTCACGCGACCAATCTTTATTTTTGCCGTCTTCACGTTTGTCATGCATTTTTTTACCTTTTGCTAAGTGAAATTCAAGTTTCACCCAACATTTTTTCCAATACATGGCAGTGGCAACAAGTGAGTAGCCATCTCGTTCAGTGGCACCGACTAATCTATCAAGCTCTTTGCGGCTTAATAACAGTTTACGGTATCGCATTGGATCGCAAATAACATGAGTCGAGGCGCTATTTAAAGGCTGAATTTGACTGCCTAATAAAAAAGCTTCGCCATTTTTAAGATGAATATAAGTTTCTGAGATGTTTACCTTACCAGCTCGGATACTTTTTACTTCCCAGCCCTGTAGTTCAACACCTGCTTCAAACTTGTCGTGTAAAAAATACTCATGACGCGCTTTTTTGTTAAGCGCGATGGTATTACTGTTCGATTTTGATGATTTGTTCTTAGCCATAGTGCCCTATAATATACGTATTAAGAGATGTTTTACATCGATTTTTTATATGTGCCTTTAAAATAATCTGGTGAACTTAAGACCATGAAAATTTGGGGAAACGCGCAAAGCTTGCTAAAATTCGCCCACACAGTTGGGAGTGAGTATGCCACAAATAGAAAAAAGTGCGCTGGTTATGTACAGCACTAAAGAGATGTTTGACCTAGTTAATGATGTAGAAGCTTATCCGCAGTTTTTACCTAATTGCTCAGACTCTAAAATCGTTTCGCAGCACAATAATAACATGACCGCGAGTTTAGAAATATCCAAGGCGGGTATAAATAAGTGGTTTACCACTGAAAACACCTTTATTGACGAGCAAACCGTGCAATTAAGGCTGGTTGATGGCCCATTTAAAACTCTTAAAGGGCGTTGGCATTTTCAAGCGTTAGATAAAAAAGCCTGTAAAGTTGAGCTTAAGCTTGAATTTGAATTCTCTAGCAAGCTTATAGAATTGGCGTTTGGTAAAATATTTAATGATGTAGCTAAAAATATGGTTAGCGCATTCACGCAACGTGCAAAAGAAGTATACGGAGCAAGATAATGATTAGCGTTGAGATAGTTTTTGCATTACCGACTAAAGCAACCACATTAACAGTGGAAGTAGCGCAAGGAACCACAGCCGAACAAGCTGTTATTCAATCGGGGATCATTGAAAAGTGCCCTGAAATAGACCCAACTGCGCTTACTTTAGGTGTATGGAATAGAACAGTAAAAGCGCATTACGAATTAAAAGATGGCGACAGAATAGAAATTTACCGTCCACTAATTGCAGACCCTAAAGATGCTCGAAGAAAGCGGGCTGAAAAAGCAAAAGATGAAGGTCGAGCAAATAAAGTTACCGGTGGGCGTCCTTTATAAAGGTTATTAATGTAGTAAATAAAAAAGGTGAGCCATGCTCACCTTTTTTTAATAACTAAAGCGTTTACTGCTCTAGCGGAGTATCAAAGTTTTCTGGTTGATCATAATCACCCGAAACAGCAACTAGTTGATCATTTTCAAATTTAACCAGCAACTCTTTATGCTGCTCATTATCGCGGCCTTTGTTAAAGCTGTACACATAACGCCAGGTACTATTATCAAACGCATCTTCTGCTATTGGACGACCTAATACATAAATAACTTGCTCTCGTGTCATGTTTACACGAAGCTTATCTACATCTGATTGCTCTAAAAAGTTACCCTGTGGGATATTGATTCTATATACCCAGCTAGAACAACCTGCTAAAGAGCTGAATGTGAGAGCAACGATAAGCCAAAGAGAAAAAGTTTTTAACGACTGCATTGTTAGTTGTGATCCTTATTTTTTATAATCTGCATGATACCGATTAGTCACTGAAGGTAAAACCCTTTTAAGAAATTGTTTTTAGTTACGAGGGTTAAGGTAAAGTTTTGACCACAAACACACAAAAAAGTTTAAGTATAAATATAAGCAAAGCACACAAAGTACCCTCAACATGGTATTTGTATATAGTGCAAACGCGTTTAGGCCACTGGTATACAGGTATAACAACCAATGTTGATAAGCGCTTAGCCACGCATCAAGCGGGTAAAGGCGCAAAAAACTTAAAAGGCAAAGGCCCTTTAGTTTTAATTCATCAACAAAAGGTGGGCTCAAAAAGCGAAGCTAGCAAGTTAGAGTGGCAAATTAAAAAATTAAGTAGGGCCCAAAAAGAGCACTACGTACAACAGCTAATGACTAAGTGAAGCTGTGGCATTTTTTAATGCTTTTAATTTATTACGATAGCGGGCTTTGTCATAGTTAAACTCGGCGTTTATACCTGCTAAACGCAAATAATGTGTTGCCTGCTTTATATTGCCGATAAAATAATATGCTCGCGCAAGGCCAAAGTGGCTTTCGTGTAACTTAGCGTCAATTTTATAAGCGCTTTTAAAATGCTTAATCGCTTGAGAGTAATTTTTAAGTACCAGTTCACTATTACCCAATGATATATGGTAATACGGGTTAGCTTGGCGCTTTTTATTGAGCTGTTTTAGCATTTGCTGACCTTGTTTAGCGCGGTTACTTAAGGTGTACAGCACAGCGAGATTACCTATGGCAGTATGGTTATTTTTATCAAGCAATAATGCATAGTTATATGCCTGTTCAGCTTCTTTTAAATAATTAAGCTGCCTAAATACAATGCCTAAATTCCCCCAGCCACCACTGTATAATGGGGCGGCTTCAACGGCGGCACTAAAGTAGCTATAAGCTAAATTATAATTTTTATTTACTAAAGCTTGAGCGCCTTTATTGTTATAAAACATAGCCGTAACAAACTCTTTGCTTATTGGGCTGGTTTTAAAGCGTTGTTTTCTTATATTCGGGTCGAAGTCTATGGTTAACTGTTTATCACGTTGATAAACCATTGTGGCTGGTATTGTTTGCATAAGCGCATTGTCAATTGATAAATTAATATGCCCTGTCAGTAAATTAACCCCTTTATTCATTGCCCAATATTCAGGAATATGGACTTTTTGAAAGCGCGCTTTTATACCTAAATAATCGGCTAAGCTATACGCTAATATCGATAACGACAGGCAATTAGCATTTAAATTAGTGTAGGTTTGCGATGCACTCAATGTGGCGCCACTTTGATAGGTTAACGAGTTATCGCCGTTTTTTAATAAAAAACTTAAAATACTGTTCGCTAAGTAATGCGCGCTGCGCTTACTGGTTAAGTGGGCATCAAGTTGGGAAGTGATTGTTTTGTCGAGCTTAAATATGTCTTGCTCGGTTTCAACGTTAATACGGTTAAATGTTGGATGGTTTACAAGGGCTAGCGGTGGAGGTTCACGCACCGTGGTGTTACATGCGCTTAAATATAAGCAACTACTTAGTAATAATGCGTTAAAACAAGATATGTTCATAAACCACCTCCAACATATTACATCTATAAGTGTAGATGCAATATGCGTAGGTGGTTTATTAAAGTGTTACAAAACGTGTTTAGTGGTGTTTTTCAAAGGTGGCTACGAGTGCATCAAGGGCTTGAGCGCTATTTGCTAAATCGCGAATTGCTTGCTCGGTGTTTATTTGCTCATTCATAGCACGGTCACTAATTTCACTTATTTGTTCAATATTACGTCCTACATCAGCAACCACGTTACTTTGCTGCTCAGTTGCGGTGGCAATTAAGGTAGCCATGTCGTTTATTTGATTTGCTGTTTCGCTTATCGCATCAAGCAATTCAACAGAGCTTTGCATTGCGCCTACGCTTTGTTGGGCTTTTTGCTTAGATTGACTAATATCGTTTACTACATCTTCAGAAATAGTGGTTAGCTCTTCAATCATTGACTGAATTTCGGTGGTTGATTGCGAGGTACGATTAGCAAGCGCGCGTACTTCATCGGCCACCACAGCAAAGCCTCTACCATGCTCACCAGCCCGTGCCGATTCGATGGCTGCGTTTAAGGCCAGTAAATTAGTCTGCTCTGAAATGCCGCGAATAGAGTCAACAATACTCGCTATATCAATTGTTTTTTTAGAAAGCAGTGTTACTTGTTCGGTAATGCCGTCAATGTCAGTGGCAAGCGCTGAAATTGTAGCTTGGCTTTGCAGTACTTGCTGATGGCTTTGGCTGGTGTTTTCTTGACTGCTTTGCGTTAACTTAGCTGCATTAGCCGCACTTTGTGCTATTTCTTGTACAGTTGCGCCCATTTCGTTAATGGCTGCAGCTACCGAAATGGTTTGCTCTTTTTGATTATCAATAGACTGGGAGTTGTTTTTTGCTTGTTCAAATACATGATTAGAACTTTGGCGTATTTCTGTACTTTCGTTGGCGACTTGCTTGATGGCAGTTTCAATTTTATGAATAAACTGGTTAAAGCCATGGCTTAAATTGTTTAGCTCTGGCTGATTAGACTCTGGCAAACGGTACGCTAAATTAGCATCGCCTGATCCTAAACGTGAGAACAGCTCGGCCATATCCGAAAGCGGTGACGCTAAAGAACGTGCTAACAAGTAACTTAGCATGCTAGCAACTAGGGCTATCACTAGCGTAAAGGTAAATATTTGCCACTCCAATGTACCTACAGTCGCAAATACCTCACTTTTAGGTACTTGGGCTAATACGTATAAGTCGGTATTGGCTATTGGCATGGCTGCTAAAAATGTGGCTTCGTTATTAAGTGATAATTCTGTAATTGCAAAACCAGAAGGGTTATACAAAGTACTATGAACATTACTGCCATAAAGTGTGTCTATGTTTACTTTAGCCACTTTATTTGCATCTTTATGTAACTGAATTAAGCCGCTTTTATCTGCAATAAACACAAAGCCTGTTTGCTCAATTTTAAATTGTTGTAGTAGCTTTTGCATGTCGGTGATGCTTTTTGCAAGTCCCGCTAATCCAAGCCCATTTGTTTGTTGATGATTTACAAACATTTTTACATCAGTCGGAGATTCTTGATAAATACTGATTGAGTACGGATTATTTGAGTTGGTAAAGCCAAAAAACCACCCATCAGCCGCATCGTTTTTAAGCACGCGTAAAAATCCGTGTTGGTTCCAATATTGTGCTGTATCACGGTTAGCCCACGACGCCGTTGCTAAATCAAACTGCTTTGCTACGCGGTTTAATTCTTTAAGCAGTAGTGTGTCGTCTTGGTTATTTGAGCGCGCCCACTCTAAGATAAATTCATTTGATGATAGTTGCTGTGCAGCACCTAGTAGTTCGTTTATTTCGCCACCAATTTGATTACTAATACTATGTAATTTGCTGGGTAGCTCAGATTCAATCATACGTCGTTCTATAATATCTTCAGAGCTATATAAAGACGTTAAACCAATTAATGCAGCGACACAGATTGCAATGGTACTGCCTAAAATGGTGATTTTTTGAGTGATAGTTAGGTTTTTTATCGTCATATTATTTAACTTTACAACTAGGTAGATAGCCATGTTAGCACATTATTAATTAAGCGCTAATTATTGCAATATATCTAAAAGGGTATACTCGCTTTTTATTATTACTAGCACGAAAAAGCCCACAGCGTATGCATGTGGGCTTGGTTTCTAACAAGCGAAACTAGTTATACAATTTTCTTCATAGCTGACATGTAGCCGCGTAGTCTAGCGCCAACAATTTCAACAGGGTGCTCACGTAGTGCAGTGTTAATTTGAATCAATGTTTGGTTATCTACTTGGTTACTTTGCTCATTTAAGCCTTTACCAATAACATCGGTGTCGATGTTTTTCATAAAATCGGCCAATAATGGTAAACACGCATGGTTGTATAAGTAACAGCCGTATTCTGCAGTATCAGAAATAGTACGGTTCATTTCGAATAACTTTTTACGTGCTATTGTGTTGGCAATTAACGGTGTTTCGTGTAAAGACTCATAATAAGCCGACTCGTCAATAATGCCCGCTGCAGTCATGGTTTCAAATGCAAGCTCAACGCCCGCTTTAACCATAGCAACCATTAAAATACCGTTATCGAAAAACTCTTGCTCAGAGATTTCTACATCACCAGCAGGGGTTTTTTCAAAGTTAGTTTCGGCAGTTTCTGCACGCCATTTTAGTAAGTTTGCATCATCGTTTGCCCAATCTTCCATCATTACGCGTGAGAAAGTACCGTCGATAATGTCATCTTGGTGCTTGTTATAAAGCGGGCGCATAATAACTTTAAGTTCTTCGCTTAGTTCAAACGCTTTTACTTTTGCAGGGTTTGATAAACGGTCAAGCATGTTAGTAACGCCGCCGTATTTAAGGGCTTCGGTAATTACTTCCCAGCCGTATTGAATTAGTTTTGATGCGTAACCCGCATCAATGCCTTTTTCAATCATTTTATCAAAACATAAAATTGAACCGGTTTGTAACATGCCACACAGAATTGTTTGCTCGCCCATTAAGTCTGATTTAACTTCAGCGATAAATGATGACTTAAGTACACCGGCACGATGACCACCGGTACCCGCAGCGTAGGCTTTAGCTTGTGCTAAACCATGACCTTGTGGGTCGTTTTCTGGGTGAACAGCAATAAGAGTAGGTACACCAAAGCCGCGTTTGTATTCTTCGCGCACTTCAGAGCCAGGACACTTAGGAGCAACCATGATTACCGTAATGTCTTCACGAATTTGCATGCCTTCTTCAACAATATTAAAACCGTGCGAGTAAGCAAGTGTAGAGCCTTGTTTCATTAAAGGCATAATGGCAGTTACAACGGCCGTATGTTGCTTATCAGGTGTTAGGTTTAATACTACGTCAGCGGTCGGAATTAGCTCTTCGTACGTGCCTACAGTAAAACCGTTTTCAGATGCATTTAGGTATGACTGACGACGCTCATCAATTGCCGATTGACGTAACGTGTACGATACATCTAGGCCTGAGTCACGTAAGTTTAAACCTTGGTTAAGACCTTGTGCGCCACAGCCAACAATAACCAGCTTTTTACCTTTAAGTGCATCAACACCATCGGTAAATTCACTTGGGTCCATAAATTCACATTGCGCTAATTGAGCTAACTGCTCGCGTAAAGGTAAGGTATTAAAATAATTCGCCATGTTAGTGTCCTATAATTCGTGTTTGTTAGATGCAAAGCGTATTTGCTTTGCTTAAACACACCATAAAAAAAAACTTTGCTTGCGTAAAATGATATATTTGCACTAAAGTATTTCAAAAAATGAAACGTAGAGGCGTGTAATGGATCATAAGCATTTAAATTACTTTTTAGCGTTAGCTAAAACGCTCCATTTTGCCAGGGCGAGCGAGCTGTGCCATATAAGTGCACCTACTTTAAGTCGTAATATTAAGCAGCTTGAAGACGAGGTAGGCGTTGCTTTATTTATACGCGATAACCGAAGTGTAAAATTAACGAAAGAAGGGGAGTCGTTTATTGATTACGCCACCTCTACACTGGCTAATTGGCAGCGCTTTAAAACGAATGTGAAAGACCCAACCCAGCATATTTACGGTAATGTGAGTATTTATTGCTCAGTCACCGCCTCGTATAGTTTTTTGCATCAAATATTAGAACAGCTCCGCGCGCAGCATCAGCATATAGAAATAACGCTAAATACCGGCGATCCGGCGTTGGCAATAAACCGAGTACTGGATGCCCATGAATCAATGGCTATTGCTGCACGGCCAAGTAAACTGCCTGCCCAAATTGCTTTTGTTAATATAGGCCACTCTCCACTGGTTCTTATTGGCCCTAAAATTCAATGCCCGATCAGCGAAAAAATAGCGAAAAACGCCCCACATATTGATTGGTCAGAACTGGAGTTTATTGTACCTGAGCAAGGTTTTTCTAGGCAGCGGTTAGAGCAGTGGTGGCGGAAAAATAATGTGCATGGAAAAATTTATGCACAAGTAGCAGGGCACGAAGCTATGGTGTCTATGGTGAGCCTAGGATTAGGTGTCGCCATGGTTCCCAAAATAGTGCTAGATAATAGTCCGCTACAAGACAAGGTACACGTACTGCCCAGTGAAAATTACCAGCCAGAAGGGTTCGATATTGGTTTGGCGGTGCTAAAAAAAGAGCTTAACGACCCTGCAATCAGTGCATTATGGAGTATTGCACAAACTTTAGGCGCAAATGTTATTTAAGCTTTTAACGATTAATATAATTCAGTAAATAGTATGATTAACAGTTGCGTATGAGTTTACTATTACTTAACATGAAAGCTTAATAATAAAAAATAATGACGCACGAGAGTTTATAATAATTATGGATCATGCTGTATCGCTCGCTCATTCTGCTCAATGTTTAAAAAAAGCAATTCCTCTGATGGTAAAATACCGAATGCCGGTAACGCCTATCAATTACGCTATTTGGTATTGCTATGTGCAAGGCAGTAAGCCAGCATTAAATGCTGAGCTTGATCACGTCATTGCTGAGCAACAAACATGTACTCAAAATAAAGCAAAAGAAATTTTTGATAAGCATTTAAGCGAAGATGACTTAGTGTTTTTTCAAGAAATGGCAGATCGCTTCCATGGCACTATGGAGCAAGTACAGCATGATATAAGCGTTACCCTCGATCACTCTAAAAGCTTTACCACGTCGTTGGTAGATTCTCAAAATGAGTTAGCAAGTTTAGCTAATGTAAATTCGTTTAACGAAATACTCGGTTGTGTTGAACGCTTAACCGATGAGTCGGTGGCTATGCAAGACTATGCGCGAGAATTTCAAACTAAGCTTGCGGTAGCCTATAACGAAATTAAAGATTTAAAAGAAGCACTTAACCTTTCTCAAGAAGCAGCTGATACAGACCCCCTGACAGGCTTTTTTAATAGAAGAAAGTTTGATGATGATATTCAGCAGTTTTGTCAAACCTATTCAGAGCAAGCTGACGAGAGCGTATTGGCGGTACTAATCATGTTTGATATTGATCACTTTAAACGTTTTAACGACGATTTTGGTCATCAAAAAGGCGATGAAGTACTTAAATTAGTAGCCAAAAAAGTTTCGCAAAATATTTCCGATAGCCTGAATGTTTACCGCTATGGTGGTGAGGAGTTTTGTATTACCGGGTATTTTGACAGCATCAACGAGATTATGGTGTTCGCTGATAAAATTCGTTTAGATATTGCCTCATTAACTATCCGTAAAAAAGACGATGTAAATTCTAAACGTGCAATTTCTGCAAGTTTTGGGCTCGCTATTTTACGTCCATTCACGAAAGGTTCGGTACTTATTGAGCGCGCCGACCGTGCTTTATATATAGCTAAAACACATGGTCGCAACCGTATTGAAATAGCCCCTGATATTTAAATGTGATACGCATGTATAAAAATTGTGAATGATTGTAACCAGGTGGCGCACATTTGTGCTTACCTTGCTAGTATGGGTCACTTACTTATTTTACTCATTTAGATTAGGTTAATGCGGCTCAATACTTTTATTTACATTTTTTGCTTTGTGGTGTGTCTTGTTTGCGTGCCTAGCACAGCTTCGCAGGCCTATAACGAACAAGAGTATGCGCAGCAACATATTACTGTTAAAAAGTGGCATGTAAATCTAAGTGTCGGCGCGGGTGTTATTACCAACCCTTTGCATGGCGGAAAAAACGTCCCGCTCCCTGTGATCCCACGCATTGCTTTTTATGGTGAGCGTTGGTTTTTCGATAATGGTCGCCTTGGCTTCACACTTAAAGAAAATCAAAAGCATCATTTTAATATCGTTTCAGAACTGAACGCAGAGTCACGCTTTTTTATTGATTGGCACCCTAATAACCTCTTTGTTTTACCAGCAACCACAGGTGCTTCTGCATTAGCGCAAAATAATCCCCAGCCTAAAAAAATAAATATCGATAATATTGATAATCGCCATTTAGCCCTAGATGCTGGAGGAAGCTATCATTATGTGCAGCAAAACCATGTGCTATCGATACAGTTATTACACGATATAAGTAATGTTTATAACGGTACTCGAGGCGCTATACAATGGCAGTACCACAGTGAAGTAGGGCGTTTAAAGTTAAAACCAACGCTTGGGGTTAACTATAAATCAGCTGAATTAAACAGCTACTATTATGGTTTAAAAGCACACGAAACCTCATTAGGTAAAATTGACGTTGGTAGTAGCTGGCAACCTTATGCTAAAATCGACGCCAGTTGGCCATTGAGTGAGGCTAACAGTCTTCGTTTTCATGTAGCATATTACGACTATTCAGCTATGGATGGCAGTCCGCTTTTTGAACGTAACTATTCAATGACTGCTTTTATAGGATTCGATCATACTTTTTAATATGAAGTATTTAATGTTGATTGTGCTTACAGTTTTTCTGTTTAGCCCTCCCGTTGTAGCGCAAAATGCGTCTTTAAAGGTCTCTCCCAAAGTGTGTGTTGTGTCTGAGCAGCAAGCGTTTTGCGATCTCGATTTAAAGTTTAATTGGCAGCAACCATCGCCAAGCGATGCATGCTTGTACCAACAAAACAAACTGATTAAATGCTGGCAACAGCAGGCTGTTGGTGAGTTTGAGTATAAAGCGCGTGTTCAGGTAGAGACCATATACTCCTTAATCAATCCTCATACCGGTGTGTTAATTGCTAAAACACACGTTGAAGTGCAAAGTGCTGATGCTAAAAAAAGTAGGCGCAGGCTTCGCTCTCCATGGAGCTATTTTTAATTTAGGAGCAACTCATGCCAAAAATTTTACTTGTTGAAGATGACCTAGGTTTACAACAACTAACAAAAGATTATCTTGAACATAATGGCTTAGAAGTAGACGTATTAAGCCGTGGTGATGAAGTATTTAGTTATCTTGAGAATAACGCTGCTGATTTAATGATTTTAGATATTATGTTGCCAGGTAAAGATGGCTTTAGCGTATGTCGACAAGTACGTGATAAGTTTTCGTTGCCAATTTTAATGCTTACTGCAAAAGGTGAAGACTTTGATCAGGTGATTGGCTTAGAGCTTGGCGCAGATGACTATGTGGTAAAACCTGCAGAACCGCGTGTTTTACTGGCGCGTGTAAATGCATTACTGCGTCGCGGGCAACCCGTGGTTAAGGCCGCAGAAGAGATTCAGTTTGGTGATTTAGTCATTGATAAAACCAGCCGAATTGTTAAATTAAACGAAAACGAAATAGTACTTACATCCCATGAGTTTGAGCTACTATGGCTACTTGCCTCAAATGCAGGCGAAGTACTAAGCCGTGAACATGTTCATCAACATATGATTGGCCGTCAATACGACGGGCTTGACCGTACCGTTGATGTACGCGTGTCACGAATTCGCAAAAAGCTAGGTGATAACAGCGATAAACCTTACCGTATAAAAACCGTGTGGGGGCAAGGTTACTTGTTTGTATCAGACGCCTGGGAAAAATAATATATGAAGGTAAATAAGGAATAATGGGCAAACTATTTATAAGTTTATATGTTTATATCATTGTTTCTTTATTTATTGTTAGTGGTGTTATAGAACAAATTTGGCCTTACGAAGAGACGCAGCAGCAAGTGCTGTTAGATGATGAGTTTGGCCAAGCACTTTGGTTATTATCGCAAACCGATGATGGTCTAGATAAGCTAAAACACAGCTTTGAAAGCCAAGTTATTGCCCGCAAAGATCTTATTTTACCCCTTAAGCAGCAAGCCTCATTAGATAAAAATCATTACCTGTACCTGTATGATAAAAAGCAGCGCATAGTGTGGTATGTTGAGCTTGGTGATAACAAACTACTTCAAATTGGTCCTGTAGGCGTTATAAAAGCACCTGAAAGCTCTGTTATCCCGTATTTAATGTTACTGGCTATTGTAGGGTTACCTGTGGGGCTGTGGAGCTTTTTACTATGGCGTGATTTTTCTAAGTTACGCCATGCGTGCGAAGCGGTAGATGGCTCGCAAGACTTTAACTTAAGCAGTCCTTCTAAATCGTTTTTTTTACCCGTTACTGATACTCTAAAAGTAATGCAGCAGCGCATAGAGCATCTTCTTAGTGCGCAACAAGAACTGACCTCCTCTGTATCTCATGAATTTAGAACGCCCCTTGCACGATTAAAATTTGGTATAGCCATGTTAGAAGAAACACTGCAATCGGAAAAAGGGCAGCATTACCTAACTAATATGCAGGCAGATATAAGCGAACTTGAAGCGCTTGTGTGTGAAATGCTTGAATATGCTCGGCTTGATTCGCAGCAACCAAGCTTAGCTAGAAGCGACGTTGACTTGGCTGCCTTAACACAATCGGTCATTAATAAGCTAAATTTTGCAAGCGGCATAGAGTTTAATGCGGTGTTACCACAGGCTCTAGTGTACAAGTGTGATGCGCACTTTATTGCGCGTGTAATGCAAAACCTGGTGGGCAATGCGTTAAAGTACGCTGTTAGTCGTGTTGATGTCACACTCAAAGCGCAGGGTGATGCAATTTACTTTATTGTGGAAGATGACGGAGAAGGTATTTTAAAAAGCGACAGAGAAAGCGTATTTAAACCTTTTACTCGTTTAGATAAAAGCCGTGATAAAAGCACAGGGGGCTTTGGTTTAGGCTTAGCAATAGTGGCAAAAATTGTATCGTGGCATAAAGGGCACTATTCAATCACTGACTCATCGCTTGGTGGCGCTAAGTTTATAGTTACCTTACCTAATACCTATCCACAATAATACTTAATCATTTTGTGGGGCCAAATGTGTCGCTACCTACGTTAAAAATTCTCATTTACGATTGCATGGATGCAGAAGGTAGAGCAATGCAGGAGTAATTGCCGAGAACAACTAAATAGCGAATTTTTTGCTTAGCTATCCACACGTTTTCCATCCTCAAAATAGATCACTTTATTATGCGGATTGGTATAAAAGCAATTCACCTAAAAACGCCAGACATAAAAAAAGCGCCTAAGGCGCTTTTTGTGGTTAAAAACCAAAATCAACAAGTAGCAAAATAGTAGACCCGGCTACGTGGAAAAAGTTCTCAATTATTTTTCATTTTTTTTAAGTAGGGGCATCAGCATTTGCTCAAGCCCATTTAATTTAACCTCGTACATCATTGCAAGCTGCGCTCCGAGTTTACTTTCTGGAAACCCTTGCTGTTTAAACCACACTAGGTAGGGCTCTGGCAAAAGCAGCAGAGGTCTGCCTGCGTATTTTCCAAAGGGCATAATTGTATTAATGGCGAGCTTGAGTTCGGCTGTATCCATAATAAGTCAGTAATTGATAAAACGTATAATAGTAATACTACTGCTTATTAATAATAAACGCATTAAATAGTGGCTGGGTAAGCGGGCAAGTAAACAGAAATAAAATAGGCTGTGACGGGCAAGAAACAGCCTATTGAACGAGGGAGTAGGCCCTCTGATTGAATAAATTTGTGTTGATAAATAAATGCTTACCCTGCATTAATTAGCTGGAGTCTAATTATGCGACATAGGTGCGAAGGCGTTTATTTAAACAACACCGGTAGTTTATCTGTTTTTTTTACAGATAGAGAGAAGTAATGTAAAGGAATGTAAATAAAATGAGTTTTTAAACTAAAACTAATAAAAAAGCATTGTTAAAAATAAGGCGTTTTCATTTGGTTGTTTTTATTGTTTAGTATAAAAGTGCTATTTTTCGAATAGCTCTTGCTTTACGTGCTCGGCAAAACCACTTCCTGCTTCTAAATAAAAGTTATAGGTCGAGTTTACGCCCATCTGTTCAAGCTCTTTTTGTTGATCAGGGTAATTGGCGATAGCTGTTACTTGGCCGTTATAGCCTGAGGCTTGTAATTGCTCTAGTGCAAAAATATTTTGCATATGCTTTGGCATAGCTAACATGACCATTTCAACATGGGAGTGGTTAACGCGCTGCCAAAAGTCAGGGTCGGTGGCATCGGCAAGGAGTACCTTTCTATTGCGTTTAATATGTTTTTCTACCACCTCTGGTTTTATATCAATGCCCGCCACTACATTAGGGTGAGTCGCATTTATTGTTTCGTAGGCACCTGTACCTATGCGGCCCATACCAAATATAACGATTTTAGTGTCGTTTAAATTAACGGGTAGCTCTTCAGCTAAGCGGGTTTTGCTTTCGAATTTTAATAACCAGCGCTCAATTTTTACGTATAACTCGTTTGAGCGTTTATTAAGAGGCGATGCAATAACAAAGGTAATAGACACCGCAATAGCCATTACCGCCAGCCACTCTGAGGTGATCATGCCTGTAGAGGCTGCCACAGCACACACAATAAGGCCAAACTCACTAAAATTAGCAAGGCTAAATGCAGTGAGTAACGAGGTGCGTGCTCTGAGCTTAAAGGTATTCGTAAACACATAATAAAGTAAGGTTTTAACTGGCAGCACAAATATAAGGATTAACGCTACAATTAATGAATTAGCTGTAAGCTCTGCGTTTAAACCAATGCTTAAGAAAAAACCGACCAGCAAAATATCTTTTAAATTAAGCAGCGACTTTGAAAGCTCTCCCGCCTTTTTATGTGGCGCAAACATCATCCCCATAATGAGTGCGCCTAAATCGCCTTTTAAACCTGCAAAATCAAATGCGTTATAACCGGCTACCAACGCAAAGAAAAAGCCAAATAACGGCAATAGCTCACCATGTTTAGAGCGGTTAAGCACTGCATACATAAGTGGGCGCACTAAAGGGAGTGCAATAATTAAAGCAAGAGCCCACATATTAGGTACTTTGCCAGTGCTAATGGCTAAAAATATAACCGCAAAAATATCCTGCATAACTAAAATGCCAATGGCTATTTTTCCGTGTAGGCTTGCCATTTCACCGCGCTCTTCAAGTACTTTTACCGCAAATACAGTGCTTGAAAAGCTTAGCGCAAACCCAACTAATAAGGCACTTTGCCAGCTTAAATCAACAAACATAGGCACAGCAAAAATACCTAGTAGTAACATAAAGCCACTAAATAATGTACTGCTAAAAATAATGTGTAGGGTAGCGGGTGCCCATACTTGGGGCTTGATTAAGCTGTTTACTTTAAGTTTTAAGCCAATACTAAATAAAAGAAGTGTTACACCCAGTGCCGCAATGGTATCGAGTAGTTCGGTGCTTTTATAGCCAGATAAATTTAATGCAAAACCGGCAAGTAAAAAGCCAATAAGGGGAGGAAGTTTTAATTGATAAACACCAAAGCCACAAACAAACGCGGCGGCAAAATAGATTAGTTCCATAATTCTTAATATCACTTCATTTGGGATTGCAGTGTAGCGAAAATTTTATACCATTGAAAATAAAAATAGCCCTAAAAATGAGCGCGTTTAATCAATTACTTGCCCAGCTGCGTATAAAAAATGCACATTAAACACGTATTTAATCGTAAATAGCATGTAAATAACATTTTTTCACTGACATTGGCTTTTAAATATGGTTAAGATGCTTTAACGAAG
The DNA here is from genome assembly GCF_003952205.1 of Pseudoalteromonas sp. Xi13. Lineage (NCBI taxonomy): Bacteria > Pseudomonadati > Pseudomonadota > Gammaproteobacteria > Alteromonadales > Pseudoalteromonadaceae > Pseudoalteromonas > Pseudoalteromonas sp. Xi13. Next base: position 1,072,601 of record NZ_CP034439.1, read on the forward strand.
GAGTTTAAGCTTGAGCAGCAAACTGAGCCGCTCAGCTTAAGGAGATAGATATGTTTAAAAAGATTTTAGCGTCGGTAGGTATTGGCGCTGCAAAAGTAGATACAATTTTAGAAACTGAGCATCTTCAGCCAGGGCAACTTTTTAACGCTAATATCGTTATAACTGCAGGCGATGTGGCTCAAGAAATTGCTGGCCTTGATTTGTTTTTAATGACTCGCGTTAAAGTTGATGGCGAAGAAGGTGAGTACTTTACTAATCACGTAATAGATCAGTGGCGTATAACCGATATAGGCACTGTTGAGCCAGGCGAAGTTAAAAGCATTCCATTTGAAGCGCGCCTTCATCCAGAAACGCCAATTACTGAAATTAATGCCGGCTACAACCAATCACATGTATGGATTGAAACAGGTCTTGATATTGATTTAGCACTAGACCCAACAGATAAAGACCACTTGCATATTTACCCTAACGAAGCTGTTAAAACCTGTATGCAAGCAATGGATAAATTAGGGTTTAGTTTATTAAAAGCTGATGTTGAAAAAGGCCATTTACGTGCGCCTACTTTTCAGTCGGTATCGGGGTGTTATCAAGAGTTAGAATACAAGCCTAATAGCCGCAGCTTATTTGGTATTCAAGAAATTGAATTATCGTTTGTACCAGAAGCACACAAAACGCATGTTTTAATTGAGCTGGATAGAGCATTTAGAGGCGATGGTTATGTTGATTTAACCATAGAGCACGACCATGTAAATTTATCGCAGTTGTGCGACCAATTAGAGCGTTTGTTTGCCTAAGTGATGCATAGTTTAACTAAACCCAGCTTAGGCTGGGTTTTTTATTTTAGGATTTTATATGTCGTTTAAATGTGCGCATTTTGATGCGCTTGATACGCGTACTTTATTTACGATAATGCGCGGCCGTGTTGATGTATTTGTAGTAGAGCAAACGTGTCCTTACCCTGAGCTTGATGAAGTAGACATTAACCCTAGTACTCAGCATTTATATGCAATTGCAGATAATAGTTTATTAGCTTATGCCCGCTGCTATGAAAAAAACGAGCAGTACAGTGCAATAGGCCGTGTACTGGTTTGCAAAAGTGAGCGAGGTAAAGGGCGGGCTACTGAGCTTGTAAATGCGGCCATAGCATGTTGTAAAAAGCAGTGGCCACAGCGTCATATTTATATAGGCGCACAAACCTATTTATTAGCATTTTATCGCTCTTTTGGCTTTACAGAAGTAGGGGAGCAATACCTAGAAGATGGCATCCCTCATCAAGATATGGTGTTAAATACTCTAAGCTAATTTATTACGAGTAAATTTAAGCTATTAAAAAGCCCACTTAACACGTGGGCTTTGCTTAATTTAGTACTTAACCTGAACTCGGGTTAGTTAAAAATAACGTTTTAACTTAACACCGAATGTAAAAACACAGCACCAATAGCTATAGGGCACACAAACTTAGTGTATACAGGCCATACTTTCCAAAATAGTGTGTTATGAACCTCAGGGTTACCTTGCTGTATTGCTTTTAGTAGTGAGCCACGGTACCAAATCCAGCCAACAAAAATACAACACATTAAGCCAAGCAAAGGCTGAGCAACTTTAGTTGTTAGGGTGATCACTAAACCAAATAAGCTTCCTAAGTTACATACTATGGTAATGCTCACTGCGCTTATTAGCGCGCCAATTAGCCATGTTGCCTGCAGGCGGCTCATTGCAAAGCGCTCCACCGTATACGATACCGGCGCCTCTAACATTGAAATAGAGGAGGTAAGTGCGGCTATACTCATTAGGGCAAAAAATGCAAAGCCTATAAATAAACCCACAGAGCCCATACCATCAAACAATGCTGGTAGCACTTGAAACACCAGTGTGTCTTCAGAGAGAAGTTTGCCTGTAGATGAAAAAATTTCTACGCCTTGAGCTTGTGCGACATACATGGCAGGTATAATTAAAAGGCCCGCTACAAACGCGATAAACACATCTATTAAGGTTACATATGCGCCTAGCGTGACTAGGTTTTCTTTTTTACTTATGTAAGAGCCATAAATAATCATCACACTGGTGCCTAATGACAAAGAGAAAAACGCTTGGCCGAGTGCACTTACGAGTAAATTCGCATCAAATATAGATGAAAAATCAGGCACTAAATAGGCTTTAAGCCCTTGCATAGCACCTTCTTGGGTCATAACGTAGGCAATTAAGGCAAATAAAATACCTAAAAGCGCAGGCATCAGACGCTTAGACCATTTTTCTATGCCGTTTTCTACGCCACGACTAATAATAGCCACGGTGAGTATAATAAATATCACTGTAAAAATGATGTTTCGTGAAAGTGACTGATCACTTAACCACGTTGAAGCTTGATTTGCACCAGCTAATGTAGTGATAGGTTCAATTGTTGCGCTGAGCATCCAGCCTGCCACAATGGCATAAAAACTTAAAATAAAGCCCGCACATAAAATCCCCCCAAAACCCACGATAAAAGCAAAGCGCTTTTGCCACGAGTGTGATGTTATTTTTGTTAAAGAAGACACCGCATTAGCTTGTCCGTGGCGGCCAATTATAAGCTCAGCCATAAGTGCGGGGTATGCTAAAAAGAACGCGAGTACCAAATAAGCGACTAAAAAAGCGGCACCACCATTACTTGCTGTTTGGGTAGGGAAACCCCAAATATTACCTAAACCTACTGCAGAGCCTGCGGCGGCCATTATAAATCCAAAGCGAGAGCTAAACTCACCTCTAACTGCGCTCATATTGTTGTACTTCTCTATTTTTTGACGGCGCTGACAATCTACTGGAATTGCAAATAAATAAAAAGTACTTATTTGCTCAATTGTGACAATAATTATCGTCTGGTGTGTCTATCATGCGATGCATTTAATTAATGTTATCAACAGGTTTAGAATAAGGAGTTGATTTTGTGTAATAAATTTTAGGGCCTGTTTACCTTTCGAGGTTAAATTTGCAGCAGTCTGTTTGGTGTTTAGGCAAGGCAGAGCCTATTTAGTGTGGTTGTTCCCCATAAATAGGCGATAACGACGTATAAATGCCAAACAGGCGCTGCCCTAAGGGTTCTGCCTAGGGGCTATTTACTCTTTGTTACTCGGTTTTTACGTAGCCCACTAGGTTACAAACCTCGCGCCGCGATTAAACAGCCCCTAGATAGAACAAATTATAACCCTAAAAGGCCAACAGGCCCTAATTACTGTTGTGTAAATAATATTTTACGAATCGTGATGCTGGCCAATTTTAAGGGTAAAACACGCCCCTTGAAGCCGCGTACTTTTACTAACGCTTACACTGCCGTGATGCCAATCTGCCACTTTTGCAACAATGGCTAACCCTAAGCCATAGCTTTTATCAGCACGGTTACGGTGGCTTTCTTCTCTAAAAAACGGGCTAAAAACGTTATTAAAGTTCTCTGGTGCGATGCCTGGGCCATCATCTTCAACTGTAATATATAAATAATGCTCATCGCGCTTTGCACTGACATAAATAGTGTCTTTTGCAAAGTCGCAGGCATTGCCAATTAAATTACTAATAGCCCGAGCAAGCCAATGTAAGTCAGCAAAAACCATATCGTCACTACTGTTTAGTTGTATTTTAAGTTGGCTGGTTTCAATTTTAGGCGAAAGCTGTGTAAGTAAATCTTCAAGATAGTGCGATAAATTAGTTTGCGAGTAGGTGAGCTGGTTGGCATTTTGCTCAAGGGTTGCAAAGGCTAAATAGCTTTTAAGCATCGATTCCATATGATCGAGATCGTTTTCCATACGCACAAGGTATTGTTTAACTTTAGGCATATCTGCGCTGTCGAGCGCAGCATCTAAGCCAAAGCGTAAACATGCGATAGGGGTTCTAATATCGTGCGATAAGCTCGATGCCATTAATTTGTTTTCCGCCACGAGCTTTTCTATTTGGCTAGCCATGCGGTTAAATGTAAGCTCAACATCTCTTATGTAGGTAAAGTGAGAGACCTTTATTCTCGCTTGTACATCACCTGCGGCAAACTTTTTAGCCGCATCGTTTAATACTGTTAAGCGTTTAGCTAGTGGGGCAATAATAAAGCCCATAAAAATGCAGAGTCCAGCATAAAACAACAAAGTTAAAATAATATCGTTGCGCTGATCTGTTTCAAAGCCTTTATCTAGGCGCATGGAAAGATGATAAGGCGACAATACTTCGCTACTGTAGAGCATATAAAAACCTTGCTGGTCTTCTAAAATAAGGCCGCTTTGGGTATGCATTTGTAGTATTAAAGACGGCGGCAGGGCAAGGGATTCATTGTTTTTGTAATCAAGCTTTACATTAAAGTCGTTTGCCAATTGCTTTACATAAGCTGCGCGCTCTGAGGTCGCTACACTACTCAAATGTTTACTAAAGCCGTTGATCATTTGGCTTTGTAGGCTAAATTCATCATGCGGTGTTTGAGTTTGTTGGCTAAATGCATCGATTAGCCAGCCCAATACAACAATAGAAAGCAGCGCACTACCGAGTAGTGAAATGTAAAATTTTTTCATTTAAACCGCCACGGTTACTATTCCCACGCAGTGGCAACAAGTAAATAACCACGCCCCCAAATTGTTTTAATTTTTTCTGGGTTTTGCGGGTCATCATGAAACTTTTTGCGCAGCGCAGATATTAGTACATCAACACTTCTATCAAGCCCATCGTATTCACGGCCTTTGGTTGCTTTAAACACAGCATCACGCGAGACTACTTGGCCTGCATTACTGGCTAAATAGTGCAGTAGGAGGTACTCAGCACTAGAAATAGCCATATCTTGATTATTAAGCGTTACACTGCGTGATTGAGTATCAATACTGAGTGCGCCTACAGTAATCACACTCTCCTTAGTGGTTACTTTAGTCGGTTCGCTGGTAAGGCGCAGTGCTGCTTTTATACGGGCAAGTAATGCACGAGGGCGCACTGGCTTCATGATGTAATCACTCGCACCTACTTCTAAACCAATTACTTCATCCATTTCATCATCGCGGGCGGTCAGCATAATAATGGGCGCAGTGTAAAAGCTACGTAGCTCTCTGCACACACTTATACCGTCTTGGCCTGGCAACATAATGTCGAGCAACACTATGTTAGGGTTTAAGTTTTTTACCTGGCTTATTACTTCATCGCCGCGGTGGCAAACATGGGTGGTATAGCCTTGCTCGGTTAAGTACTCTGCAACCCATTGGGCTAAAGAGGTGTCATCTTCAACTAATAAAATAGTGCCGTAATTATCCATAAAGCTTCCTTAGTGCTAGTGGGTTGCCGTGTGTGGATTGAAACTCGCCCTTAAATAACCCTAAGGGCTGCATAGGTTTGGGATTTATGCTGCATTAGTGCCTATATAGGTAAACAACCACACTTTATAAGCGCTGACTTACTTAATTAGCAAACACATTGCTGTAAAATCAATCACGAAATGTCATACCTCTAATTAGAACAAGCGCCAGCGGCGTTTTTTTTGTCTATTTTGATAAACCCACTGCAGTTTAACCTCTGTTGTGGCAATAACTTGGGCTGTATTACTATCAAACAATTCAAAAGAAATACTTTGCTGGGAGTCGAAGGTATATTCAAATACGCCTTGTTGCTGCTTTAACCAGCATTGCATTATATATTTTGATGTTGCGTCTCTTAGGCAGTAATTACCAATAGTTGGTTGCTGCCAGCTAAGCGTTACATCAGCGTAGCAATTACGGCCCTCACGTAGCGCAACACAAGTGTCGGGCAGCGCAATTAATGGGGCTGTTTTATCTGTGGTTTTAGCAGATGAAATAGCAGGGAAGATCAATAATAAACAGATCCATCTAAAATACATAACGTAGGCCTACCTTGGCTTTATGTTGATACCCTTGAGAAATAATGGGGCTGTCGTCTATTTCTTTTGAAAACCACGTTGTTAACCAGCCAGACAAAAACACCCAATCTTGAGAAATAGGGTACTCAGCATGAAACTCAAACATAATACTGGTACTGCCATTAGGGGTGTAAATAGGGCGATTAGCGGTGGCTTCGTCTGCATCTATACCAAAGTAATAGTTAGTAAAACTGCCTGAATAAGCGCTAATACCCACCCCAGATCTAAACTCCCAATTACGCCATGGCAAAATATGGCTAAAAAAGGTGTTAAACACCCAGCCATTATGTGTACCTGTAATATCATGTAAAAACTCAAACGAAATTTGCGAGTTTTCAAAGCGGCGCGTTAATCTTAGCCCAGCATCAAAATCGTAATTACGCGATTTTATACCCGCAAGCTCTTCTATTACACCGTGGTTGTAAAAACCTAAGCCTTTGTCATCAAAGCCAGCTTGAGTATTGGTGCCTAATATATCCAAGCCCCAATCAAATTTATCTATAAGGCTGTAACCCACAACTAAGCCGCCGCTTAACTGGTTATGATCAAAGTCGAGATAAAAGTTTTCGTAGGAAATAGCCAGGCTTAAATCGAGTTCAATGCCATCGTCGTAGGAATCAAGGCCAATTAGGTAAGAGTCTTCTACATAATAACCAGCCCCAGCGCTCCAATCCCACGCAAAACCTTGGGTGGGCTCTAGCGTGTTATCAGCATAGTATCGATTGCTTGCCTGGCTTTGAAAGCTCAAAAAACTGGCGCAAAGCAATACGCTATTAATAAAAGTATGCTGTAAGAAAGCGTTTTTCATCCCTGGGGACCTAATTATTATTTGTTATTAAGCGTATTATATTGGTAAGTGAATCCTTGAATCTGTAAAAAAATGTAGTTTTTTACGTTATTGCACTTTTATTTTGTCAATTAAAATACTGCTTAAGTAATATTGCATCATAGGCGTTAAGGCACTCACCTCTGTACGCGTACATGGGCCTTGTAGTTTAGTTAAGCTGCTTAATTTAGTAATGGTTTTAAAGGGCGGCACAGTTACTTCCTTACCTGCGCGCGCTATGCGGGCTTGCTCGGTATTTTGTTGATGTACAAATGTTGCCACTTCTAACTCATTAGTAATTTTTTGCTCTTGGGCAAAGCTAAACAATAAAGGCTCACGGTGGAAGCTTGCGCTGTCTATTGATGATTTTGCAAACCATACCACATCGCCAGAGGCGCGGTGCGTAATGCGCATGCTCACTTGCGCTAGTATGGTGGCGCATTGTTGAGTAGGGTATTGCTGCGCTACTTTGGCAAATAAAGGGTAAGGGTTTTCAGGTTGAGTTAACGCATATTTTGTATCGTCAGTAAATGCTAAATCTAACTGATGAATAGCTAACGTGTAGTCACTGTTTTTGCTATCAGTCACTTCTAAGCCTTTATCGTTCAAGGCTTGGGTTATTTGCTTTAATAGCGTGTCTGTTACGCTTGCTTTATCGGTTGTAATACGCACTGTTTGGCCGCGTGTTACTTTGTGCGCCGGTAACTGTACAGACTTAACTTTTGGCGATGCGTGCTCTGTTTTATACTCAAGCTGGTAAGTTTCGCTCTTTAATGTTGGCTTTAACGGTAAAGCCAAAGGCTCGGCCGGCTGTTTGGTAATTGCACAACCTGCTGATAATAATATAAAAAGTGATACAACTATAAAACGCATAAATACTTAACATCCACTTAAAAAGCCAATAATCGCAACATTGTACGTTAGTCCTATCAAAACTTCATGATATTATGCACATAGATGTAGTTAAAAAAGAATAAATTTGTAACGAATGAAGTATCTCACTAATTTTATGTATGTTTGGGTCGCTATTTGTCTATCTTTACCGCTTCAGGCAATAGCTAAAGCAGACTCAAGCTGGGATGGATTCGTAAAACAGTATGGACGCTACGCAGAAAAAAAACTCAACAGTAAAGGTATTCCTGGCGCTGCGCTTTCGATAGTGAGTATTGGTAACGCTGATTATATCCACACCATGGGCCGCACTAAGGCAAGAAGTGGCACACAGGTTAACCGCCACACCCGCTTTAGGTTGGCTTCTGTGTCAAAAACATTTGCAGGGTCGTTAACTGCAAAGCTTGCAAGTGAAGGGTTAATAGATTTATTTAAACCGGTAAGTGAGTATATACCTGCCTTTAAAGGCACGGTTTATAAAGATAATTTAAAAGTATTTCACTTATTAAGCCACTCCAGCGGTTTGGTTCCTAATGCGTATGACAATTTAATCGAATCAAGAATGAATTATCCCGATATTGTCGAAAAGCTATTAACAGTAAAGCCCATTTGCGAACCAGGCCAATGCTATGGCTATCAAAACGTGATGTTTAGTTTAATTGATGATGTCATTTACAGCAGTACCAATAAAAAATATGACCAGTGGCTGCAAGAGGGAATTTTTACACCATTAAAAATGAGCGATACCAGCTTAGGCTACGATGCAATGGTGCAGGATAAAAATTATGCGCTGCCGCACGTTAGAGGCAAAAAACGTTGGTACACAGCCAAGCTGAAAAAAAACTATTATAAAGTCGGCCCTGCTGCGGGCGTAAATGCAAGTGCCACCGATATGGCAAAATGGTTAAATGCGCAATTAGGGCAAAACCTAGATGTACTTTCTTTAGATGCACTTGCTACACAAACACGTCCTTATACACTTACAAAAAAAGAGCGTTATAGACGAGTATGGAAAAAGGAATTAGAACAAGCTTATTATGGATTAGGCTGGCGTGTTTATAACTATAACGATGAAACGCTTTATTATCATAGTGGCTGGGTGCAAGGCTATCGCAGTGACTTAGTGGTTATACCGCATTTAAATGTGGGTTTTAGCTTGATTGTTAACGCGGAAACAGGCGTGATAAATGAATTAACTACTGAATTTTTAGACCGTTTATTAAAATACAAACGCACTAAATAAAACAGGCCTAAAATTGCCTAAAAAGCGCCGTGCTTTAAATTTATTGTTTAAAGGTAAAAAGCATAAATAAGTACATATAATAAAAAAACCAGCTTAATGCTGGTTTTTTTATAAAAAGCTCACTGCACAATTAACTTATGCGCGTGGTAATTGAATCTTTTTTTCTGCACTTTGACGATACAATACAACAGTGTGACCTATTGTTTGTAGCTTAGTAGCGCCGGTTTCACGAACGATTGCATCAAAAATAAGTGCTTTTGTTTCACGATCGTCAGTAGGTACTTTTACTTTAATCAATTCGTGAATTTCTAATGCACTTTGAATTTCGACTACTACGCCCTCGGTTAAACCGTTAGAACCTAGTAAAACTACAGGCTTAAGGCTATGCGCCTGACCTTTTAAAAACTGCTTTTGTTTGTTTGATAATGTCATGTTTATACAAATTTTGCTGAATATGGCTTGAATTAAGGGTATTCTAACGCCATCTAAAGAATATTACTAATTAGTTGCGTGTTAATTTATGACAAATAAAAAACATTCAGCCAGTTCAAAGCGATGGCTGAAAGAACATTTTGATGATCAATATGTTCAGCAAGCGCAAAAAAAAGGCTGGCGTTCTCGAGCTGTTTTCAAATTAGATGAGATCCAAAATAAAGATAAACTGCTTCGCCCTGGTATGACCGTTGTTGATTTAGGTGCTGCACCTGGCAGCTGGTCACAATACTTAGCCGAGAAAGTATCTGATAAAGGTCAGGTTGTTGCGTGTGACATATTACCTATGGACTCACTTGCGGGGGTTGACTTTTTACAAGGCGATTTTCGTGAAGAAGCCGTACTTGATGCATTGTTAAAACGCATTGATGGTAAAAATGTTGATGTGGTACTCTCTGACATGGCACCAAATATGAGCGGTAATAACTCGGTAGATCAAGCGGGTAGCATGTATTTGGTAGAATTAGCACTTGATATGTGTCATCAAGTATTAAAGAAAAATGGTGCATTTGTTGTTAAAGTGTTTCAAGGTGAAGGCTTTGATCAATACTTGCAAGATGTTCGTAATAGTTTTAAAGCAGTGAAAATACGCAAACCTGATGCCTCACGTGCCCGTTCTCGGGAAGTATATATAGTAGCGACCGGCTACAAACTGTAGTACAGTTGCTTGGCGTTTAGTTGAATTTAAATTAATTGGATACAAGAGGTTAACCCCTTGAGCGATATGGCGAAAAATCTAATACTCTGGCTGGTTATTGCAGTTGTGCTAATGTCAGTATTTCAGAGCTTTAATGGCGGCGATCAAGTTGATCGTCAAACAAGTTACACTCAATTTGTAAAAGACGTGCGTAGCGGCTCTTTACAAGAAGTTATTATTGACCGTGGAACGGGTAATATTACAGGTACTAAAAGTAGTGGTGAGCGTTTTCAAACCACAATGCCAATGTACGATGAAGATTTAATTAATGATTTACTTAAAAACGATGTAAATGTGAAAGGCGTACAGCCTGAAGAACAATCGTTTTTAGCAAGTATTTTTATCTCTTGGTTCCCAATGTTGCTGCTTATAGGGGTATGGATATTCTTCATGCGTCAAATGCAAGGCGGTGGCGGTAAAGGCGCAATGTCGTTTGGTAAAAGCAAAGCGCGCCTGATGAGCGAAGACCAAGTTAAAACAACTTTTGCTGATGTAGCAGGTTGTGATGAAGCAAAAGACGACGTAACAGAGTTAGTAGACTTTTTACGTGACCCTTCTAAGTTCCAAAAACTTGGTGGTAGTATTCCTAAGGGCGTACTAATGGTGGGTCCTCCTGGTACGGGTAAAACATTACTTGCAAAAGCCGTAGCCGGTGAAGCAAAAGTACCGTTTTTCACCATTTCAGGTTCTGACTTTGTTGAAATGTTTGTTGGTGTGGGCGCATCGCGTGTACGTGACATGTTTGAGCAAGCTAAAAAGGCTGCACCCTGTATTATCTTTATAGATGAGATTGATGCTGTAGGTCGTAAGCGTGGCGCTGGCATGGGTGGTGGACACGACGAACGTGAACAAACACTAAACCAAATGCTAGTAGAAATGGATGGTTTTGAAGGTAACGAAGGTATTATCGTTATAGCGGCAACTAACCGCCCTGACGTACTAGACCCTGCATTACTTCGTCCTGGTCGTTTTGACCGTCAAGTAGTGGTTGGCTTACCTGATATTCGTGGCCGTGAGCAAATTCTTAAAGTACATATGCGTAAAGTGCCATTAGGCGATAACGTAGAAGCGGCAGTTATTGCACGTGGTACGCCTGGTTTCTCTGGTGCTGATTTAGCAAACCTTGTAAACGAAGCCGCACTTTATGCCGCACGTGGTAATAAACGTGTTGTAAGTATGGCCGAATTTGATGCTGCTAAAGATAAAATCATGATGGGTGCAGAGCGCAAGACCATGGTGATGAGTGAGCAAGAGAAAGAAATGACGGCTTACCATGAAGCGGGCCATGCTATTGTTGGCCGTATGGTGCCAGAGCACGACCCAGTTTATAAAGTGTCGATTATTCCACGTGGCCGTGCCCTTGGTGTAACTATGTACTTACCTGAACAGGACCGTGTCAGTCATTCTAAAGAGCTTTTAGAGTCAATGATTTCAAGCCTTTACGGTGGCCGAATTGCTGAAGCACTTATCTATGGCGAAGACAAGGTAACAACGGGTGCGAGTAACGACATTGAGCGTGCAACAGATATTGCACGTAAAATGGTAACGCAGTGGGGCTTGAGTGAAAAACTAGGTCCGTTACTTTACGCTGAAGATCAAAACGAGATGTACATGGGTGGCGGCGGTGGTCGCGCAATGAGCATGTCTGATGAAACAGCTAAAGTAATTGATGCCGAAGTACGCTTATTCTCAGACCGTAATTATCAAAGAGCAGAAGATATATTAAAAGAAAATATTGATATTCTTCATGCGATGAAAGATGCATTAATGAAATACGAAACAATTGATGCTAAACAAATTGATGATTTAATGGCGCGTCAGCCTGTGCGTGAACCACGTGATGCACACGACCGTTTAGACGATAAGCCAACTAAAACAGTTGCACCTCAAGAAAAGCCGGTTGATGAAAGCCAAAAACCGGATGATTCATCGAAAAAAGATGAAACAAACCTTGATGATAAAGCTGAATAATCGTTAAAATAATACTTTAAAAGCCCCGTACTTCGGGGCTTTTTTGTATCAAATAACTAAAAGGTTGGCGATGACTAACATAATAAACCTTCCCCGTGGGCGTAAACTTAATTTAGAAAAACCATGTGTGATGGGTATTTTAAATGTGACCCCAGATTCATTTTCTGATGGTGGAAAGTTTTTAGATACAGCGCACGCGGTGCAACAGGCAATGCAGTTGCTAGACGAGGGTGCAACTATCATTGATATTGGCGGGGAGTCTACACGCCCAGGCGCGCCAGATGTTGATTTAGACGATGAACTTAATCGTGTGATACCTGCAATAAAAGCAATTAGAGCTAAAAGTGACTGCGTTATATCGGTAGATACCAGTAAAGCGCAGGTCATGGAGCAGGCGATTTTAGCAGGTGCTGATATAGTTAACGACGTACGTGCATTACAAGAGCCCCACGCCCTTAGCACACTCGCTAAGTATCCCGATGTAGCAATTTGTTTGATGCATATGCAAGGGCAGCCACGGACAATGCAAAGTGAACCCACTTATACTGACTTGCTAGCGCAAATTAACCTCTTTTTTGAGCAGCGCATAAGCGCATGCGAAACAGCGGGTATTAAGGTGGAGCAACTTATCCTCGACCCAGGTTTTGGCTTTGGCAAAACCCTAGAGCATAATTTTGAAATACTTGCTAAATTTAATGCATTTAATAAATTTGAACTACCGCTTTTAGCAGGTCTTTCACGCAAGTCGATGATAGGTAATTTGCTAAACAGAAAAACAGATGAGCGATTAGCGGGCAGCTTAGCCGGTGCGCTAATTGCCGCGCAAAATGGCGCAAAAATTATTCGTGTACACGATGTAAAAGAAACAGCAGATGTGCTTGGTGTACTCCAAGCTTGCGAAAAAGGAGCTTTATAATGAGCGAAAGAAAATATTTTGGTACCGATGGGGTGCGTGGTTTAGTGGGCACAGCTCCAATTAACCCTGAGTTTGCAATGAAATTAGGCTGGGCCGCAGGTCGAGTTTTGTCTCTAAGTGGAACAAAAAAAGTAATTATAGGTAAAGATACCCGTATTTCAGGTTACATGCTAGAAACCGCGCTTGAAGCTGGTTTAATTGCCGCAGGAATAGATGTCGTACTGCTTGGGCCAATGCCAACGCCCGCTGTTGCATATTTAGCGCAAACGTTTAGAGCCGAAGCAGGTATTGTAATTAGTGCATCGCATAACCCTTATTACGATAACGGGATTAAGTTTTTTAATGGCCAAGGCTTAAAATTGGATGACGACGTTGAGCTACAAATTGAAGCGATGCTTGATGAACCAATGACCTGTGTTGCCTCAGATAAACTAGGTAAAGCCTCGCGCTTAGTAAGTGCTGATGGGCGTTATATTGAATTTTGTAAAAGCCAATTTCCACAAGGCTTATCACTTGAAGGTTTAAAAGTTGTACTAGATTGTGCCAATGGCGCAACCTACCATATTGCACCGTCGGTAATGCGTGAGCTAGGCGCTGAAGTGATTACTCATGCATGTGAGCCTAATGGGGTGAATATAAACCATGAATGTGGTGCTACACACGTTGATACGTTAAAACGCAAAGTGCTAGAGCACAAAGCTGATGTGGGTATTGCTTACGATGGTGATGGTGATCGCGTAATGATGGTTGATCACAACGGTCGCGTATTTGACGGTGATGACTTAGTTTACATTATTGCCTGCCAAGCGGCTGAAGATCATATGCTAGGTGGTGGTGTTGTTGGCACGGTTATGTCGAACATGGGGCTTGAAAATGCATTAAAAGCAAAAGGAATTGAATTTGCGCGCAGTAAAGTTGGTGACCGTTATGTAATGGAAATGCTGCAGCAAAAAGGGTGGAGAATTGGCGGTGAAAGCTCAGGCCATGTATTAAATCTTGATTTAATCACCACGGGCGATGGTATTATTTCAAGCCTTCAGGTATTGGCTGCAATGGTGGCTCAAAATCGCACATTACAAGATTTAGGGGCTGGTTTTACAAAGTACCCAATGAAAATGATTAATGTACGTTACACACCTGGCACAGACCCTACACAAGCACCAGAAGTACAAGATGCGGTTGCGCAAGTAGAGCAAGCTTTAGGCGAAAAAGGCCGTGTTTTACTGCGTAAATCAGGCACTGAACCGGTAGTACGTGTTATGGTTGAAGCCGAACAAGAAAAAATAGTCATAGACAGCGCGCAAAAAATTGCAGCAGTTGTCGAATCTATGAGCAAATAAACTGATTGAGAACAATAACCTCTTGTAACTTAGGGCGAGAAAAGTTAATATCTCGCCCGCTTTCTAATCTGGAGTGGAAAATGGCAATACGTAAGACAATGGTCGCAGGCAACTGGAAAATGAATGGCTCTTTAGAGCTTGTCGCTCAACTGTCTGATGCCATTAACAGTGTTAAATCAAATGAAATAGACATTGTTTTATTTCCTCCATTTCCATTAGTATCAGCACTGGTTGACAGTGGTGTTACCACGGGTACCCAAACCCTAAGTGAAAATACCCCTGGCGCCTTTACCGGTGAAGTGGATGCTCAGCTTATTAAAGATTTAGGTGCTAAGTACGTACTCGTAGGTCATTCAGAGCGACGCAGTATTTACAAAGAAAGCAATGCAACCGTAGCCGCAAAATTTGCCCGTGCGCAGCAAGTGGGACTAACACCTATCTTGTGTATCGGCGAAAGCGAGAGCGAACAAGAAAACGGTCAAACCGAACACGTGGTTGCTGCACAAATTGATGCAGTAATTGAGAAATTAGGTGTAGCAGCACTGAAAGATTCTGTGATAGCATACGAGCCCGTTTGGGCCATAGGCACAGGTAAGACTGCATCGCCAGAACAGGCACAAGCTGTTCATAAATTTATCCGTGACAAAATTGCTTCATTAGATAGCGATTTAGCACAAGGGCTTACCATCTTATATGGTGGTAGCGTTAACGAAAAAAATAGCGAATTATTATTTGCACAACCAGATATAGACGGCGGCCTTATTGGCGGAGCTAGTCTAAAAGCAGATTCGTTCACTGCAATCTGTAACAGTGCAAAAGGGACCGTATAAGATGTACGAAATTTTATTAGTAGTTTATTTAGTTGTTGCTTTGGCTTTAGTTGGTATGGTTTTAATCCAGCAAGGTAAAGGCGCAGACATGGGTTCTTCATTTGGTGCCGGTGCTTCGGGCACAGTTTTTGGCTCATCAGGTGCAGGTAACTTCATGACCAAAACAACAACAAGCTTAGCAACAGTGTTTTTTGTTTTAAGTATTGTGTTAGGTAACTTAACTGCCGGTCAAATTAAAAAGACCGATGAGTGGGAAAACCTTGAAGCAGCACCTTCAGTAGAAACTGTAGCGCCAGCAGAAGAAGATGTACCTGTTACTCAACAGCAGAGCTCTGACGTACCAAACTAATTTAGCGTAAAGCTAACGTTAAACGACTTATACTCCTCAAGTAAGTCAATAAGTTTAACAACACCTAAGCGAAAGCTTAAAAATGCGGATGTGGTGGAATTGGTAGACACGCTACCTTGAGGGGGTAGTGCTTTCGGGCGTGGGGGTTCAAGTCCCCCCATCCGCACCAAATTATAAAACCAGTAGCAGCAATGTTACTGGTTTTTTTATGAGAAACTCTCCGCTTGCTCACTTATTAATCACTTGATCCTTTTTGCGTTTATTAGTTGTTTAAAACTCGCTGTATTTGTAAAAAAAACTAGAAATATTACAAATTTAGTTAACACTTATAGGTAATAAGCCGATAATAGATATAGACAACAAAATAAGGTATACACAATGGCTTCAGGCTTCTCTTTTCAAAACCTCAGCATAAGTAAAAAAATACATGCGATTACCAGCATTGCGGTTGTAGCATTTTTAGCAATCGTTTTGATTAATTACTTTGCAATGAATGACAATAGAATCGCACTTGATGAAATGGAAAAGTCTTCATATCAGGTTGTTAAGTTAACATCAGCAAATGTAAGTCTTTTAGAAAAGCTCGATGAGCTTTATACGCAAGCAGTTACATTTGGTGAGCAGGAGTTAGTAGAGAAAGCAGCTGATACATACAATGCACTAAGCAACAACATAAATGCGGTTGAGCAAATAAACGCTTCGTATATTCATAGTGACACGAAAGTTCAGTTAGCAAACTACGAAAAAATATCAGCCAGTATTGCCAATGGCATGGTAAATGGAACCGCTGACTTCAGTAAAATTCAGCAACAAGCACAAAGAAAAACAGCACTGTATAATGATGTGCTTGAAAAGTTTAAAACCGCTCAAGCAAAAGCAGACGATCGCTTTTTTGAGTTAGTTGCAAGTACTAAAGAGCGTTCTGATCACGCGCTAACACTTATGTTGGTGGTATCTATTGTTTCGTTAATTTTACTGCTATTTATGGCTATTTGGATTGCCAAACGTATTGCTGCATCTGCAAGTGATGCCGCTAATAACCTGAGTCTACTTGCAAATGGTAAAGGGTCGCTGAGCACTAATCTGAGCGTAAATTCAGAGGATGAAATTGGTCAAGTATCAATTAACTTCAACTCCTTCATCGCTTTGCTGAAAAAAACAGTACTTGAAGTAATCGCGGTATGTGAGCCACTAATGGAGAACTCAACTCGCTTAGTGCAAGGTATGGAGCAGGCTGAACGCGCTACCACAAAGCAAACAACAGAGGCTGAGGTGGTTAAACAGTCTATGGAAGAGATGAAGCAAAGCGTGGGGGATATTTCTCAATCGGCGGCAAGTGCATCAAATGCAGCGCAAACAGCAGAAAAAGAGGTAGAACAAAGCAGAACTCAAGTTCAAATGTCAGTCACCGCCTCACGTACGTTAAGTGATGAAATAAATCAAGCCGCCTCAACTATCAATAAGTTAGCTGATGATACAAAAAATGTGTCTCAAATTCTTAATGTGATCACATCTATTGCTGAGCAAACTAATTTATTAGCTTTAAATGCTGCTATAGAAGCGGCCCGTGCAGGTGAGCATGGTAGAGGCTTTGCCGTGGTTGCGGATGAAGTAAGAGAGCTTGCATCACGTACAGCACATTCAACGAATGAAATTCGTGAGTTACTAAGCACCTTGACTGAGGCTGCAAATGAGTCTGTGACGGCGATGACATCAGCGCGAGATATGGCCACAGATAACGCAACAGCCGCAGAGAAAACTGGCGTTTCGATAGAAAAAATTGCAGAGCAAATGTTAGAAATAAATGGTATGAACTCACAAATCGCCGCTGCAACAGAAGAGCAAACATCGGTTGCTGCGATGGTTGTAGAAAATGTGACGAATATGCATGAATCGTTTGAAGACACCATGGACTCACTCGCGGCGGTAAGGGATGTAGCGAAAAACCTACACTACCTTTCAGATAACCTTTTAGATGCCACCGCGAAGTTTA
Organism: Pseudoalteromonas sp. Xi13; assembly: GCF_003952205.1. Lineage (NCBI taxonomy): Bacteria > Pseudomonadati > Pseudomonadota > Gammaproteobacteria > Alteromonadales > Pseudoalteromonadaceae > Pseudoalteromonas > Pseudoalteromonas sp. Xi13. The sequence continues at coordinate 1,090,012 of NZ_CP034439.1, forward strand.
AAATTGAGTAATATTAACCCGTAATAATACTTAATCATTTTAGAGGCTAAGCTAGGCGGTAGCTGCATTAAAAAATCGTTATTTAGAGCAACTAAATAACGTTTTTTTGCCTAGCTATCTACACACTTGTCCGCCACTCAATTGCTCATTTATTTAAGGGTATTAGTATAAAGCCGTAATATTTTGATATAAAAAAACCACCTAATCGGTGGTTTTTTTTATATCTAGCTACCGCGCTTAAAACGTAGCAACTACCTTAACTTTATCTGTTGCCTTACTGCTGTCTATATAACCAATTGAGTCGCCATTACTAGCAACAAAATCAATAACAGCTTGGTCAGAATCAAATTTCTCTGGTGGTGTACCTTTACCGGTAAAAACAAGTTTTGACCAATAGGCATTTAATTGGCTACTTGATTTACCAACTACTTTAGAATTGAATTCATCTGCAACAGCGGTACCATTTTGAGTAGCTGGGTTCACTTTATTACCGTTAGCAAATGACTTTGCTTTTCCTAGGTAAATCTTTTTAATAGTATCGGCATCAAGTGCACTTGCATTGCTAGGGTTTACTATTACCGCAACTTCAGCATAGGCGCTAAACGCACATACCGACAGTACACTGGCTAGGATTAATTTTTTCATATTTCGCTCCAATTAGAATACTAAGTCAACGCCGACAGCTACTACATCAGTTTCAATGTTTGTTATGTCGTCATCTAAGCGACTAAAGTCGATTTTAAATGCAGCTGATGGGTGGAAGTCATAACGGGCGCCGATGGTGTAAACATTACTTTTTGCTTTAGAGCCTTCTAATGCTGAATTTATACCTGCATTTAATTGCGGCACAGCTGTAAGTGAATTATAACGGTTGTTATCGTGTTTATCGTCGTTGTTTTCATAGGTAACGTGAACAAGCCACTCATCCATACGATAGCCTAGAGAGGTATAGTATTGAGTTTGCTCAGCTAAAGCGCTGTTATCGACTTCAAACTGAGTATACTCTGCATCAAATAAAATATTGTTGTAGTCAATTGAAAAGCCAAGTGCGAAAAATGCTCCATCGTCTTCATCTACAGCAATGCTATCTGCTTGATCTGTGAAACCCGAGCTGCGAAGAGTTGCCTCTAGGCCATTAAGGGCGATACCAGCATCAGTATCATTTTCAATGTCAATGGTGGTCTCTGCCACAAAATAGGCAACACGTGCGCTAAACCAATCGTAACTAAGTGACCAGTTAAGACCAGCGATATCATTAAGCTCAGTTTCACCATTGACCGACACTACTGCGATATTATCTTCAAAGCTACCATATATGACTTGAAGGCTTGAGTCCCAATCACCGATTTGTGATGTATATAGTAAGCTCAACCCTTCGTAAGTAGAAAATGGTAAATTGTAAACCGATTGAGGAGGGCGAACCCAGCGGTAAGTGTAACCTACATCTAGAAAGTCAGAGTATTTGTAAAATGGCGCACGCATTTTACCAGCGCTGAGTTGTAATTCATCACTAAACTCATAAGTTAAATACGCCCATTCAAAATCTGCATCAAAGTCATTCTCGCCGCGAGCCACAATTTGCGCTGTTGCGCTGAGCTTTTCCTGAAGATCGGCAGATAGTTGTAATGCAAATACACTCTCATTTTTAAATGAGATATCGTCATCATATCCGTATAAAGTTTGATCACTGTCTAGACTTTTGCCACCCACTATAGATGCAAAGCCATTTATGCGAACTTCAGCACTCGTGTAACTAGATGCAAGTGCGGCACATATTGCTACTGCTACAGATAGCTTTTTCATATGTATTTCCTATTTGTTATTTAGATGTTGATTTCATGGGGATTATAGAAGTGATTTTAGTTTTTATCTAATAATTTTAGGAAGTTAGTTAAAAAAACTTTACCGACCGTGTTTTTCTTTTGGTTACAAATGTTAAATCATAGAAGCTACTATTTAAAGCAGTATGATTTCATTAGATATTTTTTATTTTGGTACTAAATAATGATTAAAGAGTGGAGTACTATTTTATTAATATAAGCTTATTGCGCATATAAAAGCCTAAAAACATTTGTCGTTATGCTACATCTTTAAGCTTAATTATTTACTTTATTAAGATTGGCTTGACACCATAACAAGGCCTGCTGCTTGTTTTTAACAGAAATTTTTTGATAAATTTTATGCAAATGTACACGAACTGTTGCTTCGCTAATAAATAAGTTGTCAGCAATGGCGCTGGAGTGTAGCCCTGAGAATAACAAGTTTAACACTTTTATTTCTTTGCTAGTTAAGTTGCTAGATTGCACCGCTGACTGCTTCTCAGTGGCTAGCATTTGCTTCATCCAACAATCAGAAATATCTCGTGGAAACCAGAGCTTCCCTTTTTCAATTGCCTCAAGGCCTTTTTGAAAATATTTTTCATCGGTATTTTCGTAAAATAACCCTTTTAGATTAGGCCACTCTTTCAAAGAAAGTGCATTGCAATTTTTAGGGACATCAAAAATAACTAACCCTTGTTGCTTATTCTGCGCCATAAATTGCGTAATTAAATCATGGGTAGTAATTATGTTAAGTGCTTGGTAGTTAACCAGTAAAATATTGTATTTCGCAGCTACGCAAAATAGCGAGGTGTAATCAGGGTTATTAAAACATTTAAGACTTTTATTACTAGTATTGTCTGATTCCATAACGATTCAATCCATAAGGTTGATAATTATACTATATTGTTATTTATTGCCGATTTCAATGAAGTTTAAAGCCGTTATTTGAAGCAACTATTACTATAAAGAAAATTAGTTCACCTATATGTATTACACTGTTTTGCTATGTATTTGAATAGGTTGCTTAAAAGTGAGGCCTTATGGCATGCCTTAACTATTTATAATGTAAGTAATATTATCCAACAATAATCAAAAATTATAATTAATTTGTACCTGTATGTTTATTAAATGAAAATTTTTATACATTTCTTCACAAATATGTAATATAATGCCCTTCCAGAGGAAAGATGCTATTAGGCGTCTTTTTTTATGCCCAAAACTTATTGCCCAAGCCAATAAGTTCGCATAACTAAATTATACGGTATCCTTTGGAGAATATTTTGAAACTACGCAAACTCTCACAGTTAAGCCTCGCAATTGTCGCTGCACTAACTACCTCAGTAAATGCTGAAGAAGCTAAAACAACAGCAAAACAAGACGCGTTTGAAAAAATCGAAGTTACAGCTCGTAAACGTACAGAGAGCTTGTTTGAATCTCCAACCGCTATCACATCAATTGGTGCTAACCTAATTGATAAAGCCAATATGAGTAACCTAGAAGATATTGGTAAATACGTTCCAAACTTAAATATCACTCGCTACGGTGTAGGTAATGCGGCGCATGCCTCTGTGTTTATTCGTGGTATTGGTCTACAAGATCACATAATTACAACCGATCCGGGTGTAGGTGTTTATTTAGATGGTGTTTACTTAGGCCGTCAAATGGGGTCAAACTTATCCTTACCAAATGTAGAGCGTGTTGAAGTTCTACGTGGACCACAAGGTACATTATATGGTCGTAATACCTTAGGTGGCGCAGTAAATGTAATTACTAAGCAACCAGGTGATGAAGGGATTGTTTCAACTACAGCTAAAATTGGTAGCCGCGGACGTATTGCTGGCGATGTATACTTTAATAACTCGCTAACAGATGAAGTAAGTATGTCTGCAAGTGCATCATACAAAACGCGCGATGGTGTGGGTGAAGCTGTCAATTTAGCTAACCCAGAAAAAGAAATTGGTGAAGAAGAAGAGTTTAGCGGTCGCGTAGCCCTTAAATGGCAAGCCAATAGCGATTTAGCGTTTACTTTTTCACTTGACGGTGTTGATAACGAGTCGGGTCAATCGCCTTACACTATTGAGCTAACTGAGCCGCTTGATGCAAATGATGTATTTAATGGTGACTTTCCTTTATTAACACAGGATATGATCCCATCTGACCCCGATGATTTAGGCACTACCGTTGCTGGTATTGAATCTACGTCTTACTCAGGGTGGGGTACGTCATTTACTGCTGATTGGGCAATTGATGATACGTACACGGCTAAATTTATTTCAAGTTACCGTACTTCTGAATACGAAGGTGGACTTGATGATGATGCCTCACCACTTAATTTATCTGAGTTCCCAGAAGAGGGGGGTGCAGACCAATACTCGTTTGAAATTCAACTAAATGCGACTTACGATAATATGGACTTTGTATCAGGCCTTTACTTCTTTAATGAAGATGGCTTTACACGTTCAGGTCCATTTGTATTTAGCCCATTCAATACACCTAATGGCTTATTAAACGATGGTGTTACACCTTCATTTGGTGGCTATGGCGATTTTGAAATTAACCAAGAAACAAACTCATACGCTGTATATTTTAATACAAGTTACGATTTAACAGATGATTTAAGTATTGGTGGTGGCCTTCGTTACTCAAAAGATGAGAAAGATGCCGATGCGATTTTCCCAACATTTGCTGAACGTAAATACGTAAGTGCAGAGTTTGACGCTGTAACATGGGATGTAAACGCATCATATCAAATCAGCAATAACATGAATGTTTATGGTCAAATTCAAAAAGGTTACCAAACAGGCGGTTTCCCTCCACGTCCATTTGGTGGCCCCGATCAGTTTGTATCGTTTGATGAAACTAAAGCAATTAACTACGAAATGGGCTTAAAAGGCCAAGTACATGAAAATGTATCTATGATGTTGGCTGTATTTGTAACTGATTACACCGACCTTGCTTTACCATTTTCTGACCCTACTGCAGGCGGTGGTTTTGTAACGATTGTTGAAAATGCAGGTGAGTCTAAAGCGCAAGGTATTGAGCTTGAAACTACCGTTGCCATTACAGACGATTTCACAATTCGCAGCTCTGTAGGTTACTTAGATTCTGAAATTACAGAAGTAGATGCAGGCGTACAAGGTATTGGTAAAGGTGATTCACCAGCATTAACACCACGTTGGACTGTAATGATTGCCCCTTCTTACTTTATGGATTTAGACAGTGGTGCAACCGTTGCATTTAACGCTAACTACTCTTTCAGAAGCGAAATGCAAGGCCAGTCGGTTTACAATGAAAGCGAGACTATTGATTCGCGTGAATTAGTTGGTTTTAATATTTCTTACACTAACCCTTATGGCGATATGGAAGTAACCTTATACGGTGAAAACGTATTAAACGAGGTTTACGATGTAGGTCGTTTACAGCAGTCAGGTTTTGTTGGTGTAATGCGCAGTAATGACCGTAGCGAGTTTGGTTTAAAATTCAAAAAAGACTTTGAGCTTTAATTACCCGCAATGAGTTAATTAAAAGGTAAGCTTAGGCTTACCTTTTTTTTCGCCTGTAAAAAGAAAAACTTAGATCAACAGTGAATCCCTTTGTTACAAGCGCTCTACAAGCGTGTGATGCAATTGCTATTGATATATTTAGTGTGGTGCGATGGCTAATCGCTAAGCATTAAAAAGTGCCACTGCCATCAACAAAACCTATTTTTAGGCAATAAAAAAGCCCTCAGAGAGGGCTTTTAAACAATCAACATAGGTTTAAATAAAAACCTCTGCCATTCTTATTTGTTAGATTCATTGTATTCACGCGTTAGTCTTGCGTGCTCACTTAAATCTGTCAGACCAAGCTTTTCGTAGCTTTTTTCCATCATCTCAAGTGCAGGCTCTAAATAGCTGCTTTGCGAGTAATGCTCAACAACGTACTTACCACGATTAGCGGCCGCTAGGTAAGCTTCACGTTCGTAGTAGTAATTAGCCACTTTTAGCTCGTAACGCGCCATGCGGTTTAAAAGCCACACTAAACGACGTTTAGCCTCTGGTGCGTAATCACTCTTTGGAAAGCGTTTTACAAGCGTCGATAAATCGGTAAATGCAACACGTGTTCGGTTTGCATCGCGGTCAGCTCTGTCTATGCCAAAATACTCTTGGAAGGCATTTTTATCTGCTTTAATGTTAACCAAGCCACGCATGTAGTACATGTAATCTAAATCTTTGTGGTTTGGGTTTAAACGAATAAAGCGGTCGATAGTAGCTAATGCTTGCTCTGTATTACCTGATTGGTAATGGGCATACACTAAATCCATTTGTACTTGCTTTGAGAAAGGGCCAAATGGGTAGCGTGAATCAATAGCGGTTAACAGCTCAATTGCTCGGGCGTATAAACCTGAGTCGAGCGTCTGTTTTGCATCTTCATACAAAGCGTGTGCAGATTTGTTAGGAACGCGTTGGATATCTTCTTGATCAGGCGCAGAAGAACAGGCCCCTAAAGTAAGTACAGAAGCTGAAAAAACAATGGCGAATGCACGTTTCCCTATTTTATTTATCATTTTATTTGTTACCTTCGATGTCTTCGGCTAGGCCACGGCGGTAAAACCGAGTAAACTATGCGTATTATATTATGCTTTTATTAAAAGCGATTCTAACCCAGTCAGGCACAGCTTGCACTGGTAAATTGGGTAAAGTTACTAATGTCAGAACAAATTTCACTTCAAGCCGAGGTTCCTACCGAGTTAGGTGGTAAACGTCTAGACCAAGTATTAGCGCAATTGTTCCCTGATTATTCACGTTCACGTATAAAAACATGGATATTGGATGATAAAATCACCGTTGACGGTGAAATCTATAACACACCACGAGAAAAACTACTCGGTGGTGAAGTTGTAAATGTTGAAACCAGCATTGAAGCACCACGCGAATACGAAGCACAAGATATCAAATTAAACATTGTTTATGAAGATGATGATATTTTGGTTATCAACAAACCTATGGGCCTAGTCGTTCACCCAGGTGCAGGTAACCCAGATGGCACAGTGCTAAATGCATTGCTGCATCATTTTCCGGATATTATTAACGTACCGCGTGCAGGTATTGTGCACCGTCTAGATAAAGACACCACAGGCTTAATGGTGGTGGCTAAAACTATTCAGGCGCAAACACATTTAGTTAAAGCACTGCAAAAACGCGAAAACTTTACGCGTGAATACGAAGCTTTATGTAATGGTACTATGACCGCAGGTGGCATGGTTGAAAAGCCGATTGGCCGTCATCCAACGCAGCGTACACACATGGCAGTTCACGAAATGGGTAAGCCTGCTATTACACATTACCGTGTTGCTGAAAAATTCCGTGCTCATACACGTTTACGCCTTCGCCTAGAAACCGGACGTACACACCAAATTCGTGTTCATATGGCGTATATAAACCACCCGTTAATTGGCGATAGAGCCTACGGCGGGCGTCCTCGTCCACCTAAAGGTGCTACGCCAGAGCTGTTTGAAATGTTACGTACATTTAATCGCCAAGCCTTACACGCAGTAAAATTGAGTATTGCGCACCCTATTACGGGCGAAATGATGACTTGGCAAGCGCCTATTCCAGATGACATGGTGGCAATGACTCAGGTGCTTAGAGAAGATACGAAAGCTAACCCTAACATAGAGTATTAATGGCTTTTTTGTCAGCCCCTTGGCCTAATTTAACCTCGGTAGGTACGCTCAGTACCACCCGAGAAGGCGGTGTGTCAAAGCCGCCTTTTAATAGCTTAAATTTAGGCCTACATGTTGATGATGATCCAGAGCACGTGCTAAAAAACCGTGCTTTGGTTGAGCAATCCCTGCCAAACCCGCCACTGTGGCTTAATCAAGTGCATAGCGCCGATGTGCTCTGTGTTGATGCAGATTTTAATTTTCAAACACTACACAGTGCTGATGCGTTGTATACCCAAGTTAAAAATCAGCCTCTTGCTATTATGAGTGCAGATTGTCTGCCTATTTTGCTTACAAGTCATGATGGCCATGAAATTGCAGCAGTGCATGGTGGTTGGCGCGGCCTTGAAAAAGGGATTATAAAAAATACGCTTGCCTGTTTTAGCGCGCCTAGTAAGCAAATATATGCGTGGCTTGGGCCTGCTATTGGTGCTGAGCAATTTGAAGTTGGCGCCGAGGTTGCTACGCAATTTATTGCAAAATCCCCGTTGTTTAAAGAGGCGTTTAAATTACAAAGCAATAATAAATACTTGTGCGATATTTACCTAATCGCTCGCATTGAGCTTGAGCAATTAGGCGTTATTAATATTAGCGGAGGCGATTATTGTACTGTTTCTCAGCCATCACTGTTTTTTTCTTATCGGCTAGAAGGTAAAACAGGACGTATGGCAAGTTTGATCTGGCGCAAATAAAACACTATTTCCCCACAATATTCTTCTTAACACCTTGAACAATTCTATTAACATACCCATTTATTAAGCAATTAGTTTATTAAATAGGTAAACCCTCATGCGTTTAGATAGATTCACAAGTAAATTTCAATCTGCGCTTTCAGATGCTCAGTCGCTAGCATTAGGGCGCGATCATCAATTTATTGAACCCGTACATTTAATGTATGCGCTTTTACAGCAAAATGGCTCTAGCGTGCGCGCCTTGCTTGCACAAGCAGGCGTGAGTGCAGATGAGCTCAACACCAAGCTTTCTCAAGAAATAGAAAAGCTGTTTAAAGTCGAAGGAGTAGGGGGCGACCTACAGCTTTCTAATAATATGGCTTCGCTTATTAACTTATGTGATAAGTACGCGCAAAAGCGTAAAGATAAGTATATTTCGAGCGAATTATTTGTATTAGCTGCCTGTGACGACAAAGGCCCTTTAGGTGATATTTTTAGAGCGCTTAATATCACTGCAACTAAAATAGAAAGTGCTATAAATGCAATTCGCGGTGGCCAAAAGGTCGATGACCCTAACGCCGAAGAAACCCGACAAGCACTTGAAAAATACACCATTGATTTAACCGAGCGCGCAGAGCAAGGTAAGCTCGACCCCGTTATTGGGCGAGATGACGAAATTCGGCGCACGATCCAAGTTTTGCAGCGCCGTACTAAAAATAACCCCGTGCTTATTGGTGAGCCAGGGGTAGGTAAAACGGCCATTGCAGAGGGGTTAGCGCAGCGCATTATAAATGGCGAAGTGCCAGAGGGCCTAAAAAGTAAGCGTGTTTTATCGCTAGATTTAGGCGCGCTGGTGGCGGGTGCTAAATACCGTGGTGAATTTGAAGAGCGTTTAAAATCGGTGCTCAACGAGCTGGCTAAAGAAGAAGGCCAAGTGATTTTATTTATTGATGAAATTCACACTATGGTGGGCGCAGGTAAAACCGACGGCGCTATGGATGCTGGCAATATGTTAAAGCCAGCGCTTGCTAGAGGGGAGCTACACTGTGTGGGCGCCACTACGCTTGATGAGTACCGCCAATACATAGAAAAAGATGCCGCACTTGAGCGTCGTTTTCAAAAAGTATTGGTTGAAGAGCCCTCAGTTGAAGACACCATTGCCATTTTACGTGGCTTAAAAGAGCGCTACGAGTTACATCACTCTGTGGATATTACTGACCCGGCAATTGTCGCCGCTGCGCATTTATCGCACCGTTATATTAGTGACCGACAATTACCAGATAAAGCTATTGATTTAATTGACGAGGCTGGCTCGTCAATTCGTTTGCAAATAGATTCAAAGCCTGAGTCTTTAGATAAGCTTGAGCGCCGTATTATTCAATTAAAACTTGAAGATAACGCTTTAGCTAAAGAAAAAGACGATGCAAGCCAAAAGCGGCGCAGCGAAATGCAGCAGCTCATCACCGTCTTAGAAGCGCAATACCGAGAGCTTGATGAAGTATGGAATGCGGAAAAAGCCTCGTTACAAGGCACGCAAGTAATTAAAGCTGAGCTTGAACAAGCGCGCCTTGATTTAGAGGTTGCCCGCCGAGCAAGCGATTTACAGCGTATGTCGGAGCTGCAATACGGAAGAATTCCAGAGCTTGAGCGAAAACTTGATTTAGCCTCGCAAGCTGAAATGCAAGAAATGAGCTTACTAAAAAACCAAGTAGGCGAAGACGAAATTGCAGAAATACTTTCTCGTTGGACCGGGATCCCAGTATCCCGAATGCTGCAAGGTGAGCGAGAAAAACTGTTAAAAATGGAAGAACAACTTCACAGTAAAGTGATAGGGCAGGACGAAGCAGTTGTTGCGGTCGCGAATGCGATACGACGCTCTCGTGCGGGGCTTGCCGATCCTAATCGACCAATAGGATCATTTTTATTTTTAGGACCAACTGGGGTGGGTAAAACAGAGCTTACTAAAGCGCTTGCAGGTTTTATGTTTGATACAGAAGATGCCATGGTGCGTATCGACATGTCAGAGTTTATGGAAAAACACGCTGTAGCACGTTTAGTGGGCGCGCCTCCCGGTTATGTTGGTTACGAAGAAGGCGGCTATTTAACCGAAGCCGTTCGCCGTAAGCCTTACTCTGTAATTTTGCTTGATGAAATAGAAAAAGCGCACCCCGATGTATTTAATATTTTATTGCAAGTACTCGATGATGGCCGCCTTACTGATGGGCAAGGGCGTACGGTTGATTTTAAAAATACGGTTATTATTATGACCTCAAATTTAGGCTCAGATATTATTCAAGAGCAAGCGGGTTCAAACGACTACGCAACGCTTAAGAGCAAAGTTATGAATGTGCTCGTTAACGAATTTAGGCCAGAATTTATAAACCGTATTGATGAAACCGTCGTATTTCATCCACTTGCCAATGAGCATATTAAAGAAATTGCCGATATTCAGCTTGTTAAATTGCGTGAGCGTTTAACAGAAATGGGCTACTTATTAGAGATCAGTGATGCGGCGCTTGAAAAAATTGCCTCTAGCGGGTTCGACCCTGTTTACGGTGCTCGCCCATTAAAACGAGCTATTCAGCAAACAATTGAAAACCCACTGGCTCAGCAGCTATTAGGGGGAGAATATAACCCTGGCGATATTGTCGTGATAGATGCAAACGAGCAGGGCCTGATTTTTTCAAAACGCTAATATAGACGCACAATAAGCCGCCAAGCAGGCGGCTTATTGCCTTGCTTTATACTTTAAATGTATAAAGTAGGTTGTTTACTTTTTGAGAGCCGGCAACTAATTCTGCGGCATCTTTAGCAACGTCAAAACTTAAAGCTAAGTTTTCGTTACTCACCTCTTTTATATTATCTACATTATTAGCAATATCATGGCTCACCATCTGCTGCTCCTCTGCAGCCGTCGATATACTGTTTGTAAGTAATGCTATTTCACTAATTTGATTGAATATACTATCGAGCTCTTGGTGTGTTTGCTCGGTTGTTTGTACGCAGCCCTCAGCTTGTAGTTTTGTACTTTGCATTACCTTTGACCAATTAACCAATGTATCTTGTATATCTTTAATCGAGCTGTGAATTTGCCCCGTAGCACTTTGCGTACGAGATGAAAGGGCACGTACTTCATCAGCAACTACGGCAAAACCACGGCCATGCTCGGCTGCTCTTGCGGCTTCTATTGCTGCATTAAGCGCTAGTAAATTGGTTTGCTCAGCAATACCTTCTATCTCATTCATTACTTGGCCTATTTTATCTGCTTCCTGCGCGAGGTTATTAGCCGTATTGGCAGCATGATCTACGTGGGTTGCCAGCTCAGATACCATTTTTTTGTTATCAGCAATATGTTGTTTTATATCCGCGCAGCTGTGCTGAGTAGAATTAACTTTGTCGGCGGTAGTTGTTGTACTATTCGAAATCTCACCAATAGTGGCGGTCATTTGCGCCATAGCAGTGGCGATTTGTGTAAGCTGTGTGCTTTGCGCCTCAATGCCTTTTTCGGTGAGCGTCGATTTATCATCTAGGTTTTCAGCAATGTTATTAAAGGCATAGGTGGCATCTTTTACGCGCCCCAATACAGTTCTGAGCTTAGCAAGTAACATTTGCTCTTTAAAGTCACTCACACTTAGCGGTGAGTTATCGCAAAAAACATAGCGCGAGATAGAGTCAGAATGTTCTTTATCGGTGTTTAATTTAGCAGGGGTTGCCACAAGCTCTTGATAATTTAAGGCCAAAATAAGCACGCAAATTAATACGTTGATAACCGCTGCCATGGTTGAAAAGGCAAACCCACTCATTATTAGCCAGCTAAATACAATGGCTAACGTAAGCATTTGGCGCAAGTGTGTGCGTTCTTTAAAATTAAAAGCGGCTTTACCGCTATTTAATTTTTCGTATAGTTTATGGGCTGTTAAAACATGTTTTTTATCTGGTTTTGTACGTACAGATTGATAGCCAACTAACTGATCACCTTCAAAGATAGGGGTTACAAATGCATCAACCCAGTAATAGCGCCCATCTTTACATCGATTTTTTACTATGGCGCGCCATGAGTGGCCGCTTTTTAGCGTACTCCACATTTCTTTAAATGCTGCTTTGGGCATATCTGGGTGACGCACAATATTATGATTTTTACCAACGAGCTCCTGGGCACTAAAGCCTGCTACATCGCAAAATGCCTTATTTGCATACGTAATGACTCCTCGTAAATCGGTTGTGGATACCAATTGCTGAGCATCACTAAAGTGAACCTCTTCATTTATTAAGCTTTGATTATGACGCATGTTAGTTTTAACCATCCTTTTTAATTAACTTGTCATTGTATTGGGTAAACAAAAGGAGGTGAAGTAAAGGCGCTGCGCTAAATAAAATTGTCATCAAAATTGCGACTTTTTATGATCTATATCAAATACTGCATTTAAAATGTTAAAGCTTATGAAGTGTAATCTATTAATTCAGGGTCTTTATGTTTGGGGCGTGAGGATTTTTGGTGGCTGAATTTACAGCAGTGTGTTTGGTTTTTAGGCAAGGGGTATGAGCAGGACGCGAAAGCTTTGTTCGGTTTTTACTTATTCTTACATGGGTGTAAGTTATTAGAATAATGCAGAGTAGTTATCGAGCCCATTAGGTTACAAATATCGCGCTGCGATTGAATCGCCCTTAGTTTGGACAAATTTCAATTCACAAAGGCCAACACGCCCTAGCAAAGCGATTGTATATTAGCGTGAGCAGTGGCAAGATTAGCTTGCTGGTTGATGCTTATTGTATCAAGCGCATGCTCAACAGGGTAAATAGCTAAAAATTTTGAAAAATTATATTGTTCTTAACAATTTAATCTTGAGTATGGGCAATTAGCCCCCATAACCCTAAGATTAAGCCACGTGGCCGAGGAAGCATTTTTTGACTATACATGATTTATCTAGCGCGCTAAACGCGTTATCAGCAACACCGCATCAGCACGCAATTAAAGGGATCAAACGTGGTATTGAGCGAGAGTCGTTGCGTATTAAAGGTAATGGCGCCATTTCCACTTTAGGACATCCTAAAGGCGTAGGTAGTGCATTAACAAACGGACATATTACTACCGACTTTTCAGAGTCATTACTTGAATTTATTACCCCTGTTAGTGAATCAGCGACAGAAACCTTAGCGCAATTAAAAGACCTGCAAAAGTTTACACTTGAGCACATGGGTGATGAGCTTTTATGGCCCATCAGTATGCCATGCTTTATTGAAGATCAAGACGACATCGTACTGGCTCAATTTGGTAACTCAAATACTGCGCGTATGAAAACCCTATACCGTGAAGGATTAAAAAACCGTTACGGTAGTATGATGCAAGCGATTGCGGGTGTTCATTTTAATATTTCTTTTCCAGAAACACTTTGGCAATCTTTACACACCTTAAAGCAAAGTGAGCAAAGCCTAGAAGCATTTATATCGGATGGTTATTTAGCGCTTATTCGTAATTTTAAACGCGAGCTTTGGTTAATTAGTTACTTGTTTGGTGCCTCACCTGCATTATGTAATTCTTTTTTACAAGGGCGCAAAACTGACCTACCGTTTAAAAAGCTAGGTAAAGGAACACTTTATTTAGAAGTAGGAACCGCGCTACGCTTGGGTGATTTAGGTTACACCAACAGTGCGCAATCTTCATTACGCGTAATGTATAACTCACTTGATGAGTACGTTGCTGGGCTTAAAAAAGCAATCAACACGCCTTCTGACTTATACGGCGATATTGATGACTACACCACAGCAACACCTAAGCAGCTTAATAAAAATATTCTGCAAATCGAAAACGAATTTTATTCGCCGATCCGCCCTAAACGTAATGCTAAAAGTGGTGAAAAACCAACGGATGCATTATTAAGAGCAGGCATTGAGTATGTTGAAATTAGAGCGCTGGATGTAAACCCGTTTAGTGAAACCGGCATTGATATAGAGCAAATTCATTTTTTAGATGTGTTTTTAACGTATTGTTTGTTGAAAGACTCTCCAGAAATGCAGTGGAAAGAGCAAGCCCGCAGCACTGAGAATTTAGATACAGTGGTTAATCAGGGGCGTCAGTTAGGTGTTATGCTTAACGACAACAACCAACAGCGTACGTTACAAAGTTGGGGGAGAGAAATTTTTGACCAACTAAGTGAAGTCGCTGAGCATATGGATAAGGCGTATGGGGTGACCTATTACAGCGAAACCATCGCACAAATGGCTACTTGGGTTGATAACCCAGCGCTGACTTTTTCAGGGCGTTATGTGCGCGAGCTAGAAAGTGCGGGTATAGATAACGGTTTATTTGCTATTCAATTGGCTAATAAATATAAGCAAAGCCATGCTCAAGCCAACTACAATGTGTTTTCTAAAGAATGGCTAGAGCAACAAGTTGTTCTCTCGGATAAAGCGCGAGAAGAAATAGAGCGCGCCGACACGCTAAGCTTTACTGACTTTTTAGATGAATATTTTAATGCCAAAGCATCTGCTTAAGTTTTTTTAAGCAAAAAAAACGCAGCCCAAGGTGGCTGCGTAAATATTCTTCAGGGATGAAACAATGCTATACTGCTGCATTCATATACTCAGACCCACGCTTTTTTAAAAAGTTCAGTGAGATCTTATAAAAATGAAAAAAAATGCAATTATTTTATCTTTTGCCCTCTCTTTAGCTGGGTGTGCCACTGCGCCGCCAAAGCAACCTAATGATCTTTGTAAAATTTTTGAAGAAAAGTCAGATTGGTACTTTGATGCAAAAGATGCACAAGAAAAATGGGGCTCACCTAAACATGTTCTTATGAGCATGATGTACCAAGAAAGTTCGTTTCGTCATGATGCCGCACCACCCATGGAGTATTTTTTATGGATAATTCCAACTGGGCGTGCCAGTGATGCTTACGGGTACTCACAAGCAAAAACTCCAACTTGGTCTGACTATATTCGTGAAACGGGTAACAGTGGGGCTGATAGAGATGATTTTGACGATGCAATCGACTTTATGGCATGGTTTGTTTATAAAACACATAAAGTAAATGGTATCTCTAAATGGGATGCTTACGCCCAATACTTAAATTATCACGAAGGGTGGGGCGGTTATAAACGCGGTACCTATAAAAAGAAAAAGTGGCTAATGAGTGTTGCTAATAAAGTAAAACACCGCGCAAGCCGTTATGGTGCGCAGCTTAAACGTTGTGAAGAGGAGCTTGATAAAGGCTGGTTTGAGCGACTGCTTTTTGGCTAACTACATATCTTAAAAGCAAAAAAAAGGAGCCAAGGCTCCTTTTTTTAATGCATTATTTACACTTACAACTTACGTTGATTTGGCTTAATTTTTACCTGTTTGATCATATTCTCTTTTACCTCTAACACCTCAACAGGGTAGCCGGCTATTTTAAGGCTTAAATTAGCATCTGGAATATCTTCTAGGTATTCTACAATTAAACCGCTGAGTGTTTTAGGGCCATCAAGAGGAAACTCCCAGCCCATCTCTTTGTTTAAGTCGCGCACGTTAGCGCCGCCATCAACAAGGTAAGAGCCATCACTTTGTGTGGTCACTTCTTCACTTGGCGTACGTGTTTGCGTGGTAGTGAAATCGCCAACCACTTCTTCAAGAATATCCTCAAGGGTTACGAGGCCTTGTATGTCGCCATATTCATCAACCACTATACCAATACGCTCTTTTGATTGTTGGAACTTTAATAGCTGGGTATTTAGGGACGTCCCCTCAGGAATAAAGTAAATCTCACGTACAGCACGCAATAATGACGGTTTATCAAATTGCTCTTTGGTTAAAAGACGAAGAGCGTCACGCGAATGGATAAAACCTACCGCGTCATCAATATTGTCGCGATAAAGTAATACACGGGTGTGCTGAGCATGAGTTAATTGGCGGCTAATGAGCTTCCAATCGTCGTTAATATCAATCGCCACTATTTCGTTACGAGGGATCATAATATCTTCAACGGTCACTTGCTCTAAGTCTAAAATAGAAGTCAACATGCTTTGGTGACGAGCTGGCAGTAATGCGCCTGACTCATTCACCACTGTTTTAAGTTCTTCTTTACTCATGCTGTGCTCATCTATTTGTGCTGAGCTGATACCAAATAGACGTAAAATACCGTTGGTCATCCAGTTCACAACAACCACGAATGGGAATAGTATTTTGAGTAACCCTTTGAGAATAATAGAGCTTGGAAAGGCTACTTTTTCAGGGTACAACGCAGCAAGCGTTTTTGGGGTTACTTCTGCAAATATTAGTACCACTAGCGTTAACACACCGGTTGCAATACCAATACCTAAATCACCGTATAAACGAATACCAATGATAGTGGCTACCTGGGCAGCAGCGATATTTACAAGGTTGTTACCAATTAATATTAGGCCAATGAGTCTATCTGGACGGCTAAGTAATTTACTGACTCGTTTAGCTGCGCGATGTTCCTCTTTTGCAAGGTGGCGCAAGCGTATACGATTAATTGACATGATCCCGGTTTCTGAACCCGAGAAATAAGCAGAAAAAAGCACCAATAAACCTAAAATGATAAACAAGGTACTTGTCGATATGTCGTCCAACGATGGATCCTTTTTTTATAAACCAATGCGTATTAAGCTAGAGTGAGCTAACAGAGTCAAGTTAAAACTTATTTAACACCACTTCTTGTATAAAACGGCTGCCAAAATAAGCAAGTGTGAGGATAAATGCAGCGACCATGATGGTAATAACCACAGGTTTACCACGCCAGCCCTTTTTCATGTGCCCAAGCGCAACAGTGACAAAAATAACCCATGCGACAAGCGATAAAATGGTTTTATGGATAAATTCTTTTGCAAACATCCCATCTAAAAACACAAATCCTGTTAATAAGGCAAAGGTAAGTAGCACCGTACCTAAGTTTAATAGTTGATAGAGCTGACGTTCTACCACCATTAATGGTGGCAAATGGCTATGCACAATTGCTAAATCTTTACGTTTTAAGCGTTTATCAATAAAGTAAAACTGCACGCCGTATAAAGTGGCAATAATTAACACGCAATATGCTAACAGTGATAGCGATATATGTGTGATAAGGCCTATTTCAATATTAAAGCTTTGTAATAAAATATGGTGCGGTATAAACAAACTCGCAATGGTGAGTAGGGCTGCAAAGCCATAGACAACCGGTAACAGCAATGTAGCAGGGAACTTTAACGACACCGCAGTAACCGACACCACAATAACCCAGCAGGTCAGCAGTGCAACATTAACAATACTTAAATCTTGCCCGTCGGAGCGAAACACCGAATTAACCAACAGCAGCATGTGCGCTAGTATAGCCACGGTACTTAAAATAACCGTTACCTTTTGGCTAGGACCTTGTTGATGAAACAGGCGTGTTAACACGTGAGACGTTGCTAACACATAAAATAAACTGGCAATAATAGTTAAACTAATAATCAGCATTGTGCTTGGGCCACTTATAATTAGAGTCAAATAATTCTTGTTGTTATAAGCACATTGTATTTTATAGCAAAGCAATTGCATAGACCTAAAAAAAGAAACTCAATAAGCTGTGCTTCAATACTGTATTGTGCGCCATCATTTACGGTATACTGTTTTTAATTGAAATTTAATACTATTGCTCCCATCTAATAAGTAAAATGCAAATAAGCGTGAGCTTATTGGGTCAATATAAACGTCTTATCGGAACCGTTACATGTTTGAGAACCTCCAAGAACGATTAGGTAAAACCTTAAAAAATATTAGTGGCCGCGGCCGTTTAACAGAAGACAACATTAAAGACACGCTACGTGAAGTACGTATGGCGTTTTTAGAAGCTGACGTTGCGTTGCCTGTTGTTCGCGAGTTTGTAAAGCAAGTTAAAGAACGTGCCGTAGGTGTTGAAGTAACTAAAAGCTTAAGCCCTGGCCAAGTATTTATAAAAATAGTGCGCGAAGAGCTTGAAAAAGCGATGGGTGAAGCCAACGAAGAGCTTAGCCTAAATGCACAGCCGCCAGCCGTTGTTATGATGGCTGGTTTACAAGGTGCGGGTAAAACAACCAGTGTTGGTAAGCTTGCTAAGTTTTTAAAAGAGCGTAAGAAAAAGTCAGTGCTAGTTGTTAGTGCCGATGTATATCGTCCGGCGGCTATTAAACAGCTTGAAACACTTGCCAGCGAAGTTGACGTGGATTTTTTCCCAAGTGATATTTCGCAAAAGCCAGTAGATATCGCCACCGCTGCTATTTCTCATGCTAAAAAGAAATTTATAGACGTTGTTTTAGTCGATACCGCCGGCCGTTTGCACGTAGATAACGAAATGATGGGCGAAATTAAAGACCTTCATAAAGCAATCGACCCAATCGAAACATTATTTGTGGTTGATGCAATGACGGGTCAAGATGCGGCGAATACCGCTAAAGCATTTGATGAAGCGCTACCTTTAACCGGTGTTATTTTAACTAAAACAGATGGTGATGCACGCGGTGGTGCTGCTTTATCTATTCGTCATATTACCGGCAAGCCAATTAAATTTATGGGTGTGGGTGAGCGTACAGATGCACTAGAGCCGTTCCATCCCGATCGTATCGCATCGCGTATTTTAGGCATGGGGGATGTACTTTCATTAATCGAAGAAGTCGAAATGAAAGTCGATAAGGAAAAAGCAGCGAAGGTCGCCGAAAAAGTATTTAAAGGCAACGGCTTTACCCTTGATGATTTTGCAGAGCAATTAAAGCAAATGAAAAATATGGGTGGCATGATGTCGATGCTAGATAAGCTGCCTGGTATGCAAAACTTACCCGATGCTGTAAAAGGCCAAATGGGCGACAAAACCTTCATCCAAATGGAAGCAATCATCAGCTCTATGACCAAACAAGAGCGTGCGCGCCCTGAGATTATTAAAGGCTCTCGTAAAAAGCGTATAGCCGCAGGCTCTGGTACACAGGTACAAGAGATAAATAAACTGCTAAAACAGTTTACGCAAATGCAAAAAATGATGAAAAAAATGAAAGGTAAAGGCGGCATGCAAAAAATGATGCGCGGCATGAAAGGCATGTTACCACCTGGAATGATGGGCGGCGGTGGCCCTAAATTTTAATGTAGCGCTTAAATAGGCGCTATATAATGTATAACAAAAGGGCTGATTGGCCCTTTTTTGTTGAATAAATTATGCGCGTGGTGCATGATAATCTATTAATTGTGGCTCAGATCACAGTTTAACCTACTAAAGTGGCTTTTTGCTTCACTTCTTACTTGCATTGTTGCTAAAAACTCGTACAATTCCCCAGCTCCCCATACTGGGGAGTAAATCTTATTAATGAAAACAGTCAATCTATTTAGAGGACGGTATGGTAACTATTCGTTTGCAACGTGGTGGCGCTAAAAAACGCCCTTTCTATCAAATTGTGGTTGCGGATAGCCGTTTCTCGCGTGACGGTCGCTTCATCGAGAAAATTGGTTTCTTTAACCCAATTGCTTCAGGTCAAGAAGAAAAACTTCGTTTAGATTTACCTCGTGTTGATCACTGGGTAGGTCAGGGCGCAGGTCTTTCTGATCGTGTAGCTAAGTTAGTTAAAGACGCTCGTAAAGCGGCTTAATAGGCGTAAGTGTAACCATGAGTCAAGAGAACACCTCATCAATTATTGTCGTAGGAAAGCTCGGTGCCCCATATGGTATAAAGGGCTGGCTTAAGGTACATTCATTTACTGATGATCCCCAAGGGATCTTCGATTTCAGCCCGTGGTTGATAGGGCAACAAGGTAAATGGCAGACCTTAGAAGTGGTCGACTGGCGTCGCCACAACAAAGGCTTTATCGCTAAAATTGCGCAAGTAAACGACAGAGACGAAGCAATGGCTTATACCCATGCAGAAATATCTGTTGATTCAGCGCAATTACCAGAACTCCCGCAAGGCGAGTTTTATTGGCGAGATCTCATTGGCATGTCGGTTGTAACTGATAAAGGTTACAATTTAGGCACTGTTGATGACCTGATGGAGACAGGATCGAATGACGTACTGGTTGTTAAGGCAAACAGTAAAGATGCATTTGGTCAAGCTGAGCGTTTGATTCCTTTTTTAACTGATTCAGTAATTAAAGAAGTTAAATACGAAGCGAGAGAAATTACCGTAGACTGGGATCCTGGGTTTTAATGACTCAAACTAGTTCATTATGGGTAGGGGTGATAAGCCTTTTCCCAGACATGTTTGATGCTATTACACACCAAGGTGTCACTGGTCGCGCAGTGAAAAATGGCTTAATTGACTTTAACTGTTGGAATCCACGTGACTATGCTTTAGATAAGCACAGAACCGTAGATGACCGTCCTTACGGGGGCGGACCAGGTATGTTAATGATGGTTGAGCCATTAAAACAAGCCATTCTTGACGCTAAAAAAGCGGCAGGTGATGGCGCTAAAGTAATTTATATGTCCCCACAAGGGCGCAAACTTGATCAGCAGGGCGCTAGCGAACTCGCTAACTCTAATAAACTGATTTTGATTGCCGGTCGCTATGAAGGTATAGACGAGAGAATAATAGAGTCATACGTTGACGAAGAATGGTCAATTGGTGATTTTATTTTGAGTGGTGGTGAATTACCTGCCATGACATTAATTGATGCAGTAGCGCGATTAGTGCCAGGCGTGTTAGGTCATAACCAGTCAGCAGAGCAAGACTCATTTTCGGATGGCTTGCTAGATTGTCCTCACTATACACGGCCAGAAACATTGGACGACAAACAGGTGCCTGCTGTACTACTCAGTGGAAACCACCAAGAGATAGCAAAATGGCGGCTTAAGCAGTCATTAGGCAGAACTTGGCTACGACGTCCTGACTTGTTGCATAACCTAGCTCTGACTGAGGAGCAAGCGGTATTACTCGCACAATTTCAGCAAGAGTACCAAAAAGCTTGTGGCTAGAAGACAGTTACACCTAGGAAAGTGAGAAACATAATGGCAAAAGTAAACCAAAATATTATTAAAGCGCTTGAAGAAGAGCAGCTTAAAACAGACGTACCAGCATTCGGCGCTGGTGATACAGTAGTTGTACAGGTACGTGTAAAAGAAGGTAACAAAGAGCGTCTACAGGCCTTTGAAGGTGTTGTAATCGCTAAGCGTAATCGTGGTCTTCACTCAGCATTCACAGTTCGTAAAATTTCGAGCGGTGAAGGTGTTGAGCGTGTATTCCAAACGCACAGCCCTCTTATTGATAGCGTAACAGTTAAGCGTCGCGGTGCGGTTCGTCGTGCTAAGCTTTACTACCTACGTGAGCGTTCTGGTAAATCTGCACGTATTAGAGAAAAACTTAACTAATACGCGCTGTTTATCAACGCAAAGAAAACGGGTTGCAGCCTCACGGTTGCAACCCGTTTTGGTTTTTAAGCATTAAATAACATACTACCTCTTCACAAAAGTATCCCTCTGTATTAAGTAATCTTCACTCGCGTTACTACATTAACCTTTTAACCCATACTTGATCCTGTTAGTATTTAACGTATTGATTAGTTTACTTAAATGTAAATATATATTTACGAAATGAGTTGTTTATAGGTGGAATGAGAAACGTGGCTGAATTAAGTGATTTATCACAATTACGAGATGGCATAGATGAATGCGATGCGCAATTAGTTGCTTTACTTGCAAAGCGAAATGCAATAACCCAAAAAATTGGTGCTATTAAGCAGCAAAATGGCGCCCCCCTGCATGCCCCTGAAAGAGAAGCTGCTTTGCTCGCTGCTCGTCGTGATGAAGCGATTAAACAAGGAGTCAGCCCTGAACTTGTTGAAGACATATTAAGGCGCATGATGCGCGAAGCCTATCAAAACCAACAAGCTAAACTTGCCTGTGCCGCCCCTGATTTATCACCTATTGTAATTGTAGGTGGGCAAGGGGCAATGGGCCAGTTATTTGCTCAGCAGTTTATTCGTTCAGGTTATGAAGTTAAGATTTTAGATAAAGATCAGCAAAACGATGCTAAAGCCATTTTAGCTGGCGCAAAATTAGTGATGATCAGTGTACCTATCAATGCACTTGAGGCCGTAGTTGCTAAGCTACCTAAACTTGATGATGACTGTTTGCTTGTTGATATTACCTCAGTTAAGCAATCACCCATTAAAGCATTAAAAGCGGCGCACTCTGGGCCCGTTGTTGGTTTACACCCTATGTTTGGCCCAGATATTTCCCACTGGGTTAAACAAACCGTTGTTGTGTGTGAAGGCCGAGCGCATGATGCTGCAAAAGGCTTACTGCAGCAGTTGCAAGTATGGGGTTGCCAACTTGTTGAGCTAGATGCTAAAAAGCATGATGAAGCAATGCAAATTATACAAGTAATGCGCCACTTAACGACCTTTGTTTATGGGCAGTTTTTAGCAAAGCAAAGCCATACGCTTGAGGAACTAAGAAGCTGCTCGTCTCCTATTTATCAGTTAGAGTTGATGATGGTAGGGCGCCTATTTGCACAATCTCCTGAGCTATACTCAGATATAATGTTGGCCCAGTTTGATAATGTTGAGAGTTTACTAGCGCAATACCAAGAGACCTTTGCACAAACTCTTGAAAAGCTAAAAGCGGGAGATAAAGGCGCACTCATCGATGCATTTGCTGATGCTAAAGCGTATTTTTCAGACTCGACCGCGCACTTTTTAACGCAAAGCCGTAGCCTGCTAAATAAAGCAAATGACGCCAAGGTATTAGATTAAAAGGGTTAAAAATGTGTAGTTACTTAAGCTATACGTTGAAAGCATTTTAAATCAGCGATTAAAAAAGGGCCTACTTAGGCCCTTTTTAGTATTTGCGTGTTAGGTTAGGTATTTACACTCACAGCTTGTAAAGACTCACTTTGATAACAGCCTAAAACGCGCACATATTGAGTATGCTCTTTTAGCTCCTCTAAGGCATGTTGTACTTGGCTATCGGCAAGGTTTGCTTCTAAGTCTACATAAAACACTTCTTCCCACGGATTACCCGGTACAGGACGAGACTCTAGTTTAACTAAGTTTATTTGATGTTGCTTAAACACCATTAGCGCATCAGCCAATGAACCTGCTTGTTGTTTAGTGGCCATAATAAGGCTGGTTTTAGTCGGTATTTGTTTAGATACCTGCAGAGGTTTGCGCGCCACCACGATAAAGCGGCTGTGGTTTTCACTTTGATTCGCAAGGTTTGATTTAATCACTTCAAGACCAACGTTTTTACCTGCCTGCGCTGAGCCAATGGCCGCACTATTTGGCGTATTTAAAGCTGATTGTAGAGCACTTGAGGTTGAATCACAGGTTTCATGTTGTAAATCACCGAGGCCTTGTAAAAAGCGACTACATTGAGCAAATGGCTGAGGATGGGCATAAATTTTAGTTAATTGGCTTAATTCAGTATCTGGGGTAGCAAGTAAGCAGTGCTCTACACTGTGTGTAACTTCACCTACAATTGATACTTGAGCATGTTGTAATAAATCAAATACTTCGTTAATACTGCCCGAGCTGGTGTTTTCTATAGGCAGCAAACCAAAATCTGCTTGGCCATTTTCTACTTTGCCCGTAATTTCATCAAACGAGGTACAGCCAATTTCGACTAACTTGCCAGGGCGGCGGCTAAAGTATTTATGACATGCTAGCTGACTGTACGAGCCTTGCCCGCCTAAGTAAGTAACGCGATGTGTTTCGCTTAATGCATCGGGGTTTAAGTTTTTTTGCAGCATGGCTTGCTGATGCAGCACAGAGTCTTCCAAA
Organism: Pseudoalteromonas sp. Xi13; assembly: GCF_003952205.1. Classification (NCBI taxonomy): domain Bacteria; kingdom Pseudomonadati; phylum Pseudomonadota; class Gammaproteobacteria; order Alteromonadales; family Pseudoalteromonadaceae; genus Pseudoalteromonas; species Pseudoalteromonas sp. Xi13. The sequence goes on from NZ_CP034439.1 coordinate 1,113,900, forward strand.
ATGGTTTGAAAAACGTTATTCACATAATACGCATCTAGACCAAGCGACTTGCCATAACCAATCAGCTTTTCGAGTAAGGCTAGTTCGCGCGCTTCATCACGAATTGGTTTGTTATTCGCAATTTTATACTCAACAACACCGTGGCTAATACGGCGGCGCTTAGCTAATAACACCAATAGATCAGAGTCTATTTCGTTAATATCGTGTCTGAGCGCGTTTAAAACATCGTTGGTCATTTTGGTTTCCTCATTCCAAAAATAAGTTGCTTAGTGCAACTAAAACAAAAAAGCCTCCCAAGTGGGAGGCTTTGCTATTCGATTGATTTTATCTCACAAACAGTTCAGCCTCTTTTATATAAAGAAGCTAAAAAAAGAAAAAAAAGTGCAAGATAAGATAATTTTCATGCTGTTAATGTATGAGGTGTTACTAGCAAAGTCAACAAGCAAGCCAGTTTAAATAGACATAATGAATAATTATCAGCTCCTAGCTAACATTTAGATAAAATTTACAAATAGTTTATAAATATGAATAGGGATCTGGTATATTTCAGGTATTAGCTAAAAATAACAACAACTAAAATAGTAAGGTTGGCCTGTGGTGTATAGACGCCCTCCATCGCGTTTTGGACTAAATTCTTTAAGTGTAAAGCTGTCGTTGCTTATATCTGCAATTTGTTTAATTGCCGGTGTGTGCGCTGCCGCGCTGATGCTTAAATCTGAAGAAAAACAATTAGTTTTCGAAGAGCATGAAGTACTTAAAAGCTCCACCGAATTACTTATCAGGCAATTTGACGCACTAATCAAAACAAAATCAGCCGTTGCCAAACAGGCTAATAATGTTGTGTCAGAGCAGCTATTTAGTGATAGTTCAGCAATCAATTTATCTAACAAAACCCAGTTACAATTTAATAGCGACGGCACTATACGCAGTGCATCGAGCGACGGCCTTTCAGCCGCATTTCTTCCTCAGCAGCATTATTCTCCTTTTTATAAGCGTTTATTTAATAACTCAGAGTCGTTATGGAAAGTCATTTCACCAACCTTAATTCACGACTTTTTTAATTTTTATATGATCACCAAAGACGATTTCATCCGTGTCTCGCCTCCCAATTGGGCGTTAAACGCACCGGCTGAACTCAGAGGCTCTAATGGTGCAACATTTAAGTATGTACAAAGTGATTTAAACCCCAGCAGAGAACCTGTTTGGTCTAAGGTTTATTACGATAAAGTATGGCATAAATGGGTTATTAGTCTGCTTGTCCCTTTGTATGTTGATAATGAATTTTTAGGGGTGACCGGCAGCGATATAGATTTAAACACGCTGATTTCATTTTTACCTGTGGGCGATAAAGAAAAACATTTACTGGTTTTTGATAAAAAAGGCCAACTGCTTGCTCACCCGAGCCTTAACCCAGCGCTACAAGCAAGTTATGGCAGCAAAGATAAAACAATAACAACAAACGAATTCGTTAATCCGCAATTGCAAGCCATTATAAATGAAGCAATTACCATGAAATTACCAGAGTATGCTAATTCGTTTGTACAAAACGATGAAGCACACATTATTAATATTCGTAAAATTGATAAACTAGACTGGTACATTGGGGTTTATAAAAAACGCTCATCAACGCTCTCAGCTCTGCAAGATTTAAAACTGAAGTTTTTTGGTTTGTTTGTGCTTTATGCGGTCTTGGTTGCCTTATTGTTACACCAAGCGCTGTATCAATTAGTGCTTCGCAGAATTCACACCTTAGTACATGCGGTTACTGGCTTTGGTAAAGGGCAATTACTAACCGAATTCCCGCCAGAGAACAAAGACGAAATAGGCACGCTAAACGGCTCATTTAGAGATATGACCGTAGAAATTCGTAAGCTTATAGATGGGTTAAACCAGCGAATTACAGAAAAAGAAATTGCCGAGAAAGCCGCTAATAGGCTCTCTAAAGCCGTTGCCTTCTCAGGAACCGGTGTGGTGATCACCGATGAAAACTTTGTTATAGAATACGTTAATCCCAAAATGCTGGAGATGACAGGCTACCCAGAGAGCCACTTTAACCGCGCGCCGCTGTTGAATATTATCGCATCTGAGATGGCCATTTTGGTTGAAGATATCAATATCGACCTTCGCAGTAGAAACTACTGGCGTGGTGATACCTTGATTCAGGGCAATGATAAACAGCCTATTTGGGTATCGTTAAGTGTTTCTCCTATTCGCGAAGACGGCGGTGAGATCACCAGTTATGTAGCCTCCGCACAAGATATTTCGTTTGTTAAAGAAAGCCAGCGCAAAATGGAGCAGCTTGCGTACTTTGACACGTTAACGGGCTTAGCAAACCGAACATTTTTTAGAATGCAGCTGCGTAAATCAATGGCTTTGGCTGAGCGCGGCCATTATGCGTTTGCACTTTTTTACTTTGATTTAGATGAATTTAAACGCATTAACGATACGTTAGGCCACGATGCAGGCGATCAGTTACTAATTGAAGTTGCTAACCGCCTTAAAGCACGCTTACGCGCCGAAGATACAATTGCCCGCCTAGGGGGCGACGAATTTGCTGTATTACTCAGTGGTATTGAAAGCCAAGAGCATGCCAGTGATGTCGCAAATACTATTCAAAAAACACTTAATGTGCCTATAAAGCTTGGCAATAACGAAGTAATAGTCAGCGCTAGTATTGGTATTACAATGGCCCCTTACGATAGCCTAGAAGAAGATCAGCTTTTAAAACATGCTGATTTAGCAATGTATGAGGCAAAAGCCAAAGGGCGTAATACTTACCACTTTTATAGCCAAGAGCTTAACGCGGCTGCCAATGAAAGGCTGTTCATTGAAAACGAATTACGCCATGCGATTAAAGAAAAACAGTTTGAGGTTTATTATCAGCCGCAAATAAACTCATTAACTCAGCACGTTGTAGGCTATGAAGCGCTACTACGCTGGTTCCACCCAGTAGAAGGGCTTATATCGCCGACCAAGTTTATTCCTATTGCTGAGGCAACAGGGCTTATTGTTGAACTCGGTGAGTGGGTATTACAGCAATCGTGCGAGTTTGCCGTGCGTTTAGCGCAAGATGGACGAGATAACAACGTATCTATTAATTTATCGGCACGTCAGTTTAAAGACGCTAATTTAGTGCCCATGCTCAGCAGTATTATTAAACAAACAGGGGTAAGTGCTAAGCGGTTACACTTGGAGCTTACCGAAAGTATGCTAATGGGCAATGTTGAAGCTGCCATTACGCAGTTACACGAACTAAAAGCACTGGGTATTTCAATATCGATTGATGATTTTGGTACTGGCTATTCGTCGCTAAGTTACTTAAAACGATTCCCGGTCGACATATTAAAAATTGACCGCTCGTTTGTAAAAGATATCCCTGCAGATTCTAATGACATGGAAATTACCGCCGCTATTATAGCCATGGCGCAAAAGCTTAAATTAGACGTAGTTGCAGAAGGGGTTGAAACGATTGAACAAGTAGAGTTTTTGCAAAATAATAATTGTTATATTGTGCAAGGGTTTTATTACAGCAAACCGATTGCTGAGAGCGAATTGCCAGCGTTATACAAAAACTTAAACGATACGCCTAACCTTGCTAGTAGCAAATAAAAAGTTGCGGGTTTAGCCACCCGCAATTTTTGCTTTAAATTTAAGGGTTTCTAAAATCCCTTTTAGTTTTTCGCGATCATCGCCTTGAACTTCAATAATGCCTTCTTTTACCGCGCCACCTTGGCCCATTTTACTTTTTATGGTTTTAGCTAGCTTTTTTAGATCGTGCGCTTTTGGATCTATACCCACAACCAACATCACACCTTTACCTTTTCGCCCCTTAGTTTGGCGCTCTATGCGGATAAAGCCATCTTTAAATAGTTTTGCAGTGGGTTCTTGCTCAACCTTTGGCTGGCTAATTCGGCCCATATCGGTTGAATATACTAAGCGGTTATCACTCATAATTTACCTAAATAAACGTTTTTATTGATGTATTAAATAATAACAAATTTGCTGGCGAGTGTTTTTATTTTTGCTAAATACTTTTAACAGGTTATATTTAGGTCAAAGGAAATATTATTGGAGTTTATAATGAGTTTAACAAAGAGTTTATCGGTTGATGAAAGTACTTTAACGATACAAATTAAAGGCAAATTTGACTTTAATTTAGTGCAATCATTTCGCCAAGCCTATGCCCAAATTGAGCCTAAAACAAATAAAGTGATTATCGATTTAAGAGAGACCGACTACATGGATAGCTCTGCTCTTGGTATGTTGCTTAACATGAAAAAAACCATTGAAAGCCAGGTACAAACAATAGAGATCAGTAATTGTAAGCCTCAGCTTAAAAAAATACTGCAAATATCACGTTTTGATAAGAAGTTTGATATTAACTAATGACCCACGTACTTATTGTTGACGATCAGGCGCTTAATCGCATCCTGCTCGAAAAAATGCTGCTCGAAGAAAACTATAAAATATCAATTGCGTTTAACGGCCTAGAAGCACTTGAGGTGTTAGAAAAAGAAGCGATTGATATTGTTCTACTCGATGTACTTATGCCGGTAATGGATGGCTTTGAAGCTGCAAAGCTGATAAAGCAGCGATACAACGACGTTTATCTACCCATTATTTTTATTACTTCGCTTGAAGATCAAAGCAGCTTTGAGCGTTGTTTAGAAGTAGGCGGGGATGACTTTATTCAAAAGCCGTTTGAAAAAGTAATTTTAAACGCAAAAATTAAAGCGCACAGCCGTACGCGCGAATTAAGTAAAAAAGCCCATCAACAAAACACCTTACTTGAGTATCATCGCAATCAAATAGAGCGCGAGCACGAAATAATTGAGCACATTTTTAATAACTCGCTCGAAAACCAAGATAAGTTTAAAGACCATTTAGACTTTAGCCTTTCTCCTGCTTCTATGTTTAACGGTGACATGTTTTTAGTCGCGCAAAGCCCAATAGGCAATTTATATTGCATGTTGGGTGATTTTACCGGGCATGGGTTAGCGGCCGCGATTGGAGCATTGCCTGCATCACGGGTGTTTTACACTATGGTGCAAAAAGGCATGGCTGTTAACGATATCGCCTCTGAGATCAATATATTACTGCATAATTTACTGCCAGAGCACATGTTCTGCGCGGCGACTATTATTGAGCTCAGTGCCTCGGGCAAAAGTATTTCAGCATGGCTTGGCGGCTTACCAGATGCGTACTTAATAAATACCGATGGTGAAGTAAAGCAAACGCTTGAGTCGCAACATATGGCGCTGGGGATTTTAGACCGCGATGAATTTGAATATGAGCTAATTAATTTAGAAGTTGATAAAAACACCCGCTTAGTGCTTTCAACCGATGGCATAATAGAAACTAACAACGACGCCGATATTTTTTATGGTGAGCAGCGCTTTTTAGCAGCACTTAAAAGCAAGCCGATGATCAGCAGTCAGCGTGTTATAGATAATGTAAATACCTTTGCCAATGGCAGTGAGCAATTAGACGACTTAAGCTTAGTGCTGCTTAATTGTTTGCCGCTAACCCCAGAGCCTGAGGCCAAAGAGGCGTATTCTAATTTGGCATTTAACTTTTCACTTAGCTTGAACGCGCAGCAAATTAAATGCACAGACCCTGTGTATGATGTTGTTAATGTATTAAGCAGTGTTGAGGGGCTTAGGTCGCATCGCTCAAATATATTTTTATTGCTTTCTGAGGCGTATAACAATGCACTTGATCATGGTGTGTTAGGCCTTGATTCAGACATAAAAAAACAAGACGATGGCTTTTTTAAATACTATGAATTAAGAGAGCAAGCACTGAGTAAAATGAAAGAGGCGATGATTATTATTGATATGCGTTATTGCCCAGATACCTTGTGCTTGTACTTTATTATTTGTGACTCGGGCAGGGGATTCTCAAGTGACTCCTCTACACGTACCGAACTCAACGCAGAGTTTGGCCGTGGCTTATCGTTACTCGAAGAAGTGGCAGAAAAAGTCACGTATAACGCAAGTGGTAACCAAGTCGAAATGTGTTACAAGTTGCTATAGCTCAGAAAAAATTTCCATGTTATTATCTAAAAAATTTTAGATGTATGGATGGCCAAATGATTTCTTCTTACCTTGATATTGCGCAATTAAATATAGACCCACAATTAATTGCCAAAGAGCTAGAGCAGCTAGAACAGTATATTGCTGCAAGCGCGCAGCCGTCTGTACGTTGGGAATATCAAATTCCTGAACTCGGTGAAGGCGGTGCGTGTAGTTTGTTTGGTTATCTACAAGATGAGCCATTTAAACTTACTGATCACGTGAGCGCGACTTCTCAAAACGAGCAAAAACTAGCAAACCTACAAAATATAGTTAATTACATAGAGCAGCAAACACAGGTCGATTGGTATGGTATTTATCAAGCGGTTGACACTGCTCAGGGTCCGCAATTATTAAAGCTGGCGTATCAAGGTGCGCCAAGCCGTCCACTGTTTCCTCTTACTGAAGCATTTGCAGCAGGCAGCAATAATGTACAAGTTGCATTGTCTAAGCGCGGGCGTGTAATTAACAACGTAGAAAACTATTTAGCGCAAGGTGGTGAGTACTATACGTGTGACCCTAAAGTGAAAGCTGAAACCTGTTTACCCTTATTTAATGAGCAACATGAATGCGTCGGTATTATAGATGCAGAGGCATTTAGTAACGACTTTTTTGATAGCCGTACACTGGCTGTATTAGTTGCGTGCTGCATTAAAATTCCTCACTTTCTAGTGTAAATATCACTAGCCAAGAAGGTAAGCTTTTATGTTAAGCTTACTACAACAGCCAACCCCTAATTAATGATAAGAGATAGCTAATGTTCTCAGAATTAAAACCATTACCAACAGATCCTATTCTTGGCCTTATGGCAGCCTATAAACAAGATACAAACCCTAACAAGATTGATTTAGGTGTAGGTGTCTATAAAGATGAGCAAGGCAACACACCGGTATTAAAAGCGGTAAAAAAAGCTGAAGCATTTCGTTTAGAAAACGAAACAAGCAAATCTTACATTGGTTTAGCGGGTAACTTAGACTACTGTCAAAAAATGGAAAACCTATTACTAGGTGAGCACCAAGCACTTTTAGCAAACCGCGTACGTACTGCACAAGCACCAGGTGGTACAGGTGCACTTCGCGTTGCGGCTGAATTTGTTAAGCGTTGCAATAAAGACGCAACAGTGTGGGTAACTACGCCAACATGGGCAAACCACATTAGCTTGTTTGAAGCTGCTGGTTTAAATGTTAAAGAATACCCGTACTACGATTACGAAAACAAAGATTTATTGTTCGACGACATGATAAACACCCTTAAGCAAGTACCAAAAGGGGATATTGTGCTACTTCATGCTTGTTGTCATAACCCAAGTGGTATGGACTTAAACGAGACACAGTGGAACACAGTTGCTCAGCTTGCAAAAGAAGTTGGTTTTACACCACTTATTGATATTGCTTACCAAGGCTTTGGCTCATCACTTGAAGAAGATGCACGTGGACTACGTATTTTAGCTGATGCAGTAGAAGAGCTAATTATTTGTTCATCATGTTCTAAAAACTTTGGTTTATATCGTGAGCGTATTGGTGCGTGTTCAATTATTGCAAAAGACACTGCAACCGCTGATATTTCAAATTCAGTGCTATTAAGTGTTGTTCGTAGTATTTACTCTATGCCTCCAGCGCACGGTGCTGACATCGTAAACACTATTTTAAGCAGCACAGAGCTTACGCAAATGTGGCACAGTGAGCTTGATGAAATGCGTAATCGTATTAATGGTTTACGTAGCTTAATTAAAGAAAGCTTAGCAGCAAAAGAGATAGAGCAAGACTTTTCGTTTATTGAACGTCAACACGGTATGTTTTCTTTCTTAGGTATTAATAAAGAGCAAATTGCGCGCCTACAAAAAGAATATGGTATTTACATTGTTGGTTCTAGCCGCGTAAATGTAGCGGGTATTAGTGATACTAACATTGAGTATTTCGCAAACGCCGTTGCTGACGTTTGTAAATAACGCTTTTACTTAGCAGTAATAAAAAACCGCCCAGCCTAAACTTTAGGCTGGGCGGTTTTTTTAGCTGTTATTTATACCAATTAGCTAATACCAATCTGCAATGATACTTAATTATTTTGCGGGGCTAAACGTGTCGCTACCTGCGTTAAAAAGCTCTCATTTAGAACACCTAAATAGCGAATTTTTTGCCGAACTATCAACACGTTTATCCTCCCTCAAAGTAGATCACTTAATTAAGCGAATTGGTATAACTATAATTACAGCACTATTCGTTATCGATTAAGTCTTCTACGCCTACAATCAGCCATGGAGCATCTGAGGTGGTAGCACGCTCAAGGTGCCAAATCTCTAAAATAGGCTCTTCTTTTTTATCGTCTAAGTCGCGGTATTTGCCTTTAAATTGCACACTTACTTGCCACGAATTTGCTGTTGTTTCAGCGCGCACAAGCTCGGCATCAATAAACATCACCTCAGTCGCTACCCGTTCAATCGCTTCGCGCTCAGTTTTAAACTCTTGAGCTAACGATGGGCTTAAATACTCAGCCATCGTGGCGTAATCAGCATTATTCCACGCAGTTTGCATAGTGTGATAGTGGCTACGTGCGCCTTGTAAAAAGCCATTTACGTCAAAATTAGGGGGTAAATTGAAAGGTACTTGCTCAGTGTGTGCGCTTTGCTGGGTAAAACCACTGCTGGTAGGTTGCTCTGGGGCAGTTTGCTTAAAAGCAGAGTGCCCTGTAGCGTGTGTACCGGCTAATTGCGGGGAGTGGCGAGCGCGCATAAACCCCGTAATAAGCTTAAACAAAATAAAGGCAACGCCTGCTAATAAAATAATTTCTAATAGCTGCATGCCCTCAAAGTTATCTCCTAGCATAGCGGCAATTAAACCGCCGGCTAACAATCCGCCTAATACGCCGGCCATAATGCCTTTTTTACTGCTTTTTGTCTTGGCTGCAGGTGCTGTGGTATCCGCTTTTTGCTTTTGTGTGGTTTGTTGTGTTGCAGGGGTTGTACCGCGTTTACTACTACCAAACTTTTTGCGTGCGTGTGCATCAAAACTTGCTGTACACAGTAGTGCAAGTAATGAAAATATAACGATGATGTTCTTCATGTAATTCCCTAAGTTAAACTAAGCGGTGAGTATAATTAACTTTTCAGTAAAAATTAATAATTACATTTAAAATCAATTGTTTTGGATGAAAAGTGAGCGCTGAATAGGCACAAAAAAACCGCTCAGTGTTACTCAGCGGTTTTTAGTCGTTAAGCGCTAGTTACAGCCAGCGAATGGCATTGGTAACCCGTTCGTTGTACACATTAATTGGCGCGCCGGAATTAGCCACTAAAATAGTATCGGCTTTGTCGCCTCGATTAATATGACCTGCAAAGCGCGCATCATGAAAATCATCTTCGCCAAACCCAAACGACTTATTCTCAGAAGGAACAATAAAGACCGTCATGGGGCCAAAGTCCGACTCAAAAATTAAGTGCAGCCCTTTTTCACCTTTAAAGTCGCAAAACATCGCATAAGTAATTTTACCTGGCAGCTCTTCTATATGAGCGCCAAGCAGTGCAAGCTTATCGTTAACGCTTTGTAGGCTAATAGCATTGGTTTTTTCAAGGGCGGTAATCTCATGGTAAACATGGGTTAAAGCATGTTCGCCTGCTTCATGGGCAATGTGTTGCTCTGTGCTAAAAAAGAATGCGCCAATAGCTACAAAAAAAGACGCGGCTAGGGCTAAGTGAACACGGTCAAACTTAAAACGTGAGCGTGCATCTACAACGTTATCCCCAGTTGCTTGCTCTTCTTGCATTGCTTTTTCTTTTAACGAGGTGTTTAAAAGAATACGCTCAGCAAGGTTGTCAGGCACAGGCACATCTAACGCATCTTGAATTTGTTTATCAAAGTCTTTCATGTCGCTTATAAAGTTTTGTCGCTCAGAGCTCTCTTTAGCAAACTCTAAAAGCTCCTTATCTAAATTGTTTGGCTGCGCAATAGTGCGTCGACGAAACTCAAGTTCATCCATTATTTTGATGCCCCTTTAAGTTGTTCATCATCACGGCTTAAAGCCTCTTTAAGTTGGTTTCTGGCACGGTATAAACGAGTCATAACCGTGTTTTTATTTAAATCGAGAATCTCTGCTATTTCTTCACCAGAGCACCCCATAACAACTTGCAGAAGTAAGGGTTCTCTGTATTCATCAGATAGCAGCGCAATTTGGCGTTGGATAACCGTTTGCTCCATTTCATCATCTAACGAATGGCTGGTTTCATCGACAAGTGTATCGTTTTCTACATCGCTGTAGTCAAACTGCTTGCGCTCAAAGCGACGTGCATTTTCTCTGCGCAAAATAGTCAGCAGCCACGGCTTGGCGGCTTTTTGATCCAATAATGAGTCAAGCGAGCGCCAAGCACGTAAAAACGTTTCTTGTACTAGGTCATCTGCAATATGTGGGTCACGGCATAACCAATAAGCAAAGCGATAAAGCTCCTTATTATATACATGGACCAAGGCTTCATAGCGCTTTTGTTTCTCTGCCATATCAACTAAGACCTGATTATTTGATTTTTTCTTTCCAAGCATAAGTACTTTTTTAATTAAAATTTATTATTTAATGCATGAAAAGACCTAAATTTATCAAACTAGTTAATAAAGGTCTTTTAATACAGCTTGTTGCGACTTTGTACGTTGAACTTGGTGCTGCTCAATTATGTTAATAATAGCATTAAGATCGACATCTGCACTGCTATTTGCATAAAGAGCTGACTGTAAACGGTTAACCTGCGTCGCCAGTTCATCATTATTGATGTTGTGTATTAACGTATCTATCGCAGCCACCTTTTTGCCCGTAAGCTTAATCGCTACCGCATTTAATTCGCTATAAAATGCATTGAGATTATTTGATTTAGCTGCATTTTTAAGCGCGTTTAATGAAAGCGTTTGGGCTTTATTTACAGATACACTGTTATTTTTTTGCTCATTATTAGTAGAACGGCTTAACCAATAAAAAATTGCAGTGATTATCCAAAAAATATACCCAAGCACGGCAATAATAATTAACCAAAGCGGAATAACATTTTGCGGCGCGGCTATTGTTGTATTGGGCTGCTGTGTATTACTTACTTTATTAGCAGGCAAAGTTGGCTCACCTGTATTAAGGTTGTCGTTTGCAATAGCACCTGGGTTTATAGCATTGGCGCTAGGAGTTACCGTTATAGTGCGCTCAGGCAATGTAGCGTAGCTAATGCGGTTCATTTTGGTGTTATACCAAGGCAGTGTTATTTCTGGGAGGGTGTAGGAGCCCGCTTTTTGTGGTAATAACGCAAATGACGCTGTTTGCTGAGATACAACCCGTCCGTTTCTTACGGCATTGTTTGTTTCTACATCATCGGGGTAACTGCGAATTCCCGCAATGGTTTTCATATCAATTTCGGGCAGTTGCTCTTTAGTAACCCCTAACGCGGTTAAGGTAATAGTGCGTGTAATAGGCGTGCCAACTTCTACTGTATTTTCATCAGGCTGCCACTGCTCATCAATATTAACTAACTCACTGGGTAGCCATGCGCCTTTATAGTTTGCCGGAATAGGTTTTATCTCAAGTTGCTGATCATCCCCTAAAGCCGACACTTCTAATTGGCGGTAATTTTGCTGTACACGGCCTTGAAAAGTAGGACCAACAATGGTGTATACACCACTTTTTTGCGGCTGTAGTAAGTATTCTCGGGTGATCACTAAATAACGTTTACCATCTACAAGCTCATAGCTTTCGGTTTGTTTACCTAATTGAGTAAGCTGTGCATCTTGCATACTGGGCGTACTTAGGCTGCCATCAAGCAGCTCTTTTGCTAGATAGAGTTTAATCGTATATACGCCAGCTTCTTGAACAAACAACGAGTCACTTGAGAGCGATGTTTTTAAAAAAATATCGTTATTTTTATCAGCATCGCCAGCGCGTTTTGCCACTTTTAATTTTATTGGCTGCGAGCTTAAACCGGCCACGTTAAAAGCCGGAATGGTGTATTCACCTTCATTACGGGTCATTAACTTAACAGACCAGGTTGTTTGCTTGTTAATGCTGCCATTTATAATGTTGGTGCGCGTACTTAAACTTGTTGGCCCAACGACAAAGTCTTTAAGTAACACCGAGGTGTCGGGTTGCTCGCTTTTTATTGTGTCGTCAACTGAAATGTTAAGCATAAAAAATTCGCCAGCAAGGACTGGGTTTTTATCTACACTTGCCTCTAATTTGGTGGCGGCCCATGATGGCATCGCACTTAATAGCAATAAACAGCAAAATAATCGCATTACCATGATTTTTCTACTCCTGTAGGGCGACGTTGATATTGTCTTTTTTGGGCTTCTAATTGCATTTTATTCCGTAATAAAATTGCCGGATCGTCCGGTACTTTTCTTAATAACTGGTTAAGCTGCTGGGCTTTTTCTTTCTCTTCGTTGGTGAGCTCACGCGTTTGTGCTTGCGCGGCTTGTTGTTGAGCGTTTTGCTTTTGCTCATCTGTTAACGTTTGCTGCTGCGCTGTTTGCGGCTGAGTATTTTCAGCTTGTTCTTCGTTTGTTTGCTCAGGCTGTTTTTGCTCTTGATTAGCTTGTGGCTGAGTTTGTAGTTCTGGCTCATTTTGTTTATCTGATTGTGAACCCGACTCAGCACTTTGTTGGTCTTGCTCAGTGTCAGACTCATCATTTGGCTCACCTTGCTGATCTTGTGATTGCTCGCCTTGGCTTGGCTCTGATTGAGAATCGCTATTTTCACTTTGTTGGCTTTGATCTGATTGCTGATTGTTTTGTTGCTCACTTTGATCAGATTGTTGCTGATTATCTTGCGAATCACCCTCTTGCTGTTGCTGCTGTTGCTCGAGCAATTGCTCAACCAAAGCTTGGTTATCAGCGGCTTCGCTAAAGTTAGGTTGTAACGTTTGTGCTTGTTTGTAAGCATCTATGGCTTGTTCTAGCTGTCCTGATTTGGCAAGCGCGTTGGCATAGTTATAAAAACCAGTGGCTGATTTATCTTTACTAAAGGCTTCTAGTGCGGCATCAAAATTACCTTGTTGGTACAATGCAGACCCTTTTAAGCTGCTTGAGTCGGCATTGGCGGCCCGTTCAAAATCTTTATTTTTATAAGCATCAAGCGCTTGCTGATCAGTGTTTTTTAAAAAAGAGGGGAGCTCTAATGCACTTGCCTGTTGGGTTGGCAAAACGCTGAGTACTAAAAAGGCCCCTACAAATGCTGCACTTCTAAATAAATAAAGGCCTAAGGGCAGTAAAATAAGTAACCCATATATACCTGCGTCTATGCGCCACAGGGCATGGCTTTGTTTTTCATCTTTTAATAACTCACTATTGGCACTTGGTGCAAAAGTGGCTATGTCACTGCTGCTTGGTTGGTAAAGGGCAAACTTTCCACCACTGCGGGTCGCTAGGCTTTTTAAGCTGCTTATGTTAATGGTGGGGATGACTATTTGACCGTAGCTGTCTTTTAAAAAACCGCCTTCAGGTAATTTAATAGGTGCGCCTTGCTCTGTGCCTACGCCGTAAATATTTAGCCGATAAGAAGAATTACTGGTAAAGCTAGTAATATCGCTTTGCTCTTCTTGGTCTATGCCATCGGTGACTAATATTATATCGCCATCAATATAGCCTGCTTGCGTTAAAAGCTCTTTTGCCATATCAAGGCCAGCCAAAACATTAGAGCCTTTGTCGGGCATAATGTCGGGGCTTAAACTCGGAATTAAATTAGTAAGCGTAGTGGCATCGTTTGTAAGTGGCGAAATAGTAAATGCACTACCGGCATAGGCAACTAAAGCGGTGTCGCCTTCTTTAAATAGCTCAATCATATCGAGTGCTTTAAAGCGTGATTGCATTAAACGGTTCGGTGCTATATCGGTACTGTACATTGAGTACGACATATCCATTACAATCACACGGGCACTTTTACTTTGAAATACAGGGACCTGTTTTTCTTCAAAACTAGGGCCTGCACTAAAAATAATAGCTAAACAGCAAAATACAGCGACCAGCCAAAGTGGCTGGCTGGCTTTAGTGTTTGACTCGTTCATAATAAACGGCGCCAAATGAGGGGCAATTAGGTTATCTGCGCTTTGTTTTTTATGCTTAATAAAGGCTATAAAAAACAACGCAAGTGCAGGTATTAAAAGCCACAAAACAGCGGGACGAATAAATGTAAAGTCCATTAGTTAGGCTCCTTTAATGCACGTAAGGTGCTTAACATTACTTTTAAACTAATGAGTAAAATAGCAATAAGTAGTGGGTAGTAAAACAATGAGCTTTGCGGGCGAAATGTTTGCTCATCTGCGCTAATTGGCTCTAATTTATCAAGCTCTGCGTAAATTTGCTGAAGGCCAGCCACATCTTTGGCTCTAAAATATAACCCACCGGTTTGTTCGGCAATGTCTTTTAACAAGCTTTCATCTAAGCTGCCCCCACTCATACCACCCATATTAAATAGGCTAAATCCACGGGGGTTATCTGAGCCAACACCTATGGTATATACTTTTATGCCTTCCTCGCGGGCAAGGAGTAGGGCATCTTCAGGTTTTAAATTACCTGCTGTGTTTTGGCCATCGGTTAATAGCACCACAATACGGTTACTTTTATCTTTGTTGGCAAAACGCTTTACCGATAAACCTAGCGCATCGCCAATAGCAGTGGCACGCCCAACTAAGCCAATTTGAGACTCGCTGAGCATTTTACTTACGGTTTTAACATCGCGAGTCAGTGGCGTTTGTAAAAATGCGGTGTCGCCAAATAATATCAGGCCTAACCTGTCACCTTGGCGCTGCTCTATAAAGTCACTCAATACCGCCTTTACCATAGTGAGGCGATCAACATATTGGCCGTTGTAAGCCATGTCTTGTTCGGTCATTGAGCCAGATAAATCGACCGCAAGCATTATATCGCGCCCTTCGTTTGGTAATGAAATGGGGTCGTCTAACCATGTCGGGTTGGCTGCAGCAGTGACCAGTAATAGCCAAAGTAGCCATTCAAAAATAGTTAGTTTACGTGCGCTTTTTTCAAGGCTTTGGCTGGCTAAGTTATGTTTGGCAAAGCTTGGAATACGTAACCGGGTATGTGCGTTACTGGCAGCAGGTTTTAATAATAAAAGTAATAAGGGCAGAGGTAGTAATAAAAACAACCATGGCCAGCTAAATTCAAACATGTACTGGCTCCTTTAGTTTAAATTGCTTTATGCCTTGGCGTAATTTTTCGTTAAGCGCGTCATTGGTTTGCTGCGCATTATACAGGCTTAAAAGCTCATGCTCGGTAAAGCTTAAACCGGTTAAGGTATTAAGTGTGTTACACCAGTTAGCAATTGATTGCGTTGCTAGGCGTTTATCGTAATACTCTATTACTAGGCGCTTTAAAATAATATGAAGTGTTTGCGCGCTTTGCTCGTTGTGGCTTAAATCAATTGCGTAGCGCTTAGGCTTTTTAAATTTATAATTTTTGTAAAACCAAAAAGCAGCTGCACACAGTGCTATAAACAACAGGGTAATAATAACCCACCAAGCAGGGGCGAGTGGCCACCAACTAACTTGGCTTGGCGCTATTATATCGTGCAGGCCATCGAGTGGATTGGTTTGCATGGTTATTTTCTCACTAATTGCAGCTCAAGCGGGCTCGCTGCATTGAATGATATTAAGTTAAGACCCGATTTAGTTAAGCGATTTAGACGTGTGCTAAATGCTTGCTCGGCGTTTTTTGCAAAGCGTTCTCTAAAGCTTTTATCCATAAGCGGTAGCGCAAAATCTTGGCCGTTGGCATTAACAGTGACAGCGTTTTTAAACGCGGGGAGCGTATGTTCAAACGGATCACTTATATGACAGCCTATCAGCTCACAGTGGCGGCTTAATATTTCTAATTGTTTAAAGCTTGCATCATCTAAGGCATTAAAGTCAGAGACTAAATACACTAAGCTGCCAGGTTTAGCTAAGTGGTTAAGGCGTTTTAAATTATCGCTAAAGTTATTGGTTACTTGTTTATCTATATTGTTAAGTGCTTGCTGGTGGCTGTCGCATAGGTTATGACACAGCTTTAATACCGCTTTTTCGCGGGCGCTGGGCTTTAGTTCTAAATGCGAGTGTTGATTAAACACAATACCGCCAATTCTATCTCCGCGTTGACACGCCGACCACGCAACTAGCGCGCTAATGTGCGCAGCCTGTACCGACTTAAGCAGCAGCTTTGAGCCAAATAGCATAGAGTTTGAAAAATCAGTAAATACAAAAACAGGGCGCTCTTTTTCTTCTTGAAAAAGCTTTGTATGGGTTTCGCCGGTACGCGCTGTTACTCGCCAGTCAATAGAGCGAATGTCATCA
This sequence comes from Pseudoalteromonas sp. Xi13, assembly GCF_003952205.1. NCBI lineage: Bacteria > Pseudomonadati > Pseudomonadota > Gammaproteobacteria > Alteromonadales > Pseudoalteromonadaceae > Pseudoalteromonas > Pseudoalteromonas sp. Xi13. The sequence goes on from NZ_CP034439.1 coordinate 1,130,271, forward strand.
CCTTGCTGGTAATGACGCACTTCGGCAAACTCCATACCTCGGCCTTTATGGGGCGCAAGGTATTGCCCAGTTAAACTGTTTTTAATTTTAACTTTAGGTGCCAGCTCTAATAACTGTGCTTTAGCTTTGTAATACAGCAGTTCTTTTAGCGCTAAATTTACACCGTGGCTGTGGCTTTCTTTTAGCCACGCCTTTGAGTCTAATTGTGTTTGCATAACTTAGGGTACGGCTACAAGTTCAACAATGCGGCTTATAACCTGATCTTTAGTAATGCCATCAGCCTGTGCTTCGTAGCTTAAAATAATACGATGGCGCAGTACATTATGTACAACGGCTTGAATGTCATCGGGTGCTACAAAATCGCGGCCATGTAACCAAGCGTGGGCACGGGCACATTTATCAAGTGCAATGGTGGCACGCGGGCTTGCGCCAAACTCAATCCAACGGCCAAGTTGCTCATCAAACTTAGCTCCTTCACGAGTGGCAATAATTAGCTGTACTAAATATTGCTCAAGCGGCTCGGCTAAATACAAGCCTAAAATAGCTTGGCGAGCGGCAAATAAATCGCTTTGGGTAATTTGTTGCATAACCGCTTGTTGTTCATTAAGTGCTTCACCACGGGTTAATCGCAGTATGTCTAGCTCGTGCTCTGCACCTGGGTAATCAATGCTTAAATGTAATAAAAAGCGGTCTAATTGTGCCTCTGGCAGTGGGTAAGTCCCTTCTTGCTCCAGCGGGTTTTGGGTAGCCATTACCATAAATAAATCGCTTAGCGGGTAGGTGTTTTTGCCTACCGTTACTTGGCGCTCTGCCATGGCTTCTAGTAGTGCTGATTGTACTTTTGCTGGGGCACGGTTTATTTCATCGGCTAAAATAAGGTTATGAAATAAAGGGCCTTTCTCAAACACAAACTCGCTGGTTTGTTGGCGGTAAATATCGGTGCCAGTTACATCGGCAGGTAATAAGTCGGGCGTAAACTGTACGCGCTGGAACGAGCCTTCAATACCTTTAGCAAGGGCGTTAACAGCACGGGTTTTTGCAAGCCCTGGCGGGCCTTCTACTAATAGATGGCCATCAGCTAAAATGGCAATAAGGAGTGCTTGAGTAAGCTCTGGCTGGCCAATAATTTGTGTATCTAAGTACGTTTTTAATTGTTTGAATGCGTTAGCTGCCATAATAAATAGACTTCCTCGTCAGCTGGGTTTGTACCTAATTTATTTTAGGTAATTAATACTGACCTAGTTATAAGGTTTATAAGTGAGTAACTCAAGAGTTAGACTGTATTTTTAAAAATAGTTCGTTATTTTTTAACGGTTTTTAGCGTACCACAAAACTTTGTAAAAACGCGTAAAAAAGCCTATTGTGGTAGTCAATATTAAGCACTATGTATATATCTACCTTTAGTGCTTTTGTATAAATTTGTGTTTATCTATTGGCTTTAGCACACGGGTTGTTTAGAATCGAGGAAAACAAACAGGTCAGACCTGTCAGCGGGAGAGCATAAATGTCTGAGCAAAACATACTAAAAACACCAAAAGGCGACCGTATTGCCATCGTTAGCGGCTTACGTACTCCTTTTGCAAAACAAGCAACAGCGTTTCACCATGTACCAGCCCTTGATATGGGTAAGTTGGTGGTTAACGAAATGCTTGAACGATTAAATTTCGACAAGTCAGAAATCGATCAACTTGTATTTGGTCAAGTAGTACAAATGCCAGAAGCGCCAAATATTGCACGTGAAATTGTTTTAGGTACGGGTATGCCAGTAGGCGTAGACGCGTATTCAGTATCGCGCGCATGTGCTACCAGCTTTCAGGCCATTGCTAATGTAGCTGAATCTATTATGGCAGGCTCTGTAAATGTAGGTATTGCCGGTGGCGCCGACTCATCTTCAGTATTACCTATTGGCGTAAGTAAAAAATTGGCAGGTAGCTTAGTTGATTTAAACAAAGCGCGTACCTTAGGCCAGCGTTTACAAATATTCTCAAAACTGCGTTTAAAAGATTTATTACCAGTACCGCCTGCGGTTGCTGAGTACTCAACAGGCCTTTCAATGGGGCAAACTGCTGAGCAAATGGCTAAAACACATAATATAAGCCGTGAAGATCAAGATGCACTAGCGCATCGCTCGCATTCACTTGCAACCCAAGCATGGGCCGATGGCAAGTTAAAAGATGAAGTAATGACGGCGCACTTACCGCCATATAAAAGCTTTATTGAAGAAGATAATAACATTCGTAAAAATTCTACAGTTGAAGGCTACGCTAAGCTTAAGCCGGTATTTGACCGCCAACATGGCTCGGTTACCGCTGCAAATGCAACACCATTAACCGATGGTGCAGCTGCCGTACTGATGATGAGCGAAAGCAAAGCAAAAGCACTAGGCTACGAAATTTTAGGTTATGTACGTAGCTTTGCGTTTTCGGCAATTGGTGTAGAAAAAGACATGCTAATGGGCCCAGCGCATTCAACGCCTATCGCACTTGATAGAGCAGGAATTACACTTGCTGATTTAGATTTAATTGAAATGCACGAAGCTTTTGCATCGCAAACACTTGCCAATATGAAAATGTTTGCATCAGATAAGTTTGCGCAAGAGCAACTTGGTCGTAGCAAAGCAATTGGCGAAATTAACATGGATAAGTTTAACGTTAACGGCGGCTCACTGGCATATGGTCACCCATTTGCTGCAACCGGTGCTCGCTTAATTACGCAAAGCTTACACGAGCTTAAACGTCGTGGTGGCGGTTTAGCATTAACAACAGCGTGTGCTGCTGGTGGTTTAGGTGCAGCCTTTGTATTGGAGAGCGCGTAATGACAGATTCAGTATTTAATTTAACGGTAGATGAAAACAAAATTGCCGTAGTAACCATTGATGTGCCGGGTGAGAAAATGAACACCCTGCGCGACTCATTCGCTGATGACTTAAAAGCTTTACTTGAACAAGCCAAACAAGAGTCAGTAAAGGGGATGGTATTTATAAGTGGTAAAAGCGATAACTTTATCGCGGGTGCTGATGTAAAAATGCTTGATAGCGTGCAAAAGCGTGAAGATGCGTTAGCAATTAGTGAACTTTGTCATCAAGCCTTTTTTGATATGACAAAACTACCTTATACAACAGTAAGTGCAATACATGGTGCTGCGCTTGGTGGTGGTTTAGAGTTTGCTTTAGCGTGTGATTACCGCATAGGCACAGATAGCGATATGACTAAAGTAGGCCTGCCTGAAGTACAACTTGGTTTATTACCAGGTGGCGGTGGTACGCAGCGTTTAACTAAAATTGTAGGCATTCAAAAAGCACTCGAATGGATGCTAACAGGCAAGCAGATTCGCCCTAAGCAAGCTAAAAAAGCAGGCGTATTAGATGATGTAGTACCACAAAGCGTATTACTAAAAGTCGCTAAAGAATTTGCGGCTAAGAAAAAGCCAGCAGATAAAGAGCCAAAGCTTGATAAAGTAAGCAAATTATTAGAGTCAAACCCGTTTGGCCGCAACTTTATCTTTAAAAAAGCCAAAGAAAACGTCCTTAAAAAAACCGGCGGACATTACCCTGCACCGCTTGCAATTATTAAGGCTGTGCGTGCAAGTGTAGAGCTGGATAAATTAAAAGCGTATAAAACAGAAGCTGAAAGCTTTGCAACACTTGTAATGAGTGATGAATCTAAAGCGCTTCGCGGTATTTTCTTTGCAACTACTGAAATGAAAAAAGAGTGGCGCAACGACGATGCGCCAGCAATTAGTAAAACCGCTGTTTTAGGTGGCGGCCTAATGGGTGCCGGTATTGCGCATGTAAGCGCAGTAAAAGCCAAAGTACCTGTACGTATTAAAGATGTAGCAGAGCAGGGCATTAGTAATGCCATGAACTACACCTACAAAATTTTAGATAAGCGCCTTAAACGCCGCATTATGTCTAAAGCTGATATGCAGTTAACAATGAACCGTATTACCGGCACTACAAACTACAGTGGCTTTAAACACATTGATTTAGTAGTAGAAGCTGTATTTGAAGATTTAGCCTTAAAGCAAGGTATGGTTGCCGATATAGAGCAGCAATGCCAAAGCAATACTATTTTTGCAAGTAACACGTCATCACTGCCTATTTCACAAATTGCAGCACAGGCACAGCGCCCTGAAAACGTGATAGGCCTGCATTACTTCTCGCCAGTTGAAAAAATGCCATTAGTGGAGATTATTCCGCACGAAGGGACTTCTCAAGAGACTATTGCGCGCGTAGTTAACTTTGCACGTAAGCAAGGTAAAACGCCTATTGTGGTAAAAGACATGGCAGGTTTTTACGTAAACCGTATTTTAGCGCCTTATGTAAATGAAGCAGCTAATTTAATGCTTGCCGGTGAGCCAATTGAAAAAATTGATGCAGCCCTTGTAGAGTTTGGTTTCCCAGTTGGGCCGCTTGCTTTACTTGATGAAGTAGGGATTGATATAGGCTCTAAAATTGCCCCAATTCTTGAAAAAGAATTAGGCGAGCGTTTTAAAGCGCCAGATGCATTTTCTCGTATGATTGATTCAAAACGCCTAGGCCGTAAAACGGGTCGTGGTTTTTATGAGTACGATAAAAAGAGCAAAAAAGTTGACGAGTCAGTGTATGAGCTATTAGGTGTAACCCCTGCACCGCGTTTAAATAAAAGCGAAATTGCTAAGCGTTGTGTATCACAAATGCTTAACGAAGCCGTGCGTTGTTTAGACGATGGCATTATTGCCAGCCCACGTGATGGCGACATTGGCGCTATATTTGGTATTGGCTTCCCACCATTTTTAGGTGGACCGTTTAGCTATATGGATAAATTGGGTGCCAGCAAGGTTAGCTCTGAAATGTCTACATTAGCTAATAGCAATGCAAATTTTGCCCCATGCGACACGTTAGTAAGTATGGCTGAATCAGGCGCTAAGTTTTATCAAACGCAGCCTGTTGCAGATGAGCCAAGCCCAGCACCTGTTGCTGAACAAGCAATAGAAGCAGAACCTGCTGATGAGCAACCTCAAGAAGAGAGCGTTGACTCACCAAAGCAAGACTCGTAAACAGCTTGATTAAAAAAACCGCATTATATGCGGTTTTTTTATATCTGCTATTTGTAAATATAGAATTCTAGGGCGCAATAATACTTAATCATTCTGCGGGGCTAAACGTGTCGCTACCTGTGTTAAAAACGTGCATTTATAAAACCTAAATTGCCAGTTTTTATCTAGTTATCGACAGGTTTTTACCCTCAAATAAGTCTTATAATTAAGTGGCTTGCTATAAAGTATGTTAGCTTATTTTGCAGCTAAGCAGATAAGAGGTAAACCATTATGCAGTTGTTTACAGCACGATTGGCAATGCGCCCGCTTCAAAGCAGTGATTGGCCATTATTTTTGCAGTTACATCAAAATCCTACCGTGATCCGTTATTGCTACGATATGCCCAGCGAAGCGTTTGTACGCAGCAGGTTTGAACAACGTTTAAAAAGTTGGGATAGCACTTCTACTCATCCACTTTGCCTTGTGGTATTTGATAAGCATTCAAATGAGCCCATGGGTGTGACGGGGTTTACATATGAACTTGAGCAAGCTGAGCTAGGCTATTTGTTTTTACCCGCGTATTTTAATCAAGGCTTTGCCAGTGAGTCATTGCGTGCCGTGATTGAGTGGGCATGGCAACAATGCGGTATTACACAGTTTAAAGCCGTGGTTACAAAGGGGAATATAGGGTCTGAAAAGGTATTACAAAAGTGTGGATTAACGTTAACTGGCATTAATACGCAAGCGCACACTATTAATAATACACGTTATGATGATTTGATATACACATTAAAATTGTAGCAAATAGGGCTAGCAAGCTAGCCCGTGATGGTGGTTTCTATAGATGTGCTTCAATTGCTTTACGGTCTTTTTCTGGCATATTCTCAACAACTAATTTGAACGAATTATCGATCATTCTTTCAATTTCGCCTTGTGGAATAGAGCCATCTAATATCACCGTATTCCAAAGCCGCTTGTTCATATGATAGCCAGGGATCACCGCAGGAAAAATATCACGCAATTTAAGTGCTTCATCGGGATCGCACTTTAAATTAAGCCACCAAATAGGATCTCCATCATCATTAACGTCTCCATCATTACCTAAGGCAAGGGTGGCAAACATTTTATGATTTACTTTATAAACATCAACCTCTTGAGCAAATGGTTTTGTCACTTGCACCAAGGGCTTCTTTACTAAATACTCATGTACTGTGTTTTGGTCCATGATCCAATCCTTGAAGTCATACTCGGTAGAGATACCATAGCAGTTTTTTTCGCTTTTGATTATAGGTATTTAGTTTTAAATTAAAAATTTGCAAGTCTATATCAAATGCAGCCCCAAATTAACGTATTTTTAGTTGAACAATACCCAGTTCGTGGTATGTTTCTGGCAATCAAAAAAATAATAGGAAAACCCCCATGCCAAAGGCGAGTGAAGTTAAAAAAGGAACCGCGATTGAGTATAATAATCGCGTGTTGGTAGTTAAAGATATTGTACGTTCAGTACCACAAGGCCGTGCAGGCGGTAGTTTGTACCGTATGCGCTTATACGATGTAGTAACAGGTGCAAAAGTAGACGAAACCTTCAAAGACAGCGACATGCTAACCTTAGCAGATTTAACTCGCCGCGAAGCAATGCTTTCTTACATTGATGGCGATGAATACGTGTTTATGGATAATGAAGACTACACGCCGTATAACTTAAACAAAGAGGCGATAGCAGAAGAAATTCAGTTCGTTAACGAAGAAACGCAAGGCGTACACGTTATTGTGATTGATGGCTCGCCTGTAGGTTTAGATTTGCCATCAAGCGTAGAGCTGGTTGTTGAAGAAACAGACCCTTCAATCAAAGGCGCTTCTGCCAGTGCACGCTCTAAGCCTGCACGCCTGAGCACGGGTTTAACCATTTCGGTGCCTGAGCATATATCTACGGGCGACCGTATCCGTATTAATACGGTTGAGCACAAATTTATGGGCCGCGCTGAAAAGTAACCCAAGCTATACAATAAAGCTGGCGCTATGCCGGCTTTTTTTATGGCTAAATTTTTAAACTAGGGAATAGTAATCTGCATCAATACTTAATTTATATGCGCTGATAGCTAAAATGGCGACTCATTGGCTTATCAAGCCTGCTGCTTTAAAAGTGTGTTATTTGCCGTTAAAATGCGCAGCGTTGTTTTGAGCTCAGTTGGGGTGATGTTTGCTTTTCGTTTTTATTAACGCTCTATGTGCTTTGGCCATTTACGTTCAAGCGCTTAAAAAAGGTATGCCAATTAAACGGTGGATTTTATTAGGGGCACTAATCGGCCCTGGCGCATGGTGCTTATTTGGTTTGCATTACAGGCGTGCTTTTATACGCAACGTAGGAGCTGGTGCGTGTATATGGCGCCCGTAACATTACCTTATTTGCGCTAAATGTTTATTAGCACTAATAAGGCTTGGCGTAGAGTTGCTTTGTTGCTGTTTTAAAAAGGCCGTAAATTCATCTTTTGAAAGCGGTTTTGAATAGAAGTAGCCTTGTACGGTTTCACAATTTAGCGTTTTAAGTATGTCAATTTGGCTTGCTTGCTCCACACCTTCAGCAACCACATGTAAGTCGAGGTTTTGCGCAATCGTCACGATAGAGTCAACCATGTTGCGGCCTCGTTCGGTTTTCATGTCATCAATAAATGCTTTATCTACTTTTAAGGTATTCAGCGGAAATTGTTTTAAGTACGCTAAAGATGAATAACCTGTACCAAAATCGTCCATGGCTAAATGAATACCACGCGCACTTAGCGATCGCATAATTGCAATGGCTTCTTGTGGGTCGTCCATTACCGTGCCTTCGGTAATTTCCAGCTCTAAAAAGTAAGAAGGTAGCTCGTTTTTTTGTAATATCACGTCAATACGGGTCGTTAAATCTGGCAAGCTAAACTGCTTAGCCGATAAGTTAACTGCAACGCGGCCGCTAAATAGCCCATCGTCTAGCCATTGTTTTACATCGCGACACGCTTTGTTTAAAACCACTTCACCAATTTCTATTATTTGCCCGGTTTCCTCTGCAATAGGAATAAATACACCGGGGCTAATAACGCCTTTTTTAGGGGTTATAAAGCGCACTAATGCTTCCATTCCGGTAAGTTTACCTGTGCGAATATTCATTTTTGGTTGGTAATACACTTCAAAATGGTTTTCTTTTAGACCAAAGCGCATTAGGTTTTCTATTTGTAAGCGTTTAACCGCTTGGCGGTTCATGGTGTCGTTAAAAAACAGGTAACTATTACCTTTCTTTTTAGCATGATACATTGCGGTATCAGCGTTTTTTAATAGTAGCTCTGGCGTACTGCCATCTTCAGGGAATAACACTATGCCTACGCTTGAGGTAATAGCGAGCTCGTGGCCTGCCATTTTAAATGGGGTCGCAATTGCAGCTAAAAATTGCTTTGCCATGCGAGTAATAACATGAATATCATTAGTATCTGCCATAACTAAGGCAAATTCATCACCCCCTAGGCGGTAAAAAACATCATTCTCTCGAGTTAATTTATTTAATCGCATAGCCAGTTTTGCTAATAGGCTGTCGCCTAGCTGGTGGCCTAATGAATCATTAATCTTTTTAAAGTTATCTAAATCAAATACCAAAAGGGCATGGTGGGTATTTTGTTTTACTAGCTTTTGTAGGTCGGTAAAAAATAAATTTCTGTTAGGTAAGCTGGTCGTACGGTCTCTATTTGATAAATTATGCAGTTGCGATTGTGCATTTTTACGTTCGGTTAAATCTGAATAAACCACTACATAGTTTGTTATTTGGTGTTGTTCGTTTTTTATCTCATCAATAGAAATCTCTATTGGCAGTAACACTCGCTCACTATTGCGCAGTTTTACCTCTTGTTGAATTCGCTCCCGCTCTCGCACTATATTTTTAATGTTTTCTGTGTAGCTTTTATCGTAACCAGGTAAATTAAAAGGCTTTTTGAGATATTGCTCTCTAACGCCACCAAAAAGCGTTAAAAAGCTGGGGTTAATATCAACTAAGTTAAAGTTTTTATCATATATAGCAAGTGCATCAGTGAGTGATTCTACACACTTAGCAAATAAATTGAGGCGCTCTTGTGTTGATTTTAACACTGAAATATCGCGCACTGTGCCGGTCATTCTCAGTGGCGCTAAGTTGGCATCTTTTTCTATTATTTTTCCGCGGTCTAATACCCAGTGCCAGTGGCCAAAGGTGTCTTTAATACGGTAAGTGGCTTCAAAAAAAGCGGACTTTTGAGCAAAGTGTTTTTTTAATAAATGCTCTACTGAGGCAATATCGTGTGGGTGGATCAAGCTTTTATTTGGCGGAAAACCCATTAACGTTGTTGAATCCATCATGTATTTATCGTTAATACGAATAACTTCGCCAGTTTTTATATTCCAATCCCAAAGCGTATCGCCACTGCCTTCAACCGTGCTTTTTAAGCGCTTTTCTGAGAGGCTGTGCTGTAACCGAGAGCGCTTTAATTTATAAATTACAAATAATAGGTATGGCAAAGCCAGCGCAAGTAGGGCACTGGCAATAATTAAAACGGTGTTGGTATTTATATTAAAGGCGTGTTCAAAGGCAACCGCTGCGGGTGCTAGGCTTAGCAGCAACCAGTAAAAACCACATTTTATTGTTGTTATTTTTATCATTTGTTTTATTACTACTAATTAACAAATGATAATTTAAATCATGCTACTTGCAGAGTCAAAGAGATTGCGAGCAAAGCGGCATTTTTTGCGATTTATTTACTTTTGCGCTACTTAATAACTCATACCTTGGCCTATCTTTTGAAAAAGTAGCTATGGCATAGCTTTTCATTTCTTCTAGGCTGAGGGCGTGCAGTGCCTCTAGCAGGCGTTTTTGCATATGAAAGTCATGATCTTTATTGCCTATTGCAAGCCAAAAGCGCTGTGAGCGTAACCGTAAGTTTTTATCTTTTTCAGCAATATGAGTTGTCAAACCTTGTTTATGCTGCTGCCATGTTGTCTCATCTAGGGAGTCTAGGTTAGCAATAAACTGGCTTACAAAATGATTATGCCTGTGCAGTAGAGTCTGAGCTTCAAATTTTGGTGATTGAATATAAAAAGCAATACCGGCGCGGGTGTTAAATGGTGCATAGCCAGAGCCAACTAAGTAACCTAGCTGTTGTGTGGTTCTCAGCGCGTTAAAATAGTCTTGGTTAATTATATGATTAAGTGCCATTAATTTAACTTTTTCATCCACTTCTGCAGTTTGTGCCTGGTAGTAAATGACCATGGCGTTATCACTGCATGGCAGTTCAAGTTCGCAGCGAGTCACTTGGTCTATCTCGTGCAGCGGGCGTGTTAAATCTTCAATAGCCGTGGCGTTTTTTAAATGCTCTGCCACTTTTTTATGAAATACCTTCGCGTCTGTTTGTTGCCAATTACCGTGTAAAAACGACTCAACATGTAAGGCTTTAAAAAAATCGGCTCTAAATTCGTTAAATTGCTGAAAACATGTATTTTTAAGTGCAGTGGCTAACTCGTCGGGTTGTGGGTTCCATGGCATTATTTTGGCACCTAACACGCTAAATAATTCACTCACGGGTTTATTTTGGTTGCTGTTGCGCCAGTGCCTTACCAATTGCTTTTTGTATTCGGCAAAGCGGCGTGCGCAAATATCAACATTAAATAGCGCATCAAGTAATTGCTCCACCAACTCTAGCTGACTAGTCGATAGCCCAGCGGTGTGCAACGTAAGCCCGCCTTGATGAGAGGTTAAATGATAACTTAAACCTGCCAATTCTGCGGGGTAAAACTGCTCGCCAACACTGTCCATAAATAAGTCACTAAAAAGGCGCGTTAATGCCATGTGCTTTACATCTTTTACTGCAAAGTGAGAGTCCATTGCTAAATAAAAATGACCTTTGGCCACTCTAAAGGTGTTGTCTTGTTTAAACCAAAAGTCAAACCCTGGCTCTTTAACTAACAGTAAAGGCTTGGTTTGTGGTTTTTCGACTTCGTATAACACCACTTCTTTTGTTAAATAGGGGTTTGCTGTGGGCAGCAGCATAGTGCTCAGCGGTTTATTTATATGCGCAAGCGACTCCAGCCAATGCGGCGAAATTGGCTCAACTTTGTAAGGGGTGTTGTACCACGCGGTGGTGTGCTCTGCCTCTACGCCTGGATGAATAAGTACTAAGCGCATATTATGTGGGGTAAGCCATTGCATCGCCATTTCGTGAGTGGCTTTATTAAAGCCCTCCATTAAGTAATCGCCTTGCACATAGTTAGCTTCGTCGTAGTGCTGCATATTAATGCTTAGGTTACTTACCCAATCTATTAAGCGCGATTTTTCTTGGTTATCAAACGCAATTTGTAACAGGTTTTTTTTATCTTGATACAGGCGCGGTAGTTTGTCGGTGTTATCGTTGATTAGACAAATATACTCAAACACAATTTCTATTATGTCTTCAAAGTATTCAATGCCTTCATCGGTAAGCGCCATGCTAATGTTAAAATCTTTAAAGTTACTGCCATTTATACCGCCGCCGGCAGAAAGTGCGTTAATCCACCCTTGTTCTTTTAAAATAGAGTACAACGAGCCTGCGCCTTCGTAGCCTAGTAAATGGGCTATAAAGCTGACGGTTTTGTGGCGATAAAAGTCATCGATATTTGGCATAGCAAAACTAATAATGAGTTTTTGCATGTGCTTGTGTGGTTCAATGTGCAGTACTTTGCCAATATCTTGCGCGCGATATAATGGCTCCTCAATAGGGGCTTTAAGCGCACCTTTATGGCCGTTAATGCCACTAAAATAATGATGCGTCCACTGAGCAAGTGTATCAAGCGGTTCGTTGGCACAAATTACCAGTGTCATCCACTGCGCTTGATAGTGCTTATTAAAAAAATCTCTTAACTCGTCACTTATGCAGCGATCTCTATCGGCGAGGGTATGTAAATTACCCACCGAAAATTTAGCAAAGGGGTGAGCTGGGTTTACGGTTTCTTTATGAGCCTGATAAATACGACGCCCATCATCTTTTATTTTTAATTTAAACTCAGCCTCTATGGCATTACGTTCTTTTTCGGTTTCCGCTGGGTTTAATAATGGGGCAATAAAAAAACGGCTAAATTGCGCAAGTGCTTTTTCAATGGCTTGATTATTAATATCAAAGTAATAGCAGGTGTGCTCAGTGCCGGTCCAGGCGTTGGTATTACCACCCGATTGAGACACAAAATTATTAAAGCTTCCAGAATCAGGGTATTGGTCGGTACCTAAAAAAAGCATATGCTCTAAAAAGTGTGCAAGGCCTTGCCTGTCAAGGGGGTCATCAAAATGGCCAGCGTTAACCGCCATAGAAGCAGCGGCTTTAGTTGAATCTTTATCTTGCACTAATAATACTTTTAGCCCATTGTCGAGTGTAATGGCGCGGTATGCTCTGTTATCATTGCGGCTGATATTCAAATGATGCTCCTGAAACTAGACGTTTACTTGTTAACAACAGATGATAGCTTCAGGACAGCGAAAAAATAGCGAAAAGATTTACCTGAATATCATGAGAGAATTATTCTTTGGAATAATAGTTAATATAGCGGACAAATGGGCAAACTGGCTACTGTTTTATATTCATTAATCGGTTGATTTTTTATGAAAACAATCTTAATTATGCGCCACGGCGAAGCGACACCGATGCAAGCTAACGACGCAGCAAGAAACCTAACACCGAAAGGCCATGCAGAAGCAGAAAAAATGGGCTTATGGCTACACAAACACTTTTCTGTTGATGCGTTATTGGTAAGTCCTTACTCGCGCGCGCAGCAAACGGCTAAAGAAGTTGAAAAAAACAATGTATTTAAATTTAGTGAAACCTGTAGCGACATAATCCCCGAGGGAAAGCCACAAATAGCAGCTGATTATTTAGAAACACTTATTGCTATGCATCCTCAGTGTAATACCTGGTTAGTGGTCGCCCATATGCCTATTGTGAGCTATATAGTTGATCAGCTCAGCCCGGGTAATATGCCTATTTTTAACACCGCAGCGGTTGCTGTAATTCAGTATGATGAAACCTCACAGCGCAGTGAATATGTAAATATTAATGCGCCTGCAAATATATAGAGAAAAGAGATAACAATGAGTATAGAACGCCTTGAAACGGGTGCGCGCATGAGCCGTATAGTTAAACATAATGGAACCGTTTATTTATGCGGACAAGTATGCAGCGATGCAGAGCAAAACATTACAGAGCAAACGCAAACTATGCTCGACAAAGTAGAGGCCTTACTTGAGCAGGCGGGGAGTTCTAAAAAGCATATGCTAAGCGCAACTATTTACGTTAAGAGCATGGAATATTTTGCCGATATGAATGCAGTATGGGATGCATGGGTGCCAGAAGGTTATGCACCAGCACGCGCCTGTGTTGAAGCTAAAATGGCGCGCGATGCGCTATTGGTCGAAATTTCGGTAGTGGCCGCACTTAAATAAGCGATTTTATAAAAGCACAGCAAGCCAAAACGAAAAGCTTACAACACTAAGCACCGTTGAAAGCACCACTGCACCGGCGAGCGTAACTTGATGCGTATTTAATTGGCTTGCAATTAAATACGCATTAACGCCAACAGGCGAGGCGCTCAGCAATACCAGTACGTTACGAATTTGCGTATCTAGTACAAACACCCACGTAGCTGCTACACACACAGCAGCAGGCAAAATCAGTATTTTTAACAGTGAAGAAATAAGGGCCGGCTGCCAATTTGCTGCCACCTTATAAAACACCAAATTAGCGCCTAACACAAATAAAGCACATGCAATAGCAGGGCTGGCGATTAGCTCTAAGGCATTGGCTAAATTAGCAAATAATGTAATTCCCGACACATTAAAAAGTAATCCACAGCCAATACTTAACACTATAGGGTTAAGGACCATGTTTTTAGCAAATTTTGCCCACGAGAAGTCAGCTGTGTTTCCTTTCGCGCCTATTAAATAAGTTAACGCAAAAAGCAGCGTGCTATGAAATGTGATGATCATAAAGGCGATAGCAATCATGTCTTTGCCAAGTGAAGCAATAACAATGGGTATACCCACTAACACCATATTTGAATAACTACCGGCAAGACCAAACACACTATGCTGTTGATAATTTCCAGCATTGGCTTGTTTAGTTAAATAGTACCTATCAATAAGTATGCCCAAAGCAAATACCGCTAATACAGGAATATAAAAGCTTAAAAATGCTTCGAGGCTAATACTTTGATGCAAATTTATTTGCGACATATTGAGCATCAAAAAGGCGGGTAAGCTCACATAAAAAGTAAATTTACTTAAGCCGGCAATATGCTGCTGATTAAAAAATTTAAAATAACAACAGGTGTAGCCCAGTGCGACAATAAAAATTAAGGGAAAAATAATCGAAAAAATTTGCACGTATTCTTCCTTTAATTAGCGTCTAAACTCATCGCTTTGTGGTAAATCAATTAAAATCAGCACGGCACCGCGCCCGCCATACTCTAGCGGTGCTTGGTGCATGGCAATTACATCGGGGTGCTGCACCAAATACTGCGGTACTTTGTGTTTTAAAACACGCTCGCCAATGCCATGCACTATGCACGCGCAGTAATAATGCTGTTTTTTGCACTCGTGAATAAGCCCCGCAAGTTCATCTTTTGCACGTTCTTTATTAAGCCCGTGCAGGTCGAGTGTTAAATCGGGCGCAAAGTCGCCGCGTCGCAACTGTTTTGCTAAAAAAGAGTCGTGGCCATTTTGCACGTAATTAATGGTACTATTTGTGTCTATATCGGGAATATATTCGTCAGAGAAGAAAAATTCAGACTCAACCTGCTTTTTTTGCTGGGCAAATTGCTTCGCTTGTGACACCTTAGGTTTTGTATCAAACCTATGGGTATCTTGTTTAAACACCTTAGCGCCTGTAATTGTTTGGCGAAAAAGGTCAATGTCGTCATTGCTTAGGGACGATTGTGATGAGATGTCTTTTTTCATAAATTTTACCTAAACAAAAAAACGTAAAAACGCAGCGCAAAAGGCGGTACAATATAAAGGTGAGGGGCAATTGTAATTTGCTCAGCACAGTTAGGCAATGCAATCGTCGCAAAGACTCAAAACAGTCAGTTAGCTAAAACAGGTAAAAAATATGAGTGATTTACAAATAGAAGAAGCAACACTTGATGAAGCTGTTGCAGAACTGTCAACGTTACATGACTGGTTACGCTGGACTACAAGCCAATTTGCAAGTAGTGGAATATTTTTTGGACATGGCACAGATAACGCGTGGGATGAAGCAGTTAGCTTATTACTTCCTGCGCTAAGTTTACCTATTGATGCCCCCAAAGAGTTAATGCATGCGCGGTTAACAAGCACAGAAAAAAACCGCCTAGCAGGGTTAATCGCAGAGCGTATAAATGACTGCACGCCGGTTCCTTATTTAACAAACATTGCTTGGTTTGCGGGCATGCCATTTTATGTTGATGAGCGTGTGCTTATTCCGCGCTCGCCGTTTGCTGAACTTATTGCTAATAAGTTTTCACCGTGGCTTGAGCAGCCGCAAAGCGTTAACCGTATTTTAGATTTATGCACAGGCTCTGCTTGTATTGCTATTGCGCTTGCTCAGGCGTTTGAAACGGCGCAAGTAGATGCGGTTGATATTTCGTATGAAGCGCTTGAAGTAGCAGATATAAACATAAACGACTATATGCTAAGTGACCGCGTACTGCCTATTCAGTCAGATGTATTTAGTGGTGTACCAGGGCAAAAGTATGACCTAATAGTAGCCAACCCACCGTATGTTGATGCTGAGGACATGGCTGATTTACCACGAGAATTTCATCATGAGCCTGAGCTTGGTTTAGCATCTGGGCATGATGGCTTAGACGTTACCCGTACTATTTTAGAGCATGCTAGCAATCATCTAACTGATAACGGTTTGTTATTTGTAGAAGTTGGTAACTCTATGGTACATATGGATGCTTTGTATCCGGGCGCACCATTTGAGTGGGTTGAGTTTGAGCAAGGCGGCTTAGGTGTATTTGTAATAAGCAAAGCGCAGCTTGATACGTATTTTGCAAAATAAATTTTAGGCCGAGCGTATGCTCGGCAACTTTTGTAGTCATTAGGAATGAGGAAAGTTAATGGCAGGTAATAGCATAGGGCAGTTGTTTAAAGTGTCCACCTTTGGTGAGAGCCACGGCGTTGCCCTAGGCGGTGTTGTAGATGGTACTCCCGCAGGCCTTGAGATCACAGAGGCTGACTTACAAATTGATTTAGACCGTCGTAAACCAGGGCAAAGCCGCTATACAACGCAGCGCCGAGAAGACGATCAGATAAAAATTCTTTCAGGCGTTTTTGAAGGTAAAACCACAGGCACAAGCATTGGTTTACTTATCGAAAATACCGATCAGCGCTCAAAAGACTACGGTAAAATTAAAGATGTGTTTCGCCCAGGTCATGGCGATTACACTTACTGGCACAAATACGGCCTGCGCGATTATCGCGGCGGTGGTCGTTCTTCTGCGCGTGAAACCGCAATTCGTGTAGCGGCAGGCGCAATTGCTAAAAAATACTTAAAGCAGTTTCATGGTATTGAAGTAAAAGCATGTTTAAGCCAACTTGGGCCAATAAAAGCTGAAAGCTACGATTGGGATGAAGTTGAAAACAACCTATTCTTTTTCCCTGATGCAAGTAAGCTAGAAGCGCTTGATGAGTACATGCGAGACCTTAAAAAGCAAGGTGACTCAGTGGGCGCTAAAGTAAAAGTAGTGGCTAGCAACGTACCGGTAGGATTAGGCGAGCCTGTATTTGATAGGCTAGATGCTGAAATTGCGCATTCACTAATGAGCATTAATGCCGTTAAAGGTGTAGAAATTGGCGATGGCTTTGATGTGGTAGAGCAAAAAGGCTCAGAGCATCGTGATGAGTTAACCCCAGAAGGCTTTACCTCAAACCACGCGGGTGGCGTACTTGCTGGTATTTCTACAGGGCAAGATATTATTGCCTCTATTGCGCTTAAGCCTACATCAAGTATCACTATTCCAGGTAAAAGTATTAATACTGAAAACGAAGCAGTAGAGATGATCACCAAAGGGCGCCACGATCCGTGTGTTGGTATTCGTGCAATTCCTATTGCTGAGGCAATGATGGCCATTACCTTAATGGACCATTTACTGCGCCAGCGCGGGCAAAACCCACATGTTAACCACGAACATAGACCAATTAATGGCTCTGTTTAACCGTTAATATTTTAAAAAAGCGCGGAGTACCGCGTTTTTTTGTGCCTGTAATTTGCTTTTAAGCCTTTCAGGGGTTGTTCAAGTTTGCGCTATATACTGTTTTAAGGAGGAGAGTAATCATGAACGATAATAAGCACGATAACACACACCTTGAAACCCAAGCTGCTATAGCAAGGCTAGAGCGCTTTAGTAAGCTTACAGACAGCAGCATTGGTATCCCTTTTACTAAATTTAATATTGGCTTAGAGGCTGTGATTGGTTTAATACCCGTTATAGGTGATGCCGCAGGGCTTATTTTATCAAGCTATGTACTGGTAGAGGCGCAGCGTTTGGGCGTAAGTAAACGCATAAAAACGAAGATGATCATTAATATGCTGATTGATTTTGTAGGCGGCTTAGTTCCATTTTTTGGCGATATATTTGATGCTTTTTTTAAAGCCAACACCCGCAATACCCGTTTATTAAAAAAACATTTAAATGCGCAGTTAGCTAATTGATAGTAATACTGTTTATTTTAGAGGCTTTAAATTTAGCATTAAGAATAAAAAACAAAGTGTTGTTGGTTGTTTAATCACCTAGTAAAGTAGGGAAGCCTATTCACTTTGGTATATACAAAATGCAATTATTTATCGGTAATAAAAACTATTCTAGCTGGTCATTACGCGCATGGTATTTAATGAGTAAATTTGATGTCCCGTTTGACGAAACCCAGCTTGTGCTCGACACCAGTGACTTTTACGACGAACTAAAACAACACTTCCACGTTCAAAAAGTGCCGGCGTTAATTGATGGAGATTTGCAGGTGTGGGACTCGCTCGCAATTTGTGAATATATTAACGATGCCCATTTATCGGGAGCAGGGTGGCCTAAATATATTACACAGCGAGCTACAGCGCGCGCATTAAGCGCTGAAATGCATGCCGGCTTTATGGCACTGAGAAACGAAATGCCGATGAATATAAGAGCTACACGTAAAGTAACGCTATCAAGTGCTGCACTAAAAGATATTCAACGTATTGATGAGATATTTTCCCAGCAGCAAGATATGTTTCCTAATGAATGGTTTTTTGGCGACTTTAGTATTGCCGATGCGATGTACGCCCCCATTGTACTTCGTTTAAAAACGTATCAGATTACCTTATCCCCAGCGGCGCAGCAGTATTGTGATTTTGTGATGCGTTGCCCTGTTTTGCAAAAGTGGATAACCCAAGCACTTACAGAAACCGATATAGTGCAGTGCGATGAGGCGGGAGTAGAGGTATAACTCGCTCATCACTTTTACTTTAAAGGTAAAAGCCCGTACAATTCGTCTCGTTTTTAGTGCGCTAATTTTGCGCTGTAACCGAGACGAATTAATCAGTTTTTATGCATCACATAGCCGATCTTATATCTATTTTCGATAGTGTTTTTTATCAAAGCCATAACACTTGCTTAGTAAAAGGCGATGATGAGCCTGTTTATCTACCTGCCAATAATACCCATGGTTTTAATCAAATTGTATTTGCACACGGCTTTTACGCCAGTGCCCTACATGAAATAGCGCATTGGTTAGTGGCTGGCAATAAACGCAGAGAGCTTGAAGATTATGGGTATTGGTACTGCCCAGATGGGCGAGATAAACACCAGCAAACTGAATTTGAAAACGTAGAAATAAAACCACAAGCCATAGAGTGGCTGCTCAGCACCGCTGCTGGCTTTGATTTTAATGTGTCGGTAGATAACTTGAACGGCGAGCAAACTTGCCGGTTTGACTTTCAGGCGCGAGTACACCAGCAAGTATTAATGTTATTAGAGCAGGGAGTTAACGCACGTACCCATGCATTATTAAAAGCGTTAAGTGATTTTTATAAAACACCGTGGCCGTTAACCGCTCAACAATTTAATTGGCACCACCCTCAGGAGTTACAAAATGCAGTTTAAGTTAGGCTTAATTATTAACCCTGTTGCAGGACTTGGTGGCAGCGTTGCTTTAAAAGGCAGTGATGGCGAAAACACTGCTGCAAAGGCAATTGAGCTGGGTGCGCAAGCCAAAGCTAACAGCCGCACACAGGCAGCCCTAGAAGTGCTTGTACCCTATAAAGAGCAGTTAACAATTTATACTGTAAATGGCGATATGGGCGAAAAAGCAGCCCGCGCACTAGGCTTTAATGTTGAAGTAATTTATACCGCCAATACCGTAACAAGCGCCGATGATACAGAGGCTAGCGCTAAACTACTTAAAAATTTGGGCGTAGATTTAGTCCTGTTTGCTGGTGGCGATGGTACTGCGCGCAATATTTGTCATGCCATAGAAGATACCGTACCTGTGCTGGGTATACCTGCTGGCTGTAAAATTCACTCTGGCGTATATGCAATTACACCTAAAGCAGCAGGGCGCGTAGTAGAAATGCTAGTAAAAGGCGATCTAGTTACACTTGCAGATGCCGATGTAATGGATATTGACGAAGAGGCGTTTAGGCAAGGCACCGTAAAAGCTAAGCGCTACGGTGAAATGCAAATACCAAGCGAAGTACGTTATGTACAAGCGGTTAAAAATGGTGGTAAAGAAACAGACGAATTAGTACTTGCCGACATTGCAGCGCATGTGGTGAGCGAAATGGATGAAGACACCTATTACATTATGGGTAGTGGCTCAACTGTTGAAGCAATAATGCAAGAAATGGGGCTAGATAATACTTTATTAGGCGTAGATTTAATTAAAGATCAAACCCTAGTTGCGCAAGACTTAACTGCTAAACAGCTACTTGAGTACACGCACGGGCAAGCGACTCAATTAGTTATTACATTAATAGGCGGGCAAGGCCATATTTTTGGTCGAGGGAATCAGCAGCTAAGCCCTGAGCTTATTCGCACCATTGGCAAAGAAAACATTATTGTGGTGGCAACTAAAACCAAATTACACGCGTTGAACGGGCGTCCACTTATTTGTGACACCGGCGACAGCGCTTTAGATGATGAATTAACAGGTTACATTAAAGTAACCACCGGCTATAACGACCATATTATGTATGCTGTCGGTTATGAAAACCAGGAGAAGTAACACAATGAGTTTAGTGAATTATATTGATGCTGCGCAGCAATACTTTGATGATTTAGTAATTAAAGCAACAGATGATGAGCTGTTCGCTGGTGGTTACTTGCGCGGACATTACGACCTTGCAGTAGGCTATGCAGAAGTCGAAGAGCTGACAATTTCTATTGATGAGCTCAACGAAACCGTGGAGCAAAGCTTAGTAAAAGCATACCGCAATGGCGAGCTAAACGAAGAAGATAAAACCTTGGTTGTTAGGCTTTGGGAAGAAGTGAAAGCCCTCGCTTAACCAATGTTTAGTTCACAATTATAAAAATGCGGCGACGGTAATGGAGCCGCGTTTTTTTATGCTCTATTTGTGCCCATAATAGATTTATTAGTTAATTTACTGTTACACATTAATAGTATATTGTTACTTAAACCTATTTTGGGAGCTTTAAATGAACAATAATAATCAAGCTGCGGTACCTACAGGGTTAATCGCGCGTTTTTTAAACTTTGTGGAGCGAGTTGGTAACAAACTTCCCGATCCAGCGATTATTTTCTTATTCGCTATGTTACTTATTTGGTTGTGCTCGTGGCTACTGTCGGGGGTGAGCTTTGACGCGTTAGACCCACGGACTGGCCAAGCCATTGTTGTAAATAACCTATTAGAGGGCGACTCACTCGCCTCGTTTTTATCTTCTATGGTAAAAACCTTTACAGGCTTTGCACCGCTAGGGGTGGTACTGGTTGCCATGTTAGGTGTGGGAGTGGCTGAGCACTCGGGTTATATCAATACGGGCCTTAAGCTAATGCTTAAAGTTACCCCAAGGCAACTGCTAACCCCTTCAGTCATTTTGGTAGCTATTGTAAGCCATACAGCAACCGATGCTGGCTACGTATTAGTGATCCCATTAGCGGGTGTTATTTTCTTTGCCGCAGGGCGACACCCATTAGCGGGTATTGCAGCCGCATTTGCTGGTGTGAGTGGTGGATTTGGCGCTAACTTTATCCCATCAGGAATAGACCCATTACTGCAAAGCTTTACCCAAAGTGCAGCGCAAATTATTAACCCCGATATGTCGATTAACCCGCTTAATAACTGGGCGTTCACTTCTGCCTCGAGTTTATTTATTGTGTTATTAGGCTGGTATATCACTGATAAAATAATAGAGCCTCGGTTAAAAAACACAGCACTTAATGAAGACACCCAAAACTTACCCGCGTTTGATGAAGCTAAAAGTGATGAAAAACGCGCTTTTTTTATAGCCAGTAGCGTAATGATTGCAGGACTTGCTTTACTTGCGTTTGTATCCGCTCCTGCCGATTCAGCAATGCGCAGTGCTGATGGCTCACTAACTAATTTTAGATCGCCCCTGATGCAATCTATCGTGCCTTTAATCTTTTTATTATTTTGGATACCCGGTGCCGTGTATGGTTTTACCGTTGGTACCTTTAAAAACTCAAAAGATATGATAGATGCGATGAGTACCGCGATGAGTGGCATGGCTTATTACATTGTAATGGCGTTCTTTTGTGCGTTATTTATTGCTGCGTTTTCTAAGTCTAACTTAGGGGCATTAATGGCCATTGAAGGGGCGCAGCTTTTAAAAGCAATGGAGTTACCCAGCGCCGTAACGGTTGTGGGTATTATATTTTTAACCGGCTTTGTAAACTTGTTCGTTGGCTCAAGCTCAGCAAAATGGGCATTACTGGGGCCTATTTTTGTACCAATGTTAATGCAGCTAGGTATATCACCCGATTTAACCCAAGCGGCTTACAGAATCGGAGACTCTAGCTCAAACATTATTACCCCACTTATGCCTTATTTCCCATTGGTTGTGGTGTACTGCCAAAAGTACGTAAAAGATACCGGTATAGGCACGCTCATCGCGCTTATGATCCCTTACTCAATCGCGTTTATGATTGGCTGGAGTATTTTCTTGCTAGGGTATTGGGCACTCGGTATTCCGTTAGGGTTAGATGCTAGTTACGTTTATCCGGCGTTACCTTAACTTAAACCTTAATTTATGAACCTCACTCACTGGAGTGAGGTTTTTTATATAAAAATGCAGCAATGTAAAAAGTAGTGTTAATTACCTTTCTAATTCTCTCACTGTATAGCCAAATAAACTCGCCTCACCAACAATATACACATAATCGTTTTTGTTATTCATTATTGTAGACTTATCGTCGTACCATCTAAAGTCGTGCGTTTTGTTAGTTGTAGGGTCTTTGAAGTATAAACGAGTACAACTATCTTCATAATCAGACCCACATTCTTGTACATCAGTGAGGATATATTCCTTATACCAATAATCGCCTTGCGTGTAGTAAGCCCATAACTCAATGGGGGCAGAGAGTAAAAAATAGAGAGTCGCATAGATTAACAAAGGGAGTAATGGGTAGATGAAGATTAATGATAACTTCATTTTTGTATCTGAAAAGCTATCTTTAAGGTGCTCTCTATAGTCACTGCAACGTCTATATTTTTTGATTACAAGTACATGGAGATAGATAAATGATGCCCCGCAAAAAATAGGAAGCGCTATATAAAAAATAGCCTCATAAATTTTATTTTCGATAAATGGCGGATCGGTAAAATCCATTAACATAAGCATGGCAATGCTCAGTATTGGAAAGCTTATTATTGCTGCAAAGAGCAAGTTGTCATAATACTTTTTCAATGTGAATTCGTCCGTGAATTATAATTTTTCTTAGTTTACAGAGTTTTTATTTTTTACAAAAGCAGTGGCTTTAAAACAAAAAAACCTTGGCACTTTCGTGGCAAGGTTTTTTATAACGTAAGCTATAAAGCTTAGTTAGATGTGAAGCTCACAGGGCGACGTTCTTTACGAGGACCGCCACGCTTATCACCGCGTTGGTTGTCTTTGTTAAAGCTACGCTTTTTATCACCACTTGGGCGCTCAGCGCGTTCACCACGTGGCTCAGCTGGGCCTTGATCTTGTGTTAGTGTCATACCCATTGGGCGTTTACAAATAAACACTTTTTGGAAGTGATCAAGTACATCTTTAGGCATGTTTTGCGGTAATTGTACCGTACTGTGACTGTCGTGTAGACGAATGTCACCAATAAACTTGCTTGAGATATCAGCTTCGTTAGCAATCGCGCCAACAATGTTTTTAACCTGTACACCGTGCTCACGACCCACTTCGATACGGTAAGTATCCATAGGGCCTGCATCGCGGCTGTTACGCTCGCGAGGTTTACGCTCAGGGCGGTCACCACGTTCGTTACGACGACGGTCATTACGATCGCCACGCTCGTTACGTGTATTACGCTCGTTGCGAGGTTGAATCTTAACTTCTTCAACTTTAATTGGCGACTGTTGCTGTGCTAAACACAGTAATGCACCCGCTAGGTCTTCTAAAGATAAGTCTAGTTTTTGTGCCATGCTAGCAGCAACTTCATTGAAGAACGTAATGTCTTTGTTTTCAAGAGCAAGCGTAAGCTTTTCTTTTAACGCATTAATACGTTTTTCTTCAACTACTTTAGCTGTAGGTAGCTCAACTTGTGCAATTTCAGACTTAGTATGACGAATGATATTTTTAAGTAAATAACGTTCGTTATGCTTAACAAATAAAATTGCTTTACCAGTACGTCCAGCACGACCTGTACGGCCGATACGGTGAACGTAGGCTTCTGAGTCTTGCGGAATGTCGTAGTTGATAACTAAGCTTAAACGGTCTACATCAAGACCACGTGCTGCTACGTCTGTTGCAATAACAACGTTTAGCATACCGCTTTTTAAGCGATCTACCGTGCGTTCACGTGCTTGCTGGTTCATGTCACCATTAAGTGGCGCAGCAGAGAAACCTTCGCGTTCTAGTAACTCAGCAAGTTGCACTGTGTCGTTACGTGTACGTACGAAAACAATAGCACCTTCGTATTGCTCTGCTTCTAAGAAACGAACAATGGCTTTGTTTTTATGTACGTGTGCATTCCAAAACACTTGCTCAACAGATGATACAGTTGAGTTACGCGCAGAAATATGAACCTGTTCAGGGTTATTCATATATTTGCTGCTAATGTTTTGAATTTGCTTAGGCATGGTCGCAGAGAAAAGACATGTTTGCTTTTCGCGCGGTGTTTTTTCCATGATGTTTTCAACATCATCGATAAAGCCCATACGTAACATTTCATCGGCTTCATCAAGTACAAGTGCTTGTAAAGCATCAAACTTGATAGTGCCACGGTTTATGTGATCGATTAATCGACCCGGAGTAGCAACAATAATTTGTGCGCCACGACGAAGTGCGCTTAATTGAATGCTGTAGCTTTGGCCACCGTACAGTGCTAATACTTCAACACCACGAGTACCTTTTGCATATTGTTCAAATGCCTCAGCAACTTGGATCGCAAGCTCACGTGTTGGTGTGAGTACAAGGATCTGTGGCTGTTTCACAGACGGGTCAATATTGTTTAGTAACGGCAGTGCAAATGCTGCAGTTTTACCTGTACCCGTTTGTGCTAGTCCCAGTACGTCCTTTCTTTCTAGCAATAACGGTATACATTGAGCTTGGATTTCAGATGGTGTCTTGTAACCCAACTCTTCAACTGCCTTTAAAATTGCAGGAGAAAGATTTAGAGATTCAAACGTGACTGGTTCTGACATTAATACGCCTCAACGAATTTAAAGAGGCGCGCATTGTATAGGAAATACGAGGCAATTGCTTGTATAAATTACAACTAATTTGTATGTGGTTGATGTTGGTCGAAATTTAACCAGTTTAAATATTTGATTTTTTAAACTGGTTAACAAGCTATATACAAAGCGTTATTTATATAGGCCTAGATTTTCTTTTGCGTAAGCTTCAAATTCAGTAAATCCACCAATGTGAGTTTGATCTACAAAAATTTGCGGCACAGTTGGGCATGGTTTTCCTGCAGACTTTTCTAAATCCGCTTTGCTAATGCCTTCTTTGATAATATCGATGTAACGAAACTTAAAATCATCACGCTCATTTGATAGTTGCTCGGCAACATCTTTAGCACGTACACAAAATGGGCAGCCTTCGCGGCCAAAAATTACTGTAAGCATAATACTCTCCTCAATTTAGTTGGGTTCATATTAAACGATTAATTAATAATTTAAAGCGCAAAAAATCGATTGGTTAATTCTGTTTTAGTGTTAACTGCTTAATTACTCATTTGCCATGCATTTTGAATTGCAATTTGCAAAAGCGCATTTATTTAAAGGATGTGTAATTTTTAAATCTAATGAATTCATCGTATTAGTAAAGACGCTGCAAGTGGCATGTAAATTGATATTTAACTACAGAGCCATTCTTATTAGGAACGATGATGAGTAATAACAGCCATGTTTTAGAAATTATTCAAGGGGTAATTGCCCGCTTTTGCAAAGCAGACAACACAAATGTGGCAATTACACTCATCAACAAATTACAGTGTAATTATATTTGTTTACAGGTGTCTCCTGAACAAATGATTATCCAGTGTGAAGCGTTTATTTTGCCTTCGCTAAAAGCCGCTAAAAGCCATTTTTTGCTAACAGTAGAGGCCAATTTACAGGGCATTAATTTAAATTACTGGGTAGATTCGAATCCTCAAATGCACACCATTGATATACACGGTTTACTAGCAACCCGTGAGCCAATTTCATCGGTAGATACAAACAAAGAGTTTATTAGCGCAGCCAATAGTAAAGACGACTTAGAGCAAAGCATTCATTACCTAGTTAACTTTAGTGCGAAAAACTATGGTTTAAAACTCGCCGATAGCAACCACACCAACGCTTTAAAAATTGAAGATGCGCGTCACCTATCTGCAGAGCAACTTGCGAGTAACTTTTTAAATAATGGGGCGTCTCAGAGTATAAAAATTTGCGCATTTGATGCGCTCAGTGAGCTGCAAAGCCATCACGCTATTTCTCAACCTGTATTGGCGTGGCCGTTTTTTGATACTGACTTAGTAAATGCGGTTAATAATTTAAATACCCACAGCAAATTATCTGTATTGGTTGCTGATGACAGCTTGCCAAGCCAAGTTGCGACCAAAGTCATGCTTGAAATGCTTGGCTGCGCAGTAACCTGTGCAGAAAATGGCTCAAGTGCCTTACTTATTGCCCAGCAAGAACCTTTCGATTTACTGCTGTTAGATGAGCGTATGCCAGGTATGTTTGGCAGTGATGTGGCTCAGCAGCTCATTAAACAAAACACCCCAAACGATAACACGCCAAAAGTTATTTTAACGGGCATTACTGAGGAGCAACAAATTGCTAAGTTGTTCGAAAAAGGGGTGACGCACTATCTTCAAAAACCGGTAACAAAAGCTGTATTAGAAGAGTTTATTAAGCCTTGGCAAGCTGCCTAAAGGCCCGTTTAGGAGGACGTTATGAACGATTTATCAAAAACAGCTTTGCTGCTCATTGGTTTTCAAAATGATTACTTTTCGCCTGATGGCATTTTATACCAAGTGGTTGAAGAGTCATCAAGAGTAACCGGCGTGGTAAATAACACGTTAGCGCTGCTAGACAAATACATAGATAAATTTGCATTAGTGCTCAGTACGCCTATTCACTTTACACAAGATTATAGCGAGCTTAAAAACCCAATTGGTATTTTAAAAGTGATTGCCGAAGTAGGGGCTTTTAAAGCCGACTCTTATGGTGCTCAAGGCATTAAAGAATTTGATAAATATGGCAAACGTATTATGCAAATCCCCGGTAAACGCGGGTTAAATGCGTTTACTCATACAGAGCTTGCAAATGTGCTTAATAAAAATGGCATCACTAATATTGTTTTAGCAGGCACTGTTACCTCAATTTGTATAGATTCAACGGCGCGTTCAGCAGTTGAACTTGGCTTTAATGTAACGGTTTTAAGTGACTGTACCTCGAGTAGAACACCATTTGAGCAATCATTTTATTGCGAAGAAGTTTTTCCTCTATACGCCACAGTGTGTAGCCATCAAGAACTAATAGACTAATGAGGCGTATATGGAAGAGAAAGATGAGCTTCAAGTACAAGTACATTACGCGTTAATTGAGCAGCTTTCTGCTAATACGCGCAGGCAATCTAAGTTATTAGCATTACTAGATGAGTGCGTGTTTGAATGCGATAAAAACTTAGCATTTAGTTACATAAATGAAGCTTGGCAAAGTAAGCTCGGTTTTACATCCCCAATGCTAATAGGTAAAAAAATAACATCGTTACTAACTAAGCAAGATGCTTTAAAACTTAGTGCGTATACATGCTCTGTACTTGATGGTGAATCAAATACCAGTTTAGAACTTAAAATAAATAATAGTGATGGTTTAGCTAATTGGTTTGAGCTTCGTCTAGCGTGTGATGACAATGGTGGCTTTATAGGGTCGTTACACGACATCCAAAGACATAAAGATTTTCAATATCTTCTTACCCAGCAGCAAGAGTACGCAAAGCGTTTATCTTTAGTCGCCAGCCACACAAATAATTTAGTTATTATTACCGACCAATTTGGCAAAATAGAATGGGTTAATAAAAGCTTTGAAACGCTTACTAGTTATAAATGTGAAGAAGTCATCGGGCTTAGCCCCGGTAAACTGTTGCAAGGGCCTAAAACCAGCCTAGAGTCGCGCCAGTTAATGGCTAAAGCGGTTAAAAATGGTCAGCCTTTTCAAATAGAAACAGTTAATTACGATAAATATAACAATGAATACTGGGTTGCAATAGATGCCACGCCAGTAAAAGATGAAAACGATAAAGTTAGGCATTTTATAGCAATTGAAACAAATATTACGCAGCGAGTTAAAGCCGAACAAGCAATGGCAGAGATAGAATACAACTATCATTCAGTGGTCGATAATATCCCTGAGATTGTTTTAAGGTTAGATGAGCAGGGTAAACTTTTGTTTATGAATAAAGCGTGGCAAGACTTTTTTCAGACTGATATAGCCAAAAATATAGGCCTGCCAATTGATGATTTTATAGTTACTGAAGATGCGCAGCAGGTTAGGGATGTTTTAAACCGGTATCAAAATGGACACCGTGGTATAGAGCGATTTGATGTACGTTTTACTAAGACTACAGGTGAAGAGAACTGGGTTGAAATGACCCTAACACCAATAAAGTCTTATAACGACGACAGCTTAACATCAATAGCAGCAACCGTTGTTGATATTCAAGAGCGTGTAGTGGCAGAGCAAATATTACTTGATGCTAAGCACCAAGCAGAAACCTTAGCCGAATCAAAAAGTCGTTTTATGGCCAATATTAGCCATGAAATACGTACGCCGCTTAATGCGGTAATAGGGTGTGCCGACATTCTGCACGACACTGGGCTAACTACTGAGCAAAAACGTTATACACAAATGATAAAAACAAGCTCAGATGCGTTGCTTAGTATTTTAGACGATGTTTTAACTTACTCGCGTTTTGAAGCGCAAGCTATCTCTATAGATAACCAACCCTTTAGCCTCGACACCTGTCTAGAAGAAGCAATCGATATTGTTAGCGAAAGCGCCGTCCAAAAAGGCCTAGAATTAATATTCGATTTTTACCCCGATGTGCCTGCACAAGTAGTGGGGGATCATGTGCGGATTAGGCAAATTGCTATAAACCTGCTTTCTAATGCAATTAAATTTACGCAAACCGGCTCGCTTATTATAAAAGCAAAATGTATAGAATTTGATAATAATAATTTTACCCTGCAACTTAGCATTAAAGATACTGGGATAGGCATAGCTAAAAATAAACTTGATAGCATGTTTAAGCCATTTATTCAGTCAGACAACTCAATTACCAGAGAGCACGGTGGTAGTGGTTTAGGGTTAGCTATTTGCAAGCAAATATGTGATGCAGCTGGTGGGAGTATTTCGGTCAGTTCTGAGCTCAACAAAGGCAGTGAGTTTATTGTAAATTACCCACTTTCAATTGATACAACCGACAGTGTGCAAAGGGAAGGGTTTTCGGCTAGAAGCAAAAAGCCGCAAGTATGGATATTTAGTGGCTACTCTATTTTAAATCAAGCGATAGAGCATATGTTAACGCGTCACTCGATTGCTTTTACCGGGTTTAGCGATATTAATGCGTTACCCAAAAATATTATTACACCGGACGCTATTGTTGTTACTAATAAAGATGATTTATTGGCAGCCGAGCATTTTTTAAAAAGTTATGACTGCCTAAATAAGCCCTGTCTTTTGTTTATAGATTTGCTTGGTAAAACTCAAAAAGCAGCTGCCCCTAGCGATGGAATGTTAAGAGTTAATGGTCCTTTTAAGCCTTCACATCTACCTCGTGCTATTTCTATATTAGACGAACAACTGTTTCATTTAGATATAATATTTACGAATAAAAAAGATACAGCTATCAACGGGCAAAAAAAGGCTAATCAGCCATTTAAAGGTACTTATGTTCTTGTAGTTGAAGATAATAAAAACAATCAAATTGTCGTTAAACAACTCTTAGAGCAACAAGGCTGCTCTGTAGAAATAGCAAATAACGGACAAGAAGCACTCGAAAAAGTGCAATATCAAACAGTTGACCTAATTTTTATGGATATACAAATGCCAATTTTAGATGGTATTTCTGCAACAAAAAAAATAAGGGAGTTATCTATAGTTACGCCAATTATTGCTTTAACTGCAAATGCAATACATGGCGATAAAGAGCGTTTTATTGAAGCGGGTATGAATGACTATTTAGCAAAACCTATTATTGGTAATAAGCTTAACGCGTTATTAGATAAGCACCTGCCTAAATTAAGTAACTTAAAACATACAAAACTTGAGCGTATGAGCGAAATATGGACGCTTTTAAAATAAAGCTGCTATTACCCATTTTTAGTGCTTAGCCTTGGTTTTAGGCTCTTTAGCTATAAATTAGGTAAAGGCTTTAAAAATGACGCTTTTATTAAAATGCTAGAGAGGGCTTATTTATTATTCTTTAAATTGTATTTCTTCTATTTAAAGGCATGTAAACGATAAAATAATTAAAAAACGGCACAAAAACTAATTACTTTTAACTAATTACTAAAACTCACCTAGTTTTTAGGTATGTTTTTTAATTTGATTTGCATTTTGCAAACCATAATGACACCTCACTTTAACCGGACTAATAAAGATTAAATAAAATTTAAGCTAATTATTTTAATTTAAACTTAAGTATATGAATTTTAATATATTAAATTTTTTAATTAAAAACTTCGTCGTTTTGGCACAACCTTCGCAATAGTACAGGTAAGTAAAGCGTTTTCATCGCTGATACGTAATCAAATTTAGTCGCTATTAATTTTAAAGGTACTCATTATGCAAACTAACACTAAAGTAAAACAGCAACCAAAAAAGATGTCTTTTGTATTAACACCTGAATTAATGGTTCTGTCTATTATTATTGTTGCAGCAGTAATAGTAGGTACAACAGCGTTAAGAGGCACAGTGACAATTGAGCCCGTTAATAAAGCGAATACTGAAATTTTTGCTACTAAGTACAATTCATCTACCTCAAATACCAATGACCTTGAAAGTGAATCGTTAAATTTCGCGCAAAATATCGAACAGCAAAACGCAATTCAAAACACGCAAGGTTTGAATAACTAATTAATACTTCTCCTTTAGTATTTACTTTTCAGCTGGCTCTAAGCAATTAGGCCAGCTTTTTTATGCCCTCTCAAAAATAGGCTTTTGTAATTAATTCACTCCCACCTAAAAATTAGCTTTAGGCCATCAACTTGCAATTCAGGGTGATTTGCAAAATGCAAAAAAGTGTAACTAATTGAGGTTAGGTTTTTTTGTTTATGTAGCTAGTTGTTTTTAAAGGCTTTATTTTTATTTGTTAGTGGGCGAATATGGTCTGCAATTTGCTATTTACAAGTAGTTCTCGTGAGTCATTAATTTTGGAGTAAATCATGAATGCTTTTAATACCTTAGAGTCTATAAATACGGTCAATATGGCTCGGTGGCATGAACTTGAGCAAATAATGGCTCACTCTATGAAAAACCATTACTTTAAAATGGTATATCAACCACTTGTGTCGTTAACCTCGGGTCAACTTATGGGCTTTGAGTCTTTGGTCCGATGCGAGTCTCCTCGCTACGGTATTGTTGGACCTGATGAATTTATTCCGCATGTAGAACAGTCAGGAATGATACTCGATTTAGGTGATTGGATATTAGAGCAAACGCTGCATGATTTTAGCAAAATGAAAAAAATAGGGATGGAGGACATCACTATTTCTTTAAATATCTCGCCGGTACAAATTATTGAAGGTGATGTGTTTTCTAAGGTAATGAAGCTACTAAAAAAACACAATGTTGATCCGGCTTCAATAAAAGTAGAATTAACTGAAACGGCCTTGATCCATAGCCCTCATAAAATTGCTAAAACCTTCGAGCAATTTAATAAAGAAGGTGTAAAGGTTTGGCTGGATGATTTTGGGACTGGCTACGCCTCGCTTGGCTTATTAAGGCAGTTTAACATTGATGGATTGAAAATTGACCGCAGCTTTATTAATGGAATTGCAACTAATAATGAAGACTTTACTTTATGCAGTGCGATTATAGCTATGGCCCAGCGATTAGGCTTAGAAACGATAGCAGAGGGGATTGAACAGCGAGAGCAATTACAAATCCTTGAGCAGTTAGGCTGCGATGTAGCGCAAGGTTATTTATTAGGTAGACCAAGTAGTTTGGAAAATAGCACAGCAACGTGGCTTAAATGATGTGTAAAGTGGTATGTCTTGATTTGCAAAATGCGAAAAACAACTTATTCTAAAAGTATAAAACATAAAATACAGCTGTTTAGCACAATAATAAATAAAGGCCTTTTATGCCAATACCAGAAGAATACATCGATAATAGTATTACCCAGTCACATGTTTTGGCCCAGCTTGAGCAAGACGTTGGCTCACTTACGCTTGTTAGGTTGGTAAACTTATTTATTAATGAACTTGAAGAAATGCTTACACGCTTAGACGCTGCTATTGAAGAGAAAAATGTAGATAAAATTAAAGAGATAATGCATGTCCTTAAAAATTCTGCAGCGCTTTATGGGGCTATGACGCTCGCCGCCCTTGCAAGTCAGCTACATGATTCACCTCCTGTAAATACCAAAGAGAATATTAGCGCTGCACAAATAGTTCAGCATAACTTAGAAAAGACCCATGATGCGTATCAGCTTATGGCAAAAAATATTACCTAAGAGGCTGTGCTATGAATCAAACCAAACAAAAAGCGTTGGTGTATGTAGTAGAAGATAGTATTGCTAGTGGTGCACTATATGCTAGCCAATTAGAGCAAGCGGGGTATGAATGTAAACATTTTACAGACGGTTACTCTGCATTAGTTGCTATAAAAGAAGTTATGCCGGATGTAATTGTACAAGATGTATGTTTACCAGATATAAGCGGGCTTGAAGTTCTTCAGTTTGTTAAAAAGCAATCTACCCCAGCTAATGTAGTGATGATAACTTCTAACAGTTCTATTGATGTGGCCGTTGAGGCTATGCGCTTAGGTGGCTTCGATTTTTTAGAAAAGCCATTTTCAGGCCAGCGCCTAGTTAGCGCGGTAGAAAGTGCCTCTACCCAAAAAGAATCATTACCTCAAAATGCTCCTCAAGAAGAGTCTCATAGCGCATCTGGGTTTATTGGTGAATCTTTAGCGATGCAAACAGTTTTTAGGCTGTTAGATAGCGCCGCTCGAAGTAAAGCGTGCGTATTTATTACTGGCGAAAGCGGCACAGGTAAAGAGGTATGTGCACAAACGTTACATGATGCAAGTCCAAGAAGTAAAGGTCCATTTATCGCGATAAACTGTGCAGCTATACCTGCGGACTTATTTGAGTCAGAATTTTTTGGCCATGTTAAAGGCGCTTTTAGCGGCGCATTAAGTGACAGAAAAGGTGCGGTAGAAGTTGCAAACGGAGGTACTTTATTTTTAGACGAATTATGCGAAATGGAGCTAAACCTGCAAGCTAAATTACTGCGGTTTTTGCAAACAGGCGTATTTAATCGTGTGGGCAGTAGCGAAGTTTTACACAGTAATGTCAGGCTTGTTTGTGCAACTAACCGTAGCCCTGTTGTAGAGGTTGCTGAAGGGCGATTCAGAGAAGATTTATACTATAGACTTAATGTTATTCCTGTTAAATTACCGCCACTGCGAGAGCGTGGTAACGATATATTGCTACTTGCTCGACATGTTTTAAAACAAAAAAGTGAGAGTAATGCAAAGCAGTTTATAGGTTTTTCACCAGAGGTAGAAAAGCTGTTTTGTAATTATGACTGGCCAGGAAATATCCGAGAGCTACAAAACGTAATTGAAAATACAGTTGTGATTAATGAAGGCGAAGTCATCGAGCTAGATATGCTACCTAGCTCATTCGGGGTTGACTCTACCGCTTCTGTAAAAACAACGAGTACACTACCTGCAAACAACCCCACACAAGCAGGTGCACTAATGGGTGTACATGACATAGAGCCATTATGGCAAATAGAAAAGCGTGCTATTGAATCTGCTATAGAAATTTGTGACGATAACATTCCACTCGCCGCTGCTTATTTAGGTGTAAGTGCATCTACAATATATAGAAAAATAAAAGGTTGGTCTTAACATCCCTCCATATTAGCGGTGTAATTAAAACGACACCGTGAGCAAAAAAACGTCTTGGTTACATTTTCATGGTTGAAATAAAAAAAGATACCCTAAGCTCTATTACTACACCCCAAGTTTAATAGTAAAAGGAGATCACAATGAGTAACGTTAATTTACAACCAGCCAGCGTAATGCAGCCGTTAGTAGTAAGCGATTTAGATCACAATGATGTGAATATAGTTGACCGCGTAAGCGAAAAACCGTGGAAAATGATAGTGGTGTACAGAGGGCAGCATTGCCCTAAATGTACTGAGCAACTTAACGAATTAGCAACCATGCATGATGATTTTTCTCAAGCCGGTGTTGAAGTTGTAGCAGTAAGTGCTGACAGTGAAGCACAGCTTAAAAAGCACTTTGAAAAAATAGATGTGAACTTTCCGCTTTATTATAATTTGACTATAGAGCAAATGACTGACTTAGGTTTATACATAAGCGAGCCTCGTAGTGATGCCGAAACCGACCATCCATTTGCAGAGCCATGCATTATTGTTCTAAATGAAGATAACCAAGTTCAGATGCTAGATAAATCAAATAGCCCGTTTGTTCGCCCAAGCCTTAAGCAGGTATTAGCAGGAATTAAATTTTCACGGGAAAACGATTATCCAATTCGTGGTACGTTTATAAAATAATGAATACTAACGATTGAAAAGGGCACATTTTGTGCCTTTTTTTATTATTTTAAAAATTTTTTACTTTATTTACTTGAAAACAATTTTACTGCCCATAAATAGTTTAGTGAGGACGCCTGATGGGTCCCAAAATAAACAGAAGTAATTGAAATTTATATTATTAATTTAATTATGTTGTGCTTGTTCAAACGAAAAGTTACAACATTATATCGCTTAAATATGAGGATATTATTATGCGTACTGTAGACTTATCACCACTTTATCGTTCATTTATTGGTTTCGATCATTTAGCATCTTTAATGGATGCCGCGGCTCGCACAGACAAGCAGCCTAGCTTTCCTCCATATAACATCGAAGCACTAGATAAAGACAAATACCGAATCACTATGGCTGTAGCTGGTTTTAGTGAAACAGAGCTGACTATTGAGTCAGAGAACAACACGTTAAAAGTTGCGGGCACTAAAGCAAATAAAGATGAAAACGCTGAGCGAAAATTTATTCATCAAGGCATTGCAGAGCGTAACTTTGAGCGCAAATTCCAACTTGGGGATCACGTAAAAGTATTGGGTGCAGATCTCGCTAATGGTTTACTAAGCATTGACTTAGAACGCGAAATTCCAGAAGCACTCAAACCACGTAAAATAGAAATTGGCGGTGGTAACCTACTCGAAGGTAAATAATAACCGTTAAATTTCCCTGGATATAGCCGCCTCAATGAGGCGGTTTTTTAATTTTTATAACTTATTTAAATTTGTTAAATAGTGCTTGGCTTGTGCTAGTGTTTGCTCTTTGAGTTGTTCATCTTGTTTGTCCCAGTTTTTGTAAACCATGCCTATGCGCGGGTTTTTCTCGAGTAAAGAGCGGTGCTTATTCATAAATTGCCAGTATAAGCTATTATATGGGCATGCTTTTTCACCTACTTTTTGTTTTACGTCGTATTGGCACTTTTTACAATAGTCGCTCATTTTATTAATGTAATTTCCGCTGGCTGCATAGGGTTTAGTAGCTATAATTGCATCATCTGCGAATTGGCTCATGCCACGTGTATTTGGCATTTCAACCCATTCAATTGCATCAATGTAAACTCCTAAATACCAACTATCTACCTCATCAGGGTGTATACCTGTAAGTAAGCAAAAATTACCAATAATCATTAATCGCTGAATATGATGGGCATACGCTGTTTCTAAGCTTTGCGTTAATGCATGGCTTAGGCAATTCATTTTTACATTTCCATCCCAAAAGTAAGTGGGGAGGGTCTGTGTGGCATTTAATTGGTTTTTATCTGCGTATTCAGGCATGTTTATCCAATATACGCAGCGCACGTATTCCCGCCAGCCAAGTATTTGCCTAATAAAACCCTCTACTTGAGAAATAGAAATCGTGTCTTTATTGGCATTAAATTCCCGCATCACACATTCAATAACATACAGAGGGTGAATTAACTTAGCATTTAGCGCAAACGACAAACGGCTATGGTACAGACTTGCGTTATTGTTTACTTGGTCAGTCATAGCATCTTGAAACTGACCAAAATGTTTAAGTAAATGCTCGCAAAAATAAGCAAGGCAACTTTGTGCTTGTTTACGTGTAAGTGGCCAAGGTACTTGGTTATTTTCTAGCTCACCAAAGTAGCTTATATTGTGTTTTTTAAGCCGAGATAAAATAGAACTTACATCATTATTAAAGAGCTTAGGTTGCGGAATGGCTGCAATATCAGCTTTTTTAAATTTATTTCTATTATTAGTGTCATAGTTCCATTTTCCACCGTGTGGTTTATCGCCGTCCATCAGTATGTTGTATTGCTTACGCATAGAGCGATAAAAGTGCTCCATAGTGACATGCTTATTTTTTTCAAAACGTTCTGTAATACGCTCAAACGGCAACATAAAATGTTCTGTATCAAAGGAAGTCACTTCAAATGTACTACTTTTTTTAAAATCAGATAATTGTTTTTTAAGCCTGTATTCGTCAGGGTATTGGTAGTGTATTTCTTTGCAGTTGTGAGTATTGGCAATACGCGTTAACAAATCTGGTAATGTTTTATCTTGGCAGGTTTCATCTAAGCTAAGATGAAGCACATTATAATTTGCAGTTTTTAATGCAACAGCAAATCGCTCCATGGCATAAAAAAAAGCGCACAATTTTTGAACGTGGTGCTTAACGTAGTGTGTTTCTTGTTTCAGTTCTGCGATTAAATAAAGTGTGTCAGGGTCTTTTTCTTTAAACCAAGAATGTGACGCGTTAAGTTGGTCGCCTAGAATAAGACGCAATACTTTGAAGTTAGCCATAACAAACCTAAATTTGAATCATACGTAAGTATTTAATATAGCGATCTTATGTCTATTTTCATTATCAAGTAATAAAAGCGTTGCTAAGCAAGCGATGATATTGAATTGCATGCGGGTTAGGGGGTATGGGGGAGAAGAATGCTAAAAGCTTAACTGTTTTTGTAAACAACTAAGCTTTTAGCTTTCCAGTTATAGTTTATTACTACGAAGCTCACTAATTTTTTGCTCAAGCGATACCACGTTAGATTTTTTAAATAATGCAGTATTAGCAAAGCTTTCAAAGTATCTAAGTGCTTGTTGCCATGCCGATTGAGTTTGCGAAGTAAATAAACGTCCTAAATGTTCACTTAGCGTGTCATAAAAAGCATCACACAATATTGTAATGTCTTTGGCAGTTGCATTCATTTTTTTTAAATACTGTAAGTGGTGCGTCAAAAAAGGGGCAACAGAAGACGGGTTATCTAAATGCCTTACAATACGCTCTAAAACACAGTACAAAATGTAGCTTTTCTCATTAAAGTAAGCTGCACTTGGGTACTGCATTGTAATGGCAGATGCTTCAAGCTTGCCATGAAACCGTGCTGTAAAAGCATGGAAGTTAGGCTTGATTGCGTTCAAGCTTTTAATTAATTGTGGCTGATAAGTATTCATTTGCTATCTCATTAAGTATTTATAATTTTTATTTTTATCCACATCGGTGAGCCTTTATTATAGTGCTTAGCTCAAATATCGCACGTAATCTAAACGTAAAAAGCATAAAAATGTATCAGTTTTATGAATTTTAAATATTTAGTTAATTAATATGCTTTATTTTACGTAGCTTTTATGAGGGTAAATTTTTATTTTTAAAGCCGCCATAATCATAATACATACAGGCTAAGCTTAAAACGTAGGATCGGCGGTTTTATCAAACTTATTCGTTATTATGGTTGCTAATTACCCCGTACATCCTTATAATAGCCGCCATTGTTTAGCGGTTAATTAACAGCTAACAGCGATATTGAATTTTAGGTTTAATATCTATTGGCGCGGGATGGAGCAGCCTGGTAGCTCGTCGGGCTCATAACCCGAAGGTCGTCGGTTCAAATCCGGCTCCCGCAACCAATCTTTATAGTAGGTATAAACCTTACTAATTCTGTATCGCGCATTCTAAGTAATGCGCGTTTTGCGTTTAAGCTAATGTAGTTTAATTTGGTCAGTACTATGACCCGCAGCCAAGCTTGGCCTGAGGCCACACAGTTTTATGCTTTATTGGTGTGACGCCCCGCTTGGTTCGGGGCGTTGTTGTATCTGCACCATTGATTTATGGCTTTGTCATTAAATCAAAACTTAAACTCAGTATTTTAGGGCTATAAGCCCTTTTTTTGTTTGTATGGAGGATTTTCGTGACAAAACTTGAGCAAGATTTATTAACCATGCTTACGCCTGCGGTAGAAATGTTAGGCTTTGAATTACATGGTCTTGAGTTTGTACAAGCAGGTCGCCATTCTACCTTAAGGGTCTACATTGACCATGAGGACGGAATATCAGTAGATAATTGTGCGGATGCGAGTCGCCAAGTAAGTGCGATTTTAGATGTCGAAGACCCAATTACAAACGAATATGATTTGGAAGTATCGTCTCCTGGTGTTGATCGTCCATTATTCAAACAAGATCACTACGAGAAGGCGCAAGGAGAGGAAGTACGTGTGCGTACTAAGCTTCCACAAGACGGTCGCCGTAATTTTAAAGGCGACTTAGTAGCAGTTAGCAGTGATATGATCACACTTAAAAGCGATGGCGAAGAGCACTTAATCATGCTTAGCAATATCGAGCGTGCGAACATCATCGCAAAGTTTTAATTCGAGTGCGAAGGAATAGGGCAAGCGAGGCATTACCCATGGCAAAAGAGATATTATTGGTTGCTGAAGCCGTTTCCAATGAGAAAGCGGTTCCAAAAGAAAAGATTTTTGAAGCTCTAGAGTTCGCTCTAGCGACAGCGACAAAGAAAAAACACGATGGCGAAATTGAAGTACGTGTATCAATCGACCGTAAAACTGGTGATTACGATACATTCCGTCGTTGGCAGATTGCAGAAGTTCAAGAAGATGGTTCATTAGAAAACCCATACAGCGAAATTACGCTAGAAGCAGCTCAAGTTGAAGAACCTGATTTGCAAATGGGTGATTATGTTGAAGAACAGATTGAATCTATCAAATTTGACCGCATAACTACACAAATGGCTAAGCAAGTTATCGTACAAAAAGTACGTGAAGCTGAGCGTGCGCTAGTGGTAGAAGCATACAAAGATCAAGAAGGCGAGTTAGTAACTGGTGTGGTTAAAAAAGCCACTCGTGACGCAATCGTACTTGATTTAGGTAACAACGCAGAAGCGGTTATTTACCGTGACGACATGCTGCCACGCGAAAACTTCCGCCCAGGCGATCGTATCCGTGGTCTTCTTTACGAAGTTAAGCCAGAAGCGCGTGGCGCTCAGTTATTCGTAACGCGTTCTAAACCAGAAATGCTGATGGAATTATTCCGCATTGAGGTGCCAGAAATTGGCGAAGAAATGATTGAGCTTCGTGCCGCAGCACGTGATCCTGGTTCTCGCGCTAAAATTGCCGTTAAATCTAACGACAAGCGCATTGACCCAGTAGGCGCATGTGTAGGTATGCGTGGTGCACGTGTACAAGCTGTATCATCAGAACTTGGTGGTGAGCGTGTTGATATCGTACTTTACGATGACAACCCAGCGCAGTTTGTTATTAACGCAATGGCACCAGCAGAAGTGGCTTCAATCGTAATGGATGAAGACACTCACTCAATGGATATCGCGGTAGAAGCCGATAACCTAGCACAAGCAATCGGTCGTAATGGTCAAAATGTTCGTTTAGCAAGCCAGTTAACTGGTTGGGAACTAAATGTAATGACTGTTGATGACATGCGCGCTAAAAATGAAGCTGAGTCAGATAAGTTAATTAACTTATTTACTGAAAACTTAGATATTGATGATGAATTTGCATCATTACTTATCAACGAAGGTTTCTCAACACTTGAAGAAGTAGCGTATGTACCTGCTTCAGAGTTTTTAGAAATCGACGGCTTAGATGAAGAAACTGTTGATGTGTTACGTTCACGTGCAAAAGATGCACTAACAACGAAAGCACTTAAAACGGAAGAAAGCTTAGAAGGCGTAGAGCCAGCTGAAGACTTACTTGCGCTTGACGGTTTAGAACGTCATCTAGCATTTGTTATGGCAAGCAAAGGTGTAGTAACACTTGAAGACTTAGCTGAGCAAGGTATTGATGAATTAGTAGATATTACAGAGCTTTCGCCTGAACAAGCAGGTGAGTTAATTATGGCTGCACGTAATATTTGTTGGTTCGCAGACGAGTAATTTATTAACGGAGGTATTACACACTATGGCAGAAGTAAATGTTGAAAAACTAGCCGGCGATATAGGTACAACTGTTGATAAATTGCTACAGCAATTTTCACAAGCGGGTATCACTAAAAAAGCGGGTGACAACGTAACAGAAGCTGAAAAAGCGCAGTTACTTGATCACTTAAGCAAATCGCATGGTGGTACTGGTTCAGATGGCCCAGCACGTATGACTTTACAACGTAAGAGCAAAAGCACATTAAGTGTTACAGGCTCTACAGGTAAAGCAAAAGCTGTTCAAGTTGAAGTTCGCAAAACACGTACTTACGTGAAGAAAAGCGCAATGGAGCAAGAACAAGAACAGCAACGTCTAGCCGCTGAAGAACAAGCGCGTATCGAAGAGCAGCAAAAAGCTGCACAAGAAGCCGCTGAATTAAAAGCGAAACAAGAGGCAGAGCGTAAAGCAAAAGAAGACGCTGATCGTAAAGCCAAAGAGGAAGCTAAACGCAAAGCAGATGCTGAGCGTAAAGCTAAACAACAGCAGATGACCCCAGAGCAAAGTGCTAAGTCTGAGAAAGATCGCATCGAAGCTGAGCGTCTGCAGAAAGAAGCAGAAGAGGCCGCATTGAAGAAAGCTGAAGAAGAAGCGAAACGTCAAGCAGAAGAGGCAAGAAAGCTAGCTGAAGAGAATTCAGCACGCTGGAAGAAAGAAGAAGAAGAACGTAAGAAACGCGAAGAAACAGCGGATCACCACCTTACGACTTCTACTTACGCACGTGAAGCAGAAGATGTTGCTGATGCGCGTGATGAGCAAGGTTCACGCCGTGCGAAGAAAAAGAAAAAAGCCCCAGCAAAAGATAAATTTGCAGGCGCTAAAGGCCGTAAAGGCAAGCTAAAAGCACCGACTTCACTACAGCATGGTTTCCAAAAGCCAACGGCTGATGTCAAAAATGAAGTACGCATTAGCGAAACAATTACAGTAGCTGAGCTTGCATCGCGCATGGCTGTTAAAGGCGCTGAAGTTGTTAAAACAATGATGAAAATGGGTGACATGGTTACCATTAACCAAGTGATTGACCAAGAAACAGCACAACTTGTAGCTGAAGAAATGGGTCACAAAGTTATCATCGTTAAAGAAAACGAATTAGAGCAAACAGTACTAAATGACCGTCATGAAGATGGTCAATCTGAGCCGCGTGCGCCAGTAGTTACTGTAATGGGTCACGTTGACCACGGTAAAACGTCAACGCTTGATTACATTCGTTCAGCTAAAGTTGCATCAGGCGAAGCCGGTGGTATTACACAGCACATAGGTGCATACCACGTTGAAACTAACGGCAACATGATCACCTTCTTAGATACTCCAGGTCACGCCGCGTTTACATCAATGCGTGCTCGTGGTGCTAAAGCAACAGATATCGTAATCCTAGTGGTTGCAGCAGATGATGGTGTAATGCCACAAACTAAAGAAGCGGTACAGCATGCTCGCGCAGCTGGCGTTCCTTTAATCATTGCTGTAAACAAAATGGATAAAGAAGGCGCAGATCCAGATCGCGTTAAAAACGAGCTAGCTCAGCTAGACGTAATCCCAGAAGATTGGGGCGGCGATACGCAATATGTTCATATCTCAGCTAAAACAGGCTTAGGTATTGATGACCTACTAGAAGCTGTTCTTATGCAATCTGAGCTTTTAGAGCTTCGCGCTCCTTCAGAAGGCATGGCAGCAGGTGTTGTAATTGAATCTCGTCTTGATAAAGGTCGTGGTCCGGTTGCATCTATCCTAGTTCAATCTGGTACCCTTAACCAAGGTGATATCGTACTGTGTGGTCTTGAATACGGCCGTGTTCGTGCAATGAAAGACGAAAACGGTAAAGACATTAAATCGGCTGGTCCTTCTATTCCAGTAGAGATTTTAGGTCTATCGGGTATTCCGGCTGCAGGTGATGAAGCGACTGTTGTTAAAGATGAGCGTAAAGCGCGTGAAGTTGCTTTATACCGTCAAGGTAAATTCCGCGACGTTAAACTTGCTCGTCAGCAAAAAGCGAAGCTTGAAAACATGTTTACTAACATGGCTGAAGGCGATGTATCTGAAGTTAACGTGGTACTTAAAGCAGACGTACAAGGTTCAATCGAAGCAATTTCAGACTCATTAACTAAGCTTTCTACTGATGAAGTAAAAGTGAAGATTGTTGGCTCTGGCGTAGGTGGTATCACCGAAACCGACGCAACACTAGCTGCTGCATCAAATGCAATCGTAGTTGGCTTTAACGTGCGTGCTGATGCATCTGCACGTAAAGTGATTGATACTGAAAACTTAGACCTTCGTTACTACAGCGTAATCTACGCATTAATCGAAGAAGTTAAGCAAGCCATGTCTGGTATGCTTGCTCCTGAGTTTAAGCAAGAGATTATCGGCCTTGCAGAAGTACGTGACGTATTTAAGTCACCAAAAATTGGCGCAATTGCTGGTTGTATGGTTACTGAAGGTACCATTAAGCGCAGCGCGCCTATTCGTGTTCTACGTGACAACGTGGTTATTTACGAAGGTGAGCTTGAGTCACTACGTCGCTTTAAAGATGACGTTCAAGACGTTCGTAATGGCATGGAATGTGGTATCGGCGTTAAGAACTACAACGACGTTCGCGTTGGTGACCAAATCGAAGTATTCGAGACAGTTGAAGTACAACGTACACTTTAATTGCTTGTAAGCTAAGATTGTAAATGGGGGCTTTGCCCCCATTTCTGTATCCATTACTTAATTAACTTATTAATTTAATTCAATAGGTTATGATTTTAGGAAAACAATCATGAGAGAATTTTCTCGCACTGATCGTGTTGCTCAGCAAATTCAAAAAGAAATTGCTGTTATTTTACAACGCGAAATTAAAGATCCGCGCTTAGGCATGGTGACAGTGTCTGCGGTAGAAGTATCGCGCGATTTATCTTACGCAAAAGTGTTCATCACGGTGTTCAATACCGAAGATGAAAACAAAGCAAAAGAAAGCGCAAAAATACTAAATGAAGCAACCGGTTATATTCGCTCGCTGCTAGGTAAGCGTATTCGTGCGCGTATCATGCCAGAGCTTAAATTTGTTGTAGATAACTCGCTAATGGAAGGGATGCGTATCTCTAACTTAGTAGATTCGGTTATTCGCGAAGATAACGCTAAGCATGTAAACGACGAAACAGATAGCGAAGAAGGCACTAAAGACTAATGGCAAGACGCAGTAAAGGCCGTCCGATTGATGGTATTTTGTTGTTAAACAAACCTCAAGGCATTTCATCGAACAAAGCCCTACAGCAAGCTAAAGGTATTTACTTTGCGCAAAAAGCAGGGCATACCGGTGCGCTAGACCCACTAGCAACAGGCATGCTGCCTATTTGTTTTGGTGAGGCGACTAAGTTTACTCAATTTTTGCTCGACACTGATAAAACCTACGTAGTGCGTGCTAAATTAGGCGAGCGTACAACAACATCAGACTCTGACGGCGAAATTGTTAGCACCAAAGATGTTAATGTCACTATTGAGCAACTAAAAAGCGAAATTGCAGCCTTTTTAGGTGTATCAGATCAGTATCCATCAATGTATTCAGCGCTTAAGTATGAGGGTAAACCTTTGTACAAGTACGCACGAGAAGGTATTGAAGTACCGCGTAAATGCCGAAAAATCAACGTGTTTAGCTTAACGCTAGATGAGTTTGATGAGCAAAACAACGAAGTACAAATGACCGCGCATGTATCAAAGGGCACGTATATTCGTACCATTGTTGATGATTTAGGCGAAAACCTAGGCTGTGGCGCACATGTAATTATGCTGCACCGCTCAGCGGTTGGGCATTATCCTGCAGATAAAATGGTCTCTCTTGAACAGCTTGAGGCTCTACTAGCGAAAGCTAAAGAAGAGGATGTTGCACCATCTACTTACCTAGATGAGTTGCTATTACCAATGGATAGCGCCTTGGTAGATTTACCTGTGGTTGAAATAACCAAAGAGCAGGGTGTTGCGTTTAGTCATGGCCAAGCTGTGGTGTTAGGCACCACTTTACCTGAAGGGGCAATTAAAGTACTTGCTGATGGTGTGTTTATTGGCACCGGTGAGCGCAACCCCGATGGACATTTAAAATCAAAGCGTGGCTTGTCTAATCAGCTTCCAGAGTAAACTTTAACTTGTAGTTATTCTCATAGTTGATAGAATACGCCCGCTTAATCGTTTTGGCTGAATTAGTGATCGGCTAAAGCACCTATTAAATTTAACTTTTGGAGTTATTATGTCA
The DNA here is from genome assembly GCF_003952205.1 of Pseudoalteromonas sp. Xi13. Classification (NCBI taxonomy): domain Bacteria; kingdom Pseudomonadati; phylum Pseudomonadota; class Gammaproteobacteria; order Alteromonadales; family Pseudoalteromonadaceae; genus Pseudoalteromonas; species Pseudoalteromonas sp. Xi13. The sequence goes on from NZ_CP034439.1 coordinate 1,174,677, forward strand.
CTAAGCAATCAAGAAAAAATCGATATCATTGCTAAATTTGCACGTGCTGAAGGCGACACTGGTTCACCTGAAGTACAAGTAGCTTTACTTACTTTTGATATCAACAAGCTTCAAGGTCACTTTGCTGACCACAAGCATGACTTCCACTCACGTCGTGGTCTGCTTCGTAAAGTAAGTACTCGCCGTAAATTGCTTGATTACCTTAAAGGTAAAGATATCTCGCGTTATACTGCGTTAATCCAAGAGCTTGGCCTACGTCGCTAAGAACTTGATTACGAGAAAAGGAGCTTTATAGCTCCTTTTTTTGTGCCTAAATTTTGTAATTTAAAATCATCCATAATAGCTTTACCAGCTGGCTTTACGATGTTTTAAAATACTCATTCGTTTAACAAAACAAAGAACTTTAGCGTTTTACCAGCACGAATATCTCTCCTTAAAAAACCTGCCTTAATTAAGCGAATTGCTATAAACCGTTTTATATAAAGTAATTGATAAATAATGAGATAAAAGCGATTACTTTTATCTTGGGGTAGACTCGCAATTTTACGTCGCTTTGGTATATACTATGCGCGTAGATAAATAGGTTATCTGCAGTCATTAAAAATTTTGCCAATTGTAGTACTTAATTGATTTCCAACTGAATACAATTATGTACTGTAATTGGCCCTTTTAATGACACTTACTTAATGAAATATAAAAACATTTAAGGAATATTTTAAGTGCAAGCAATTATTAAAGAATTTCAACTAGGTCAACACACAGTAACCCTAGAAACAGGTGCTATCGCACGTCAAGCAGACGGCGCAGTATTAGCAAGCATTGGCGACACTTCAGTACTTGTTACTGTTGTTGGTAAGCGTGAAGCTCAGCCAGGTCAAGACTTCTTCCCACTAACAGTTAACTACCAAGAGCGTATGTACGCTGCTGGTCGTATCCCAGGTGGTTTCTTAAAGCGTGAAGGTCGTCCTAACGATGGCGAAACACTAATTGCACGTCTTATTGACCGTCCAATTCGTCCACTTTTCCCAAATGGCTTCGTAAACGAAGTACAAGTTATTGCTACAGTTGTTTCTGTTAACCCTGAAATCCAACCAGATATGGTTGCGATGATTGGTACTTCAGCTGCACTTGCTATCTCTGGTATCCCGTTTAGTGGTCCAATTGGCGCATCTCGCGTTGGTTACATCAACGGTGAGTACGTACTTAACCCGACGCTAAAAGAGCTTGAAGAAAGCCAACTTGATTTAGTAGTAGCTGGTACTGATAACGCAGTATTAATGGTTGAGTCAGAAGCTGACGTACTTGCAGAAGACGTAATGCTTGGTGCTGTTGTATATGGCCATGAGCAATCTCAAGCTATCATTACAGCAATTAACGAATTTAAAGCAGAAGCAGGCAAGCCTACATGGGATTGGACTGCACCTGAGAAAAACGTTTCTCTTGAAGAAAAAGTAGCATCACTTGCATCAGATAAAGTAGGCGAAGCTTACCGCATTACTGATAAAGTAGCGCGTAAAGAAGCACTTGGCGTAGCTAAAGATGCAGTAATCGAAGCACTAACAGGCGAACTTGCTGAAGGCGAAACGCTTGATAAGCAAGAAGTGGGTAAAGTATTCGGTTCACTTGAGAAGAAAATTGTACGTGGCCGCATTGCTGCAGGCGAAAAACGTATCGATGGTCGTGAACCAGATATGATCCGTGCTCTTGACGTAATGACTGGCGTATTACCGCGTACTCACGGTTCTGCTATCTTTACACGTGGTGAAACTCAAGCACTAGTTACAGCTACACTTGGTACAGAACGTGATTCACAGTTAATCGATGATTTAACTGGCACACACAAAAACCACTTTATGCTTAACTACAACTTCCCTCCATTCTGTGTGGGTGAAACTGGTTTTGTAGGTTCTCCTAAGCGTCGCGAAATCGGTCACGGTAACCTAGCTAAGCGTGGCATTTCTGCTGTAATGCCTACACTTACTGAGTTCCCTTACTCAATCCGTGTTGTTTCTGAAATTACAGAATCAAATGGTTCTTCTTCAATGGCTTCTGTATGTGGTACGTCACTAGCGCTTATGAACGCAGGTGTACCAATTAAAGCATCTGTTGCGGGTATCGCGATGGGCTTAGTTAAAGAAGACGAAAAATTCGTAGTGCTTTCAGATATCTTAGGTGATGAAGATCACTTAGGTGACATGGACTTTAAAGTAGCAGGTACTTCAAACGGTATCACTGCACTACAAATGGATATCAAGATTGAAGGTATCACGCAAGAAATCATGCAAATTGCGCTTAAACAAGCAAAAGCTGCACGTTTACACATTTTAGGTGTAATGGATGAAGCGATTTCTGCACCTTCTGAAGAATTATCAATGTTTGCTCCGCGTATCTACACTATGCAAATTCCTGCTAAGAAGATCGCTGAAGTTATCGGTAAAGGTGGCGCTACAATTCGTCAACTTACTGAAGAAACAGGCACTACTATTGAAATTGAAGACGACGGTACAATTAAAATTGCTGCAACAGACGGTGAAAGCGCACAAAACGCAATTACACGTATTGAGCAATTAACAGCAGAACTTGAAGTAGGTACTATCTACACTGGTAAAGTTGTACGTATTGTTGACTTTGGTGCGTTTGTAAACATTCTTCCTGGTAAAGATGGCTTAGTGCATATCTCACAAATCAGCACAGAACGTGTTAACAACGTGACTGACCACCTAAGCGAAGGTCAAGAAGTTAAAGTTAAAGTACTAGAAGTAGACCGCCAAGGCCGTGTACGTCTAAGCATTAAAGAAGCAATGGATTCAGCTGCACCAGCTGCTGATGAGTCAAAAGACGCATAATTGCAAAACTTTAACCCGGCTATATTAGCGGGATAATAAAAAAGGGGCTGTTTAGCCCCTTTTTTTATGCTTTAATGAAACCTTATTAGACAAGGTCTGTCTTATTTTTATTGCGATATATCTTGGTATTAAGGATTTTAATGATACTCAAACATTTAGCTTTGGCATCTTTTGCTATTTTGTCTTTAAGCGCTTGCCAAACAACGACCGAATCAAAGCCTACGCCGATAGTGAATGTGCCTTTTACAGCACCACTTGCCTCAGACTTTAGAAGTGAAATTGCCATAGCTCGTTATTCTGAGTTATTAAACAGAGCCGATTTAAGCACCGAGCAACAAGCTAAGCTTTATTACGACCGTGGGGTATTATTTGATAGCTTAGGCATGACCACGTTATCGAGAATAGATTTTAATCGCGCGATAAAATTAAAGCCTGATTTAGCCGAAGTGTATAATTTTTTGGGTATTCAACATACGCTTATGCAGCAATACGAAAAAGCCTATGAGTTTTTTGACTCAGCCTTAGAGCTTAACGAAGAGCATGAGTATGCTTATTTAAACCGTGGTATTGCTTTATATTATGGTGAAAGAGCAGGGCTTGCGCAAAGCGATTTTGACGAGTTTTTAGCGCGCTCACCAAACGACCCTTACCGCGTTTTATGGCTCTACCTTGCTCAATCACAAGAAGATAAAGCACAAGCACTTGAATCACTTAAAACTAATGCAGCGGCACTTGATGAGTCGCAGTGGGCGTATCAGCTGATTTCGCTTTATACCGGTGATATGAGCGAACATACGTTTTTATCTGGGATAAGCGATGGCGTTAAATCTGAGCAAGAATACGCACAGCGTTTATGTGAGGCATATTTTTATCTAGCAAAAATGCACCAAGCAGCAGGTGAGCAATTTTTAGCAGCTGATTACTTTAGACTGGCACTAGCCACAAATGTGCACGAATTTATTGAATATAAATATGCGCGCTTAGAGCTTGAGCTGATGGCTGGTGTTGACGCAAGCTAAACGTTTAAGCACGCTAGTTGGTTTGCTAATTAGCCTGCTTATTGCAGGCTCTAGCAACCAGTTAAGCAGCATTAGCTTTTGGCATGTACTTCACGCTCAGGCTAATCCGCTGCAAAGTTATTGGCAATTTCCCCGCTACTTTTCAAATAATATTGCACATCTTCCCGAGCTGACCTTAGGCTTTTTAGCGCGTAAAAATATCCCATCAGCTCAGTACAATTATTCTTTAAAGCTGATTAATGCAAGCAAAAACGAGCAAGCAAAGTTATTTTGGTTACAAAGTATTGAGCATATTGGGCATAACAAGCGCCAACAACTCGCGCATGCTCTTTTAAAGCAAGAGCGCTGGAATGACCTTCAACTATTGTTAGCTCAAAACTTACTGCCTAAAGGCGCAGCATTTAACCATTTAGCGCTGCACAAAGGGAGTGACTATGAGCAAGTTTCGCCTTCCTTTTTACATCAGCTTGGTTTTGCAGCGTTAAATACACGCCCGCCGATTAATAATAGCTGTAGTTACAATGTGCTGCTATTGGGTGTAAATAGAGAAGCCTTGTTTAAGTTATCAAGTTTTGCCGCGCAGTATAATAAAAAACCTGAGCCGCAAAGCGGGGCGTATTGTTTAAGTAAACCGGTTTACGCTGGGGGCGCAATTGACTGCGCTACCACCTCGGGCATGTCTAATTGCCTATGGCAAAACGCGCACTTAAAAGCGCAGTCTACTAACGGCTATGACTACACTGTAATTATGGGTACGAGCGGCAGCGCCAATGTAACAGGTAAAAAAATGCAGCTAAGTACCCAAGCAAACTATAATGTATTTTTGCATGAGCTAATGCACTTTAGTGGTTTTGAAGATGAATATACGCTACCTATTTCTAAACAGCGTTGGTTGTGTAAACGCCAAGGATACGTGGCCCCAAATTTATATATTTCGCAAGGTGAGGCTGCGCCAAATGGATGGTACAAAAGCTTAAGTTGCCAGCAAGGCGGCGTGGCATATAAGCCAGCTAAGCAATGGTCAATTATGCAGTATCAACAACTCGGTTTATCAAAGCGGTACAGGGCTTTGTGGGTTGATCAAATCAATGCTGCTAAAACCGCTCAGCTTGATTAAATTTAAATCGATTAGGCTTGCTATCTATAGACAAAATGGCCGTTTATAAGTATAACTGTACGTATTAATGTCGTTTAAAAACAGACAGTAAAAGCATCTTTTCGTGATGTATAAAACGTAAGGATAAACTTATGATTATAAAAGGCCCTACATTATGACTTTGCTCTGGATACCTTTGTTATCCTTAATTGGCAGTGTTATTTCTTCATGCACCGGCAAACTATCCCGTACGCAAGCTGCAGCTGTCACTGTACTTGCCCCTTTAGCAGCATTAGGTATTACGCTATACCACACCCCCGCTATTTTGGCAGGTGAAACGATTCGTTATGTTGTAACGTGGATCCCCGCTGTTGGACTGGACTTATCATTTCGTCTTGATGGCTTGAGCTTACTGTTTATGTTTATGATTTTAGGCATAGGCATACTGGTAATTACCTACGCACGTTATTATCTGAGTAAAAACGACTCCTTAGCTAAGCTGTATAGTTACTTATTGCTGTTTATGACCGCAATGCTGGGCATTGTTATGTCTAACAATGTTATTCAGCTTTGGCTGTTTTGGGAACTGACCAGCATTAGCTCGTTTTTATTAATTAGCTATTGGTGGCATAAAACAGAAGCACGAAAGGGCGCTCGCATGGCGCTAGCTGTTACCGGTGCCGGTGGCTTAGCATTGCTAGCAGGTTTAATGTTAGTGGCCGATATAGTTGGCAGTTACGACCTAGATGTAATTTTAGCTAGCAAGGCAATTGTTCAATCACATGATTTATACGAAACAGCACTGGTATTAGTTTTGCTAGGTGCATTTACTAAATCGGCGCAGTTTCCGTTTCATTTTTGGCTACCTCACGCTATGGCAGCCCCAACCCCTGTTAGCGCGTATTTACACTCTGCGACTATGGTAAAAGCAGGTATATTTTTATTAGCGCGTTTTCACCCAGTACTTTCGGGTACAGATACTTGGTTTTTACTGGTTGGTTTAACCGGTTTAACAACGCTTTTATTTGGCGCTTATATCGCCTTATTTAAACACGATTTAAAAGGCCTGTTAGCGTACTCAACCATTAGCCATTTAGGGTTAATTACCCTGTTATTGGGCCTAGATACTGAGCTCTCTACTGTGGCGGCAATATTCCATATTATTAATCATGCCACGTTTAAAGCCTCGCTATTTATGGCAGCAGGTATAATTGACCATGAAACCGGCACTCGTGATATGCGTAAGCTTAATGGTATGTGGCGGTATTTACCGTATACGGCCACACTTGCCATGGTTGCGGCTGCTTCAATGGCGGGTGTGTCATTGCTTAACGGCTTTTTATCTAAAGAAATGTTTTTTGCCGAAACCTTACATCAGCAAGTGCTTGGCTCTATGTCGTGGTTAATCCCGGTGTTAGCCACTATTGCAGGGGCGTTATCGGTGGCTTATTCGTCGCGTTTTATTCACGATGTATTTTTTAATGGCGAACCAATTGATTTACCACGCCAGCCGCATGAGGCTCCGCGTTACATGCGACTCCCTATTGAAGTATTGGTTGTGCTGTGTGTGCTGGTTGGTTTGTTCCCGCATTTTTCAGTCGATGGCATTTTATCTGCTGCGTCTTTGGCTGTACTTGGTCAAAAGGTACCAGAGTACGAACTGGCTATATGGCATGGTTTTAACTTACCGCTATTAATGAGCGCCATGGCGGTAGTGGGTGGTTTGTTTATTTATATAAATCGTAAATACCTATTTCAATTTCAAGCATCATTACCGCCACTTAATGCTAAAAAAACCTTTGAGCTAATTGTGCTTAAAGTTATTAATTGGTGCCAAAGCAGGGTAAACACTATCGAAAACGGCTCATTACAACGCTACATTTTTGTAATGCTGGCGGTGGTATTGTTATGTGCCGGTTGGCCATTATTTGAAATGCAACAATTAGCGGGCAGTATGCCGCGTATTCCGGTTGATGTGCATAACGCAATAGGTGCAGGCCTACTGATTATAGGTGCTTTTGCTACCGTTATTTGGCATCGCTCACGCGTAGTTGCGTTACTAATGATTTCTATTGTAGGACTTATGGTGTCGGTGGCGTTTACGCGTTTTTCTGCGCCCGACTTAGCGCTTACGCAATTAACGGTAGAAGTAGCAACCGTTATTTTATTAATGTTGGCGTTGTTTTTCTTACCACAACATACGCCTAAAGAGTCTAGTTCGTTACGAGTACTCAGAGATTTAGGGATAGCCTCAACATTAGGTGTTGTGGTGGCAAGTATATGTTATGCATTACTTACACGCCCACTCGAATCCATATCAGATTTTTTCATAGCCAATGCCAAAACAGGAGGTGGCGGTACCAATGTAGTAAACGTTATTTTGGTTGATTTTAGGGGCTTTGACACCCTAGGCGAAATAACCGTATTGGGTATTGCAGCGTTGGGTATATTTAAAGTGCTTTCTCGTATTCCATTGTTCATGCCAGCAAGTGATGGTGAAGGGCGCCCATGGGCACGCGAGCGCCACCCTATACTACTTGCCAGTATTTCGCATAGCTTATTACCGCTTGCATTATTAGTATCGGCTTATATTTTCTTACGTGGTCATAACTTACCTGGCGGCGGCTTTATTGCAGGGTTAGTAACATCAATTGCCTTTATATTGCAGTATATGGCTCATGGCTCAGCTTGGATAAGCGAGCGCTTTGCAGTCAACTACCGGAAAATTATTGCATCAGGTATCGGTATTGCCTTGTTTACTGGAGTCGGTAGCTGGTTCTTTGAACGGCCGTTTTTAACTACGTGGTTTGATTATTTCGATATCCCATTTATTGGCAAAACAGAACTTGCAAGCGCAATTGTGTTTGATTTAGGCGTTTATTTAACAGTGGTGGGAGCCACGTTAATGATATTAGCAAGCCTTGGCAACATGACAGCAGATACCCAGAAAAAAGAGGTAAATATTTAATGGAGCTATTGTACGCATCTTGCGTTGGTGTATTAGTTAGTTGTGGTGTGTTTTTACTGCTAAGGGCCCGTACGTTTCCGGTAGTGCTTGGCCTTACTATGATTTCCTATGCCGTTAACTTATTTTTGTTTTCTGCGGGTCGCTTAACCATAAATAAAGCGGTTGTGCTTGGTACAGGGGCTGAATATGCCGACCCTTTACCTCAAGCACTAGTACTTACTGCAATAGTGATAGGGTTTGCAATGACTGCGTTTGTGGTTATTTTGGCCATACGTGGTAGAGCCGATTTAGGGAGCGATCATGTTGATGGGCAAATCATCAAAAGCGCAGCCGATAGCAAGGAGCAAAAATGATTCAACATTTAACCTCTTTGCCTATTTTATTACCTATGTTGGCAGCGGTAATATTGCTTTTACCACCCTGTGGTAAAAGTTTACGTATTCGCCGCATTGCCTCTTCAATTATGGCGGTGATCACATTTGTTGTCAGTGCATTGCTGTTAATCCATATATATAACAGTGGTATCAATGTATACGCTATTGGTAATTGGTCTGCTCCTTTTGGCATAGTGCTTGTTGCTGATATGCTTTCTACTTTATTGGTTGCACTTACATCCTTTTTAGGAATGGGAGTCATTTTATATGGCTGTGCCGGCGATGATGCAAAAGGAAACTTTTTTCATCCATTAGTTCACTTTTTAATATTAGGCGTTAATGGGGCATTTTTAACGGGTGACTTATTTAATGTATTTGTATTTTTTGAGGTGTTGTTGATTGCCTCATACTCACTACTTATGCATGCCGGAGATAAACAAAATACCCGTGCAGCGCTCCAATACGTCATATTAAATTTGGTTGGCTCGAGCGTATTTTTAATTGGTTTAGGTATTTTATACGGCGTACTGGGTACATTAAACATCGCTGATATGACGCAAAAAGTAGCCCTGTTAACGGGCGATGATGTCTATTTGGCAAAGGCCGGCGGCTTACTGCTGTTAGTTGTATTTGCTTTAAAAGCCGCATTGCTCCCCTTGCACTTGTGGCTACCTAATACTTATGCCAGTGCAAAGCCTGTGGTTGCCGCTTTATTTGCTATTATGACCAAGGTGGGTGTATACGCCATGCTGCGCGTTTATACCGTTATTTTTGGTGAGCAAGCCGGTGAGCTTGAGCATATGGCGCAATCATGGTTATGGGGCTTAGCCATTGCTACTATAGTGGTTGGTGCAATTGGCGTAATGGCTGCGCAAGATTTACGTAAGTTAACGGCAAATTTAGTTGTTGTATCAGTGGGCACGTTAGTCGCTCTAATTGCACTGCAAAACGTAACTGCAACAGCTGCACTGCTTTATTATTTAGTGCACTCCACCTTAGTCAGCGCTGCTCTATTTTTATTAGCTGATTTAATTGCCACACAAAGGGGCAAAGTAGGGGATAGACTGGTTGCCGGACGAGCCGTAAACCAACCTTACTTATTGGGAGCATGCTTTGTAATTGCTGCATTAACCGTAGTAGGTATGCCGCCGCTATCTGGATTTGTTGGAAAAGTTTGGATCCTCAAAACAACCTTAAATAGCGAGCAAGCCTTACTATTTTGGCCTGTCTATTTAATTGCTAGCTTTGTTTTATTAGTTGCACTTTCTCGTGCTGGTACAAGTATGTTTTGGGAAAGAAAAGGCAATAAAGCAGAAAGCGCCGAGGGCGAAAATGCTCACCCATTACAAGTGATGATAATTGTAGGGTTACTTGCGTGCTCACCTTTGTTAGTTGTTTTTGGCGGACCAATAAGTGAATACATGGTTAGTGCTGCTACGCAATTGCATGACATAAGTGGTGGCATTAATGCAGTTATGAAGGGAGGTGAGTAATGAGGTTACAAGCCCGTTATCGTTGGTTGCCAACGCCGTTTCGTAGTTTGTTTTTATTTTTAATTTGGTTGTTGCTTAATAATAGTGTATCCGCAGGGCATATAGTATTAGCTACGTTTTTTGCGATATTTATACCGCTATTAAGTGTTTCATTACGTGATCCGCAACCTTTAATACTAAAACCAGGTTTGGCACTAAAACAATTACTCATTGTACTTTACGATATAGTGGTTGCTAATTTACAGGTAGCCTTATTAATCATTGGTCCAGCTAAAAAGTTACGTCCTGCTTTTGTTAAAGTGCCTATAGATTTAATACACGATATGCCCATTACTATTCTTGCCAGTTGTGTATCTCTTACACCTGGTACAGTAAGTGCCGAGGTATATCCTATTCCTGAGTCACTAGACGAAGGCGAAAAGCCTAAACAGCGCTATTTACTTATACATGTGCTTGATTTAAAAGATGAAGAGGCACTTATTAAACAAATTAAACAGCGCTACGAAGCTCCACTAAAGGAGATATTTCAATGTTAGATACTGTATTACTTATTGTATTTGCCATGATTGGTTTATCGTTACTGTTAAACCTATGGCGATTAATTATTGGCCCCTCAGTGCCTGATAGAGTTTTAGCCCTAGATACTATGTACATTAATGTTATCGCGTTAATTATTTTATACAGTATTAGTATGGGCACTGGTTTGTACTTTGAAGCAGCGTTATTAATCGCGATGCTTGGCTTTATAAGTACTGTTGCAGTATGTAAGTATTTACTACGCGGCGACTTAATTGAATAGGATATTAAAATGATAAGCGAGTGGGTTGTATCAATATTACTACTATTTGGTGGGCTATTTATTTTAATAGGATCGCTGGGCTTAATTAAATTACCTGATTTTTACATGCGCTTACACGGCCCTACTAAAGCAACAACACTAGGTATGGCCAGCATATTAATTGCTGCAATGGTGTTTTTTGCAACGTCGGTGCACACCATAAGCGTAAAAGAGATTTTAATTACCGTGTTTTTATTAATTACTGCCCCTATTAGTGGGTATATGTTAATAAAATCAGCGATTCATCATAAGCTTAAAGCAAAAGAAGGCACAAAAGGGCTCGATAACGTAGAAGACGATTAGCCCCTGTGCACTGATAAAAAGGCCAAATAAACACGTTTTATTTGGCCTTTTTAGTATGGGTTTACACATTTACAAACTATTTTATACCCGTTCGCTTAATTAAGTGATTTATTCTGAGGCTGGTAAAACGTGTTGATAATTTAGTAAAAAATTAGCTATTTAGTTGTTCTGAATGAGCATTTTTTAACGTAAGTAACGGCCCGTTTAGCCCCGCAAAATGAGTAAGTATTATTGCGGATTGATATTAATCATGTGAGTATGGTCTTACTTTTTATATTTAAGGATATGACAATGGCTAAGGCACTATTACTTTCGTTACTTATATTTTCTGGCAGCGTATTGGCTGACGAGGCAACTAAGCAGCAAAAAATAGATGAGCTGATAAACGTGATGAACATGGATGCTATGGTTGACTCTATGTACGGGCAAGTTGAAGGCATGATGAAAAACATGTCTGCACAAATGGGTGTTAAGCCCTCTGAGCAAGCTATTTTTGATAAATACTACGCAGATATGACCAACGTACTTAAAACCGAAATGAGCTGGAAAAAAATGCAGCCGATGATGGTTAACGTTTACGATAAACATTTTAACGAGCAAGAAATTGCCGACATGTTGGCGTTTTATAAAACTGAAACAGGGCAAAAAATTCTTCAAAAAATGCCTGTAGTAATGCAAGAGTCTATGCAAATGTCGCAAAGCTTAGTGCAAGATGCAATGCCAAAAATTCAGCAAATAGCCGGTGAGCTTAGTGAAGAGCTAAAAGCCTCTCGCCAACAAGAAAATTAATCTCTCTGCTTCTTTTTAAGCGCGCTCATTAGCGCGCTTTTATTTTATCAGCTCCAGTAAATTTAAATTATGCTTTAATGCTCCCCTCTATTGACCTGTGTGTCACACATAGGTTTACAATTGAGCTCTAAAATCTAAGGGGGCTAAATTATGTATGTTAAGCAATTAGCGAAGTTAATGGGTGTAACGCCTGATACAGTTCGTCATTACACACGAATAGGCCTTTTAACGCCCATACGTAGCCAAAGTAATGGTTATCAACAATATACAAAAGCAGACCGCCAACGTTTACAGTTTATTATAAGCGCCCGAAAGCTCGGGTTTTCCCTAAAAGATATACAGCATATCATTGGCGAGTCAGAACAAGGGCATTGCCCATGCCCACTTACACGGCAAATTATTGCAAAACGTTTAGAAGAAACCGAAGCCTTGTTTCAAGAAACCCTTAAATTACGAGTGCGTATGCAAGCGGCGTTAAAACAGTGGGAAACATCGGCAGACGGCGCTGTTGCAAGTGATGTGTGTAGCTTAATAGAGACGTTTGTTGACCCACTTGTTGAGCCAAATAAAAGCGGAGATGTGCAATGAGTAGCAGTAAAACAACAGAGCAAAACTTTATTATTGAAGGTGCTAATTGTGGCAGTTGTGTAGCCAAAATAGAAAAAGCCCTCAATAGTGTGCAAGGCGCAAACAATGTCGAAATGAACTTTGCAGATCGCACGGTACGAGTAGAGGGCAGCGCGCAGCAAAGCACATTAATTAGCGCCGTTGAAAATATAGGTTATGGCGCAAAACCTATGGATAACACATCAGAGCAAGATGCGCTTGATGAAAAAGCCAAGTCAGACGAGGCACATTACAAAAAGCTAATGCGCAACATGATGCTGGCTTTAGGTGTGGGCGTACCGCTTATGATTTATGGGCTTATTTTTGATATGAGCGTGACAACCACTAACCAGCGAATTGCATGGGGTGTGGTCGGTATTATCACGTTTGTCGTTATGGCTGTAGCAGGTAAGCAATTTTATAAAGGCGCTTGGCAGTCATTTAAAAATCATGGTGCTAACATGGATACGCTTATTGCTTTGGGAACGGGCACTGCGTGGTTATATTCAATGTTTGTTGTACTTGCGCCTAGCTTACTACCTGAGGTTGCAAGGCACGTTTATTTTGAAGCTTCTTCAATGATAATTGGTTTAATTAGTTTAGGCTTGGCTTTTGAAGTGAAAGCGCGTGGACGTACTTCGCAGGCTATTAAGCGTTTAATTGGCTTACAAGCAAAAACAGCCCGTGTAATACGCGATGGCGCAGAGCAAGATATAGACATTAGTGATGTGCAAAAAGGCGACCATGTAAGGGTACGCCCAGGCGAAAAAATCCCGGTAGATGGTGATGTGCTCGAAGGTAGCAGCAGATTAGATGAATCTATGCTCACGGGTGAGCCTATGCCAGTGAGTAAGCAAGCTGGCGATAAAGTGGTTGCTGGCAGCATTAATAAAAGTGGTACATTACTATTTGAAGCCACACATATAGGGCAAGAAACAACCCTTGCCAATATTATTAATATGGTAAAACGCGCGCAAAACTCTAAGCCTTCAATAGGGCGATTAGCCGATGTTATATCGGGCATTTTTGTGCCCACAGTAATGATAATTGCGATACTAGCAGCCCTTGCATGGTTGAATTTTGGCCCAGCCCCTTCAATTGCTTATGCAGTGGTAGCGTTAACCACCGTGCTAATTATTGCATGCCCGTGTGCGCTGGGTTTAGCAACGCCTATGTCGGTAATGGTGGGAATAGGTAAAGCCGCCGAGTTTGGTATATTAATTCGCAATGGCGAGTCACTGCAAACGACCTCTAAAATTACTACCATGATTTTAGATAAAACCGGCACCATCACCCAAGGTGCACCACAAGTAACAGATGTTGTAACGTTTAATAACGCAGATGAAAATAACATAATGCAATTAGTTGCAAGCCTAGAGAGTAGCTCTGAGCACCCACTTGCGGAGGCGATTACACAGTACGCTAAAAAGCAAAACGTAACCTTGAGTAAAGTTACCGACTTTGATGCCATTACCGGTAAAGGTGTGAGTGGAACGGTGAATGAGCAAACACTGTTATTTGGTAATAAAGCGCTTATGGATAAATACGAGATTGCAGTCGATAACGCCACAGAGCAAGCACACACCTTTGCAAATGATGCAAAAACCCCGATGTACTTTGCCTGTAATAATCAACTAATGGCCTTAATTGCGGTGGCGGACCCGTTAAAAGAAGACTCAATACAGGCCATCAAGCGCCTGCAAAATGAAGGTATTCATCTAGTAATGCTCACTGGCGATAATAAAGCGACCGCACACGCTGTGGCTAAAAAAGTCGGTATTGATGATTTTATCGCAGAAGTGTTGCCAGAGGATAAAGTAAACGAAGTTACTAAACGTCAACAGCAAGGCGAGATTGTAGGCATGACGGGTGATGGGATCAATGATGCCCCCGCGCTTGCTAAAGTAGATGTCGGTTTTGCAATTGGCACAGGTACAGATGTAGCCATAGAAAGCGCCGATATTACCTTAATGCGTGGCTCACTGCATGGCCTTGCCGATGCTATTGCCATTAGCAGCGCAACAATTAAAAACATTAAACAAAACTTGTTTGGTGCCTTTATTTATAATGTTGCGGGCATTCCTATTGCAGCCGGTGTGTTGTATCCGTTTATTGGTGTACTACTAAACCCAGTAGTGGCGGGCGCAGCTATGGCGCTTTCATCACTGACAGTAGTCACCAATGCTAATCGCTTACGTTTTTATAAACCCAATAAGCGCTAAGGAGTCGATAATGTTAATGATAAATTTACTTGGTGCAGTATTAATAGTGGCCATTATTTATTGGTTTTGGCTTTATAAGCCAAAGCAAATACACAGTAATGATAATACGCAAACCATAGTGGTAGATAACGGCGTTTATCAACCAAGTCATATAAAGGTGGCGGCGAATAAAAAAATAACACTTACATTTGATAGAAAAGACAGTGCACCGTGCGCCGAAACTATGGTGTTCCCGCAGCTTGATGTAAGCGAAAGCCTTGCAATGGGAGATAATAAAATCACTTTGCCTGCACTTAAAGCAGGTGAGTACGACTTTCATTGCCAAATGAAAATGTATAAAGGTAAGTTAATCGCTGAGTAACCAGTGAGTTGATGAAGTAACATTAATACGGTCTAACTTTATGTTGAGCTAAACAACGGGTTATGTCGTATTAGTGTTAATTAAGCACACTAGATTAATTAATGAATAACTTAAACCCTAAAAAATTACTAAACAGTAAGTGGACTGCCACTCCAGCTATCAACAAAGAAAAACACTTTATCATTGTAGAAGTAGAATACGATGAAGAGGGTCATGTAATTGAATGCATTACCGAGTCGGTATTTTCTAAAAATCAGTACTCAATACGTTGGCGAGATTTAAAAGACACACAAAAATGGCGTCAAGGCTGGAAGTAGTTAAATTGTTTTTATACTTTAAAAACACCAATTTGTTATGCCCAAAAAAATGCAATGCGCTCCCTTTTTAATCTCTGCCTTTTACTAGATTCGCCATTTGGCAACAAATGCCTGTTTTTTACAGGCTTGCCATACTTTTAAAAAATAAACGCTAAATATTTTTTAAATATCAATATATTTCAATTGGTTATGTTTTAGATTTTATGACGTTTAATCATTTTAATTAAGCTGTTCAGCTTTAGTTTATTCTTAAACTTCCCCACATTATGTTTTTAGTTAGCTTTTAGCTCATGTGTGGCTTTTTTATAAATCATAAGCTGTTGATTCTAATGGTTTATTTTAAGTGGCTCATCTAGCTGTTGCTAAAAAGCGACAAAAATACCCCTCGAAACTTAATTTTTTCATATGCTTATCATATAACTCATTGTTTATTAAGTAAAAATAAAACATGGCACTGAAGTTGTAATAGCTAAGCTGTATTAAGCAAAACGTGGGTAACGCCAATTGGCTACTCCCCTAACCCTATGAAGGTTTTCATTATGAAAAAGGCACAATCAACATTGGTATTAATGGCTTTAGCCTCTTCATCAGCGGCTTTTGCAGTAACAGATTTTGACACACTCGATAAAGATGGCAGTGGCACATTAAGCCCGTTAGAAGCATCTGCTGATGCTGAATTAATGAGTCAGTTTACAAAACTTGATACTGACAAAAACAACGAGCTATCTAAGAGTGAGTTCGACAAAGCATAAGTGAGTGCTTTGAGTAGTTAACGCCCAGTGGCACGTTAATTCTGAGTTGCCAAAGACAACCTAAGTAGGCAAGGGAGCTTACCATAAAGAATAACAAGGACAGTGTAATACACAGGGCACTTTATTATAAACGCATAGCGAAGGAATCGTTATGTAAAAGCGATACCCAACTTTGCTTGCAATCGCGCTGGTATTTTCTGGCACATTTGCAAAGTTTCATACCAACACAAACGGTAAACTTTCTAAAGCAGAGGTTTTACAAGCGCAGACGATTAATGCGCTGTGGTGTAAGCATAATTCTGAGTTGCCAAAGACAACCTAAATAGGCAAGGGAGCCTATTAAAAAGAATAACAAGGAAGTGAGTTGTAACCACCTCAGTGCAAATTTATACAGGTAATGCATATTATTGAAGGATTACATTATGACTAAGCTGAAAACAACACTTGTACTTATCACCTTGGTGTCATCATCGGTGGTATTGGCAAATACAGAGTTTAAAACACCTACACAAGGCGAAGGTGGTTTAACAAATCAAAGTGATCAATCAGTAGAACAAATAATGCAGCAATTAAATATGCAAAGCCGAAATGGCGTTACCGAAAACGACTTTTTTGAATATTAACAGTTACCCCTTAATGGATCTTTGAAAAGGACTTCTTACCTTTAATCTGGCTATTATGCCTAAGGAACGATTATGAAAACAGTAAATAAAACCCTAGCACTTGTTGCTCTTTTATCATCTTCAGCAGCCTTTGCTGCGGTAGATTTTAACTCTTTTGATGCTGACGGCGATGGCGTTATTAGCAAATCAGAAGCGCAGGCTAATGCTCAGTTAGTTCAGCTATTTGATAAGCTAGATACAGATGGAAATGGTGAGCTTTCTCAGCAAGAGTTTTCAAAGGTACAGTAAAATTAGGCGCATACGTAGGTTTACGCACTAACTAAACGTTTAAAGATCATACTCACAAAGCAGCTAAGTATTTAATACTTAGCTGCTTTTTTGTGCGCCGAATAAAATATAAATGCCGTTTTATCACCAAAAGGGTGCAATTCCAATTATGTGAATTAATAACCTCTTGATTTTAAATAGTATATTTATGTGGTTTTAAACTTGCTTAGTTAACGCTATAGCAACCAAGTGAGTACACAATAATGGCGCGAATGAGTTATATAAGCAGTGTAGAGCGTTACCATGAATACGAGCAAATGATACACAGCCTGCTCGATTCTATTTTAATGAGTATTGAGGATGGCATTACTAAAAATCGCGATACACGCTATTTAGTTAAGCAGTACCCATTTTTAGAGCTGCAGTATTGTTTAAACGAATCAGGGTTACAGCAAGGTAACAACGTGTGCTTTAAGCGTGCTTATAAAAAATTAGCAGAGCAAGGCAATCAACAAGATTTAAGCGATCGACCTTATTTTTTACAATCTAAACAAACCGATTCGGTGTGCTTTACTGAGCCTTATATTTCTATTGCAACTAACCATTTATGTATTTCGGCCATTAAAGAGCTAAAAAAACCCATTAACCAGCAATACTATTTAGTACTCGATGTATGTTTAACCCAGTTAATTGAGTTTGTTATGGGGGATAGCGCACGAGCTAGCATGTCGCCTTATTTTAAAGCGGGTTACGGTGTTATTGTGGCGTGTTTATTTAGTTTAGTGCTGTTTTTATTAGGCATAGTATTTAACGATATATACTCGTTACTGACTCATTTTGATTCGGCGTCTGACCCTTTAGAGCCTTTTAGCATCATTATTTATATCACGCTTGCATTAGCTGTATTTGATTTAGGGAAAACGATACTCGAAGAAGAAATTTTAATGCATAAAGATATTTTTAGGCACTCCTCAACACGGCGTACCATTACGCGCTTTATATCTACCGTGCTTATTGCTATATCTATTGAGGCGTTATTAACTATGTTTAAGGCGGCGCTCGGGCAAGCTGAATACCTACTGCCGGCTATTGCGATGATGCTAGCGGTGGTCGGGCTTTTAATCGCATTGGCTATTTATGTGTATTTAGGGGCAAAGGCCGAAACCTTATTAATGCGGGCACGCTTAAAGTTAAAATCCTCCAAGTAGGAGGATTTTAGCTTTAAGTATTATTATTGCTTATCGAGTGCGCGTTTTGCTTTAAAGTCTGAGTCACTTGTCCATTTAGGCCAGTCACCGTTATTAGCAAGTTGCGACGCTATATCAACAATAAGCTCTATATCTTGCTTTACGCCACCTAAAGACCACTGTGGCGAGTAATCATCGGCTTCTTTATGGTATTTATGTGCAATGTAATCTGGATCGGTATCGCCAAGGCTCATAAACAATAAGCTAGGAACGCCTTGCTTAGATAGCGAGAAATGATCAGATCTAAAAAACAAGCCATTTTGCGGGCGAGGATCCATTTTAACAACGCGACCTTGCGCTTTAGCGGCTTTTGCTAAATAGCTCTCCATTGTTGATAAGTCTTTGCCGTACTGCAAAATATAGTCAGTACCATCAAGCACGTTCATGCCATCAATATTTAATAACCCCACCATTTGCTTTGTTGGTATAACAGCGCCCGAGGCAAACTCTTGTGAGCCAATAAGCCCGGTTTCTTCTGCGGTAAAGTTGGCAAAAATAATTGAGCGTTTAAACGGTGTTTGCTGGTGAATTTGATTCATAATGCGAGCAATTTCTAGGGTTGCGGCTGTGCCAGATGCATTATCAACCGCGCCATTATAAATTTTAGGGCCACTATCAGTTTGTTTAGTTCCAAAATGATCCCAGTGGGCGCTTATAACAACGTATTCATCAGGCGCTTCGCTGCCGGTAATTTGCGCCACTACGTTATGCGATTTGGCATGCGATACTTCATTTTTAAACGCAAGATTAGCTTTAAGATTAAGTGGTGTGGCTTTAAAGTCATCGTTTAATGCGGCTTGCTTTAATTGCTGATAATTTAAGTTTGCCGATGCAAATAATTGCTCGGTAGCATCAAGGGTTAACCAGCCCATAACTGGCAGTTCGTTAGCGTTTAGGTTGTTGTCCATTAGGGTGTATTTTGTGCCCGTGTTTGAGCTTTCAACTACGCCCCAAGGGTAGGCTGCAGGTGCTGTTTCGTGCACAATAAATACCGCTTTGGCACCTTGGCGAGCAGCTTCTTCGTATTTGTAAGTCCAACGACCGTAGTAGGTCATGGCGTTACCTGTAAATAGTGCATCATTTTGTGTTGCAAAGCCTGGGTCGTTTACCAGCACCACTACCGTTTTTCCCTCAACATCAATGTTTTTATAATCGTTCCAATTGTATTCTGGCGCGTTTATTCCGTAGCCCACAAACACTATGTCTGAATCTCGCACATCAATAACTGGCTTTAATTGTTTGGTACGCGCTGTAAAATCCTTTCCTGCAACAAAGCTTAAATCGCCTATTGTTAACTGCATATTTTGATTTGCCGTTACCATCGCCATTTTTACCGGCTGCAAGTATTTTTCTTTGTACGCGCCTGTTAAACCCAGTGCTTTATATTGCTCGCTTAAGTAACCTACTGTTTTTACTTCACCATGAGTAAGCGGGCCGCGACCTTGAAAGTCATCTGAGGCAAGAATTTTAATATGCTGCTTTACATTATTTAGGCTTACACCGGGTGTGGTCTCTAAAGGAGATTGTTCGCTTGCAGGCTCTGAGCAGCCAAAAAGGGCAACTAGTAGGCCTAGGCTAGCGCTTTTTAAAAAGGTCGATACCATAGTTTTCGTCTTGTTTTAAATAATGGCGTTTAATATAAGGAAGCGCGGCTATGATGTCGAATTTTTATCTGTTTGTTTAAGCGCTCACTCAAAAATTGAAAGATTCGCTATTGGGGTGTATAAATAATCAACAACAATAAAATGGAGCACACACAATGAGCCAATCTAAAAAAAGCGGGTACTTATTTATAGGCAGCGGCGCTGCATTTTTTGCTGCAGCTTTGCTAGCACAGCAAGCAATGTTTTTTGCATTAGCTGTATCCTTTGTTGTATTAGGAACAATTAGTATAAAAAAAGCGGCTTAATAGCCGCTTATTTAATTAACACCTTGTAATAAATACCTTTAAAACACTTACCAAATTATTGTTTCCACCATTGATGGGTTATTGCAGCATCGGTAGGGGTAAATATTTGTCCAAACTCGGGCGTACTCAATGTTACGTTATTTATGCTGCTTGCAGCCGTTACTCGTTCAAATGGGTCAACCCAAGCATGAAACGCCAAATCAAACGTACCATTATGAATAGGCACTAAAGTTTTACCTTGTAAATCAATATGCGCTTGAACCGATTGCTCTGGTGTCATGTGTATATCGGCCCAATCTTTGTCGTAGGCACCTGTTTCAATTAGGGTTAAATCAAAAGGACCGTACTTGTTACCAATTTCTGTAAAGCCTGCAAAATAACCCGAATCACCACTAAAATAAACACTTTGCTGGGCGGTTTTAATAACCCACGAACCCCAAAGTGTGTTGTTTGCATCACTTAATCCACGGCCCGAAAAATGCTGAGTAGGGGTAAAGGCAACTAAGGCATGTTCGGTTTGTAGCTCCTGCCACCAGTTAAATGTGCTAATTTTGTTTTCATTCACTCCCCACTTAACTAAATCGGTATCTACACCAAGTGGCACATACAACTCTTTAGTTTTTGCGGCCAGCTTTTTAATAGCTGATTTATCAAGGTGATCGTAATGGTTGTGCGAAATAAGCACCTTATCGATAGGTGGCAGTTCGCTAATACTAATAGGCAACTTAGAAAAGCGCTTTGGCCCTAAAAAAGAAAAAGGAGATGCACGCTCACTAAATACCGGATCGAGTAACCAGTATTCGCCATGCACTTTTAAAAGTACGCTAGAGTGGCCAAGTTTAACGACATGCACGGTATTATTTGCAAGGGCATTAAGCATTTTTGCTGTAACACTTTTAATTGCAATGGGCTCTTTAGGTGTAATGTTGGTACGCTTTTCTGTTATGTAACGCCCTAAAATTCCGAGTGTTTTCTTAAAGCTATTCGGCTCAACCTGTTGATGGTTATGAAATTTACCATTTTCGTAGTTATCTACACTAGGCGTTTCATTAACACCTTGCGCAACTATTTGTTTATTCACGCTACAACCTCCAAAAACAATGATGGCGATGATCACAACTAACCATTTTATAAATGTCATCGTTAAACCTTAAAGTAAACTAATGAGTGTAGTTTTTCATTGTTTTGATAAAAAGTAAACTATGCAGTGCATTTTTTTATTGTTTAGTTAAAATGTAGCTATTAATAATTGCAGAACCCATTATGAAATTATCAGAAAAAAAACGCATAAATATTCTTCAAGCAGCAGAGCAGCTGTTTTTTGAAAAAGGTGTAGAGCACACTAGTATGGATCAAGTTGCTGCAAAAGCGGGGGCGTCTAAGCGAACTGTTTATAATCACTTTGCGACAAAAGAAGAGCTATTTCAGGCTATTTTAACGACTATGCTGGCTAAAATTAATCATGGTGATGTTATTCACTTTAATAAAAATCAACCAATTGATTTGCAGCTTACGGCTATTGCCGAGCAAGAAGTGGCTATGCTTACATCGCCTGATTTTTTACGTTTAGCTAAAATTGCTTTTATGCAAATGCTACAAGAGCCGCAGCTAGCAAAGTCTTTAAGTAATAATACTATGGGGTGTATGACTTATTTAGAAGGTTTTTTAGAGCAAGCTAAAATTGCAGGTGTTTTAAAAGGTGATGAGCTAAATGTAGCTGCTAAACAGTTTGTGTTTCAATTAAAATCGTTTGTGTTTTATCCACTACTTTATGGGTTTGAAACAGTAACAGAGCAGCAAAATAATAAAGTAATTGAACAAACAGTCAGCTTATTTTTGGCTAAATATAAAGCGTAAACTTAAAAGTAAAAAACCAGCAATTAGTTAGGGTCTGTTGACCTTTGCGGATTAAAATTTGTTCAACCTAGGGGCGATTTAATCGCGGCGAAAGGTTTGTAACCTAGTGGGCTAAGTCAAAACCGAGCAACAAAGAGTAAATTGCCCCTAGGAAGAACCCGCAGGGCAGCGCCTGTTTGGCATTAATGCTGCGTTATCGCCTACTTATGGGGAATAACCACACCACATAGGCTCTGCCTTGCCTAAATACCAAACAGGCTGCTGCAAATTTAACCCTGAAAGGTCAACAGACCCTAGTTTTAATCAAATATAGCAAGTAACTAATTACTCATCTGCGTATTTTACGCGAATTTTGCTTTTAGCTACGCTTAATTGATTTAATGCTTTAATAGCGCTTCTACTTTCTATGTCATTTGGCATTTCTACAAAGGCAAAGCCTTTTGACTGGCCAGTCTCTTTATCAAGTACTAAGTTACAGGTAGTCACTTTACCGTGAGCTGCAAACAATGTACGAAGTTCCTGCTCGGTAGTAGCGCGAGACAAGTTACGAACTAATAATTTCATATTTAACCTAAATAATGGGTTCAGTAATGATTATCTCAAGTAACTTCGCTTTAACCTAATTTTATTTTTATCCTCTCGTTTAAAGCTGCTTTTATGATGTAGTTAAGCCCAAAATATAAAACCGCATTGGTAATAAAGATCTAGTTATTAAAATAAATAATTGGTAAGTTATATTTTACTTTATTTACTTACCATTAACCTGGGCTGGTTGTTTATGTCAAAATTTAACTTGCGTGTTTTAACTATTTCTTCTGTTTGTTTTTTGGCTGGTTCAGTTGTAGGGTGCGGCAGCTCAGGGTCAAAAAGTGAGCCTGTAAATGTATCGATAGCAGCGCAGAGCGCCGCGGTAATTAGCGGTCAAACAGCTGTCAGTATTGAAAATACCCGAGAAGCTGCAATAACAGGTGAACTATCTATAACAGATGCACAAACCAACGAAGCGGTATTTAAAACGCAAAGCAATAACACCACTGATTATGGTTCATTTAGCTTAACGCAAGAAGGAAATTGGTCATATACTCTCAGTGGCGATAATACGACGGTTAATACCCTCAACGAAGGCGAAACCATACTTGATGAAGTAACTGTTACATCAGCTGATGGCACGACTGCCGCAGTGTCTATAACAATTATAGGTACTTCACGCGCTGATGATTTTATAATAAGTGAAGAGACCGCGCTTAATGCTGATGGCGCTAATACAGGGCTAAGTGCTTATACGTTAATAGAAAATGCTTTTAGTGAAGGTTCAATTGAATCGCCCGATATGTATAGCGGGAATCATCAAGATGTTGAGCATATTATTGAAGATACCGACTCAATAATTGGTAATCACTTTGTATTTTTAGCGCATCGCGATGACGACCAAGATAAAGACAAAGGCGCAACTGACCGCCAACGCAACGAAATAAAAGCTTATGATAAATCACCTGCGGCAACACTTGCCTTTAAAGGCGAAACCGTACAATACAGTTGGAAATTTAAAGTCTCTAGTGAGCTTGAGCTGAGCAGTAAATTTAGTCATTTCTTTCAAATAAAAGCCCGTAACGAGAGCAACGACAACACTAATGGTAACGACGATCAGCCTATTATTACGCTCTCGGGTGCACAAAAAAACAGTACAGGTAATCAGCTACAAGTGCGATATAGCGCAGGTTTTGACGAAAATGGTAACAGCACTGGACTTGATAAAAACCTTATAGAAACCGACTGGTCACTTATTACGGATGAATGGATAGCGGTATTTGTTCAAGCTACCTTTAGTGAAGAAGGCAAGTTTGATATGACCCTCACCCGCTTAAGTGACAACGAAGAGCTATTTAGCATTAGCGAGCAAAACATAGATATGTGGCGTGGCTTTAGCGATGATGACTTTGCACGCCCTAAATGGGGAATTTATCGCTCAATAGTCGAAACCGATAGCCTTCGCGCTGAAGAAGAGCAGGTACGATTTGCTGATTTTGTGATTAAAAAAGGCGTTTTAGCGCAATAAATACTTGCCTAGGTTTTTATCGTGACTACTTACACGCTGTTGAATAATAGTCACGATGTGGCGGCGTATCCATTGCAAACCTGCGTCGTTGTCTTGGCGCTTATGCCAAATAACAGAAACGGGCGTTGGCGGCGTATCAATAGGGCTTTTTAAAACCACGAGTTTTTTAGTAAAAATTTCGTGTTCAAGTGCTATTGAGGGAATGACACAAATAAGATCGGTATTTTTAAGAATATTAGGTACATTTGCGGCGTTATTTACCGTCATAGCTACTCGGCGTTTTAATCCTAATACTCTTAGTGCTTGATCAGAAGGCCCTAAAATATCGCCCGTAATTGATACTAATAAATGATCTGTATTAGCAAAGTCGGCAATGCTTAACGGGGCATTAGCAAGTGGATGACCAGGGCGCATAAGCACAACATACTGAGGCTTTAATAAGTGCTCGGCTCTAATAACGTTTTCTGACAAGGTGTAGCGGTTTATTGCCAGTTCGGCTTCGGCGTCTTTAAGT
The DNA here is from genome assembly GCF_003952205.1 of Pseudoalteromonas sp. Xi13. NCBI lineage: Bacteria > Pseudomonadati > Pseudomonadota > Gammaproteobacteria > Alteromonadales > Pseudoalteromonadaceae > Pseudoalteromonas > Pseudoalteromonas sp. Xi13. The sequence goes on from NZ_CP034439.1 coordinate 1,199,134, forward strand.
ACATTTGCAGCCTCTACCGCCCGATTAGGAATGGCATGAATATTAATGCCTGGAGCCTGTTGTTCAATAATTTTACGAAGCGGTCCCCATATCATTTCTACAAATATATCAGCGGCAGAAATACGAAAGGTACGCTGCGCTGTCGCGGGATTAAATTCACTTTGGTTTATAGCATGCTCTAATGAACCAAGTGGCCCCTGTATTTGCCCCCATAAATTATTAGCAAATGCAGTTGGTTGAATATTTCGGCCATCTTTTATAAATAACTCTTCTCCCCAGGCTGCGCGCATACGAGCAAGTGCGTTAGATACCGCAGGTTGTGTAAGTGACAAGTGCTCGGCTGCACGAGTAATACTGCCCTCAGTCATGATGGCATCAAAAATCATTAATAAGTTAAGCTCTTGGGGACGCATGGTACACCGCCTTAAATTTTAAACGTAATAGTACTATATATCATTTTTAATGATGTATCTTATATTAAAATATAATTATTTTTATGCTTTTGCTGCGTTCATAATATCGCCAGTTTTAACACAACTCGAACAGCAAGAGAGTTAGTCATGTCAGCTATATATAAATTTACTTACACGTTTATTATCGCACTATTAGCAGTAATGCTTGGTGCTTGCAGTGATAAACCAAGTTCTAATCAAGTGAAGGATCAGTCTTCGCAAGGGGTATCGGTAGAGGTAGCCGAAGTGATAAGCCAGCGAATAACCGAATGGGATAGTTTTACAGGGCGGCTAGAGTCGCCGCAAACAGTGTTATTGCGCCCTCGCGTATCTGGTTATATTGAAGCCGCAGTATTTGAAGAAGGGGAGCTGGTAAATAAAGGCGACACTTTATTTTTAATTGATAGCCGCGAATTTAATGCACAAGTAAACCGCCTAACAGCGCAACTTGATGAAGCAAAAAGCCGCTTAAAACTAGCAAAGCAAGATTTTAATCGAGCTAAAGAGCTATTTAAAAGTAAATCAATATCTAAAGAGTTATTAGAGACCCGAGGCGCAGAGGTTGACCAAGCAAATGCCTACGTAGCACAAAGTAATGCATCCCTTGAGCTTGCACAGCTAAACAAAACCTTTACACGCGTAGAAGCGCCTATTTCTGGGCGAGTGTCTCGTGCGTTAATTACCGAGGGCAACTATGTCAGTGCAGGGCAAACTGTAATGACCTCTATTGTCTCTACAGAGCAGGTTTATGCCTATTTTGATATTGATGAAGCAACATGGCTTAACTATCAACAAGCGCACCTTGATAACAATCAATCTACCGCGTTACCTGTGGCGATGCGTTTAGCGAATGAGCAAGATTACCAACACTGGGGCAAGCTTGATTTTGTTGATAACCAAGTAAATACCCAAACCGGTACATTACGCGTGAGGGCTGTATTTAATAATCAAGACGGCGCGCTTTTACCTGGGTTATTCGCCCATTTAAAATTAGCCGGGGGCAATACTGAGCAAGGTATTTTAATTGCAGAGAAAGCCATTGGTACCGATTTAAATAATAAATACGTTTTAACGGTTGATGAGCAAAATAAAGTGCAATACCGCGCCATTACTTTAGGCGACAAAGTGGGTGAGCTACGAGTTATTAAACAAGGTTTAAAAAGCGGCGAACGCATAGTAGTTAATGGCTTGCAGCGCGTGCGCTCTGGCGTACTCATTACGCCAGAATTAATTAATATGGCAAAGCAAAGTACTTTAAACGAGTTACAAGCTTGGCAGCAAAAGGTTGATAACCAAAACCGCTTAGCCAATGCCGAGCCAACACTTGAAATAGGCATGTAATAATGAATTTTTCTCAGTTTTTTATTCATCGACCTATTTTTGCAGCGGTTTTATCTATTCTTATTTTTATAGGGGGTGCGATAGCCATATGGCAGTTACCTATTACAGAATACCCAGATGTAGTACCCCCAACGGTTGTTGTTACAGCTAACTACCCAGGTGCAAATCCTAAGGTAATAGCCGAAACCGTGGCCACAGTGCTTGAACAAGAGATAAACGGCGTAGAAAACATGCTGTACCAGTCATCGCTTGCAAACTCTGCCGGCACCATGACATTAACAGTCACCTTTGCGATAGGGAGCGACCCTGACGAAGCAACTACCTTGGTACAAAATAGGGTAAATAGAGCAATACCTCGCCTACCAGAGGAAGTACAAAGGCTAGGTGTGGTCACCGAAAAGTCATCACCTAACCTTACCCTAGCGGTACACATAACTTCGCCTTCAGGGCGATACGACAGTTTGTACCTGTCTAATTATAGCGATCAATTTATAAAAGATGAGCTAAAGCGCATTAATGGCGTGGGCCAAGTACGTGTATTTGGCGCAGGCGATTACAGTATGCGTGTGTGGCTAGAGCCTAACAAATTAGCGGCGCTCAATTTAAACCCAAGTGATGTAGTCAATGCTATTCGCTCGCAAAATCAGCAAGCTGCGGCAGGAAGCCTAGGTGCACAACCCATAGGCACCAGTGAGTTTCAATGGCTTATCAATGTAGAAGGGCGCTTAATAGAGCAAGATGAATTTGAAGAAATAATCGTAAAAACGGGCGATAACGGCGAAATTACACTGCTAAAAGATGTTGCTAGAGTAGAGCTAGGTGCAGATAGTTATACCCTTAGGCCACTTCTTAATAATGAATCCATTGCCGCTGTGCCTGTTTTTCAAGCACCAGGCTCTAATGCATTACAAATTTCTGACGATGTGCGCGCTAAAATGGCTGAACTATCGACGCTATTTCCAGAGGGTATGAGCTATGAAATAGTGTATGACCCTACCGTATTTGTAAGGGGCTCTATTGAAGCCGTAGTCGATACATTATTTGAAGCGGTTTTATTAGTTGTGTTGGTCATTGTGCTGTTTTTACAAACATGGCGAGCATCTATTATTCCGCTAGTGGCAGTGCCAATTTCATTAGTGGGCACTTTTGCTTTTATGCACTTAATGGGATTTTCACTTAATGCGTTGTCGTTATTTGGCTTGGTGTTAGCAATCGGTATTGTTGTTGATGATGCCATTGTTGTGGTCGAAAACGTTGAAAGAAACATCAGTGAGGGATTAAGTCCCATTGATGCAACCACTCAAGCAATGAAAGAAGTAACAGGGCCTATTATTGCCACTACTTTAGTGCTTGCTGCGGTGTTTATTCCTACTGCGTTTATGAGCGGTTTAACAGGGCAATTTTATCGTCAATTTGCTCTTACAATTACTATTTCAACAGTGCTTTCTGCCATTAACTCGCTTACGCTAAGCCCAGCGCTGGCTGCGTTATTACTCAAACCTCATGGGCAAGACAACGATTGGTTAAGCCGTGCCATTAATAAATTATTTGGCCGCTGGTTATTTGCGCCTTTTAACAAAATGTTCGATAAAGCCTCGGGTAAATACACAGGAGCCGTTGGTCTAATAGTGCATAAGGGCGGCATAATTGGTGTGCTATACGTTGGTTTACTGGCTTTAACGTGGCAACAGTTTGAAAATACGCCAACAGGCTATGTTCCGCCGCAGGATAAAATGTATCTCGTCGCTTTTGCGCAATTACCTAATGCAGCATCGCTAGATCGCTCTGAAGCGGTGGTTCGCCAAATGTCAGAGATAATCAGGGCGCACCCAGGCGTTAGTGACGCCGTCGCCTTTGCAGGTTTAAGTATTAATGGTTTATCTATAAACCCAAGTTCGGGGATGATGTTTACACCGTTAGAGCCGTTTTCAAAGCGGCAGGGCCCGCGCATGTCGGCAGCTGAAATAGCGGAAGATTTAAATAAACAACTTAGTCAAATAAAAGGCGCTAATGTTGCTATATTTCCGCCTCCTCCAGTAAGGGGAATGGGCACCATTGGTGGCTTTAGGCTGCAGCTTGAAGATAGAGGCTCATTAGGGTTTGACACCTTGCAGCAAGTAACAAATGAAGTAATTGCTAAGGCTAAAGCCGACCCCGCTCTTGCTAATGCGTTTACTAGTTTTACAACCGACGTACCGCAGCTAGATGTAAAGGTAGATCGTAAAAAGGCACTAAGCTTAGGGCTTGAAATAAACACCTTATTTGAAGCGATGCAAGGCTATTTAGGTACAGTTTATGTGAACGACTTTAATCTATTTGGTCGCACGTATCAGGTAAATGTGCAGGCAGATGCACCCTACAGAGAAGATGTAGAGCAAATTAAGCAATTAAAAGTGCGCAATAAAAATGGCGATATGATCCCCCTTGGCGCAGTGCTTAGTATTGAGCATAGTTTAGGGCCAGATAGAGTAATGCATTATAACGGCTATGTTACGGCAGAGGTTAACGGCGTACCCGCACCAGGGTATAGCTCTGACCAAGCTAAAGCCGCAATAGAAAAAATACTCGATGAAACACTGCCAATGGGTATTGCGTATGAGTGGACAGACATAACCTATCAGCAAATTTTAGCGGGCGATACTTCAATGTATGTATTTCCACTTATTGTGTTGCTTGTATTTTTGGTTTTAGCAGCGCAGTACGAAAGCTTACGTTTGCCTGTCGCTATTATTTTAATTGTGCCTATGACATTGCTAAGTGCGCTGATTGGTGTGGCTATTTATGGTGGTGATAATAATATTTTCACCCAAATTGGCCTAATCGTATTGTTTGGACTTGCCACTAAAAACGCTATTTTAATTGTTGAGTTTGCAAAAGAGCTGCAAGATACCGGTATGGATGCATTTAATGCCATTAAAGAGGCGAGCCGGTTGCGATTACGCCCAATATTAATGACCTCAATAGCATTTATTATGGGGGTTGTACCTATGGTGTTTTCATCGGGAGCAGGCTCTGAAATGCGCCAAGCTATGGGCGTTGCGGTATTTTCTGGCATGATAGGCGTAACGGTATTTGGCTTAATACTTACACCTGTGTTTTATTATATACTTAAACACAGTGGTAAAAATTAAACCAACAAAAAAGCCCTTAGCAATTTAATTGCTAAGGGCTTTTTTAATGCGTTTTAAAAAGTAATTATTTTACTTCTTTACCTGCAGCTTGTTGGTCAGCGTGATAGCTTGAACGAACAAATGGGCCAGAGGCAGCATGCGTAAAGCCAATTTCATCAGCGTATTCTTTTAGTGCATCAAATTCCGCTGGTGGCACGTAACGTTTAACTGGCAAGTGATGCTTAGAAGGCTGTAAGTATTGGCCAACGGTAAGCATGTCAACGTTATGCGCACGTAGGTCACGTAATACTTCTTCTATTTCACTAATTTCTTCACCTAGGCCAACCATTAAGCCAGACTTAGTTTTTACCTCTGGGTGCGCTTCTTTAAAGCGACGAAGTAATTCTAACGACCATTTATAATCGGCACCCGGGCGCGCAAGCTTGTACAAACGCGGGGCAGTTTCTAGGTTGTGATTAAACACATCAGGTGGCGTTTCAATTAGTATCTCTAGTGCGCGGTCCATACGACCACGAAAATCTGGCACTAAAATCTCAATAGTAATGGTTGGATTGTGCTTACGGATTTCGCGAATACAATCGGCAAAATGCTGTGCGCCGCCATCACGTAAATCATCACGGTCAACCGAGGTAATAACCACGTAGCTAAGCTTCATGTCTTTAATTGTCAATGCAAGCTTTTCAGGCTCTGCTGCATCAGGTTTTAATGGGCGACCATGGGCAACATCACAAAATGGGCAACGACGAGTACAAATAGCACCTAAAATCATAAAGGTAGCAGTACCGTGGTTAAAACACTCAGAAAGGTTAGGGCACGAGGCCTCTTCACATACTGAGTGTAAGCCGTGCTTACGCATAGCTTGTTTTATACCGTCGATACGCTCGGTAGATTTTGGTAAGCGAATTTTAAGCCACTCTGGCTTGCGCAACATTTCAGTTTTTTCTGTAGGTAAAACTTTAACGGGGATCAACGCCATTTTTTCTGCGTCGCGTAGTTTTACACCTGGTTCCATTTTGACTGGTTTATTCATTCGTTTTCAAACCCTTCAGTATGCTTAACCTGTGTTGCATTAAGCTTCTTTATCATGTGTTTTACCAGCCCTTCACCTGCTTGTGCTAAGTTTTGAGGGCCGTTTAATTCTTTCGTTTGCACCATGTTCATGCCGGCATAACCACACGGGTTGATGCGTAAAAACGGGCTTAAGTCCATGTTAACATTTAATGCTAATCCATGAAACGAGCAACCACGACGAACACGTAATCCTAATGATGCAATTTTACTCTCGTTTACGTACACACCGGGTGCATCGGCTTTTGCGTAGGCTTTAATATCATACTCATTAAGGGTATCAATAATGCACTCTTCAAGCCAAGTAACAAGCTCGCGCACACCAATTTTTAAGCGGCGCAAGTTAAATAACACATACATCATTTGTTGGCCGGGGCCATGGTAAGTAACTTGCCCGCCACGGTCTACCTTAATGACTTCTATGTCACCAGGGGCGAGTAAATGCTCATCTTTACCAGCTTGGCCTTGTGTAAATACACTCTCGTGCTCTACAAGCCAAATTTCATCTGGCGAGCTGTCGTCACGGGTGTCGGTATAGGCTTGCATTTTTTGCCAAATTGGCATGTAACGCTGACGGCCTAGTTGGCGTACGATTAAAGTGTTTTCGTTCACAACAAGTCTCAACTATGGCTTAAAGCATATGGCGTACGTCATCAATGTTGCTGATCACGTTGTAAATTTCTTCTATGTGTTTACCGCTTGTCACTGTGGCAACAAACGTTACCGACTCATAATTGCCTTTACTGCTTGGCTTTACTTTTGGTGCGTAGTCACCAGGTGCAATAGGTTGTAACTTAGCTAAAATTTGTTCCGTAAGGTTAACGTTTGCTAAACCCATAACTTTAAATGTGAACGGACATGGGTACTCAAGGTACTCATCAAATTTAGTATTTTTAACAGGTTGAACCACGACGGTGACTCCTCAAACAAAAAATGTTGGCTACGTGAGATAATATCAATCCGCAATAAGACTTAATCATTTTGCGGGGCTAAACGTGTTGCTACCTGCGTTAAAAAATGCTCATTTAGAACAACTAAATAGTGATTTATTAGCCAAGTTATCAACACGTTTTTCCAGCCTCAAAATAGATTACTTAATTAACCGAATTGGTATAACGCTAAGCGTGACTGGCCGGTTTAGGGTGATCCTGCCTATATGGGGCGCATTCTATCATTTTTCAAGCAAAAAAAAACGCCTCATAACAGAGGCGCTTCGTTTAACAACCCAACGACTGTCGGGTTATTTTTACGTTTACATAATTTGTAAACGTAAGTAGTCGTAAATTTTGCTAAAGAAGCTGCCTTCTTCCACTTCTTCCAGTGTAACTAGCGGGTATTGTGCAATATCTTCACCCTCTAGTTGTAAGAATAAAGTGCCTACTTTAGTGCCTTTCGCTAATGGTGCTTCGAGTGTGTTGTCTAGCTCAAAGTTAGCTTTAAGGTTTTTATGCTGACCACGTGGAATGGTAATTGGGGTATCTTCTAAAATACCTAACGATACATTTTCTTTATTACCCATCCAAATACGTTGTTCTGCAAAGCTGTCGCCTGCTTTGTAAGGTGTAATTGTTTCAAAAAAGCGAAATCCGTAGTTAAGTAGTTTTTTGCTTTCTACTTTACGTGCGCGCTCGCTTGATGTGCCCATAACAACCGCAATTAAACGCATGTCGTTTTTAGTCGCAGACGTTACTAAGCTGTAACCTGCCTCTGATGTGTGACCCGTTTTAATGCCATCAACATCTAGGCTTTCATCCCATAACAAAGAGTTACGGTTATATTGTTTAATGCCGTTGTAAGTAAACGATTTTTGCTTATAAAGTGCGTACTCATCAGGTACATCACGAATAAGTGCAGCGCCTAGCGTCGCCATATCACGTGGGGTAGTGTAATGCTCGTCTGTATCTAAACCGTGGCTATTAATAAAGTGGCTGTTGCTCATGCCTAATTTAGCGGCATGGGCATTCATTAAATCAGCAAATGCGCTTTCGCTACCTGCAATGTGCTCAGCCATGGCTACACATGCATCATTACCAGATTGAATAATAATACCGTGGTTAAGCTCATCAACACTTATTTGCTTGCCTACTTCAATAAACATTTTTGACGATTCAGGGAAGTTTTTAGCCCAGGCTTTTTCGCTCACTGTAACCATATCGGTTGGTGCAATGTTACCGGCGTTAATTTCTGTACCAATTACATAACTAGTCATCATTTTAGTTAAGCTTGCAGGGGCTAGCTTTGTATCAGCTTCACCTTCAGCAATAACTTTACCTGTTGTAAAGTCTACTAAAAAATAACCTTTTGCATTAATTTGAGGTGGAGCCGGAATAATTTGGGCGCTGGCTGAAAATACGGCGGCTGTGCAAACTAAGCCGCATACACCTTTGAGGATTTTATGTTTAATTGATTTCATCATACTCATTAATGGTTAAAGTTAAAAATTCGCGTTAGTCCATCTTATACCCAAACTACCCCGAGATGCGAGCGTCGTTGGAATTAAAAACAATTTAGACAAGGCATTGATTGTCAATAATAGTCACTCTATTGTTCAAATCAATAACGCAGTATAAATCGTTTTTAAACCACGCTTCAGGGCGTTTCACTAAGGCTGATTTTCTGTGTTGTTATTTTTTAAAAGGGATTGCCAATTAAAAAATAACACCTAGATTTTAAGCCCAATACAACGCTGAATCCTACATTTTGGCGTGGTTTAGGTATTTGTCTTACTGAGTGTAAAGCAAGAACGCGTTTTGAAATTGGTTTTGTTTTAATTTTTTTAATACGTCTTGTGCATGCTGGGCATCTTTAATCGGGCCCAAATGCAAACGATAAATGTTGTCTGCTTTTACTATATTAGTAGGTACTTGATACTGCAGGCGTAATGTAGAAGCTAATGCTTCAATATTGCTAAGCGTACTACCCGCAGCTACCTGTATATATGTTTTACGTGCAGGAATGCTGTCGAGCGTAATCGCCTCTAGCTTAACCTTGGCTGTACCGTGAGTGTAATAGCCTAATTTATAAGCAGCAGCATACGAAAGATCTATTATTCTGTCATCATGAAACGGCCCACGGTCGTTTACACGCACAATTACCGATTTATTGTTGGCAGTATTAGTAACGCGTACAAAGCTTGGCAGGGGTAAGGTTTTATGCGCAGCGCTCATGGCAAACATATCGTAAATTTCACCGTTTGAGGTATGGTAACCATGAAACTTACGGCCGTACCACGAAGCGATTCCTTCTTCTGTATACCCTTTTTCATCAAGCATTGGCGTATAACGTTTGCCTAATACCTCGTAGGGGCGACTTGCACTGGCACTTTTTTTAACATCCACTACAACGGCATCTTGCATCTCAAGTGCGGTTGGCGCGCGTAAAGGTGCAGCATCGTGCTCCATATGATAACGACTATTAGAGCCGCTACTACATGCGCTTAACATACATATTAAGGCTGAAATAAATAACAGCTGGGTAGGCTTATTCATTATTTTAAAAGCATCCTTTTATCTGTCGCAATTGACATAATAATGCCAAATCCGGCCATTAACGTCACCATAGAGGTGCCGCCATAACTAATAAGGGGTAAAGGTACACCTACAACAGGCAACAAGCCCGATACCATGCCTATATTTACAAAAATATAAACAAAAAAGGTGAGGGTAAGGGCGCCGGCCAATAATTTACCAAACGCATCTTGCGCGTTTACCGCAATGTATAAACCACGGCCGATAATAAATAAGTACAGGCTTAATAAAACACACACACCAAATAAGCCAAACTCTTCACTTAATACCGAAAATATAAAGTCGGTATGGCGCTCTGGTAAAAATTCGAGTTGTGATTGCGTGCCTTGCAACCAGCCTTTACCTTCTATACCACCTGAGCCGATGGCTATTTTGGATTGAATAATATGATACCCCGAGCCAAGCGGATCGCTCTCTGGGTCTAAAAACGTTAATACGCGCTGCTTTTGGTAGTCGTGCATACCGTAGTGCCAAAATGGCCATGCTGCCAGTGCGACAACCGAGCTTAAAAAGCCAATTAAACGCCAGCTTAAACCGGATAAAAACAACACAAATATTCCTGAGCTGGCAATCAAAATTGAGGTGCCTAAGTCGGGCTGTTCTTTAATTAATAAGGTAGGCAGCATCACGATGACAAAGCCAATAATTAGGTGCAATGGGCGTGGCGGAAGTTGGTTTCGGCCAATATACCAAGCCACCATCATAGGGACCGCCAGCTTCATAAGTTCTGAGGGCTGAAAGCGAGTAATACCTAAATTTAACCAGCGCTGAGCGCCTTTTGAGCTCACGCCAAATAGCAATACGCCCACCAACATGAGTAACCCAACACAGTAAAGGGGGATCACTAAGCGTTTAAGAGTCGCGGGGGAGAACTGTGCAAGCACTATCATGCCTATAATAGCGCCGCCCATACGGGTGATGTGGCGGATCATCATGGCCGAGTCTTGGCCGCTTGCGCTATATACTATGGTGATACTGCCTGCCATCATAAGTAATAAGGCAATTAGTAACGGTAAGTCTAAATGCATGCGCATCCATATCGAGCGCTGGGTGTTTAATACGGTCATTGCGCTGTATTCCTAGCAACTTCTATTGGGTTTGCTGCAAAATAGTAATCCATTAGCTCACGTGCAATAGGGGCACCCACAGAGCTGCCGCCACCGGTGTTTTCTACCACAATTGAAACCACAATTTTAGGGTCGTCATACGGAGCAAAACCAATATAAATCGCGTTATCGCGTTGGCGCTCCTTTAGTGATTTTGCATCGTAACGCTCACCTTGGGCAATACTCACTACTTGCGCTGTGCCTGTTTTACCCGCAGGGTCATAATTAGCGCCTTTAAATGCACGGTGTGCAGTTCCTGTTACTTTTTTTACGGTATTGTGCATGGCATCGAGCGCGATACGCCAGTTATCAGGGTTATTAAGTACCACCGGCGGTTTTTCTTCGTTATTAATTTGCGTCACTTGGTCTTCTTTTTTAGCCACTTGTGCTAAATGCGGCGGGTGGTTTATGCCTTTATTAACCAATATGTTAGTCGCGTTAGCAATTTGAATAGGGGTGGCAGTCCAATACCCTTGGCCAATCCCCACTGAAATAGTATCGCCACGCCACCACGACTCTTTAAAGCGGCCTTCTTTCCACTCTTTTGAGGGCAGTATGGCTGTGGTTTCTTCGTGTATGTCTATTCCCGATAAGTCACCAAAGCCAAAGCGCGCCATAAAATTACTAATTTTTGTTATGCCTAAGCGGTATGCCGCATCGTAAAAGTAAGTATCGCACGACTCTTCAATCGCTTTGTAAACATCTACATGGCCGTGGCCCCAACGTTTCCAATCGCGCCATTTATGTTCAACATTCGGTATTTGAAAAAAACCAGGATCCCACACCGAGGTGCTTTCACTGACAATGTTTTCTTCAAGTGCCAGTATGGCCATATGCGGTTTTACTGTGGAAGCTGGCGCATAGCGCCCTTGAGTAGCACGGTTAATAAGAGGGCGGTCGGGGTTTAGCAGTGCTTTATAATCTTTACTGCTAATACCATGGACAAATAAATTAGGGTCGTAACTTGGGTTTGAATAAAGTGCTAATACGCCGCCATCTTTGGCATCCATTACTACAACCGCGCCGCGCATATCTTTAAGCGCATGTTGGGCTATTTGTTGTAAACCTATATCTAAGGTAAGCACTAAATCACTGCCTGGCTGTGGGGGAGTCATACTTAATGTGCGAATAACACGGCCGCGGTTATTTACTTCAACGCGTTGAGAGCCGACTTGGCCATGCAAAAGCTGCTCGTAATATTTTTCTATGCCAAGCTTACCGATATCGTGCGTAGCGCGGTAATTTGTGGCTTGGTCTTCTTGTTCTAACTTATTAAGTTCTTTGCGGTTTAGTTTGGCAACGTAGCCTAGTGCATGGGTTAGCGTATCGCCATATGGGTAAAAGCGTGCAAGGCGCGCCTCAATGCTAAAGCCCGGAAATTTATGCTGATTAACCGCAAATTGGGCCACTTCGGTTTCATCTAAGCGGGCTTTTAGTACTTGCGACTTAAATCGACGCGTATGCTTTATGTCATCAATAAAGTCTTTTTTTTGCTGCTCGGTAATCGTAATTATTTTGCTAACTTGCTCAAGCGATTTAGCTAAATCGTCGACCTCTTCAGGAATAACCTCGAGGTTATAAACGGGTTTGTTTTCAGCAAGCAGTACACCGTTGCGGTCGTAAATGAGGCCACGGTTTGGCGCAATAGGAATTACTTTAATACGGTTATCGTTAGAGCGGGTTTGATAGTCGGTGTGTTCTTCTACCTGAATGGTATAAAGATTAGAAAGCAAAATTGCCACTAAGCCTAAAACAAAAATAAAACCCACAAATGCGCGCCGTGCAAATAAGTTTGCCTCAGCGGAATGGTCGCGTATTGTGGGTCTTTGCTTAATCATAACAAGGCGTTACTCGCGATGATAAGGATGGTTGTTATTTAAGCTCCAGCCTCGGTATAGGCTTTCGGCAACAATAATACGCACTAAAGGGTGCGGTAACGTTAAGTTAGATAACGACCACTTTTGCTCAGAGGCGGCAATGCACTCAGGGGCTAACCCTTCAGGGCCGCCAATAAGCAAACTAACGTCGCGGCCATCGAGCTGCCACTTTTCCATATTTTTAGCAAGCTGGTGAGTATCAAGTGGTTTACCTGTTACCTCTAGGGTAACAATGCGATTGCCTTTTGGAATAGCGGCTAAGGTTTTTTCACCTTCGGTGTGCAAAATGCGTTTAATATCGGCATTTTTACCGCGTTTACCGGCCGGAATTTCTATTAACTCAAGCGCCATATCTTTAGGAAAACGGCGTTGGTACTCTGCAAATCCGCTTTCTACCCACGCTGGCATTTTTGTGCCAACGGCAATCATTTGTATTTTCACGTAATACTTCCAAGCTCAATTAAAAAATAGTGGCGCTTAGCCCCACAGTTTTTCTAGATCGTAATAGCTACGTGCGTGATCTTGCATCACGTGTACAACTACATCACCTAAATCTACCAGTACCCATTCGCCTTCGTCTTGACCTTCGTAACCTAAAGGTTCTTCGCCAGCGTGGCGAGCTTCTTTTGCTACGTTATCGGCAATTGATTGCACATGACGCTTAGAAGTACCCGAACACACAACCATGTAATCGGTAATGTCTGAGCTGTCACGTACGTCTAGTTGTACCACGTCGCGTGCTTTCATATCGTCAATTTTGTCTAGTGCAAAGGCAAGTAGTTGTTTCGAATCCAAGGTATTGTCTCAATTTTAAATTTAATAGCGTGCATTTTAACATGCTAGGGGGTTTTAATCATCACTTTGATAAAGCTGGTGTTGCTTAATGTAGTGACTGACAGGTTCGGGTAATAGTTCATTATTTTTATTGGTTTTTTTTAATTGCTCTCGAATAGCGCTTGAGGCAGCATCAAGGGTTTCACCAGGTAAAAAATAAAGCTTACCAAAGTTGTGTGTGGCAAGTTGCTGTAGCGCTTCAGTGTGGGCATTACTAATATAGCTTTTAAGCGCCTTATTTGGGTTACATGTTTGCCCCGGGCGATGATAAACCACTATATGGCATAGCTGTGTAATTGCTTGCCATTCATACCATTTGTCGAGGTTATTAAATGAGTCCATGCCCATTAAAAAAAGAATTGGCGTATCTGGGTGCTCAGCTCTTAGTTCTTGTAAACTCAACAATGAGTAAGAAGGCCCAGTACGATTAAGCTCTCTTAAATCAAGTGCAAAATGAGGGTAAGGGGCAATAGCGGCATTGAGCATATTAATACGGTGCGCTGTACTTATACCTGGCGCAGCTTTGTGCGCGGGAAGTGCACAGGGCATAAAGTACAACGTGGATAAGTTAAATGTATTTACACACTGCGAGGCCATATTTAGGTGACCTAAATGCACAGGGTCGAAGGTGCCGCCAAAAATTGCAATCATGTTAAAAATCTTTAGTTAAGTGCGTGGCAAGGCATTGGAATATCAAGCGGCTGGCAAAACTTAATACAAATATGCGCAAGCGCTTGGTAAGGCGCAATTAAGTTACCTTGTTTGTAGCTTGAATCAAACAGTGCAAGCTCACTGCTTATTTGCTCAAGTGTATTAATATTTAAGCGGTTAATTGCATTTTGCACTGGGCCTTGCTGGTTTTTCCAAATACCATTTTTTTTAAATAACTGTGCGATAGGCTCGCCATTTAAAAGCCCTTGCTGAATAGTGAGCAAACTGGTGAGTTCTTTATTTATAGCCCATAAAATACTCACCACTTCGGTGTTATCGCTGGCCAGTTTATTAAGTACCTTAATTGCTTGCTTGGCGTGGCCATTTAATAGGGCATCACTTAAATCAAAAATATCAAACTTGGCTTGATTTAATAGCCCTTGCATCACAAGTTGCTGGGTTATTAAGGCATTACCATGCAGTAGCGAGAGCTTTTCGAGCTCCTGAAAACACGCTAACAAATTACCTTCGGTAGCGTTAATTAAGCTCAGTTTTGCTTCGTTTTGCATATTCAGAGAAAGGCGCGCTACTTGTTCATCTAACCAGCGTTTTAAATGATTCCCTGCAAGCGGGTAGCATGGTACAAATACACCGTGTTTATCGAGCGCTTTAAACCAGGCGCCACGTTGTATGTCTTGGCTGGCTTTAGCCCCTTTTACAATTAAAATGGTATCAGGGTTAATTAACTCGACTATTTTTTTAAAGGTATTACTACCTGGGGTGCCAGGTTTTTGTTGGTTTAAATCAAGCTCAATTATAGTGCGCGCACTAAACAAAGACATGCTTTGATATTGAGCTATAATTTCTTGCCAATCAAACCCTTGCATTAGGGTAAATTTAATTACCTCATCAAAGCCTTGGGCTTTTGCCGTATCGCGTATTTGCTGCACACATTGCGCTTCTTGAAACGGTTCTTCACCAAACACTAAATAAAAGGGTTTTAAACCTTTATTTAATTCACTCAGTAACTGATTAGCATAACAGCGCATTATAGTTGCGACAGCTCTCTAACAATACGACTACTGGCTTGCTTACGAATTTCGCTAATAAGCAGCTCAAGCTCTTTTGCTTTTGCAAGTGCGTGATCGGGGTCGTCTTGGTAGTTACGATAAAGCTCAAAGCGTTTTTCTATGGCTTTTTCGCCTGGGCGTTTAACAACATAGCTTACCCCGTAGGCAAGCTCGTATTCAGCCACCTGACCATTTTGAAACAACGACAAGGTTTGGCGCTCAATGCTTTCTTTGCGTAAGTACAGCTGGGCAACATTTTTAGCCGAAGTTGTCAGTTCTACGTTGCTGGCTTTAAGCTCTTTTTTAAGGTTTAAAAATAACGATGATTTTTCATCATCACCTTTAAGTGTAAGCGTTTTAAGGTTATCGGGCAGGCTAGAGGCTTTCTTTAAATGAAAGCCACAGCCAGATAACACAAAACACATTAGCACTAAGGCTAATGTGTTTTTAAGGGCGTTAAAGCTAACCATTTAGTTAGCTACCACGTTTAATAGTTTGCCTGGTACGTAAATGATTTTACGAATGGTTGCGCCATCGGTAAATTTAGTTACGTTAGACTCAGCAAACGCTAGCGCTTCTACTTGCTCTTGCGTTGCATCAGCTGCCACAGTTAGCTTAGCGCGTAGTTTGCCGTTTACTTGAACAATGATTAACTTTTCATCTTCAACTAGGGCAGACTCATCAACCTTTGGCCATGCTGCGTCTAAAATGTCGCCTTCTTTACCAAGTTCTTGCCATAACTCGTGCGATAAATGCGGTGTTATTGGCGCAAGCATAATAAGTAATGCTTCAAGTGCTTCGTTAGCAATGGCTACGTCTTGCGTGTCGTTTAATGGTGCTTTTAATAGCTTGTTAGAAAGCTCCATAATAGCAGCAATGGCAGTGTTAAACGTTTGACGACGCTCAACATCATCACTTACTTTAGCAATGGCTTTATGTAGTTCACGACGCAGTACTTTTTGTGGGTTAGTAAGCGCCGATTTATCAAGTGCTTGGTAACCAACAGTTTTAACGTCTACCGCGTATTTCCATACACGTTTTAAGAAGCGGTGTGCGCCTTCAACCCCTGAGTCTGACCATTCAAGTGTTTGCTCTGGTGGTGCAGTAAACATCATGAATAAACGCACTGTATCTGCACCATATTGGGCAATTACTTCTTGTGGGTCTATCCCGTTGTTTTTAGACTTAGACATTTTGCTCATGCCTGATGAGAATACGGGCTCGCCGTCTTCTTTGTGCCATGCTTTAGTTACACGGCCTTTATCGTCGGTTTCGGTATTTACATCGCTTGGCGAAATCCATACATCGCCGCCTTTTTCATCTTTACGATAAAACGTTTCGGCAAGTACCATACCTTGACAAAGTAAGCGGTCAAACGGCTCGTCTGAATTTACTAAACCAAAGTCACGTAATAATTTGTGGAAAAAACGCGAGTACAGTAGGTGTAAAATAGCGTGTTCAATACCACCAATGTATTGGTTTACAGGTAACCAGTAGTTAGCTGCAGCAGGGTCTAGCATGCCTTCGTCATGGCGAGGGCTACAGTAACGTGCGTAATACCAAGATGATTCCATAAAGGTATCAAAGGTATCTGTTTCGTGTGTTGCAGGTACGCCATTTACCGTTGCTTTAGCCCATTCTGGGTCTGCTTTAATTGGCGATGTAACACCATTCATTACCACATCTTCTGGTAAACGAACTGGTAGCATGTCTTCTGTTGCAGCAAGCTCATTGCCGTTTTCGTCGCTCAGCATTGGGATTGGAGAACCCCAGTAACGCTGGCGGCTAACGCCCCAATCGCGTAAACGGAAGTTAACTTTACGCTCACCTACACCTAGTGTTTCTAGTTTGTCGGCAACAGCATTAAATGCGCCTTCAAAATCAAGGCCATCAAATTCGCCAGAATTAACTAATACACCTTTTTCGGTGAATGCTTCTTGCGCTAGGTTTACTTCAAGGTCTGAGCCTTCAACCGGTGCAATAACTTGTTTTATGTCTAGGCCGTAAGCGGTAGCAAATTCATAGTCACGTTGGTCGTGTGCAGGTACTGCCATTACCGCGCCAGAGCCGTAATGCATAAGTACAAAGTTAGCGACCCAAATAGGCACTTGCTCGCCTGTTAATGGGTGAGTTGCGTAAAAGCCAGTTGCAATGCCTTTTTTCTCCATTGTTGCCATGTCTGCTTCGGCTACTTTGGTGTTTTTGCATTCTTCAACAAACATTGCAATTGCGTCGCTGTTTTTAGCGGCTTCTTGTGCAATAGGGTGGCCACCGGCAACAGCAAGGTAAGTTACACCCATAAATGTATCTGGGCGCGTAGTGTATACGCTAAACTTTTCGTTGTTGTCGGTACGCGTAAACTCAATGTCTAACCCTTCAGAGCGACCAATCCAGTTGCGCTGCATGGTTTTAACTTGCTCAGGCCAATCTTCTAATTTATCTAAATCGTCTAAAAGTTCTTGTGCGTAGTCGGTAATTTTAATAAACCACTGCGGTATTTCTTTTTGCTCAACCACAGCGCCTGAGCGCCAACCACGGCCGTCAATTACTTGCTCGTTTGCTAGTACAGTTTGATCAACCGGATCCCAGTTAACCGTTGACATTTTTTTATACACTAGGCCTTTTTCGTAAAGCTTGGTGAAAAACCATTGTTCCCACTTGTAATATTCTGGGTGACAGGTTGCAATTTCGCGATCCCAGTCGTAACCAAAACCTAATTGCTTAAGTTGGTTGCGCATGTAATCAATGTTTTCGTAAGTCCACTTTGCAGGGGCTGTTTTGTTTTTAATAGCAGCGTTTTCTGCAGGTAAACCAAACGCATCCCAACCCATAGGTTGCATTACGTTTTTGCCTTGCAGGCGCTGGAAACGAGAAACAACATCACCAATGGTGTAGTTACGCACATGACCCATATGCAGTCGACCACTTGGGTATGGGAACATAGAAAGACAGTAATACTTTTCTTTGCTCTCATCTTCGGTGACTTTAAATACCTGGTTTTCTTCCCAGTAACTTTGGACTTTTGACTCTATGTCTTGCGGGTTATATTGCTCTTGCATCTATGATTCCAGACTTCTTGCAAACTAATAAAAAATTGCCGATAGGATACCCCAAATAAAAGCCTAATCACAGCGTATAAGCACGGTTTTGTTAAAATCTCACTTTCAGTGCAGGTTAACCTATACTTATCTATGTTTAAGGCCAACACGCCCTTGATTTTGATGGAGTATAAAATGGCAGATTATAAAACATGGCTTAGCGACCTCACTACGTGGTTAAAAGATGTAAAAGATCATGAAGTAAAAGATGCAATGACCCGATTTGTTGAATCTGAGCAAGCACTTAAAGATTTAGGCAAAGAAAAATACGGCTTATACAAAAGTTATTTGCAGCGCGATATAGAACACGTTCAAGAAAACGAATCGCACTATAATTCGCTTGCATGGCAAGAGCTTAAAGAGTCGTTATGGTATGAGCTTTCACACATAGAGGACAAAACCCAGCTTGAATGGCAGTCTCTTAGTCAAGATTTTAAGCACAATGGGATGTATCACGCAGGCGAATGGATAGCCATGGGCACATTAGTATGTAAGAATTGCACCCATAGTTTTGATATTTATCACGCTACACAAATTACACCGTGCATTGAATGTGATGGTATTTATTTTAGCCGTAAGGCATTACAACCCTAAATATATGTATTAAGTGGCTTGTAGGCCACTTAATACGCCCAAAGCCAGCGAGTATGTTGGTACAAAAAGAAGTTAGAATGACGAAAAAACTGCTGCCATTATCTGTTTCACAGCTCGCACCGAGCATTTCTACTAATCACGTTAGCACGTGTATGAGCAATCCATACCCAGAGCAACTTACCTTTATCGGCCAACAACGCGCCCAAAGTGCGCTCGACTTTTCACTTGGGATGGAGCTGCCAGGCTACAATGTTTATGTAATGGGTGAGGCCGCGCATGGCCGATTTACACTCGTAAAAGACAAACTTAAACAACACGCAAAAGATCGCCCCACACCTAACGAGTGGTTGTATGTTAATAATTACGACGACCACCGTGAGCCAATAGCGCTATTTATGCAAGCAGGGCAAAGCAAGCAATTAAGTGACGACATAGACTCATTTTTAGATGAAGTACTCGACACCTTTCCGGCAGCGTTTGATAACCCAGCTTATCAACGCAAAAAAAAGTCAATCGAGAGCGAATTTAACGACGCTTACGACAGCGCTATTACCGCAGTAGAAGAAATGGCGCTTGAGCAAAGCGTAGCGCTAATAGAAGAGAAAAACGCCGTAGGTTTTGCGCCTTTAGTTGAAGGCAGGCAGTTAAGCGATAACGAATTTGCCGCCCTAGATGAAGAGCTTCGTGATGAGTTTTTTGAAAAAATAGAAAAACTAGAAGATGCCTTAATTGAAGCGCTGATTGAGCTGCCTCGCTGGAAACGCGAATCAAAAGAAAAACAGCGTAATCTAAAAAAGGCCACAGCCGAGCAAGCTACAAAGCCATTATTAAAAGACTTAGAGCATAAATACGCTGCCCATATTGGAGTGCTGCGATACTTAAAAGATATTCGCGTAGAAATAATTGATGCAGTACTTGAGTGGCTAGACGATGAAGATGAAAGCGAAGAAAGCAAAGAAGACTTTGACCGTAAAGGCATGCTTACAGACTTTTTTGCGCCTAACATTTTAGTTGAATTTAAAGAAGACGATGCCGCACCTGTAGTGTATGAGCCAAACCCAACCTTTGGCAATATATTTGGCAAAATTGAGTATTCAACATCGCAAGGCTCACTTATAACTAGTTATCGCTCTATACAGCCTGGTGCATTGCACCGTGCAAATGGCGGTTACTTAATTATGGATGCCGAAAAAGTAATGGCCAACCCGCAAGTGTGGGATGGTTTAAAGCTTTCGCTTAAAACGCACCAAATTAAAAACGACCTACCGTATCAAGACAGCTCAGTAGGCAGCAGTTTTACGCTGCGCCCGCAATTAATTCCTCTTGATGTAAAAATTATTTTATTAGGCTCGCGCGATTTGTATTACACCATAGGTGAGTACGATGAAGAATTTGCAGAGCTGTTTAGAGTACTTGCCGACTTTGATTACTATTTACCAAGTAGCGATAAGCTTCAGTACCAATTTATTACTAAAGTGAGTGAGTACTGCCAGCAAACGTTAAAGTGCACAACCACAGAGGCCGCCATGGTGCGGTTACTTAAATTTAGCTACCGCCAAGCAGAGCACCATAATAAATTATCGGCGCGCTTTGCCGATGTGCTTGAACTGGTGGCTGAGGCCAGCTTTTACGCCAAGCAAGATAAGCAAACACTAATTGATGCGCATCATATTGATGAAGCCATTGAAGGTAAGCAGTACCGCACCGGCCAAATAAGCGAAAACATGCTAAGCGATATAAAAGAAGGCCACACGCTTATTGCCACACAAGGCCAAGCCATTGGTAAAGTAAACGGCTTAACAGTGCTGCACATTGGCGATACGTCGTTTGGTACACCCGCACGCATAACCGCCACCGTATATGCCGGCGCCGATGGTGTAATAGATGTTGAGCGTGAAGCCGAGTTAGGTAAAGCAATTCACTCAAAAGGTGTAATGCTACTTACCGGTTATTTAGGTAACAAATACGCCCAGCACTTTAGTTTAACGCTAAGCGCTAACATAGCTATAGAGCAAAGCTACGGTTATATAGATGGCGATAGCGCCTCACTTGCTGAGTTATGTGCGCTTATATCAGCTATTACCAGTTTGCCTATTAGCCAGTCTATTGCCCTTACAGGCTCTATTAACCAACACGGTGATGTGCAAGCTATTGGCGGCGTAAACGAAAAAATAGAAGGCTTTTTTAAGCTGTGTAAAATGCGCGGCTTAACAGGCGAGCAAGGCGTTATTATTCCAAAATCTAACCAAGTTAACTTAGTACTTGATGATGAAATACTTGAAGCGGTTGAGCGCGGTAAATTTAATATTTACGCAGTAGAAACTGTAGACCAAGCACTTAACTTATTAATGGATATTGATGCAGGCGATATTATTGACGGCGAATACCCAGAGGATTCTGTTAACGGTATTGCTTTAGCACGCTTAAAAGATATAGCCGACATAGTTAATGGCGATAGCGAAGAAGATAAAGAAGCCGATGAAGATGAGGAAAAACACTAAATGATAAATATAATTTTAGCGGTGATCATCGCTATATTTTGTTTTTTAATTTTTCAAAATAGTAAAAAAGCCAAGCAACAAGCAGGTGTAAATGCGCAAATTGAAGCCGACTACCTTGTAGTTAATGCAAAAGTAGAGGGCGTAATAGAAACCGCCTCTGGTTTGCAATATAAAGTGCTGCATAAAGGTGAAAGCGAAAATACACCAAACCCAACTAGCATGGTTAACGTGCACTACCACGGTACATTAATCGACGGCACTGTATTTGACAGCTCAGTTGAGCGTAAAACGCCTATTAGCTTTGGTTTACACCAAGTAATTAAAGGTTGGACCGAAGGCTTACAGCTTATGAGCCCAGGCGATAAATACATCTTTTATGTACCGCACCAATTAGCCTACGGTGAAAAGCGAGTAGGCAGTATTCCACCTGCATCACTGCTTATTTTTGAAGTAGAGCTTTTAGCTATTGAGTCTTAATACAGGCGCTTAGTGTTATTAATTGAATGAAACCCGCTAACTTATCAGCGGGTTTTTTATTGTGTGGATTCAAACTTAAATTGTGGTTATTTGGCTACCGTTGCCATAGAAAGCTTATTAAGCACCGTAGATATTTTATTAAGTACTTCTTCGCAGCCTTTTATATTATGGCGCTCTTGCAAATAAGTTGGGTTGTTATAGGCAAGCCATACTTGGCCGTTGTTGTCTTGAGATATATGTACTTTTTGTGGTAAATCTATCGCAACGCTTTGCTGGCATTGCATTAACGGTGTTCCTACCTTTGGGTTACCAAAAATAATCACTTCACTTGGCGCTAATTTCATATTCACGTTTTGAGCGTTTTTTTGATGGTCTACCCGCGCAAAAATAGTTAACCCTTTGCTACTGGCAATTTTTTCAAAACGGTTTGCCGTTTCCTTTACAGAATAATTACTTTGAAATTGCACTAAGCTGTCATTGGCACTCACCACGCATGTGGCTAATAGTAAAATAACACCTAAAAATAGTCGGTTTAACATTATTTGCTCCTCATGAAAACGGCTTATTAAGAGTATGAAAAATACACACTATCTGAGTTACTAATTTGGTTCAACACTATGCAAAGAGGTATATGGTTAAAAACCCCACAAAAAAGCGTTTAAGGCCCTATTTTGGCTACGGTTAATTCAAAAAATAAGGATGATTATGAAATTATTTGCATTGCACATAATAATGATAGTCGTTATCATTCGCGGCGTTTTATTCACCTCACCTCAGGATCGACATGTTTAACCAAAAATATTTGGCGCTCAGTATTGCTGCGTCTTTTTCTGCTTTTTCTAATGTGGCATTTGCCGAGCAAAATAACGAGATTGAAACAATAGAAGTAACTGGCCGCGCTCAGCAGTTTTACCTAGAAACCGAAAGTAAAATTGGTACTAAAACAGATTTAGATCTTATTAAATTACCGCAATCTGCGCAGGTATTAACTGAGCAACTTATTATTGACCAAGCCGCACGAGACATTACCGATTTATACCGCTCTATAGCAGGGGTAAGTGAGTACAGCTATTCAGGCGTTACTTTTCGTGGATTTAGAGACGACGCTAACGTATTTTACGATGGCGTGCGTGGCGACCCATACTCGGGCTTTGGTGTACCGCAGTTATTTAATGTAGCGCGCGTAGAAGTATTAAAAGGCCCAGCCTCTGCGTTATATGGTGGCGGTGAGCCAGGCGGTATGATCAACTACGTGACTAAAAAGCCTTCGTACACGCAAAGCAAAGAGCTAAAACTAACGCTTGGCAATTACAACACGCATGGTGCATCACTTGATATGACCGGCGGTTTAACGGACACCATGGCGTACCGTGTTGGTGGTTATTACGAGGAGCAAGACAGCTTTCGTAATAACGCAGATTCAAAAAACACAGAGTTTACCGGTGGTTTATTATTTGATTTAACAGATTCAACCACACTAACAACAAGTATTGACTACATCAAACAAGACTTAGGCGGTAACCGTTTACGTGGCGTACCTGTTGACGACAACGGTAATTTTTTAGTTGACCCAAGTTATAACGCAAACGAAGAATTTGACTACCAAGACATGGAAGCATTAGTGCTGCAAGCCGAGCTAAAGCATTACTTTAATGATGATTTTTCTGTAAGTAGCACACTACGTTACATGGATAATGAACGCGATCAAGCCTACCATGAGTCGCAAAGCTGGGTAGATGTAAACGGCGATGGTGAAGCAAACATTGATGACGAAACCATTAAACGCGAATACCGAAAGCAATACCGCGCTAACGAAGAAACAAGCTTAACCACCGACTTTGTTTATAGTTTTGAGCAAGACCAATTAACGCACCAAGTATTATTTGGCGGCGACTACCACATAGTCGATACGGAGTACGATTACTTACGTGCCCGCTATGAAGCAGACGGCGTGGCTAATTTAAACATATTTGACTTAAATTACGGCGAAACCGACCCAAGTACTTATAACCTTACCGACATGAACCGTGATGGTGTTGAAACCGACCGTTTTGGCGTATACGTACAAGACGTTGTGAGCATAGACGAACAATGGACTGTTATTGCAGGCCTGCGTTACGATTATTTTAAAGAGCTAAACAAAGAAACCGGTTACAGTTACTCAGATAACGATGTAACACCGCGCGTGGCTGTTACATACCAACCTGTTGAAAACACATCGGTATACATAAATTACTCAGAAAGCTTTAACCCCGCATCGTCGGGTGACCAAGAAGATGTAGAGGGCGAGGGTAATTTAACCCCAGAAACCGGTAAACAAACCGAAATTGGTATGAAAAACCAATGGCTTAATGGCAAAATTATGAGCACCTTTGCACTTTACCAAATTAATAAAGAAAACGTAGTAATGAGCAACCCAGACGACACTGGTGCGGGTGATGGCATTGCAGCACTTTTAAATATTGGTGAGGTAGAAAGCCGTGGGTTTGAAACAACGCTGGTGGGCGATTTAACCGAGCACTGGACGCTAACCGCTAACTACGCATATAACGATACATTAGTTGTTGAGGGTGTAACGGGCGATACTATTTCAAGCACCTACGGTGATGGCTCTCGCTTTGCTAATGCGCCGCGCCATCAGGCTGGTTTATGGTCGCGTTTTGCGCTTGATAACATAGATTCGTCTATTGCATTTGGTGCAAATTACGTAAGCGAGCAAATAAGCCAAGATGGCCAAAAAGTTAAACCCTTTACCGTATTCGACATGAGCTGGACTACCCGCTTTGACGATGTGTTATTAAGTGTAAATATCAATAATCTATTTGATAAAGAATACGCAGTAAGTGGCTTTAGTGAGCGAAACGGTCACTTTCCTGGCAGCCCACGTGAAATAGTAGGCCAATTGACCTATAAATTTTAAAACACGTTAGTAAACGGCTGCTTATGCTTTATTAAACCGCATAAAAGCGCGTAATTTTACGTGTAGTCAATAATTAAACCGAGGTAGGCATACGCTTATCTCGGTTTTTTAATGCTCAGCGTTATTAAAATTAGCCGCTTCTTGCGATGTATTAATAGCCGTAATAGGAAAGGGGATCACAATCCCCTCTTGGTTATAGCGTTTATGCAGCGCTTTAATAAAAGCAGATTTAACCCAAAATCGGTTAAAGTACTCTTTTGCGCGCAGCATTACGGTAAAATTAATACTTGAATTATCAAAGGTGTGATATACCACAAAGGTATTGTAATCATCAACGCCCCACTCATGGTCAATCAGTACTTGGCGCGCAACCTCAAGCGTTACTTGCTCTACAAACTCTAAGTCTGAGCTGTAATGAACGCTTACATCAACAGGTACACTCAGCTCTTTTTCGGGGTAAAAGTAATTAATAATACGCGATTTAGAAAGCTGACTATTAGGAATAATAATCATATTATTTGGCAGCATTTTAACCCACGTAGAGCGCCAACCAATTTTTTCTACAAAGCCTTGCTCCTTTGATTCAAGCTCAATAAAGTCCCCCACACGTATGGGTTTATCTATAACAAGTTGCACGCCCGAAAAAAAGTTTTCAAGGGTGGGTTGCAGGGCAAGTGCCACCGCCAGTGATGTAATACCTAGAGATGCAATGATAGGCGTAATAGAAATACCCAAGGTGCCCAATAAAACTAAAATACCAACCGATAAAACGCTTACCCTAATAACGCCTTTAATAATACTTTGCGAATTAAATAGCACTGCCGACTCTTTGCTGTAGTAATTAATAGTGCCGATAAAAAACCGGTCAAAAAATAAAATAATGGCGATTAAACCCAAAATAATATTAATGGTCGAAAACGAAATAAAGTGCGTAACAGGCTCGCCTTGTATTAAAAGGCCTTGCTCTATAATGGTGAGTAGCACAATTATTGTGCAAAGGGTGAGCGGTTTAGAAATTGACTCTATAAATAAACTGTCAAAAATAAACTTAGTATGAGAGGTCCACTTTTTGAGCCAGTACATTATAAAAAAGCGGATACAAAACAAGGCTATAGTTAATGTGACTAAGCAAATAGCAATAACAACCCAAGGCTGCTCTGTTAGGTTGTAAAACGTATTAACAGACATTACAGATCCCTTTTTTAAAAACTTAAAGGGTAAAGCAGCAAGTTATGTACCTAAACTAATAATTAGGTTAGGCAAGTAAAGAGGGATTAATTAAATGGGTTTAAACTGGCAAGCCTATACCTGCCAGTTTTAATGAAGGATAAAGAGTTAAATTTATACTTTTTTAGCTATCCACATACCGCCAAGTACGGCTGCAAAAAATAACCAAAACTCCATTTTAAGAGAGGTAAGTTGTACAAGGCCCGGGCCTGGGCATATGCCGCTTAACCCCCAACCTAAACCAAACAATACCGAGCCAATTATTAGCCGAGGGGTAATGTTTTTAACATCGCTTAAAGTAAACGTTTCACCAAGTAGCGGTTTCTCTTTTTTAGCTACCCAAAACCACGTAAGCATCATTATTCCCATAGCCACAGCCATAACAATAATTAAACTGCCATCCCATTGGTTTTGAAAATTTAAAAAGTTAAGTACTTTGTCAGGGTTTGTCATACCACTAATGATAAGCCCTAAGCCAAATATAAATCCTAAAATAACATGAATTAATGCTGTCATTTTTTTACCCTACTAGGTTTGCTGTAATTATAGCCACGGCCATAAATGTACATGTTGAAACCCACGAACGGGTAGAAAAGCGCGACATACCGCATACGCCATGACCGCTTGTGCAGCCGTTAGCTAAAGAGGTGCCCATACCAACAAGTAGCCCAGCTATAACAATAAGCACAGGGGATAAGCTCAGCTCACCTTCTAATAAAGACGGCGCAAATATACGCACTGAAATACCGGCTAATAATAGCCCTACAATAAAGTATAATTTCCAACGCGACTCAGACGTTTGCTTATTAAAAACAGATTTAACAATGCCAGATATACCGGCTATTTTACCGTATAAAACAAGTAATAGTGCGCAGGCTATACCTATTAAAGCACCACCTACAGCTGCAGCTATTGGCGTAAACTCTGTAACCATTTTAAATTCTCCAAACAACAGACATACCTAAGCCTGACTGCTCCATTTCAATTGATATTTGTTGATTTGGCGCTAAGTAGTTAGCACCCGATACTTTTTTAGCTGGCGAATAAAAAGCCATTGCATTTAATTGTACCGCGTTACTCAAAGAATGGCTAAAACCTGCAGTGAAATGCCATTCTTGCACACCTGGGGCTAAAATATTAAGTAAAACGTTTGAAGAAGGAATAGGTTGCTCTGTATAAGAAACCCCAAAACGAATTTTTTGCTTTGCTGTACGCTGCCATTGATAACCCAGTTTATAAATGGTCATATCGTCCCAGCCAAAGCCTGCACCCGCATCAGCACCCAGTGGAGCTGACATTAAATTATCAATTGGGTTAGCAATGCTTTTTACTTCACTGTAATTTATTTTTTGCCAATCAAATACAAGCTGGTTATTTGGTGTAATTTTATAAGCAGCGCCAATTTGAAGTGAACTCGGTAAATCAAACCCACCTTGCTCTGCAAACAACCCTTTATAGCTATCAAACTCTTGCATAGACACTGATGAGCGGTAACTTGCTCCCCAACTTAATGACGAGTTTATATTTTGGCTAATACCTAGTTGAATACCCAAACCCGTGCTGGTATCGGTACCATTATTAGTAAGCGCTTGTGGCGATTGCGAAAAAGGCGCAAAGTTTCCAAGCCCTGTGGCTTTAAATTGCTGCACAGCATAAATAGGCGATACACCAAGGCGTATTTGCTCGTTAAATTTGTAGCTTATTGTTGGGCTAATAAATAATTGCTTTAAATCTACGCCAGTCGTGCCAGCATAAAATGTGCCTTCAGGCTCTGAGTTGGCGCTGTAGTCGGTGTTCATACCGCCATTACCGTAAACTAATAAACCAATATTTACTTTGTCGTTGAGCTGGTGGCCAATAGCAAACTCAGGAATAGCAAATAAAGTGTTATCACTTTTTTGGGTTTTAGCTTGCAGGTAAAATGCGTCAGGGTAAAAGGTATCTACATCGGATGCTGAGTATTTTCGATCAGGAGAAAAAAGCTCTAAGCCCACAGATAATTGTGTGCCATTCGCTAAAAAGGTAGCAGGGTTATTAGCGCCAGACATTAACTCTTCAGATAGCGCAACACCCGCACCCGCCATGCCTTTGTGGGTCATGCCATAACCATGAGTAAAATACCCATTGGTAGCAAATGCGTTAAACGAACCTAGAGCAAAGGTAAGGGCCAAACCAGATACTAACTTATTTTTCATTTTGATAGACATTACGTAGTGGGAAAAGGCGGACAATAGCTAATTTTCTATACTCAAAAAAGGATTTTAAATCGATTACTTATAGTAAAAAGGAATATTAAGGGTGAGTAGTGAATCCAATATTTGGCGCAGTAATTACTTACGCCTTTTATACAACTATTGAATCAATCATTTAGCTAAAAAACACAAAGCGGTGAGAGGGTTCACCGCTTTTTATTAGGCTAATTACATAGACTCAAGTGTTTTACCACGGGTTTCTGTAATGTATTTAGCCACAAAAAATATACTTATAAGTGCTGATAAAGCATAAAAGCCGTACGCACCTGCAAGGCCAATATTAGCCAGCATAATAGGGAAGGTCATGGTAATGGCAAAGTTAGCAATCCATTGTGCGCTTGCAGCAACAGCAAGCGCTGCGCCGCGAATACGGTTATTAAACATCTCGCCTAATAACACCCACACAACGGGGCCCCAACTTAAGCCAAAAAATACCACAAATAAGTTAGCCATTATAAGCGCAAACGTACCCATGTTATCGCTAAGTGCAAGCTTGCCTGCTTCATCGAGGCCTGCGCTGCCAAATATATAAGTAAGCGCACTTAAGCTTATAAACATACCCACACTGCCCACTAGTAAAAGTGGTTTACGGCCAATTTTGTCAACTAGGGCAATAGCAATAAAGGTCGATACAATATTAGTAGTACCCGCTAATACATTTATAAATAGCGATTGCGACTCGTCAAACCCAGCTGCTTGCCAAAGCTCAGAGCCGTAATAAAATACCACGTTAATACCCACAAATTGCTGAAATACACTCAGCGCAACACCCGCCCAAACAATCGGGTGTACTTTTTTACTGCCATCAATAAATAAATCACGAATACTCGGCTTTTTATCGCTATGCAAAGAGCTTTTAACATCGCTTATTTGCGCATCAACGTTGTCGTTCGAAATTTTACTAAATACCGTTTTTGCATCGTCTACTTTACCTTGCGCCACTAAATAACGAGGCGACTCAGGAATAAACAACACACCCACTAAAAACAGTATTGCAGGCACCAGCTCAGCCCAAAACATCCAGCGCCAAGCGGCTATATCAAGCATTAAAATATTTTGCGCGCTGCCTGCTGCATCAGCAATTAAATAGTTACTTAAAAACGCAGCAAATAAACCTAATACAATAGCGAGTTGCTGAAGTGTAGCTAAACGACCACGAAGCGCTGGTGGCGCAACCTCTGCAATATAAGCTGGCGCTAATACCGATGCAGCCCCAATACCTAACCCACCAAATAAGCGGTAAAAAATAAACTCGGCCGAGCTTTCGCTAATGCCTGAGCCAAACGCGCTAATAGCAAAAATAATCGCGGTAATGATCATAATTGCACGGCGACCAAACTTATCAGCCAGCGGCCCCGCAGCAAGTGCCCCCACGGCGCAGCCTAATAATACCGAGGCTACATTAAAGCCTGTAGCCACACTGCTTGAATTAAAAGCATTACCGAGTGCCGATACCGTGCCGTTAATAACGCCCGAGTCAAAACCAAATAAAAAGCCACCAATAGCAGCCACGGCAGAGATAGAAATTACGTAAAAAAGAGAGGTGTTTTCAGCTGTGTTGGCTGAGTGGGAAGGCGGTGTGTGCGTTGTCATTATGTGCCCTGAAGTTAAATTGAATATAAAGGAGCATAATATCGTAAAGCGCTACGGCTGAATACATTTGTGCAGGTATAAAGGGGTCGGCGGGTATAAATAAAACCGTTTAAAGGTATTAGCTTAAAGGGATTAGATTTAATACTTTGAAATTAAGTAGCGCCTTTTAAATAACACATGCTGAATTTTAATAAACAATAATTTTGTATAGGAAGTGCCTGTTTTTCCGACATTACCGATCTGTACCTTTCGGTGTGCTTTTGCAATTACATAAACTGATATGGGGTTTAGTAATTGTTTACATGTGGTTATTTGGTGGTTAGAGTGAACGCACTATAAAATAGGGATATTAATCGGCCAAAATTGACAGATGTCGTAGGCTAAGTTGATAGGCTGTATTCTCAGTGCTCAATTCAATCAAGGATATAAAATGAATTTAGGTATTGGATGGTTACGGAAGTTTTTTGTTAATTATTTATGGCTAGGTGTTGTCATAGTTCTTATATCAATAATTATCGATGTGCATTACCCGGATAAAGGCTTTTTCCTACCCATATTAGTTAGTTTATTAAACTCTATTGGAATTGCTATTCTAATTGCATCTATTTTTACTTTTGCTTCTGGTACATCGCAATTTGTAGATAAAATAAAAGGTTTATTAGAAGACATTATAATTAAAAGGAATTTTTTAGGTAATATTGACTCAGAAGGCAAAAAAGAGGCTTTAAAATCACTAATTCAACCAACTATTAGTGAATCAAGTAAATATCCTAATATAGGTGACTATTATGGTCACTTTATAAATAAAACTTTAGAGATAGGCACAAAATCAGTCCGAAGTAATTATCAAATTGCTGCACGTGTATTTGTTGACGAGATACAAAGTAGGTTAGCCATAAGTAGTGTTTATAGTTATAGAGTCTATCCATCTTCTGATGGATTTCAAAGAATCACTATTGGGTTTCAAGAAGGCCTTAATGGTCCTTCTCAATGTCATCATGTAGCCATTAGCACACCTGATGGTAAACGTAAGTTAATCGATAAATTTACGTTTGAGGAAAAGAATGATGGTGGTGATATTAGTAAAATCACATATGTAAACACAGATGATTTTGATGAACAACCTCACTTAGATGTTGAGCTTAAAATTACAGAGTACGGCTCTGATCATTGGGCTTTAATTGATTTTAAAGCGTTACAACCAACAGATGGTTTTAAGTTTATTTTACACTGTGCAGATGATATTGAAGTACAAGAACATTGTATTTTTGTTGTGGGGGCTAATTATTATTTAGATATATCAGATGACAAAAAGGAAATTTCAATTAATTGTAATCAATGGATTAACGAAGGTTCTGGTTTAACCGTCTTGGTATCAGATCCTCAAGATCAAAAGCAAAATAAGTCATCATTAAGCACTGTAGGAAAAACTGCCTAACGAGTGATTAACCCCATCAATTGCTAACACATAACTAGCATTGAAAATATCTTTAGCACTAATCATAGTGCTAAATCTTCCCCAACCTCTGTCTTACACCTCAAAATTCTCAAAGTATTCTTTTTGCAATTCTATAGTGAGCGCTTTAGGGCGAATGCCTTGTACTAGGCTGTATACCTCTTCTTTTGTGTAACCTGCCGAATTTAAAATAAGTGCAGCCACCAACCCTGTGCGGCCAGTGCCGCCTTTACAATGTATGGCAATGGTTTGTTTGTGTTGTATGGCTTGTAATATGTCGGTTTTGTGGGTGTTCCAGCTTGATGTAAAAGGCTGTTTGGGTGCTTCGTCGTCATTTATAGGTAAATGAAACCAGGTTATACCGTGCTTATTACACTTGCTATTAATTGTTTCTACATTATTTTTTTCAAGCTCATTTTGCGGCATAAGTGAAAGCAGCATGTGAGTGTCAGCGGCTTTTAATGTGGCAATTGAATCCGCTAGGTTTTGTGTTTTTGTACCAGGGCAAGGCGTAAAAATAATATTTGCGCCGTTATTGAGTGATAAAACATCGTATGGGTGCGCGCTCATGGTAAGTCCTTTATTTTTAATAAATTTACTTTTATACGCTCACTATAGCGTGTTTTAGTTACAAGTTTAAGATTGAATAATAAGCACAAATGCTAGATACTGTTTTTATATACAGTTGTGGCGATGTTATGAAAAAAGAATTACCAGCAAAATACTATTTAGCGCATTTTAGAGAGCTTATTGAGTTTGTAACAAGTAAATGTATGCATTTACTTGAGCCCAAGCACAGCCAATTTATTAGTAAAATTAACCAGCTAGATGAGCAAAGCCAATGCATGTTGGCACGTGTGTATTCGCGCAAGCCTTATTTAGTGCAGGCGCAATCGCTTAATTATGAAGAAATAACCTCGCCGCATCAGGCTATTTATACGCTAAAAACAGCGGGTATTTTATATGAGCCAAACGCGCAGCATTACAAGCTACTTATAGCGCATTTAACCAAGCCCATGCTGGTGGAGCTACTAAGTAATTATAGCGAGCAAGTAAGCTTTAAAAAAAGTGCACCTAAAGGGGAGTTGGTCACTATTGCGTGCCAATTTTTTAGTGAGCGCGCAGATGATTTAGCCCCTTTATATAGCCAATATGTGATAAATAACCGTGAAGATTATTACGAGTATTTTGAGTTTTTATTTGCAGGGCGCTTAAGTAGTGGCGATGTAAACCATCAAAACCGTTTTGTTATGCGAGATTTAGGATTGACCGCTACCCGCGAAGGGCACAGCGAGAGCTTGTCGCGCTTTAATACACTCGCTGAGGCGCAATCTAATTATGTTTTAAACCGTTACCGTTTAGCGTTTAAAAACATTGGCAAAACAGCCGGTACTGCAAAAGCTGAAACCTTGGATGACATAACGCCTTACACCGAACTTGCGCATTTAGTTTTAGCGCAACCGGCGCACGGTGCACAAGCGCACGATATTAAAAACAAACTGCTGGTTAGGCTGTATAAACAACTTAAAAATACCGATAGCAAACTTGCCTTTAGCTTACTTGAAGGCTGTACCGATTACGCCGAAGCCCAAGAAATTCAAATAAGAGAGCAATACCGTTTAGGTAATAAAGAGTGGGTGAAAGCACAGCTAGAACAAATAATAGAAAACCCGCTCACCGACGATTTACTGTACTTTGCTGATGACTTTTTAATGCGTAAGTTTAATAAACAAACGCGTTCGCGCTTAAGCACTATGCTAGCCGACACCCAATGTGTGCTGGAAATTGACGAAATTTACCGAGGCGATGTAGAGCAAGGCGTAAATGAGCATTACACCGCAAAAGGGTTAACGGTTTTTAATACCGAAAACACCTTATGGCAAAGCTTATTTGGTTTAGTATTTTGGCACGAGTTGTTTATAGAGTCGCCATACCCGCCGTGTAATGAATTTGATATTTACCCGCAAGTTTTACAGCTTGGTAATTTTTATGAGGCACAAAGCACGCAAATTAACGCACGTTTAAAAAGCTGTAGTACTAATCAGGCGCTGCTGAATTTGGTATGTAAACATGCAGCGCAATACTTTGAGCAGCCCAACGGTTTATTTAGATGGCGCAGCAATTTATTAGAGCCACTAGAGGCGCTTATTTTAAACAGCCCGCTTGAAGCTTTAATTGCGCATTTAACGGCCATGAGTAAACAGTATTTACAGCTAAAAGACGGCTACCCCGATTTAATGGTTATTAATAATGGGCAAGTACATTTTGAAGAGGTAAAAGCCCCGGGCGACAAGCTTAGGCGCAACCAACTTACCACTATTGATAATTTAAAAAATGTAGGCTTTACGGTACATATTGCCGCAGTTAAATGGTTTGTAGACCCTAACCGTGTTTACAGCGTGGTTGATATAGAAACCACGGGCGGCTTAAAGGGTGGTAACCGCATTACCGAAATTGGCATAGTTAAACTGCAGCACGGTAAAGTAATAGATACCTGGACGACACTTGTTAACCCGCAGCGCCATATACCCGGCTTTATTACTAAGCTAACCGGCATAAGCGATGGCATGGTTTACAACGCACCTGTATTTGCCGAGATAGCACAGCCACTACTAGAAAAACTCGCAGGCAGTATTTTTGTAGCCCATAACGTAAACTTTGATTACGGTTTTATAAAAAAAGAGTGCGAGGTTGCAGGGCACTTTTTTAAAATGCCAAAAATGTGCACCGTGGTTGAATCGCGCAGAGCGTTTAAAGGGCTAAAGTCGTATTCGCTTGGTAACCTTAGTGCGCATTTTAATTTAAATTTAACCAGCCATCACCGCGCATTGGCCGATGCAACTGCCACTGCTGAGCTATTATTGCTGATACAAAATAGTGAAACGCTCATGCAGTAGCGTATTATTATAAATTTTTAATTTATTTTGGAATAAAGTGTTTTTGTAAATCGTCTTCTTTATGTCAATCCGACAAACTAGAGGACAAAACAATGACTAAATTAAATAAAATTGTAAGCGTAATGATGTTAAGCGGTGTGTGTACTTTTACAGGTGCTGTGCACGCCGCTGATATTGAAATATCTCAGTCAATGTCGGCGCAGCAACAAACATCTACATCTATTGCGCTTTCACAAAACGGTTTAACAGCCAGTGGTAGCAATAACACAAACGTATCTAACGATACACAAGTAACGGCTGATGACTCGCAAGATACAGATCCAACGGCGAATAATACGCAAACTCCAGCGCAAGAAAGCAGCGAGGCCGCAGAGCCTGCAAATTCATTAGTTGCATCTGCCAGCTCATCTTTAAATAACTCATTGAACGCATCGGCTTCGTCTTTAAATGCTGCAAGCAATACCGCAGTCAATACAGCGCTTGATGCAACAACGCAGTTAACCTCATCGGCGAGTAATTTAACAACCGCTGTGAGCCAGTCGTCATTACTTTCTTTTACTTCTGAGCAAGCCGCTCAGACAGACACTACCGATACACCATCAGATGCCTCTTTACTTTCAAATGTGAGTAGCGCTACCGATTCAGTAACACAAGCTGATGCAACAAATGCGGGTGAGCTTACAAACCAGTTAGCAATTACTAATACGGCTGCAAACTCAGTGAGTTCTGCACTGCAAGTGGGTGATGCAATTAATACCAGTAATGAAGTAGTAAGCAGTGTTCAGCAATCTTTAATTGCCAGTGTGCAAGACAGTACGGTTAGTAGTTTACAAAGCACGGTACAGCAAAGTGTTAGCGGGCAGGTGAGTGCAGCGGTCACTGATCAAATTAGTAACGATGTAGCACTTAGCGCCGCAAGTGAAGTAGTAACCAACATTACTAACGATTTAGACCTAGGGCTTTAATACGCCAAGTGCTTGCACAAATGCCGAATGGGGAAACCTATTCGGCCTGTTGGAGAATAAATATGAAAGCAGTTATAACCGCCACTTTATGTGTTTTTAGTGCCCAAGCGGTGCTTGCTCAAACCAACCACATTAAAACAGCTGAGCAAAATAAGCCCTTTAAAAGTAGCTTTGAGCTAAATGCTGATGCTGAAGTTGGGATATTAAGTAACTCGGCGCTCTCTGTTCAAGAGCTTGACGATATTTCGTCGCAAAGCGACAGCGGCATCAAAACCGCAGCCGGTGTTAATGCTAAATGGCAAGTAACCAAAAGCGCTAAATTAACCTCAAGCTATAAGTTTGAAAAACAAGACTACGATGAATTTGATCAATACGATTTAGACCTGCATCAATACGGTTTAGATGGCAGCTACAGCTTTAATAGCCATGAGGTAGGGGTTCGTTACGATGGTGCAAAAGCAAATGTAGATGGCGATACATTTTTACATTTTAATCAAGCCAGCGCCTACTATGGCCATTTTTTAAACCCGCATACGTATTTGCGTATGAGTGTAAAAATCAAAGCTAAACGTTTTGCTACTGCAAAAGCACGTAATGCCGACGGCGTAGGCGGCGATGTAGCGCTTTATCATTTTATAAATAACGGCCAAACCATGCTAATGGCAGCGCTAAGTGCCGATAAAGAAAACGCCGACGACAACCAATACGACTTTAACGGCTACGGTTTTACTACTAAAGTTACGCACAAATTTACGGCCTTTAATATGGCTAACAAAGTGGGGGCAGGTTGGCGTTATCAAAATAAAGATTACGATGAGCAAACAACGGATGATTTTTTTGAGCAAATACCGTCGCGAGATGAGCACAGAAATGTAGTTAATGCGTTTTATAACCTAGCTTTATTTGAGCACGTGACACTCATAGCCGAGGCTGAATATGGCGATTATCAATCAAAGCTTAGTAGCAATACCTATACGCAATCTGTTTTATCGGCGTCAGCTAAAGTGCACTTTTAGGTGGGTAAATGGCGCCATAACCAAAGGTGGTATCTTTGCCTTGCTCGCCTAAGTCGACGGCCAGCGATGTAAGCTCGTTTAGTGCTTTGGTTTTATTATTACCATGCTTTAACAATAAACAACTTAATGCCGCGCTTACATGCGGCGCCGCCATTGACGTACCCGACTCCCTTCCAAATTTTCCATTGCCTTGGCTTGTAACAACATTTACACCAAGGGCTGCAAAGTCTATGTAATCGCCTTTATTTGACCATCTATAAATTTGGTTTTGTGAATCAATAGCACTTACCGCTATCACGCTTTTATACGCAGCTGGGTATAACGGCTGCGACGCCGGCCCTTGGTTACCTGCAGCAGCTACAATTAATACCTTTTGTTTTATTGCTGCAGTAATACTTGCTTCTAAAATTGCGTTATTTGGCCCCGTTAGGCTCATATTAATTACGGGTATTTTATTACTTACTAACCAGTTAAGTGCTTCTACTATGGCAAATAATGTAGCCCCTT
The DNA here is from genome assembly GCF_003952205.1 of Pseudoalteromonas sp. Xi13. NCBI lineage: Bacteria > Pseudomonadati > Pseudomonadota > Gammaproteobacteria > Alteromonadales > Pseudoalteromonadaceae > Pseudoalteromonas > Pseudoalteromonas sp. Xi13. The sequence continues at coordinate 1,235,694 of NZ_CP034439.1, forward strand.
GAGCATATTCAGATTGCCTATAAAACACCTCGGCACTGTAAAGCTTGGCACTGCCTAAAAGCGGGCTAAGTTTTGCGTCTTTACCTGTAATTAGCCCTGCAATGGCGGTGCCGTGTAAATGTGGCGAGCTTAACCCTTGTGGTAAAAAGCTTTGCGTAGTGATATTTGCACCTTCAAAAGCACTGTGTTTGGTATTAATGGCGCTGTCGATCATGCCAATTTTTACGCTTTGTGTGCAGTAAGGGGCAATAGAGTTATTTGGTGTTACTTTTTCGGTAGGCTCGCCTGTTTGCGCTTGGTATATGTGGTTTCGGTCAAGTATTGCAGACTCATCTAAGTTAAGCGCTTTTAATAACTCACTTTTAGAATTAACACCTTGGGGCACGTTAAAACGCACTAAGCTCATGTTAAGTGCGTTGTAATTTTTTACCGATACAATGGTTACATTTTGCTGTTTTAGGGTATTAAGTTGTTGGCTATTTGCCATTAATAACCATTGGCGCTCTATTGCTCTAAAGCCGTTTTCTAGCTCTACTTCAACAAATGCGGTGTTTTGGCTATTTATATTAATGTTAAGCACATTGGGTAAGCTGCTAATTGGCTCACTAATTTGCGCTTTTAGTTCATCAATTGAAACTTGTGGTACAGGCACCGGAAGTGGCAGGCGTTGTGCCCGCTCTATTGTTTGCTCAATACGCTGCTCTATTGGGTTTAACTGCCCAAGCACTTGATCGACTCTCACTATATTGGCAGAGCTCGTTACGCTAAATATGCAAAGCGAAGTGGCTATTATGTGTTTAACGCGTGTGTTTTTAATATTCATAGTGGGTTACTTCTATTAAATTTATCATGCTGCTTAGTTAACGTTTAACACATAGAAATATTTCATTATTCAAATTATTTTGATTCTTTGGGAATAAATGTTTTTTTGAATCGTCTTCTTTATAAAAGGGGTAAAAATCAATGAACGAAACTCTAAAAACCTTATTGCCCATGCTTAGGCGCTTTGCCTATTCGCTAACGGGTAGTAAAGCAGATGCAGACGATGTAGTGCAAATAACAATTGAAAAACTATTAGTAAAAGGCATTCCGGATGACGTTGAGCCTGCTAAATGGGCGTTTAAAATTTGCCGCAATGTGTGGATAGACGAATACCGCTCGCGCAAGGTAAGACAAAATACGGCTCAGGCCGATGTTTTACCAGAGCCAATTACAAGTAATGAGCACCAAACACTCGAAAACAATCAAATGCTTAAAAATGTAAATATTGCACTTGGGCAATTACCCGAAGAGCAACGCGCCATTGTATCGCTGGTGGCAGTGCAGGGCATGGCCTATAAAGAAGTAGCACATACACTCGATATACCTATAGGCAGTGTAATGAGTAAATTATCGCGAGCACGCAGTACACTTTATAATTTAATAAAACCCGACTTTAAAAAGGAGCAAGTATGAACATTAACGACGAAACACTTAGCGCCTTTTTAGACTCAGAGCTAAGCGAGCACGAAATGGAGCAAGTGCGCAAAGCCCTTGAAACCGATGATGAACTAGTAATGCGACTTGCAGAGCTAAGCGAAGTAGACATGCGAGTAAAAGAGCACGCAACAAGTATTGATGATGCACCCCTTAGTGAATCATTAGCTAAAACGGTTGCAAAGCTTGATACAGCAACGACAAAAAACACGTTAAATAGCAATGTAGTAACGTTAACGCCTTGGCAAAGGGTTAAGCAGTCGGCTAATAAAAGCTTAGCAATCGCTGCAAGCGTTGCCGTGGTATTTGGTATTGCAATGACGAGTTATTTACAACCCAATGAGTCGCAAAATTTAGTAGCTAGTAACATAGCATCAGCACTTAATACACAGCTAAGTAGTGGTGAGTATAAGCAAAGTGATGGCTCAGTATTTAGCGCGCAGCTTAGCTTTAAAAATCAGCAAGGTGAGCTTTGTAGGCAGTATGCGCTAAGCTCAAACAATACCATGCAAACAAGCATTGCTTGTAAAACGCAAAGCGGTTGGCAAATAAAAGCGCAAACAGCCGCGCAGCAAAGTGATAATGGCGCGCAATATCAAACGGCGTCTAATAACAGTGAGTTAGATGCTGTTATAGATAGCATGATCAGCGGCGCACCACTAGATAGAGCGCAAGAGCAGCAAGCAATTAGTGCAAAGTGGCAGTTAAACCAATAATAGTTTTTATAAAACGAGGTGAATAATGAAAACATCTATTTTAATTATCAGTATTTTACTTATGGCGGGTTGCGCATCTAAACCCGACTACCGCCCAGCTAATAATGGCTCACAAGGTTATAGCGAGCAAAAAATTAGTGACGATCAATACCGCGTCGAGTTTAAAAGTGTGTCAAACAACGTAGCCGATGCCGGTGACTATGCATTGTTACGCGCGGCTGAGCTTACCCAAGCGCAAGGTTACGACTGGTTTGTTGTAACAAATAAAGAAACCTTTGTTGAGTCTAAATCGCAAGCGCCCGCGTCATCTATTAGTGCATCACACAGCCAGCAATATGAGCGAAACTGCGGTTTATTAACCTGCGAAACACGCGTACGCCCGAGCAATAGCGTAGGCGTACAAGTGAGCAACAATGATAAACGAAAAGAAGTACACACCCTGATTGACATTAAAATGGGCAAAGGTATTAAACCCAGCGACAACAGCTATAGCGCACAAGACTTAATTGAAAACTTAAGCAAAAAGACACAAAACTAATTATGAGAATAGTTATTAGCTGTTGTTATTCTACATGTGAGTATATTTCAGCTACACACTTACGGTCTAACCTTTAGAGACAGTGGGCACTTAATTATTAGTCGGTTAGGTGCCTACTTTAAATGTGATTACACACCCCTTGGACTTCGGAGTCTTTTAATCTGTATTTTCTCTACCATACTTCTTTCTTTGGTTGTTATTGTTAAATTAAACAGATCAAACCAGTGCTTTAAAGAATAAACTTGTAAATTAACTTTATAATTTTAAAGGGGATTATTTTTATTTAAATACGCTGCTTCGTTTTTAGTGTTATGAACATGTAAAACTTTTACATAATCTTTATTGCATTCGAATGCAAAAAGCGATAGTTTTTATAAGTCGAAAAAATAGGCATTTAAATCGCGCTTTTAATCATTATAAATACTTAAAATTCGGTTGCGGGTTATTTAGCCCTTAAATGCTTAATAAAATAACTTATATCAACAGGTGGAGAATTAATCTCATGGCCGCACATATTTTACGTAAAACACTTATTTTTGCTGCAGTAAACACGGCGATATTGGGCTCAGCCTCGGTATACTCGCAAGAGGCAAAGTTAAACCCTAACAAAGAGTTGGAGGTTATTTCGGTTACCTCTACTAAGCGTGTTAAAAGTATTCAATCAGTGCCGTTGGCTGTGACCGCTGTATCTGCTAAAGATTTACTAGAAAATGGCGTTACTGATATTTTAAACCTTGATAGCTTAGCGCCAGGGTTAAAGTCGGGTGTGTCGGGCAGTGATGCTCGCCCAGCTATGCGCGGTGCTAGAACAGAGCAAGTAGAGGCTAACGATGTTGCCATCGCGTTTTATTCTAACGGTGTTTATCGTCCTCGTCACGGGCAGGCGCTTGCTGGGTTTGTTGATTTAGAGCGTGTTGAAGTATTGCGCGGGCCACAAGGTACATTGTTTGGTCGTAACTCATTTGGTGGTGCGATTGATGTTATAGCTAAAAAACCAGAGCTAGATATTACCGAAGGCGGTATGGCCGTTACATTTGGTAATTATGGTCATTTACGTGGTGAGGGCTTTTTTAATGCAGCGCTTACTGATGATACCGCGGTGCGATTTACTGGCGTTCGAGAAATAAGAGATCCCTACGTTGAAAATACATTTAATGAAGATGCAGGCTTAAAAGATGCTGATATGTATTTTTTACGTGGCCAAGTTTTTACTGAAATTAACGACGATATAAATTTAAATGTAAAAGTAGAAACGTGGCAGGATGAATCAAATGGCGGCGGTGCTTTTGGCTACCATATTTTAGGCGTTCCTATAAATCCTGCAACGGGTAAAACAAGTTTGTCGGCACCATTAACTGAGCGAATTGGTCGTGACGATGTGTGTGGTAGTAATTGTGGCCGCTTTGGCGCAGGTTTAGATAACGCTGCAACACCTGGGCTTGATACCGCACAGGCGGTATCGTCAGACCCATTTACTCAGCAGTTTGACTATAAACCATCGCGTGATGTAAGTGATGTAAGCATTAGTGCAGAGCTTAACTGGTCATTAGAGTCGGTAGATTTGAAAGTGATTGCAGCCTCAATGGATTACGAAGAAACGCGCCTTACTGATGGTGATTTTTCGACTTATGCAACCACGGTTGATGGCAATGCGATTGAATCAAAAACAAACTCGTTAGAAGTGCAGGTTAGCTCAACGTATGAAAGCGACTTTGAATGGGTAGCGGGTATTTATTTGCTCTCAGAAGATTTAGACAACGCATTTTTAAATGGCAGCTATGGCGCTGTGGTTGATAATGTGCCAGATACAACGCAACCCCAAGAATTTCAGTACGCGTCGTGGTTAAATCAAATTCAGTTAGAAACAAGATCAGCTGCGGCCTACTTTCAAGGTAATTACACATTTAATGATGATACACGCGGTATAGCCGGCATTAGGTATACAAATGACAGCCGTGAGTGGGATATTTACGGCCAAAACCCAGATAACTTAAGCACGCTCGATTTTTCTGTACTTGAGGTTGATAACGCAGACGATGATTGGAGTAAAGTAACCTGGAAGCTAGGCCTTGAACACGATTTGGCAAGTTCTCAACTGCTTTATGCTACAGTTTCTACAGGCTTTTTAGCGGGTAACGCACAGGGCGCTTTTAATGGTGAAGATAGCTACGATGAGCAAACAGTAACGGCTTACGAGCTTGGCTTTAAAAGCATGCTGCTTGATAATTCATTAAGATTTAACGCTTCTTTATATTACAACCAGTACGAGGACCTACTTTCTACTCGTTTTCAAAACGTGGGTGGTACGGCGGTGTCGTTTTTTGGTAATGCCGGGGAAATTGATGCTGCAGGTCTTGAGTTAGAAATTGATTGGCAGGCAAGTGATGCATTGCGCCTAGGGGCACGCGCCGCGTTTACAGACTCAACGTATGGCGACTTTGTTACGCCAAATGTATTTGAAGAGGGTGGAGAGACCATTAATGGCGTGGATAACTTACTGCAACTAGATGGTAATGACGTGCAGCTAAGCCCTAAATACAATATTACACTATTGGCCAGTTATGAGTTTGATTTAGGTGATAAAGGCCGCGTTGTGCCTGCTACCAGTATTCAATTATCGGATTCGTATACAACCAACGATTTGCCTTTTTCATTTGGTACTCAAGAAAGTTACCAAAAGTACGATGCTAGCCTTGCATGGTATTCGGCAGATAATGAGTGGTCTGTACGTGCGTATGTTCAAAACGCAGGAGATGAGCTTATATTACTTAGGACAGTCCGCTTTGGTGGTAATGTGGCTGCGGCCGATTATGCTAATCCTCGCACTTATGGTGTAAGGGTAGGCTATAACTTTTAGGCATTTTTCAATAATGTATTTTAAGGTTTAAGTAAAAGTGTAAGTTTGTGCATTTTGCTAAAATATAGCATTGAAATTTTAAATTAAACAATCGCTTACATAGAGCCAGTAATAAATTATTACTGGCTTTTTTTGTGTTTCGAAATCACTTTATTTTAATTTTAATATATTGTTTTATTTAGGTTAATTTCGATAAGGTTATTATTCGAGCAAAAAGTTGTTGATCTTTTTGACTTCGAAGTCTATTTTAGATCCATGCATTTTCAATTGATACAACTTGTTTACTGTAATAATTGAAAATGTAGGTTTGGGGAGAACTAAATACGTTTTATACTGGGGAGAATAACTATAATGAAAGCTAAATTTACACGGACTCTCGTTCACTTTGCTGTAACCACCGCTATTGCAGCAACCACAATGAACGCACACGCTGCGCAAGAGCCAGAACAAGCACAAGCGCAAGCGCAAGCGCAAGAACAAACCGCAGAGCCCGCGATAGAGCGTATAGCGGTAACGGCAAACCGTCGCTCACAAGACCTACAGGAAGTATCATCATCAATAACAGCATTAGGGGAAGGGGACATTGCCCGTGCTGGTATTATTGATGTTACGGGTCTTGAGCAAGTGGTACCAGGCTTACGTATGGGTTCGTCGGGTGGTGAAGTTAGACCCGCTATGCGTGGCGCTCGCACCAACGAAGTAGGTGTAGCAGGCACCGGTATTGCTGAGCAAATTGTAGGTATATTTCAAGATGGTATTTATGTGCCGACTACCTCATCGGGCTTAGGCGCGCTGGTGGATGTTCAACGCATTGAGGTATTACGCGGGCCGCAAGGTACGTTATATGGCCGAAACACGTTTGCGGGCAGTATTAATATTATTACTAATCAACCTGTTTTTGACGATTTACTGGGGAGTATAAAAGTTGAAACAGGCAGTTATAACCGCAGCGCTTACGAAGGAATTATAAATATTCCAGTAAGCGACACCGTGGCAACCCGTTTTGTAGTGGCCTCTGATCGTCACGATGGTTATATCAATAATTTAGTTGTTCCAGGCCCTTCAGATGACTTGCGCGAGAAAAACCAGTTTTATATGCGTAACGTTACTAAGTGGGAGCCAAACGAAAAGTTTAATGCCACAGTGCGCTTTGATTACTCGCGTAAAGACTCAAACTCAGAAGCTATTTGGGGTTACCAACAAATAGCTGGCTACCAAATTGAAGAAACCTCGCCGGGGTCGGGTGTATTTAACACCACGCCTACAATAACCGAGGGGCATATTTATCAGCCAAGTGATGCACAGCACGAAGACCTTGGCCCGTATGATGTATACCGCAATGGTTTTTCACTTGATAAGCAAGAAAGCTTTTCGACCACATTAGCACTTGAATGGTATACCGACTTTGCTGATATTAAATGGACCACCAACTACTCAACGCTTAGTGGTAAGCAATATTACGATAACGACTACAGCGACGGTGGCATTGATTTTGTAGGTGGTTTTGGTCGTGAGGATGACCAAAAAACACTTTCATCTGAGCTGCAGCTTTCATCTAATGATGAGGGTGATTTTTCGTGGATTGGTGGCCTTTACTACTTTGACCAAGAAGCAGATTGGAGCTGGTTATCGCATGCAGATACCACAGGCGATGGTGTATCAGACTCTGTTGTAGTGCCTTCATGGGGGAACCCAGATTACGACCCGCATACGGCTAAATCTATTGCGGCGTATGGGCAATTACGCTACCAAGTAACAGAAGATTTGCGCGTGGTAGGTGGATTGCGTGTAAACCAAGACGACAAAACATTTACCGGCGATACAATACCAGATTGGGATGACTCAGCACTGCTTTATAAAGCGGCTGCCGAGTACGACATTAATAACGATATTATGGTGTATGCAAGTGTAGCGACAGGCTACAGAACCGGTGGCGCAAACGACTCGCGCGTTGTAGCTCGCGGTGCTGACCCACTATATGATAACGAAGATGTTATCTCTTACGAAATGGGTATGAAAAGCTATTTGCTTGATGGCGCAATGCGTTTAAATCTTTCGGTATTTATGAACGAATACGAAGATGTAAAAGCACAGTTATTTGCAACCTCATGTAACGATACGACCACTGGCGATACTGTTTTAGAGTGTGTTGCAGCAGGTACTGCTACCACCTTTGAATACTACGAAAACGGCGGTGATGTAGAAACTGTGGGCCTAGAAGCTGATATTCAATGGGTGCCAATTAATAACCTAACACTAACCGGTACTTTATCTCTGCTTGATAGCGAATTTGCTGATGGTTATGCAGTAGGTAATGAGCAACTACGCCCATTATTAGCATTAGGTAACTTAGAAGGTCGCCAAGATATAAACGACAGCTCTAGTCAGTTTAGTTTTGAAGGCTGGAGCCCGGCTATGGCACCCGAATACAGCGTAGGTTTTTCAGCTCGTTATGAGTTTAGCTTAGGGGGGGATTCGTACTTAGTACCGTACATTCAACTAAATTACTTAGACGATTACTACGCGTTTGATACGAACATCCCAGAGGTGCAAGTAGATGCGCACTTAATGGCTGATGCACGTTTAACTTGGTACATAAACGACAGTGTGCAAGTAGAAGCGTACGTTAAAAACATTGGTGATAAAGCGATTTTAACCCGTGGTGTAGTGCACTCACAAATTGTTGATGGCTTACCTGCAAACTCAGTACAAGCTAACTGGAACAACCCACGTACGTGGGGCGCAAGCTTAAAATATCAGTTTTAGAATTTCCTAAAATGGCCGCTACGGTCATTACTTTCAGCCAGCTATTTATTAGCTGGCTTTTTTTATTTTAAGCTTGTTAGTTAGCTTCAGTTAGCTACTATTTAACCTTACTATTGTATTTCCCCCACCTTAGCTGGCATTTATTAAGTGCGCTTTTATTGGCTTTAGATTGTAAGCTTAACCCCTCTAACCAGCCCTTCAGTTAAGTTTGCTAAATGCATACGTGTATTTAAGCCATAAGTGCGTAACTTACAATGGGGGGCTTGGCTGTTGGTTGGATACTCGGGCTTTAGTAAGGCGAGGCTGATACTTTATTTACTGCCTTTAACTATTTTAAAGCGTTATTTTTTAAATAAGTAATACCCACTCGCTTAATTAAGTGAGCTATTTTGAGTTATAAAAGCGAGTCATTAACAAGGTAAAAATTGCTTAAGTATGATTACAGGTTGCTACAAAGGCCATCTATAAAAAAAGCGCTCAGTGAGCGCTTGAAGGGAAGTGGAAAAGGTGACCTTATAATGCAAACTGCTGGTTAAGTGCCAGCGTGTCGAATTGCATTACTTCGTGGGTTATTTGATTATCGCTGATGCTAATAACGCTAATTATTTGCTGACGTACACGTACGTTTTTAGCATTAAAGCTGCCATCGAGAGTCCAGCATAGGGTGGCTTGGTTTTGCGTACTGTCATACTCAACGGTTTCTAGCTGGGCATAGCGTCTGCTTAGCGATTGCGTAAAATCTAAGTGGCAATCAAGCAGCGCGCTAATAGGTTGTGGCTGTGTGTTACCTGCAAGTACAGCCGTAGCGCTTGGAGTATAAAGGGTTTCAAACTGAGCCAGGTTGTTAGTTTGCCAAATTTGCCACCAGTTATCTAAAGTACGAGCAGTGTGAGAGGGCAGCTCGCAAATAGCGCTGGGGGTTGCATGAAAAGTAGTAGGGTGCAGCTGGTTATCTAAATCGCTAACAATAATCGGGTCACTTTTTGGTAGTTTAGGAATAACCGAGCTGTTATTTACCGTTGTATTTACATACTCGTTATTCGCTAGCGACAACGTATCAACCACACATTTTACTGACTTAATAAAAGTCCCGTTGTGTTTTATTACAAACGTTAAACGCACTGGGTTTTTAAGCTTTTTAGGCTGTAAAACCAGCTGTAGGGTTTCACGTTCTGCGCCTACACTATGAGTGTGCGATACACACTCAGACACACCATATTGAGCTAAAAAGCTAAGCCACAAAGGCTGCGCCTGCAAAGCACCCATGGCGGTAAAGTGGTGCTGCTGCCAACGGCTACTGCGAAGCAACTTGCTGCTTAGGCCTTCAATGTCGGCTTTAGTGTATAAATCGATAATAGCGTTGATCATGCATTTTCCTCCCACTGTGATTTGTTGACTAATGCATGTGCTTTAAATAAGTTTGCATAAAGTGCTACTTCATCAAAAACGGTGATCTCTTCGATGATTTTTTTGTTTTTAATACGCAAATGCGATGCGCCTAAAATAAAGTAAGGCTGCTGTTTAAGCTCGCTTAGCTCGCTATTTTGCGGATTAAAGTGGCCGGCTAGCGACCAGCGTATCGCTACATCTGTTGTGGTTTCGTCAAATGGGGTAATAGCTATATGATCAATCGTTAATTTGGCGTCGGGGCAGGTTGCAAAAAATTGTATAAATACGCCGTTAATTTGTGCAAGTCCGGTGGCCATTCTGCCGCTAGGCCATTGCTGTGTGGCCGTTAAACTGTAAAATTCGTGCACTTTAGCAAACTGTTTTTGATTAAATAGCGTGTCTAACCAAGTGTGGGCAAATGCCGCAAGCTCACCCTCTACAATGGGCGTACTTGCAACGCGGTGATCTATTGCAATTACACGGTTAAATTCATCGTTTAGCCACTGCGTGTGTTTTTCTTTACTCGGAATGTTTGCCATGTGTTTGGCTACATTAATAATGTTTAAGCCAAGCTGCTTAACTAAAAAGCCGTTGTCGCGCACTAGCCACTCTTTAACTATTTTGTTTTCAAAGCATACGCAGTCGGCAATGGTTGTAACACGGCCTGTTTTATGTGTTGCTGGGCCAAACTCAGAGTTACCAGTGTTGGTCATTACACTGCTAATTAAATGTGATGAGTAATAGTGCTCGTTGGCTTCTTCTGAAAACACCACGTTTTCGCCAATTAGGCTCCTGTCGGGGAAGGCCGCAATAGTTTTAAGGGTGCCTTGAATAACATCTTCTATGTTTTCGCCATAGGCGCCAAGGGTAAAAACAGGGCATACACCGGCGTAATAGCGATAGCATAAGCCAATGTTCTTTTGCTCCCAAATACGGTGCGTTATGCGTAAAATGTAATCAACGATATCAACAAATTCGTCATCAAAACCGATTAAAGGCTGTTGTTTGTTACCTTGCGGGTTTAACACGCTCGATAACGGCAGCCAGTAAGGTTGGGTCATATTATTGTGTTTGTTCATGCTCACCTCTTAATTAGCTGCGGCTATTTTGCGTTGCATTTGCTCAAAAATATCAATGCCCATTCCATCTAATAAATGAGGGATATCAATAGCGACCCAGTTTTCTTTTAATATGCCGTTTTCACAGCGCCAAAAGTCCATGACACGCGGGAACAGCTTATTGCCAGAAGGCGGTAAACCTAACCAGTCTTCACCGGTATGGGTGCCATACATGTGAGGCCAGCCGCCGGTAGCAACAAAGTTATCGTGACTTACTAAACACAGTGTTTTATTAATACCGCGATCAGGAAAGCCTTTTAAAAACGGCCCTTGATGGTGCTCTCTAAAGCCGCTAATTCCGCGGGTTGTACCAATGCCTGCTGGGCCATACCAAATAAAGTCTGGGTGCCAGTATTTTTCTAAATTAATGCTGTATAAGTCTTTACCGTCATAGCGGCCAAGCTCTGTGAGCATATCAACTACAAGTTGCTCGTTGGTTTTGCTAAGCGTTTCGTTTTTATCACCTGTTGGTACGCCATCAAGTGTGGTGGGGGGCATAACTAAACCTGGGTAACCTAAGCTTGGGCGTAATGGGTTTACGCCTACTTGGTTCATTACATCAATTAAATCTAAAAATGTGTAAACATTAACCACTTGGTTGTTTTCTATTTGCGCCATTTCGCTGTAGCGAATAAACACACTTTTGCCGCTGGCAGGAATACCCAATAAAGGCTGTGTAAATGTGCCGGTAAAATACCCTGTTGCACACACCCATTGCTCACCTTTGTAGTCGCCCTGGATAGAGATAAACGGTTTGCGCTCTATGTTAGGTAACGAATGTTTAAGTACGCCAAAGTAATCATTAATCACATTTTGCTTTGTGCTAATAGGCTCAAAAGGGTGGCTTACCTGCCATTGAACGGAGTCTGCAAGCAATGCTTGATTTGGCAATTCTGCAGCGCTGAAGTTTTCGAAAAGTTGTTCTAAAATATTCATTTTTTCACCTTACACAAAATATTCAAATAACATGAGAGAGGCAAAGCTCAGTACAAAAAAGCCAAGTAACCAGTAATTGATTGAGTCAAACTTACCCGGAATTAAGTACCAGCCGTTTTCTTTTTCTGGACGTTTTTCATCTTTAAATGCTTTTAACTGACCTTTAATGGTGTATTCGTTGTAATCCTCTTGATAGCCATCAAATGCAATACTTAACGCAATGCTAAATACAAGGCAGGTTATTGCCCCTATGGCGCAGTACCATGGCCATGCAATGTCGGTAAAAAGTGCGCACACAGCAACGGTAATAAACGACACTAAGGTGCCTATTAATAAGCCTTTTTCGGTGGTGTGCTTAGAGAAAAACCCAAGGGCAAACATGCCAAGCTGAGCACCTACAAAGTACGAGCCTACTTTAGTGAGTATTTCTAAAATTGAACCTTCGCTGTATAGGTGATACATAATGGCCGGAATAATAATGATCACCGCCCAACCTAGCGTAAATAAGCGAGTAACATTTAAATAATGAGCGTCGTTTTTTTCAGGCGCAAAGTACTTTTTATAAAAATCGATAGTACTTATGGTTGAAAGTGAGTTAAGTGCTGAATCGAGGCTCGACATAGATGCTGCCATTACCGCAGCGGCAATAATACCCATTAACCCCGGTAAGCCATAATCAGCTGCAAACTGTAAAATAATTAAGTTGTCGTTTTCAAAAGTGCGCCCGCCGTAGTAGCTATAAAACAGCACGCCCATAAATATAAAGAATAAGTAAATAAAGAACGCGATAAAGCCCATTAGTAAGTAGGATTTTTTAGCATCGCCAATATTTTTAGCGGCAAGGGTGCGCTGCACCATCATTTGGTTAGTGCCATATACCGTAATGTGATAAAGCGACATAGCCAGCACGCCAGACCACACGGTAGTTACTTGGGTAAAGTCGAGCGAGAAATTAAGTGGGTCTAATTTACCTTGGCTTTTTAGCTCGCTCAGTGTTGAGCTAAATGAACCATCCATAGAGGTAATAAGGGCATACATAATAATACCAGCCCCTATAAATAAGATGGCTGACTGAATTACATCGGTCCATATAACGGCGGTTATGCCACCTAGCATGGTATAAATAAGGGCGATTATGGTAACTAAGAATATCGCAGTTATAACATTTATATCAATAATAAAGGCCAACACTAAGGAGGTTGCATACAGCACTGCGGCTGAACCCATAGTTTGCGATATTAACCAAATAGTAGAGATAAGTAAGCGGGCCTTTTTACCAAAGCGGCGCTCTTGGTATTCGTAAATAGAGGCCACACCCGCGTTGTAAAAAAACGGAAAAAACAAACACACCACCGCCACAATAACCAGTGGGTAGTTAAGGTGTATGGCAATAACCGAGAGCCCCTCTTTGTAAGACCACGCTGGCGCACCTAAAAAGGTGAGCGCACTTACATAAGTAGCAACAACCGATATACCAATAGCCCACCAAGGTGTTGTTTTTCGACCTATGTAAAAGTCGTTAGCACTACTGATCTTTTTACTAATTACAAACCCAAGTATTAGGTTGGCAATTATGTACCCGATGAGAATGCTCCAATTCAACAATCCAAAATCATTCATAATTAATCCTGTTAGATTAGGTTTTACGGGCTTGAGAGCCTATTTGTATTTTTTATTTTGAATCATCATGAATCACTTTGACTTCGAAGTCAATTCTCATTAGTATTATTTTAAAGCAATTTATAACTTACTATTCACAGGCTTTTAATTACTCTTTAAATGCAATACATTTTGTTAAAGTGTGTTTAACGGCGGTTTGAAGACATTAATTTGACTGCGCAAACAATGAGGAATAATCATGGCAGATATACTTAAAGATAAACAACTAGTTCGTCAATTTCATACTGCATTAGAAAAAGCACAAGGCAATGATTTACAAGCCGTATTTAATGAGTTTATGGCCAGTGAATACAGCTTTAAAGGGGTGCACCCCTTTAATGAGCTTGAGTGCGCTAATGATGTAATTGCCCAAGTTTGGCAGCCATTATTTAGCTCGTTTAGTGCGCTGCAGCGCCGTGAAGATATTTTTATTGCAGGGCAAAGCGAAGCCGACGGCGGCCAGTGGGTGATGAGCATGGGCCATTTTATGGGCTTATTTGATAAAGATTGGCTAGGTATTGCGCCAACCCATAAGCTTGCCACTTTGCGCTATGCCGAATTTAACTGTGTTAAAGACGGAAAAATAATTCAGACCGGTTTTTTTGTCGATATTATTGGCCTTATGATGCAAGTAGGTTTAAACCCGCTGCCGCTCTCTACTGGGCAATATTTTACGTATCCTGGGCCGCGTACGCACGATGGTATTCGTTTGGGTAAAAGTAGCGACGAGCAAAGCGAAAAAACAATGGCGCTGGTAAATCAAATGATTGATAACCTAACCGCGCTTAATAAAAGTGGCGTTGATACGTGCCCGCCCGAAGTGCTTGGTAAAACCTGGGATGAAAACATGGTGTGGTATGGCCCAGCAGGCATTGGCGCTACTTACACTATTAAGCGTTATCAGCAGCAGCACATGTATCCGTTTAGAGAAGGGTTAACGGGTAAAGTATTTAACGGCCATATTTGCCGGTTTGCTGAAGATGAGTTTGCCTGCTTTTTTGGCTGGCCTAACTTAACTAACACGGCCATTGGGGGCTTTTTAGGCCTACCGGGTGCTAATACCCCAGCAGATATGCGCGTGGTGGATGTGTATCACCGCGAGGGCGATAAACTGGTAGAAAACTGGGTCATTATTGATATTCCTTATTGGTTAAAACAACAAGGCCTAGATATTTTAAAGCGCACGCAAAGTATTGCGAACCCTGGCGCATAATCTATTTAAGTAATAAAAAAGCTCTGTTTAACAGAGCTTTTTTTGTTTATACGCCCTAGGGCGCAAAGTTTAAATAGCGCGCTTTGGTAAGCTCTTTCATGCGTGCGAATACATCTACCCCAATTTGATGGTAGACATCAAGAATATCTATTAATACCCAGTTTTCGCGAATTAAGTTATTCTCGGCGCGCCAAAAGTCGAGACTACGCATGGTTATTTGCTGATTTGCGGGCGCAATACCTAACCAACCATCATTACTAATAGTCATGCTCATACCCGGCCATGCGGTAAAGCCAACATAGTTTTCATCGGCAAATAAATAGCCTTTACTTGCATCACCTACTCGGTTTGGGAGGGCATTTAAAAACGGAATTTGATGCCAGTTTCTAAACCCTTTTATACCTCGTGCAGTGCCTATGGTACTTGGCCCATACCAGCTACAGTGCGGGTGCCAAAATTGCTCAAGCTTCATGGCCTCTATACCGCCTTTGGCATAAAAACCAAGGTGCTCACACATGTCGCCCACAAGTTTTAAGCTTTGTGCTGCGTGCTCTTCATTGTATGCGTTTGTGATTAATCCATCTTGCGTTGCAGGGCCTGGTACATGCCACTCTTTCCCTAAGCTTACCGAAAGCGGCCATACTTTAGCTTGCATCATTACTTCGGGAATATCCCAAATAGCTTGTACTTCTACCACTTTGTTATTTTTAATACGGTAAAATTCATGAAAACGCATGCTAACTTGGTGCCCAGTAGGGGGGATATCAAGCCATGGCTTTTCAAACGAACCGGTATAATAACCGCAACAACCTACCCAGTCTGAGTCGTTAATTGAGCTACCTGCCATAACGATTGTATCGCGGCGCTCTAAGCCTACAAATGCCTCGCTAAGTGGTAAATAAACTTGCTCAATAAGTGCATTAGGGTTGGTAAGAGTTTCAAACGGGTAACACAGCTGAATGAGCGCGTCATCGCTAAACACGGTATTAATTTGTGTATGCAAGGCGTTTATATCAAAGTTATACAGAGCCTGTCTAAAGTCGTGTATTAACGCTTTATTTTTATTATGAATGTTCATTGTTTTGGGCTCCTGTTGCTGTTTCAAATTGCTCTCGCAATTGCTTAGCGCCACTTAATAAAAAGCTGTGATCTGAGCCTAATAAATAAAAGCTCACGCCTAATGATTGCCAATGGCTCAGCTCGCTCAAATTACCTACAAACATGCCACAGCATTTATTATATTTAGCCGCTGCCTTGGCTATTTTAGTGACTGCCTCAAGTACAATAGGGGCGCTTGGGTTGGTTTCGCCAAGGGAAATGGTTAAATCCATACGGCCTATAAAAATGCAGTCTATTTCATCTATTTGGCACAGTTGCTCGATATTATCCAGTGCATCGGCATCTTCTATTTGCGCAATAATACAGGTTGATGACTTATTGCTTGCTAGGTTATCGGTTAAGGCATGGGTTGTGTAACCAGCAAAGCGGCTTGAACCGGCATAGCCTCGGCCGTTATTGCCATAAAAGCAGTTTTTAATAATTGCTTTTGCTTGTTCGGGGGTTTTTATATGCGGCAGCACAAGGCCATCTGCGCCTATATCTAAGCTACTTAATAAAGTGGCGTGGTCTGTATTACTAACACGTATAAGCGTGGGCATATTTTTAGTACGTGCTGCCATTATGCAGCTATCTAAATCGCCTCTATCAAAGGGCGCATGCTCTGCATCAAGGCACAGAACATCAAGGTTAGTGTGAGCCAATACTTCTGTATTATGATAATGCGTGCTTTTAATAAAGGTACCTAGCAGTAGCTGTTTTGCATTTAACTTTTGCTTTAAATTCATGATAAAGACTCCAACCAGTCTAATAAAATTGTGTTTACCGTATTACTTCGCTCAAGCGGGGCAAAGTGAGCGCAATGACCAAGCAGTACGAGGTCACTATTAGGCGCTGCTTCATGCATACTTTGCTGAACACTTGCCGGGCATAACGGGTCATGCTCGCCCCCAATAATGAGTAGTTTTTTTGTACTTTGCTTTATTACGCTTAACGTATCTTCGCGGGTGGCAAGTGCACTCAGCTGGGCGCTAAAGGCGTTAATACCCAGATCGTCTGCCATGCTAAGTACGGTCTCTTCATGGGCTTTACTTGGTTGGTAAAAGTAGTGCGGCAAAAAGTCACGTTTAAGCAGGGCTTCTAAACTGGTGCTTTTGGCGTGTTCAATTTGTTTGAGTCTAATTGCAGGGCGCTCAGGTTTATCGGCTAAATAATTGCTCGACATTAAACACAAGGAGGTAACTAGCTCAGGGTTTGATTTTAACAAAGCAAGCGCAACAATTCCGCCCATGGAAAAACCTATAAATGGGCCCGGCTCTTGTGCAATTTTTTTGCAAAGTTCTACCATTTGCAAAATGCTAGATTGCTCGGTGAAGGGTATTACGCTCGGTGTATAACCTGCATTTTGCAGTGCGTTAATTTGCGCTGCAAACATGCGGTGATTACATAGTGTACCAGGTAAAATATAAACAGGATTTTTGGCCACAAAAATTCCTTAATTTAACGTTTTTTAATAGAGTTCCCTTCAATTAATGAACCAGTAAATACCCGAACTTCTGCAGCCGCTTGAGGGTTTTCAATGCGCTCCATTAAAATATCAACAGCGGCTTTAGTAAGCTGTTTCATTGGCTGTTGTACTGTGGTTATTTGATAGTTGTACCACGAAGAGGCATTAATACCATCAAATCCTACAACCGACATGTCGTCGGGCACTTTAATGCAAAAGTTTTCTTTTAGTTCATCAATTACGCCAATTGCCATAGCATCATTACTGCATATTATGGCATCGGGCTTGGGGTGTTTTTTTAACCATTTTTTAAGTGCGTCGCGTGCCGATTTATACCCATAATCACCATAAATAACCGGCGTGTCTTTAACGCCTAGGGTTTGTAAATAATTTTCGGCTATTTCTCTGCGCTCGTTTGCAACATCTGAGTCGGTAGGGCCGGAGATAATTAAATACGATTTATGGTTAGCTTCGTGTAATAAATCAATTAACTGTTTAATGCCTTTGTCGTGATTACAGCAAACGGTGTTTGCATTCGACTCAGGCACATGGCGGTTATAAAGCACAATAGGCGTACTGTGTTTAGCAAATAAGTTTAAGCTTTTACTATCAAAGTGAGCAGCTAGGGCAATTACACCATCAACCTGAAAGGTCCATATGTTTTCGAGTAATTCATCTAGCTCTTCTGCGTTATCAAGTGTAAAGAGCAGCACACGTTTATTGTGCAGTGCCAGCTCTCTGTTTAGCTCAGAAAGCACCTCTGGGTAATTCAGGTTTGCTTGCGATGACAATATAACCGCAACCATCCCCGATTGTTTGGTGATCAACATACGGGCAATAGCATTTGGGCGATAGCCCATTTCATTGGCCGTTGCGATTACTTTTTCACGGGTTTTTTTAGACACACTAAAACCGGGTCTAAAAACACGTGATACCGCCGATTGCGATACGCCCGCTACACGGGCAACATCGTATGAGGTGACTCTTTTTTGCTTCAAGATTTACTTCCTATATCGTCTTACACGAATGTCTGCTTGTTCTTTGTGGCCTGCGAACCCTTCTGCAGCACATAATCGTGAACAATACTCACCAACAACCACCGAGGCTTGCTCTGTTACTTGCTGAAAAGTACATGTTTTTATGAATTTACCTACCCATAGTCCGCCAGTATAACGCGCAGCTTTACCTGTGGGTAGTGTATGATTTGTACCAATGCATTTATCACCATACGAAACATTAGTTTGCGGACCTAAAAATAAAGCGCCAAAGTTTTGCATGTTCTCTTTAAAGTAATCGGTATTGCTGGTCATCACTTGCACGTGTTCAAACGCTAAGTCGTTGGCAACTTGCAGCATTTCTTCGTAGGTGTCACATACAATTACCTCACCGTGATCCTCCCATGCTACGCCTGCAATATCGGCGGTAGGTAAAATAGTAAGCTGCCTTTGCACCTCAGCGATTGTATCTTTAGCTAGTTGTTCTGAGTTGGTGAGTAAAATAGCCGGTGAAGTTGGGCCGTGCTCTGCTTGGCCGAGTAAATCTGCCGCACATAGCTCGCCATCTACACTGTCATCGGCAATAACGAGGGTTTCGGTAGGCCCTGCAAATAAATCAATACCAACACGGCCAAATAGCTGACGTTTTGCTTCGGCTACAAACGCGTTACCTGGGCCAACTATCATATCTACCGGCGCAATAGTTTGTGTACCAATTGCCATTGCAGCTACCGCTTGCACGCCGCCTAAACAATAAATTTCATCGGCTCCGGCCATATCCATCGCGACTACAATTTCAGGTGATGGCTTGCCATTAAACGGTGGAGCCATGGCTATTACGCGTTTAACACCCGCTACTTTAGCGGTTAATACGCTCATGTGCGCAGAGGCTAATAGCGGGTATTTACCACCTGGCACATAACAGCCTACGCTATCCATAGCGATATGTTTATGACCAAGGGTTACGCCCGGAAGAGTTTCTACCTCTACGTCTTTCATTGAGTCACGTTGTATTTGTGCAAAATTACGTACTTGGCTTTGCGCCCACTTAATATCGTTAATTAATTGCTCATCAAGTTGTGTATAGCAGGCTTTAATTTCGTCTTCTGAAAGTTTGAAAGACTCCGGAGTCCAGTTGTCGAACTTTTCAGAGTACTCACGAATGGCTGCGTCACCTTCGGTTTCAACATGCGCTAAAATATTCTCTACAATATCTCTTACTGATTGATTTTGTTTTTGTTTTGAGTCAATTGGTTGACCCTTTTTTAAATGCTTTATCATTGCTAGTGTCCTTAGTGAGTCGTTGTTATATACACATTTGATGAGACGTATTGGTTAAATAATGTCTTGCATCTAACTGCACTCTAATTAATAATGACTTCGAATGCAATATAGAATTTAGGTGAACAAATGGGATTTGATAAAACGCTTTTAGTGGGTAAAACCATTTTAGTGACAGGTGCAGGCAAAGGTATTGGTAAAGCATGCGTAGAAAAATGCGTAGATGCAGGGGCCCAGGTTATTGCAGTAGCACGTACCCTCAGTGATTTACAAACACTGCAGCAATACGCGCCTGAGCAAATAGAAATTTGGCCGCTAGATATAAATAGCGATGCTTTTTTTGAGCGCTTAAAGGCGCTAAAAACACTCGATGGGCTGTTAAATAACGCCGGTATAAATCGGGTTGCGCCAATGCTTGAGCAAACAGATGAAAATATTGATGACGTAATTGCGATGAATATACGCAGCGTTTACAAAATTAGCCAAGCGGCACTGCCAGCGCTAATAAATTCTGGCGCTGGGGCGGTGGTTAATATGTCGTCGCAAATGGGGTTTGTAGGTTCACCTAAACGTACTTTGTATTGCATGAGCAAACATGCGGTAGAGGGGTTGAGCAAAGCAATGGCGGTTGAACTTGCCGATAAAAATGTGCGTGTGAACACCGTAGCCCCCACCTTTGTAGAAACCCCAATGACCAAACCCATGCTAGAAGATGCGACGTTTAAGCAGTTTGTTTACGACATGATCCCACTGAAAAAAATTGCCCAAACCGATGATATTGCCAATGCTTGTGTGTTTTTACTAAGCGGTCTTTCGGCAATGATCACCGGTACAAGTATTAAAATTGATGGCGGTTGGACCGCACAGTAACCAATTTAGGAGAGAGTAATGAGTGTATTTGCAGATAGGTTAGTACGATACGACGATTTAATTGCGTGTAAAAATGCCTTTATTGATACACGCTCGCCGGGGAGCGATCAAAAAGAAAACTTTACAATTATTGGCCCAGGCGTTGCCGAAAACCCAAATCAACATGTGCATATTTCTATTCCTCATGGGTTTAATATTGGTGGTGCGCGCCAACCTGCAGGGTGTTTAAATTCGCAGCATAGCCATTTAACTGAAGAAATTTTTGTAGTACACAGTGGTACGTGGGCTTTTTACACTGGTGTTGACGGTAAAGATGCCAAGGTAATTTTAAATGAAGGCGATATTATTTCGATCCCGATGGATATATTTAGAGGGTTTGAAAATGTTGGCGACGGCGTAGGCTATTTATATGCGGTACTTGGAAGTGATAACCCTGGTAGAGTACTTTGGGCTCCGCAAGTATTTGACATGGCAAAAGAATACGGACTAATTTTGCTAGAAAATGGCAGCTTAGTAGATACCACGTTAAATGAAACCATTCCCGATGGTGTAAAGCCAATGGCAGTCACCAGCCAAGAGCAAATAGCGCAGCACAGAGTAATAACCGATGAAGAGCTGTCACAAACAGTGGTTAAAGCCAGCAACTTTAACTGGAATAAACGCTCGTACCTTAGCCAGTTTGATGGCGTATATGAAGCGCCATTAGTCGGTAATTTAAACGCCAAAACATGTATTCAAACACAGCTAAATTGGCCTCATGGCTTTAATATTTCTGCGTTAAAGTTACAACCTGATGCACAGGTTGCGCCTCATATTCGCTTTGAAGAAGAGGTTATATTTGTTCATCAAGGAAGCGTAACAATAGACTTAGGTGATGAAGTATTAACGCTTAACCAAGGTGATACTTTTTCAGTGCCTATTGAGCACGTAAGAGCCTATAGCAATAATAGCCAAACCGACTGTGTGCTTTATATAACGCGCCGCCACGACGCGCCAAAAGACCCACAATTTATTTAAACTATAATGCTATATAAAATTTAAGGCACTTTGCTTGTTTTAGCTAAGTGCTTTTTTCGTGGTAAAAAACCAGTAACCAGCATAGTACCCACAATAACAAATAATGCGCCGAGTAACGTCTTTGGTCCTATTTGCTCATCTAAAATTAAATGCCCCCAAAAAATGCCAAATAGCGGAATTAAAAAAGTGACCGTTAAAGCTGAGGTTGGGCCTATATCGTCAATAAGTTTAAAAAATAAAATATAAGCAAGTGCGGTACACACCACGCCAAGTGCTAATACGCCAAGCATAACGTTGGTACTAGGTACTTCGCGCATTGGCATAAAAAGTATAAGGGGCAGTACTATAAAACTGGCTGCCCACATAGAGCCGTGTGCGTTATCGAACGGGGCAAGCTTAGGGGCATTTTTTGTATAATGGGATGCAATGGCATAACACAGGGAGGCGCTTAGCGCTGCTGCAATCGCAATAAGTGACTGACTATTTAATACAAAATGATTTTGCCCAACTAAAATTGCCACGCCTATTAAACCCAACAGCAAACCTAACACCATGCTTTTAGTCGGTTTGGTTTTGCTCCAAATAATGCCCACCACCGCGCCCCATATGGGCGTTGTAGAATTTAAAATAGATAAAGTAGAGGCGCTAATCGTTTGCGCGGCATAAGCAAACAGTAAAAAGGGTAGGGCGGAGTTAAGTGCGCCAATTATAAAAAAGTGCTTTGTGTGCTTAGTAAACGCCAAGCGGCGTTTTAAGTACAGCGCCACAATAAAGAGGGTGAGTGCGGCAAAGCCAACTCTAAACTCTATTAACACCGCTGGGCCTAAGCTGTTTGCTGCCATTCGCATAAATAAAAATGACGCGCCCCAAATTGCAGCCAGAAAAAATAACCGAAGTAAACTTGCTAAGCTCATGATAGTATTTTAATTATACAAATTAATTTACAGAGTAACAGGCTTTGCATTAACTGTAAGCCAGATTCGGTACTCGCATATAAAAATAATAAAAAAGGAATAGTCATGAGCCGATATTTACTGATCACAGCAATTATGGGAGTGGGTTTATTAAGTGGTTGTGGGTCTACGCCTATTAATTTATACGATGACATAACCATGAAAAAACATGAGTACAATGGCATAAAAGCGTATAAAAAAGGAGATTATAAACAAGCCTTTATGTACCTAAAAGACCCTGCAGCACTTGGCTATAAAAGCGCGCAATACACATTGTCGTTTATGTTTTTAAAAGGGCAGTACTTAACACAATCCACTAACATGGGTATGGGGTGGCTAGGCGTTGCAAAAGAGGCTGGAGTTGAAAGTTGGCAGGCGCAATACAATACCTTTTATAACGCAGCCACTTCGGCGCAACAGCTTAAAATAGATGAAACCGTTGCGTTGTACATAAGCCAATATGGTAGTAAAGCACAAAAAATGACGTGCCGCCGCTCAACACCCCCAAGACGCACGTTTGGCGAGATTAAAATTGATTGTAACAAACACGAGGGCACTGTGACTAAATACGAAGTGCAAACAAAAGAGTAATGCTAAGCGGTGGCTTGTTTTTGTTCAAAGTCACTTTTTACAATTTCGAGCGCTTTTAATACATCCTCTGGAGCAACCTCGTGCTGCTCCAAAAGCATAATTAAATCCACTGCCAGTTTTACATGTGTAGGGGCGTTATCAAGTGGGCTGGTCATCTAAATCTTTCTTTTTTGAAATTTGGCTAATAGCAACATCAATAGCGGTTTGTACGCGCTCTTCCATGTGAATACGTTCACTTTGTGGTAAATAAAAGGCCATATCTACATCGTATCTAATATAACGTGGCGGCAATTGATTAAGTACCGTGCAACAAAAATCGGCCATTACATCTTCACTGTAAACTTTATCTAGTTTACGTTTAATGATTTCTTCAACCACAATTTTTTCGTAAAAGTTATGTATGTCGTCGTGCAGTCGCATCGTGCTAGCGCCTTTTATAGAGTCCGTTTATTTGAGTGTATACTAAGCACTAAAATAAATCGATAGCAGCTTTAAATAGTTGTTTATGAACATTAATTAACGCATTTAAATTACGCTGATAACCGCCACCTAAAGCGCACATAAGTGGGATGTTATGGGCTTTGCAGTAGTTAACAATAAAATGATCGCGCGCATAAACCCCTTCAAGCGATACGTTAAATAACCCTAGCTCGTCTTTTTCGTAAATATCAGCCCCTGCGTTATATAAAATAATGTCGGGGTTATGAATACGCACGCAAAATTCGAGGGCTTGTTTTAGCGTTGTTAAGTACTCGGTATCTGATGTGTTGGCAGGTAGGGCGAAGTCGTAATCGGAGTGTTGCTTTAAGCGCGGAAAATTTTGCTCGCAATGAATAGAGCAAGTAACTATAGCGTTATTATGTTGCGTAATTTGTGCCGTGCCATCGCCTTGGTGTACATCACAATCAAATATTAATACGGTATCGGCTTGGTCTGTATTGATTAAATGCGCGCCAGCCACAGCCAAATCGTTAAAAATACAAAAGCCACTTCCGTAATCGCTATATGCATGATGATAGCCACCACTTAAATTAGCGCAAAAACCATGTTTTAGTGCGTATTCGCTGCCTTGAATACTTGCCCCAACTGAAAGTAGCGTACGCTCTACTAATTCGCGTGAATACGGGAAACCCATTTTTTTAATTGCTTTATTACTGAGCGTGGCGTTTAAAAAATCATTTATGTAATCTTGGCTATGGCACAGTGCAAGCTGCTCGGGCGTAGCTTTGGTTGGTGTATTAAACTGTGTAGCCCCAAAGCCTAAGCGTTTTATTTCTGCTTTTAGCATTTGGTATTTTTGAATAGGAAAACGGTGGCGCTCAGGAAGCGTTAAAGCACTGTAAAGCGGGTGGTAAAAAAGCTGCATTAGCGTAATTGTTGTTTTTCGACTTGTTGAATTTTATCTTCGGTGGCCGAAATAGCTTTACGGCAGCGGCCTAAACGCGCATGCGTGGTTAAAATTTCCATATTAAGTTTTTGTGCTTGCGCTGGGCTGGCTTTTTCCATTTGTAATTTTCGCTCTTCAATCATTAACACTAAGCGTCGTTCAAACTCGTGGTTTTGTTTAAGCTCGTCGTATAGCTCGTGCGACGATTGCATTATTTTTTTTACGGCTTGCTTATAAACCGTATTTTTGGGTCTAGGTTTGTACTGGCTTTTGTTTTCTTTTGCCCAGATGGGGGTCGATTTAATAACACTAAATACAGCTTGTACTTGATTACCTATGCGCTCGAGTGCATAAGCATAAGCATGGCGGTGATCACTTGGTGGTAAGCTGGTAATTTCGTCTTCAATTTCTGTTACGTAGTCAGTTAAGTTCATGCTTTTAGTACTAAATACGCCGCGGTCAAATAAACTAGGCTGCGCCTGCATATAGCGGTTTTTAGAAAACAACTTTGCGCTGTCAAATTGCTCAGCTTGTTGTTTAAGCGTAGCAACTTGTTGGCGTAATTTATCTAACGCGTGGGTTTGCATTTACAAATAAGCCTCGTAAATCAGTTTTAATGCTAGCAGTATAACCATAGTGTTAAAAACAGGGCGAATAAACTTACCGCCAAAGCGAATGGCTGAGTGAGCACCAATCCAAGCACCTAACATAATAAAAAAGCCCATGATAAGGCCTAATAAAAAGTTTACATGACCAAGTGCCACAAAGGTAATAAGCGATATAAAATTAGATACAAAGTTCATTGAACGGGCTAAACCACAGTTAAGCAGTAAGCTCATTTTATAAAATAAACTATTAGATGCGGTCCAAAAAGTACCGGCGCCTGGGCCTGCTACCCCATCAAAAAAACCTAACGCTAAACCCTGCAACCACTGCTTTAGTTTAAGTACTGGTGTTACTTTTGGTAAATCATCGCCCTGTGTGGTGCTTAAACTACCAAACAAGCTATAACAGGCCACCATAATAATAATGATAGGCAAAAGCTTATTTAAAAATTCAATACTTAAGTGATCGACTATTAACGTACCAATCACAGCGCCTATGGCTGTAGCAAAAATGGAGTTTGCCCAAAATTTAGGACTAAATAGATTTTTTTTATAATACGTGTAGCTGGCCGTTAATGAGCCAAAGCTTGCCGCAAGCTTGTTGGTGCCAAGCGTTACATGCGGTGGCAAGCCTGCGGTGAGTAGTGCAGGGACTGTTAATAAGCCACCGCCGCCGGCAATTGCATCAATAAAGCCAGCAGCAAGGGCCGCGGCACATAAAACTGCCAATGTTGTGGGATCTAAAGCAAGTTCAAACATTAATAATCTATTTGTCTTTTAAAAGGTGGTAAGGTGTCGAGCATGGCTTTGCCGTAGCGCTTGGTAATTAAGCGTCTATCGAGAATAGTTATACGGCCTTCATCGCTCTCTTTTCGCAGCAGTCTACCACAGCTTTGTACCAATTTCTTTGCTGCATCGGGCACCGTAATAGACAAAAATGGATTACCGCCTTTACTTTGTACAAATTCGGCTTGGGCTTCTTCTATTGGTGATGTAGGTACTGCAAACGGTATTTTTGTAATTATTAAGTTTTCTAAATATTTACCAGGTAAATCAAGCCCTTCTGAGAGGCTTTGCGTACCAAATAAAATACTACCTTTACCGCTATCAATATTTTGGGTGTGTTTTTTTAATAATGCCTCGCGCGACATTTCGCCTTGCACTAATAAGTTAAAACCTTTTGTTCTAAGAAACTTAGCCACATGGTCCATTTGCCAGTACGAGGCAAACAATACCAAATTAGCTTTTTTTGTATTTAAGTACTCAGGCAAGGTTTGCGCTATATGGTCACTAAATGCTTTGTCGGTTGGCTCAATTTTACTTACCGGAATACGCAAGGTTGCTTGTTTAGGGTAATCAAAAGGTGAGGGCACTTTAATAAACTTAACGCCTTCTTCTTTTGCTAATCCGCTTTCATAGGCAAAGTGGTCAAACGAACCGAGAGCACTTAAAGTTGCCGAGCACAATACCGCCCCTGCGCATTCATTCCATAGCTTGTCTTTTAAGTAGTAGCCAACTTCGATAGGGCAATCACTTAATAGGTGATCGTGATGGTTTTTATATTCTAAACGTTTGATCCACCTTGCGTGAGGTGTGCCTTCGCCTTTATTTGCATAGCTATACCACAGCTTATTTAATTGCTCTAAGCGGTTTATATAGTGTCCGCTTTCGGCCAAAACAGGGTCGGCAACGTAGGGTTTTATATCGCCATCGCTTACATCTTGAGTGAGGGTATCGTGCATTTTATTTAAACAACGCAGAGCATCTAGAGTGGCGTCACTTATATCTTTAGCTTTGTTGTGCAATGATTTTGGTATTTCGCCATGCTCAAAACGATATGTATCGTCTTTTGAGTATTCAAAGTCGGCGTTATCGAGAATATCACGCACCACTTTTAAGTCTTTATTAGCATCGTTAATGCTATCGCACAATTTGAAATTTTGACCAATGGCCTTTTGACCCACTAATACCTTAGACATTTTGCCACTAAATTTGGTGAGCTTATCGAGCCAATCAATGGTGCCTTTAATAGTGGCCGCTGCCGATGAAAAGTCGCGGGTAATATGCGCAAGGTGGTGCGCTTCATCTATTACATAAATGGTGTTATCGGGCTCGGGTAAAATTTTACCGCCCCCTAAATCCAAATCTGCCAGTAGCAGTGAATGGTTAATAACTAGCACATCCATTTGCATAAGCTGATTACGAGCAAGCTGAAACGGGCAGGTTTGATGGGCTTTCATTTGGCGCTGGCAAGCGTGTTTATCGCATGCGATTAAGTTCCACACTCTACCGGGTATGGTGTCGGCCCAGCTATCCCTGTCGCCTTGCCATTTTTTATTTACATAGGCATCGTAAAGGCCTTTTAAGCATTTAGTTTCCATATCACTTAGCGGCGAGGTAAGTGTGGGCATAAACTCCATTTGCGTTTGGCTATCGCCATTAACAGCGTTATGTAATTTATGGGCACAAATATAGCGTTGCCTACCTTTTACTAGGTCAAACTTAAAGTCGAGCCCGGAGTGTTTTTTAAAAAAAGGCAGCTCTTTTGCTATTAATTGCTCTTGCAGGGCCACGGTTGCAGTAGAAATAACCAGCTTCTTTTTTTGAGCAAGGGCAAGCGGTAACGCGCCCAAACAATAAGCAAGTGATTTACCAGTCCCTGTGCCAGCCTCAATAACACATATTCGCTGCTTTTTATGGTATTCGCCAGCCAGTGTTTTTGCTATTTCGGCAACAAGGTAGTTTTGGCTACTGCGTGGGCGGTAATCAGTAAGGTTACTAGCCACATGCTGGTGTACTTGCCTAATTGTTTTTTTTAGTTGGTCAGAAAGCATGGGGAGATAAACCTAAAATATGTATATAATTACAGTGTATGGATTTTAGAGTTATAACCGTGTAACTACAAGCAAGGATGAAATTAATTTAGTAAATTAATGCGGCGATTTTTTAAGTTTATAAATTACTCCCTATTATGGCCTGTTTATATTTTGAGGTTGAACAATTTTCAATCCTTAACGTTCATGGCCCTAAAGTAGCAAAACAAAATATAAGTAAGGTTTATTGATAGTGTATTTAACATCTGGTTTTGTACTTTCTGCACAAGCGCACGATAGCGCTCAGGGTTTACAATATGAAATTTGGTTTGCTACAGATAATGGACCAATAAAGACAATTTCTGAGAATGAAACCGCACTATTTTTTATAAAAAACTCAGATACAAAAGCAGCTCAAGCCATTTTATCTGCCGAATCACTAAACTTTTTAATTAAACCTCTTTCACTTAAAAATTTTCAGCAGCAAAATATGTGTGGCTGTTACTTTTACTCACTCAAACACTTTTATAGCGCGAGCAAAGCGTTAAAAAGTCGCGGTATTACACTTTATGAAGATGATATAAGGCCCATTGAGCGCTATTTAATGGAGCGCTTTATTAAAGGCGGAGCGTGGATCACGGGTAAACGAGTGGATCATGCACATTACACTGAAATTTTAGATGCTAAATTAAAAACCAATGCCGAATATACGCCTATGCTTTCTAAGTTGTCACTTGATATAGAGTGCAATGAAAGTGGGGTGTTGTTTTCTATTGGCTTGGTAGGCTGTGGTTTAGATTGCGTAATCATGATTGGAGAGCCTGAGCATCACGAACCAGTGATTGGTTATACTATTATATGGTGCGCAGACGAGGTTGCACTATTACAGCAACTTGTAACACTTATTAAGCAGTGCGACCCAGATATTATTATTGGGTGGAATGTTATTGAGTTTGATTTTGCAGTTATTTATGAGCGCTCTGTGGCACTTGGGGTAAAACTATTACTAGGAAGAGGAAACCTTCCTTTATATGTTCGAAAAGGCCATTTTACAAGGGTTTCTATTCCCGGGCGCTGTGTAATTGATGGCATTGATACTCTAAAAAATGCCACTTATAGTTTTGAAACTTTTTCACTTGCTAATGTAGCTAAAGAAATTTTAGGCGAGTCTAAATTAATTGAAGCTAGCAACAGCTTACAAGAAATTATTCGTCAATTTAATGAAGATAAACTCGCGCTCGCTAACTACAATCGCCAAGACTGCATACTCGTTAATAAAATATTCGATAAGCTAAAACTTCTCGATTTTGCTGTTATTCGCACACAATTAACAGGCCTTGAGCTGGAAAAGCGCGGCGGCTCAGTGGCGGCTTTTGTAAACATGTATTTGCCTTTATTACATCGCAGCGGTTATGTAGCACCTAATATGGGCGACCATGGGCTGACGTTTGAAAGCCCAGGTGGTTATGTTATGGAGTCGGTACCGGGGCTGTATAAAAATGTCATCGTGCTTGATTTTAAAAGCCTGTACCCCAGTATTATGCAAACCTTTTATATAGACCCGCTTGGACTAATAGAAGGGATTGAAAACCCTGAAAACAGTATTGAAGGGTTTAATAACGCATTGTTTTCAAGAGAGCAGCACCATTTACCAGCGCTTATAAAAAGCCTAGCGCTACAGCGTCAGCGGGCAAAAGATAATCACGATTTAATGCTATCCCAAGCCATTAAAATAATAATGAACAGTTTATATGGTGTATTAGGCTCACAAGGCTGTCGTTTTTACGACCCTCGACTCTCAAGCTCTATTACTTTGCGTGGTCATGAGATAATGCTGCAAACTAAAAAGTGGATTGAAGAGCAAGGTTATAGTGTTATTTACGGAGATACCGATTCGACCTTTGTAAAATTAACGGATGATTTAAGTGTTGAGGCGTGTAATAAAATAGGTAAACAGTTAGCTAAACACATAAACACATTGTGGCAGCAAAACATACACGCTAAACATAATTTAACTAGCCATTTAGAAATAGAGTTTGAATCGCTTTACAGCCCCTTCTTTTTACCCACCATAAGAGGTAAAAGTGTGGGGTCTAAAAAACGCTATGTGGGTCAGTTAATAAAGCCGGATGAATCAAAATTGGTTTTTAAAGGCTTAGAAACCGTAAGAAGTGACTGGACTAAACTGGCCCAACAGT
This sequence comes from Pseudoalteromonas sp. Xi13, assembly GCF_003952205.1. Taxonomy (NCBI): domain Bacteria; kingdom Pseudomonadati; phylum Pseudomonadota; class Gammaproteobacteria; order Alteromonadales; family Pseudoalteromonadaceae; genus Pseudoalteromonas; species Pseudoalteromonas sp. Xi13. The sequence goes on from NZ_CP034439.1 coordinate 1,265,635, forward strand.
TTCAATTTGATTTATTTACCCTCCTTTTTGAGCAACCAGAGCAAATAAATGACCTTGTAAACGATTACATTAGTAAACTTTTACGCGGCGAATTTGATCATTTGCTGGTTTTTAAAAAACGTTTAGGTCAAAACTTAACCGACTATCAAAAAAATATCCCTCCACATGTGCAAGCAGTAAAAAAGTTTCAGAGACAAAATAGTGAATTTACGCTAAAAAGAGGTGAATTTGTTACATTTGTTTACACAACCCACGGTGTTGAGCTGTATCAAGGGCTGCATAGCTACGACTACCCATTGTATATAGACAAACAAATTGTACCTTTATTAGAAATGGTTACGCAATTTGTTAACGTTAACGTAAACAGTTTCGAGCTAAAACAGTTCGAACTATTCTAACTTGTACCTATTAATGCAATTTTTGATTACATAATCTACGCTTTAGCTTTATTTTTGTACAGTTATTCCTCATCTAAGCTAAAAAACAATAAAAAACCTTTTTTTAATTAATATTTGGTTAACAGTAGTTGGCTTTTAGATATTTTTTGTTTAGTATTTGGTTTAGTCACTGTTAACAAACTGTGACAACAAAAAATAATTAAATAATAGTCGCTTCTAACAAGTGGTGACCCAGGGAGAATCAAATGTTAAATAATAAAGTTTCAAAGGCAGTTCGCTTAGCGATTGCATTTGGTGCAGTATCAACAGCTGCATTTTCGTCAAGTTCATTTGCTGCAGAAGAAGAGTCTGCAGAGAAAGTAGAACGCATCCAAGTAACTGGTTCACGTATCAAACGTACAGATTTAGAGGGTGCTTCTCCGGTAGTATCTATTACTTCTGCTGATATCAAGCTAGAAGGTGACTACACAGTTGCAGATGCCCTACGTTCTAGTTCATTAAACTCATTCGGTTCGTTCTCAGAGCGTTCTGGTAGCTCAGCACAATCTCAAGCAACTATCAATTTACGTGGTGCTGGCTCACGTCGTACTTTAGTACTTTTAAATGGCCGCCGTTTCCCAGGTTCACCAACATTAGGTGGTGCTTCTGCTAACCTTAATGCTATTCCAATGGCTGCTGTTGAACGTATCGATATCATGACTGAAGGTGCATCTTCTATTTATGGTTCTGATGCAATGGCAGGTGTTGTTAACGTAATTATGAAAGAGAACTTTGAAGGTTTAACTTTCAACATTGGCGCGGGTCACCGTGACCAAGATGAAGGCACTACTTCAACTGAATTTTCTGTAGTTGGTGGTGTTTCAAACGATAAAGGTAACATTACATTCTCTTTCGATCACCAATCTCGTAAAGGTATTTCAGATGCTGACCGTGACTACACTAAAGCTCAGCTTGGTGATTTAGACGGTGATGGCGACATTGAAGCTTACACTGCAGATACTGTAGGTTGGTCATACTTTGGCGCTACTGTACTTTCACCTGATTTTGCTACAGCGTCAGCTTCACTTTTATGTGATGATTTAATCTCTGAATACGGTGAAGATACTTTCCGCCGCGTTGATGCAAACGAAGATTGGGGCCCAGGTTCTGAGTACTGTATGTATGCATTCGCTAATGTATCTTACAACACAGCATCAATTGACCGTAACACATTATATGTTAGTGCTAACTACGAGCTAACAGACGACATAGAGTTCTTTGCTCAAACAATGTTTGTACAAAACTCTTCATTTGGTCGTTACGCTCCACCGGCTGCAGCATGGGAAAACATGGCAGCTGATAACCCGCATAACCCATACGGTGAAGACGGTGCATATGGTTTATTCCGTTGGGTAGGTATTGGTACACGTGATGGTAACGTAGATGATTACAACCAAGATTTAACAGCTGGTTTACGTGGTGACTTAGATTGGAACAACGCTTCTTGGGAAGTTTACTACCACCACAATAAAGCAGATAACAAATCTGTAGGTGAGTACTACCTTTCTTACAGTGGTTTAGCATACAACGAAGCTAACGATATCGATTTAGGCTCTGATGAAGGCATTGCCAACATGAAGTCGACTACGTTACAAAACTCAGGCTCTACTTTTGACCAATACTTTGCTGGTTTAGGTTTTGACTTATTTGAACTACCAGGTGGTGCTGTTGCTCACTATGTAGGTGTTGAATATTTTGAACAAACTTACGAAGATATTTACGATGGTCAATCTGAAGCTGGCTTAATCGGTGGCTCTGCTGGTAACTCTTCAATGGGTGACCGTGATGTGACAGCTGTTTTCTTCGAATCAGTACTACCAGTTTCTGATACAGTAGAAGTGAACTTAAAAGCTCGTTACGATGATTACTCTGACTTTGGTGACAACGTTGCTCCAGCAGTATCTGCTCGCTGGCAGGTTGCTGATAACGTAGTGATTCGTGGTTCTTACTCTGAGTCGTTCCGTGCACCAGGCCTTGATTTACTTAATGCAGCACGTACATTCTCTGCTGAATCTGCAATCGATTATAATAACGGTTCTACTACATCACGTCAGTACAACACATACTATACTCAGAACTCTGAGCTTGAGGCAGAGACTTCAGATTACATCAACTTAGGTGTGGCATGGGATGTAAACGATAACTTAAGCTTTAAGTTAGATTACTTCCAACTTTCTATTGATAATGTTATTCAGTCTAAATCTCTACAAGGCTTATTATCTGATGAGGCTGCTGGCCTAATCACTGCAGTAGGTGTTGATACAGATACGTCTGATGAAACTTTCTACCTTAAGCGCTCTGCTTCAGGTACGCTAATCGAAGCAGGTACTTCTTACTTTAACGGTGCTGGTTTTGAAATTGAAGGTTTTGATTTCACTATTAATGCAAACGTAGAGACTGATTTTGGTGACTTCCGCTTTAACAATGTTAATAGTGTAACACTTTCATACGATTCTGAAGTAGGTGGTGTTGTACAAGACACTGCTGGTTGGTCTGGCCAACCTGATCTTAAGTCAGTAGCAACAATTTCTTGGTCACTTGATGATCATACAGTATCTTGGAACTCTACTTACACAGCAAGCACGTCTGAAACTGAAGTTGATGAAGATGGCGATGGTTTCTACGAGCAATCAGGTGATTTAGATAGCTGGTTAATCCATAACTTAACTTACAGCTACAATGCAGGTCCTTACGGCGCTGTAACATTTACTGTAAGTAACTTAACTGACGAAGACCCAGTTCTTTCTTCAGCTGGTACATGGGATAACCAAGACCTTTACAATAACTTTGGTCGTGATTACCGTGTAAACTACTCAATTAGCTTCTAATATTAATTAGAAACAGGTTGATATATAGGGCTGAATTTATTCAGCCCTTTTTTTATGGGGATTTTTTATGGAAAATTATTGGAGTGAGTATTGGTCTCAAGGGTATTTAACTTCATTTGGGCAGGATATTAAGAAAAACTATACAGGCAAGCTCAAGCAGAGCTGGACAAGTTTTGCTACTGAGCTTAGTCCACAGTGTAAAATACTAGACATAGGAACAGGCAATGGTGCACTGATACAGCTTATACACGATAGTAGTAAAGATCAGCTGAGCTTTATTGGTATTGATAAAGCAACAGTGGCAAAGAGCGTTACAGGCGTGCCCGACTCTAGTATTTTATCAGATGTAAGTGCAGAGTCCTTACCTTTTGAAAATAATGAATTTGATGCGATAGTGGCTCAATTTGCAATTGAATACAGTGAGCTTTCGAAGAGCATTTCTGAATTATTTAGGGTATTAAAACCGGGTGGGTTATATCAAATTGTTTGCCACGAAATAGATTCAGATATAGTTAAACCAAATGTGCTTATATTGGAGTCTGCTGTACGTGTACGTAGTGACTTGTTAACTCCTTTAAAGCAGCTAATTGATGAGCTGAAAAAAGATGATAATGCTCAGGTTAATAGCTTGATAAAAACAATAAATAACCTTATCCAGCTTGAAAGGCAAGTACACCCTCACGCAGTTAATGGAACACGGTATCCCGACTTTTTTCAGTTTATTTTGAATAATAGAAAAATTGATTTAGAACGCGCTTATCAATTATTTACTCAAGAGCTCGAAGGGCTGATCTTAAGGTTAAGTGACTTAAAGCAAGCGGCGTTAAACTCTAAGGATATTAGCCAGTTGTTATTGTTAGGCGATAAAACATTTAAAGAGGCTTTAGTTGACTCTAATAATGAATATATCGGAACGCTTTACAAAGGACGCAAATAGCTAGCCCCATCACTAAAATTTGTTCTGTTCTGCACATTAATACTCTAGCAGCTTTGATGGTATTCCAAAGGCCAAACGAGCTGCAGCTCCCGATTCCTCTACTTTTTGGCGACTTGTTAAACATTGTTCTTGGTCACCTTGTCATTTATAAATTTTAAATTACCTTGTTAACACCTTTAAATATGTAAATAAGTAGAAGTATTTTGCGTTTTATTTTCAAAAATGCATTGTTCCGGTTATTGGTATATTCACACTTTATTTTTTTGTCCCCTTTATCGAAATAAACTAATATTAATTATATTTAAATTGATGTGAATTATTGGTTTTTAATATGTTGACTATGTTTATATATTGATACTAACATTCACAAAAGAAGCGGTGCTTTCACTTCTTAAGCTATTTATTTAATGGCTAAAACAATAAATATATAAATAAAATTATTTCAGGGAGAATCCAATGTTAAATAACCAAGTTTCAAAAGCGGTGCGCTTAGCGATTGCTTTTGGTACGGCATCTACAGCTGTATTTTCAGCAAATTCAATTGCTGCTGAAGAGGGAGTTGAAAAGGTAGAGCGTATAGAGGTTACCGGTTCACGAATTAAACGTGCAGATCTTGAAAGCGCTTCACCAGTGAGCATTATTACTACTGAAGATATGAAAGTTCAGGGTATTTCAAATATTTCCGATGCGTTACAAAACCTTACCGCTCAGTCGGGCGGATTAACTGCTGCTGTAAATAATGGCGGTAATGGTAATGCAACTGTTAACTTAAGAGGTATGGGTTCATCACGTACATTGGTACTTGTTAATGGACGCCGTATGATTGCCTCAGGTACTGGTGCATCTTCTACCGTGGATCTTAATGCCATTCCTTTTAGCGCTGTAAAACGCATAGAGGTTTTAAAAGACGGTGCATCAGCTGTTTACGGCTCTGATGCTCTTGCTGGTGTGGTTAATATTATCATGCGCGATGACTTTGAAGGCTTTGAGCTAGATGCCAGCTATGCAGAGACAGGTGAAGGTGACGGTGAAGAAGCTAGCTTAAGCAGCACCTTTGGTGTGAGCAGTGACAAAGGTAATGTTGTTGTAAACGTTGGTTTTTACGACCGTGGTACTGTACGTGCTAGCGACCGAGATTATTCAGCATGTCCATACGCAGAAAGTGGCGGTGAGCGTTTTTGTGCCGGTTCTGGTAACTCTTTAGGTATGAATGCAATCTTAGATGATGGTAGAAGAGTTCAGTTTGAGCCTGGCGGTAACGGTTCATCAACTGATACTGGCTATCACACATATGTGGGTAGTGGCGAAGGCAACGATACCTATAACTACTCTTCTGCTTCATACTTATCTACGCCTGCAACTCGTTATAATGTGAGCGTGTTAGGTAATTATGAATTAGCAGATAACTTAAACTTTTTTGCAGAAGCGTACTACACAAACCGTACCTCAACGCAGCAAATGGCACCAGCACCTATCAACTACACATACAGTGTTGATGGTCGTAGTTGGGTATTAAGTCAAAATCCAGAAGTTTACCCATTCTCAGGCTTGTATGATTTTGCAACTCCTGGCGACAATGTAGACATGTTACCACTGCGTCGTATGTCAGAAATGGGTGGCCGTGTATTTGAGCAAGAAGTAAATACAGCACAATTTACAACTGGTTTAGAGGGCTTTATCGCTGATCAATACGCTTGGAATGTGTTCTATACATATGGTCGAAATAGCGCTATTGACCGTTCTAAAAACTACATTAACGTAGACAAAATGATAGCGTCAGTAAATGAAAACTGTGAAGGTGTCTCGGTTACAGGTTCGCCTAGTGATTACACGGTTACAGGCAACGATGCATCTGCTCCATGTATTAACTACTTCGGTGAAGGCGCGCTTTCACAGTCAGATGCCGATTACTTGCGTTACACCGATCAGGGTACTTCAGGTACAGAAATGCACCACTTAGGCGCTTCAATTTCGGGTGATTTATTTGAAATGCCTTCTGGTGTTGTTGGCTTTGCATTTGGTCTAGAGCACCGTGAAGAATCAGCATTTAATCAACCAGATGCATTCTCTTCATCAGGTATCGGTTCAGGTAATGCCGTACAGCCAACTTCTGGTGGCTATAAAGTTGACGAAGCATATGTAGAGCTTGTTGTTCCACTATTGAATGATTTACCACTGGTTCAGTCTTTAGATTTAGAAGCTGCGCTTCGCTACTTTGACTACGATACGTTTGGATCAGATACTACTTATAAGTTAGGTCTAACTTGGCGTATGACAGATGAAGTTATGCTTCGCTCTGTATTATCAACAGCATTTCGCGCACCAAGTGTAAGTGAGCTTTACGGTGGTCAGTCAGATAGCTTCACCAATTATACAGACCCTTGTACTGGTTTTGGTGGTGCTGGCTTTGATTCTAGATACCAAACAGCCTGTGCTTCTGATGCAGCAGCCGGCCTAATTCCTTCAGATGGTACGTTTGCACAAAACAGTGGTCAACTTCGTGCGGTTGTTGGCGGTAACCCAGACCTAGGTCCTGAAACTGCTGATACATTTACAGTTGGTCTTGTTGTTGAGCCAATTGAAGGGCTAAGCTTTACTGTTGATTACTACGATATTGAAGTAGATAACGTAATAAGCTCTGTTGGTATTACGACTAAGCTAGATAAATGTTATAGCGCGGGTGAAGAAGGTGGACAAGGTGGTTCTTTTGCACTTTGTGAAGGTGTTGTACGTGATGCAACGGGTAACTTTGATGGTACTCCATCACTTGATCAAAACCTTTCTACTTGGAACCTATCGGGCGTAGATTTCAACGCTCAATATAGCTTTGACGCTGCTGGCTTAGCGTGGAGAGCTGATTGGGAAGCTTCTTACATCTCTAAATGGGAAGTACAAGAGTTTGCTGGTGAGCCTATTCAAGATTACGTAGGTGTTGCATCAAGTGGTTCTGGCTCAATTCCTGAGTGGAAACATAATGTAAGCTTACGCGCAGCCGGTGATGATTGGACTGTTTCATACAAAGTGATGTACGTAGATTCGCTTGTTACAGAATCAGTTGCATTATTTGATGGAGACCCTGCGGATTACTATTCACCAGAAGCTGACTCGTTTGTATCACATACACTAAGTGGTACTTACCAACTTAACGAGCATGTTTCGTTACGTGGTGGTATAGATAACCTAACAGATGAAGAGCCTCCATATTACAGCGATTATGATGATGCCAATACAGATACTACGTTGTATAAGTACATCGGTCGTAACTTCTTTGTAGGTACAACTATTTCATTCTAAGCATAAGCTTTAATGCTAAGGCCGGTATATTATCGGCCTTTTTATTATTTAAGAGAACATATGCAAAGCCAAGGCATGTCATTTCAAGATGTAAGCAACTTAATCCTTAAGGAAATTAATAATAATAATTTCCTTAAGGCATTAAAAATTGCTAATTCGATTAAAAGTAATGAATCGAGTATTGTAGCGCACCTTCATCACTTAAAATCTATAGCATACCAAAAGAAAAAAGATTATATATTATGTTTAGCCGAGATTGAAAAAGGCATTAAACTAAGTCCACGTCATTTTCATTTAAATGTAAATAAAGCAAAATTATATAACTTGTTGGGTGAACCTGATAAGTCAATAAAACAATATTTAAATGTATTGACTATATATAGTGACGATATAGAAACACTTTATAACATCTCTGTTTTATACTTTAAAAAGAATGAATTTACTAAAGCAAAAGAATACATTGATAAAGCATTTACACTATCCCCTCAAAATGCAGTTATTCTCAGTGCAAAAATAAAAACAGACTTAAAGCTTGAGAAGTTTACTGAGGTCGATAGGCTCACAGATGATTATATTCGCAATTTTGGTGCTGATGCTAGTATTCTCAATAGTAAAGGGTTGGCTTTAAAAGCTTTATGCTTTTGGGATAAAGCAATTATAACTTTTGAGCAAAGCTTAAAATTAAGCCCTGGTTTAGTTGAAGCTAAAAAAAATATGGCCAGCTGCTATCACTTAGCCGGTAAGTTTAAAAAAGCCAAAGCAATATATACAGAACTAACAACTATCAACCCGCTAGATTTAGACAGTCATCATTGGCTAAACCAAATGCTATGGGAAACTGCAGACTCTGGTTTTTTATCCTCATATAACCATGCTTTAAAAATAACTGGAAAAAATACTGCACTGGAAGCTGAGCTTGCACAAAAGCTTTATACATCGGGTAAGCAAACTGAGGCTTACAAAATAGCAAAGCAAATACTCTCTCAAAGCAATTGCCCACAAAAAGCGTTTTCTATAGTGGGTGATTACGAACGTGAAAACAGCTTATTTGATGAATCTTTAGAGACCCATTTAGCTGCCAGTAATAGGTTTAAGAATAATCACGCGTACATAGAATTAGCCAAAAGCTATATTGCGATAGATAAACCAGATCACGCATTGAACATTATAAATAAGTTATTAAATCAAGACGAATATAACCAAGAGTACTTGTGTATTAAAAATACAGCATTGAGATTACTAAAAAGCGAGCTGTACTCATATTACTGCAATTATGATTTATTTGTTATGCAGGAGAAAATAGCAACACCTTCTGGCTTTGCTTCTATAGATGATTTTTTAACTGAGCTTAAAGGTACGTTAAAACAGTATCATTATTATCAAAACCATCCTTTAGAGCAATCTTTAGTGAATGGTTCTCAAACCGCAGAAAAATTATTTGATTATCAACTGCCGATACTAAAAATACTAAAGCAGGAGCTATACGAGTTAACGTCATGCTTTTTATCAAGGCTTCCAAAAGATAATCAACACCCTTTTTTAAAAAGAAATGTTGGTGATTTTAAAGTAACTGATTCATGGTCGGTAATTCTGAAAGGTAAAGGTTTTCATAAAAATCATTATCACAGCCAAGGTTGGATGAGTTCACCATTTTATGTATCTATACCCACGCTGATATCTGAATCAACCAACCAAGAAGGGTGGTTAAAGCTAGGTGAGCCAGGATTTAATATGAACACTAAGCTTTTACCTGAGACAACATTAAAACCAGAGGAAGGCAAACTTATTCAATTTCCATCCTATTTTTGGCATGGGACTAATACCCTAAATAGTGAAATGGAACGAGTAACAATTGCTTATGACATACTCCCTCAACACACTTAAATTAAGGATAAACAATGAAACATCTTTGTACCGTATTATTAGTAATTTTAGCTTCAGGTTGCACTAGTGCAGCAGCGCTTAAGGCCAGTGAAAGCGATGGCAAAATATGTAAACTCGAAAAAGCCACAGGTAGCAACATTGCAACAAGAGTGTGTAGAACACCTGAACAAATTGCTTACCAAGAAAAATTAAGCCAAGAGGCAATGAGAGAGATGACCCGTGGTAGTGTAAAAATTGATAAATAGACTTTAACTTTATAAGTTTATTAACCTCTATTAAAAAATTAATAGAGGTTAAATATTTTTTATTTGATATTAAAGTCCATTACTATACTTATTCTATGCTGATTTCTCATGCTAAAGTATTTGCTTTTATACCTTTTGCTATGGAGTAAAATTGCTCATGGTAAAAATATATTGTTGGGTTTATACTTGCTTTGAAACTAAAAAGTTAACTCCAACAAGCAAGAGAGATATAAATGAAAGAAGTTCGATCTTTTATTAAAACAGCATCATTAACTGAGCTAGAAAAAGCACAACAATTAATCACTGATGCGATTGCAAAATATACTGAGCAGCTACAAGCTAAACAGGAAGTGTTGGATCTTTTAAAAGAAAAAGGACTTACGTTAGAAGATTTACAAGACGGTACTGCAGATAAACGTACTAAAGTAAAAGCTAAGTATCGTATTGAAGTAGATGGCGAAGTGATTGAATGGACCGGTCGTGGTCGTCGCCCTAAAGCGTTTGAAGGTGTTGATTTACAAAAGCACCTAGCTTAATAAAGTAACAGAGAAGCCACGGCTTCTCTTTTTAATGGCGTATAACTTAATAACTTAATAACTAAACTTAGGCTAAGGCTTACGCTTTGTACGCTAGATTTAATTGGCCAAAACTTACCTTAAACTCCCCGCAGTCGCTTAGTATTTGTTAAACTGCATTTCTGGTTATTCTATTTACTATTTTCATGAGCTATAAATTAAGGCCGTATCAGCAAGAGGCCGTAGAGCGCACCGTTTTACATTTTCGAAAAACAAATGATCCTGCCGTGATTGTACTGCCTACCGGTGCGGGTAAAAGCCTTGTTATTGCAGAGCTTGCGCGAATTGCTAAGCAAAAAATTTTGGTGCTTGCACATGTTAAAGAGTTGGTAGAGCAAAACGCACAAAAATATAAAAGTTTTGGTTTAGAAGCGAGTATATTTTCAGCAGGGTTAAAAGAAAAATCACTCAACCACCAAGTTACCTTTGCCAGTGTTCAATCTTTATCGCGTAATTTAAATAAATTAAATGAGCATTATTCTTTGCTTATTATTGATGAGTGCCACAGAGTAAATGGTGATAAAAAAAGCCAATATGGAAAGGTTATAAATACGCTCAAAGAATATAATCCTCAGTTAAAAGTATTGGGTTTAACAGCCACACCTTATAGATTAGGAATGGGGTGGATATACCATCATCATTACCATGGTTTTGTAAAAGGTAATAAAGAAAGTCCATTTAAAAACTGTATATTTGAATTACCGCTCAGGTATATGATCAAACATAATTACTTAACGCCGCCAAATGAAGTGGACGCGGCAATTAGTCATTATGATTTTTCGTCCTTGGCTACTAATGCGTTTGGTCAATATACGACTGATGGCATGAATGCGCTTTTAAAAAATAGTGAGCGCGCAACGCAAGCTATACTGAAGCAGGTAATACAATACAGTGAAACCCGCCAAGGCGTGATGATATTTGCGGCAACGGTTATGCACGCGCAAGAAATTTTAACTTATTTACCCGCAGAGCAAAGTGCCCTTATAACTGGCGATACCCCAAATGTAGAGCGCGATAAATTAATAAATCAATTTAAACAAAAAAACATAAAATATCTCGTTAATATTTCTGTTTTAACCACCGGATTTGACGCGCCGCATGTGGATTTTATTGCCATTTTGCGCCCTACAGAATCGGTTAGTTTATATCAACAAATTGTTGGCCGTGGCCTTCGCTTAAGTGAAGGAAAAAAAGATTGCTTGGTCATTGATTACGCTGGCAACGGATTTGATTTGTTTCATCCGGAAGTGGGCGATAAAAAAGGCGATAGCGATAACGAACCAGTACAAGTACTTTGCCCTGGCTGTGGCTTTGCTAATATATTTTGGGGCAAAACAGATTCAGCCGGTAAAGTCACTGAGCACTTTGGAAGACGTTGCCAAGGCCTACTAGAAGATGATGAAGGCCATAAAGAGCAATGCGATTATCGCTTTAGGTTTAAAGAGTGTGATCAGTGCGGTGCACAAAACGATATTGCAGCTCGTAAATGCCATGACTGCGGCGCCGTTATGGCTGACCCTGACGACAAGCTTCGTAATGCACTTAATTTAAAAGATGCGTTAGTGCTACGATGCAGTGGTTTGACTGTCACAGCGCTTAAAAACCAACTAATTAAAGTGACCTACTTTGATGAGGAAGGTGCTAGTTGCGATGAGGTATATAACCTTGCCAGTAAAGGCGGGCAGTATATTTTTAATAAACAGTTTGGTAAACGCCTAGGGCAGGGGCAAGCGCCTGTCGAATTTAAAAGTGCTGAGCAGGTTATTAAGGCACAGTATGATTTAGTGCCCCCCGATTTTGTTATCGCGCGTAAAAGTAAAAAGTATGGCTGGAAGGTATCTGATAAATTATTTGATTACATTGGCAACTTTAGAAAAGCTAATCAGTTAAGCGGTTAAGCTTAACTGATTTTTGTTAAGCGGCGTCTTCGTCCATTAAACCCCAGCCATCGCCATAGCCATTATAACTATTAGCAATACTTTCAAGGTATTGCTCTGCTTGGCCAAGCAATGTGTGCTCTGGCACCATTTGTACATGAGTAATCACTTCCCACACGCCAGTGTCTTTACACTTTTCAACGTTTGCGCTTTGTACTAATGCATCAGAGATTATTTCTTTGGCAAATTTTTCAGCATCAGCTTGTTGTTCAAATAAAATGAAAAAATCGATTTGGTGCATTTTGCTTAAATCAACGCCAGCAGCGGCTATTTCGGCTAAAAGTTGGCCGTTATCATCATCAGGGAATTGCATTAAAAACTCATTTAAAATTAATTTTGTATTCGTAGGCACTATTGTAACCAAAATATTGTCTTAAAGCGTATTAATTTTAACTTTATACGTACATATGCAGCGTGTAATTTAGCCCCTAAATCACTATTAAGTTAATGTGTTGCTCATTATGGCTATGGTAGTATGCGCTTAATTGGTCGTTTATTTTTAAAGAATAAAAAAGTAAGGATATCTACTTGTTCAAACAGTTATTACGTTTTGTATTTTTTTTAGCTTTTTTTATAAGTACTCAAGCAAGCGCTGAGCAAAGAGTAATCGAAGATTATGAAATAAAGGGCATTAGCGGCGAGCTAGAAAGCAACGTTGAACTCTATTTAAAGCAATTAGTAGGCGAAAAACCAACGCGTACTTTACAACGCTACGCTAAAAAACAAGTGCAAAGCAGTATAAAAGCACTTGGCTATTATAACCCCACAGTTGATATAGAATTTGATAAAGACGACAAAGAACTCATTGTTAAAGTAGAGCGGGGGCCTGCAACCCGTATTGAGGCTATTAATATTAGCTTAAGCGGTGAAGGTAAAGCCGATGCACTACTGCAAAATGTAATTAAAAACTTAAATTTAACGCAAGGCGATGTGCTCAATCATGGCAAGTACGACTCTGCCCATAAAAAAATAGAGTCGGTATTACTTGAGCTAGGTTACTTTGACGCTAAATGGCCTGTACGAAAGTTAGCTGTGTCTGTGCAAAAAAATAGTGCAGTTATTACCTTTAATATAGAGACCGGTGTGCGCTATCAGTACGGCGATATCATTATTGCAAGCGAAACCCCTGCTGAAAAATACATACGTTCACTTGCGCCTTTTACTCAAGGGCAGCCTTATAAAGCGACACAAATAGCTGATTACAACCTTGAACTGTCGAGCACGCCATACTTTGCCAGCGTCCGTATTTACGCCGATATTGCAGCGAGAAAAAACGGCCAAGTACCCATTAATATTGATGTGCTTCCCAAACCGGCTAATAGCTACGAAATAGGCGGTGGGTTTAATACAGAGCTTGGCCCTAAGGTGCGTTTTAAGTGGAGCAAGCCGTGGATCACCGAAGACGGGCATTACCTCGAAAGCAATTTAAACGTTGCCGAAAAACAGCAAGATATTTCTATGGCATACACCATACCGGTTGACGACCCTAATGACGATTTATGGCGTTTCTCTGTCGGTTATAAATTAGAAGATGAACTTGCTGATGACATTTACAGTGAAATACTCACGGGGCAATTACAGCGCCAATGGTTAACTGAGAACAACTGGGTGCGTACAGCATTTTTACGTCGAGACCAAGAAACATACCGCATTGGTGATGAACCAGAAGAAAGCACCGAAATGCTTATGCCTGGTATTAGCTATGCCCGTAAAAAGTCAAAAGGAGGCACAACGCCTTATTGGGGTGAGCAGTGGCTAATTTCGGCTGAGTTTGGTTTAGATGATGTACTTTCAACCACCAACTTAGTGCGGGTGCAGCTGCAGCATGCGTGGCTGCGAACCTATTTAGATAAACATTTAGTTTTTTTAAAAGCAAACGTGGGCGCCATGCTGGTCGATAATATAGAAAACGTACCTTACTCGCTGCGCTTTTATGCGGGTGGTGACCAAAGTGTACGTGGTTTTGCTTATCAGTCTATCTCACCTGAAGATGAAGACGGTGATTTAATTGGTGGTAAATACTTACTAACCAGTACTATTGAATACAATTACCAATTTGCACAAAATTGGCGTGCAGCTTTATTTGTTGATGGCGGTACTGCCACAAATGACTTTTCGGACGACTTTGAAGTGGGCGCAGGCTTTGGTTTTCGTTATTTAACACCCATTGGCCCTGTAAAAGTAGACCATGCATGGGGGCTTACTAAAGAAAGTAAAAGCACACGTTTAAGCATTACCATAGGGCCAGAAATTTAATGTCAGTATTTAAAAAAATATCCGCCGCCGTCATCGGCGTTTTAATCACGCTTGCCGTTATTATATTTTGCTTGTTATTTACTGCGCCCGGTAATCAATTTATTGCTTATAGTGCCAATAAAATGGTGCACGGCTTACATATCGAGATTAAAAAAGGGCGCTTTTTATATAACAACCCGTTTAATGTGAGTTTTAAAAACCAAAGTACAGATTTTAAAGCGCAGCAGCTTAAAATAGATTTATTTTGGTGGCAGTGCGATGGCCTATGTATTGAAAATGTAAGTGCGCGGTCAATCAAACTAGCCCTTGGCAATGCACCCGAAGCCACACAACAGAGCACCTCAGAGCCATTAGCTGAAATTACGTTTCCCTTTAATATTGCCGTTAAAAATGTAGCAATAAACGAATTTGTATTAAATCATCCAAGTGCTGATGTAACCGTAAATAACTTTACCCTTGCAGCGAAAGCTGAAGATGCAACCTTAGCACTAAAAAGCCTAACTATTAGTGATGTATTGGTAAAGCTTAAAGAGCAACCCGCCTCATCTAATCAAGCAACGGCTAATCAAGGCCAAGCGCTACCTGCGTTACCAGATATAGAATTTACATCGCCCCTTAATTTACGGGTAGAGCAGTTTGACGTTAAAAAGGTAGATATTGAGCAAGGTGAGCAAACTCACACAATCGAAAATATAGCGCTTGTATTAAATGTAGAAGATGAAAAAGTTAACTTACAAACGCTTAGCGCGCAGTATCAACAATGGCAATTAAATACAGAGTTAACTAGTGAGCTTGCAGGTAACTTACCATTAAACGCTAAAGTAGCGCTAAACAGCGACTTGCACCAAGCGAATTTAGCGTTAAGTGGTGATCTATCTGATTTAAATATAAATTTACACACGACTGGTCAGTACCCATTAAATTTAACGGCAACGGCTAATTTAAAACAAAAAAATTATCCGTTTGAACTTACCGGTAAAGTTGAGCAATGGTTGATTGACGCTCAAAGTAACGAGCTAAAAGTAAATAATGTTGATTTATCAGCTTCGGGTAATGCGGATGATTACACACTAAGTTTAAAAGCGCATAGCCAATTAGGTGCCTATCCAGCTGTAGTATTAAACACGCAATTAAACGGCTCGCTTAGCCAAGCGCAGTTAAGTACCTTAAGCCTAAAAGCAAACGACAGTAGTGCAATATTAAAAGGTAATATTAATTGGCAAAAGGGCATACAAGCCGATTTTACCGGTTCGTTAAATAGCTTAAAAGCACAATACTTAACAGATGCGCTTACAAGTAATATTTCTGGCCAGCTAGAAGGGCGCTTTAACAGCGAAGGGCAAAACTGGCACTTGCAAATGGATAATACACAACTTGCAGGTACACTGAACCAAACACCGCTTGAATTTGCCTCAAACTTTACACTTAACAATACGCTAAAAGCCAACATAGACAGCCTGTATTTAAGTAGCGGTGCCAATAAATTAACCTTGAGCGGGCAAGTTGACGACACCTGGCAGGTTGACGGAAAAGTAACACTGACAGGAAATGAGCAAACTAATCTGCCATTCGTTGCAAACGGTAAGGCCGATTTAAAAGTTAGAGGACCCCGTTTAACCCCTGCCGTTGATTTATCGTTATTACTCGATAACTTTATGTATAACGACATAAACGTTAACAAACTCGCCCTTAAAGGTCAGCTCGATACAGCCGCAGATTGGCAAACCGATGTGAGCTTAAACGTAGGCTCAGCAATAGTCGCTGATCAGGTAATTAATAGTGTTGAGCTAACTGCCACTGGCGATAAAACCGACCATCAGCTGGTTGCCGCCATAGATGCAGAGCAAGGCGCTGCTGAGCTTGAAGTAACCGGTAAGCTCAATAATGACGTATGGAATGGCTCGCTCAGTAATATAACGCTAAGTGACAAAAAGCTCAGCTTTAGTAATAGTAAAAAAATTGCGGTGATGTTTAATACCCAAACCAGCGATTTTGATGTGAGTGCGCATTGCTGGCGCTCAAACAAAAGTGAGCTATGTATTAATACCCTTGCGCAAACTAAAAACTTGGGCCAATTTAATGCTACGTTGAGCAATTTAGCGCTTGAAGAGCTTAAACACTTTTTACCAGATAACATGCGTACGCGTGGCGATATAAGCGGCGACTTTGCTGCAAATTGGAACGAGGGCGCATTAAAAACACTTCGCGCTAATTTAAATGCGCACGACCTTGTTGCTGTTCTTACCTCAGAGGAAGACCGGTTTAGATTACCCATCGAAACGCTAAAAGTCAGTGCCTACACTGATTCTCAAACGGGTAAGCTAGAGGCCGAGTTACGCTCAAGTGTGCTAGGTAAAATAGCCACCGACATTAATATTGATGATATTCAAAATCAGCAAACATTAAACGGTCACCTTAATATAGATAAAATATTGCTATCAGACTTACATCCATTTCTCGAAACCCTTGAGCAATTAAAAGGCGATATAACAGGAAACGTGGCAGTAGCCGGCACTTTGCAAGACCCTCTATTAAATGGTGAGCTAAATGTCAGTGATATCAATTTAGAAGGTGAGCAGTTGCCGGTGGTATTGCAAAAATCTAATGTAAATATTTTATTTGATAAAACCACCGCCACAATTAAAGGTAATTTAAACGACACCCAAGGCGGTAAAATCAACCTAACCGGCGACATAGATTGGCAAGGCGCCCAGCCTGAGGTAAATGTAGGCGTTAACGGCGAGCAGTTTTTTGTACGCGCGCAGCAAGGCGTGACGTTTAAAGTATCGCCTGATTTAACTATTGGACTTGCAAATAATGCATTAAAGCTGTCTGGCGAAGTGATTGTGCCTTATGGCAGGGTAATGATTGAAGAGCTGCCAGAGGGCGCCGTTCAAGTAAGTGACGATGAGATTATTGTTGATCAACAAACTGAAACGGCAGAAAACGTGCCGTTTGATTACGATGTAAATTTAAAAGTGATTGTTAAAAACGATGTAAAAATAGAATCGTTTGGTCTTGAGTCGAAAATAGCGGGCGATTTAGCCATCAAAATGAGCCAAGGTGCCCCTATAATTGCCACCGGCGAGCTAAATTTAATCGATGGTACGTATTTAGCTTTTGGCCAAGATTTAATTATTAGTACTGGGCAAATAGGCTTTAGTGGCTCAATTGAGCAACCATTTTTAAATATTAAAGCCATACGTAATCCAGACACCACAGCAAACGATGTTGTGGCTGGTGTTACGCTTACTGGTAACGTTGAGCAACCTACCTTAAAAGTGTTTTCTGAGCCGGCAATGGATCAAGCACAAGCGCTGGCCTATTTACTCAATGGGCAGCCGCTAGGCGAGGGCGACAGTTCAAGCGATGCTATGCTTACTCAGTTATTGCTCTCACAAGGGGTGAGCCGCAGTGAAGGCGTTGTATCTAAAGTTGGCGAAACCATTGGTTTATCTGATGTAAGCTTAAGTTCAACGGGCTCTGGCGATAACACTAAACTTGAAATATCGGGCTATGTAGCGCCTAGCTTACAAGTTAAATACAGCGTAGGGGTATTTGACTCGCTCAGCGAGGTCGCTATTCGCTATCAGCTGCTTTCGCAGTTTTATGTAGAGATCACCAGTGGTTTAAATCAAAATGTTGATTTACTCTATAAGTTTGATTGGGACTAAATAGGCAGTATAAGGATTATATGAAAGGACTATATTTAGCAGCACTAATAACAGGATTAACTGGGTGCGCCCAATACACAGAGCAACACGCGGGCACTCAACAAACCCCAACCCGTAGCGCAAGCGAGGTAATAAAGCACGCTAAAGCGCACGAATGGCGAAATGTAGACAGGCAAAATGTTTTAAAAATTACGCTGCCTACAGGGGCGGCTTATGTTGAGCTTAACCCACAGCTTGCAGCTAAACATACTGCGCACATAAAACAACTTGCACGAGAAGGCTTTTATAAAAATACCCGTGTTTATCGTTTTGTTGAAGGGTTTGTAGCACAAGGAGGCGACAGCTCAGGCAATAAAGCAATTAAAACGGCTAATAAAACTGTGCCTGCAGAGTTTTACCATAGCACCGCACAGCCGCTTAAAATTACAGAGCTACAAGGCGATGGTTACGCGCCTGTAACGGGGTTTTTAAACGGTTTTGCTGTCGCACAAAACGCCTCTAATACAAAAACTTGGCAGGTACATTGCCACGGTGTGTTTGCCATGGCGCGTGGCAATGAGATAAACAGTGCAAGCACTGAATTTTTTGTCACCATTGGCCAAGGTCCGCGCTACCTTGATAAAAATATTACCCTATTTGGAAGAGTGCTTGAAGGTATGGAGCACTTTAATCGTTTACAGCGTAAGCCTGTTGCTAATACGCCATTTAACCCAATTACAAACATTGAGGTATTAGCCGATATTAAGCGTGATAAAAGCACCTTTAATGTTATGAAAACAGACTCGCAATCATTTAGAGAATTGATTGAGGCGCGAAAAAATCGTACCGAACCTTGGTTTGTATACGCCCATAATTATATTGATGTGTGCGCAATGCCTATTCCGACTAAGCGCATTGACTAGCTTATAACGGGTATAAAAAAGGAGCTTAAGCTCCTTTTTTATGGTGATATTTAAGTCGATTGGTATTACTGGCGATTAATTTTTACCGCAAAAGGCGTATCGTTATAGTGCGTTGAACGATACGGATTTATATCCAGCCCACCGCGGCGTGTATAACGCGCATAAACTTCAAGCTCTTTAATGTTTAGCTGCGTGGTTAAATCACTATAAATACGCTCTACACATTGCTCATGAAACTCATTGTGGGTTCTAAATGAAATTAAATAACGTAGGAGTGCCTCATGGCATATTTGCTCACCAGTGTAACGAATAATTATACTGGCCCAATCTGGCTGCGAGGTAATTAAGCAGTTAGATTTAAGCAAATGGCTATGCAGGGTCTCAGTAACCAGGGTGTCACTTTTTGATTTAAGTGAGTAGGCGTCAATATCGTAGTTATCTATTTCAATATCTAAATCGTCAATACATTGCCCTGGTAATGGCGTGCAAGGTAAGCAGTTATAGTCATCAGGTGCGTATAACGTTACCGCTACATCGCTATTTACCGCATTTGATAAGTCTTCAATTAAATGCTGTTTTACCACCTCAATACTTTCAAAGCGGGTTTGATTAAAGCTATTTAAGTAAAGTTTAAACGACTTAGACTCAATAATATGGCTGCTTTGGCACGCAAAAGTAAACAGCGCCACGGCAACCTGCGGTTTACCTTTAGCGTTTAACCACGAAAGCTCATAACCTGTCCAAATATCTTGGCCTTTAAAGGGCAACTCGGCTTCGTCAATATTTAAAGCATCACGATTTAACTTGCGGGCAATAGGAAAAAGCAAGCTAGGCGAATATACATCTACGTATTCAGTAGATTGTCCTAACACACTACCTTTAAGGTCTGGAGAATTGCTGTAATCTGTCATGTTTGCTCTTAAATAGTTACAATAGGGACATTATATCTAATTTAAATGAGTTTCGCAGTATGTCTGTTGCAATGCAAATGGCCCAACTTTACACGCAATTTTGTGAAAAAATCGTTAAAAACACCGCTAAATATCCGCTTATGGCACACGACGAACAATGGCCTAGCCCTTGCGAGTTTGGCGAGGTAGACGTACAAGGCAATATTCAATGGAAAAGTGCTTTGCAAACCCCCGCAGGTTCGTTATCAGATTTAGCTAACGCGCTTGAGCTGAGCTTCCCAGCAGGGATTGATGAGTTTTATGGGCACATGTATGGCGGTAGCATTTTAGCCAGCATAGATGGTCACCGTGTGGAGTTATTACAAGCTTGGAATAAAGATGATTTTGACTTGCTGCAACAAAATATTACCGGTCATGTATTAATGAAACGAAAATTAAAGCAGCCAGAAACCCTATTCATTGGTTTAACTGAGCAAGATGACTTACTGGTTACCGTGCAGGTAAATACCGGTGAGGTATGTTTGGAGTACGTAGGTAAAAAGCCGCATCATGTACTTGCACCCAATATAGAATCTTTTTTAAAAGCGCTTGAGGTTTAGATTAATTAAACCAATGTGCAGTAATCGTTAATTATTGTGCAGGATAATCCCTTTGCAAGACGCGTTAAAGGTTGCTCAGTTATTACAGCAAGAGTAACGATATTGTAGCCTTACTTGCCGCTTTTACTTAATTTAATTGAGCATTAAAAATCAGCTTAGTGCAATGCATTAAGCTGATTTTGTATAAGGTGTGTAACTTTATTTTGCAAAGTGCAGGCTTTTAGTTACTGAAAATCCCACGAAACATTAGATACCAACCCACACGGCTCACACCTAAAATCAAATAACCCAAACCACGGCTCTGGTAATTTCCACTCACTATTGCAGCTAGGGCATTTACGCTCAAGTTCTGAAGCTTTATCTACACCGCCTACACGGTATAAATAATAATAAACCGGTTTTTGAGTTAAAAAGCGAATACGTTTAGCAATGTCTTTACCGCGGCGATATAAGTCACTTTGTGTGCTTGATATTTCTTCAAGCGCTGGAAACTCACAGCGAGTAGCGCCGTTAATTTGTATTTGATCGCAGGCTTGCCAATCTTCTTGCCATTTTATGAGTGTTTTATAATCCCCATTAGCAATGGCCGGAATAGTAAACAATGGCACAGGTAAAAAGTCATCACCACAATACAGTGGGCTACAGGTATGCACATAGGTTGTGTATAAAATATAGCTTGAAGGCGATTTACAGGTATCGGCACCGTTTGAGTGAATGTCTTGGCCAATAATTTTTATTTTAGGAGCAAGTAAACCTGCACTGTGCAGCTTCTCAATACTGTGTTTTACAAAAGGGCTATTATTTAATGGGTGCATGGCGTCTTCGGTTGGGCACATTACACGGGTAATAAAATAGCCATCTTTTAGTACAGTTGGGAATTCTTCACCCATAATTTGGCCGTTAAAACGCAGCGCATTAACTAATCGGTTAATGGCTTGCTCGGCGTGCTCTAGGGTGGTGTCTTGGTAGCAGTCAAACGTTAAATCAACAACGAACATTTATAGTCTCAAATTATTTTTGCTCTAACAGGGCTAGCAACCTATCGAGTTTTTTCTCAATGCGATCGAGTTGAGATGTTTTAGGCTCAACGATGCTCTGCACAGGGTTTTTCATTAAATTATGAATTGAATCAGGGTTATTTTTATATTGGCTTACTGCGGCAATAATAACCGGCATAGGCACAGGTTGTGCTAAACGGCTTTTAGTTAGGGCAACAGTAGGGGTTTTGCCTTCATCAAGAAGGACTTTAATTGCATCAAATACAACTGCATTCATTAGATTTGTAACTCTTTAATGTATAAGCGCAGCAAGTGTTTGCTGCGCGGGTGCTATAGTAGCAACAATACCAAGGCGCATAAAGCCTTGGTATAAGTAGAGGGGGGATTATACCAATTCGCAATAATACTTAATCATTTTGCGGGGCTAAACGTGTCGCTATCTGTGTTAAAAATTTTTCATTTAGAACGGCCAAATAGTGAATTTTTGCTTAGCTATAAACACGTTTATCGAGCCTCAAAATAGGTCGCATAATTAAGCAAATTAGTATTACTTACCTTCTTGGCGAAGCCTCACATCAAGTTCATCAATTACTTCACTCCACGCGCCATCTTCTGCTAGCGATTCTGCTAAAAAATGCTGCTGTGATTCATCCCAAAAAGGAGCTTGTTGTAAAAGCGTTGTGTCTTCTAGTGAGTGAGAAGCAATAAAATCGTCAATCTGATGTTCTGAGCTAGGTAAACCCAATTGTGCAAACAACGTTTTCATATCGTGTTTTGTCGTATCCATATTATTACTCCATCTTATTAAATTAAACCAAGCTTAGAGCCAGACTATAGGCTTTGCTAGTTAAACTCTCGCTGAATTGACGGTATTTTTGCTTTAGGTATATAGTTAACTTGCAGTATAGATAAACATTTTCGCCATACTATTGCTAATTACTTTATATACGGTAAATAGTTTGGCAACGTTGAGGGTAGTAAAGCAAAAAGGATACACAATGACAGTCACCTCTAATGAGCACACATTAAGCGTACAATACCTTGCCCCTGAAGATATAAGCACTGCAGGGAGTTTAATCTATCAGGCCTATCATGATGATCCGCTACTTCAAAATTTATTAGGTTATGATCAACATAATATAGCTGCCTACGAGAAAAAATTACGCTCAGTGATACGCGAAGAACTCAGTGCCTTTTGGCAAGAAAAGCTGCCATTAATAGGCTTGTACCGCGATGATAAATTAAAAGCGGTGGCGTGTGTATTTGAGTCAAGCAGCCAATTACAACCAGAGCGTTATTGGCATTGGCGCTTAAAGTTAATGCTGAGTGCAGGGTATTTGCAAACCAACCAACTAATAGAAAAAGAGCAAACAATACGCACTGCGCTTAATGATATTGGCGATTACTACTATTTAGCGTTTATTGCGGTAGACCCGCACGTGCAAGGCCACGGTCTTGGGCGATACCTGTTACGAGGCTTAGATGATTTAGCAACTAAAAACACAGGGGCTAAAGGGCTTGCCGTTTTTGTTACACGCCAAGAGCATAATACGTTTTTTAAATCAGAAGGATTTAGCACTTTTAAAGCACTTGCCTTTAATAAAGTATCCGGAGAGCTTCTTTTTAAACCATATGCAAAGTAAGTCTGTAAGCGATAAGCGCCATTACGGACATATGCCCGTGAGATATATCTTACATTGGCGTGCGCATTATCAGTTACGCTCGTTCACAAATGCAGCTTTAAAAGGCTAAGTTTTTGTTTTGTATATGGTTTTATATTTTTTCATATATATTACTAAAAATTAATTTTGTTTACCTAGTAGGATGAAACCCAAACTCGCGTAGTATTTAACTTGTCAAGACGACATAGCTTAATGACTAAGCTACTGCCAAGGATACGGAATAGGCAACATAGCAGATGCTAGCAGGAAGCATAAAGGACAAGTTAAAAAGGATGCAAGGACGAACTAGGAAGTGCATGAGGCGCTTAGTAGTTGGAACTACTTAAGGATATTTACGGATGAGGCTACAGGAAGTAGCAGGAGCGTTAGTTTACGCAGGATGGCCAAGGTGGCAAGTGGAAAATGCAGGATGCATTTAAAGTGGCAGGAGCTACTTAAAAGGATGGCCAAGGATGATGCTACAGTAAGTAGCCAAGCGTTAGTTTACGTGGGTTAGCCAGGGTGGTTATGGATTTTGCAGGATGCAATGTTGAGGGTAAATAGGGTTGTTTACTCGTTCAGGGGATGATAACACGGATTTTGGGTCAAGGATAACGGGCAGGATGCTGTAAGAGTGGGGCGTAACTTTTGTTACGCCTTAGTTTTATGTAATAACCTATTTATTAATTTCGCTTTAACCCCACCTTTTTTAACATTTTTTGTTAAATTTTGTGTGGCGGCACAACAACGCTTTTTAGCATTTCATTTTCCATAATTAAAATACCTTGATAGGCATTTTCGCCATCACTTGAAAACTCAAACATGAATTCGCTTTTGATCCCAGGTTTGCCATTTTTTAAAATGCCAAAGCGGCGTTTTGTGCACGCTACGCTCATTAACTGAACCTGTAATTGCTCAGCTTGACGCGCGGCATGACTGTTAGCAGCTTCTGCTACTTTCCGGTTTAGCCAAAATAAGTATATTACAGCGCCAATAGCGATAAACGTCCACAAAGTAGCCATTAAGAGAACAACCTTCCAATTGCGCGAGCGAGCGTTTCGCTGCGATTTTCTTTACGTAATAAGCCTAATAAATGTGGGCGTATAGTGGGTATTGCAACTAAATCAGCAAAGATACTGGGAAATAGCTCGGCAATTTGCTGGTGGTGCGCACAATTATCCATAAAAATATGTAAGCGCTCTGGCTCTTCTAGTTGAGAAAAGCATCGCCCTGCAATCGTTAAAAGTACATCTGAATCAGTGCCAACAGATGAGCTTAAAGCAGCATCTACTAGTTGCGTACACAGTCCTTGCGCTTGGCCTTTTGAAAGTGAGCGCAGTGCGGCAGTTAGTGCAATTGTATCGTTATTTTCAATGGCAGTGTGGCCATAGGCGACTAAAAGCTCACTGAGTGATGGCGGTATTTCTACATGTTCAAGCATGGCGCTCAAAGGCTGCAATACCTCTAGTGGTAAATGCGGCCAAGCTTTTTGCAAGTTTGCTAAGTTGTTGTCGTTATTTAGGCGCAGTGCAAAATCGGCAATCCCTTGTAGTGCTACGCTTTGCCAATCATCAAAACCTAAAGTGCCACTAAAGTACAGCTGCGTGTGCTCGTAATATTTAGAGGCTGGTTGCTTTAACAATACTTTAAGTTGGGCGTTAAAAGCCGCTAATTTATTTGCATTAGGGGTAAACACATAAGGGTTATTATCTAGCTTACCATCGGCTTGCTCGCCGGTTATTTCGCTGCCTAGGGCCTCAATTACCATATTAGCGAAATGATCGCGGCTCGCGCTCACTAATTTACTTTGCTCATCAAGTGGAAACTTTAAAAACCATACATATGGTTCTTTACTTGCTTTGCTATCCCAAAATTGAATAGCGAGCCATGCATGCCCCGCAAGCGGATAAGGATAAGGAACTTGCGCTTGCTCAATAGCTAAAAATTGTTTTTTATCAAGCTTAGTAATATGCCTACCAATATCAAAAGCACGCCATTGTGTACCGGCGCCATCTAAAAGTTGGCCAAGTGTCGCTATGTGTTCGCTCATCGTTATCTCAATTGTTTTTACTGCAAAATTGCCTCAATTATACGCCATAGCAGGCATTGAGGGAACAGGGTATAATTGCCCTATAACGTAAAAAGAAGAGTGGTTATGTATCAGCAAACGCAGGCTTATTTAAACCAATTAAGCATACTTTTAAAAAAACATAAGCTGTGGCAAAGCACGCCAATAGAGGCGCATAAATTACAATCTCAAGTGCCTTTTTGTCACGATACTATGGCATTTGAGCAATGGTTACAGTTTGTATTTATTGAAAAAATGCAGCAATTAATAACGCTCAGCCAACCATTGCCGCAAAATTTTGCCATTGCGCCTATGGCAGAAATGGCGTTAGTGGATAAAACCGGCAGCGGCGAAATTATAACGCTACTTAGTGAACTTGATGCTTTTTTAGGTAAACCCCATGACTGAAAAGGGTGAACCTGTAGAGTACGGCGAGCTTAATATTCTCTACCAAGACGAATACTTTGTGGCGATAGATAAACCTTCAGGCTTATTAGTGCATCGCTCATTTTTAGATAAGCACGAAACTCAGTTTGCAATGCAAATGCTGCGCGACCAATTAGGTCAGCATGTATTTCCGGTTCATCGCCTCGATAGGCCAACATCTGGCGTGCTGCTATTTGCTTTAAGTTCAGAATCTGCCCGAGACATGAACAAGCTTTTTATTGAAGGCACTATTACAAAACGTTATTTAGCGCTTGTACGTGGTTTTGCGCCTGAGTCGGTATTTTTAGACAAACCTTTAAAAGAAGAGCTTGATAAAATTGCTGATAAATTTGCAGATCAAAACAAAGCACCGCAAGAGGCGCAAACGCAGTTTAATTGTTTGCACCAAACTGCATTGCCTATCCCTATCGGTAAATACCCAACAGTGCGTTACTCGCTCGTAGAGTGTTTTCCAAAAACGGGTCGAAAGCATCAAATTAGGCGCCACCTTAATCATTTATCAATACCTATTATTGGTGATGTAAATCATGGTGATAACCAGCATAATCAATTTTTTAGGGAGCACTTTGCACTGCGGCGGTTAATGCTATTTGCAACGCAGCTTAGTTTTGTGCACCCTTACACGCATAAACCCATCGTAATTAAAGCGCCACTAGGTGAAGACATGCTTAGTATATGTAAGCAACTAGGTTGGCCACAGCAAGAAAAGGATTATTAATGGCACATATTAGTATTTTTGTAGGCAGCGTTAACGGCGGCGCAGAACGTTTAAGCTACGACGTTGCAAATACAATTGAAAAAGCGGGGCACACTGCGAGCGTTATTAGTGAGGCCTCACTTGATGATATAAAAAACGCCTCACATATATTAGTTGTTACCTCTACCACAGGGCAAGGCGATGTACCTAGCAATTTAGCTGGGCTCTACTTTGCTATGAACAGCACATTTCCGATGCTAACCGATAAGCCATTTGGTGTTATAGCCATGGGCGATAGATGCTACGGCGATACGTTTTGCGGTGCAGGGCGCAGCTTTGATGAGCTACTTCGTGATTTACAAGCAAAGCCTGTGGGTAACCGCTTAGAAATAGATGCCTGTGAAGATTTTGAACCATGGCCAGTTGCAGAGCCGTGGTTAAAAGCATGGCTTGAAAAATTACCAGCTTAGTAACACCAATGCGCAATAATGCTTAGTCATTTTGCGGGGTTAAACGTGTCGCTACCTGCGTTAAAAAATGCTCTTTTACGACTGCATGGATGCAGAAGGTAGGGTAATGCAGGAGCAATTGCCGAGAATAACTGAATAGCGAATTTATTGCCTAACTATCAACACGTTTTTCCAGCCTCAAAATAGAGCATTTAATTAAGCGAATTGGTATTAACTGCTTATATGTACAAAAAAAGGAGCGCATGCGCTCCTTTTTTAATTATTAAACTGTGGGTTAACTGCTTCTTACATCAACTTTGAGCTTTAACTTTTGACCTGGCTGTAAATACTTTTGACCAGCTAAGTTATTCCACTTAATAATTTCGTTAACCGTTAAATTAAACTTAGAGGCAATACGTGCAAGCGAGTCACCGCGTCGTACTTTGTAAGTAATAGTGCGATTAGTACTTGCAGTTGCCTGTGGTTTACTCGCTGATTTATACACAGTGAGCTTTTGATTTAAGCGCAGTACTGCGTTTTTCTTCAGTTTATTCCACGAGGCTAGCTCATCCATGGTCACATCGTATTCGCGGCTTATATCCCATAAAGTATCGCCACTTTTTACCGTATGCGACAGCTTAGTACGCGTTGCTTTATTTGCCGCTAAGCGCATTTGCTTAGGTAAGTGTTCGCTGTTAATTGCGCCGTCGGTAAGCGGCACTAACAATTGTTGACCAACACGTATGGTGTTTGACTTTAATTTGTTCAGTGAACGAATTGCACTCGTGCTAGTGGTAAACTTTTTAGCTATAACTGAGAGGCTATCGCCGCGCGCTACCGTGTATTGTTGCCAGCGTAAGCGGTCTTTAACATCGGTTTGAGCTAATTTTTGACTAAACTGCTCGGCTTTATCGGTGGGTAATAATAAAAAGTGCGGCCCGTTAGGATCCGTCGCCCAGCGATTAAATCCAGGGTTTAACCTGTAAAGCTCAGTGAGTGTCATATCAGCCATATCGGCTGCCAGTGCTAAATCAATTTGCGTGCCTACATCAACCACTTCAACTACTTGCGCATTAATCACTGGCTTCCACTTTACGTTAAACTCATCAGCACGTTTAAGTAAATCAGCAAGGGCTAATAGCTTTGGTACATACGCTGTGGTTTCGCTAGGTAAATCTAAAGACCAAAAATCGGTAGGTAAATGCTTTTTGCGATTCTTTTTAATCGCGCGCATTAAGCGTCCTTCGCCCGAATTATAAGCCGCAATGGCGTTTAGCCAATCACCCTCAAGGGTTTTATGCAAATATGATAAGTAGTCAAGTGCAGCACGGGTCGATTGAACAATGTCGCGACGCCCGTCGTACCACCAGTTTTGTTTTAAATCAAAACGCTCACCGGTTGCTGGCATAAACTGCCAAATACCAGAGGCACTTCTATTTGAATAACCAAATGGGTCAAAAGCACTTTCTACAATAGGCAGTAAGGCTATTTCTATTGGCATTTCGCGCTTTTCTACTTCTTCAACAATAAAGTGTAAGTAAGGCTCTGCACGTTTTGAAATACGATCTAAATAAGCTTGATGACGCGCGTAATAGTTTCGCTCAGTAACAACAGGGCGGTTTTGGGGTACATCTATAGAAAGTTGGTAGCGTATACGCTCCCATACATCGTCAAAAACAGGCGCTTCTTCGCTTTCGGTAATTGTTTGATATTGTGCGTTTACCATCAATGCATTGTTAATATCGTTAGGACTTGCGCCTTCTAAGCGCTTATTTGCTTGGGTAGCTGCTTGAGCGTCTGAGTCTACGGTTGTTAATGTTTGACAACCACTTAGCGCAAGCGCCAAGGCAATTAAAAGAGGAGATTTATTCATAAATACCAATACATCAGGTAAAAAACTCGGCAAATACTACCCGTTATGAGCCAGTATTGCCACTTTACTACCAACTTTAACTTTATGATAAAATCATCAGCCAATTTTAAGCTGATGATTTTAAATTAATAATTATTACTTATGTGTTAAAAGTTGTCTTTGAACTGTCTCAGACTAGCAAAGTTTTCCCAAGGTTCATTGTTTTTTGTAACCACAAGGCATTCTTTTGGCACTAACTCTGTAATAGTGGGTAGGTCACTGCGCATAAAAGGATTAATTTTTAGCTCTTGGCCAATAGTACTTGGCAGGGTAATTTCGTTATTGCTGCGAAGTTCATCTACCTTTTTGCTGTATTCGAGTAGCTCAGGATTACGAGGCTCTACAGCTTTAGCAAAGGCCAAATTGGCTTGCGTGTATTCATGGGCGCAATACACTTTACAGCCTGTTGGTAGTTCACGAAGCTTATTAAACGAGTGCCACATTTGCTCACTTGTGCCTTCAAATAAACGCCCGCAACCGCCACTAAATAGCGTATCGCCAGGAAAAATTAACATATCATGGGTATAGCAAATATGATCAAGGGTATGCCCTGGAGTGGTAATCACGTCAAACGTGGTATTGAGTACTTCAATGTTATCGCCATCAACAAGTTTATGGGTAATACCACCAAACGGGCTGTTACTAGGCCCGTAAACTGTAATCTCTGGAAATTGCTTTAAAAGCTCTGCTACGCCACCTGTGTGATCGCTGTGGTGATGGGTAATTAAAATGCCACCCAGTTGTAAATTATGCTCAGCTAAATGCGCCTTCACGGGCTGAGCGTCGCCTGGGTCTACTACCCATGCTTGGTTGCTATTATGGGTAGTTAAACACCAAATATAATTGTCAGAAAATGCTTTAATTGCTTTAACTTGCACCATATTAATTTGCTCTATAAAGTGACGGGTAACACCTAGTATAACGAGCTATAAAAATGAAACCAGCCCTTAGTTTTCAAGAAGGACCCAAACCGCTGTCATGGCAGCAGTTCCCTCATGGGGATTATTTACGTGCTGACATTGAACAAAAAATGGATCAATGGCTGCCGCGTATGTTTGGTTACCATATGCTTAAATTAGGTAATTTAAGTGGCGAGCTTAATACCAGCGTAAGCACTATAAAACACCAAGTATGTGTTGCCGAAGAGGGGCCTTACACAGGTGTAATAGCCGATATAGACGAACTGCCTTTTTATGAGCACAGTGTTGATGCGTGTATTTTAAGCCACTGCTTAGAGTATCACTCAGACCCACATCACATATTACGCGAGGCGCATCGCACACTTATACCCGGTGGTTACATTGTTATTACCGGATTTAATCCGTTTAGTTTATGTGGATTGGCGCAAATGTTGCCCTTTAGTGGCCAAAAGCTGCCGTGGACGGGGCGTTTTTTTACGCCTGCGCGGGTAAAAGATTGGCTTAATTTATTGGGGTTTGAAATTATTAGCGATGAGCGCTTTATTTACTCATCTCTTGCGCGGGGTAACAGGCTTTCACGGTTTGCATTTTGGCGCAGTTTTGCTAAACAGTATTTAAAACCTATGGGGAGTGTTTATATGCTGGTGGCGCGAAAACGCGTGGCTCCGCTTACGCCTATAAAACCTAAGTGGCATGCAAGGCCGCAGTTTTCACCTGTAAAAGGGGCAGGGCTCAGACAAACCTCAAAGCAGCACTTTAAACAGTATGAGCAAAAAAATAATAATAGTTAAATAATGTAACTAGGCACTTTTAATACCATGAGCCTTACACTCATGGCATTAAAAGTGAGAAAGCTTTTACGGGTTAAGGCTGATACCCTACATCATCAAGTAGGTTGCTACTGCCTGCAGCATCACGTGCCAAATCGTCAACTATTTCGTTATATTTATGCCCGCTATGTCCCTTTACCCATTTCCATGTAACCGTGTGCTCGCTACAAGCGCTATCAAGTCGCTTCCATAAATCAACATTTTTAACCGGCTTTTTTGCCGATGTTTGCCAGCCCCGTTTTTTCCAATTTGCAATCCACGACTCAATACCCTGCTTAACATATTGGCTATCTGTGGTGAGGTTAACGGTGCAAGGGCGGGTAAGTGATTCAAGGGCAACAATGGCAGCGAGCATTTCCATACGGTTGTTTGTGGTGAGCTTATACCCTTGGCTTAATTTTTTTTCGTGGCCGTTATAAATCATAAAAATACCATAACCACCAGGGCCCGGATTACCTAAACATGAGCCATCGGTGTAAATCTCTACGGTTTTTTGCACTGTTTTACCTTGATATTATGTACAATAAAGTGATTATAGAAAGATACCAGAGTCAGGCTAAATTCGATATGGCACGTAGACAAATAGTTTTAGATACAGAAACCACCGGCATAGACCCCAAACAGGGGCACCGGATTATAGAAATTGGGTGTGTAGAATTAATAAACCGACGTTTAACCGGTAATAATTTTCATGTTTACATTAACCCACAACGCAGCATTGAAGAAGAAGCAATAGATGTTCACGGTATTACCAACGAGTTTTTACGTGATAAACCACTTTATCGCGATATAGCGCAAGAGTTTTTTGACTACATTAAAGGTGCTGAGCTTGTAATACATAACGCCCCGTTCGATGTGGGCCATATGGATAACGAGTTTGCGCTGCTTAACCAAGGCTACCCAAATACGCACGAGTACTGCCAAGTTCTCGACACCCTTAAAATGGCGCGTGACTTGCATCCTGGTCAAAAGAACAACCTAGATGCTTTGTGCCGCCGTTACGATATAGACAACGCAAAACGAACATTACACGGCGCATTACTGGATTCTGAAATTTTAGCCGATGTTTACCTTGCCATGACTGGCGGGCAAACCAAGCTAAACTTAAACCAAAATAAAGATGACGGCAGCGAGCAACAGACTGGTGGCATAAGACGCTTAAGTAGTGACCGAGCACCTTTAGTTGTATTGCGCGCAAACGACGCTGAGCAAAGCGCACACGAAGCACGACTCGATCTTGTAGACAAAGAAGGCGGCCACTGTTTATGGCGCGCTGAATAAGGCCAACTATGAAAACGATGTATTTTATAACTGTACTGTGCGCCACCTCACTGTTTAGCGCCAGTGCGTTTGCCGTTAAGCAAGTAGAGCTACTTAAACGCGACGGCGAACAAAATGAAATACCGCTGCTAGATAACCGTTTTCGTATAGACAGCCAATTAGACGAAATAACCTTACTATTTTTTAGAAAGCCAGGTTCGCCCGCGGTTATTTTAGTCAGACCCGATGGCAGCAAGTACTTTGCCACTAACGCCGTTAAAGATCCCAACCTCGATTGGTTTGATGAGCTTAGTTACGACTTAATCACCATAAAAAAACCGATGGCTGGCCCATGGCAAGTTATTGGCCGCATTTTGCCCGACAGCCGCATTGTGGTGTTAGGGGAAGTGTCTTTAAAAGCACAGCCACTACCTCCTATGTTGTTTAGAGGCGAGACAATAAAAATAACGGGCGAAATTTTAAATGATGATGAGCCTATCGATGCTAACTTATTCACAGATGTAGTTAGCCTAAACGTTGACTTTGTAAGTACCAACGATGAAAGCTATGCAAACTTTGGTGCAGGCACTCAAGAAGTTGCCGAATTTAAAGACGATGGCCGCGGCTTTGATGAACGCCCTAACGATGGAGTGTTTACTGGCGAATTTAAATTAGACTTTCCTGCAGGACAGTGGACACCAGAACTCTATATAGCGACCCCCTTATTACAGCGACGCATTGTGCAAGACCCTATCATTGTGCATGAACCGCCATTTAAATCTGAGGTCGCACTGGCAGAGCTTGATACTGACGATCACCAGCTAACTATTAATATAGATAGCAACATAGTTAAACCCGAAACCGTTATTGTGCAGGGAAAAATTTATTACCCTAATAATGAAGAGCAAATGTTTACAATTGACGCGCAAGCGGGTGATACACGCCAACTAGCAATTAAAAACTATGATTGGGGAAGATACAGCGTTGAACTGTCTGTTTTTGGCACTAATATAAACGGTCGTGAGTTTATGGCCACAATACCAACATACAAATTTGAGATAGAAAGGCCAATAGAAGCAGTGCCCGAAATAGACCCTGCTACGCTTATTGATCAAAACCTGGCCTTGGAAGCTGAGCCCATTGAAGAAAAAATGGCCACTTCTACATTAGTGACTTTAATCGTGGGCTGTAATTTACTCATTTTATTGTTAGGGTGGTTAGCAATTCGTATTTTTGTACAGAAAAAGCCAATCAAATTTAACTTTAAACTGCCTTTTTTAAACAAAAAGAAAGTAAACGATGAGAGCAACGCCGATGCAGAAAAAAATCAAGTCGGCAAAAATGGCTCAAAAAGTGACAAATCAGGTGAAATTTTAAACCTTTCGATGTCAGATGACTAAAAAACCTGTAAAAAAACAAAAAAGCCCTTGACGAAGTAGGGGCTGATTCGTATTATTCACGCCGCTGCAAAGGGAGACCTAAGCAGAAACGAAAATGCGGAGTGGTAGTTCAGTTGGTTAGAATACCGGCCTGTCACGCCGGGGGTCGCGGGTTCGAGTCCCGTCCACTCCGCCAATTTTCGACAATTTGTAAGTAGACGCTGGAGTGGTAGTTCAGTTGGTTAGAATACCGGCCTGTCACGCCGGGGGTCGCGGGTTCGAGTCCCGTCCACTCCGCCAACACTTACACAACATATGGTTGTAAAACATATTCTTATTATGGAGTGGTAGTTCAGTTGGTTAGAATACCGGCCTGTCACGCCGGGGGTCGCGGGTTCGAGTCCCGTCCACTCCGCCAATAAGAAAAAATAACAGTTTAAATACGCGCTGGAGTGGTAGTTCAGTTGGTTAGAATACCGGCCTGTCACGCCGGGGGTCGCGGGTTCGAGTCCCGTCCACTCCGCCACTATTTAAACACTGTTATGTTACAAAATTTGTATGCTGGAGTGGTAGTTCAGTTGGTTAGAATACCGGCCTGTCACGCCGGGGGTCGCGGGTTCGAGTCCCGTCCACTCCGCCAACAAATTTAGTAATGACAAGTAATATGATATCTCTGCGGAGTGGTAGTTCAGTTGGTTAGAATACCGGCCTGTCACGCCGGGGGTCGCGGGTTCGAGTCCCGTCCACTCCGCCATTTGATATCGTAACAAAATTAGTAAGTGCATTACCCCATGCACATACCACTGCGGAGTGGTAGTTCAGTTGGTTAGAATACCGGCCTGTCACGCCGGGGGTCGCGGGTTCGAGTCCCGTCCACTCCGCCACTTGTTATTTCCTCAATAGCAAGCTTATAAAATCCTTGGTTAAATAATTTTATAAATTACCCTTTGGCTATCAGCTATCAGCTATCAGCTATCAGCTATCAGCTATCAGCTATCAGCTATCAGCTATCAGCTATCAGCTATCAGCTAAATAATCGACTACTTAATGCTAACTTGCTAATATTCCTGCCTATTCTTTAATATTCAGCTTCTTATATCTGCATGAATAGCCAAGAATCTAGTCTCACTTTAAAAAAGGAAGCACTAAAATGAGCACACTAGGTCAACAAGTAAAGCAGCTTAGAAATAATAAAAAATTGAGCCAACCAGAGTTCGCTCAGAAAGTGGGGATAGAGCAAAATCATACCCAAACTACCTCAAGATGCGAGTTTCAGTTGGAATTAAAAGCGATTTAGGCAAGGCATTGATTGCAAATAATAGTGGTTCTATTGTTAAAATCAATAACGCAGTATCAATCGCTTTTAAACCAACCCTTTGGGCGTTTCACAGGCATTTACTCTCATCGTTGTTACTTCTTAAAAGGGACTGCCATTGTTGCAAAGTAACGCCTTGATATTAAGCCCCTGTGAGACGCTGAATTCTGCATCTTGAGGTGGTTTGGGTATATATCAAAACTTGAAAACGATAAATCAATTCCCTCGAATGAAATATTTAGAGCCTTATTGATAGCATTAGATCTTTCAATTGATGAGTTTATGAAGCCGCTTGTATCAAGTCATGATAAAACCAGGCTTATGCAGATACCAGATGTTGAGCAGTGGTATAAAAATAAAGCTGTGAGCACTTCAGTAACTCAGCGTAAATTGATTTATTTAGCAATGTTTTTAATTTCGTTTGGGTGTGCACTATTTTATGCAGGCCATAAAAATTATGTGTTTAACGAACATTTTTATGAGTATCGCTCAATTGGAATTATTAAAAATGATGAACCACTCAATGTTTTCAATCATTGGAAAGATTATATAATAGATCCCAGTGCTGAAAAGCGTACAGCAAAACTTAAAGAGATGCTTGCTAGGCGTGTTGAACTTTTTAAATTAATGGATGAGTATATCGGTGAATCATTTGTCGAAGAAGTGACGGGTGGTAAACGTGTTTATACAACAGATGCTGTCCCACGCTACATATCACATGCAGGTAATACCTGGCTTGAGTTTATTGGATTATTTGCAGCTGTGTTTGGTTTAGCTCTGGCGGTATTAGAACCAAAATTAACGCGTCACGCATAAAAAGCTGTATGCGAACAAGCACACAGCTTTTATCTTAAATTTAGCCCATAGTCGTATGGGCTTAAGCGCTATTTTAGATAGGTATCTAAAAATTTTAAGTAAGCGTTAGAGGCTGTTATACGGTTTTCTTTTTTAGTAAAACCATGCCCTTCATCATCAAACAATACATACTCTACTGGCACGCCATTGGCTTTGACTGCGGCAACGAGCTCATCGCTTTCAACTTGTAAAACACGTGGATCGTTAGCGCCTTGTATTACCATTAAAGGTTTAGTGATATTTTTAGCATGAAATAGTGGCGATATAGCCCGATGACGCTCACCATCTGTTGCAGGGTCGCCCATTTCATCGTACAACGCCTTTTTAAAACTCTCCCACCAGGGTGGAATTGAGTTTAGCGTTCTTACCCAGTTAGTAACCCCAAAAATATTAATACCGACTTTGAATTCTTCCGGCTCAAAAGCAAGGGCAGCAGCAGTCATAAAGCCGCCGTAGCTGCCCCCTATGATGCCGATTTTATCTGCATCAACCCACTCTAAACTCTGCAGGTGCTTTTTACCGTACACAATATCTTGTAAGTCGTCAGTGCCGTGCTTTTTATCATCCAAATGAAAAAATGTTTTGCCGTATCCTGAACTCCCCCGGTTGTTAACTGCAAAAATAGCATAGCCATGATTAACTAAATGTTGTTGCATTGCTCTGTAACCAGTACGGCTTTGCCCACCAGGACCACCATGTACCCACACCAGCGCAGGTACTTTATTGTTTCTGTTGGCTTGTTTGGGTTTATACAACACGCCTGGTATTTCTAGAGCATCAAAACTTTTAAAGCGTACAATGGTGCTCTCTACTAAGTCGTATTGATCTATGTCTTTACTTAATGTGTTAGTAAGCTGCTTAGCTTTATTACTACCGACTTGCCAAACAAATAAATTGCTTGGTGAGGTGTCTGAGTTTAAATAAAACGCCATGGTTTTCTCGTCACTTGAGAAATTCACACCGTGTAAATTACCATTGGGTATGGCGGGCATAGCAACTTGTTTACCTGTCAGAGTATCTAAAATAGACACTTTGGTACTGGCATCGGCATTGACACCACTTACTTGGTAGCGACCAGAGTTAGAAAAATAGATAAAGGTTACATCCCACTCATCTTCTAAGGCCGGCGTGTGCTTACCTGTGGCTAACTCATAGCGCCACATTTGTGAAAACTCGCCTTTTGCGTCTGTAGAGTAATATAAATATTTACCATCAGCAGAGAAGGTTTCAGGCGTATATTGTGCGGGATCATCATGCTGGGATATAAGATGTGGCTTGAGGGTTTTTTTATAAGTGTCAAGAATGTATGTATCACTGTCTTTATTGCTATTATTTTTAGATAAAGCAATAAAGCGTCCATCGGGGCTAATGGCGCCAACATCTAATCCGAGCTCATTTTGATAAACAGGAGACACTTTATAGGTTTCACTATCTACACGATATAAATCCATAAATTTGGCATCACGCTGATTACTTGAGATAAAAAACTGGCTGCCGTCTTTTGTAAAGCCTGCAAAGCCAGCTCGTGTTTCAGCGCCAGGGGTTAAATCTTTGATTGAACCGTCAACTTCACGCACGTAGACATGATATCGCTCGTTACCGCCTGAGTCTTTGGTAAATAATACGCGCTCATCATTAGGGAAGTAGCGTACAGGGTAGGTACTGTCTTCAAAATTGGTTAAGCGTTCTTTACTGCCTGTTTTAACATCGACCTCATATAAACTATAAATACCGCTTTCATCGCTACTAACGAGAATTTTTTCACCAGAAGGTGAAAAACTACTACCTATAAAGGATGTAGTATCAAAAAAAGTGTTTGCACTGTATGTCTGTATCGCTTGTGCTGCTGAGGTTTGTTCAGCAATAACATGTGTTGTATTGCTCGATTGGCTACAGCCAGCGAGTGCAATTGCACATGCTAGTACGCCAAACTTAAGTGTTTTTTTCATTAATACAGTCCTTGAATTATTATTAGCGTATTTGAGTGTTGCTCGTACATTTTTTAAACGCAAGCTTTGGAGCTTATTCAAGGCTTAATAAAGTGTTACAAAGCGTGTATTAGATGAGTGATTAGTAAGTTTTATAATGTATTGGTAGGTTTTATATTTTTTGATATTGATCGAGCTTAAAGTTATTGCTTTAAGCTAATTAAAATTGAGTACAAAAAAGCCAGCGCTAGAGCGCTGGCTTTTGCTATTCAGATGCTTAGCTTGGTTGATTAAGCTGCATCTGCTTTGCTGTCTTCACTTTTACGTGCGGCTTTGCCTGCTAATAAATCAGCTGGGTCAAAGTCATCAA
Source organism: Pseudoalteromonas sp. Xi13 (assembly GCF_003952205.1). Classification (NCBI taxonomy): domain Bacteria; kingdom Pseudomonadati; phylum Pseudomonadota; class Gammaproteobacteria; order Alteromonadales; family Pseudoalteromonadaceae; genus Pseudoalteromonas; species Pseudoalteromonas sp. Xi13. The sequence continues at coordinate 1,303,203 of NZ_CP034439.1, forward strand.
CGTTAATTACGTCTAAGCGGGCTTTTTCAACAGCGGCTAATTTATCAGCTTCTGCTTGGCTTAATATGCCAGCTTCAAGGCCCATTTGCGCTACTTTATCAAGTTGGAAGAATGGCAGTTTAAGGCCTTTTTCTTTACATACTCGTTCAAATAACGGCTCTACAGCCAGTACGTCTTTAAGTGTTTGCTCTTGACGGCCAACTAGGTTTAGTGGCTCATCTTTTAAGTAAACATAACTTGCTAAACGGTTACGCGTTTCGCTAGGTACTTGAAGTAGTTGTGCTAGTTTATGCTCAAGTTTGTCGGTAGGTTTACGAACCGGGCGACCAAACGGGAATAACAATACTTTTAATACACCACGTAATGGGGCAGAGGGCATGTTATTGATTAAATCAGCAAGGGCACGTTGGCAGTGGTAAAGATGATCCTGACAGCTCCATTTTACTAGGGCTAAATCTTCTTGTTTACGGCCTTCGTCGTTATAGCGTTTAAGCGTTGCAGACACTAAATATAAGTAACTTAGTAAGTCACCTAAACGTGCTGAAATACGTTCTTTACGTTTAAGCGAGCCACCAAATACCGCCATGCTAATGTCAGACATAAGCGCAAGCGATGCACTAAAGCGTGATGCTATACGGTAAAACTCTGCGGTGTCGTCTTTGTACGGTACGCTAGTAAAACGTGCACCACTAAGCGCAAGCCACTTAGTACGTACAAGGTTCGACATTGTAAAGCCAATGTGGCCCATTAGCGCTTTATCAAATACGTTAAGCGCTTCTTCGCGGTCTTCAATTTCACAAGCACCAAGCTCGGTTAGTACAAATGGATGACAGCGAATTGCACCTTGACCATAAATAATCATATTACGGGTCAAGATGTTGGCACCTTCTACTGTTATAGCAATAGGGGCACCTTGATAGCCACGACCTAAATAGTTATTTGGCCCAAGCATAATCCCTTTACCGCCAAGTACGTCCATTGCATGAATGGTCGACTCGCGCATTTGCTCGGTAAGGTGGTATTTAATAATAGCTGAAACAACCGATGGCTTTTCACCTAAATCTACCGCACCGGTTGACATACTAACCGCTGCATCTGAGCTGTAAGCGTAACCTGCAAGTTTAGCCAGTGACTCTTCAACACCTTCCATTTTACCAATAGGTAAACGGAACTGACGACGAATACGGCTGTATGCACCTGTTGCTACGGCAATTGTTTTAATGCCACCGGCAGAGTTTGATGGCAATGTAATTGCACGGCCAACCGATAAACATTCAACCAGCATGCGCCAGCCTTGGCCAGCCATTTCTGGGCCACCAATAATGTAATCAAGGGGTACAAAAATGTCTTTACCGCGAGTCGGGCCATTTTGAAATGGTACGTTAAGCGGGAAGTGGCGACGACCAATTTCAACACCTGGCGTGTTAGTTGGAATAAGTGCACAGGTAATGCCTGGCTCTTTGTTGTCGCTTAGTAAACCATCTGGATCTTGTAGTTTAAAGGCAAGACCAAGTACTGTAGCCACTGGTGCAAGAGTAATGTAACGCTTGTTCCAGGTAAGGCTAATACCTACTACTTCTTCACCGTTCCATTGCCCTTTACACACAACACCGTAATCAGGAATTGAGCTTGCGTCAGAGCCTGCTTCTGGCGAGGTTAATGCAAAACATGGAATTTCTTGGCCTTGGGCTAAGCGCGGTAAATAATGATTTTTTTGATCTTCAGTACCGTAGTGCTGTAGTAATTCACCTGGGCCTAACGAGTTAGGTACACCTACAATTGATGATAGTAAGGTCGATTTACTGGTTAACTTTTGCAGAACACATGATTGTGCAAACGCAGAAAACTCTAAACCGCCGTATTCTTTTTTGATGATCATGGCAAAGAATTTATTATCTTTTAGATATTGCCATACATCTTGCGGTAAATCGGTAAGCTCGTGTGTTGCTTCCCAATCATCTAGCATGCTACATACTACTTCTACAGGGCCATCAATAAAGGCCTGCTCTTCAATAGTCAGTTTTGGAACTGGGTATTGGTGTAGCTTTTTCCAATCTGGGTTACCACAAAATAAATCAGCTTCCCACCACGTAGTACCGGCATCGATTGCTGACTTTTCAGTGTCAGACATGCTTGGTGTTACTTTTTTAAAGGTAGTAAAAATCGGCTTGATAATATATTGCTGACGAATGCCAGTAACAGAAAGAGGAACCGCGATGATCAAAAAGATCAACCAGCTAATTAAACCAAAAGCACCTGCGAAGGTACCAATTAATAATGTTGCGGCAGAAACACCAAGTGCTGTGTTCCAACTCGCTCTGTGGTAAACCGCGATGCTGAGCAGTGCGATTAAACCGAGTGTAAATATGAGTGTCATTGCTTATTCCTTAATAGAGGTCAGACCACCTCAGTTAGAGTAGCGCTAGTGAGCGTAAGTTTCAAGTACATTACAGCGTTAAATTAACGACAAACTAGCCATTATGCTTATCATTATTCCCTTTATAAGGAACAAGCATGCACCACTGCTGTGTTTAATTCAATCACAGCGATTATTTAAGCGCTAAAAATCAGTAAATCAGCTAGCCAAAAAAGTTTTTTTAAGTAAGTATGTCTGTTGTAGCGCACAGTAAAGTACAGCGCTATTTATACGTATTTTTTAAGGGTTAGTTTATTAATGTGTGAATTACTTGGCATGTCAGCCAACGTACCTACGGATATTTGTTTTAGTTTTTCAGGTTTGTTAGAGCGCGGTGGTAATACTGGCCCGCATAAAGATGGCTGGGGTATAACGTTTTATGAGGGTAAAGGGTGTAGAACCTTTAAAGATCCTGAGCCAAGCTATCAATCAGAAATCGCCAAGCTAGTAAAAGCCTACCCCATTAAAAGTGTGTCGGTAATTAGCCATATTCGCCAAGGCAACCGTGGTCGAGTGTGCCTTGAAAATACCCACCCGTTTACTCGTGAGCTTTGGGGGCGCGAAATTACCTATGCACATAATGGCCAGTTATCTAACTATCACGATTTAAAACCACAATATTATCGCCCTGTGGGCAACACCGACAGTGAGCTGGCGTTTTGTTGGTTGCTAGATAAAATTCGTGAAAAATACCCAAAACGTCCCTCTAATATGGCCTCTGTATTTAGATATGCGGCTAAGCTTTCACATACGTTACGTGAAAAGGGCGTATTTAATATGTTATTGACCGATGGCGTATTTGTATTGGCGTACTGCACGAATAACTTACACTACATAACGCGCCGAGCGCCATTTGGTAAAGCAACGTTAATTGATGCCGATATGGTGGTTGATTTTAACGAAGAAACCACCCCAAACGATGTAGTAACCGTAATAGCTACACGGCCATTAACCAATGACGAACGCTGGCAAAAAATGCAGCCAGGGGAGTTTGCGTTATTTAAAATGGGCGAACTAATTTAGTTAAATAGCCTAAAAGCAAACACAAAAAAACGCGATATAAAATCGCGTTTTTTGTGTTTGCTATCACCGTGTTTACGGCGCTTCTGATCTTACTTCGCTGCTCTCACTTACTGGCGTAGAAACAGGCTGGGTAACGGTAAATGAATTCATTTGTACTTCAAACTGCTCCATGCCTTTTTCGCCTTTCCACATACGTACTAGCATGTAGTCCATTTCTGGTGCAAACCAGGCAAGGGCTTGGCGTTTATCGTTATCGTATAAACGTTTTACTTTTATAGCTTCTACGTTACCAATTGGCAGCGAAATCATTTCTTTGCCAACCACTTCAAAGTTGTAGTCGCGGCGATTGCCTTTTTTATCAATAAGCGGAAACGAAAAATAAGTTTCGCCTTTTTTTAAGCCTTCGCGTACTTGTACTTGATACGAAATAGCATCTTGAAATTCGTCAGTCCATTCGCACTTTAGCGGGTATTCGCTAGTACTACTGGTGACCACTTTATTTTGTGTATCAAAGTCTATTTTATAATCTTTATCTGGGCCGGTGCCGGTACGCACCATATTGTAATGATGAGGAGTGACTTTGTTATCTAAAAAAGTAAATACTGAGGTTTCTTCTCGCTTGTCAGAGAAAATCATCCACTCAATATTGCTGTGATAAGTAAGTTGATATGTTTGCTCGCCAACTTTTTTAAGTTCGCGTACTGCCTCGCCATGATTTTTACCTTTGCGTAAAATATCGTAGCTGGCTTGATACTCTGTTAGTTCGCCTGCAATTAGGCTAGTAGGAAGTAAAGCGCCCACACATAACAGCAGGGCACTTATTTTTTTATTGTGGGTAGTGCGTGCCGTGTGCAGGAAGTTGTTTTTCGTCAAGAACTGCATAATCTGCTTCCATAGTAAGTCTGTGTTCACTGAACCACTTGACCACCAAAGGATAAATTATATGCTCTTGTTCGTGCACGCGTTTAGCTAATGTTTCTGCTGTATCATCCTTGAGTACAGGTATTTGCGCTTGAAGAATAACGGGACCGCCGTCTAACTCTTCAGTTACAAAATGAACACTTACGCCATGAACATCGTCTTTTGCATCAATTGCTCTTTGGTGGGTATTCAGCCCCTGATACTTAGGCAACAAAGATGGATGAATGTTCAACATTTTTCCAACATATTTTTGCACTAAGCTAGGAGTAAGAATACGCATAAACCCAGCTAATACAACTAGATTTGGCATAAAAGAGTCAATAACGTTCATTAATTGCGCATCATAGGCCTCGCGCGAGTCAAAATCTTTGTGACTGAGCACTTTTGTAGCAATACCTGCTTGTTTTGCACGCTCAAGGCCGTAAGCGTCTGCTTTGTTACTTATAACAGCCGCTATGTGTCCGTTTATTTCGCCGCGCTCGCAGGCATCAATAATGGCTTGTAAATTAGAACCACTACCCGATATTAATACCACTAAGCGAATGGGTGTCATTACTTAGCACCACCTACAATTTCTACTTGCTCTTCGCCGGCAACGGCATCTTGAATTTCGCCAAGGTGCCATGCGTTTTCGCCAAGCTCTTTTAAAATGCTTAAGCTTTGCTCTAGCGCATCGCCTGGTACTACTAATACCATGCCTACACCACAGTTAAATGTACGGTACATTTCGTGCGTAGTAATATTGCCGTTTTCTTGTAACCAGTTAAAAACGGTTGGCCACTGCCAGCTATCGCCTTTAACTACTGCTTTTGCAGAATCGGGTAATACACGCGGAATGTTTTCCCAAAAGCCGCCGCCAGTAATATGCGATAGGGCATGCACGTCTACTTGCTTAAATAGCTCAAGTAAAGGTTTAACGTAAATACGGGTTGGCTCTAGTAAGTGCTCGCCTAGTGTTTTGCCGTCAATAACTTGGTTCGTATCGGCGTTTGATACTTCAAGCACTTTACGAATTAAAGAAAAGCCGTTTGAGTGCGGACCGCTAGAAGCAAGGGCAATAAGTTGATCGCCGGCTGCTACTTTTGTGCCATCAATAATTTTAGATTTTTCTACTACACCGGTACAAAAACCGGCCATGTCGTAGTCTTCACCATCGTACATACCTGGCATTTCAGCTGTTTCGCCGCCAATCAGGGCACAGCCAGAAATCTCACAGCCTTTACCAATACCGGTTACTACATCGGCCGCTGTGTCTACATCTAGTTTACCTGTTGCATAGTAATCTAGAAAAAACAGGGGTTCAGCGCCTTGTACTATTAAATCGTTTACACACATTGCAACTAAATCAATACCTACAGTGTCGTGTTTTTTTAAGTCGATAGCTAAACGTAGTTTAGTACCTACACCGTCAGTACCAGCTACTAGTACAGGCTGTTTGTAACCTTCTGGAATTTCGCAAAGAGCGCCAAAACCACCAATTCCGCCCATTACTTCTGGACGACGCGTTTTTTTAACTACGCCTTTAATACGCTCAACAAGTGCATTACCAGCGTCGATATCTACGCCCGCGTCTTTATAGCTTAATGACTGTTTTTGTTCGCTCACAGGTTTTCCTCAAATAATTGCTTGGGGTTGCTTTTCGATAGCTTAGAAACGCGCGTATTTTACAACAATTGCAACTGCGCGGCTAGCTCAAATATAGTTTTGAAATAATTAACAAGGACACTTGTCCGCTATTAGTTTGTTAATTGCACAAAAAAAGCACCCCTGGGTGCTTTTTAGTTATTTATGCTTTGGCAGTTAGTATCGCTCTAAGTGGAGCAGGGTAACCTTCAATGGTTTTACTGGTATCGTTTGGGTCTAAAAAATCAACTAACGATTCGTTTTCCATCCAGTCGGTCCTGCGTTGCTCATCAAGCGTGGTAATTGCGCAATCTTTTATTTGCACATCTTTAAAGCCAACGCGTTCCATCCACAGTTTTAGTGCAGCAGTACTTGGAATAAACCAAACGTTGCGCATTTTTGCGTAGCGGTCGGTAGGTACCAGTACGGTGTTTTCATCGCCTTCAATTACTAACGTTTCTAGTACGAGTTCGCCACCTGGGCGAAGCTGCGCTTTTAACTGCGCTAAAAAATCGATAGGCGAGCGGCGGTGATACAGCACCCCCATAGAAAACACCGTATCAAACGCTTTAAGCTCGGGTAGTGCTTCTACACCTAATGGTAATAAATGCACGTTTTCGTCTGGGTTGTAATGTTTAATGGCCTGAAACTGACACAAAAATAAATCAGAAGGGTCAATACCCACTACAAATTCAGCGCCTTCACCGCGCATACGCCATAAGTGATAGCCAGAGCCACAGCCTATATCTAATACTGTGCGGCCTTTTAATGGCTCAATATGGGGAAGCAGGCGGTCCCACTTCCAATCGCTGCGCCACTCAGTGTTTATTTCAATACCGTGTACAGTAAAGGGGCCTTTGCGCCATGGCATCATGCGTTTTAATAAATGCGTGGCTTGTTTTTGCTCGCCTTCGCTCATCTCCCCCGGTGCACCAATTTCTACTTTAGTGGCGATATCAACGTGGGTTGTTTTTACTTCTGGCAGATTTTTAAGTACTTTTTGCCATTTTGGTAAATCGCCATGGCTTGCCTCGTTTTGCCAATGCTTTAATTGAGCGGGCAGGGTTTCTAGCCAGTGGCTAAGCGGGCTTTGTGCAATTGCTGCGTAAAATTGGTTAAACCATTGAGACATAAGTCACTCTCTTTATTTAATTGCTACCATTGAGCAAAAATTAAAACATTGATACCACACCTGCGTTTGGTTAAAACCAATGTCGCTTAAACGATTAAAGTGAGTGCTTAGCGTATCGGGGCGCATCACGTTTTCAATGGCAGTACGTTTTTGGCTTATTTCAAGCTCTGAGTAGCCATTGTGGCGTTTAAAGTCGTGGTGCAAATCAATTAATAAATTATCGCACTGCTCGTTTTCGGCTTTAATTTTTTCGCTAAGGAGCAGTACGCCACCGGGTTTTAAGTTAGCGTAAATTTTTTCAAGCACGGCTTGGCGCTGTAATGGCGGAATAAATTGCAAGGTAAAATTCATGGCCACTACCGACGCATTTTGAATCTCAAGCTCGTTAATATCGCCTAAAGTTACTGTAACAGGCACGTCTGACTTAAAGCCTTGTAAATGAACCTTACAACGCTCAACCATAGCTTGTGAGTTATCTACAGCAATAATGTGGCAGTTATCGGTGCGAATATTACGGCGCATACTTAGGGTAACCGCACCAAGCGAGCAGCCTAAATCATAAAGGTTTGAATTACTTTGCGCATATTCACCAGCCAATTTACCCATAGTGCTTACAATGGTGGCATACCCAGGCACAGAGCGCTGGATCATATCCGGAAAAACCTCAACCACATTTTGGTCAAAGCTAAAATCTTTTACTTGTTGCTCAGAGGCGTAAATACTGTCTTTTATACTCACTAAGGCAGTCTCTTTAAAAATAATGGCACTATTTTAACATTTTATACTGGATAGTCAGTGATAAATTCAGTAGCTTGGCTAGAATTATGAATAATAAGTATAAAAGAGAACGTTAAATGAGCAAAAGTAAGGTAATTAGCACAGACGATATATTAGCAACCCTATGTCATTCAGTGACGGGTGTTCTGTCATCAGCCAGCGGTAACGAAATTAGCTACTCGGCTATGGTGCAAAAAATAACGCGCACCTGTATGCGTCCAGACATTGGCTGTTTTGTATTATTTGATGGTGGCTTTACAGGGCTGGTAGTCACTAATTTTACAGCGCAAGCGGCAATGGAAATTTATGGCGATTACATGCGCAATATGGGCATGCCTGAAGAAGAAATTGCCCACAGTCATTTATCAGATGACGTTTCAAATGTAATGGGCGAGCTGATGAACCAAATTGTTGGTGACTTCACTTCTAAAGTACGTGAGCAGTTACATACCTCTATTACGCAAAACCAGCCAAAAATGATGGCGATTAATAAACAAGTGCAAATATCGGTTGATACCACTATGGATCGCCCACAAGCACGCCGCGTAACCTTTACTACGCGCAACCAAAATATCTTTTACCTAGAGCTGGCAATGGATAAAACAGAGTTTATTAAACTACATGACTTTGACATTGTAGAAGCGATAGACCCTGATGACATTATCGAAAACGAAGCTAAGCAAAAGGCCGAAAAAGCAAAAGCTAAGTCAAAAGAAGCAGAACAAGATGATGCCGATGATGACTTTATGGCTGAGCTAGGGCTGTAATGTAGGTTGGGTTAAGCGAAGCGAAACCCAACGTGCTTTTGAGCTGTCAGTTTTTAAGCTATCAGCGGTCAGTAGAAAAGTTACTAAAGAGAACGCGATTTTAAATCGCGTTTTTTTGAATACTTTTGCACTCAGTTAGGTTCGGAGTCTTTTTCTGCATGCCACCTAATTGCAACCATAACGCTATGATAGACGTTATATATAAAAGACCTAGTTAACATTAATATTAATATAAACATTGCGTGTAGCAGGCTAAATATTAACACTAATATTAGCTGGTATACTTCTTGATTTAAAATGTTCAATAATAAAAAAAGGTCAAGAAACTGGATAAATGGTTTAGACGATAAAATAAATATCAAAAATGCTATGGCGAGCATGTCTACGCATATCTTTATAAAAACGCAATGAGTACTCTTTAAAAAATCTAGATTTGTTTTATCATCTTGAATAATTGACATTGCTACTTGCATTTCTTTTTCTGCTAAAGTGGCATATATAGCATATCCGGCCAAAACAAAACCGACTAGTGAAACTGACCAGGTTATGAGGTTACCTGAAATGGAATAAATCTGTTCTTTTAATATTGGTATATTATTTTCAGTAAAATAAATTGAGGTAAATGTCAGTATTAATGAAAAAATAAAAACTGCAATATTCGTCTTAGATGACTTAACTTTTCTAAGTTGAAGATACAGCTTCCAAAAAGAATTCTCAGAAGTTATGTTGTCAAAACTGTGATTTTCACTCATTTTCCCCTACTTAAGCATAGCTAGTATGTGCTTTATTTTTTCTTTCACTTTGTCTTTATTAGATATTTTTGGACCTCTTACTACTCCATCGGTTATAAGCTTTTTAAAAGTTTTATATACCATATAGGTCATTTGATGGGGCGTGTCTTCTAGTTCATTCACTGTTTTAGTAAGCTTAAATTGGTCATGTGTACCAATTAGTTTATCGTTCAAAATGTCTTTACCTCGCAGTGTGACAAGTACATTTTCATCTTTAGCTGCTTCTTTAGATAGGTCTGACACATTTTGATGTGGCAATGATTGCTTCCCTGTTTTCGTAAACGATATATTTGATTTAGATTCACCTAATAGTTTCTTTTTTTTACGCCATTCATTAAAAAAAGGGTTACAGTCTGCTTCATCGTTAGGCATTACAAGATCCAGCCGAACAGAATCTATTATTTTCATACTGCGAATAAACTCTTCAATATCCGCATCGGAAGATAGTGGGATTACTTCAATATTAGGTTCTGGATAAGTTATTGCAAGATCCTTTTTTGTCACATGCTTTTTTGTTTTACCATAGAACTCTCTCTGCTCTTTTTTTTCTTGATATTCGCCATCAATTAGTGCGGCTCTATGGTCTTTGATGAATTTAGTTATTGTTGCTTTAAATGCTTCCATAGAAGGGGAGTCTCGGTGTTCTTTTATAAAGAACAAACGATGATCGATTAAAGAAAGTATAAAAATAGATGATGGGGCACTGGGAAGAGTTAGCTTATCTTCTTTTAAGGTTTCGTTTTCATAAACTTGTTCGCGCTCTAACTTGGTGTCTTTAATTAATCGTCCATGTATAAATGGAAGGGTCTCGTCATTAATTTCTATTTCTATTAATTGCACATCATAAAAGAAGAGTTGAGAATCCCCATAGTTTCTTTTGAACTCCCCAATAAATGCTGGGTGCACTAAGTCAAGATAGTAATCTAATAGTTTTGATTCACCAAAGTGACAAACAAAATTCCAAAACTCAATATTATAATTATTCTTCAAAATATTATCCTTATAAAACTACAGAATTATTCCTTATAGATATAATTCTGGAGTGCTGATACTTTCCTTATCTAGGCTTTAATCTTTACCGATAACACATCCAGGGTCAAGTCCCACAAATAATTGAAGTTAAATATTCAGTATTAATTTATACAAAAACAATGTAGTCCATATATGTATATAATTTAATGTATAGACTGGGGGTTAGATCGTCTTATAAGGATTCTCTCCCATCGCCACCACCACACAAAAAATCCGTAAATCTAACTCTAACTGATGGTATTGCGGCTCCATGTGGCAGCACATTTTATAAAAGCTTTTATTGTGATCTTTTTCTTTAAAGTGGGCGAGTTCGTGTACGACTAGCGCTTTTAACAGTGGCTCGGGTGCGCGCAGTAAGTCACTGTTTATGGCTAAATCGTGCTTACGGGTTTTACCTTGCATGCGGTAGGTGTGGGTACCGAGTGCATTGGTAACCATATCACCTTGTTTTTTAAATGCAGCGCGTCCAAACGGTGGGGCGTTTTTTAAATACTGCTTTTTTAAATCAGTGGCGTAGCTGTAAAGTAGTTTGTCGGTGGTGATGGTGTGCGCATGTGGGTATTTTTTAAGTAAGTAGTCACATACCTTGTTGTTATTTATAAGGCTTAATACTTGCTCAACAATGTTAGCTGGGTAGCCGGTAAAGTAACGTGCGTATTCACTCATTTTTATTCTCTATTTAAAAAAGCGTTGGCTGGTGGGCTTCTTTTTCGCCGCTGAATGGATTTAATACTGGGTGATTATACCCTAAGTCTTCACAAAACTGCCTAGCAAGGAGTGGAGATTCACGGTTATCAGCAGTATGAAAAAACACATACGGGGATTTACCCTCATCAAGCCATTGTTTTACTTTATTGAGCCACGGTTTATAAAAGGGTTTATAGTCGTTTTGTAAATCGGCTATTACAAAGCGTGCCATCGGCTGCGAGCCAGTAGCTATTGCATGTACCGGTAAGTGGGGCTTTTTTTGTTGTGCATCTATTAAAGCCTCGGTGGTGGGCTTTACTGCAAAAAGCGCACGGGTATCCATAGAAATACGGTTTATATTATTTGCCATTAATAGCTGATTAAGGGCAATTTCGGCCTCACCTTTTTTAAAAAAACCACTATGGCGTACTTCTACGCCGTAATTTAGCTCTTTGGGGAGCAAGCTAATAAATTGCGTTAATTTAGGTAAATCGCTTGGACCAAACGCTTTGGGTAATTGCAGCATTATTTGCCCTGTTTTTTCAAGTATTGGGGCAAATAACGTAAGCCAGTCATTAAGTTCTGTTTGAACATTACTAAGCGCAAGCTCGTGGCTAAAGCGACGATGAAACTTAAACGTGAATTTAAAGTCCTCGGGTACGCTTTGAGCCCAGCGTAAAACAGTGCTTGGCGCTGGGTCTGCGTAAAAGCTGGTATTGCCTTCAACTGAATTAAAATGCTGGGCATATTGGCTTAGCATATCGGCATTTTTACATTGGCGGGTAAATAAGTTGCCTTTCCAGGCGCTGCTCGACCACTGAGGGCATCCAATATATAACATAAAAAGGGTGGCTTAATGACTTCGTGGCGTAAGTGTACCAAATACATACGGTGCTTGCTGCAAATTCAACCACCAACGTTCAACACGCCCTAGCATCTTGATACTACTTGGGTATAATGCAGGGCTTAATTTGATTATTTTTAGATTGCTAGCGGCTTTATTTGTATTGTGGTGACCAGTTTTTTAAATCACACGCCTTAAAACAAATAAATATAACCGTTTAAGCCTTTTATCTGACAGGAAAACTATGCGCTCTATATATTGCGGACAGCTAAATAAAACTCACGTAGATCAAGAAGTTGAACTATGTGGCTGGATCAACAAACGACGTGACCTTGGTGGACTTATCTTTGTCGATTTACGCGATAGAGAAGGGTTAGTACAAGTTGTATTCGATCCAGAGGTTGAAGGACTAATGGATAACGCTAACAAACTTCGCCAAGAGTTTTGTGTGCAGTTAAAAGGTGTTGTACGTGCGCGCCCAGAAAGCCAAGTCAATAAAGACATGGCAACAGGCGAAGTGGAAATTTTAGGTACTGAGCTAACTATTATTAATCGCTCTGAGCCGCTTCCGCTTGATTTTAATCAAACCAACTCTGAAGAGCGCCGTTTAAAGTACCGCTACTTAGATTTACGTCGCCTTGAAATGAGCGACCGTATTAAACTGCGCGCTAAAGCAAGCAGCTTTGTTCGTCGCTTTTTAGATGACAATGGCTTTTTAGACATTGAAACACCTGTACTTACAAAAGCAACACCAGAAGGTGCACGCGATTACTTAGTACCGAGTCGTGTTCATAAAGGTAGCTTTTATGCATTACCACAGTCGCCACAGTTGTTTAAGCAATTGTTGATGATGTCGGGTTTTGACCGTTACTACCAAATTGTTAAATGTTTCCGTGACGAAGATTTACGTGCCGATCGTCAACCTGAATTTACCCAAATAGATTTAGAAACCTCGTTCATGAGCTCTGATCAAGTACGTGGTATGACTGAAAAAATGATCCGTGAAATGTGGCAATCATTACTAAACGTTGATTTAGGCGATTTCCCAATTATGCCTTACAGCGAGGCAATGAGCCTTTACGGTTCTGATAAGCCAGACTTACGTAACCCAATGAAGCTTGTTGATGTAGCTGATTTAGTAAAAGACGTAGAGTTTAACGTATTTTCAGGCCCAGCTAATGACGAAAAAGGCCGCGTTGCTGTATTAACAGTACCGGGTGGCGCTAAGCTTTCGCGTAAGCAACTTGACGATTACACTAAGTTTATTGGCATTTACGGCGCTAAAGGTATGGCGTGGATGAAAGTAAACGACCGTGATGCAGGCGCTGAAGGCGTTCAATCTCCAGTTGCTAAGTTTTTAAACGAAGAGGTAATTACCCAGTTACTTGAGCGTACTAACGCACAAACGGGCGACATTATTTTATTTGGTGCCGATAAACGCAACGTTGTAAACGAAGCAATGGGCGCGCTTCGCTTGAAGATTGGTGTTGATTTAGAAATCACTAACCTTGATAGCTGGGCGCCACTTTGGGTTGTTGACTTTCCAATGTTTGAAGAAGATGACGAAGGCACGTTACATGCTGTGCATCATCCATTCACAGCACCAAAAGATATTAGCGCAGAAGAGCTTGAAGCAAACCCTGCCGCGGCTATTTCAGATGCTTACGACATGGTATTAAACGGCTACGAAGTAGGTGGCGGTTCGGTACGTATTCATAATGCTGATATGCAAGAAGCAGCATTTAGAATTTTAGGTATTGATGCGCAAGAGCAACAAGACAAGTTTGGCTTTTTACTTGATGCCCTTAAATACGGCACACCACCACATGCTGGTTTAGCCTTTGGTCTTGACCGTTTAGTTATGCTTTTATGTGGTACCGATAACATTCGTGACGTTATTGCATTCCCTAAAACCACTCAAGCATCGTGCTTATTAACCGATGCACCTAGCAAAGCTAATAGCGACTCGTTAACTGAGCTTGCAATCAGTGTGGTAGAAAAAGCAATTCCTAGCGAAGAGTAATACCGCGCGCAAGAAATGCGCTTAGCTAGATTTAAAAACCCTTAGGAGTATGCCTAGGGGTTTTTTTATGGTTAAATTTAAAGCAGTTCATATCAATCGTGTTAAGTTATTAGTCTATTTAGCACGCTAGAGTAGTTAATTATTTAAGTTGCTTGGTATCAAATATTATTCAATAGAGAGGGAGTTCTTATGGCGTTTAATCTCACATTATTTGGTGAATTTTTAGCTTTTTTTATTTTGTTTTGCATTCCAATTTTTGCGCTTATTAGCTACAAAATAGGTAAACGCAAAAGCACCATGCCGGGCGTTTTAGCTTTTGTGGGCGGATGCTTAGCGGTATTTCCGCTCTTTGGCTTAATTTTTATCGCCTTATTAGCGCTTAAACAAGACTTGCCAAAAACCAGCCCTTATGCCCATTAAACAACCCTAAATACGGACACGTAGTCACAGTGCCAATTTCTAATAATAGCTATTATTGCGATCAGCAATTTAGTGCCTTACAGCTAGCAAAACACACACTCGAAAACACAGAGTTTGAAGCGTGTACGTTTATAGATTGCGACTTATCTCAGGGGCAATTTAAAACGTGTCGATTTATAGAGTGCAGCTTTGAGCGTTGCAATTTATCGAGCATTGATTGGGGATACAGCTCGCTTGAAAATGTAAGCTTTAGCCATTGTAAGTTAAACAGCGTGCAATGGAGCAATGCTGATTGGGGAGCGCTAAGTATTGATGCGCCGGTGAGCTTTAATAGCTGTGAGCTTAGTAACAGCTCTTTTTATGAATTAACTTTAAAATCACTAAAATTAATACACTGCTTTGCAAAAAATGTTGATTTTAGACATGCCAATTTAAAGCAAAGTACATTTACAGGAAGTAATTTTCGCGATAGTGAGTTTTTTCAAACCACTTTAACTGAGTGTGACTTTGTAGGGGCTACAGAATTTAATATAGATTTAAACAGTAATACGTTAGCGGGTGCTAAGTTTGAGCGCTTTGAAGCCCTTAATTTACTAACAAGCCTTAATATTGAGCTTTGCGATTAATATGTGAGGAGCGTTTAGAAGCTGCATATTGCAAGCCTCTAAACAATGAATAACCTTTAATAAGATTAAACAGTGGCCTGTAGCTTGGTATTAACAGCTAGGGCCATTTTTATTACGTGCGTTTGCCAATGTGCGGGCAATTTCAAGCAGTGCAGGGGTGATGTCATCAGCGCCGTCTTTGATTAATTTGGTTACATCGCCTGATGAATATAAGCTATCGCGCGGCGACTTAATACCAAGTTCGCGCACAAAGTCTTTTGTTTTACCTGTGCTGCCTGTTTCAATAAATTTAAAAATAATACGCTCGTTGTTACTTTTTGGCTCGGCCTGTAACACGGCGATTTCTTCTTTGTAGGCTTCTATTCGACTTTGCAAAATGTCGATACGTTGTTCAATAGTGCTGTATGATTTCATGGGGTACTTTTCTAAATTAACTAAAAATAATACCCGTATTATCGCATACATTAGCAATGGCGCGCGCTAACCTTTATAGTAAAAGTTATTTTTATTTAAAAACAATAATTTATATAAGTACAACATGCATAAAACAATAAAAAAGTTACTAAAAGTAAGTGCATTTAGCCTAAGCGCGAGTTTAATATCACCATTAAGCTTTGCTGATGATGTAATAGTGGATCAAAGCCGCAATCGGACCATCCCTATAAATATCACATACCCCAATGAGAGCAATCAATGCAGCGTACACGCAAAGTGCCCTGTAGCATTTGTAAATGCAGGCTACGGCATTAGCCACAATGACTACACGTTTGCGAGTAAGCTATTTAATGCACAGGGTTATTTAAGCATTGCAGTCGCGCATGAGCTAAAAACCGACCCCGCGCTTAATCGCATACAGCCTTATTTAACCACCCGCATGGAAAACTGGCATCGCGGTGTGGTCACCCTTAAATTTTTAGTTAATCAGCTAAGTGCTCAATACCCTGAGTATAACTTTTCTCAGCTCACGTTATTCTAATGACTTACATCCCTGTAAGAATAAGTAAAAATCGAGTAACAAAGAGTAAATGGCCCCTAGGCAGAACCCTTTGGGCAGCGCCTGTTTGGCATTTATACGTCGTTATCGCCTATTTATGGGGAACAACCACACTACATAGGCTCTGCCTTGCCTAAATACAAAACAGACTGCTGCAAATTCAACCTCGAAAGGTAAACAGGCCCTAGTAAATAGCGCAGCCACAGCTGCGCTATTTTTGTTTTAGTTACTCAACTAATTCACTTACTACAATTGGGCTGTTATGCAGGGTTTTATGCACTGGGCATTTGTCGGCTATTTCGAGCAGGCGTTGGCGCTGTGCTTCGGTTAAGTCGCCGCGTAGGGTAATTTTACGGGTAATGGCCTCTAGGTTTTGGGTACATTCGCCGTTGTTGCAATCTTTGTAATAGTCGCGGGTGTGTTCAAGCTCTACTTTTATATGATCAAGCGGCAGCTTTTTTAAGGTTGCATACATACGCAATGTCATTGAGGTACACGCGCCTAGGCCTGCGAGTATATGGTCGTAAGGATCGGGGCCTAAATTACTGCCACCTACCTTTAACGGCTCATCGGCAAGCCATGTATGATCTTTAGTACTTACGTGCTGAGTAAATATATGATCTTTTTCTTCAACCAGTACTTTGCCGTTTTCTAATTTTGCGCTGTAGTTGCTTTGCTCGTATTTAACGTAGCGGTTTGCCCAATTAGCAATTAGCGTAGCAGCGTACTCGGCATCGTTTTTATTACTTAGTAAGTGGTCGGCGTTATCGAGGCTAATAAAGCTTTTTGGGTGTTTGGCTGATGCGTAAATTTTCTCGGCTTCTGAAATATTAACCGTGGCATCAACAGGGGAATGCATAACTAAAAGTGCGCGTTTTAATTTGCCTATATGGCTACGGTCGTACTTTGCAATATCCTCTACAAATTGTTTTTTTATGGTAAATTCGCGCCCAGCTAAGCTAACTTTAGCTTCACCTGCGGCGTTTATTTCGTCTAAATGGGCTTCAAAGTTATGTGCAACGTGTTGCGCATCTGAAGGAGCACCAATTGTTGTAATAGCCGATACCTCAGGAATATGCTCTGCAGCAGCCAGTACGGCAGCGCCGCCTAAGCTGTGGCCAATTAATAACTGCGGTGCATCAAAGTGCGTACGCAGGTGATCGGCTGCGGCCACTAAATCTTGAATATTTGATGAGAAGTTACTGTTTGCAAAGTCGCCGTCGCTATTGCCAAGGCCGGTAAAGTCAAAGCGCAGTACGGCAATACCTTGTTGGGTAAGGGCGCGGCTTATGCGCGTAGCGGCAGCAATATCTTTACCACAGGTAAAACAGTGTGCAAATAAAGCATAAAACTTTACATCGCCTGCTGGGCGTTCAAGTTGGCCTGCAAGTTCTAAATCGCCGCTTTTAAAAGATACTTTTTGTCGCATAGAAGAGCCTTAGTGTTTCATTAAAATACGTTACAATAATAGATAAGATATAAGCACTAACTAGTGTAATTTCAATGTTTATTATGCTTTGATCTTGATCAAGTAAACTGTTTACTATTTCATCGTGAGGACATTTGTCCTTATGTTTTTTGGGTGGTTTGTCTATCCTCGCACAGCGCTATAATGAAGGTTTTGCTACTTTATATTGGCTAATTAGCTATATTTTAAAGCAGCTCACTTCTAACAACCTATTCACTGGAACGTACAATGCAATTACCTACTGTTGATTATAAAGCTCCCGATGCGGCTGCTCACTTTGTTGAATCGTTAAGAAACACCGGTTTTGGTGTATTAAAAAATCACCCAATCCCGCAATCTTTAGTTGAGTCTATTTACGAAAAATGGCAAGACTTTTTTAATTCAGAGCAAAAGCACGACTTTTTATTTTCTAAAGAAACGCAAGACGGTTATTTCCCGCCTTCTGTATCTGAGGTAGCTAAAGGCTTTACAGTAAAAGACATTAAAGAGTACTTTCATGTTTACCCTAAAGGTCGCGTGCCTGCAGAGCTTGAAGCCGACGTACGTGAGTACTACCGTTTAGCTAACGAATTTGCAGCAACGCTTTTAAGCTGGGTTCAAGCAGAGGCACCAGCCGATGTACGTGCTAAGTTTTCTATCGATTTAAAAGACATGATTGCTGATTCTGAGCAAACATTGTTACGCATTTTACATTACCCGCCAATGACAGGTGATGAAGAGCCAGGTGCAATTCGCGCTGCAGCACATGGTGACATTAACTTATTAACTGTGTTACCTGCATCGAACGAGCCAGGCCTGCAAGTTCAAAAAACTGATGGCGGTTGGTTAGATGTGCCATGTGACTTTGGTAGCTTAATTATTAATATTGGTGACATGTTACAAGAAGCGTCGGGCGGGTACTTCCCATCGACTATTCACCGTGTAATTAACCCAACGGGTAAAGCGTCGACTAAGTCGCGTATTTCTTTACCGCTGTTTTTACACCCACGTCCTGATGTTGTGCTTTCTGAGCGCTACACTGCAGACAGCTACCTACAAGAGCGTTTACGCGAGCTAGGTGTTAAATAACGTTATATTTATTGAGTTAAATATAAACCAAAAGCGGCTTTTAGCCGCTTTTGTTGTTTTTAAGCAAGGTTATACCAATCCGCAATAATGTTGAATCATTTTTAGGGGCTAAACGTGTCGCTATCTGCGTTAAAAAATTCTCATTTATGACTATATGGATGCAGAAGGTAGAGCAATGCAGGAGCAACAACTAAATAACGAATTTATTGTCTAGCTATCAACACGTTTATCTATTCTCAAAATAGATCACTTAATTAAGCGGATT
Organism: Pseudoalteromonas sp. Xi13; assembly: GCF_003952205.1. NCBI lineage: Bacteria > Pseudomonadati > Pseudomonadota > Gammaproteobacteria > Alteromonadales > Pseudoalteromonadaceae > Pseudoalteromonas > Pseudoalteromonas sp. Xi13. The sequence goes on from NZ_CP034439.1 coordinate 1,322,080, forward strand.
GGTATTAATTTTTTGGGTAAGTTTGTTTCATTATAAAAACCGACTCAGCAACTATTTGCTCAAGTATAGCTAAATCGATATTTTCCAATTTTGTCACGTACAAACAGCTTTTACCTAGGCTATGTTTACCAAGCTTATTTAATAATGCCGCTATTTTGGGGTGATCAAAGCCAGGCATAATATAAATAGAAAGCTTAGTTTTTCGAGGTGAAAACCCTGTGATTGGCCATTCACCTGTGCGGCCGGAGTCGTACCTATAGCTGTATTGGTCAAACCCTATAATATCTTTACCCCATACAACAGGCTTTGCCCCTGTGACTTTTTCAAACAGGGTTAGTAAGGTTTGTGTGTCTTCAATACGCTTTGAATCTATACTTTCTAGGCATTGCTTAAGTGTTATTTGGTTTGCTTTAGTTTTTAATGTCATAGCGTTGATTTGTATTGTTATTAGCTACTTTAAGGTTAGCACTTAATTTGCTAAGTGAATATTTCCATGCATTTCTAAGTTAGTTGCGTATAATGCGCCCTTGGCCGGTTTGGCCTTTTTTTTATTGAGAGATTTTATGAGTTTTGATGGTTTAGGTTTATCACAGTCTTTAGTTAACGCGGTTTTAGAAAAGGGCTATGAAACGCCAACGCCTATTCAGGCTCAAGCAATTCCTGCAATTATTGAACGTCGCGATGTGATGGCGGCTGCACAAACAGGCACAGGTAAAACCGCCGGTTTTACGTTACCGCTAATTGAGCTGTTATCTAAAGGCAGTAAAGCAAAAAGTAACCACGTACGAGCCCTTATTTTAGCGCCTACGCGTGAGCTGGCTTTGCAGGTAAGCGAAAACGTTGAAGAATACGCTAAGCACTCTGATGTAAGTTCGTTTGTAGTGTACGGCGGCGTAAAAATAAACCCACAAATGCAGCGCCTTCGTAAAGGGGTTGATATTTTAGTGGCCACGCCTGGGCGTTTAATCGATTTACATAATCAAAACGCTGTTAAGTTTGATAATGTTGAAGTGCTGGTACTTGATGAAGCGGACCGCATGCTTGATATGGGCTTTATTCACGACATTAAACGCCTGATTGCTAAAATGCCGCCTAAACGCCAAAACTTAATGTTTTCGGCAACGTTTTCAGATGATATACGTGCATTAGCAAAAGGGTTAATTAACGACCCTGTTGAAATATCAGTTGCGGCAAAAAACACCACTGCTAAAAGCGTAACGCAAAGCGTTTACGCTGTTGATAAATCGCGTAAAACCGCATTACTTAGCCATTTAATTCGTAGCAACGATTGGCAACAAGTATTAGTGTTTAGCCGTACCAAGCACGGAGCAAATCGTTTAGTTAAACAGCTTGAGCGCGACGACATAGTAGGCGCCGCTATTCATGGTAATAAATCACAAGGCGCTCGTGTTAAAGCGCTTGATGGCTTTAAAAGTGGTGAAGTACGCGTACTTGTAGCCACTGATATTGTGGCACGTGGTCTTGATATTGTTGAGCTTCCGCATGTGGTTAACTACGACTTACCAAACGTATACGAAGATTACGTTCACCGTATTGGCCGTACCGGTCGTGCTGGTGCATCAGGGCATGCTATTTCGTTTGTAACAGCCGATGACGCCGCTGATTTATACGGTATTGAACGTTTTATTGGTGAGCTAATCCCTCGCGCTGAAGAGCCTGGATTTGAACCAACTAGCCCAGTACCTGAGCGCGCATTAGATGCTCGCCCAATTAAACCTAAAAAGCCTAAAAAAGCAAAGCAGCCGTTTAACAAGCCTAAGTCTGATAAGCCGAACAGCAAAAAACCAAACAATGGGGGAAGCGGTACCGGCCCTCGTCGTGGTGGTTCTAAAAAACCAGCAGCGAAAACTGATGACAACGCACAAAGCCCATGGGCAAAGCGCCAATCGGTAGGTGGTAATGGCCAGCGCCGTCGTCGCCCAAATAACGATTAATCATTATTAAAGATTGTATTGGCCTTTAATTAAATGCCAATACAAAAAACGCGCTACCTTTTTAATAGAAGTAGCGCGTTTTTTATTTTCTGTAATTTATACTTACCTGATCAACGAATTAACGCCTAATCCTACAAACAAGGTAACGCTAACGCTTAGTAAGGTGCCTAGCATAACGTACTCGGTGAGCTTTTTATCTTTACTGGCACTTAAATCGCCAAACCTAAATACCGACTTGGCAGCTAGCAAAAAGCCAAGCCCAGCAAATTGATCAAGTAATATAAAGCTGAGCATAAGTACTCGCTCTATCATGCCAATGCTTTGTCCGGCCAACGGTAAGCTGCCCTCACTTGAAAAGTTAGCGGTGAGCCTTTCAAGCATCATTCTTATAAATACGGCACTTGGGCTTAATATAATTAAATATCCGCATACAACCCAAAGCACTTTAGGGTTTGTGGCAAGTGCGCTTACGTACGCGATTAAACTTTGGTTATCAGTTATATAAATACACAGCGCTATTATTACGGCTATATGCGCTATTTGGTCGAGTAAAAAGGGCACAACCCCTTTGTTAGAATACGACTTAGCAATATCTATTAGGTAGTGGCTAAGCATAATTGCAGCTGTTGAAAGTAACACGGTGCTTAGTTGTTGCCAGCCATAGCTATATTCCCAAAGCGCTAAAATAACGGCGCTAACCACACCGTGTACTAATACATGCAGGTAGAGCTTTTTAGCTTTAAAGTGGTGGGTGTTTCTATCGTTTACCCAGCTCATTGGTTGTAAAAAAAAGTCACTGATTAGGTGGCCTATAATTAATGCCGCTAATAATAACGAAAACCCCATTACTCACTTCCTTTTACAATCGTTGTTATGACCTGTTTAGCGTGTACTATAAATCGCTCTATTAGCTGATAATTTGCTAAATTAAGCAATTTAGTGACATTTTCGCGACTGGTGTTAAGCTCTTTTGCCAGTGCTGCATGACTGTTATCGGCCTGGGTTAAATACACGTAAAGCGCATTGGCTTGTTTTTGCGTTATTTTGCTAAGCAAGGTATCGACAAAGGCAAGGTTAAGACTAAAGCCTTCATCTAGGGGGGGCTTTGCTATCTGTAAGGTAAAGCGCTGATTGGCTATTTTATCAAGGCCTTGCCCTGAGAGCACAAAGGCCGAGCCGGTGGCTGTTTTTATATCGCTGCGTGGGTTGTCTACCTCACCTAAGGCCATACTTTGGCGTAGCTCGTAACCTGCCGACTTTAAATGCAAATAAATGATAATAGCAGTTTTAATTAACTGCTCGCTTTGATTTATTTGTAACTGAAAAGCATCACCTCGGTATATGGTCCACAGGGATGTATTATCACTAATTGCACGCAAACTTTGCTCTAGCTGATAAAGCATGGCATCGTATTGCTGCTTAGGTATTTTTTGCGATTTAATTATATCGCCGCTGATCACACCAATCATAAAAATCCAAAAAGTAACTTAATGCAGTTACATAGAATCAGGTAACCAAATTTGGTTACATTTAATTAAGTAACCAATTTAGGTTACTTAAAACAAAATTGCAAGGTTCACTCGTTAATGGTGTTTTATTTCAGCTGCGCTGAGCTGTGAGCACTTAAGGAAACAAATGACTTTACAAAACGATCAGCAAATCAGTAAGCCACGTGTCGGTATTTTTGTTGATGTACAAAACATTTATTACACGTGTCGCGAAAGTTACCGTAAAAACTTTGATTACAATGCATTTTGGGCGCACATGAAGCAGCAGTATTCTATAGATTGTGCATTTGCGTATGCCATTCACCGCGGTGATGAAAAACAAAACCAGTTTCAAAATATTTTGCGTGCTATTGGCTTTGAGGTAAAACTAAAGCCGTTTATTCAGCGCCGAGACGGCAGCGCTAAAGGGGATTGGGATGTAGGCATAACGATAGATATGCTAGAGCAAGGCAAAAACCTCGATAAAGTTATTTTGCTCTCTGGTGATGGCGACTTTGCGTTATTGCTAGGGCATTTAAAAAATCAATACAATGTACCGTGCGATGTTTACGGGGCCGATAAGTTAACCGCAGAGGTGCTTAAGCAAAGTGCAGAACAGTTTCATTTAATTGATGATAGCTTGCTACTCTAAAGCATAAAATATAGCGGCTAAGTGCCTGCAACATGAGAGTTTTTAATAAAGAGCCTATATAGCTAATATAGGCTTTTTTTATTGCTGTAATAAATTGGGTTTACTCAGCGGTTATGGTAATTTTACGCCATACCATGTTATTGAGGACTCACATGCTTTATTACAGCGACATGCCATTAGACCGCGGGTCTAATTTTCGTAAAAACGCGGCGTGGTTAAACGCGCAAATGTCGGCACAAAGTAAGTGGCTTTTGGTGAATAATAACCACACTTTGTTTTATAAAGACGCAGCTCAAGTGTGCTACTTAACGTATCAGCAAATTGCCCATTTAGATTTATCAAACGCTATTTATTTAGGCTCAAATACTGAGCAACAGGGTGTGTTTGCGTTAGATGTTTCAGCCATACACGATGACGAACTCAAGTGCGTTATAGGCGACGCACAGTTTTTTGATATACGCCAATATGGCCCTCACGTTGATATACAAGATGGCTCTATAGCCGCACTTGCACGTGGCTTATGTTATTGGCATGCAACGCATAGTTTTTGTGGGCGTTGTGGCAGTAAAAATACATTAGTAGAGGCAGGGCATTCACGCCTATGTGAAAACGAGCACTGCAAGCACCCTACATTTCCACGCACTGACCCTGCAGTAATTATGGTGGTTACTAAAGTATTTGAAGATGGAATAGAGCGTTGTTTATTGGGTCGCCAAGCAATATGGCAACAAGGTATGTATTCGTCATTGGCAGGCTTTGTAGATCCAGGTGAAACACTAGAGCAAGCTGTAGCGCGCGAAGTTAAAGAAGAAGCAGGCATTGACGTTGATAATGTACGTTATATTGCCTCGCAACCTTGGCCATTTCCTTCCTCTATTATGTTGGGTTTTATTGCTCAGGCTAAAACTGAGCAAATAAACGTAGATAAAGACGAATTAGACGATGCCAAATGGTTTACGCGCGAAGAAGTTAAGGCGTTTGGCAATATGGGCGATGAAGGCGATCATTATAAACTCCCTCGGGTCGATTCAATTTCGCGTTTTTTAATTGAACAATGGCTTTCTAATAAGGTTTAAGGATTGGTAATGTCGACAAGCAAAAATAAAAATACCCAGTTAGTATCAACGGGGCGTAAAAAAGCCTACACCCATGGTGTGGTAAATCCCGTAGTACAACGCGCTTCTACAATTGTATTTGATAGCGTGGCCGAATTAAAAGAAGCCGCTAAAACCCGCGGAGATAAAACATTATTTTATGGCCGCCGTGGCACAACTACACATTTTGCACTGCAAGAGGCGATAACCGAGCTTGAAGGCGGCGAAGGCTGCGCACTTTACCCATGCGGCGCTGCGGCAATAAGCCAAGCGTTATTGTCGTTTGTAAAAGCGGGCGATCATATTTTAATGGTTGATAACGTGTATGAACCTACGCGTGATTTTTGCGATAAAATTTTAGCGGGGTTAGGTGTTACCACCACTTATTACCCACCCACGATTGGCGCAGGTATTGAGGCGTATATTCAGCCAAACACAAAAGTGCTGTTTTTAGAATCGCCTGGCTCTATAACCATGGAAATACAAGATGTACCTGCCATGGTTAAAGTAGCCAATGAGCATAATATTATGACCATGCTTGATAACACATACGGCAATGGCTTGCATTACCGCCCACTTGAACACGGTGTAGATATTAGTATTCAAGCAGCAACTAAGTATATTGTTGGCCACTCTGATGTAATGATGGGTGTAGCAGTGGCAAATAAAAAGTACTGGCCAACCCTGCGTGAGCAATCGTACTTATTAGGGCAATGCACCAGCGCAGATGATGCCTATTTAGCGCTTAGAGGCTTACGCACTATGGCAGTGCGTTTAAATCAGCACGAAAAGGCGGCTATAGAGGTGGCAAAATGGCTTGAGCAACATGAGTTAGTTGATCATATTCGCCATCCTGCATTTGCAAGCTGCCCTGGACATGAATTTTTTAAGCGCGACTTTGATGGCAGCAATGGGTTGTTTTCATTTGTAATGAAAACCGGTAACCAAAAAGCTATTGATGCGTTTTTAGATAGCCTTGAGCACATTAAAATGGGTTTTTCGTGGGGCGGCTTTGAAAGTTTAGTCACCGCCAATTTGACCATGAAAGGTTTACGTTCGAACACCGGTTGGGATTTAGGCCCTGTTATTCGCTTGCATATTGGCCTTGAAGACATTGATGATTTAATTAATGACTTAAGCCAAGCACTTGAGGTATACCAACAGCATTTATAAAAATAGGCTAAATAAACAAAGTTTGGCCTGTTACATTTAAACGGTTTGTTACAAAGCTCACGTATTGTGAGCTTTTTTTTGCTGGTAATTCAAGGTGTTTACACTTACTGTTGTTACATTACGCTTTATTTTAAAGCATGAGCAACGTCATTAAGGAAAGCCAATGGCAACATCATCATTAGTGAACATAGGGCGATTAACCCAAATAGCGGGTTTTGAGCTAGTACGTATGTTTTTAACCAAGCGCGGCTTAATTGCTATGGCCGCCTTTGCCCTTGTGTGGTTACTTATTTTACGCTACCCGATAGGCCAAGCCGTCAGCATTATTAGTGCCCCCAATTTTGAACAAATGGCACGCGATATTTCAGGCAGTATTGGTTTAAGTAAGTTGCTTGATTGGCCTGAGGCCGAATTTGCTATGTACTGGCTAATCGCTTTGTACAGCTTTCCACTGTTTGCTATTTTTATATCAAGCGATCAAACCGTTGGCGATAGAGAGCGTGGCACATTACGGTTTTTATCATTGCGCTCTACACGGTTTGAAATTTTATTTGGCCGTTTTTTAGGTCAGCTTGGTGTGTTAGCGTGTTTATTAGCTATTACCCTAGTGGCAACCCTTGGTGTACTTGGTTACAGAGAGCCTAGCCTATTAATGGGTGGGTTAAGCCGTGCGGTTTCTATATTTATAATAATGGTGGTGGTACTTAGCCCGTTTGTGGCATTAATGAGTTTGATTAACACGTTTGCTCGCTCGTCGCGTTTAGCAATTGTATTAGCCATTTTATATTTTGCTGGTGGCGGCATTATTGTGGGTATATTGGCGTGGCAAGTACCGGCTCTAAATGCGCTCGATTACCTTTTCCCAGGGGTTAATTCTGAACTTTTAGCTGGGCAAAACCTACCTTTATTGAGTGCCTTAGGTGTGCCGCTTATTCAAAGCGCTGTATTTATAGCGATTGCGCATCGAATATTTACAAGGAGTTCGCTATGAGCGTATTAATAAAAGCCAGCGGCTTGAGTAAATCGTATGGCGCAAAGCAAGCACTTAACAACGTAAGCTTTGAAATTCAAAAAGGCGCACCTGTGGCGTTAGTGGGCCCAAATGGAGCCGGTAAAACCACATTATTTAGTTTATTGTGCGGCTATATTAACCCAAGCCACGGTGAGCTCAGTATTTTAGGGCATAAGCCTGGTAGTGCCGCGTTGTTCAACCAAGTGAGTGCATTACCGCAAGATGCGCAGTTAGATCCGCGTTTTAATATAGATAAGCAACTGGCGTTTTATGGCAAGCTTCAAGGCATGGGCGCTAAACAAAGCCACAATGAAGCGCTGCGGGTACTTGATTTGGTTGGCTTAAAAGAAGTCGCTAAACAGCGTGCGGGCGATTTATCTCACGGTATGCGCAAACGGGTAACGATAGCGCAAGCGCTGATTGGCTCGCCGAAAATAGTGATGCTTGATGAAGCCACAGCAGGGCTTGACCCTATTCATGCCAGAGAGGTGCGAGAGCTGGTATCGAGCTTAAGCGATGAAGCCACCTTTATTTTAAGTTCGCACGATTTAACCGAACTTGAGCGATTATGCTCCCAAGTGCTGCACCTAGATAAGGGCATTTTGAGCGAGCACCAAACAAAAGACAACAATACGCATACTCACTTTTATACCTTAATGCTCAACGAGGCGTATCAAAATGTGGAGCAGCAACTGCAGGCGTTAGCAGGTGTAAGCCGTGTGTATATGAGCCAACATAAAGAATACGTGATTGAGTACCAGCCAACCGGTGAGCCACTTGATATTGCTTTATTAAACTTTTGCCATCAACAAAACTGGCAATATAGGCAGTTAGTAAATGGTCACACCTTAGAAAATCAAATATTTACACAGGAGAAAGCATAATGGGACTACTCAGTGGTTTAATGGGAAATGCAAGCGAAGTAGATGATTCTGATTTAGAAAAAGTACTTGCTAATACCCTAATAGATGGCGAACAAGTAGAAAAAGCCTATAAGGTGATTCGCGATATGTTTATTTTTACTAATAAGCGTTTAATTTTAATTGATAAGCAAGGTATGACCGGCTCTAAAATGGAAATGGTGAGTATTGCTTATTCTAAAATTACTAAGTTTAGTAAAGAAAGTGCAGGGCACTTTGATTTAGATGCAGAGCTTAAAATTTGGATTGGTTCAGACCCAACGCCTATTAGTAAAGAGTTTAAATCGGGCGATAATATTAACGAAGTTTATCGTGTAATAAGTCAGCATGCACTTTAGTTTGCTGAACATGTTTTAAGTAGTTGTTGACTGTATGTTGCAACTACTTTAAATTTACAGTTTCTTACACCTACTTACAATTAACTTAATAAATACAACTGCTTAATTAAGTTTTCATTCAGTTTCTCAGCGTTAGCATGTCCCCACTTTAGTCAATGAGCTAAAGCATAAAAAGCAATGCACAAAGGGAAGTCTTACAATGAAAAAATTAGCAGTTATTATTTCAAGCATTTTATTATCTAGCACTGCGGCTGCTGCAGACAGCTACAATTCAATCAGTAATTTAAGCTACAAAGATAGCGATAACAACGACACCGTTGCTGTAGATTCTATTTATTACCTATCTCCTAAAAAAACATTAGGTCCGTACGATCAGTTTGAGTACATTAATAAACAAACTAACGTTTACGGCGGTTATGCTGATGACGACTTTGGCGATGTTACTAACATTGGTGGTGAATACTTTATTAATGAATTTGTTGTTGGCGCATCTTACGAAAACCTTGACCCAGATTCGGGCTCTAACGGTGAGCTTTACAAGCTAACTGGTGGCTACTTCTTTAACCCTGATTTATTAGCAAAAGTAACGCTTGTTGAAAACAAAGACGGCGATGACTTTGCTTTGTTTGATTTAGCATACAACCACATGCTAAACAGCACAGACTACGTAGGTGTAACACTTACATCTGATGACGACTTTGATTACCGCGCTGTTGCAGCTAAGTACTTTATTGACTTACAGCAAGGTAACTTTTTAACGTTTGAAGGTAAATACGAGAGCATTGAAGATGCAGAAAACCAGTGGGTAGCAGAAACTAACTACTACTTCTCAAAAGCAACCTCGGTATTTGCTAACTACAACAAGCAAGATACATACAGCTTTGGTGCTCAGCACTTCATCAATAAAAACATTGGTCTTAAAGTAGGTTACGAGAACAATGCAGATGACTCTGATAACGATGCATACTTTGCAAACATGCGTTTTCAGTTTTAATTAAGCCCTGTACTTAATTAAAAGCATAAAAAGCCCGCTACTGTAGCGGGCTTTGTTATTTCAAATTAAATTAACCGTGGTAAAAGTTTTACCAGCCGCAATTACGGTCTTTGTTCTGCTCATCTAAATAGCGTTGCAGCGGTGCAAAGTAATCAAGCATAGCGGTTGCATCCATTTGCGGCTTGCCAGTGATGCTTTCAAGGGCTTCTTGCCATGGACGAGAAGAGCCCATTTCTAGCATTGCGTTTAGCTTATCCCCTGCTTCTTTTGAATTATAAATAGAGCAGCGGTGAATGGCTTTATCGTTACCGGCTATTTCACATAAGCTACGGTGAAATTCAAACTGTAAAATATGCGCTAAAAAGTAACGTGTATAAGGGGTGTTGCCCGGTACGTGGTATTTAGCTCCTGGATCAAAGTCGTCTTCGCTACGTGCAATAGGCGCTTTCACACCTTGGTATTTTTCACGTAGCTCCCACCACGCTTTATTATAATCTTGTGGCTTTACTTGGCCCGAAAGTACCTGCCAGCGCCATTGATCAACCATTAAGCTAAAGGGCACAAAGGCGACTTTATCTAGCGCCATTTTCATTAGTAAGCCAATGTCTTTTGACTCATCAGGTACTTGCTCAAGTAAACCAATTTCTTTTAAGTAACCGGGTGTAACCGATAAAGCAATGGTGTCGCCAATGGCTTCGTGAAAACCATCGTTGGCACTTTCTTGATAAAATAAAGGCTGTTTATTATAAGCGCGCTGATAAAAGTTGTGGCCTAGCTCATGGTGAATAACAGAAAATTCTTCGCCGGTGCGTTGAATACACATTTTAATGCGTAAGTCGTCTTTGCTATCTATATTCCAAGCAGAGGCATGACACTGCACGTCTCTGTCTTTTGGTTTTACAAATAACGAACGCTCGTAAAAGGTCTCTGGCAATGGCTCAAACCCCATTGAGGTAAAAAAGGTTTCAGCACCTTTAACCATTTTTAGCTCGTCGTAATTATTTTTAGCTAAAAGCTCGGTAACATCGTAACCCGGATCGGCGTTTTCTGGCGCGACCACATCGTAAATGTTACCCCACGCTTGTGCCCACATGTTTCCTAATAAATGCGCAGGAATAGGCTCATCTTGGGCTACTTTGTCGGTGCCGTATTTTTCGCCTAATTTAGCGCGTACATGGCAATGTAGTGAGTTATAAAGTGGCTTTACTTGCCCCCAAATGCGGTCAAGCTCGGTTGTAAAGTCATCGGCTGGCATATCGTACTTGCTGCGCCACATTGCGCCGGTATCAGCATAACCTAGCTCTTTAGCCCCTTCGTTTGTTAGGGTTACTTGCTGCTCGTAAAGTGGACGCATTGGCTTTGAAATTTGACGCCACCCTTGCCATAAATCAAGTAGCTCGTTGTAATCACGGCTGGTGGCCATTTTTGCGGTCATATCACCAAGGCTTAAACAGCTGCCATCGTCTTTACAGTATTTACCTTTACCGTATAAACCACCTAGTTCTGCCACAATAGTTGAAAGTTGGGCTGTTTTTTCGGCGTCCTGAGGAGCGGGTAAAGTAAGCGCAAGTTTAAGTTTATTAAGCTTGCGGCGTGCATCGTAATCAAGCGCTAAGTCGTCAAATTGGGCTGCCTGATTGGCTAAACGTACGACCGACTCGGTCATTTTACGATTAACCTCGGCAGATAACGCCGAGGTGTCGTGTGTTATAAAGTTTGCGTAAATCCACTCAGCGCGGCTCGACTCTAGGTAAAGCTCACTTAGCTCTTGCTCGGCTTTGGCAATAAATGCATTGGCATCTTGTTTTGTAAGAGGCTTCTCGGTCTGTGCTGAATCGGTAGTGTCTATGGCTATTTCTGCTTCGCAGGCGGTTAGCGCTAATGTACTTGCGACTATGAGGGCGCTCATACTTAATTTAAAGCGTGGCGTGTTCATTGTATTCCTTTGGTTTATTGTTATTAAGAAAGTGATAATAGCAGCGATGTTTAAAACAATAAAATTAATACGTTAAGGTGTGTGGTGCATCGCGCAATGATTGTATTTAAACTAAGATGGGTCATAATTAAGTTACTATTTTCATTCAATGTAAAAGGAATGTGCTCATGTCAGTATTTATAATATTGCTGGTCGTGGTGGTGGTTATTTTTGCAGTCAAAGATATTCGCCTTAACCTGATCAGCCGTCCTACTTTTAAAATGTTTAAAAAGGTACTTCCGCCGCTCTCGCAAACTGAGCGAGAGGCAATGGAAGCCGGCGATGTATGGTGGGATGGTGAGCTATTTAGTGGTAATCCAGATTGGCAAAAACTGCATAACTTTCCAAGGCCTGAGCTTAGCGATAAAGAAAATGACTTTATGGGTAATCAGGTGAACACGCTACTGGCGATGCTAGATGATTACCAAATTGTACAAAAAGACAAAGACCTACCAAAAGAAGTCTGGGATTACTTAAAAACAGAGGGCTTTTTTGCGCTGATCATTCCTGAAAAATTTGGCGGACGTGAGTTCTCTGCCATTGCTAATTCAACCATAGTGTCAAAAATTGCCACAAAAAGCTTAACTGCGGCGGTTACGGTTATGGTGCCTAATAGCTTAGGCCCAGGCGAGTTGTTACTGCATTATGGCACAAAAGAGCAACAAGACCGTTGGCTGCCAAGCCTTGCAAGTGGTAAAGATGTACCGTGTTTTGCACTTACAGGCCCAGAAGCAGGCTCTGATGCCGGCAGTATTCCCGACTCAGGCGTAGTGTGTAAAGGGCAGCATAATGGTGAAGAAGTTATAGGCCTGCGTTTAAATTGGTCTAAGCGTTATATTACGCTTGCGCCGGTGGCAACCGTACTTGGCCTTGCCTTTAAAATGTATGACCCAGATGGGTTATTAGGCGATGAGAAAGAGCTAGGTATTACCTGTGCGCTAATTCCTACAGATCATGAAGGGGTAGAAACGGGTGAGCGCCATTATCCATTAAACATGGCATTCATGAACGGAACTACCTACGGTAAAGATGTTTTTATTCCGCTAGATTGGATTATTGGCGGTGAGCAGGGCGCAGGACGAGGCTGGCGCATGTTGGTTGAGTGTTTAAGCGCTGGACGCGGTATTTCTTTACCTGCATTAAGCACCGCAACAGGGCATTTAGCCTCTAAAATGACCTCTGCTTACTCTGTGGTACGCCAACAGTTTGGTGTATCAATTGGCCAATTTGAAGGTGTACAAGAAGCCTTAGCACGTATTGGCGGGTTAACGTATACGTTAGAGTCTGCGCGTTTAATGACCGCAGGCGCAATAGATTTAAAACTTAGCCCATCGGTTGTTACCGCCATTGCAAAATACCATATGACCGAAATGGGGCGTACGGTAATGAACGATGCAATGGACATTCATTCTGGTAAAGGTATTCAAGTTGGGCCTAATAACTATTTAGCCCATGGTTACATGGGGATCCCGGTATCGATTACCGTTGAAGGGGCAAACATTTTAACCCGCAACTTAATGATTTTTGGCCAAGGTGCCACGCGTTGTCATCCGTTTGTGTTAAAAGAAATGGAAGCTGCCGCAATGGAAGACGATGATGCAGCACTTGATCAATTTGATAGTTTATTGATGAAGCACATTTTATTTGCTGCCAGTAACGCCGGCATGGCTTTTGTGCATGGTCTTACGCGAAGCTGTTTGGCAAAAGCGCCCGTGTGCGGTGCAACCGCTGTGTATTACAAACAGCTAAGCAGAATGAGCCGAGGGCTTGCTTTTACTACAGATGTAGCCATGTTGGTACTTGGTGGTGAGCTAAAGCGTAAAGAGATGATTTCGGCGCGTTTAGGCGATGTGCTTAGCCATTTATATTTAGCGTCTACTGTATTAAAGCGCTTTGAAGATGAAGGGCGCCAACAGGCTGATTTACCTTTTGTGAAATACGCTATTGAAAATTCTCTTTATGAGATAGGCCAAGCGTTTGATGGTTTTTTCAAAAACTTTTCAAATCCGGTGGTTAACTTTTTACTTAAACGCATTGTGTTTCCGCTGGGGAATCACTACCACAAGCCAAGTGATGAAACAGCCCAAAGTATTTGCGAGCATATGACGCAACCTGGGGTGTTTAGAAACCGCTTAACGCACTTATGTTATGTAGATGAAAATGCGGGCACGGGCGTGATGGAAAATGCATTTTTAGCTATGCACGATATGCAAACACAGTTTAAAGAGTTAAAAAACTGGCAACGCAGTGGTAAGGTCCCTGCAACACTCGACATAGAAGGCGCAATAAATTACGCACTAGAGAATGAGCTCCTTGCGCAAGCAGATGCCGATGCAATGCACCATACCAATAAACTAAGAAAACAAGCAATTGCCGTTGATAACTTTAAACCCGGTGAATTATAACGCTTAAGATAAGCGCTAAACGCAAAAAGGCCTTACATGTGTAAGGCCTTTTTTGTGGTGTATAAGTTAGCGTGCGTAAGGGTCTGCAACTATTTTATCTATATACCATTTCCCTTTTTTACGAAGCATTTTAACGCTGCGCATATCATCGACTTTATCGCCATTAAAGTAGCCTGTAAAAATGAGGTTTATTTTGGCGTTATCGCCATATTGTTCGCGTACGCTCATGTTGGTCATATCGACTTCAATTACTACTTCATCGTATTGCAGGTTTACTAAGTTGCGGGCAAATTGCTTAGCGGTGCCATAGGATTTCATAATCCGGCTTAGGTTAGGGGTGGCCATTGTGCTGGCTTTTTGTAAATCTTTTTGATTATACAATGCATCAAAGTAAGCGGTGGCTGTATCGCCCGGTGAGTCGCCCAGCGTTTGTACGCTATCGCCACAGGCGGCTAAAAATAAGCATACGATAAAACTTAAATAAGCTGTTATTTTTTTCATGTTGAATGTTTTTAATTAGTTTTTTTAAAGTGTGTGGTTAATTAAACAAGATGTAAAGCAGCACTGGGGAATAAATAGAAAATTGAATCATAAATAATAAAAAAGGATGCCATAAGCATCCTTTTAAGTATCTCAAGGAGAGAAGTTTACTGTACTAATTCTTGCTCGCTAAATTCTTCAGCAAACATTGGGCTAGACAGGTAACGCTCTGTGGCACTTGGTAAAATCACCACAATATTTTTATCAGCGTTTTCTGGCTTTTCAGCAAGGCGTTTAGCGGCAACAACAGCTGCGCCTGATGAAATACCCACTAAAATACCTTCTTTTTTCATTAGCTCATGAGCCATGGCAATAGCATCTTCGTTTGATACTTGCTCAGCACCATCAATCACACTTAAATCAAGGTTTCCAGGAATAAACCCTGCGCCAATACCTTGAATTTTATGTGGACCTGGTTTTACTTCTTCGCCTGCAAGCGTTTGGCTAATAACAGGTGAGTTAGTTGGCTCAACTGCAATCGCTTTAACATCTAGGCCTTTTTCATTTTTAAGGTAACGGCTAACACCTGTAATAGTACCGCCAGTGCCTACGCCTGCTACAAAAAAGTCTACTTTACCATCAAGCGCTTCAAAAATTTCTGGGCCGGTTGTTTCAAAGTGAATTTTAGGGTTAGCTGGGTTTTCAAACTGTTGTAATAAAATGTATTTTTCTGGATCTGTTGCTTGAATTTCTTTTGCTTTTTCAATTGCGCCATTCATACCTTTAGCGCCATCTGTAAGCACTAAGTTAGCGCCTAATGCTTTTAATAGTTTGCGGCGCTCTAGGCTCATTGTATTTGGCATGGTAAGTGTTAATTTGTAACCACGTGCTGCTGCAACAAATGCAAGGGCAATACCTGTATTACCCGATGTAGGTTCAATTAGTTCTTTACCTTCAACAAGCTGACCTGATTTTTCAGCTTCCCAAATCATTGATGCACCAATACGACATTTAATACTAAAGCTAGGATTACGCGATTCTACTTTAGCGTAAACGTTTCCGCCTGTTACGCGATTAAGTTTTACCAGTGGTGTATTACCAATGCTTAGTGAGTTATCTTCAAAAATAGTAGACATAATGTTCCTTTGGATACAATCTGATCAATGTGTTAATAGCCTTTGCTATTAACTATATAAATACACTTTACTGCGAGTTTAAAAAAACTAAAGTAAAGTTTGGCTATAACATATATCTATTGGGCTTATAACCAGCCGAAATAAAAATTAGTTATTATTGTTGCTTTAGTTATTAAAGATGCGGGCTCATTTTTAAATTTAAAGAGTAAATTTCGCCACGTAGTTAAAAAATGCTCAGAGTAGGCTAATTATTGCGATGTTTTTGTGTGTTATTTGCGCACATGAATATAACTTGAATACTTTTATCACACAATGCGCCTAAAACATGTTAAAAACACTCTATCTATATTCAACTAAGCAATCACAATGAAGTTAATCTTAAAATTAATTGCCGGTATTGTGGCCGGTATTTTGGTCGGGCTTTATGTGCCTCTTACAGGTGTTGAGCTTTTATTTACTGTTAAAGAACTTATTGGCCAACTTATTTCTTTTACCATCCCATTAATTATTTTATTTTTTATTGCTTCGGGCATTGCGGGCTTGCCTAAAGGGTCTGGCCATTTATTAGGTAAAACCGTTGGCTTTGCTTATAGCTCTACAGTAATTGCAGGTACGCTTGCCTTTTTATTAGTGAGTGCGGTTATTCCACTGCTAAGTGGCAATATTACGTTTGAAGCCGAAGTTGCCACTGAAATTGGCAGTTTTATTGATTTAGAAATTCCACCGCTGATGGGTGTAATGACAGCGCTTGTGACTGCATTTGTGTTTGGTATTGGCATGAGCCAACTTGAATTAGAAACACTTAAAAAAGTATCTGATCAGGGTCGCGATGTAATCGATGCTTTATTATCTAAAGTAATTATTCCGGCATTACCATTTTACATTGCAGGTGTATTTGCAGAAATGACCGTAGCAGGGACCGTGGTCGATACATTGCAAACCTTTGGTGTTGTGCTTATTGCTGCACTTGTAATGCACTGGCTGTGGCTAACCGTATTATATGTTTCTACGGGGATATTACTTAAACGTAACCCGTTGGAGCTCGTTAAAAATATGCTTCCTGCTTACTTTACAGCACTGGGGACAATGTCGAGCGCGGCAACCATTCCGGTGTCTTTGCAATCAAGCAAAGCAAATAACGTAAAAGAAGATGTAGCAAACTTTACAGTGCCACTGTGCGCTACTATTCATTTATCGGGTTCTACCATTACGATTGTGACGTGTGCAATGGCCGTCATGTTTTTATCGCCAAGCATGGAAGTACCTTCTTTAATGGGGATGCTGCCGTTTATTATGATGTTAGGGGTAGTAATGATTGCAGCGCCAGGTGCACCTGGTGGAGCAGTAATGTCGGCGCTCGGTTTATTAACTAGTATGCTTGGCTTTAACGAAGGCGCTGTTGCACTTATGATTGCACTTTACCTTGCGCAAGATAGCTTTGGTACTGCGTGTAATGTAACAGGCGATGGTATTATTGCCCTATGGGTAGACCGTTTTAGCGAAAAAGCAGCGTCATAAAAAACTAAAGTACTGGTTTTTAGCAGTAGTAAAATAATGCTAAAAGATGAGTACACCTAAAGCGAAGCAATAATATTAGTTATTGTTTCGCTTTAACTGTGGTAATGTGGCAAATTAGATTGTTTGTCGCGTATTGTTAGGTTAATGAGGGTATTACATTGATTAATGTGCTTTTAGTTGATGACCATGAGCTGGTACGAACTGGTATAAAACGTATATTAGATGATGTACGTGGTTTTAAAGTGGTAGGCGAAGCTAAAGATGGAGAGGCTGCGGTACAGTTTTGTCGCCAGCACGCACCTAATATTGTATTAATGGATATGAACATGCCTGGCATGGGTGGCTTAGAGGCCACTAAAAAGATTTGTCGCTATTGCCCAGATGTAAAAATTATTGTGCTTACGGTTAATTGCGAAGACCCGTTTCCATCAAAAGTGATGCAAATTGGCGCGCATGGCTTTTTAACCAAAGGTGCAGGCTCTGATGAAATGGTTCGTGCTATACGGTCTGTTCATGCAGGCCAGCGTTATATCGCCCCAGAAATTGCACAACAAATTGCCCTTGCACAAGTAACAGGGCGTACCGATGAAAACCCTTTTCAAAGCTTATCTGAGCGCGAGCTACAAATTATGCTAATGATCACCAAAGGTGAAAAAGCTCAAGATATTGCAGAGCGCTTAAATTTAAGCTCAAAAACAGTGAACAGCTACCGTTACCGTATGTTTGAAAAATTAAACGTAGGGGGCGACGTTGAGCTTACTCATTTGGCTATTCGCCATAAAATGATTGATATAGACGTATCTCATTAATTTTTTAATTTATGTCTGAATTCGATCACGCCCAATTTTTAAAAACGCTATCAAGTGAACCGGGTGTATACCGTATGCTTGATAGTGAACAACAAGTTATTTATGTCGGTAAAGCTAAAAACTTAAAAAAACGAGTAAGTAGCTACTTTAGATCTAATCTAACCGACAGTAAAACCCGTGTGTTAGTGAGTAATATTTGCGATATTGAAGTTACGCTCACAAACACCGAAACCGAAGCCCTGCTACTTGAAAACAACCTTATAAAAAAATATCAGCCGCGTTATAACATTTTATTACGTGATGATAAGTCATACCCCTATATATTACTTACCAGTCATAAACATCCGCGTTTAGCCTTTCATAGAGGCAGCCGCAAGGTAAAAGGCGAGTACTTTGGGCCTTTCCCAAGTGCTGGCGCAGTGTCGGAAAGTTTGCGTTTAATGCAAAAAATATTTCCTGTACGTCAGTGCGAAGATGCCTATTACCGTGCCAGAAGCCGCCCGTGTTTACAGTATCAGCTAAAGCGCTGCTCAGCACCGTGTGTTAATAAAGTGACAGAGCAAGAGTACGGCGAACAAGTTGATTATGTACGTAAGTTTTTAACAGGTAAGTCGCACGAAGTTATAGCCGATTTAATAAAAAAAATGGAAGCGGCGAGTAAAGACCTTAACTTTGAGCTCGCAGCTAAAGTGCGTGACCAAATTATGCTACTGCGCAAAATGCAGGAGCAGCAGTCTATTTCAGGTAATTTTGCTGAAATGGATGTGGTAGGTTTTGCGCACTTAAATGGATTAAACGGGATTCATTTATTAATGATCCGTGATCATAAAGTGCTAGGCAGTAAAACCTATTTTCCAAAAGTGCCTAAAGATTCGGGACAAGAGGAAATACTCACTTCGTTTTTAGGGCAATATTATTTAGCGCCTGGTGCGACAGGGCGCATAGCAAAAGAAATTATTTTACCGTTCGAGATTGAAGAAAGTAGCGCATTGAGTGAAGCTCTTACGCAAATTAGTGAGCGTAAAGTATCGCTTAAAGTGGTTACCCGCGGAGAGCGAGCACAATACCTTCAGCTTGCTAATAAAAACGCATTAAACAGCATTACCGTTAAACAAAGTACGCAAGACTCTATAAACAAACGTTATGCACAATTAAAAGCGACCCTAGGCTTAGATGATATAAACAGAATGGAATGTTTTGATATCAGCCATACCATGGGGGAGAACACAGTAGCCAGTTGTGTAGTATTTGATTCGCAAGGGCCAAATAACAAAGAGTACAGACGCTACAACGTAACGGGTATAACCGGCGGTGATGATTACGCGGCAATGGAGTTTGCACTGAACAAACGCTACAACAAAGTGGTAGATGAAGACAAAATCCCTGACGTTATATTCATTGACGGTGGTAAAGGGCAACTAGGCCGTGCAGAGCAGTATTTTGCCACGTGGCCACATGCTAAAATGCCGCTGTTAGTAGGTGTAGCAAAAGGCACAAGCAGAAAGCCAGGCCTTGAAACCTTATTAATTGATGGCGGGCGAAAAACGATTCCTATGGATTCGGATGCGCCAGCACTTCATTTAATCCAGCATATTCGCGATGAGTCGCACCGATTTGCCATTGCAGGGCACCGTAATAAGCGCCAAAAACAGCGCACGCAATCATTATTAGAAGAGATCAACGGAGTAGGTTCTAAGCGCCGCCAAACATTATTAAAATATTTAGGGGGCATGCAAGGGGTAAAAGCTGCTAATATAGAACAGTTAAAGAAAGTTCCTGGGATCAGTCCTGACATGGCTGAGAAGATATTTAACCATTTGCATGACAAGGGCTAGCCCTTCATGCGAATATAGAAAAAAAGACATATCCAAGTAGTTATGTGGAATATTCCAAACACACTCACAACCTTTAGACTTTTTCTTATCCCCATATTTTTGGTGATATTTTACTTGCCTTATAGCTGGGCGTTTTTTGCTGCCGCTTTTATTTTTTGGCTTGCATCAATCACCGATATACTTGATGGCTATTTAGCACGAAAGCTAGAGCAATCTACGCCTTTTGGTGCGTTTTTAGACCCTGTAGCCGATAAGGTTATGGTGTGTGCTGCACTTGTTGCGCTCTCTGATCATTATCAGTCTATGTATATGACGATTCCGGCACTTATTATTATTAGCCGTGAAATAGTGATATCTGCATTACGTGAATGGATGGCCGAACAAGGCAAACGTGGAAACGTTGCGGTATCAAATATGGGCAAAATAAAAACCGCGGCGCAAATGCTGGCGATTATTGGCCTAATTTGGCAATACGATACGTGGATGATCTATTTAAGTTTTGCTTTATTGTATATAGCCACCTATTTAACACTGAGCTCTATGGTGCAATATTTAATGGCTGCATGGAGTGAATTGACCAAAAATTGATTGTAAACGTCTAATAACGCACCGTTTTAGATAAAAAATAATCAAACAGTTCAAAAGTGGCATTTTTTGTGTTGACGCGTTTAATAATCTCTGTAGAATGCGTCCGTGTTGAGAGGGCATAGCCCCTAAGATAAAGAAAACTAAAGTTACTTAGTTAGCAGCGTAAACATCGCAAGGTGTTGAATAACGCAGATAATTAAATAATAATGCGGCACTAGCTCAGTTGGTAGAGCGCGACCTTGCCAAGGTCGAGGTCACGAGTTCGAGCCTCGTGTGCCGCTCCAAGTTTTCATTAGGTTGTCCAACGGTTTGGCGGAATGGCAGAGTGGCCATGCAGCGGATTGCAAATCCGTCCACCTCGGTTCGACTCCGGGTTCCGCCTCCATTCAACACTCCACATGCTTTAAATAGCAAACTCGATGCCCGAGTGGTGGAATTGGTAGACACAAGGGATTTAAAATCCCTCGACTAACAAGTCGTGCCGGTTCAAGTCCGGCCTCGGGCACCACTTTGTGGTTTAATTACATCGCCAAGTGTAATTTATAAAAACAATGTTACATAAATTAGTTTATGTAATTAAATTTAGAATTAATATGATGCGGCACTAGCTCAGTTGGTAGAGCGCGACCTTGCCAAGGTCGAGGTCACGAGTTCGAGCCTCGTGTGCCGCTCCATATTAGTTTTATCCACTTGCTTTAAATAGCAAACTCGATGCCCGAGTGGTGGAATTGGTAGACACAAGGGATTTAAAATCCCTCGACTAACAAGTCGTGCCGGTTCAAGTCCGGCCTCGGGCACCACTTTTAATTATTCTACCAAGATAATTGAAAGTTAGATAAAATATTAATAAAAAGTTTAACGCGGCACTAGCTCAGTTGGTAGAGCGCGACCTTGCCAAGGTCGAGGTCACGAGTTCGAGCCTCGTGTGCCGCTCCAAATTATTTGGAAGCGTTAAGGCGGAATGGCAGAGTGGCCATGCAGCGGATTGCAAATCCGTCCACCTCGGTTCGACTCCGGGTTCCGCCTCCATTTAATTACTCCACATGCTTTAAATAGCAAACTCGATGCCCGAGTGGTGGAATTGGTAGACACAAGGGATTTAAAATCCCTCGACTAACAAGTCGTGCCGGTTCAAGTCCGGCCTCGGGCACCACTTTTACTAAAGTCCTTTTAGTAAATGAATATTCCCTATTTTAAATAAATACCCATCTGTTATATAACAATCACTTTGTTTATGTTTTTGCCTATTCCTTAAAAATTAATAGCACTTGGCTTAATTAAGTGACTAATTTTAAGGCAGACAATCGTGCTTAAAGCAAAGCATACGTATTGTTGTACGTTAGCGTTAGTTGATTAAACCTACATTACTTTCCCTATACCCCTTTGCTGCTGATATAGGGTACTTTTAACGCCGTTTACATCCAATTCAGTTCCATCAAAGCAATTTTGCATACATACGCGACTACCTGATGATATAAACTTGATAGCTAAAGGTGCAACTAATAGCAATTGGTTGTTATGCGCTGATATGTGCGCTCTATTTATTTAAAACAACGTGTTTTAGAGGTGTATTGCCAAAGCTAAACAGTTTGATAATTAAATACGTTCGTTAATGTATTAGCTGAAGTGTAGGTAAGGGAGGAAATAAAGTGCAAAGCAAAGCGACACAAGGCCGCTTTGCTAAAGTACATAATGCTATAACTTTGTTTGTGCCTTATAAATGGGGTATTCGCTCATTAAACCTTGAATAAGCGCAACGCACATTAAAATAAGCACAATTGAGAAAGGTAAAGCAGTGGTTACTACTCCAGATTGCAGAGCCTGCAAGGCCTGAGAGCCACCTACCCACAGTAATACGGCGGCTATTGCCCCTTCAATCGATGCCCAAAATATACGTTGTGGTACCGGCGCATCAATTTTTCCGCCAGCGGTTATGCCATCTATTACAAGTGAACCAGAATCAGAAGAGGTAATAAAAAACACTAAAACAAGCACAATTGAGATCACACTAATAAGGCCACTAAGCGGAAGCTGCTCATAAACCTGAAATAGCGTTACAGAGATATCGGTTAACCCGTTTTGCCCAAGTGGGCCTACTTTATCAATAATTTGTGAAATCGCTAAATTACCAAATACCCCCATCCACACTAAGCTTAATAGTGTTGGCAGGCCAATGACGACTAATAAAAATTCTCGCACGGTACGGCCTCTAGAAACGCGGGCAATAAACATTCCTACAAACGGCGACCACGATATCCACCATGCCCAGTAAAATACTGTCCAGGCATGCATCCAGTCTTCATCTTCACGGCCAAACGGATTACTAAGCGGAACCATATGTTCTACATATGCACCAAAGGTAAACCATATTGCTGTGATTGAGTCACTAAAAGTAAGCGATATTATGGCTACAAGTAAAATAAATGCACATATAAGATTGATGTTACTAAGTACTTTCACACCCCCTTCAATGCCTTTAATAACAGAAACAATAGCAATACAGGTAACGAGTGCTATAACTGTAATTTGAAAAGCGGTGCCGTAGTCAGTGCCCATTAAATAATTAATACCACTTGTTGCTTGCTGTGCCCCTAAACCAAGAGACGTTGCTAAACCAAAAAGCGTGGAAAGTACAGCAAGTATATCAATAACGTGACCAAGCCAGCCCCATGCACGATCGCCAAATAAGGGATAAAACACGGAGCGTATAGATAAAGGAAGGCCTTTATTGTAAGCAAAAAACGCTAAGCTAAGTGCAACAATGGCGTAAATTGCCCAACCATGTAAGCCCCAGTGATACATGGTGGCGCCCATGGCTAAAGAGTGCGCTTCTGGGGTATTTGGCTCTGCGTTCATTGGCATTAAATACCAATCAGTATAATAGGCTGCGGGCTCTGCAACACCCCAAAATAGTAAACCAATCCCCATTCCTGCGGCAAATAACATTGCCAGCCATGAGAGATAACCATGTTCAGGTTTTGCATCAACACCCCCTAAGCGAATTTTACCCAGAGGGGAGAGCGCAAGTGCAAAGCAAAATAATACGAAACCATTAGCAATCAACATGAAGTAGCTATCAAATTTATTGATAATGGCATCTTTAGTTGAGGTAAGTGCTTCCCTGACCACTTCAGGGTCAAGTAATAAGGTAAGGGCAACAAATAGTATGACTAAAAATGCGCTTATTCCAAACACTGGGTTATGAACATCAAACCCCCATTTTTGTACGTTATCTTGACCTACCTGATAATCGGTAGTGTCAATACTGTATTTGTTCAATTGGTCATCCATCATGACTCCTTTATATTATAGATAACAAACTTCAATTTTATAGTACGTAAGTAAATCAAAAAGCGCCTATTACTGATATTTAATTATGGTATATATCTCTGAAATACATTAATAAATTTTTATATAGTTTGAAAGGCAAAAAAAAGCGAGCTAATGCTCGCTTAATAATTTTTAATTTAGCGTTACTTCCACGCGTTAGGATCAACCTCTTTAGCAAGCTTAGGGTGCTTGTCTTTGTCAAACGTAGGTAATACACCTTGCTTGTTTTGCGCGTTGTAATCTTTTGATAACCACACAACAACGCCTGAAAGCATAAACAGTGCAACCACGTTTACAATAGCCATAAGACCCATAGAAATGTCAGCAAGTGTCCAAATAATACCTAGTTCACCAATGGCACCAAACATAACCATACCTAATACAAGTAATCTAAATATAAACATTCCTTTAGTAGAGTTGTGCTCTAAAAACATTAGGTTTGTTTCGGCATATGAGTAATTCGCGACAATAGAGGTAAATGCAAAAAACAAAATGGCAATGGCAATAAAGTAAGTACCCCAGTCACCTACGTGCTCTTGTAGTGCGGCTTGCGTTAACTCTATTCCTAATACACCCGATTCAGGCACAAGTTGATTAGACAGTAAGATTAATGAGGCAGTGGCTGTACAGATCACAATAGTATCTATAAATACACCTAGCATTTGCACATACCCTTGCGAGGCTGGGTGCGGTGGATAAGGTGTTGCCGTTGCTGCGGCATTGGCTGCGCTACCCATACCGGCTTCGTTTGAAAACAAACCGCGCTTAATACCTTGGATCATAGCTTGCGTTACACCATAGCCAATTGCACCGGCGCCTGTTTGCTCTAAACCAAAAGCACTTTTTATTATAAGTACAATAACATCAGGCAGGGCAGTAAAGTTAATCGCACATACATATATAGCAACTAGCAAATAGGCAAGCGCCATAAATGGAACAACCATTTCGGCAAAGCGTGATATTGTTTTTAATCCACCAAAAATAATGATGCCAGAGCCAATTACAAGTGCAATGCCTACTATATACTTAGGTACATCAAACGCTACTTCAAATGCGGCAGCAATAGAGTTTGACTGTACAGCATTAAATACCAGGCCAAAGGCTAAAATTAAGCATAATGAAAACAACACACCCATCCAGCGTTTGCCTAAACCACGCTCCATATAATAAGCAGGGCCGCCTCTAAAGTTGCCATCAGCGTCTTTAGTTTTATAAGCTTGCGCTAACGTACTTTCTGCAAAGCTAGTTGCCATACCTATTAAAGCAATCAACCACATCCAAAATATAGCCCCAGGGCCACCTAAATAAAGTGCCACGGCAACACCGGCCATATTACCTGTTCCAACACGCGCCGCTAAAGAAGTACAAAAAGCCTGAAAAGAAGAAATCTCATCTCCACCACATTTACGTGAGCCAAACATCACTTTAAACATATGAGGGAATTGTACAAATTGAATAAAGCCTAACCGAATGGTAAAAAAGACACCTGCTGCTATTAATAAGTAGACGAGAACTTGGCCCCAAAGTAAGGCACTTATACTATTTATTATATCTGTCATGAATACTACCTAAGTACATGAGTTGAAAAAGTGCTGGCAACTTACCATAACAAATCAAAAGAGTTTAGTTTTAAAAGCAAAAAAGCAGTCTTATCCACAGGCTTTTGTGGGTAACATGTGTTTTTAATGTGGGGTTCTTATGGGTATAAATTAAATGCAAT